>NZ_JBNNWQ010000001.1:0-1664415 GCF_050281145.1 Paraburkholderia sp. NPDC080076 | reverse complement strand
CTAACTGATACTAATTGCCCGTAAGGCTTGATCCTATAACCGGTGTGTTTTGCGATGACCGTCAGTGCTTCAGCACTTGCGCGCATCCCACCCCCAAAAAGGGGCGCACACAGGTTGAGATCGATGTTGTGCCAGAAACAGCACAGCCCAACGCTTTACCCCTGGTGAGCATCACCAGAAACTACTTCTTCCAGATTGGCTGTACTGCCCCACGGGCAGTGCGGCAACCAGTCATGCCTGATGACCATAGCGAGTCGGTCCCACCCCTTCCCATCCCGAACAGGACCGTGAAACGACTCCACGCCGATGATAGTGCGGATTACCCGTGTGAAAGTAGGTAATCGTCAGGCTCCCCCGCAGCAAACAGAAACCCCACCCCAAAAAGGTGGGGTTTCTGCGTTTACGCAGCCGGAAAAACAGGCGAAGAACGAACGGGAAAACCGCCCTCAATCCCTCCCCATCCGCAGCGCGTTCGCATAGCCTGTCAATTCCAGATAGGCCCGTCCGACATCCACGCCTTCGCGGCTCACCCGCACCGCGCCTTCCCAATACACCGCGCCTGTCGATTGCCGCGAATCGAGTTCTTGATCGTCCATCAGCGGATCGAGTTTCCACGTCCGCGTACCGGTTTTGACAGTCATCGAAACGGGATAGGACGTGTTCGTGCGCGGCGAGCGCCATGTGCGAAGCGGCGTAAAGTCGACCTGATCGGGACCGAATGTCGTTACCCCGCCATCGGGTTTGCGAAATGCCGCATGCGCCCACACGGCGTGTCCATCGCGACTTCGTACCTTGAATGCCATCAGCGCAGAGCCGTCGGTGAGATTGGCGCCCAGCCAATCCCATCCCACAGCATTGGCGTCGAGCAACGTGCTCGACCACTCGTGATCGAGCCACGCCATCCCCGTTACGGCAGTCTCACCATGCGACGGGCCGCCCGCGGTGACCGGCCGAACCACGCCGCCAGTCACGCGCAATTGCGGTTCGCTGTAGTAATAACTCGCCTGCTCCGGCCGTGGACCTTTGCGTGAATAGCCGCGTTCGCCCTGAATCAAAGGTGCCTGCGTCGGCGTCAACTTGAGATGCAACGAGAAGCCGGTCGCGTCGACAGTGACGTCGTAGTGACCGTCAGGTGCCCGGGTCATTTTCCATGCGTCGAGTTTCACGTCCGTGTTGGCCGGCTTCGCATAGGCGAGGCCAAAGCCCTGACGGCCAATGCGTTGATCGTGGGCAAGATGGCCGAGCGCGGGATCGCTTAACGCGGCATGGGCAATGATCAATTGCGAAGGCGCGAAAGCGCTTGGGTCAGCGGCATCATGGCCGGTTGCTGAGCGGAAGAATGTGATTTGAAAACCGAGCGGCTGATTGTCCGGCGTAGTGAGCCAACCCGTCGCGTACCACCACTCGGTGCGAAAAGCCGCGTGTGCGCCGCTGTCCTGCGGCAGGGCGATCGCGTGATCGGGCGTGACCGCCGCAAATTCAGGCGCCGCGGCGAACGCGGTCGACACAGTCAGCATCCAGATAGACAGCAAGCCGCGAATACGCAGAGCTATGCGCCGATTAGTCACACGGAGGGACTTAGCCGGCGGCTCGCATGGCAGCTCGCGCGCAATCGACGCGTAGACCGGCATACTCGCGCTCGAAGCCACGCCTCTGATCCGCGCCGCACGTCGTTGCACAGCGGCGCAATGCCCGTTGCCAGAAGCCAGATCGAAGCACGATCTCATCCATGACAACTCGCGTGCGATCGATGCATAGCCGAGCATACTCTCGCTCAAAACCTCGCCCCTGATCCGCGCCGCACGTCGTTGCACAGCGGCGCAATGCCCGCTGCCAGAAGCGAGATCGAAGCACGATCGCATCCATGATAGCTCGCGTGCGATCGACGCATAGCCGAGCATACTCTCGCTCAAAACTGCGCTCATGATCCGCAACTCACGTCGTTGCAAAGCGGCGCAATACCCGCCGTTAGCGGCCAAATCGAAGCGAATGGTCCCGCCCAAACCCACGAGCGCCATCCGCAGCTCGCGCCGCCGCAAGACGAGCCAACTTCCGTCGCCGGCGAGTTCAAAGCGCGCCGCCCCCGCCCGCATAACCCCTCGTCCCAACTCGCGCGACAAAGCCCGCATCACCAATCCTCCTTCACGGCGCGCACCGCATCCACCGACACGGCGCCGCGTCCCGCGATCACCGCCGTCGAACACGACGAAGCGAGCATCACCAACGCGACGGTGGCGAGCGCCATCCACGGCACGTGCAGCGACATACTCCAATGAAATGACTGCGGATTGACGACGAACACCAGAATCAGACTGATCGCGAACCCGAGCACGAAGCCCATTGCAATGCCGCACGCGGTGAGCATGCCGCCTTCGAGCGCGAGGACGGCGAACACCTGCGAGCGCGTCACTCCGACGTGCCGCAGCATGCCGAACTCACGCGAGCGCGCGAGTGTCTGCGCGGAGAAGGTCGCCGCCACGCCGAACAAGCCGATCACGATAGCGACCGCTTCGAGAAGATAGGTGACCGCAAAGCTGCGATCGAAAATCACCAGCGTGCGCGCGCGGATTTCACCTGGTAGCGACAAATCCAGTGATGCCCCGAAGGGCAGTGCGCGCAGCCCCGTGGCTACCTGCTCGACGCTCGTCCCCGGCTGAACAGTGACGGCCACATCGGTTGCACTCGTGTCGCGGGTCAAGCGCCGGTAATCGGCGAGCCGTATCTGAATGGCGCCGGTCTGCCGCACGTAGTCGCGCCATACGCCGGCCACCACGAACACATGGTCGCGTTCACCAAGCGGCAATCGAACACGCTGACCCAATTTGTATCCATACAGATCGACCATTGCTTCGGATACCCAAACAGGTGTTTCACCTGCGTGAAGCTCGGCAGGCGACAGCACGGCTCCGGTCATCTGCAGGTTCGCGCCCGGATCGGCCGCGTCGATCTCGCGCGCGAGCACAGCGATGTCAGGCCGCGCAGGGGCGAGCGTCAGATGCGAAGTGCGGGCAAATGCGGCTGTTCTGATGCCTGGCACGGCCGCGAGCCGGCTCTGTTCGTCCAACCGCAAACCGCCTGTGTCGCCGTTCGGCGCTACGCGGACATAGAGATCGGCGGAGAGCAGATGAACCAGCCAGTCTTCGACGGATACCCGGAAGCTCGCCACCATGATGGCCATCGCGACGATCAGCGCAAAGCTCGACAGCACGCCGCCCATGGCGATGGACGCATGCCCCGGCGCATTCGCCAGCCGCGCCAGCGCCAGCGTGCCGGCCGCGCCGGCGCGGCTTCGCGCTGCGAAAGCACGGCTTGCCGCTCCGAAGATGAGCGCGGTTACGCGCGGCATCAGCGCAATCCCGCCGACCAGCAGCAATGCGACGGCCAGATAGCCGCCGATCGGCGCGTCGAACATCGGCGGCAACTGCGTGAGCACGGCAGCGGCCAGCAGACAAAGCAAGGCGGGCCACGGTGTGGCGAGCCGCGCCAACGCGCCTTCCTCGGCGCCCGCCTTGAGCGCCGTGGCGGGCCGCGCACGCGCCGCTTCCAGTGCGGGGGCGAGACTACCCAATACCGCGACGGCGAGCCCAAGCATCAGAAACAACGCGGTCGCGAGCGGTTCGAAGCCGACTTGCGGTTGCACGCCGGGAAAGTAGCCGCCGCCCAGATCGCTGCCGAAAAAATGCAGGGCGCCGCTCGCCATCGCGTAGCCGAGCGCGAGTCCAGCGAGCGAGCCGAGCAGGCCCAGCAACGCGCCCTCCATCAGGATCTGACGCAGCAACTGACCACGCGTCAGGCCGAGCACACGCAGCATGGCGAACTGCGCGCGGCGTCGCACGACGCTCAGCGCCTGGGTCGAAAACACCAGAAACGCGCCGGTGAACAACGCCACCAGCGCGAGCACATTCATATTGATCCGATAGGCGCGGGAGAGACGATCGGTGCGGCTCTCGGCGTCACGCGTTTCGGCAATGACCCACTGGCTGCCGAGCCGCGCTTGCAGCTCGCGCCTGAAGCGCTCCCGGTCGACGCCGCGTTCGAGCTGCACGTCGACGCGCGACAGCTTGCCCACCTTGCCGAACTTCCACTGCGCGGCGGCGATATCCATGACGGCGAGCCGCTGACCCGGCCGTGTTCTCACGATGCCACCGGCCACGCGCAAATGCACGATCGAGGTGCCGCTGCGCAGCGCCACCTCGTCGCCCACTTTCACATTGAGCCATTGCTGGGCCGCCGTCGAGAGAAACACGGTGTCTGACGCGAGCGTATCGAACGGCTTATCCGGCGAAGGCACGCCGATCAGGTCCGGCGCAATACGGCTTGCCTTGAACGCGTCGATGCCGAGCACCGGCAGTGCCGCGCTCCGGTCGGGCACGGTGACGTCGAGTGCGAGCACCGGACTGGCCAGCGCGACACCGGGTTCGTTGGCGAGCAGCGGATAGATGGTCTCGTCGACTGAAGGTTGCGCGCCGCGCACCTGGAGATCGGCCTCGCCCGACAGACTGCGGGCCGCCGCGGAGAATTCATTGAACGCCGCGCTGTTGATCAACTGCACGGCGTAACCGAGCGCGACGCCCAGCGCGATCGTTGCGATTGCGACCAGGGCGCGTCCGCGATGACTACGCCATTCGGCGCCCAGCAGCCAGCGCGCGAGAACTCGGTGTCCTCGCAAGCGCAGCAGAGGACGGGAATCAGCGGACATCATCGGCGGAAGGTGCGCGCGTACGGGAGCCGAAAGGCCCGGCTGCTCCGGGCGCAGCATGCAGGCCGCTGTCGCTCAGAATCAGGATGCGGTCGGCAACGGCCGCGGCGGCTTCCGAGTGCGTCACCATGATCGTGGCCGCGCCGGTTGCCTTGCTTTGCGCGCGGAACAGGCCGAGCACCTCGTGCGCGGTATCGGGATCGAGGTTGCCGGTGGGTTCGTCGGCGAGAAGCAGTTTCGGGCGATGTACGAGCGCCCGCGCAATCGCAACCCGCTGCAATTCGCCGCCCGAGAGTTGGCGCGGAAAATCATCGCCGCGTCCGCCCAGCCCGACCGCCGCGAGCATGTCGAGCGCGGCTGCGGTGGGCAGTTCGTTGAGCAGCAACGGCAGCGCCACATTCTGCGCAAGCGTCAGATGCGGCAGTACGTGAAACGCCTGGAAGACAAAGCCGAGTTTCTGCCTGCGCAGGCGCGTCGCCGCGTTGTCGTCCAGACGCGAAACGGCGCTGCCATCGATGATCACGTCGCCGCTATCCGCGCTGTCGAGGCCGGCCACCAGATTGAGCAGCGTCGATTTGCCGACACCGGAATCGCCCATGATCGCGACGAACTCACCCGGTTCGAGTGTGAAGTCCAGTTGCGCCAGCACGATGCGGCCTGCGCCGTAGGTCTTGCTGAGCCCGCGGCACTCGAGCGCGGGAACGACGCCTTCGTCACGAAGCATGCGGTTTCCGAAAAGTGTGGCCGGTGAGGGCGGCGTCCGGGCGGGCGAAACGCAGACGAAAAAGCGGCGCACTCATGCACGAACATCGGCCGTGAATCGCCGAAGTATATTCGGCTTCCGTAAGGCACGCAGAAGCTTGGCGCACGTGATCGGGCCGGGCCGAAAAATGAACGGCTGATCAACTGCGCTCTCACTTTTGAGCGCCGCGCGCCGGATTATTTAGAGCGCGGGATCAAAAAAATTTTCTGCTCGCGGGTAAGCAAATTTTTCTCCGGACGCTCGAAATTCGCGCGCGCACGGCGTCATGCGTCGGCATGTTCTATCCCAGCTTGAAATGCGCGCCTGGGCATCCGTGCAAGAGTTCCTAACTGACTGCCAATTGCACGCTTTTTCGCACAAAATTTGTCCCCGCGAAACCAGGTCGGTCAGTTTGTGCATTTGCACATTTTTATCCATTTCGCAAGGGCCGGCGCCGCAACAATACATTGCCAGTTGCTTTGCAGCGTTGTTGCGCTGCAAAAGTATTCTTATCTTGGTAATCTCCCACCCTTGGTCATTCGACTGCGGGTAAACGTGTAGCGGTCAACCCCGATTGCACGTCAATTTCAGCGAAATCCAGCCTACATATCCATTTCAATGCTTTCTATTTTGAAGGCGTTGATGTGGCGTTTTGTACTTAAAGTTTTCGATAGAGCACATGCCATTGCCTCTTCTTAGCCTTCTAATCTGGATCCCTATTATCGCCGGCGTGGTGGTTTTGCGTGCCGGATCCGACGCGGCACGTAGTCGCACCCGGTGGCTCGCGCTGATCGGCGCGATTGCGGGTTTCCTGCCGGTGATTCCGCTGGTGTCGAATTTCCGCAACGACGTCACGTCGATGCAGTTCGTCGAGAACGTGCGCTGGTCGCCCACGTTCGATATCGCCTGGCATGTGGGCGTGGACGGAATTTCGCTGTGGCTCGTCGCGCTGACCGCGCTCACCACGATCATCATCGTGGTCGCCTCGTGGGAGTCGATCACCGAGCGGACCGCGCAGTACTTCGGCGCGTTCCTGATGCTGTCGGGTTTCATGCAGGGCGTGTTCACATCGCTCGACGGCATGCTGTTCTTCATCTCGTTCGAAGCGACGCTGATTCCGCTCTATCTGTTGATCGGCACGTGGGGCCAGTCGAACCGCTCGTACGCCGCGGTGAAGTTCTTCTTCGTGTCGTTCCTCGGCTCGCTGATGATGCTGATGTCGATGCTGTATCTGTACAGCCAGACGCACAGCTTCGACCTCGCGCTGTGGCGTGAGACGCACCTCGGCACGTGGCCGCAGGTTCTGATCTTCCTCGGCTTCCTCGCCGCCTTCGGCGTGAAGGTGCCGATGTGGCCGCTGCACACGTGGCTGCCGGACGTCCACCTCGACGGTCCGACGGGCGCCGCCGTGATGATCGGCATGCTGAAGCTGGGCGGCTATGGTCTGCTGCGTTTCGCCTTGCCGATCGCGCCGCAGGCCAGCCACTTCTTCGCGCCGATGATGATCACGCTCTCGCTGGTCGCGGTGATCTATGCAAGCCTGCTCGCGCTCGTGCAGACCGACATGCGCCGCCTGCTCGCCTATTCGACGGTCGCGCACATGGGCCTCGTCACGCTCGGGCTGTTCGTTTTCAACCGCATCGGCCAGGCTGGCGCGATCGTGCAGATGCTGTCGTACGGCGTGGTGTCGGGCGCGATGCTGCTCTGCACGGGCATGCTCTACGACCGCACGAAAACCGCGTCGATCGCCGAGTACGGCGGTGTGGCCAACACCATGCCGCGCTTCGCCGCTTTCGTGATGCTGTTTTCCATGGCCAACATCGGCTTGCCGGGCACTTCGGGTTTTGTCGGCGAGTTCATGGTGTTGATGGGCGCGATCCGCTTCAACTTCTGGATCGGCGCGATGGCGGCCACCACGCTGATCCTGAGCGCGGCTTACACGCTGTGGATGTACAAGCGCGTGATCTTCGGCGCGATCGCCAACGCTCGTGTGGCGAACCTCAAGGATCTCGGCAAGCGCGAGTTCGTGCTGCTCGGCGCGATGGCGCTGCTGGTGCTCGCCATCGGCATCAATCCGAAACCGTTCACCGATGCGATCGATCCTTCGGTCGGCACGCTGCTGGCTCAATCGGAGCGCTCGGCTCATCCTTCGGACGGCGCGCCGGCTGATGGCGGAGAGCATCTGCAAGCCGCAGTGCCCGCACCGGCAGCCGCGACCACCCGCTCGCCGGGCTGATCGAACGAGCTGCGGCGCAGCCGCAGCATTCGCCTCGCGAATGTTGCCTCGCCGACGCGCTTTTTTCCTTATGGATCAAGTCTCTTTGCACGCACGACACGCGGCGTGGCCAATCAGGCCGCGTCGCGTTTTCGCGCTTGTTTAAAGGGGTTTTCGCGTTTCGCCGGCATTTCAATACTCGGCAAGAGGGCGCCGCAGACGCCCACCTGCGCGCAGCCATGCGGCAACGTGTCGCACGGTGCTGCGACGCAATAGATCGTTGCTAAATCGAGTGTTTATTACGGCGGAACGTCCCCCTATTATGCGAGCGCTTACTATTGGAGAGCGGTCGAATGACGTTCGTGGAAGACGTAAAAAAGAGGCAATGGATATGAAAGGAAAGACTCTACGAGGGTCGCTTAGTTTCCTTTCCGGCAGCCTCGTGTTGTTGCTCGCGGGTTGCAGCAACCTCGATATTCTGAATCCGAAGGGGAGTGTGGGTCTGGCGGAACGTGAGCTCATTGCCACGTCCACCTGGGCCATGCTGATCGTGGTCGTGCCGGTTATCGCGCTCACGCTGCTGTTCGCGTGGCGTTACCGCGCGTCGAACAGGAGCGCCGACTATCGTCCGGGCTGGGTGCATTCGACCGGTATCGAAATCGCCATCTGGACGATTCCGACGCTGATCATTCTGTTCCTCGCCGTGTTGACGTGGAAGACCACGCACGAACTCGATCCGTACAAGCCGCTCGAGTCGCAGGTCAAGCCGATCAACGTCGAAGTCGTCGCGCTCGACTGGAAATGGCTGTTCATCTATCCGGACCTCGGCATTGCGTCGGTGAACCAGCTCGCGTTCCCGGTCGGCACGCCGGTGAACTTCACGATCACGTCGGACACGGTGATGAACTCGTTCTTCATTCCACAACTCGGCGGCCAGATCTACGCGATGGCGGGCATGCAAACGCGCCTGCATCTGATCGCGGATGAAGCCGGCAACTACGCGGGCGCCTCGGCGAATTTCAGCGGCAAGGGCTTCTCGGACATGAAGTTCCGCGCGCTCGCCACCTCGCCTGAAGAGTTCAACGCATGGGTTGCGAAAGTGCGCGCTTCGTCGGACAACCTCAGCATGGACCGTTATCACACGGTATCCGCGCCGACCGAGAAGGAGCCGGTGCGCTACTTCTCGAGCGTCGATCCGAAGCTCTTTCACAACATCATTGCCCGATACAACAACGGTAACGTCCTCGACAACATGAAGGACGCCAACTGTGCGCCAAAGGGCAAGGGGTAACACATGTTCGGCAAACTCTCACTAGACTCGATTCCGTACCACGAGCCGATCATCATGGTCACGGCCGTGATGATCGCTCTCGGCGGTGCGACGGTCCTGGGTCTGATCACCTATTTCGGCAAGTGGCGCTATCTGTGGACCGAATGGCTCACGTCGGTGGACCACAAGAAGCTGGGCGTGATGTACATCGTCGTTGCGCTGATCATGCTGTTCCGCGGCTTCGCGGACGCGATCATGATGCGTCTGCAGCAGGCGCTCGCTTACGCGAACCCGGGCTACCTGCCGCCGCATCACTACGACCAGGTGTTTACGGCGCACGGCGTCATCATGATTTTCTTCATGGCGATGGCGTTCATGATCGGCCTGATGAACATCATCGTGCCGCTGCAAATTGGCGCACGCGACGTCGCGTTCCCGTTCATCAACTCGCTCTCCTTCTGGATGACCGCAGTCAGCGCGATCCTGATCAACATCTCGCTGGTGATCGGTGAATTCGCGCAGACCGGCTGGCTGGCTTATCCGCCGCTCTCCGAATTGCAGTTCAGTCCGGGTGTCGGGGTCGACTATTACCTGTGGAGCTTGCAGCTCTCCGGTATCGGCACCTTGCTGACCGGCGTGAACTTCTTCGCGACCATCGTGAAGATGCGCGCGCCGGGCATGACGTTCATGAAGATGCCGGTGTTCACGTGGACGGCGCTCTGCACCAACGTGCTGATCATGGCGTCGTTCCCGATCCTGACCGTGACGCTCGCGCTGCTGGGTCTGGACCGTTACCTCGGCATGCACTTCTTCACGAACGATGGCGGCGGCAACGCCATGATGTACCTGAACCTGATCTGGGCATGGGGTCACCCCGAGGTGTACATCCTGATCCTGCCGGCGTTCGGTATCTTCTCGGAAGTCGTGGCGACCTTCGCCAAGAAGCCGCTGTTCGGCTACAAGACGATGGTGTGGGCGACCTGCGCGATCATGGTGCTGTCGTTCCTCGTGTGGCTGCATCACTTCTTCACGATGGGTTCGGGCGCTGACGTCAATGCATTCTTCGGTATCGCCACGATGGTGATCGCGATTCCGACCGGCGTGAAGGTGTTCAACTGGCTGTTCACGATCTACAAGGGCCGCCTGACGTTTACCCCGCCGATCCTGTGGACCATCGGGTTCATGATTACTTTCACGATCGGCGGCATGACCGGCGTAATGATGGCGATCCCGGGCGCGGACTTCGTGCTGCACAACAGCCTGTTCCTGATTGCTCACTTCCACAACGTGATCATCGGTGGCGTGCTGTTCGGCTATCTGGCCGGCTTCAACTACTGGTTCCCGAAGGCGTTCGGCTTCAAGCTGAACGAAAAGCTGGGCAAGGCATCGTTCTGGTTCTGGCAGATCGGTTTCTGGGTGGCATTCACGCCGCTGTACGTGCTGGGCTTTATGGGCATGACGCGCCGTATCAACCACTATGACAACCCGCTGTGGCACCCGTGGCTGATCCTGGCCGCAGGCGGTGCGGCGCTCATCGCTATCGGTATCGCGCTCCAGGTGGCGCAGATCATCGTCAGCATTCGCGATCGCAATCTGCCGCAAAATCGCGACGTCACGGGCGATCCGTGGGACGGCCACACGCTGGAATGGGCAATCAGCTCGCCGCCGCCGGTGTACAACTTCGCGATCATCCCGACGGTGCACAAGCTCGACGCGTTCTCCGACATGAAGTCGCGCAAGGGCACGCAAGCGAAGCCTGTGTATCGCGACATTCACATGCCGTCGAATACGTCCGCGGGTGTGATTGCAGGTGTGTTCTCGCTGGTGCTCGGTTTCGCCGCTGTCTGGCACATCTGGTGGCTGGCAATCGTCGGCCTGGTCGGCGCGGTCGGCACCGTGATCGTCTACAGCTTCCAGAAGAACGAAGGCTATTACATCCCGGCCGCCACGGTCGCGGAGATTGAAGAGAAACGCTCCGGCGTTGGTGCGCAGGTCGCGTTGGAGGTGGATTGATGATAACCAGGACTATTGACGCCGGCTCGCATCACGACGCGGACCACGTACCGTCGCAATCGGTGTTCGGCTTCTGGCTGTACCTGATGACCGACTGCATCATCTTCGCGGCGCTGTTCGCCGTGTTCGCGGTGATGGGCCATCAGTTCGCAGGCGGCCCGAGCGGCAAGGATCTGTTCGAGATTCCAGGCGTCGCGCTCGAAACGACGATGCTGCTCCTGAGCAGCATCACGTACGGCTTCGCGATGCTCGGCGCGCACAAGAAGAAGAAGGGCGTGCTGCTGTTCTGGCTCGGCGTGACCTTCCTGCTCGGTCTCGCGTTTCTCGTGCTGGAACTGCGCGAGTTTTCGCACCTGATCGCCGAAGGCGCCGGCCCGAGCCGTAGCGCGTTCCTGTCGTCGTTCTTCACGCTGGTCGGCACGCACGGTCTGCACGTCACGTGCGGCCTGATCTGGATGGTGGTGCTCGCCATTCAGGTGATCGGCCATCGCGACCTGACCGAACGCGACATGATTCGCCTGACGTGCCTGAGCCTTTTCTGGCACTTTCTGGACGTCGTGTGGATCGGCGTCTTCACCTTTGTCTATCTCGCGAGCGTGATCTAAATGGACCATAGCCATAACGCCCACGCAGGTGAAAGTCACGGCAGCATCGGCAGCTATACGACGGGCTTCATTCTCTCCGTCATTCTGACCGTCGCCGCTTTCGGCCTCGTCATGACCGGCACGTTGACGGGCGAGAACGCGTTGCTCGCGATCGCGGGCCTCGCGCTCGTGCAGATCGTCGTGCACCTGATTTTCTTCCTGCATCTGAATACGTCGTCGGAGCAGCGCTGGAATGTGATGGCATTTGCCTTCACGCTGCTGACCGCCGTCATCGTGATCGGCGGCACGTTGTGGGTCATGCACAACGTCAGCATGCACATGATGTCGCGCTAGACGAACGACCATTCGTTCGAAACGAAGCCCCGCAAGGCGAGAGTCTTGCGGGGCTTTTTTCGTGCGTCGACCGCAAGCGCGTGGCCTGCACCGAAGTGCGTCGGCGATTGACCGAACCGGCGAACCCGCGTTAGGATCGTTTCCATGACCGCTTCTAACCTTTCCCGTCCGCATTCTTTGCGCGCATGCTGTCACAGCCTGCCGAGGGGAGCTTGCGTCTAGCGTTCGATCTGCATACGTCCGCATCCCTGAGGCCACCCGTCACGCGACCGGTGGCCTTTTTGCTTTTGAACACCCAGCGCCTGGAGACATGACATGCCGCTTCGCCTCTACGACACCTGGTCGCGCGCCGTGCGCGAATTCACGCCGATTCACGCGGATCAGGTCGGCCTGTATTGCTGCGGCCCGACGGTGTACGACCACGCGCATATCGGCAATCTTCGGACCTATGTGTTCGAAGACGTGCTGCGGCGCGCCCTGGTGTTGAACGGATACGACGTGCGGCACGTGGTGAACATTACCGACGTCGGCCATCTGGTGTCCGATGCCGACGAAGGCGAAGACAAGATGGAGAAGGGCAGCCGGCGCACCGGCGAATCGGCGTGGGCGATTGCCGAGCGGTACACGGCGGCGTTCATGAACGACTGGCGCGCGCTCAACCTGCTGGAGCCCGCCCTCTGGTGCCGCGCGACGGATCACATTGCGGAGCAGATCGACTTCATCGTCGAGCTCGAGCGCAACGGCTACACTTACCGCACGGCCGACGGCGTCTATTTCGACACCAGCAGGCAGGATGACTACGGCTATCTGGCGCGTCTCGATGTTGCGGGCCTGCAGGCGGGCAAGCGCGTTGCGCCCGGCGAGAAGCAGCGCGCGACCGACTTCGCGCTGTGGAAATTCAGTCCGCCCGGCGCCACGCGGCAAATGGAATGGGACAGTCCGTGGGGCCGCGGCTTTCCCGGCTGGCATATCGAGTGCTCGGCGATGTCGGCGAAGTATCTGAGCCCGTGGTTCGACATTCATTGTGGCGGCGAAGACCACATCCCCGTGCATCACAGCAACGAGATTGCGCAAACCCAGGCGCGCCACGGCACGCGCCTCGCCAACTTCTGGATGCACGGCCATTTTCTGTTGCTGGACGCCGGCAAGATGTCGAAGTCGGGCGGCGACTTCGTGCGTTTGCAGACGCTGATCGAGCGCGGCAACGATCCGCTCGCGTATCGCTATTTATGCCTTAGCGCGCACTACCGCAGCAGCCTGCGCTTCAGTGAGGCCGCGCTGGATGCGGCACAAGCCGCGTTGGACCGCTTGCGTAGAACCTATGTGCGATGGCCGCAAGGCGGCACGCCGGACGCGCCGAGCGTGGCGCGCTTCAAGGCGGAGGTCGATCAGGATCTGAACTTGCCGCGCGCGCTCGCGGTGCTGTGGGACGTGGTCAGAAGCGATCTGCCGGCGGCGACGCGAAGGGCTACCGTCGATCGCTTCGATACGGTGCTGGGATTGCGCCTCGCCGACTGGCAAGAAGATGATGCGGCCGAGATTCCGGCGGATATTGCGGCGCTCGCTGACGAACGCCAGCAAGCACGCGCCGCGAAGCAATGGACCGAAGCAGACCGTTTGCGTGACGCGTTGGCGGCGGCAGGCTGGCTGGTGGAAGACAGCGCAAGCGGCCCCGTGCTGCGGCAACGCGGCAAAGCGGAGTAGCGCGACAGACAAACAGACGGACAGACGGCGTGGCGGTAGCGTTCAGGCTTGCGCAACCGCCACGCCGTGGCGTGGACGAGCCGCACCGTTTATATCGGGCCTTGCCGGCACGCTATAACGGCACCACCTTCGGTTCCGAGTGCGAAGGCAGTTTGTCGAACGGGAAGTACACCGGTCCGCAACCGAGATGAACCGGCGGAAATGCATCCCAGCCGCGTCGAATGAGTGCGGGCTGTTCCGCGCCGCCACAACCGGAAGGCGCTTCACGTGTCAGGTAGGCAATGCCGCCGCGAATCGATAGCGATGCCGTGCGGTCGAGTTCGTCGATGCGGGCCAGGTCTTTGAGGACGAGGTTTTTCATGGTGGATCTCCAGCGGAGTGAGTGAATCAAGGTGGATCGAGGAGAGCGGAGAAATGCCGCACTCATGCCTGTTGATTGCACACACCATGCCATCGGCGGCAAAGCGCCGCGCCGCGTGCTTCTCCGGCGTTTTTCCAGGCAACTGTGATGGAGATCGGCCAACTGGCTGCAAGGCGATGTCGGCAATTCGCCGACATGCGTCCGCGCGTCATGCAGGCATGAAGCTCGCTGAAAATCACGTCACAATAGACCACTACCGTGAACCGTGCGCATGGAGCGCAGGGTTCGTTGAATCTTGTCAGCAAGGAAAGGAGAACGCATGAGCCAGCTCAAAGCCATCGAATATTCCGCGGCGTCGCCGGAAGTCAAAGCCGTGTACGACGATATCAAGCAGATCCGTCAGGTCGACGACGTCAACAACTTCTGGAAGTACATCGCCCAGCATCCGCCGACCCTCGCACGCACATGGGACAGTCTGAAGGACGTGATGGCGCCCGGCGCGCTCGATCCGCTCATCAAGGAACTGCTCTACGTCGCGGTGAGCGTGACGAACAATTGCGGCTACTGCGTGGCGAGTCACACGGCGGCAGCGCGCCGCGCCGGCATGACCGACGAGATGTTCGGCGAACTGCTCGCGGTCGTGGGCATGGCCAACGAGACGAATCGGCTGGCAGTGGGATACCGCGTGCCGATCGATCCGGCCTTCGAATAAGCGCTGTAGCGGGCGTGGCAGTCCGCGCGGTGTTCTGCGCCGCCGACAATGCGATATTCAGCGCCGTAGTCAGTGCGATACGTCGCGCCATCCCGCCAGCAAGGCGGGCAACGCGCCCATGTCCCTGAACACATGTGTGGCACCCGCGCCATGCAAGGCGGTCGCGCTGCTGTGGCCGAGTTCGATCGGGCAATAGCCGAACACGGTGGCACCCGCGGCAACGCCCGCGGTCGCGCCTGTCACCGTGTCTTCGATCACCGCGCAACGGCGCGGATCCACACCGAGCGCCGCGGCCGCGGCCAGGTAGACATCGGGAAAGGGTTTGCTGCGGGGCATTTCGTGGCCGCTGAAGATGCGTCCTTCGAAGCAGTCGAGAATCCCTGCCTTGGCCAGTTGCATCTCCACCTTGATGCGATCCGCGCCCGACGCGACCGCGATGCGCCCATTCAGCGCCGCATGAAGCGCACGCACCGCATCCGGCGCGCCGGGAATCGCAACGAGTTCGAGGTCCAGCGCCGCATTGCGCCGCTCGCGAAACTGCATGAGCCAGTCTGTCGTGATCGCGACGCCGGTGCGCGCTTCGATCAGCGCGGCTTCGTCCCGGACGGCTTTGCCCACGAAAATGCGCATCGTCTCTTCGACGCTCAAGTGCCAGCCCAGCTCGCCGAGCATCTCGGTGAGCACGCGGTTGGTGATGGGTTCGGAGTCGACGAGCACGCCGTCGCAGTCAAAGAGTACGGCGTCGAAGGGGAAATCGGCCATCGGGCAGGGTACGGATAAAGTTCGCGGAACCGGCAAGGATACCTCACCGGCTCGCTCCCCGCAGTGCAAGGGCCGCGTGAGCGGCCTTCGCACCTGGCTCGCAACGTTAGTCCTTGTACCCGTCGCTCAGCGTCTTCATGAACGCGATGATGTCCTGAATATCCTGATCAGTCATCGCCGGTTGATCGCCGAACTTACGATCGAATGGTGCGTCGGCCACGTCCACGTTGGCATGGTACTGAGCCGGCAGATCGTTGTACTTCTGCACCTTGCCCGACGCATCGCGCGGATAGATTTTCTCCGGCGACGTATTGCGCAGGTTGTAGAAGTCCATCACCTGCTTCAGATCGTGATACACGCCGTTATGGAAAAACACCTTGCGATCAGCGGCATTGCGCAGCGTCGGCGTGAGGAACATGCCGCAATACTGCGTCTGTTTGGCGAGGTCGTCGCGGAACGGTCCGCACACGCCCATATCGTAGAACTTCGGATCCTTGTTGACCGGAATCGCCGGGTTGCGCGGCACGCCGAGCGCTTCGTATTGCGTGTCGGTGAACACCGGCGGCAAGCCGTCCTTGCTCGGCTGGCTCAAATGGCAGCCGGCGCAGTTCGCCTTGTCCTTGTCGTTGAACAACTGCAAGCCGTGCAGCTCGGCATGCGTCAAACGCGCCTTGCCTTCGAGCCAGTAGTCATACTTGCTGCTGAAAGCATGGAACGACGGATCCTCGATCTGATATCGCCCGACGGCGAACATCGCCTCGGAAATCAACAGGCTCGGATTGGTGACGATGCCGGGTCCGAAGATCTGCTTGAATTGATCCAGGTACTTGGTCGCCAGCAGCTTGTGAGCGACATCCTGCGGCGTTGCGTTGGCCATTTCCACCGGATTGGTCAGCGGTCCGAGGGCCTGGTCCTGCAAAGTATCGACACGGCCGTCCCAGAACAATCCGCCTTGCGGCACCATTGCCGGAGCGGTGGGCGCGGCGAGCGCCGTCTTTTGCGCGCGCTGCACGCCGGCGGCTTGCGTCGCCAGTTGCGTCATATCCACCGGCACGTCGGTGTCGCCCTGATCCGGGCCGATGCTGAACGGCGCCTGACGATACAGATACGTGAGCGAAGGCGGCGGACGATAACCCGCCTGGTTCATATGCGCGCCGCCGAGTTGCACCGGGAACGCGTTGTCCGGCCCATACGAATGCTGCGGCGAGTGACACGACGCACACGACTGCGTGCCCGACGCCGACAAACTCTGGTCGAAGAAAATCTGTTTGCCGAGCAGCGCCACCGCGCTCAGCGGCGCGCTCTGTGGACGCAGCAACGTGACCGGATGCGGATTCGCGCCGGTGATTTCCTCGACGATCTCGCCGACCGCGGACGGCGTGCGCTCCGGGTACACGAGCGCGTACGCGCAGTAGACGATGAACGCGAGCACGATACCGGCCGCGCTCCACGCGAGCAGCGTGAGCCACGAGCGGCGGGTAATCACGGGGCCGGGCTCGCCGCCGGCCGGCAGATGCGAAGGCAGGGCGGCGTCTGAAGGAGGGTTCATGACGGTGATGACAGCTAGTTCGATCGGCTGCGATAAAAGCAAAATCGAGCCAGCACGTTTGCACTGGCTCGACGCCCAACTACGGCTTATGGTGCGTGAGGCTTTTCACGACACGCTGCCGCGCGGCGTGAGGCACGCATGGGGCACGTGCATCACTCACCGGCAAGCGGAAGAGGAAAGCGCTCGGCACGTCCGCGGATCAGCTCGCCGGCGCGGCTGCCAGCTTCGTACCCAGGCTCTGATCCAGGAACAGCGCCGGATTGTTGCCGGAGCCCGAGAAGTTGAACATGTTCATGATGCTGCCCGCCGTCGCGTCGAACGAACCACCGCCCAGGCGTTGCCCGCCCAGCCAGTTGTCTTCGATGAAGCGCACCACGGAGGCCTGGGTGATCGGCGTATCGTCGACGAAGTTGACCTTTGCCCACGGCGACACCACGATAAACGGCGTACGCGTACCCGGGCCGCAACGGCCGTTCACCGCGCCGCCGTTCACGCCTTGCGGCTGCACCGCGCCCGCTGCCGTGCACTGACCCACGCCGCTCAGGTTGTCGCTGCCCGCCACCGTCTTGCCGCCCGCGGATTGCGGCGTGGTCGAGTCGAACGATGCGCTCGTCGGCGCCTTGAAGCGGTGGTCGTACCAGCCGTCCGAATCGTCGTAGGCGATGATCACGGCGGTGTTCTTCCAGTCAGGCTGCTGTTGCAGGAAGTTGATCACCTTCGTGACGAAAGCCTGTTCGTCGATCGGATCCGAATTGCCCGGGTGGCCGTCGCTGATCGCCGGCGCCTTCAGGAAGTTGACGGACGGATAGTTGCCCGCCTTCACCGCAGCGAAGAAGTCGTCGGTGTCGTACTGGTGGTGCACCGGCGTTGCCGTGTTGTCGAGCGGATCGGTCGCGCCGATCAGCGCCGTCGACGTCGGACGCGTATGCGCCAGGTTGGCCGTGCTCGCGTAATACTGGAACCACGCGTGATGCTGCACGTAGTCGGCCTTGGTCGCGTTCAGCACTTGCGAGAAGGTCGAGCGCGCGCAGCCGACCGTGCCGTTCGGATTGACGGTCTGCAGATTGAAGCCGCCCATGAAACCGCCCCACGTCAGGCCCTTCGCGTTGAGCAGGTCGCCGATGTTCTTGTTCTTCGACGACATCACCGCCGTCGGCGGGCTGTTCGCCGCGATCGTGCAGACGTCGCCGGTCGGGTCGAGGTCGCCGATCATCGTGAAGCCGCCCGCGGAGTCCGGAATCGCGTTGGGCGAGGTGCCGCCCGTGACGACCGCGCCGTTGTTCTGGCCGGAGACCACTTCGATCGCGCCCGGCGTCGACGGACCGTACGTGTCCGTGTACGCGTTCTGGTTCATCGCGAAGTTCTGCGCGTAGTTCCACATGGCCGTGACCGTGTTGCCGTCGAAGTAGCCGAGCACCTGGCCCTTCGTGGCGAACGCGCCGGTGCTGCCGGCGATCGTCGAGGTGGCGGCCGTAAACAGCGGGAACGCGTCCATCGCGCCGTTGTCATAGGCGAGCTCTTCGGCCGCGTAGGCGTGGTTCTGGCTCGACGTATTGGCTTGCGAACGGTCCAGGCGGAACGGCACCAGATCGGTGGCCGGCAGGCCCAGGCCCGCGATCGCCACACTGCCGACCGTGCGGCCCGCCGTGTTCGGCGAGGTGGCCAGGGCGTTCGGGTTGACCGTGATCAGGTTGTTGCTGATGAGGTTGTTGACCGTCGGCGTGCCCGCGGCTGCCACGAATTGCGGCTCGCCGGTCGGGTTGGCTGCGCTCGGGTAGGTCCCGAAGTAGTGGTCGAACGAAACGTTCTCGCCGAAAATCACCACGACGTGCTTGATCGGCGTGGCCGTGGCCACGGCGTCCTGAGCCGATACCACCGGTGCGGGCGTGTTCACGTTGTTGTTCCCGCAAGCTGCGAGCGCAAGCAGCGCCGCGAACGGGATGGGTAGGAGGGTTCTACGGAACATTTGACAGGGCTCCAGATTCGACTTCGCCGTTCAGCGTTTCCATCGGAATACGTGTGGATGATCGCTGGGGATATCGCTAGAAATACAGCTAGTGCTAGTGGTCTTGCCGCGACGAACTGCGCGCATTGGACCATTCGATAATTAAGATTTCGAGGCGCGAACCTTACCGAAGCCCTCGGTTTTTATTCATTTGCGTAACCTTTCCTGTCGTTCCGCTAACGCAGCGTGGGCGCGCGGCAACAGCTGCGACCCTGCGCCTCGCGTT
The DNA here is from genome assembly GCF_050281145.1 of Paraburkholderia sp. NPDC080076. Lineage (NCBI taxonomy): Bacteria > Pseudomonadati > Pseudomonadota > Betaproteobacteria > Burkholderiales > Burkholderiaceae > Paraburkholderia > Paraburkholderia sp. NPDC080076. The sequence continues at coordinate 1,645,219 of NZ_JBNNWQ010000001.1, read as the reverse complement.
CCATCGGGTTTTTTCCCGCATCCTTCTTTCCTTTTGAATTTTTCACACGCTCGTGGCGACGGATTTTTTCCGCTGCTGCGTTCAACAGGAAACGGCGCCGCTTTTTCCGGCTTCGGCTCTTATGGGAGAAACCAACATGACATCCACCAAACCGCTTCGCTTGCTCACCTCCGTGCTGGCTGCCGCGCTGACCTGCGCCGCCACGCTGACCGCCGCGCCGGCCTTCGCGCAGGCGGTGATCGTCGCGCCAATGGCGCCGCCGCCGCCGCGCGTCGAAGTGATGCCGGCGCCGCGTGCCGGTTACGCATGGGATCCCGGCCACTGGCGTTGGGCCGAAGGCCGTTATGTCTGGGTGGGCGGCCACTGGCAGGCGGTGCGCGTCGGGCATCGCTGGGTGCCGGGGCACTGGGTGGCGCGTGGCCCCAACTGGCGCTGGGTGGAAGGCCATTGGGCATGACCGGGAAGCGCTGCGGCGCTCGACGTTGTTCGGCGCGCCGCGTCCCCCAACCAGGCAGACTGCTATGAAAACGTTCGTGATGATTCTGCTGGCGGCCATGCTCGCCGGCTGTGTGGTGTACCCGGCGCGGCCGGCCTACTATCGGCCGGCGGTCGTCGTATATTGATTGCGGTTGTGCATGGCAAGGCGTGCTGTCTTCTGTCCCGCGCGCACCGTTCGAACCGGTGCGCGTGCAACCATCCGTGTGAGGTGCAGCCAGCATGAGAGGCATCAGAAGGCGTGACGTTCGTCCCACGGCGCGATCCATGCGGTGCGACGCACTCGCGCTCAGGAGCGTCATGCCTTGAGCGAACGCGACCCCGACGCGGAACTGCTCGAACAGCTCGGCCGGCAAGATCCGGCCGCCGTCCGCTCGCTCGTCTCGCGCAAGCTGCCGCGTCTGCTCGCGCTCGCCACCCGCATGCTGGGCGACCGCATGGAAGCGGAAGACGTGGCGCAGGAGGTGTTCGTGCGCATCTGGAAACAGGCGTCGCGCTGGCGGGAAGGCGAGGCGAAGTTCGACACGTGGGTCCATCGCGTCGCGCTCAATCTCTGCTATGACCGGCTGCGCGGCCGGCGCGAGGAAACGCGCGAAGAGATGCCCGACGAGGTCGATCCCGCGCCGCTGCCTGAGGCCGGACTCGAAGCGCGCGCCGAGGATCAGCGGGTCCGCGTTGCACTCGCCGCGTTGCCGGCACGCCAGCGCGAGGCGTTGGTACTCAACTACTACCAGGAAATGTCGAACATCGACGCCGCGGCCCTGATGGGCATCAGCGTCGATGCGTTGGAAAGTCTGCTGGCACGCGCGCGCCGCAATCTGCGCGCTCAACTGGCCGGCAGCGGCCTTAGCAAGGACAAGTCATGACGCCCGAAAGATTTCAGCAGATCGTCGAGGCCTACGGCGCCGAGCCGCGCCGCTGGCCGCAACACGACCGCGCGGCGGCGCAGGCGTGGGCGCAGTCGCATCGCGCCGAAGCCGATGCGCTGCTGGCGGAGGCGGCCGGCGTCGATGCGTGGCTTGCCGCCGACAAGGTCGAGCCGCCGGACGCGGCCCTGCTCGAGCGCGTGCTCGACAGCGCGCCGGTGCGACAGCCGGCGGCGCCGCGGCGGCGCCTGTGGTGGTCGGGCGCGGCGGTCGCGGGCGTCGGACTGCTGGGCGGCGTGGCCGGCGCTTTCGCCGTGTCGTTCTTCGTGCTGACGGGAACGGGGCCGCAGGCGTCGCAAGCGCATGAGTCGTCTTATTTAACTTCGAGCTTCGGTGGTTCGTCCGCCGATTGGAGCGACGAATGAACGGCCGGTCGTGGAAAATCGTGCTGGTGGCCTCGCTGGTGCTGAATGTGTTTCTGGTGGGCGCGATCGTCGGTGGTGCGTATCAATGGTTCACCGCGCACGGCGCCACGGCGCCCGTGCTGGCGCAACAGCGCGCGCTTCGCTTCGCCGCCGAAACGCTTTCGGCCGAGCGCCAGAAGGCCTTTGTCGAGGGCCTGAAAGACGCGCGCCGCGACGGCCGGCAATATGCCCGCGAAGGCCGCGAAGGGCGTCGCGAAGTGTTGCGTCTGCTGGCGGCGCCGCAGTTCGATCGCGCCGCGCTCGACGCCGCGCTCACGCGTACGCGCGAAGCCGACAGCCATCTGCGCGCGCAAGTGGAAGGCAGTGTGGCCGACTTCGCGGCGAGCTTGTCGCCCGAGGAGCGGGTTCAATTCGCCGACAGCCTGAAAGTGCGCGGGCAATGGCGTGAACCTGCGCCGGCGGCGAATGCGAAGAAACCGGCGAATCAGGCATCGAGCGAATCTTCGGGCGATTAAAAAAACCGCGGCGGCCGCGACGGATCTTCGCGTGGCGGCCGTTCAAGGAATATCACAGCCGAAGAGGATGGTATGGCCAACTCACCGAACCTGAACACCGCGGCGATTGCGCTGAACCGCTTCGGCCTGGGCGCGCGTGCCGACGACACGCCGCCCGCCGACCCCAAGGCCTGGCTGCTCGCGCAGTTCGAACAGTACCAGGCGCGGCCGGCCGCGTGGGCGAACCAGCCCGACTCGGTGGCGCTCTCGACCGAACTGGTGCGGCAGCGCATGCAGTTCAATCAGCAGGTTCGCCAGAATGCGGGCGAGGGCGCGGCGACACGCTCCACGAACGCGCAGAACATGGCGAGACCTGATGGACAACCCGGCGCGCAAGCAGCGAACGCGCAAGACATGACAAAGCCGGGTGGCCAAACCAGCGCTCAGGCGAGCGCACAAGCAAACGCGCAGGCCGACACGCTAAGCCCGGCGCAAGCGAACGCGCAATCTGCCAGGCAAGCCGAACGAAAAGCGCTTCGCGGTGAAATACTCGACATGTACCGCTCGTCGGTGAATGCGCGGGTCACGAGTGCATTGACCACGCAGACGCCGTTCGTCGAACGGCTGGTGCATTTCTGGGCCAACCACTTCGCGGTCTCCACCGAAAAGCCCGGCGTCGCGGCGCTAGCCGGTTCGTTCGAGGCCGAGGCGATTCGCCCGCACGTGCTGGGCCGCTTTGAAGACATGCTGGTGGCCGTCGAGCGTCATCCGGCCATGCAACTGTTTCTCGATCAGACGCGCTCGGTGGGACCGGACAGCATGGCGGCCATGCGTGCCGCGCAGCGAAACCCGGAGCGCAAGCGCGGCCTGAACGAAAACCTCGCGCGCGAAATCATGGAACTGCATACGCTCGGCGTGCGCAGCGGCTATAGCCAGGACGACGTCACCGAATTCGCCCGCGCTTTGACCGGCTGGAGCGTCGCGGGCAATCCGGCCAACGCCGGCAATGTGGGCAATGCGGGCAACGCGGGCCGGCTGGCCATGCAGCAGAACGCCGCGCCGGGCACCTTCGTATTTCGCGCCGCACTGCACGAGCCCGGTTCGCGGATCATCATGGGACGCCGTTACGACCAGGCGGGCGAAGAGCAGGCGCTCGCGATCCTGCATGACCTCGCAAGCGCACGGGCGACCGCGCAGCATATCGGCGGCAAGCTGGCCCGTCATTTCGTCGCCGATAATCCGCCGCCCGGCGTGAGCGAGCATCTGGCCAGCGCGTTCGAGCGCAGCGGCGGCGATCTGCCGACCGTCTACCGCGCCTTGATCGACATGCCGCAAGCGTGGTCGCCCACCGCCGTGAAATTCAAGACGCCGTGGGAGTGGACCATTTCCTCGATGCGTGGGCTCGGCTGGCAGGACCTCGGCAAGCTGCAGGCGGCGCCCATTCTCACGCAGCTCGGCCAGCCGGTGTGGCGCCCCGGCTCGCCCGCCGGTTACGACGACATCGCCGCGAGCTGGGCCGCGCCCGACGCGCTCGTGCGCCGGGTCGAAGTGGCGCAGCGTTTCGCGTCGCAAGTCGGCGACCGGCTCGATGCGCGCGCACTCGGCCAGACCTTGCTCGCCGGTTCGCTCAGTGCGCCGACGGCCACAGCGGTATCGCGCGCCGAAAGCGCATCCACGGCGATCGCGCTGTTGCTGGTCTCGCCGGATTTTCAACGGAGATGAATGCCATGCTGTCACGCCGCAAGTTTCTGAGCGTCGCCGCTGCCGGCGCGGGCGCGATGCTCGTGTCGCCGCAGATCGCGTTCGCGAGCGTCGCCACGGAGAGCCGTTTCGTGTTCGTGATCCAGCGCGGCGCGGCCGATGGTCTGAACATCGTCGTGCCCTACGCCGAACCCACCTACGCAGCATTGCGCGGCGCGCTCGCCATCGACACCTCGAACGCGCCACGCCTGAACGGCACCTTCGCGCTGCATCCCGCGATGGTGCAGAGCGCCGCGATGTACGCGAACCATCAGGCGCTGTTCGTACACGCGGTGGCGTCGCCATATCGCGACCGTTCGCACTTCGACGGACAGAACGTGCTCGAGACCGGCGGCACGTCGCCGTATCAGATGAAAGACGGTTGGCTGAACCGGCTCGTCGCGCAGTTGCCCGCCACGCGCGAAAACGCGATCGCGTTCGCGCCGACTGTGCCGATGGCGTTGCGCGGCCCAGCGGCGGTGACGTCGTATGCGCCCTCGGCGTTGCCGCAAGCGCCCGACGATCTGCTTACGCGGGTCTCGCAACTCTACGACCAGGATACGCAGTTGCGCCCGCTGTGGGAGTCGGCGATGACCGCGCGCGGCCTGGCCGGCGACGCCGGCGCGCGCCAGGATCCGGCGAGTCTCGGCAAGCTCGCCGCCAGTTTCCTGTCGCGCGAGAACGGTCCACGGATCGCGATGATCGAAACCGGCGGCTGGGATACGCACAGCGCGCAGAACACGCGTCTCGCCAATCAGTTGAAGGCGCTCGACACGATGCTCGCGTCGTTGCGCGATGGCATGGGCCCGTTGTGGAGCAAGACCACCGTGCTGGTCGCGACGGAGTTCGGCAGAACCGCTGCCGCCAACGGCACGGGCGGTACCGATCACGGCACGGGTTCGGTGGCGATGGTGCTGGGCGGCTCGGTGCAGGGCGGACGCGTGATCGCCGACTGGCCAGGCCTTGCGCCGCACAATCTTTACGAAGCACGCGACCTCAAGCCGACCACCTCGCTCGATGCGTTGATTGCCGGCACCGCGAGCGAAAGCCTCGGGCTCGATCCGCAGCGCACGGCGTCCGCGCTGTTCGGCCAGACGCCGGCGGGGCGGCCGCTGAGCGGCATCGTGCGTGCGTAACGGCGGTCGCCGCGAAAGAGTGCGCCTTCATCCACGTCGTCAACCAAAGAGCCGGTAAGGGAACCGGCTTAAATCAAATGAAAACACTCAGGAGAGGAACTTGAAAACGATATCGAACGTACGCGCCATATCGCTCGCGGGTCTTTGCGTTGCGCTGTTGTCAGCCTGCGTGGTCGAGCCCGCCAGACCGCCGCAACCCGAGCCGCTCGTCGAAGTGGTGCCCGCCGCGCCCGCGCCGGGCTATCACTCGGTGAAAGGCCACTACCGTTGGGAAGGCAATCATTGGGCGTGGGTGCCGGGGCATTGGAGAGGATGACGAGTAGCGGCCCTAACGCCGGCCGCCCGCAAGCCGTCGCGCATCCGGCAAACGCCGCAAACGCGCCATCGCGACACAGCCGAGAATCGGCCCGATCGCGAGCATGCTGAAGGCGCCGCGCCAACCCGCCAGCGCGACGACGTCCGGCACCAGATGAATGCTCACCAACGTCAACAGAAAGCCCGCGCAAGTCTGCGCGGTCAACAGCGTCCCGATCGACGCCGGCTCGGCGAGCTCGGCAATACTCGCCGAGAACTGCGCGGAATCGGCAATCACGGAAATCCCCCAGCACAGCGCCACGCACCCAACCAGCCAGACCGGCGCGCCGAGCAGCCAGCCCATCAGCGCGGCGCACGCGCCGCTCACGGCCATCGCGCCAATCGTCACCGTCGTGCGGCCGAGCCGGTCCGCCAGTACGCCGCCGAGCCATGCGCCGAGCGCGCCCGCCGCGACCGCGCCGAAGGTCAGCCATTCGGCCGCCGCGCGCGGCTCCGGCATACCGGCCGCCGCAAAGCTCGCTTGCAGGAACACGGCGAGCCATGCCCACATCGCGTACAACTCCCACATGTGGCCGAGATAACCGAGGTTAGCGAGCCGCAACGCGGGGTTGCGCCAGGCGCCGGCCAGCGCGGACCATTCGATGCGCGTCGCGCGCGCCATGTTCGGGCCGACGCCGCACAGCAGAATCGCGACGCCCGCCAGCAGCGCGCAGCACGCCGAGATGCCATAGATCGCGCGCCAGTTCGAACCGCCGAGTGCGGCCAGCAGATGCGGACTCGCCGAGCCGAAGGTCAGCGCGCCGACCAGCAGTCCGATCAACAGGCCCAGGTCGCCCTTCGCCCAGGTCGCCGCGAGCCGCATGCCGACCGGATAGACGCCCGCCATGCAGATGCCCGTCAAGAGCCGCAGCACGATCGAAAGCGGACTTGCCGGCGCGAGGAACACGAGACACGCGGTGGCCGCGCCCGCCGTCAGCGCGCTGGCCATGAAGAGGCGCCGTGGATCGAAGCGGTCGGCGAGGGAGAGCAGGGCGCTCGTGACGGTGCCGGCCACGAACCCGGCTTGTACGGCGCTCGTGAGCAAGGTCGCCTGCAAGGCGGACAGACTCTCCGCCTGCTTGACGATCGCCACGACCGCCGACGACGAAAACCACACGCTCATCGCGCCCACCTGGCAGAGCAGCAGAATCACGAGCGAACGGGTCTTGCCGGCCATCGCGCGGCTCGATCGATGGGGGCTTGCCGAGGCCTCTTTCATGCGTGTGTTGTGCCGTGCATCCTGCGTTAGCCGGCCGATTCAGCGGCGAGCGCGCCGCTGGCTTCTGCCGTATGCGTCGCGTGCACGGAGCGCGCGCCGACTCGGTGATAACGGCGGCCGTAGTAGATCAGCGCGTCGCCTTCGACTTGCGTATGCGCGGCTTTCACGGCGCAGAAGAACACCGTATGCGTGCCGACTTCGGTGACCGATTCGATCTCGCAGTCCAGCGAGGCGAGCGCGCCGTGCAGGACCGGCGCGCCTGTCGCGAGGGTATCCCATTGCGCGGCGGCAAAGCGTTCCGCCATCGGCAGCGTGCTGGTGGCGAAGTGCGCGGCGAGTGTCTGCTGCTCCGCGCTCAACACGTTGACGCAGAGTTTGCCATTGGCGCGGAAAGCCGCGTTGTTGCGGCTGCTGCGATTGATGCAGACGAGCAGCGTGGGCGGCTCGTCCGTCACGCCGCAGACCGCCGATGCGGTGCAGCCGGCCAGACCCGCCGCGCCATCGCTCGTGATGATGTTGACGGCGGCGCCGAGGCCGGCCATCGCGTCGCGGAAGGTGCTTTTGTCAAGCATGGGAGCCTCTGCGGAAAAATCGCCGCGCCGTTGCATGCCGGTGCCGGTGGCGCGGGCCGCGCGAAGTGAAAACGTGCATGACGGCGTGATTGCTAAGCATTGCCTGGAACCGGGGCGGCGGCACAAGCGGGCGAGCGGAATTTCGCAGCCGTGTGGCTGGAAGGCAAACGCGCATGCCCGAAGAGTTTTTCGCGCAACGTGCCCTCACGATACGCTCGCTTGTAGGCGCCGCGTTCCTGCAGAATCGGCACGACGTGCGCGACGAAATCCTCGAAGCATTCCGGCGCGACCGTGCGCGATAGATTGAAGCCGTCCACGCCCGCTTCTTCGGTCCACGCGATCAACTCGCTCGCCACCCGTTCGGCCGAGCCGACGAGCGGCGCCTGGCGGCTGCCCAGCATCATCTGTTCGAGCAGCTTGCGTTTGGTCCACTGCGGACCGGCGGCGCGCGTCATGGCTTCGACGTTCGACACGATGGCCTGGCTCTTGCCGGTTTCGATCGGCTCGTCGAGGTCGTAGCGCGCGAAATCGATACCGAGCGACGCCGCCGCATGCACGAGCGCCGCTTCGGAACTGACATAACGGCGGTACTCCGCGTACTTCTCCTGCGCCTCGTTATCCGTGCGTCCGGTGATGACGGTTTGCCCGAGCAGCACCTTGATGTCGTCCGCGTGGCGGCCACCCGCAACGGCATGCGCGCGAATGTCATCGACAATCGCTTTCACGGCCGGTCTCGCCTGGCCGTTGACGAACACGCACTCGGCGTGCGCCGCGGCGAACTGTTTGCCGCGCGCCGACGAACCCGCCTGATACAACACCGGCGTACGCTGCGGCGATGGCTCGCTCAAATGCATGGCGTCCACCCGATACTGCTTGCCGTGATGATGGATCACATGGACTTTCGACGCGTCCGCATACACGCCCTGGACTTTGTCGCGCAGCACCGCGCCGTCTTCCCAACTGCATTCCCACAGTTTGTAGACCAGTTCCATGTATTCGTCGGCGAGGTCGTAGCGGTCGTCGTGCGCCATCTGGCCGGTCAGGCCAATCGCGCGCGACGCGCTATCCAGATAGCCGGTGACGATGTTCCAGCCGACCCGGCCGCGCGTCAGATGATCGAGCGTCGACATGCGCCGCGCGAACAGATACGGCTGCTCGACCGTGAGATTGGACGTGACGCCGAACGACAGATGACGTGTCACCGCGGCCATGGCCGGAATCAGCAGCGTCGGGTCGTTGACCGGCACCTGCACGGCGCCGCGCAGGGCGGCGTCGGGGTTGCCGCCGTAGACGTCGTAGACGCCGGCGACATCGGCGAAAAAGATGCCGTCGAACAGGCCCGCTTCAAGCGTGCGGGCGTAGTCGGTCCAGTACTGCAGATCCGTATAGCGCGCGGACTGATCGCGCGGATGCGTCCACATGCCTTGCTGGATGTGGCCGACGCAGTTCATGTCAAAAGCGTTGAGAACGATTTCCTTCGGCATGGTGTCTTCCGGCTGGGGTGGACGAATGCTTGCGGCTGCGTTCGAGTCGCGTGGGTCGTGCTGGCTGGGCTTACCACGCGATCTTGCGTTTAATATAGTGGACGAAAAATCACTATGCAAGACTTTGATTTTGACTTTTAATGAGCGGCGAGGCGGCCGCGGGGCGTCAGCGTCCATACCCACACTGCCTCGATATAATTTGCGGTGCCCACTTTCCCGACTCTCGAACTCATCCATCTTTTCATGTCCGAATCCGCTGCCATCGATCTGACCCAGGCGATCTCCTCGCGCGTGAAGACCGAACGCGAGGCGCGCAACTGGTCGCTGAGCGAGCTGGCGGAGCGCTCGGGGGTGTCGAAGGCGATGATCAGCAAGATCGAACGAGGCGAGGCGAGTCCCACGGCGACGGTGCTCGGGCGTCTGTCAGGCGCGTTCGGCCTGACCTTGTCGACTTTGCTGGCGCTGGCCGAGCAGACCGGCGAGCGGCTCGTGCGGCATGCGCAGCAGTCGGTCTGGCAGGACCCCGAGACAGGCTATACGCGCCGGCGCATCTCGCCACCCACGGGCGGCGTGCTGGAATTGCTCGAGATCGAACTGCCGCCTGGCGTGAAAGTACCGTATCCGCCGGATGCTTTCGTGTTCCAGCATCAGCAGATCTGGGTGACGCTGGGCGTGTTGACCTTCCGGGAAGGCAAGCAGGTTTACCGGCTGGAAGCGGGGGATTGTCTGCAGCTTGGCGCGCCGCTCGAATGCGAGTTCTTCAATGCGGGCGAAGACGTGTGCCGCTACGTGGTCGGCCTCGTTCGACGATAAGCGCTTCCATGTACGTTTCAATGGGCGCTTCAATAAGCGGTTCAAATACCAGGACGACAGGCAACGCCTCACGCTCGCATCGAGCGACGAGCGGCGTTGCCTGTCGTGACCGGCAAGTCACCGGGTGAAAGCAGGCGCTTAACCTCCGCCGCCGCCCTGCGTGCCGATTGTGAGCTTGTTGTTCACCGACTTCACGCCGGCCACACCCTTCGCCACTTCTTCCGCCTGCGGAATCTGCGCGCCGTCGGGCACCGATCCCGTGATCGTCACCGCACCGCCACGGGCCCGCACGAACACGTTCGACACGTCAAAACCCTGCGCTTTCGATAGAGCCTTGCGCACTTGCAGACCCAGCGCGCGGTCCGTCTTCTTCACCGTTTTGGCACTGGGCGCCGACGCGTCGCCGGTGGCCATCGCGTCGCTCGACTGCGCATAGGCGCTGGCCGCCGTTGCCAAACACAATGCGATGCCGAGCGCCTTCAAAAGATTGACTGTTTTCACGTTTTCTCCATCCTCGAAAAGTTGATGTCGCTTCGTTGCATGCAAAAAACCACGCGCTTGCGAGCACTTTTCCGCCCACGAGGAGCACCCTGTCTTGTAGAAGAGTGATGCCGCGACGCTCCCGGCGCGCTTAAACAATACTCCAGCCGAAGCGCTCATGCTGGAAAAACTGGCCGGAATGCCGCATTGGCAGCCATTCCGGCAATCATTGCGACGACTTCCGTTGCGCACGTGTGACGAGGATGTTCCACATATCGGGCTGCGAGTCTGTTAATGCGGCGGAGCTTAGAACCATTGTGGCGCCATGCTGAGCGTGGTGTCGTCAAGACTGCGCAGCGTGGCGAGCATCAAGGCGACGCGCGGCAGTTCCCAGCGGAAGAACCATTGGCACGCCTGCAGCTTGCCGCGATAAAAGTCCGCGTCCGCTTCGCTATGCGATGCGGGTAGCGCGGTGCTCGCGACGATCGCCTGGCGCAACCATGTCCACGCAATCACGATATGGCCGAAGGCTTCGAGAAACGCATTCGCGTTGGCGAGCGCGCGTTCGCTGTCGTGAGCCAGCGTGGGCAGCAACGCTTCGACCGTGGCAGTCAGATCGGTCCATGCTTCGCCGAGCGCATCGGCGTGCGCATGCAATGCCGGGCGTTCGCGCGCCGCGTCGATCGTGTGCTGGATTTCGCGCGCCAGTTGTTTGAGCGCGGCGCCCTGTTTCATCGTCACCTTGCGGCCGAGCAGATCGATCGCCTGAATGCCGTGCGTGCCTTCGTGAATCATGTTCAGCCGATTGTCGCGATAGAACTGCTCGACCGGATATTCACGCGTATAGCCGTAGCCGCCGTGAATCTGGATCGCGAGGCTGTTCGCTTCGAGACACCATTGAGACGGCCACGATTTCACCACCGGCGTCAGGAGGTCGAGCAGCAAGCCGGCTTCGGCGCGCGCGGCCTCGCTCTCGCCGGTATTCTGTTCGTCGACGAGACGTGCTGCGTACAGACACAACGCGTAAGCGCCTTCCACATAGGCTTTTTGTGCGAGCAGCATGCGGCGCACGTCGGCGTGTTCGATCAGCGGCAATTGCGGATCGAGCGGGTTCTTGTTGTCGGGGCGGCGTCCTTGCGGCCGTTCGCGCGCGTAATCGAGCGATGCCAGATAGCCGCGGTAGCCAAGCATGACCGCACCGAGACCGACGCCGATGCGCGCCTCGTTCATCATGTGGAACATATAGGCGAGACCATGATGCGGTTCGCCCACCAACTCGCCGATGCATTCGCCGTGTTCGCCGAACGACAGCATGGTGGACGTGGTGCCGCGCCAGCCCATCTTGTGAATCAGTCCCGCGAGCGCGACGTCGTTGCGCGCACCGAGGCTGCCGTCTTCGTTGACGTGGAACTTCGGCACGGTAAAGAGGGAAATGCCCTTGACGCCCGGCGGCCCGCCTGGAATGCGTGCCAGCACCAGATGAACGATGTTCTCGCTCAACTCGTGATCGCCGCCGGAAATGAAAATCTTGTTGCCGCGAATCGAATAGGTGCCGTCCGCATTGGGCGTCGCGCTCGTGACGAGATCGGACAGGCTCGAGCCCGCCTGCGGTTCCGTCAACGCCATGGTGCCGAACGCGCGTCCTTCGAACAGCGCTTGCAGATACTTGCGCTTTTGCGCCGCGCTGCCGAAGCGTTCGATCACGTTCGCGTTCGCCGTGGTCAGCATGGCGTACGACGCGGTGGCAATGTTCGCACTCTTGAAGAGCGACAGGCACGCGAACGAAATCACCGACGGCAACTGCATGCCACCCCATTCGTAGTCCTTGCCCGCGGCGAGAAAGCCGGTGGCGCGCATCGCGTCGAGTGCGTCCTTTACCTCGGCGGGCAAGGTGACCCGTTCACCGTCGAACTGCGGTTCGTTCTCGTCCGAGAGACGGTTGTGCGTCGCGAACTTTTCCACGCCGACCGCATGCGCGGTTTCGAGCGCGGCGTTGAAGGTCTCGCGGCTGTGATCGGCGTGTCGTGCACGGCGTGTCAGCGTCTCTGCTTCGAGCAGTTCGAACAGCTGGAACTCGAGATCGCGTGAGTTGATGATCAGCGCATCTTGCATAAGAGAAAACCCGTGGAAAGTGAGCGGCTATGCGGAACCGCTGCGTAAGACACGTGTAAAAAACGGCCCTCGAACGTATCGGCACAGCGCGGTTGAAATGCGCGGTATTCGGGTAATTCCGGATGCTCCGCCACTCGATGATGCGTACCAGTTTATAACGAAAGTGAATGATCGTGCTTTTATTTACAGGCTGAATTTCGGCACGTATGATGGGCGCAAAAGCGGCATACCGATCTGCATAGCAGAACAAAACTGGAGGAGCGACGCAATGTCTGTGAAGGACCTGTTTCAACTGGATGGCAAGGTTGCAATCATCACCGGCGGCTCGCGCGGCCTCGGTCTGCAAATGGCCGAGGCACTCGGCGAAATGGGCTGCCGTGTCGCCATCACCGCGCGCAAGGCCGACGAACTCGCCGAGGCGAAAACGCATCTGCAACAACTCGGCATCGAAGTGCAAACGGTGGTCAACGACCTGCAGCGCTTCGAAGGTATCCCCGGCCTCGTGGATGAAGTGCTGGGCGTGCATGGCCGCATTGATATTCTCGTCAACAACGCGGGCGCGACATGGGGCGCGCCCGCCGAAGACTATCCGGACGAAGCGTGGCACAAGGTCATGAACCTGAACGTCAACGCACCGTTCTTTCTCGCTCGCGAGGTCGGCAAGCGCAGCATGATCCCGCGGCGCGCGGGCAAGATCGTCAATATCGCTTCGGTGGCGGGCTTGAAGGGTTCGCCGCCGGGCATGAACACGATTGCGTACAACACGTCCAAGGCCGCTGCGATCAATTTCACGCGGGCGCTCGCCGCGGAATGGGGCAAGTACAACATCAACGTCAACGCGATTTGCCCAGGCTTTTTCCCTTCGAAGATGTCGGCGGGTCTGCTCGGCAAACTCGAAGACACGATCGTCTCGCGCACGCCTTTGCAGCGTCTGGGCGGCGACGAAGATCTCAAAGGTCCGATCGTGTTTCTCGCGAGCGAGGCATCGCGTCATATCACCGGCCAGGAGTTCGCGGTGGACGGCGGCGCGATCATCGTCTGAGTGTCACGCTGTTCGGACGCGGCGATGTGAACGAAGCGCCCGGCAAAGACCTGGCGCGCACCGACAGTGAAAAGCAGGAGACGCTGATGAACGAACGCCATCACCCGCACTGGCCACCGCAAGTGCCGCTGCATCTGACGCTGCCCGAGACCAATCTTTTCTACAACGCCGAAGTCTCGGCGGCGCGCTATCCTCACAAGCCGTTCATCATCTTCTACGGCACTACGATCACGTTTGCCGGATTCAAGGACGAAGCCGAACGGATTGCGGGTTTTCTGCAGCAGGAGTGCCAGGTCAAGGCAGGCGAGCGCGTACTGCTGTATATGCAGAACAGTCCGCAATGGATCATCGCTTACTACGGCATCCTGAGGGCGAACGCGGTAGTGGTGCCGGTCAATCCGATGAACATGACCGGCGAGCTCGCGCATTACGTGGAGGACAGCGGCGCGACCACGATCATCGCGCCGCAATGCCTGTTCGCGAACGTCGAGCCGTTGATCGGCAGCGGGGCCGGCCAGGGCCTCCAGCACGCCATCGTGGCGACGTATAGCGATTATCTGAAACAGGCGTCGCCGATTCCCGTGCCTGAATTCGTCGCTGCGCCACGCAAGACGTTCGCGATTCCCGGCGTCACGCCCTGGCAGGACGTGCTCGAACGGCGCATCACACCGGGGCCGCTCACCACCGGTCCCGACGATCTGTGCGTGATGCCTTATACGTCCGGCACCACCGGCAAGCCGAAAGGCTGCATGCATACGCACCGCAGCGTGATGAGCACGGCGCTCGGCGGCTGCGTGTGGTTCTCGTCGCCGCCGGACGGCGTTTATCTATCGGTATTGCCGCTCTTTCACGTGACCGGCATGCAGGGCGGCATGAACAGCGCGGTCTTCTCCGGCGCGACGATCGTGCTGTTGCCGCGCTGGGATCGCGAGGCCGCTGCGCTATGCATGCAGAAATATCGCGTCACCGCATGGCAGTCGATCTCGACGATGATGGTCGATTTCCTCTCGAACCCGAAGCTCGGCGAATACGATCTGTCGAGCCTCACCGGCACGCGCGGCGGCGGCGCGGCGATGCCGGACGCGATCGCCAGAAAGCTCAAGGCGCTGACCGGGCTCGATTATGTCGAAGGCTACGGCATGACGGAGACGATTGCCGGCACGCACATCAATCCGCCGCATCGCCCGAAGCCGCAGTGCCTGGGCATTCCCGTGTTCGACGTGGACTCGCGCGTGATCGATCCGGTCTCGCTGCAAGAGCTGCCGCAAGGCGAAACCGGCGAGATCGTCACTCACGCGCCGCAGGTCATGCAGGGTTACTGGGGCAATCCGAAGGCAACGGCGGAAGCGTTCATCGAACTCGACGGCAAGCGGTTTCTGCGAACCGGCGATCTCGGCCATATCGACGAAGACGGTTATTTCTTCATGACCGACCGTCTCAAACGTATGATCAACGCGTCCGGTTATAAGGTGTGGCCGGCCGAAGTCGAGGCGCTGATGTACCGGCATCCGGCGATTCACGAGGTTTGCGTGATCGGCGTGAAGGACGAGAAGCGCGGCGAGACCGTGAAGGCGCTGGTGGTGCCCGATGCGGCGCATGCAGGCACGATTACTGCGCAGGAGATCATCGACTGGGCGCATGAGCAGATGGCCTCGTACAAGGCCCCGCGCATCGTCGAGTTCGTGGCGTCGCTGCCGAAGTCGGGCAGCGGCAAGATCTTGTGGCGGAAATTGCAGGAAGAGGATGCGGCGCGCGCGGCTGGCTCGTGAGACTCGTCTGCTTGATGCAACACCCGCTCGCGGCGCTGAAAATACTCTTGTGATGGTTTGCCTGTAAGCTTTGAGCGCGAGCCCGTACTGAGCGTCGTGCGCGCCTGGCGGAGGTGAACAGAAGACTCGCAGACAAGCTTGAATGCTATTGCCAACTTTCGAGAGGGGAATTGAAAATGAAGAGCTTTGCCATTAGACAGATCATGCTCGGACTTGCCGTCACGGCCATGGTAGCCGGCAGCATTCCGCTCGCCGCGGCTCAAGGCGCCAGCGACGCCGCCACGACGGCTGCGCCCGCCGCGGCGAGCACTGCGAAACCCACCAAAGCCGAGCGTAAAGAGGCGCGCAAGCAAGCCAGAGCCAAAAAGAATGCCGAGTTGAAAAAGCTCGAAGACGCAGGCTACCAGCCGGGTCAGAACGACCCGAACTATCCGGACAAGCTGCAGAAAGCGCAGAAGAAGGCCGGTATTGGAACTGGCGCGAGCCAGTAAGCGCGGACTGTTGCGGCTACGCTGCGCCGACGTCGCGTTCGGCGCAGTGGGCCGTGAGTGTCGCGAGGGTGATGCAGGAGGCCGGCGCGCAGCTCTAGTGCGTCGGCACAACAAATGACGGCTCACTGTGCCAACTGCATTACGTGCGTGCCGATTGATCACTCATCGACTGGCGCGCGCGTCGACCCGCTTGCACGCGATTGACAGATTCACACAAGTCGCAGTCGGGACGCGAATAGGCTCGAATCCTCTCCATTGAGTAAAGAGGATTCTATGAGCCATTCGTACGCAAGCGGTCGACAGTTAAAGTGATTCAAAATAAATCCAGGCGCCTTCTGTCCATTGTCGTGTTATGTGCCGTCCTTGTACTACGGTGCAATCAACCTAAGCAATCTGGTGGAGGCTTACGGCAGTGACGCGCCTTACTATTCCCGGTCGGCGAACATGGACAAGTGGACCGGCCCATTGCCAATGCTTGGCGCCGTAGACACTGTTGTGCTGTTCGCTGTCGCACTCTGGGCGTGGCGGTGGCGACGCACCGCTTCTCGGACGTAGATGTTTGCCCCCGCATAGGACGACGGCGCAGCACCAGCGCGTACGTCCCCGACTCGCTGACGATGAGCGTGTCGTGTTTCCCGGAATGGCCTCGGTCGAACTGATGCTCCTGATTTTGAGTCATCCAACGCCCACCGTTGGACGGGTGACCACAGTTTTTTCAACCGACGTCCGCCGGCCAGCGCCTTGCTGCACTGCGACACCACACCCGGCCAGCCCCACCGACCTGCATTTTTTTGCCGCGCACTGGCTCCACTTGCTCTGGCGCGACACGCCTCAACACGCCCCCGACCCCCGCCAAACCCTTACCCCACAAGGCTCCAGCCCCCATCGCCCGGCACGCCCAAAAAACGGGTGTCGCATTTCCACATGTGCCTGTCGCAAATAGTCGGCTAGCCATACTTTTTTCTGGCAACTATGTATGCACAGCGCGGACGGACGTCCGCCACTGCAGCAACTATCTTGCATGGGACCGGAGTAAGCATTAAAGCGTCAACTCCGGTCGAAGCGGTGCATGGGACCGGAGTAAGCGCTAAAGCGCCAACTCCGGTCGAAGCGGTGCATGGGACCGGAGTAAGCGCTAAAGCGCTAACTCCGGTCGACAAAGGAGAGCATTCAATGAATTCCCCCAAGGTCGTGGTCGAAGGGCTGTGCAAGGTGTTCGGCACCAACCCGAAGCAGGCGATCGGCATGCTGGCAGGCGGCGCGACGAAAGAGGAAGTGTTCGCGCGCACCGGTCAGATTGTCGGCGTCCACAACGTATCGTTCGAAGTCAAGGAAGGCGAGATCTTCGTGCTGATGGGCCTGTCCGGCTCCGGCAAATCGACACTGATCCGCCTGATCAACCGGCTGGTCGAACCGACGGCCGGCAAGGTGCTGATCGACGGCCGCGACGTGGCCAGCGTGCCGCGCTCCGAGCTGACGGCGCTGCGCCGCAAGGACATGAGCATGGTGTTCCAGTCGTTCGCGCTGATGCCGCAGCGCACCGTGCTGTCGAACGCGGCGTTCGGCCTCGAAGTGGCGGGCGTTGGCCGCAAGGAGCGCGAGAAGCGCGCGATGACCGTGCTCGAACAGGTCGGCCTCGCGCCGTTCGCGGAAAAGCTGCCCGCGCAGCTGTCCGGCGGCATGCAGCAGCGCGTGGGTCTTGCGCGGGCGCTGGCGGTGAACCCGTCGCTGATGATCATGGACGAGGCGTTCTCCGCGCTCGATCCGCTCAAGCGCAAGGAAATGCAGAACGTGCTGCTCGATCTGCAACGCGAACAGCAGCGCACCATCCTGTTCGTGTCGCACGATCTGGAAGAGGCGATGCGCATCGGCACGCGCATCGCGATCATGGAAGGCGGCCGGGTCGTGCAGGTCGGCACGCCGCAGCAGATCATCACCAATCCCGCCGACGATTATGTGCGCGCGTTCTTCGAAGGCATCGACACCAGCCGTTATCTGACCGCCGGCGATCTGATGCAGACCGACGCCGTGCCGCTCATGCAGCACTCGCCGCAGATCGATGCATCGAGCGTGGCCGCCACGCTCAACGGCAGCGCCGACTACGCATTCGTGCTCGACGGCGAACGCAAGATTCGCGGCTTCGTGTGCCGCGACGCGATGGGCAGCGCCTCGCCGCAGCTCAACCAGATCGAATGCATCCGCCGCACCACGCCGCTCGACGACGTCGTCGAACTCGTGGTGGCGAGCCGCGCGCCGCTGCCGGTGGTCGAAGCCGACGGCTCCTACTGTGGTTCGGTCAACAAGACGAACGTGCTGAACGTTCTCACACGCCATCGGAGTTCCCATGTCTGAAGTCATTCCACTTGGCGCCTGGGTCGATCACGGCGTTCACTACCTGCTCGACCACGACGCAAAAACTTTCGATTCGATTGGCAAGGTGATCGAGAGCTTTGCCGCGGTGATCGAACACGGCTTGCAAGCAGTGCCGATGTGGGCACTGATGGTGTTTTTCGTCGGCATCGGCCTGTGGCGGGTGGGCTGGCGCTTCGCGCTATTTACGCTGCTGGCCATGCTGCTGATCTACGGCACCGGCTTCTGGGATCAGATGGTGATCACGCTTGGCCTGACCTTGTCGTCCACGTTGATCAGCCTGCTGCTGGGCGTGCCGCTCGGCATCTGGACCGCGAAGAGCCGCACCGTCGAGATGATCGTGCGGCCCGTGCTCGACCTGATGCAGACCATGCCGGCCTTCGTCTACCTGATTCCGGCCGCGATGCTGTTCGGCCTCGGCCGTGTGCCGGGGATTCTCTCCACCGTGATTTTCGCCATGCCGCCGGCGGTGCGTCTCACGTCGCTCGGCATCAAGCACGTGAACCGCGAGATCGTCGAAGCGGGGCAGGCGTTCGGCTGCACGCCGTGGCAATTGCTCTACAAGGTGCAGTTTCCGAACGCGCTGCCGTCGATCATGACCGGCGTGAATCAGACCATCATGATGGCGCTCTCCATGGTGATCATCGCGTCGATGGTGGGGGCCGGCGGTCTCGGCAACGACGTGCTGGCCAGTATTCAACGGCTCGACATCGGGCTCGGCTTCGAAAGCGGACTGTCAGTGGTGATGCTCGCGATCATTCTGGACCGCATCACGGAAAGCTTTGGCCGTTCGCCGGGCATGGCGCGCGCGCCGCTGCTGTCGGGCTTGCGCAGCGTCATGAAAGTGCGCCGCGAGCCGGCCGCGCAACACGGCTGAGCCGCCTATGAAGCGCGACGCGCTCACGCCAGTCGAGCCCGAGGCTGATTCGCCGCTATCCGGGCTCGCGCACGTCGGCTTTCTGACGCTGCCGAACTTTTCGATGATCGCCTTCACCAGCGCGGTCGAGGTACTGCGCATGGCCAACTATGTGGGCCGCGCGCAGCACTACAGATGGTCGGTGATCACGCCGGACGGCGAGCCGGCGCGAGCAAGCAACGGCATCACGGTGAAACCCACCACGACGCTGGCCGAAGCCGGCATGCCGGATGTGCTGATCGTCTGCGCCGGCTGGCATGTGCGCGATTACGTGGACGACACGGTGATCGCGCTGCTGCGCGACGTCGCCGACAAAGGTATTCCGCTCGGCGGCATTTGCACGGGACCGTATGCGCTGCTGGCGGCGGGCCTGCTCGACGGTTATCGCTGCACTGTGCACTGGGAAGACATGTCGCCGTTGCACAAGAGCTACCCGCACGTGCGTTTCGCCGACGAACTGTTCGTGATCGACCGCGACCGCATGACCTGCACGGGCGGCACCGCGCCGCTCGACCTGATGCTGAAGCTGGTCTGCATGCGGCTCGGTCACGCGGTGGCGGCGCAGGTGTCGGAGCAGTTCATCGTCGAGCGGATTCGCGGCTCGACCGATTATCAGCACATCCCCGTCGACGCGCGGGTCGGTTTCTCGCGCGCGGAACTGGTCGAGGTGGTGCGGCTGATGGAAGCGAATATCGAGGAGCCGTTATCGCTCGACGAGCTCGCGCGGCTCGTGCATCTGTCGCAACGTCATTTGCAGCGCATGTTCAAGATGTTCCTGAGCGTGTCGCCCACGCACTATTATCTGACGCTGCGGTTGCGGCGCGCGCGTGAGTTGCTGCGCAATACGGATGCGTCGATTGCGCGCGTGACGGCGGTGTGCGGTTTTCATTCGGCGTGTCATTTCAGCAAGGCCTATCGCGCGCAGTTCGGTCACGCGCCGAGCGTCGAGCGGCGCTTATCCGCGTGACGCGCGGCGCAAAACAATCCGCTTCATCAGAACCAGTCAAACATCAATCACCCTGAGGGAACGCCATGAAACGTTTGTGGGCTGCGTCGTTGTGCGCGCTGTCTGTGTCGTCTGTGTTTGCCGCGGAACCCGCCACCTGCCGCGACGTCCGGTTCGCCGATGTCGGCTGGACCGATATCGCTGCGACCACCGGGCTTGCATCGACCGTGCTCGAAGGGCTCGGCTACAAGCCGACCAAGACGATCGCCTCGGTGCCGATCACCTTCGCCGGTGTGAAGAGCAAGCAGATCGACGTGTTCCTCGGCTACTGGTCGCCGACCATGGACCCGATGATCGACCCGTTCAGGAAGTCCGGCCAACTCAGCGTGTTGCCGACGCCGAACCTGACCGGCGCGAAATACACGCTGGCGGTGCCCGATTACGCGTATCAGTCCGGCATCAAGACGTTCACCGACATCGCGAAGAACTACGACAAGCTTGACGGCAAGATCTACGGGATCGAACCGGGTAACGACGGCAATGCGTTGATCAAGAAGATGATCGACAGCAATCAATACGGGCTCGGCAAGTTCAAGCTGGTGGAGTCGAGCGAGGCGGGCATGCTGGTCGAGGTGAACCGCTCGATCCGTGACAAGAAGCCGATCGTTTTTCTCGGTTGGGAGCCGCATCCGATGAACGTGCAGATGAAGATCGATTATCTGTCCGGTGGCGATGCTGTGTTCGGCCCGAATTACGGCGAAGCGAAAGTGCTGACGGTCACGCCGAGCGATTATTCGGCGCGCTGTCCGAACGTCGCTAAGCTGGTGTCGAATCTGCAATTCACGACCGACATCGAGAATCACGTGATGCTGCCCATCATGAACAAGACCGATCCGAACAAAGCCGCGCGCGAATGGCTGAAGGCGAATCCGGCGGTGTTGGACAAGTGGCTGGCGGGGGTGAAGACGTATGACGGGAAGGATGGGTTGCCGGCTGTGAAGGCGTATGTAGCGGGGAAGTGAGTGGTGAGAAGGGCAGCGTTAGGGCTGGGGCCGTGCGGGGCTGGCTAAGCGGTCTGACTTGACCGTTTAGCCATCAACATCTTCCGTTATAAGCGCGGACGTGCTGCCAGCAAACGGTCCCACATCGAGGGCGGGAGCGAGATATACGCGGAGTCGTCGCCGCCGTCCCCTATCGAAAATCCAACGGAAGGACCGATATAACGGAGAGGTCCATCAGGTTCCAAGGAATAGGTCACGCCGGAAGACCAGGACAGGTCAGGGACTGGCGTGCTAAAGGTATGCTGCGCAAGCAGCTTCCCGTTCTTTGCATCTAAAACCCTGCCAACGTATTCGGAGTTTCCGCCTGGAACCCAATCTAATAGACAACGTTCACCCACGTACAAGCCGTCTGGAGATGCCGATTTCTGACATTCGGTGCCGTGCGGCGTATGATTAAAAAGGCCGAAATAAAGCACGCCGACGACGACAACTATCGCCGTCAGCCCGGCAAACCTCGCGATCCATGCGCGCGACTTGTCTTTTGAAGTGATCCACTTGACTAGCACGGCAATGATGACAACAACCGCAACTAGTGCGCCGATCAGCGCACCAGCCGCAGCACCGTAGTCAAGCCTCATAGGTACACCTTGACTGGAGGTGCGACCGGAACAAAACGACGATCAGAGAAAACAACAAAGTCGCCGCCCTGCTGATGCTTGATCGCCCACTGTCGAAAGTCGCTGTTGTGCACCGGGTAGTAGACGTTGCCTTTGATAACTGGGTTGCCTATTGTGACGGATGCGTCGATATAAGGAAGGGTGATGGGGGTTTCGATGTAGGGGATATAAGAAGAGATTGCTGCGGCAGCGTCGAGTGGCATGACGATAACGCCATCGCGGCTCCAATGACCCAGATACTGTGATCGATCATCTTGCTCGTTGTCGGTGAATGTGTAGTTGTCTTTCACATACACCCAGATACCGGTCACCTCGGCTGTTGTTTTCCGCGAATTGACGTCTCTGGAGAGGCGGGCATGTCCAATGGCAGCGTAGAAGTTGAACGAACCGAGCGCGCCGGTGAGATCGTCGGGGGCACCGCCGCGCTCAAGATTGTCTGTCAGCAACAGGCTTATCTTCTGTCCGAATGTGCCATCGACACCGGCACGTTGAAACTGAAAGTGACGGTGAAGGGAAATCGGATCGTTTTTGCAAATATCCGAAGCAAAAATATCAGTCACCTGGTCCTGATAGCGAGCGACGATGTCGTGGAGGGCCTTGATCGCTTTCGGCGCGCGAATAGCTTCCTTCACCAGGTAGTCGTATTTGGCTTTTGCCCGAGGAAATTGGAGTATCCAGTCCAGCTTAATCGTGGTTGTGTCGTACATATCACGCGGGTAAGGCTTTCCGTCCTGATTAATTTCCTCAGTTTCGGCCGTGCCCGTTGGAGAATAATTGAGCCTTCCCTCGAACCACCGCTCCATAAGAGCGGCAGACTTCGTCAGGTAGGTTTTGCGCATCGCGGCAGGAATCTCCTGTATGTCGAACGGCGGCACCGTTTCCTCCTGTTTGACAGGCTTCAGCGGGTTGGGCGTTTCCAGCCAGGTTTTGAAGCGCGAACGCAACTCCATCATTTTCAGCAGGCCGTCGCCCGCCTGTGACTTTGGTTTTCTGGAAGGTGCCGCGGGCGGTGGCTTCAGGATCTCACGTGTGGGTGCTGGAGCGTCTAATGACAGCCAGACACCGCCCACGATCCGGGCACCATCCTCTTTTCTCCAGCGCCATAGCAGCTTGTTGATTCTGTAATAAGACAGAGCCACTAACCGATGCTCCTTGATCCAGTTGTCGATTTGTGACGATATCGATTGAATGCTTGTCCAGAGACTCATGCCGATAGCCGGAAAGTCAATACTTCCCGGTGCGCCCGAAGGATCGTGCAACGCGGGCGTACCGCGTGACGCAGTGGTAACGCCAATCGAACCTGTGACGCTCGCGCCGGTGTCATACCGCCACTCACACCTTCAGCGAGTCTCGCTCATTGAATACCAGTGCCGTGAATTAGCGCAGTATGGTTTATGAATGGTGCAGCATACGCCTTACGTTCACGCCGATGTGTCAAGATTTATTGTGATGGCGCAGAGTGCCGAAACGCTCAATAAAATTCGCATTCGAGTGGTATTAATTTGCGAGCATTTCACACGTGCCACAGACACCCTCAAATCGCCTGCGCCCGCCCCGGAAACGTCTCGTCATAATCCCCACTATCTTCCGCCTCAGCCGCCGTGCCGCGCTGCTCGCGATACATCATCGGCGGCAATCCGAATTGCTTGCGGAATTCGCGGCCCAGATGCGAGGCATCGGAAAACCCGCAACTCGACGCAATGTCGGCCACGGTCTTATCCGAACTCGTGAGCAACCACGCGGCGGTTCGCAAACGCACCTGTTTCGCGTAGGCCTGCGGCGCCTTACCCGTTTGCGCCTTGAAGAGCCGCTCCAACTGACGCGGCGAGAGATCGAGCTTGCGCGCGAGTTCGTCGAGCGACAGCGAGCGCCCCACGTGCTGCTCCATCAGCAGAATCGCGCGCTTGACCTTTGGATGCGCAGCGGGCGCGAGGCCCGGTGGATGCGGCTGCGGCGCGTTGCCTTTCTGCATGTCGTCGACGAGCAGAATGCGCAGCGCCTTCTGCACCGTGGCGGTTTCGAAATGTCGCAACAGGATCGCGGCGGCCACGTCGATCGACGCGCGTCCGCCGGAACACGTAATGCGCCGGCGGTCGATCACGAATAGCCGGTCGGCGACCAGCGCTTCCTCGTTGACCGACGGAAAGCGTTCGATGAAATCCCAGTAGTGAAACCAGCTCACGCAAATGCGGTGGCCTTCGAGCACGCCCGCGCGCATCAGCGAGAACACGCCCGTGCACATGCCGACGAGCGTCGCATCGGTGGCGGCGGCGCGGCGGATGAAGGCAAGCGTGGCGTCGTTCGCGGCGGGCCCGGAATGCAGCAGACCGCCCACCACCACGACGTAATCGAACGGCTCGGCGCTGTCGAATGTCTCCCACGGCGTGATCTGGATGCCGCAACTCGCGCGCACCGGAGCAAGGGTTTCCCCTATCACGCTCCACGAACAGCGCACGGGCTTGCTGAAATCGCCTTCGTCCGCGGACAGGCGCAGCAGGTCGACGAAACCCGAAAACGCCGTCAGCGTGAAATTCGGCAACAGAATGATGCCGAAGCGGATGCGCTGCTTCGAGGTGCCGTCAATCGATTGAGGGGGAAGCGGTTCAGCGGAATTCATGCATGCAGCCAGCAAGGGAAAGGGTTGGATCAAGCATAGCACCGGGGACGGCGGCCACCGCGTCCGGGCGCGCCGGCGGCATGACCGGTTGCGCGCCCGGCATCGTCAGCATCGCCAGCCACAAGCCGGACGCATGTCGCAAATGCGTCAGAAGTCTTCGTAAATACGCCGCGGACCTTTGCCGGCGGCCCCGTTGACGCCACTATCCCACTGTCATGCCGTTTTTATTCTATCGATTCAATTTGACGTGCGGTGCAATAGAGGCAAATCCACCCAAGGCATCGCAACGCACAAGGCACGCCATGAACGTCAGCGTCTTCGATCTGTTCAAGATCGGTATCGGTCCTTCAAGCTCGCACACCGTGGGGCCGATGATCGCTGCATGCCGCTTCGCTTCGCATATCGAAGACGCGAATCTGCTCGGCTTCGTGCGCGGCGTGAAGGCCGACCTGTTCGGCTCGCTCGGCGCGACCGGCAAGGGGCACGGCACGGACAAGGCGGTGCTGCTGGGACTCGAAGGCAATCTGCCCGATTCTATCGACCCGGACCTGATCGAGCCGCGCCTGCAGACGATCCGCGCGACCAGGCAACTGGTGCTGCTCGGCAAGCATCCCGTGAAATTCGACGAGCGCGAGCATCTCGGTTTTTTCCGCAAGCTGATGCCGGGCGCGCCGGGTTCGGGCATCGTGCATCCGAACGGCATGCGCTTTCAGGCTTTCGACGAAAACGGCCAATTGCTGGTGGAGAAGGAGTATTACTCGATCGGCGGCGGCTTCGTGGTGAATCGCGAAGGCGATCGCGTGAACGGCGTGCGCGCCGTCGCGGACGTGCCGTATCCGTTTCGTACCGGCGACGATCTGATGCGCGTTTGCCGCGAGACCGGTTTGTCGATCGCGCAGATCACGTTGCGCAACGAATGCGCGGCGCGTCCCGAACACGAAGTGCGCGAAGGCTTGCTGGCGATCTGGCGCACCATGTCCGCGTGCGTCGAACGCGGCTGCAAGGTGCGCGGCGAGTTGCCCGGTCCGATGCATGTGAAGCGCCGCGCCGCCGATTTATGCGGGCAATTGCGCTCGCGCTCGGAAGAGTCGCTGCGCGATCCGCTCTCCATGCTCGACTGGGTCAACCTGTACGCAATGGCCGTCAACGAAGAAAACGCGGCGGGCGGGCGCGTCGTTACGGCGCCGACCAACGGCGCGGCCGGCGTGATTCCCGCCGTGCTGCACTACTACGTGAAGTTCATGCATGCGTCGAACGACGAGGGCATCGTCAACTTCCTGCTGACGGCTGCGGCGATCGGCATCATCTACAAGGAAACGGCGTCGATTTCCGGCGCCGAAGTGGGTTGCCAGGGCGAAGTCGGCGTGGCGTGCTCGATGGCCGCCGCGGCGCTCGCCGCCGTCATGGGCGGCACGCCGACGCAAGTCGAAAACGCCGCCGAAATCGGCATGGAACACAACCTCGGCATGACCTGCGACCCGGTCGGCGGGCTCGTGCAGATTCCGTGCATCGAACGCAACGCGATGGGCGCGATCAAGGCGCTGAACGCCGCGCGCATGGCAATGAAAGGCGACGGCCAGCATTACGTGTCGCTCGACAACGTGATCAAGACGATGCGCGAAACCGGCGCGGACATGAAGACGAAATACAAGGAGACGTCGCGCGGCGGGTTGGCCGTGAACGTCATCGAGTGTTGATTCCGCTTTTAGCCAATACGAAACACCAGTAAAGACAGCACCAACAAGGACCCACGATGAGCCGCTATTCGATATTCAGCCTGTTGCGCAACGGGATGTCGTATCACGAGAACTGGGAGCGACAGTGGAAGAGCCCCGAGCCCAAGCGTGAGTACGACGTCGTGATCGTCGGCGGCGGTGGGCATGGTCTCGCCACGGCGTATTACCTCGCCAAGGAACACGGCGTGCGCAATGTCGCCGTGCTGGAGAAGGGCTGGATCGGCGGCGGCAATACGGCGCGCAATACGACCATCGTGCGCTCGAACTATCTGTGGGACGAGTCGGCCGCGCTCTACGAAAAAGCGATGAAGCTGTGGGAAGGGCTCTCGCAGGATCTGAACTACAACGTCATGTTCAGCCAGCGCGGCGTGATGAACCTCGCGCACACGTTGCAGGACGTGCGCGACACCGAGCGCCGCGTGAATGCGAACCGGCTGAACGGTGTGGACGCCGAATTTCTCACGCCCGCGCAGATCAAGGAAATCGAGCCGACCATCAATCTGAACAGCCGCTATCCGGTGCTCGGCGCGTCGATCCAGCGGCGCGGCGGCGTGGCGCGCCACGATGCGGTGGCTTGGGGTTTCGCGCGCGGCGCGGATCAGGCCGGTGTCGATATCGTGCAGAACTGCCAGGTCACGGGCATTCGCCGCAACGGCAGGCAGGTGATCGGCGTGGACACCACGAAGGGTTTCATCAAGGCGAAGAAAGTCGCGATCGTGGCGGCGGGCAATACCTCGTCACTCGCCGACATGGCCGGCGTGCGGTTGCCGCTGGAGAGCCATCCGTTGCAGGCGCTGGTGTCGGAACCGATCAAGCCGGTGGTCAACACGGTGGTGATGTCGAACGCGGTGCACGCGTATATCAGCCAGTCCGACAAGGGCGATCTGGTGATCGGCGCGGGCGTCGACCAGTACACGGGTTTTGGTCAGCGCGGCAGTTTCCAGATTATCGAAGGCACGCTTGAAGCGATCGTCGAAATGTTCCCAGTGTTCTCGCGCGTGCGGATGAACCGCCAGTGGGGCGGCATCGTGGATGTGTCGCCGGACGCGTGCCCGATCATCAGCAAGACCGATGTGAAGGGGCTGTACTTCAATTGCGGCTGGGGCACGGGCGGTTTCAAGGCGACGCCGGGTTCCGGGTGGGCTTATGCGCACACCATTGCGAAGGATGAGCCGCATCCGCTGAACGCGCCGTTCTCGCTGGAGCGTTTCTATACCGGCCACCTGATCGACGAACACGGCGCCGCCGCTGTTGCCCACTAACGCTCGCACTGCGACTAGGAGAACGAGATGCTATTGATCGAATGCCCGTGGTGCGGGCCACGCGCCGAAACCGAATTTTCCTGCGGCGGCGAAGCGGACATTGCCCGTCCGCTCGACACCGAGAAACTTACCGACAAGGAATGGGGCGACTACCTGTTCATGCGCAAGAACTCGCGCGGCGTGCATCGCGAGCAATGGATGCATACGCAAGGCTGCCGCCGCTGGTTCAAGGCGCAGCGCGACACGGTGAGCTACGAGATCCAGGGCTACGAGACGTTCGAGCGTCCTTTGCTCGCCATGGACAGCACTGACGCTAAAGCACAGAACAAGGCACAAGAGGGCAAGGCATCATGAGCCAGAAAGACCGACTCCCCAACGGCGGGCGCATCAATCGCGCAATGCCGCTGACGTTCACCTTCAACGGCCGCCAGTACCAGGGCTATCAGGGCGACACGCTGGCTTCGGCGCTGCTCGCGAACGGCGAGCATTTCGTCGCGCGCAGCTGGAAATACCACCGGCCGCGCGGCATCGTCACGGCGGGGGTGGAAGAGCCGAATGCCGTCGTGCAACTCGAAACCGGCGCGTACACGGTGCCGAATGCGCGAGCCACCGAAGTCGAGCTGTATCAGGGTCTGGTGGCCACAAGCGTGAACGCGAAGCCGAGCATCGAGAAAGACCGCATGGCGGTCAATCAGAAGTTCGCGCGCTTCATTCCGGCGGGCTTCTACTACAAGACCTTCATGTGGCCGCGCAAATTCTGGCCGAAGTATGAAGAAGTGATCCGCGACGCCGCCGGTCTCGGCAAGGCGCCGGAACACACGGATGCGGACCGCTACGACAAGTGCTTTGCGCATTGCGACGTGCTGGTGGTGGGCGGCGGCCCGACCGGCCTTGCCGCCGCGCATGCCGCCGCGTTGTCCGGCGCGCGCGTGACACTGATTGACGATCAGCCGGAACTCGGTGGCTCACTGCTGTCGTGCCGCGCGGAGATCGACGGCAAGCCCGCGCTGCAATGGGTGCAGAAGATCGAAGACGAACTGCGGCAAATGCCCGACGTGAAGATCCTGTGCCGCAGCACCGCGTTCGGCTATCAGGACCACAACCTCGTGACGGTGACGCAGCGGCTCACCGAGCATCTGCCGGTGTCGCAGCGCAAGGGCACGCGCGAACTGATGTGGAAGATCCGCGCGAAACGCGTGATTCTCGCGACCGGCGCACATGAGCGGCCCATCGTGTTCGGCAACAACGATCTGCCCGGCGTGATGCTGGCGTCCGCCGTGTCGACCTATCTGCATCGCTATGCGGTGCTGCCGGGCCGCAACGCCGTGGTGTTCACCAACAACGACGATGGCTATCAGTGCGCGCTCGATCTGAAATCGGCCGGCGCCCACGTGACGGTAGTCGATCCGCGCGCGAGCGAATCGAAGGGCACGCTGCCCGCGCTCGCACGGCGCTATGGCGTCAAGGTGATGAACGGCGTCGTGATCACGGCGGCGCACGGCAAACTGCGCGTGGCCTCGGTGGACGTCGCGCCGTATTCGAACGGACAGGTCGGTGCGAAGCAAGGCGAACTGTCCTGCGATCTGCTCGCGATGTCCGGCGGCTGGAGCCCGGTGCTGCATCTGTTCGCGCAATCGGGCGGCAAGGCCCACTGGCATGACGAGAAGGCCTGCTTCGTGCCGGGCAAGGCGATGCAGCCGGAGACGAGCGTCGGCGCGTGTGCAGGCGACTTCACGCTGGGCCAGGGCATCCGCTTTGCGGTCGATGCCGGCATCGAGGCGGCGCGCGCGGCGGGCTTTATCGTCGCGCGGCCGAATCCGGTGCAGGTGGCCGAGATCATGGAAGCGAAGATGCAGCCGCTGTGGCTGGTCGGTGGCCGCGAGTTGGCTACGCGCGGGCCGAAGCAGTTCATCGATTTCCAGAACGACGTGTCGGCCGCGGATATTTTCCTCGCGGCGCGCGAGGGCTTCGAATCGGTCGAACACGTAAAACGCTATACGGCGATGGGCTTCGGCACCGACCAGGGCAAGCTCGGCAACATCAACGGCATGGCGATTCTCGCGCAGGCGCTCGGCAAGACGATTCCCGAGACCGGCACGACGACCTTCCGGCCGAACTACACGCCCGTCACGTTTGGCACGTTTGCCGGCCGCGAACTGGGCGAGTTTCTCGATCCCGTGCGCAAGACGGCGGTGCATGAATGGCACGTGCAAAACGGCGCGGCCTTCGAGGACGTGGGCAACTGGAAGCGTCCGTGGTACTACCCGAAAGCGGGCGAAGACATGCACGCGGCGGTGGCGCGTGAATCGCTCGCGGTGCGTACGAGCGTCGGCATTCTCGACGCCTCGACGCTCGGCAAGATCGACATTCAGGGCCCTGATTCGGCCAGGCTGCTGAACTGGGTCTACACGAATCCGTGGAGCAAGCTGGAAGTCGGCAAGTGCCGCTACGGCCTGATGCTCGACGAAAACGGCATGATCTTCGACGACGGCGTGACCGTGCGCCTCGCCGACCAGCACTATATGATGACGACCACCACCGGCGGCGCGGCACGCGTGCTGACGTGGCTCGAACGCTGGCTGCAAACCGAATGGCCGGACATGCGCGTGCGGCTCGCGTCGGTGACGGATCATTGGGCGACCTTCGCCGTGGTCGGCCCGAACAGCCGCAAGGTGCTGCAGAAGGTCTGCCAGGACATCGACTTCGCGAACGCGGCGTTTCCGTTCATGAGCTATCGCGAAGGCACCGTTGCTGGTGCGGCCTCGCGTGTGATGCGCATCAGCTTCTCGGGCGAACTCGCTTATGAAGTGAACGTGCCGGCCAACGTCGGACGCGCGGTGTGGGAAGCGCTGATGGCCGCGGGCGCGGAGTTCGACATCACGCCGTACGGCACCGAAACCATGCACGTGCTGCGCGCGGAGAAGGGCTACATCATCGTCGGCCAGGATACGGACGGTTCGATGACTCCGTACGATCTCGGCATGGGCGGGCTCGTCGCGAAGTCGAAGGACTTTCTGGGCAAGCGTTCGCTGACCCGCTCGGATACGGCGAAGGCAGGGCGCAAGCAGCTGGTCGGCCTGCTCTCGGACGACCCGTCGTTCGTGATACCCGAGGGTTCGCAGATCGTCGCGGGTCCGTTCCAGGGCGAGACGGCGGCGATGCTCGGCCACGTCACGTCGAGCTATTACAGCCCGATCCTGAAGCGTTCGATCGCGATGGCGGTCGTGAAGGGCGGCCTCGACAAGATCGGCGAGACGGTCACGATTCCGCTTTCGAGCGGCAAACAGATTGCAGCGAAGGTCACCAGTTCGGTGTTCTACGACAGCGAAGGAGCACGTCAACATGTGGAATGAAACCAGAGGGACGGCGTCGGTCGTGGATCGTGCCGTCGGCAAGCAGACCGGCGTGTGGCAGGAGTCGCCGCTGGTGGGTGCGGACGCGCTGCTGAAGAAGCATCAGGCGACGGCATCCGCCGCGTTCAGGTTGAGCGAGCGGCCGTTCCTGGAACTCGTGAACGTGCGCGGCGATACGCGTGACGCCGCGTTCGTGCGCGCGGTGGAGAGTGTGATCGGCTGCCGTCCGCCTGAAAAGGCGAACACGGTGGCGCGCGGCAACGGCTACGACGTGATGTGGCTCGGCCCGGACGAGTGGCTGGTGCGCTCGGCCGCCGCGCACGACGCGACGCGTACCGCTCCGCTGCAGGCGAAACTCGGCGCCGCGTTCGCGGGCCTGTTCGCCTCGGCGGTGGATATCGGCAGCGGTTATACGGTGCTAGAAATCAGCGGCACGCGTACGCGTGAAGTGCTGTCGCGCGGTTGTCCGCTCGATTTGCACCCCAAGCTGTTTGGCGAAGGGCAATGCGCGCAGAGCCACTATTTCAAGGCATCGATGACGTTGCTGCCCACCGGTGCGAGCAGTTTCGACATTGTCGTGCGCCGCAGCTTTGCGGACTACTTCGTCAAGATCATGCTCGACGCGGCCGAGCCGCTGATGTCGTAAGGCGCGGCGAGCGGCAGTCCCTACGCCGCTCGCGCCTTTCACGCTGAATCATCGCCATGACGTCGACACGTCTAGCCACCGCGCGTCTCACCGAGCGCGCGTGCCTCGAAGGCGATGCCCATGCCGCGCTCGCGCTGCTCGATCAGAGCATCGTGCTGCGGCATAGGCGCATCGCGCTGATCCGTTATCTGCTTGCGCAGCAACTCGGCGCGCCGCTGCAGGCGCGTCACCACGCATACGTCGAAAAAATCGCCGCACGGTTGAGCGCGGATGCGCTCGCGCGCATTGCCGGCGCCGCGCGGGCGCGTCTGCGGTCCTAAGCCTCGCGATCCGCGTGTGTGGAACGACGCACCCGTTCCATCCCGATGACGTATTTCTTCTATGTGGCCGATTTATGTCGGCGTCTACTGAAAACGCCTCGGAGCACTCACGCGGCATTCGCCGCATCAACCAGGGGATGACATGTCTACCGCTTATCAGCCGCGCGCGAGCGCAGCCGCCCGACTCGAACGACTGCCGTTCTCCGGTTATCACCGGACCATTTTCATCATCATCGCCATCGCATTCTTTTTCGATTCCGTCGATCTCGGCACGATGACCTTCGTGCTCGGTTCGATCAAGACGGAATTTGGTTTATCCACCGCGACGGCAGGGCTGGTGGCCAGCGCGAGCTTCTTCGGCATGGTGATCGGCGCGGCGATTGCAGGGTTGCTGGCGGATCGCTTCGGACGCCGGCCCGTGTTTCAGTGGAGCATGGTGTTGTGGGGGCTCGCGTCGTATTTGTGCTCGACGGCGCAGAGCGTCGAAGCGTTGATCTTTTATCGCGTGCTGCTCGGCTTCGGCATGGGCATGGAGTTTCCGATCGCGCAGACCTTGTTGTCGGAGTTCGTGCCGGCTGCGTCGCGCGGCCGTCTGATTGCGCTGATGGACGGCTTCTGGCCGCTCGGTTTCATCGCCTCGGGCGTAGTGTCCTACTTCGTGCTGCCGACGTTCGGCTGGCGTACGGAGTTCGCGTTGCTCGCGATTCCTGCGGTGTTCGTGCTGATCGTGCGCCGCGTCGTGCCGGAATCGCCGCGTTGGCTCGAACACCGCGGACGTCTCGGTGAAGCGGACAAGATTCTCGCCGAGGTCGAAGTGAAGGTGATGAAAGCGGCTGGGCTCAGCCAGCTGCGCGCGCCGGCGATGCTCGCCGAGCCGCCGGCCGCGAAGGGCACGGGGGCGTTTCGCGAGATCTGGAGCATGGCTTACCGGCGTCGCACGATCATGGTGTGGGCGCTGTGGTTCTTCGCGCTGCTGGGTTTCTATGGGCTGACGTCATGGCTCGGCGCGTTGATGCAACAGGCAGGCTTTGCGGTGACGAAGTCGGTGCTGTACACGGTGCTGATTTCGCTCGGCGGTATTCCTGGTTTTATTTGTGCGGCGTGGCTGGTCGAACGTTGGGGACGTAAGCCGACTTGCATTGCGTCGCTCGCGGGTAGCGCGGTGATGGCCTACGTCTATGGGCAAACCGCGCTGCACGCGCAGACGCCGACCTTGCTGATCTGCGCCGGGCTGGCGATGCAGTTCTTCCTGTTTGCGATGTGGGCGGTGTTGTACACCTACACGCCGGAGCTGTACGGGACCGGTGCGCGGGCGACGGGTTCGGGCTTTGCGTCGGCGATCGGCCGCGTGGGTTCGCTGATCGGACCGTACGTGGTGGGCATAGTGCTGCCGATGTTCGGCCAGGGCGGGGTGTTCTCGCTCGGCGCGATGTGTTTTGTGATCGCGGCGGCGGCGGTGTGGATTCTCGGCATCGAGACGCGCGGGTTGGCGCTCGAGACGCTGGTGTCGGAGGCGGTTGAGACGGATGCGCGTGGGGTGTTGAGTCCGGTGCGGGATTGAAGGTTGATTGGGCGCGTAATCAATGGTGCGTTCCAGTGCGAACAGCACCCCTATTCGCTCAATTCTGAACCCGCACATTAAACGGCTTCCCAGGCACCCAAGCCCACGTCGCCAACACTTTTGCGCCCGCCGGTCCGGCGGTCGTTACATGGACGACATTCGCCGGCATCCGGTAACTCTCGCCGGTGTGAACGATCTGCGCGGGTCGACCCTCGACCTGCACCGTGATTTCACCTTCGAGAACATAGGCGACCTCCGGTCCGGTTGCCTTGTGCTTCGGCTTGGCGGCGTTGGGCGGGAATTCGGCGATACCCATGCCCATTTCCCGATCGGTTGCCGGAACGGGGACGCGCTGAAGCACCACGGTCTCTTTGGCATCGGGTGCCTTTTCGCCGGCATTGGCCGAAGGCAGATTCATGAGGATCGCGGCGAGCAGCGGCACGCGACGCAAGTTGTTCATGATCGAGTCGGCCCTATTCAATGCGAGGGCTCGGCAAGCGCCGACAGAATCTTATAGGCGGCCGCCACCCGGTCTTCGTTCGGGAAGTTCTTGTTGGCGAGCATCACAATGCCCAACTGCTTCTCCGGAACGAAAGCCACGTACGCGCCGAACCCATTAGTCGAACCGGTCTTGTTGATCCAGACATCCTGTCGGGGCGCGAGCGGCGGCTTGAATTCGACCGCGGGTGTCGCCTTCAAAACCATCGTCGATGAATTGCCTGCCAGCAATGTCTTCAACGCGACCGGATACGCGTATTGCTCCCAGATCAGATCCTGCGTCAACACGCCAGCCTTGAAGTAGCCGGTGTGCGTCTCCGTGATGGCGCGCTGCAACTTCGCATCGAGCTGGAGCAGATCCATGTTGGCTTGCATGAAGCGCGTCATGTCGGCGGCCGTGGATTTGACGCCATACGCTTCGGCGGACAGCACGCCAGGCGCCATGCGAATCGGCGCGCCGTCCTTCTTATAGCCTTGCGCGTAATCCGGCATCCGCGATTGCGGAACGTCGATGAAACTGTTCTTCAATCCCAGCGCGGAAAACACGCGCTGTTCCATCAACGGCGTGAAATCCTGCCCCATGCTCTTTGCCGTGATCAAGCCAAGCGTACCGATGCCGGGATTCGCGTAAGTCCGGCACGTGCCCGGCGCACAACTGGGCTTCCATGCCTTGAAAAAATGCATGAGTTCGCCGTTGTTATGGATATCGTCCGGCACTTGCAACGGCAATCCGCCTGGCGTGTGCGTGCCCAGGTTGACGAGCTTCACATTGCCGAACTGGCTGCCCTGAAGCACGGGCAGATATTTGCCCGTCGTGTCCGACAGCGAGAGATCACCGCTGACCTGCGCATACGATGCCAGCGTGGCGGTGAAGGTCTTGCTGATCGAGCCGAGTTCGAACAGGGTGTCGCGTGTCACGGGCTTGCCCGTTTCCATCGACGCCACGCCGTAGTCGTACACATAAGGCTTGCCCCCAACGACGATGCCGACCGCCATGCCGTGAATACCGTCTTTCGCCATGAGCGGCCGGATCGCCGCGTCGACCGTTCGTTTGATACTGTCTTGCGTGGTATCCGCTGCGTGGCTCATGGGAGCGGCCAACGCAAAGACCACGGTCGCCGTGAGGCTGAGGGCTTTGAACTTCATCTCTCGCGTTTCCTTGAATGTCTGTCGGCGGATGCGCTCCTTCATTCGGAGCGCGTTGAGGCCGAACTATCCGGCTTTTGCCACACGTTGACAATCGAGGATAAGTTGCACGAGGGTAAAGAAAAACTTGTGGGCCGGCAGCGGCCTCAAACCGCCGCGATCTCCCGCTTTCTCGATGCCACGCCGTTGGCCACGAAGTAGGGCGTGTCCACCCGCGCCAACGCCTTGCGTCCGCGAATCCGGTCGGCGATCTTCTCCGCCAGCATGATGGTCGGCGCATTCAGATTGCCGGTCGTGATGCGCGGCATGATCGACGCATCCACCACGCGCAGCCCTTGCATGCCGTGCACACGCCCCTCGTTGTCCACCACGGCCATATCGTCATAGCCCATCTTGCACGAACACGACGGATGAAACGCCGTCTCCGCCCGCATGCGCACGAAGGTGTCGAGCTGTTCGTCGGTGGTCAGCTCGACGCCGGGATTCAGTTCGCGGCCGCGATAACGGTCGAGCGCCGGTTGCCGCATGATCTCGCGCGTGATCCGAATACCGTCGCGGAACTCGCGCCAGTCGAGCGGATCGGCCATGTAGTTGAACAGGATGCTCGGATGCGCGTTCGGATCGCGCGACGTGAGCTTCACCCGCCCGCGGCTCGGCGAGCGCATCGAACCGACGTGCGCCTGGAAGCCGTGCATTTTGATCGCGTTCGAACCGTTGTAGTTGATCGCGACCGGCAGGAAGTGATACTGGATGTTCGGCCACAGATCGTCGTCGCGCGTGCGGATGAAGCCGCCGGCTTCGAACTGATTGCTCGCTCCGATGCCCGTACCCTTCATCAACCATTCGAGTCCGATGGCCGGCTGATTCCACCACTGCAACGCCGGGTAGAGCGAAACGGGTTCCTTGCACTCGTACTGGATATACATCTCCAGATGGTCCTGCAGGTTTTCGCCGACACCCGGCAGATCG
Organism: Paraburkholderia sp. NPDC080076; assembly: GCF_050281145.1. Classification (NCBI taxonomy): domain Bacteria; kingdom Pseudomonadati; phylum Pseudomonadota; class Betaproteobacteria; order Burkholderiales; family Burkholderiaceae; genus Paraburkholderia; species Paraburkholderia sp. NPDC080076. The sequence goes on along the minus strand of NZ_JBNNWQ010000001.1, from coordinate 1,609,709 downwards.
TGAACGAGCGGCACGTCGAGTTCGCGCAGCCATGTCGAGCGGCCCACGCCCGAGCGCTGCAGCAATTGCGGCGAGGCGATCGCGCCGCTGCACACCAGCACCTCGCGGCGCGCTTGCGCCGTCACCGCATTGCCATGATGCAGATACGCGACGCCGACCGCGCGCTTGCCGGAGAACAGCACGCGATCCGTCACGGCATGCGTGACGATGGTGAGATTCGGCCGCGTCTTCGCGCGATCCAGATAGCCGCGCGCCGTGCTGGCGCGCCGGCCGTTCGCCGTGACCGTGCGATCCATCGGGCCGAAGCCTTCCTGCTGATAACCGTTCAGATCGTCGGTGCGTGGAAAGCCGGCCTGCACACCGGCGTCGACCATCGCGGCAAAGAGCGGGTTGTTGCCGGGTTTGCTGGTGGTCACGTGCACCGGACCATCGCCGCCGTGGTACGCGTTCGGGCCGACATCGCGCGTTTCGGCCTTGCGGAAATACGGCAGGCAATCCAGATAGGTCCAGTTTTCCAGACCGGCTTGCGCGGCCCAGCCGTCGTAATCGAGCGCATTGCCGCGGATATAGCACATGCCGTTGATCAGCGACGACCCGCCGAGCCCCTTGCCGCGCCCGCATTCCATGCGACGGTTGTTCATGTGCGGCTCGGGGTCCGTTTCGTACGCCCAGTTGTAGCGGCGTCCCTGCAACGGATAGGCGAGCGCGGCCGGCATCTGCGTGCGGAAGTCGAAGCGGTAGTCGGGGCCGCCTGCTTCGAGCAGCAGCACGGTCACGTCCGCGTCTTCGGTCAGGCGCGAGGCGAGCACATTGCCCGCCGAACCCGCGCCCACGATGATGTAGTCGTATTCGTTCGCAGCCATCGCGCCTCTCCTTAGAACACCGGTTGATACGGGCCGAGTTCGACCTGCACGGACTTGATGCGCGTGTAGTGCTCGAGCGTGGTGATGCCGTTTTCGCGGCCCACGCCCGACTGCTTGTAGCCGCCCACCGGCATTTCCGCGGGCGACTCGCCCCACGTATTGATCCAGCAGATGCCCGCTTCCAGTCGATGAATCACACGATGCGCCCGCGCCAGGTTCTCGGTCACGACGCCCGCGGCAAGGCCATAAGCGGTGCGGTTCGCGCGCGCGATGGCTTCGTCTTCGTCGTCGAAAGCGAGGATGCTCATCACGGGGCCGAAGATTTCCTCGCGCACGATGCGCATGTCGTCGTGGCAGTCCGCGAACACGGTTGGTTCGACGTACTGGCCATTGCCGAAGTGGCCTTCGGTGAGACGCTTGCCGCCGGCCGCGAGCCGCGCGCCTTCCTGCTTGCCGCTTTCGATGTAGCCCAGCACCTTGTGCAATTGCGCGGCACTGACCAGCGGGCCGAAGTTGGTGGCGGCGTCGGTAGGCGGGCCCACGCGAATGCGCTTGACGCGTTCCAGCACCAGCGCTTCGAAGCGTTCGAGCACGCCGCGTTGCACGAATACGCGTGTGCCGTTGGTGCAGACCTGGCCGGAGCTGAAGAAGTTGGCGCTCATCGCGATGTCGGCGGCGCGTTCGAGATTGGCGTCGGCGAATACGAGCAGGGGCGACTTGCCGCCGAGTTCCATCGTCACGTCTTTCAGCGACGAAGCGCCTGCCATCGACATCACCTTCTTGCCGGTTTCCACGCCGCCGGTGAACGAAATTTTCTCGATGTCCGGATGCGCGGCGAGCATCGCACCGACGCGTCCGTCGCCTTGCACGACATTGAACACGCCTGCGGGCACGCCGGCTTCGGTGTAGATCTCGGCGAGTTTCAGCGCCGACAACGGCGTGATCTCGCTTGGCTTGAAGATCATCGCGTTGCCGGCCGCGAGCGCGGGCGCGGACTTCCAGCACGCGATCTGGATCGGGTAGTTCCATGCGCCGATGCCCGCGCAAACGCCGAGCGGCTCGCGCCGCGTATAGACGAACGACGTGGGCCGCAGCGGAATCTGCTGTCCTTCGATTGCAGTGGCGAGCCCCGCGTAGTACTCGATCACGTCCGCGCCGGTGACGATATCCACCGCGAGGGTTTCGGCAATCGGCTTGCCGGTGTCGCGTGTTTCTAGCGCGGCGAGTTCGTCGTTGCGCTCGCGCAGAAGTTCCACCGCGCGGCGCAGAATGCGTGAGCGCTGCATGGCGGTGAGCGCGGCCCATTCGCGTTGGCCTTCCTGCGCGGATCGTACCGCGCGATCGACATCGGCTGCCGAGGCCTGCTGCACGCTCGCTAGCGTCTCGCCGGTGGCGGGGTCGAGCGTGTCGAAGGTTTCGCCGCTGGTGGCGTCGACATAGCCGCCGCCGATATAGAGACGTTGCGTTGCGAATATCGCCATGACTTGCTCCTTTCTGGATATGTCGCCGGTCTGCTTGTGTCCTTAATCGCGCGAGGCGAGGACCAGATCGATATAGTCGTTGGCCACGCGCAGCGCGGCCTTGGTGTCGAACGGCTCGCCCGACAGCGCGCCGCGCAGCCACAGGCCGTCGATCAGCGCCGCGAGGCCGCTTGCCGCGCGGCGCGCCGCCGCACGTGGCATGGCCTTCGAAAAATCCGCGCACAGGTTCGAGTTCAGGCGGCGCGTGTTCACGTATTGCAGCCGCCGCAACTGCGGCTTGTGCATGCTCTCGGACCAGAACGCGAGCCAGGTTTTCATGACCGGGCCGCTGGTCTGCTCGGCGTCGAAATTCGCGGCGACCACCGCGCGAAGTTTCGAGCGCGGGTCCGCTTTCGCCGCCCGGCGCCGGCGCGACGTGGCCTGCCACAGGTCGCGCAGCACGTGACGCATGGTGGCTTCGAGCAAACCGTCCTTGTCGCCGAAATAGTGGCTGACGATACCGGTGGAAATGCTCGCGCGCTGCGCGACCGAAGCCAGCGTCGCCCCCGCGAGACCGGTCTGGTCGATCGTGAGAAGCGTGGCGTCGATCAACTGCGCGCGGCGGATTTCGCGCATTCCGAGTTTGGGCATGGTGCGGGCGCTGTTGCTGGCGTTGGCTTCGGGCGAACCGCGGAAGACGAAAACGATCCGCCCCGAGTGATTTCGAACGGCCATGGTAGTTTTTTTATATTGAACGGTCAATCAATAAAAAACCGGTTGCATCAAGATGGACACGGGCTCCGCTCGTCGTGTCGGTTACGGCCAAACCCATGTCGTGTTCGACACATGCGCTTTGTTCAGCGGGCGCTACGCTCGTTGAACGGCGTGCCTTGTCCAACAGGCGCGCCGCTCACAAGACATGGAGACAGACAATGAGCAGCAATCGCGGCGTTGTGTATCTAGGGCAGGGCAAGGTGGAAGTGCAGTCGATTGACTATCCGAAGATGGTCGATCCGCGTGGTCGGTCGATCGGTCACGGCGTGATCCTCAAGGTGGTGAGCACGAATATTTGCGGCTCCGATCAGCACATGGTGCGCGGTCGCACGACCGCGGAAGTCGGCCTCGTGCTCGGCCACGAGATTACCGGCGAGGTGATCGAAGTGGGCCGTGACGTGGAAACCCTCAAGGTCGGCGATCTCGTTTCGGTGCCGTTCAACGTGGCCTGCGGACGCTGCCCGACTTGCAAGGCGCAGCACACCGGCGTGTGCCTGAACGTGAATCCGTCGCGTGCCGGCGGCGCGTATGGCTACGTGGACATGGGCGGCTGGATCGGCGGCCAGGCCGAATACGTGTTGGTGCCGTACGCCGACTTCAATCTGCTGAAATTCCCCGACCATGCCCAGGCGATGGCGAAAATCCGCGACCTCACGTGTCTCTCCGATATTCTGCCGACCGGCTATCACGGCGCGGTGATGGCGGGCGTCAAACCAGGCGCCACCGTGTATATCGCGGGCGCGGGGCCGGTGGGCATGGCGGCGGCCGCTTCGGCGCGCTTGCTGGGCGCGGCTTGCACGATTGTCGGCGACATGAATGAGGAGCGTCTCGCGCACGCGCGCAAAATGGGCTTCCAGACCATCGATCTGTCCAAGGACGCCACGCTCGGCGAACAGATCGAACAGATTCTCGGCAAGCCCGAAGTGGATTGTGCGGTGGACTGCGTCGGCTTCGAAGCGCATGGCCACGGCAGCAGCGGCTCGCACGAGGAAGCGCCGGCCACCGTGCTCAATTCGCTGATGGAAATCACGCGGGCCGCGGGCGCGATCGGCATTCCGGGCCTTTACGTCACGGACGATCCGGGCGCCGCCGATGCCGCCGCGCGCAAAGGCAGCTTGAGCATCCGTTTCGGGCTGGGCTGGGCCAAGTCGCACTCGTTCCATACCGGGCAGACGCCGATCATGAAGTACAACCACAATCTCATGCAGGCGATCCTGTGGGACCGTTTGCCGATCGCGGATATCGTCAACGTGACCGTGGTGTCGCTCGATCAGGCGCCTGATGGTTATCGCCAGTTCGATGGTGGTGCGCCGAAGAAGTTTGTGATCGACCCGCATGGGTTGTTGAAGGCGGCTTGAGGCAGATCTGATGCGAAGGCGGGACTGCATACGCGGTCTCGTGTTGCGCCGTCGTGCTGGAAGGTAGGCGGACGAACAGAAACTGAGAAGGTCGAGGCACAAAAACAAACGCGTTGAGCGGGTTTCCGTTCAACGCGTTTTTTTGGGCTGGACAGTGAGTCCAGCGAGGCCGTCAAGCAGTCATCAAGCCGCCAGCACCGGCACCGCAGCCAGCGACGGCGCCTGCTTGCGTCGTTCGCGCGTCGGCGCCGTACCGAATGCATCGCGATAGCTCTTCGAGAAGTGGCAAGCCGACTGGAAGCCACACGCCATCGTGATGTGCATGATCGACATGTCGGTTTGCAGCAGCAACTCGCGCGCGCGCCGCAAACGCAGCGTCAGATAGTAATGCGTCGGCGTCATGCCCAGATGTTCGCGGAACAGACGCTGCAATTGCCGTTGCGACATGCCCGCGAGCCGCGCGAGTTCTTCGCGCGAGAGCGGCTCTTCAATGTTGTTCTCCATCAGCGAGATCACTTCGAAGAGCGACTTGTTGGCCGAACCGAGCCGCGCCACCAGCGGCATTTTCTGTTGCGCGCTGGTATCGCGCACATGTTCGACGATGAACTGCTCGGCGATCTGCGTGACGCGTGCCGTGCCGACGCGCGGCGCGATCAGGTTCAGCATCATGTCGAGCGGCGCGACGCCGCCCGTGCAGGTGACGCGATCGCGATCGATCACGAACAGTTCTTTCAGAAAACGTGTGTCGGGAAACTCTTCCTTGAGCGCCGACATGTTTTCCCAGTGAATCGCGCACGCATAACCCGCCAGCAGACCGGCACGCGCCAGCGCATAGGTGCCGGTGCAGAGGCTGCCGAGCACGCAGCCCAACCGGGCGAAGCGACGCAGTGCGGAAAGGTGGGCGGGTGTGGTCGCGCGCTGCACGTCGATGCCGCCGACCACGAACACGATGTCCGGTTGGCCAACGCATTCAACCGGTCCTGTATCGACCGACAAACCGTTGCTAGCCGTGACCGGGCCGCCGTCGGGGCTCACGATCGACCAGCGGTAAAGCGTTTGGCCCGTCAGGTAATTCGCCATGCGCAGGACTTCGATCGCGTTGGTGAACGCAATCATGGTGAAGTTGGGAACCGGCATGAATGCGAAATGCGACAACGACGCCGTGCGATCGGTGGACATGGGAGGAATGATTCCTTCGAATCTGTAGTGTCACGTCGCCGTGGGGAGCAGCGACTCCTTCAATTTTGAGGACTAGGGCAACTACCGTGCCATCAGGCTAAACCCTCGGTTGGCCCGTATTCGACTCGGATAGCTAAACAAGTGGCACCAGAACGGAGCCGCGGAGGTCCGCTCTCGCACCTGAAGCGCGCACGGGCGTTCGCGTGCAGTGCAGCACGACCCCGCGTTCAGCACGCTCGTTCGACCATTAACGAAAGCGCGGCGGCGTCGACTTGTGAAAAAAGGACGCGTATGGCGGAAAAGGCAAAGAACGCGTCTGAATTCATAAATTGACGTGCGGGTCGAGCGTCAAGAATAGACGCAATGCACACCGGCAGTAGCAGGGGCGAAGCAAGGCCCTGGCGCGGCTTCCGGCCTTCCGTCAACGACTCCACGGACCTTCCATGTCGAACCCGAATCCTTTCTTCGAAGCATCGCTGGCCACGCGCGACACGGCGGTGCGCGGCGCCATTCTGAAAGAGCTCGAGCGCCAGCAGTCGCAAGTCGAACTGATCGCGTCGGAAAACATCGTGTCGCGCGCGGTGCTCGAAGCGCAGGGCTCGGTGCTGACCAACAAGTATGCGGAAGGCTATCCGGGCAAGCGTTACTACGGCGGTTGCGAATACGCCGACGTGATCGAAACGCTGGCGCTCGATCGCATCAAGCAGCTCTTCAACGCGAAGTTCGCCAACGTGCAGCCGCATTCCGGCGCGCAGGCGAACGGCGCGGTGATGCTCGCGCTGGTGAAGCCGGGCGACACGGTGCTCGGCATGTCGCTAGACGCCGGCGGCCACCTGACGCACGGCGCGAAGCCGGCCATGTCCGGCAAGTGGTTCAACGCGGTGCAGTACGGCGTGAATCGCGACACGATGCTGATCGATTACGAGCAGATCGAGGAACTCGCGCAGCAACACAAGCCCGCGCTGCTGATCGCCGGCTTTTCGGCTTATCCGCGCGCGCTGGACTTCGCGCGGCTGCGCGCGATCGCCGACGGCGTCGGCGCCAAGCTGATGGTGGATATGGCGCATATCGCCGGGGTGATCGCGGCGGGGCGTCACCAGAATCCGGTGGAACATGCGCACGTGGTCACGTCGACCACCCACAAGACACTGCGCGGCCCGCGCGGCGGCTTTGTGCTGACGAATGACGAAGACATCGCGAAGAAGATCAACTCCGCCGTGTTCCCCGGCTTGCAGGGCGGCCCGCTGATGCATGTGATCGCCGGCAAGGCGGTCGCGTTCGGCGAGGCGCTGGAACCGGGCTTCAGGACCTACATCGACAGTGTGCTCGCCAATGCGCAGGCGCTCGGCGAGGTGCTCAAGGCGGGCGGCGTCGATCTGGTCACGGGCGGCACGGACAACCATCTGCTGCTGGTCGATCTGCGGCCCAAGGGCCTCAAGGGCAACCAGGTCGAGCAGGCGCTGGAGCGCGCGGGCATCACCTGCAACAAGAACGGCATTCCTTTCGACACCGAGAAGCCGACGATCACCTCCGGCATCCGCCTCGGCACGCCCGCGGGCACCACGCGTGGCTTCGGCGTGAGCGAATTCCGCGACATCGGCCGGCTGATCGTCGACGTGCTCGACTCGCTGCGTGAGCACCCCGAAGGGCATGCCGCCACCGAACAACGCGTGCGCCGCGAGATTTTCGCGCTGTGCGAGCGCTTTCCCATTTACTAAGCACGCCTGGAGCAAACGATGAGCACTTTGCACGACAACAGCATCATCATCGATGGTCTGAACATTTCGAAGTTCGAGCGCTCCGTGTTCGAGGACATGCGCAAGGGTGGCGTGACCGCGGTGAACTGCACGGTCTCGGTGTGGGAGAGCTTCCAGAAGACCGTCGACAACATCGCCGAGATGAAGCAGCAGATCCGCGAGTACGGCGAGATCCTCACGCTCGTGCGCACCACGGACGACATCTTCCGCGCGAAGAAAGAGAACAAGACGGGCATCATTTTCGGCTTTCAGAACGCGCATGCTTTCGAGGACAACCTCGGCTATATCGAAGCGTTCAAGGACCTCGGCGTGAACGTGGTGCAGCTTTGCTACAACACGCAGAACCTGGTGGGCACGGGTTGCTATGAACGCGACGGCGGTCTGTCGGGCTATGGCCGCGAAGTGATCCAGGAGATGAACCGCGTCGGCATCATGGTCGATCTCTCGCATGTGGGCGGCAAGACTTCCTCTGAAGCGATTGCGGCGTCGAACAAGCCGGTGTGCTACTCGCATTGCTGCCCGTCGGGTCTGAAAGAGCATCCGCGCAACAAGAGCGACGAGCAACTGAAAGAGATCGCGGACGCAGGCGGATTCGTCGGCGTGACGATGTTCGCGCCGTTCCTCAAGCGCGGTCCGGACGCGACCGTCGAGGACTATATCGAAGCGATCGAATACGTGGTGAATCTGATCGGCGAAGACCAGGTCGGCATCGGCACCGATTTCACGCAAGGCTATAGCACCGAGTTCTTCGACTGGATCACGCACGACAAAGGCCGCTATCGCCAGTTGACGAACTTCGGCAAGGTGGTGAATCCGGAAGGCATCCGCACGATTGGCGAGTTTCCGAACCTGACGGCCGCGATGGAACGCGCCGGCTGGAGCGAGACACGCATCAAGAAGATCATGGGTGAAAACTGGGTACGGGTGTTTGGGGAAGTGTGGAAGGTGTGACCTCGCATCGCTAATGAAATCTCACTCGTACACATAAAAAACGGAGCCTCCACATGCAACCCCAACTGCCTATCGACGTCGATGCGAACACCGGCGTCTGGACCACCGACGCGCTGCCGATGCTATATGTGCCGCGTCACTTCTTCACGAACAACCACACCGCCGTGGAAGAAGCACTCGGCCTCGATACGTATGCCGAGATTCTCTACAAAGCCGGCTACAAGTCCGCGTATTTCTGGTGCGACAAGGAAGCGAAGCAGCACGGCATTGCCGGCATGGCCGTGTTCGAGCATTACCTGAAGCGTCTGTCGCAACGCGGCTGGGGCATCTTCACGATCACCGAAGCCGATCCGTCGAGTTCGCATGCGCGCATCGAGTTGCATCATTCGTCGTTCGTGCTGGCGCAGCCGGGCAAGGTCGGCAAGCTCTGCTATATGTTCGCCGGCTGGTTCGCGGGCGCGATGGACTGGGTCAACGACACCGCGCCGGACGCCTCGCGCAAGGGGCCGCCGTCCCATTCGAGAGAAGCGCAATGCGCGGCCGAGCACCACGACCACTGCGTGTTCGAAGTGTCGCCGCGCGCTTCCTGACCGCGCACGACACAGCGCAAAAAGTACTCCATTCCGAGGTCGATCGCGATGCGTTACCCGAACCTTTTCAAGCCTCTCACGCTGAACAAGCTGACCTTGCGCAACCGCATCGTCAGCACCGCGCACGCGGAGGTCTATGCGGAACCGGGCGGGCTGCCCGGCGACCGCTATATCCGTTACTACGAGGAGAAGGCCAAGGGCGGCGTCGGCCTCGCGGTGTGCGGCGGCTCGAGCCCGGTGTCGATCGACAGCCCGCAAGGCTGGTGGAAATCGGTGAACCTCTCGACCGACAAGATCATCGATCCGCTCGCGCGGCTCGCCGAAGCGATGCACACGCATGGCGCGAAAATCATGATTCAGGCCACGCACATGGGACGCCGCTCGGCGTTTCATGGCGAGCATTGGCCGCATCTGATGTCGCCGTCGGGCGTACGTGAGCCGGTGCATCGCGGCAATGCGAAGATCATCGAGGTCGAGGAAATCCGCCGCATCATCAGCGATTTCGCAGCGGCTGCGAAGCGCGTGAAAGATGCGGGCATGGACGGCGTGGAAATCTCGGCGGCGCACCAGCATCTGATCGATCAGTTCTGGAGCCCGCGCACCAACTTCCGTACCGATGAATGGGGCGGTTCGCTCGAAAACCGTCTGCGTTTCGGCACCGAAGTGTTGAAAGCCGTGCGTGAAGCAGTGGGCGCGGATTTCTGCATCGGCTTGCGGATGTGCGGCGACGAGTTCCACGAAGATGGGCTCGACCACGAACAACTGAAGGAAATCGCCCAGGCGATGAGCGAAACCGGCCTGATCGATTACCTCGGCGTGATCGGCTCGGGTGCGGACACACATAACACGCTGGCCAACTGCATGCCGCCCATGGCGCTGCCGCCCGAGCCTTTCGTGCATCTCGCGGCGGGCATCAAGTCGGTGGTGAAGCTGCCCGTCATGCACGCGCAAAGCATTCGCGACGCGGGCCAGGCCGAGCGGCTGCTGGCCAGCGGCATGGTCGATCTGGTCGGCATGACGCGCGCGCAGATTGCCGATCCGCATATGGTCATCAAGATCCGCGACGGCCGCGAGGACGAAATCAAGCAGTGCGTCGGCGCGAATTATTGCATCGACCGCCAGTACAACGGGCTCGACGTGCTCTGTGTACAGAACGCCGCGACCTCGCGCGAAGAAACAATGCCGCACGTGATCGCCAGGACGCGCGGGCCGAAGCGCAAGGTGGTCGTGGTCGGCGCGGGTCCGGCGGGACTCGAAGCGGCGCGTGTAGCGAAGTCGCGCGGTCATGACGTGGTGTTGTTCGAGAAGAACGACTACGTCGGCGGTCAGATCATGCTGGCCGCGAAAGCGCCGCAACGCGAACAGATGGCGGGCATCGTGCGCTGGTTCGACATGGAGACGAAGCGCCTCGGCGTGGACCGGCGCCTCGGTGTCGCCGCCGACGAGCAAACCATCATGGCCGAGAAGCCGGACATCGTCGTGCTCGCCACGGGCGGTTCGTCGTTCACGTCGCAAGTGGCGGCGTGGGGCGTCGACGAAGGCCTCGCCGTGAGTTCGTGGGATGTGCTCTCGGGCAAGGTCGAACCGGGCAAGAACGTGCTGGTGTACGACGGCGTCAGCACGCATGCCGGCGCGGGCGTGGCCGATTTCATGTCGAGCCGCGGCTCGAACGTCGAGATCGTGACGCCGGACGTGAAGGTCGCCGACGACGTAGGCGGGACCACGTTCCCGATTTTCTACCGGCGGCTCTACGCGCAAGGCGTGATCCACACGCCGAACTACTGGCTCGACAAGGTCTACGAGGAAGACGGCAAGAAGATCGCCGTGATCCGCAACGAGTACACCGAGGAGCAGGAAGAGCGCGCGGTCGATCAGGTGGTGATCGAAAACGGCAGCACGCCGAACGACGAGTTGTACTGGAAGCTCAAGCCGGAGTCGGTGAATCGCGGTCAGGTGGACGTGCACAAGCTGTTCGCCTCCGAGCCGCAACCGTCTTTGGGCGAAGAACTCGGCAATGGCCGCTTCCTGCTGTTCCGTGTCGGCGACTGCATTTCCATGCACAACATTCACGGCGCGATCTACGACGCGCTGCGCCTTTGCAAGGATTTCTGACGATGAGCCCCGTGTTTGTCATCACCGTCCTGCTGTGGTTGTCGGTGGCTGGCCTGGCGTTCGCGCTCGTCAAACGCGCCGCGTATTGGCGCGAAGGCCGCGCCACGGCGGCGGGCGCATACGGCTGGGCCAATCTGCTGACGATTCCCAAGCGCTATTTCGTCGATCTGCATCATGTGGTGGCGCGCGATCCGTACATTGCCAAAACGCACGTGGCGACCGCGGGCGGCGCGATTCTCGCGATGGCGCTGGTGTTCGTCAACTACGGTCTGGCGATTTACTCGCCGTGGCTCGACAAGCTGATCTTTCTCGCCGCGCTCGTGATGCTGGTCGGCGCTGTGTTCGTCTGGCGCCGCCGTCACGGCGCGAAAGCGGTGCCGGCCCGGCTCTCGCGCGGACCTTGGGATCATTTGCCGCTGTTGCTTGGATCGTTCGCGCTCGGCCTCGTGCTCTTTATCGCGCTGCCTGCCGGGGCGATGTCCGGCGCGCTGGCGATCATCGTCGCGCTGCTGATCGCGGCGGGCGCGTTTGCGATGACGTTCGGCGCGGCGCGCGGCGGTCCGATGAAGCATGCGCTCGCCGGTTTGCTGCACCTCGCGTTTCATCCGCGCCAGGAGCGTTTCGCCGAGCGCAATGACACCGACGTGGTGCCGCCTACCGCATTGAAAGCGCCGCTGCTCGACGCGAAAGAATACGGTGTAGGCAAGCCGGTCGAGTTCCGCTGGAACCAGTTGCTCAGTTTCGATGCGTGCGTGCAGTGCGGCAAGTGCGAAGCGGCGTGTCCCGCGTTCGCCGCCGGTCAGCCGCTCAATCCGAAGAAGCTGATTCAGGATCTCGTCACCGGCATGGTGGGCGGCACGGATGCGGAATACGCGGGTAGTCCCACGCCAGGCTTTCCAGTCGGCAAGCATGCTGGCGCGCCGGGCAAGCCGCTGATTTCCAGTCTGATCGAAGCGGACACGCTGTGGTCCTGCACGACCTGCCGCGCATGCGTGCAGGAGTGCCCGATGCTGATCGAGCACGTGGACGCGATCGTGGATATGCGCCGCAATCAGACGCTGGTGGAAGGCAGCGTGCCGGGCAAAGGCCCGATCACGCTCGCGAATCTGCGCGAGACGGGCAGCTCGAACGGCTACGACATCGGCGCGCGTTACGACTGGGCCGTTGATCTGCAGGTGCAGGTCGCGCAGCCGGGGCGTCCGGTGGATGTGCTGCTGATCGCGGGCGAAGGCGCGTTCGACATGCGCTATCAGCGCACGCTGCGCGCGCTTGTTAAGGTGCTGAATCGCGCGGGCATCGACTATGCGGTATTGGGCGGCGTGGAAACGGATACCGGCGACACGGCCCGCCGCCTCGGTGACGAAGCGACTTTCCAGCAACTTGCGCAGAAGCTGATCGGCACGCTTTCGCAGTACTCGTTCCGCAAGATCGTCACCGCCGATCCGCACGTGCTGCATAGCCTGCGCAACGAGTATCGCGCGCTCGGCGGCTTCTATGAAGTGCAGCATCACACGGCGCTGATCGAGCAACTGGTCGCGAGCGGCAAGCTGACGCCGCGCGCGGTGGCCGCCTTCGCGGATCGCAAGATCACGTATCACGACCCGTGCTATCTGGGCCGCTATAACGGTGAAACGGAAGCGCCGCGCCGTTTGCTGAAGACCATCGGCATCAAGGTCGTGGAGATGGAGCGCAACGGTATGCGCGGACGCTGCTGCGGCGGTGGCGGTGGTGCGCCTCTAACCGACATTCCGGGCAAGCGGCGTATTCCGGATATCCGTATTGACGACGCGAAAACCGTCGGCGCGGAGATCGTCGCGGTGGGCTGTCCGAATTGCACGGCGATGCTCGAAGGCGTGGTCGGGCCGCGTCCGGAAGTGCTGGACGTCGCCGAACTGGTTGCAGCGGCGCTGGAGTAACGCGATGAACACTCTCAAACGAATCGATCCGCGCCGTCCGTTCACGATCACGGCAGACGGACTCAAACGCATCACGCTCGGCGTGACGGGCGTAACTGGTTCACTGGAATTTGCCACGCACGGCGGCGCCTCGCATCGTGAACAGGCCAAACCGCGCCGGAGCACAACTGTGCCGCAGCGCGTGATACTCGTGGCCGCGCATGCCGACCGTGGCGCATTGGACGATCACGCACGTCAAACTCTGGCTGGCGCTGCTTTGATCGCCGATTCGGCAACCGAAGTCGTGCTGCTGGTATTCGGCGAGTTCAGCGGCGACGCCGCCGCGCTCGGCGCCGACAAGTTGATCGAATTGGCGATGTTCGATCGCCGCAGCTTTGCGCCGCTAGACGAACTGAACGCGCTGGCTGCGTGCGTCGCGGCGTATGCGCCAGTCCATATTTTCCTGCCCGACAACGCGACCGGCGACGGCGATCTCGGCCGGCGGTATGCCGCTGCCGCGAATGCAAGCGTCGCGACGCATGTCGTCGAGATCGATGCCGCGCATGTGGCGGCCTATGTTCAGGCGAATACAGCGTTCGCCGCGCGCAAGCTGCCCGAGGTGGTGCTGCTAGCGCCCAACGCGGTCGATCCGAAATTGCCGTTCGTCGGTGCGGGTGAACGGGTCATGTGGCGCTTCGACGGAGAGCCCGCCTCGCAGCAAGGCGTGGTGCGCGATCTCGGCATCGAGGAAATCGACGCCGCGCAACTCGCGCTCGAAGAGGCGGATTTCATCGTGTCAGCCGGCAACGGCGTGAGCGACGTGCCGGCGTTCGAGCGTCTCGCGGCTACGCTGGGCGCGGCGATCGGCGCGAGCCGCGTCGCCGTGGACGACGGCAAGTTCACCCGCGACAAGCAGATCGGCGCGACCGGCAAGACCGTCGAAGCGAGTGTGTATATCGCGTTCGGCATTTCCGGCGCGGTGCAGCATCTGCAAGGCATCAAGGATTGCCGGCATGTGATCGCGGTGAATCTGGACGCCAGCGCGCCGATCGCCAAGCGCGCGAATCTCACGCTGATCGCGGACGCGCAGGAAACCATCGCGGCGCTCAACGAAGCGGCGTCCGCGGCGCGCACGGCGCGCGGAACCGGTGCGGCGCTGCTCAATTCAAAGGCCGTCGCCGAAGGAGCGCTCGCATGAAGATCGCCATCCTCGTTTCCGTGGGCCGTCATCCGGTGAGCGGCACTGCGCGCTACAGCCGCAACGACGCCGCCGCGCTAACCCTGGCGCTCTCGCTCGCCAGAACGCACAACGCGACGCTCGACGTGCTACACGCGGGCGATCCGTCCAATCCCGCATTGAAAGAATATCTGGCGCTCGGCGCACGTTCGGTCGAAGTGCTCGAGATCGCCGCCACGCCCGAATTGCAAGCCGACGCAACCGCGCCGCTGGCTGCGCGTCTGCGTGGCTACGACCTCGTTCTGACAGGCACGCGTGCCGAAGGCGCATTCGACAGCGGCATGCTGCCGTATCGCGTCGCCAATGCGCTGGAGATGCCGCTGGTCGGCGCCGCCGTCGACATCGCGCTGCGCGACGGCTGCGCGGAAGTCCGCCAGTTCATGCCGAAGGGTTTGCGCCGTCGCGTGGAAGTGCGGCTGCCCGCGCTGATTGCCGTGCATCCGCTGGCCAACGCCGCACCGACCTACGCGTATGCGCGCTTGCGCGAAGGCTCGATTCGCCCGGTCGCCACGCAGGCCGCCGCCAACCCCGACGACCTCGCCTGGACCGTGCGCCCGGCGGGCGCGAAACCGGTGCGCCTCGCCGCTGCCGAAAAGCGCTCCGGCCACGCCCGCATGCTCTCGGCGACGACGACTGAAAGCCGCGGCGGCAGCGTCGTAATTGAAGGAAGTTCTGTCGAAAAAGCACAAGTGATTCTGGCGTATTTGCGCGAGCATCAACTCGTGGATTACTGATTTCCGGTTCGGGCCAGCATGCGACCAGGAGGGCCTGGCGCGGCGCCAGACGTGACATGCAACGGAGCACACAATGAAAGTTTCGGCAGACGTTCGCGCAATGATCGAACGCCGCAAGAAGAATTACACGCTGGAAGCGCCGTTCTATACGAGCGAGGATATTTTCGCGCTCGACATGGACGCGATCTTCCGTCAGCACTGGATTCAGGTCGCGGTGGAACCGGACGTGCCGGAGCCGGGCGATTACATCACGGTGGAAATCGGCAACGATTCGATTCTGATCGTGCGCGACGACGACATGCAGGTGAGGGCGTTTCACAACGTCTGCCGCCATCGCGGCGCGCGCCTGTGCAATACCGACAAAGGCTCGCTCGGCAATATCGTCTGCCCGTATCACAGCTGGACGTACAACCTGAACGGCGATCTGATGTTCGCCGAGCACATGGGCGATCAGTTCGACCGCTGCAAACATAGCCTGAAGGCCGTGCACGTCGAGAATCTGGCGGGCCTGATTTTCATTTGCCTGGCTGACAATCCGCCGACCGACTTCGGCGTGATGCGTGCCGCAATGGAACCGTACCTGCTGCCGCACGATCTGGCCGGCTGCAAGATCGCGGCCTCGATCGACATTATCGAAGACGGCAACTGGAAGCTCACGATGGAGAACAATCGCGAGTGCTATCACTGCGTCGCAAACCATCCCGAGCTGACCATTTCGCTCTACGAATACGGTTTCGGCTATCAGCGCTCGCCGGCCAACGAAGAAGGCATGGCCGCCTTCGAAGAGACGGTGGCTCGCCGTACCGCGCAATGGGAAGCGATGAAGCTGCCCTCGGCGGAAATCGAACGGCTGGCCGATCTGGTCACGGGTTTCCGCACGCAACGCCTGCCGCTCGATCGCGATGGTGAATCGCAGACGCTCGACGCGAAAGTGGCGTCGAAAAAACTGCTGGGCGGCTTCGAGCAGGCCGATCTCGGCGGCCTGTCGTTCTGGACGCAGCCGAATTCGTGGCATCACTTCATGAGCGATCACATCGTGAGCTTTTCGGTGATTCCGCTCTCGGCGGGCAAGACGCTGGTGCGCACCAAGTGGCTCGTGCACAAGGACGCGCGCGAAGGCATCGATTACGACGTGAACAACCTCACCGCCGTGTGGCGCGCGACCAACGATCAGGACCGCGCCCTTGTCGAATACTCGCAACGCGGCGCGACGAGCAGCGCGTACGAGCCGGGTCCGTATTCGCCGTTCACGGAAGGGCTCGTCGAAAAGTTCTGCGAGTGGTACATCGCGCGCATGGCGGATTACAGCAATGCACCCCAAACCCATGAGGCAGGCGATACCGCGCCGGCTTCGCACGGCGAAAAAGTCGTGTCCTTCATGCGCTGAGCGCGACACCGCAACCAGGAGTCGGAGAAAACAATGATGCGCGATCAGGCGACGTTTCAGCTCAGCCCCGAGCCGGCTCCGGTCCACGCTGCGAGCCGCGTCACGCAGCCGCGGTTCTGGGAGACGTTGCCGCCACGCTGGAATAGCGATACCGACGATACACTGGTGTGCTGCCAGGTTCGTCAGGAAACGCACGACGTGAAGAGCTTTTTCTTTCGCGCGCCGTCCGGGCGGGCGTTCGTGTTCGAGCCGGGGCAGTTCATTACGCTGGAGTTGGAGATCGACGGCGAATCGATCAACCGTTGCTATACGATTTCTTCGCCGCCCACGCGCCCTCACACGATCTCGATCACGGTGAAGCGTGTACCGGGCGGCAAGGTCTCCAATTGGCTGCACGACAATCTGCACGCGGGCGCCGAAGTTCGTGTGCTCGGGCCGTCGGGCGAATTCACCTGCGCACGGCATCCGGCGCGCAAGTTTCTGTTTCTATCGGCCGGCTCGGGCATCACGCCGCTGATGTCGATGAGCCGCGCGCATCATGAACTCGGCGAAGACAGCGACATCGTGTTCGTGCACAGCGCCCGTACGCCGGACGACATCATCTTCGCGCGCGAGCTCGATCTGATCGCGTCGAATCAGGCCCATTTCCGCACCGCGTTTGTGTGCGAACGGCTCGGTGCGCGCACGAATTGGCCAGGTGTCACCGGTTTTCTGACCTTGCCACTGCTCAAGCTCATCGCGCCGGACTATCTGGAGCGGGAGATTTTCACCTGCGGCCCCGCGCCGTACATGCAAGCCGTGCGCAATCTGCTGGACGAGGGCGGGTTCGATCGCAGCCACTATCACGAGGAAAGTTTTTCCTTCGAGACGGTCAGCGAAGTGGCCGCGCAATTGACCACCGTGCATGTCGCGGACGCATTGCAAGGCGCGCTCGCGCCGGTGACTGCCGACAGCTTTATCGAGGCGCGCGAAGAGGCGTCCGGGTTCACGCCCACGTCCGCACCGGCGCCCGTTTCCGTCGAAACGGAAACGCGCTTCAAGGTGAGTTTCGCCAGGAGCAACCGCGAGATCGAATGCGGCAGCGCCCAACACGTGCTCGACGCGGCGAAGAAAGCGGGCGTGCGGCTCCCCGCGTCATGTACGCAGGGGATGTGCGGCACTTGCAAGGTGAAACTGGTATCGGGTGAAGTCGCGATGAAACACGCCGGCGGCATTCGTCAGCGTGAGATCGATCAGGGCATGGTGCTGCTGTGCTGCAGCAAGCCGTTGAGCGATCTCGTCGTGGATAAGTAAGACGAGAAGGATGGTGTGTCCAGTGGCCACGAAGTCGCGTGGGGACAACTGGATGTCGGAAAACAACGCTACCCGGCAATTCTGGCTGGCGATTCTAAATGCTCATTGGGTTGTTTTGACGGCAAACGGGAGAGCGGCGATGAGACTGATCAGAAAGATATTCGTGTTGAGCGCCTTGAGCGCGGCGCTGGCGGCAAGCAGCGTGAGCGTGTCGGCCGATAGCAAGCCGACCATCAAGATCGGTTACGTGGAAGGCTGGGACGATAGCGTCGCGACCTCGAACGTGGCTGCCCGTGTGATCGAAAAGCGCCTCGGCTATCAGGTCACACTCGTGCCGGTCGCGGCCGGTGTGATGTGGCAGGGCGTGGCGCGCGGCGACCTCGACGCGACGCTGTCGGCGTGGCTGCCGGTCACGCACGGCGCGTACTGGAACAACTTCAAGGACAAGGTGGTCGACCTTGGTCCGAACTTCAACGACGCGAAGATTGGGCTGATCGTGCCGGATAACGTCGACGTGAAGAGCCTGGGCGATCTGCAAGCGAAGAAGTCGGAGTTCGGTTCGCGCATCGTCGGTATCGACGCCGGCGCGGGCGTGATGCAAAAGACCAGTGAGGCGATCAAGGCCTACGGTCTCGACTACACGCTGATGCCGAGCTCGGGCAGCGCGATGACCGCTGAACTGGCGCGTTCGGAAGCGGCGAGCAAGCCGATTATCGTGACGGGCTGGAAGCCGCACTGGATGTTCGCGAAGTACAAGCTCAAATTCCTCGACGATCCGAAGAAGGTTTTCGGCGAAGCGGAGCACGTGGATAGCGTCGTGAATCCTGAACTCGAGAAGAAGGCGCCGCCGGTGGTCGCGTTCCTCAAGAAGTTTCAATGGAAACCCGGCGAAATTGACAGCGTGATGCTGGCGACGCAGAACGGCGAAAAGCCGACCGCCGCCGCCGATGCGTGGATCAGCGCGCATAGCGATCGGGTGGATAGCTGGGTGAAGTGATTGTGCTGTTCGTGTGAACGCGTTGCCGCTTTGATGAAGCGGCAACGTCTAAAGGAAACGCCGCTTTTTAGCGGCGTTTTCGTTTATTGCAGTACGACGGTCCGATCCCCGTTGATAAACACCCTTCGCTCGATAAACGCCTTGACCGCCCGCGCGAGCGTAATGCATTCGACGTCGCGCCCCGTAGCGAGCAAGCGCTCCGGGCTATACGAATGATCGACGCGCTCCACCACCTGTTCGATGATCGGACCTTCGTCGAGATCGTCGGTGACGAAGTGCGCGGTGGCGCCGATCAGTTTGACGCCGCGTGTGTGCGCCTGATGATACGGCTTGGCGCCCTTGAAGCCGGGCAGAAACGAATGGTGGATATTGATCGCGCACGCCGCGAGCGCACGGCTCGTCTCGCCGGACAGAATCTGCATATAGCGCGCGAGAATCATCAGCTCGGCACCCGACGTCTCGAACAGATCGAGCAGGCGCGCTTCCTGTTGCGGCTTTGTGTCCGCGGTGATGGGCAGATGGTGGAAGGGCAGGCCGTGCTGCTGCGCCAGCGGTTCGAGATCGCGATGATTCGAGCCGATGCCGACGATGTCCATTTTCAGCTCACCCATGCGCCAGCGGAACAGCAGGTCGGCGAGACAGTGCTCGAGCTTCGACACCATGATCAGCACCTTCGGCCGAGTGCCGACATCGTGCATTGCCCACGTCATGCGGAAACGCTCGGCAATCGGTTCGAATTCGCGCTTGAGCGCCGTAACGTGCAGCGTCTCGCTGCTGTCGACGCCATGAAACACACAGCGCACGAAGAAGCGCTCGCTGAGGTCGTCGTCGAAAACGGTCAGTTCGTCGATATAGCAATGATGCCGATCGAGAAAGCCGACGACGGCGGCAACCTGGCCCGCCGCGCTCGGACAGGCGACGGTGAGAACCAGCTGATCGGGACGGGAATCGGCGGACATGCGCACTCCACTTGGACGATAGGACGATGCCGCGGGGCGCGGCATGCATCTTCGCAGTAGAGCAAATCAGGCGGGCGCGCGGATAGAAGCTAACCGCCGTCGCGCTGGAACGGGAGCGTCAGGCTGGCGCGCAGGCGTTCATTCGGCGTCGAGCCCGCATTCGCCGAGCAGCCAATGGCGAAAGGCGCCGACCACAGGTGTCGCCGCGCGCTGCGTGACGAGCAGGTAGCCGCGCTCGGTGACGACCGGCGGGTCGAACAGTTCGACCAGTTGGCCGGTGGCAAGCAGTTCGTCGATCAATGGCGCCCAGCCCAGCGCGACGCCCTGACCCATGATCGCCGCATGGGCCACGAGCGCAAAACTGTTGAACGTGATGCCGCGATGCGCGGCGGGCGCATCCAGTTCGTGCGCGGCGAACCAGTCGGCCCACGACAGCCAGCGCGCCGGCTGGGTCGGCTCGAGATGCAGCAGCGGCAGGTTCAGCAGATCGGACGGCGTGCGCAACGACGGATGCGCCGCGAGAAAGGCGGGGCTGCACACCGGTGTGACGCGCTCGGGAAACAGCTTGACCACGCCGCGTGCGGTCCAGTCCGCGTGTTCGTCGCCGAACGCAATGGCGATATCCGCCTTATCGTGCGAAGGATCGAACACGTTCTGCGAGGTGATGATCTTCACGTCGACGTCCGGCATCAGCGCCTTGAACTGCGATAGACGCGGCATCAGCCAATAGGTGGCAAAGCCGAAGTCGGTGGAGAGCGTGAGCGTTTGCGGAGTGCGCCGCGCGCGGATTTCGCTGGTGGCGAGGCGAATCGTGTCCAGCGCGTGGCGCACCGCTTCGAAGAGCCGCTCGCCGTCTTCCGTGAGCGTGACGCCGCGATGGCCGCGCTCGAAGAGCGGCGCGCCCAGCGCTTCCTCGAGTTGGACGACGCGTTGACTCACCGCGGGCTGCGTCGAACCCAGCTCGCGCGCGGCCGCCGTGAAGCTGGCCAGACGCGCGGCGGATTCGAACACCGTCAACGCCTGCATCGGCGGCAAGCGATCCTGTCTCGACATAACACCCTCTTATAGGCACATAACGAATTGCCGTCTTCACAGCGGCGAATTGGACGGCAATAGTGGTGCACATGGCGGGCTCGGCACGCTGGCAGCCGCTCGTGGTTGCATCCATCACGACATTTGCACCAACACTTGCGATTCTATTCGAGGCACGCACCAATGCTTGACACCAGGAAGAATATTCTCATTCTGATGGCCGACCAAATGACGCCGTTCGCGCTCGCCGCTTACGGACACCGTCTGACGAAAACGCCCAATCTCGATCGCCTCGCGAAACAGGGCGTGGTGTTCGAATCGGCCTATTGCGCGAGTCCACTGTGTGCGCCTTCGCGGTTCTCCTTTTTGTCGGGCAAGCTGCCTTCCGCAATCGGCGCCTATGACAATGCAGCGGAATTTCCGTCGCAGACGCTGACTTTCGCGCATTATCTTCGGGCCGAAGGATATCGCACGATTCTCTCCGGCAAGATGCATTTCTGCGGCGCCGATCAGTTGCACGGGTTCGAGGAACGGCTCACCACCGACATCTATCCCGCCGACTTCGGCTGGACCCCCGACTGGGACAACTTCGAAGCGCGTCCCACGTGGTATCACAACATGAGTTCCGTGATCGACGCGGGCCCATGCGTGCGCACTAATCAACTCGACTTCGACGACGAGGTCACGTTCACCACCCGTCAGAAACTCTTCGACATCGCGCGCGAACGTCATGCGGGCAAAGACGCGCGGCCATTCTGCATGGTCGCCTCGCTGACGCACCCGCACGACCCGTACGCGATTCCGCAAAAGTACTGGGACATGTATCGCGACGAAGATATCGACATGCCCGCGTTTCGCGATTCGTTCGAAGACGCCGACCCGCACTCGAAGCGCTTGCGCCATGTCTGCGAAACCGATCGCACGCCGCCCACCGATCAACAAATCCGCAATGCGCGCCGCGCCTACTACGGCGCGATCTCCTACGTCGACGACCAGTTCGGCGCGATCCTCGAAGCGCTCGACCAAGCCGGGCTCGCGAAAGACACCGTGATCGTCGTGACGTCCGATCATGGCGAGATGCTCGGCGAGCGCGGCCTTTGGTACAAGATGACTTTCTTCGAAGGCGGTTGTCGCGTTCCGCTGATCGTGCACGCACCGCAGCAATTCGACGCGCATCGCGTGCAGGCATCCGTCTCGCATCTCGATCTGGTGCCGACGCTGGTCGAACTGGCGCGCGGCGAACAACCGGCTGCGTGGCCCGATTCGCCCGATGGACAAAGCCTCGTGCCGCATCTGCTGGGGACTCGAGGCGGCCATGACGAAGCCATCGGCGAATATCTGGCTGAGGGCGCGATTGCGCCGATTGTGATGTTGCGGCGTGGGCGCTTCAAGTTCATTCATACGCCGGCCGATCCCGATCAACTCTACGACGTGGCGGCTGATCCGCTCGAACGCGAGAACCTTGCCGCGCGCAGTGAATATGCATCACAGGTCGCGGCATTTCGTGAGGAAATCGCGCAACGCTGGGACCTCGCCGCGTTGCACGACGAAGTGCTGCAAAGCCAGCGGCGCCGCCATTTTCATTTTGCTTCCACGACGCAAGGCACGGTCGCGTCATGGGACTGGCAGCCGCTCGTCGATGCGAGCCAGCGCTATATGCGCAATCACATCGATCTCGATACGCTCGAAGCAATGGCGCGCTTTCCCGCCGTCGCCCGTTGATCCTCACGCTGCTAACGACCCCATCCACCCCACGAACAGGAAGCCGACATAATGAAAAAGCTCTTCAAACAGACGGTAACCGGCGTTGCGCTGCTGTGCGCGGCAGCCACTTTCGCGTCGGCCGCCGAGCCACAGTCGTGCGCGCAGGTCAACATGGCGGGGCCGGGATGGACCGACATCGACGCGACCAATGCGATGACCGGCGTGCTGTTGAAGGCGCTCGGCTACAAACAGAACGTCGCGAACCTGTCGGTGCCGATCACGTATCAAGGCCTGAAGAAAGGGCAGATCGATGTATTCCTCGGCAACTGGATGCCGGCGCAAGCGCCGGTCGTCAAACCGTTCGAGGAAGAAAAGTCGATCGAGGTCGTGCATCCGAATCTCAGCAACGCCAAGTTCACGCTCGCCGTACCTGACTATGTGGCCGCTGCCGGCATCCATTCGTTCGCTGATCTGGCGAAGAATGCCGACAAGTTCGAAAGCAAGATTTATGGCATCGAGCCTGGCGCGCCGGCCAATCAGAACATCAAGAAGATGGTCGACGACAAGGCGTTCGGACTCGGCAGCTGGAAGCTCGTCGAATCGAGTGAAACCGGCATGCTTACGCAAGTGGAGCGCGCGGTGCGCGAGAAGAAGTGGATTGTCTTTCTCGCGTGGGAGCCGCATTTGATGAACACGAAGTTCAAGCTCACGTACCTCGATGGGGGAGACAAGTACTTCGGGCCTAATTACGGCGGCGCCACGGTCAATACGGTTGCGCGCAGTGGCTATGCGGCGCAGTGCCCGAATATCGGCCGCCTGTTCAGGCAACTCACCTTCAGCGTGGATCTGGAAAACGGCGTGATCACCGAAGTACTGGAAAAGAAGACTGGCGTGGATGCAGCGGCGACAGAAGCGCTCAAGCGTCACCCCGAATTGTTGAAGTCGTGGCTCGACGGCGTGAACACAGCCAGCGGCGCCAATGGCCTGCAAGCCGTGCAAACCGCACTCGGCGTGAAATAACAGCCGCATTCCTAACGATGAGGTCGCCGTGCGACAGATTTATGTCGCATCCGGTCGAATCCTCGTCAATCTGGACTCGTATTCTTGATCCGGCGATGCGGACATGATTGGTCACTGCATGCATCGTAGATAGCTCCAATCCGTTTCACTCGGTCTCAGCCGGTTTCGAACTGCCCGTCATGCGAGAAGTGCCGCGCGCTGGTCAACAGCACGCAGCAGGGATCGCTTTATCCAACGAAATAAGCAGGCAAAGAGCAGGGGAGAATTAGATGAAGAAGAGAAATGCCGTCAGCCTTTCGGGACTCGCGATCGCGGCAAGCGCTGTATGCGCGCCGACGGCTGCCCATGCGCAAAGCAGCGTCACCCTGTACGGCATTCTGGATGCCGGCATCACCTACGTGAACAATGCCGGCGGGGCTCACCAGTTCAAATTCGATGACGGTATTTCGTACGGCAACCGGATCGGCTTCAAGGGCGTCGAGGATCTCGGCGGCGGCTTGCAGGCCGTGTTCGTGCTCGAATCGGGGTTTCACTTGGGCAACGGGCAATTAGCATTCGGCGGCGCCGAGTTCGGACGCCAGGCTTATGTCGGCTTGAAGAACAACTGGGGAACGCTTTCGCTGGGTAATCAACTCGACATGACCGAAGAGTTTGTCTACCTCTATAACATCTCGGCATGGGCGAGCGGCTACGCGATCCATCAAGGCGACTTCGACCGGATGAACGGCGACCGGCTGCCGAATTCGGTCAAGTTTCTCTCCAACGACTATGCGGGCTTCTCGTTCGGCGGCATGTATTCGTTCGGCAATACGGCGGGCGACTTCCACAACAAGAGCGCGTGGAGCGTGGGTGCGCGTTACGAGCATAGCGCCTTCAACATGGGCGCGGCCTATACCCAGTTGAACAACCCGAACGGCATCTATGCATTCGACCCATACGCGATGATCGGCACGCGCACGTTCCTCGGCAAGCCGACCGTATCCGTCGATCCGGCGACCGGCGCAGTGACGGACCTGTATAGCTCGTCGCCGTTCCCGGTCGACAAACAAGGGGCGTTCGCGGTCGGCGCCGCCTATACGATCGGCAACGTCATGCTGAGCGGCGACTTCACCTACACGACCATCAAGGGTCTCGGCGAAACCTCGCATATGCAGGTCTATGAGGCGGGCGCCTCGTACACCTTCACGCCTGCGTTGATGCTGTACGGCGGCTATCAGCACACGCGGTTCGAAGGCAATCACTGGAACCAGGGCTCGCTTGGGCTCCATTACCTGTTGTCCAAGCGAACGGACGTCTATATCTCCGGCGACTATCTGCGCGCATCGGATGGCGTGAACGCGGTAATCGGTTATAGCTTTACGCCGTCCACATCGAACACACAGACCGACGTGCGGATCGGCATGCGGCATTCGTTTTGACGTGCGGCGAAGTTTTCAGGTTTTGCGGTGTCCCGGGTCACGGGACACCATCCACGCCGTCACGATGCGCGCTCGAGCTGCTTCTTGAACGTGTCGATCAGCGCCCGCACTTTTGGCGGAGGATGGCTGGTGGGCGGAAAGATAGCCTGAATACTCGCGGGCTCGGTCGCCCATTCCGGCAGTAGGCGAATCAACCGCCCGGCGGCGATGTCGCCGCCGATCGAGAAGTCCGTCAACAGGCCGAAGCCGCCGCCGGCAAGTGTCGCCGCACGGCAGGCGTCGGCGGTGTTCACTAGCAACGCGTTTTCACAGCGCACGGTTTCCACGTCGCCATCACTTTTGCCACCGTTGCGCTGCAGGTCGAGCGTCAGCGGACGCGGCAAGACCGTCAACGCGCAGAAGGGCATCGCCGACAATTCGGCGGGCGTCTGCGGCTGCCCCCATATTTCGACGAAATCCGGACTCGCCACGACCCACTTGACGAAGCTGCCGAGTTTCACCGCGCGGTAATTGGAATCGGCCAGCCGGCCGAGGCGAATCGCGACGTCGATGCCGTCCGCGATGAGATCCACATATCGGTCGGTGCACAGCAACTCGACATTGAGTTGCGGATGCGTGCGGCGCAGTTCGACGAGCACCGGCGCGACGGCAAGCGAACCGTAATCGATCGGCGAGCTCACGCGCAACATGCCGCGCACGGACGCCGTTTCGCCGCCGATCGCCGACAGCGCGTCTTCCGTGGCGCGCAGGATCTTCACACTCGCGTCGTAGAATGCGCGGCCCGCTTCGGTCAAACCGAGCCGCCGTGTCGTGCGCACCAGCAGGCTTGCGCCCACTTCGGCCTCGAGCCGCTGCATGTGCGTGCTGACCATCGTCTTGGCGAGACCCAGACGCGCTGCCGCGGCGGTCAGCGAACCCGCGTCGACGACCGCGACGAAGATCGCCAAGCGGTTGAGGTTTACGTCGCGCACGTCGGCCATGGTGGATTGTCCATCTTCGATTGATTGTGTTTCCCGGATTATCAGGCTTCTGCAAGGTGGCTCGTGCGCATTATGCTCGATCCATTCCTTCACGTTTTCCGGAACCCGTCATGCCCGTTGCCCGACCCGCCCAGCCGATCCGCCTCTATACGACCCTGCTTTCCGGCCACGGCCATCGGGTGAAGCTGTTTCTGACCCTGCTCGATCTGCCGTTCGAAGTGGTCGAACTGGATATGAAGGCCGGTGAGAACCGCAAGCCGGCGTATCTGGCGCTTAACCCGTTCGGGCAGGTGCCGACGATTCAGGACGGCGACATCACGCTGTTCGATTCGAACGCCATTCTCGTGTATCTGGCGAAGCGTTACGGCGACGCCTCGTGGTTGCCGGAAGACCCGCTCGGCGCGGCCGCGGTGCAACGCTGGCTGTCGCTCGCTGCCGGCCAGATCGCCTATGGGCCGTGCACGGCGCGGCTCGTCACCGTGTTTGGTGCGCCGCACGATCACGACACCGCGAAGAAGCTGGCCGTCAAGCTGTTCGACGTGCTCGACGGCGAACTGGCGCACAAGCCGTTCGCGGCGGGCAATCAGGCGACGATTGCCGACATCGCCGCCCACACCTACATCGCGCACGCGCCGGAAGGCGGCGTGTCGCTCGACCCGTATCCGAACATTCGTGCGTGGCTGCGCCGCGTCGAGGCATTGCCGCGGTTCATCGCGATGCCGTCGACAAAAGCGGGGCTGCTCGCCGAGTGAGCGGCTGATCCTTCAAGATACCGGAGTCCGGTCATGTCCACCTTTATCCCACTGAATGGCTGGGGCGTCGACGCCTCGCCGTTTCACGCGGCCGAACTCGCCGCCCAGCAGCGCGCCGGGGTGAGAAGCATGGCGGAAGCGTCGGGACGCCGGGGGATTCGCCGCTACATGCCGGATCAGCATCGCAAGTTTTTCAGCGAGCAGCCGTTCATGGTGTTCGGCGGCGTCGATGCGCACGGGCAGCCGTGGGCGACGGTGCGCGCCGGCATGCCGGGCTTCGTGTCGTCGCCGGATGCGCAGACATTGCGCATCGAAGGCGGCGTGTTGCCCGGCGATCCGCTCGCGGATAGCTGGCGGGAGGGCTCGATGATCGGCGGCCTGGGGCTGCAGCCGCAGACCCGCAGGCGCAACCGGATCAACGGCGTCGTGAGGTCGGTGGACGGGGCCGCGTTGACACTCGACGTTCGCCAGAGCTTCGGCAACTGCAATAAGTACATCCAGAGCCGTACGCCGACCTGGGTGGAGCAGAGTACGTCGGAACCTGCCACGCCGCCGGAAATAGCGACCCACCTCAGCGATGCCGACCGCGCGTTACTGGCGCGGGCGGATACGTTTTTCATCGCGAGCGCGAATCTTGCGGAAGATGCGGACCTTGCCCGCGGCGTCGACGTGTCGCATCGCGGTGGCGCGCCCCGCTTCGTGCGTGTCGACGATGAGCACACGCTGACGACGCCCGACTTTGTCGGCAACAACTTCTTCAATACGATCGGCAACCTGATCCACGATCCGCGCGCCGGCCTGCTGTTCATCGACTTTGCGAGCGGCGATCTGCTGTATATCGCGGCGCGCGCTGAAATCGTATGGGACGGCGCGGAACTGGCTGCGTTCGAAGGCGCGCAACGGCTCGTGCGTTTTCACGTGCAGGAAGTGCGGCGCAGCCGGAACGCGTTGCCGTTCCGTTGGTCCGAGGTCGAGTATGCGCCGCAGTTTGCGGCCGCGGTGCGTAAGCCGGTGGCTGCCTCGCCCTGGCATAAGTTGAAGGTCGCGGCCGTGGTCGATGAGACAGCGTCGGTTCGCTCCTTCTATTTCGAATCGGTCGACGGTGTGCCGTTGCCGCCGTACAAGCCGGGGCAGTTTCTGCCGATCCGCGTGCCGGTGTCGGACTCTGCCACGCCTTTGTCGCGTACCTACACGCTTTCCGATGCGCACGATCCGCGGCGGTATCGAATCAGCGTGAAGCGCGAAGGCGTGGCTTCGACATGGCTGCATGAGCACCTCATTGCCGGCACGGAAATCGAAGCGATGAAGCCGCGCGGCGCGTTCGTTTTCGATGAAGACAGCCCGCGGCCCGCCGTCCTTATCTCGGCGGGCATCGGCATCACACCGATGATGGCGATGCTTCGGCACGCGTTGGCAGCATCTCCCAGTGGGGGCGCGCGAGCGAAGCGGCTGTTCTTCTTTCACGGCGCGCGCAGCGATCGCCAACGTCCGTTCAGTGCGCAATTGAAAGAGCTTGCCGCGCGCAATGCGGGGCTCTCCTTGCATCTTTTCGATAGCGCCGCCGATGGGTTGGCCGAAGGCGTGTCGGCCGGGCGTGTGACTATCGACGCGTTAAAGCGCGTGCTTCCGTTCGATGACTACGACTTCTATCTGTGCGGCCCCGAGTCGTTCATGCGTGATCTGTATGAGGGCCTCCGCGGCTTGAATGTCGCGGATGAGCGGATTCGTTTCGAGGCCTTCGGTCCGGCGACCGTCAAGCGTGCGGTGGTCGTAAGCGCGGAGACGAAACCGGTTCAGACTTCGGCGCAAGACACCGGCGCTGTGCAAGTGACTTTCGCGCGTTCGGAGCGGACGATTCAATGGCTGCCGCGCGACGGCAGCTTGCTCGAATTTGCCGAAGCGCACGGTATCGACGCGCCGTCCAGTTGCCGAGCGGGTGTATGCGGGACGTGTTCGACGCGACTGTTGTCGGGCAAGGTCAAGTACGACGGCGAAGTCGAGGCGCAAATCGAACCCGGCGCGGCACTCGTTTGCATGGCACATCCGGTTGCTGGCGATGCGGGCGTGACGTTGGATCTTTGATCGACGGCCTCCAGCTTTCGGTAAAAGTCTAGGACTTCGTTTTGCGTCGCCCGCGTGGTTGCGGATCGGCTGGCGGCTCGTCGCGCGTGCCGCAGATCAACGCGATGCCGGCCTCGGCGGTCGCTCGCAACGAATCGCTCGAGTCGCCCGCACGCGAGCGCAGCGCGATGCTGTGAAGGATCGCCGAGGCGATTTTCGCCAGCATGGCCGGATCCGAGTCCGCACTGAGTTCGCCTTCGGCTTTGGCGCGTTCCAGCCGCCGCTCGAATGCGTGATCGTAGGTAGTCAGGCCGCCGAGGAGCTTGTCGCGAACTTCGCCATCGTTTCTTGATTCCACGACTGCCGTACCGATCAGGAAACATCCGCGAGGCGCCTCGCCTGGAGGAAGGTACATGGCGAGCGCGGCGTCGTACACCGACTGCAAGGCCTTCGCCAATGGGCGATCTCCGGCGAGCGCGGCTTCCATCCCCTGACGCCCGAGTTCGATGTATTGATCCAGCGTGTTCAGATAGAGCGCGTGTTTATCGCCGAATGCGCCGTATAGACTCGGCCGGTTCATGCCGGTCGCGTCGCTCAGCGCGTCGAGCGACGTGCCGGAATAGCCGCCATGCCAGAACGCGTCCCGCGCGTCGCGCAGCGCCTGCTCGGAATCGTAGCCACGAGGCCGTCCGCGCGAACGCTTCTCACTTTTTGTACCGTTGTGCATAAAATTATCTGGCCGCATCGATTTTTATACACTATAGTACAAAAATCATTCCAACGACCGGAGACGCCAGCATGGAGCTTTACTTCTCGCCGCTCGCCTGTTCGCTCGCGACACGTATTGCGCTCTACGAGGCCAATGCGGACGCGCAGTTCATCGAAGTCGATACGAAGTCGAAGCAGTTGCGTGACGGCTCCGATTTCTATCCGATCAACCCGTTAGGTCAGGTGCCTGTCTTGCGTACCGACGAGGGTTGGCTGCTCAGGGAAAACACCGCGATCCTGCCGTATGTTGCCGACGCATTTCCGGCAGCGCGGCTCGCGCCGGCAGTGGGGACCGCGGAACGCGCGAAATTGCAGGAATGGCTGGGTTTTATCAGCACGGAGCTTCATAAAGCCGTATTCGTGCCGCTGCTCGATCCGCATGCGACGGCCGACGTTCAGACCTACACACGCAAGAAAGTCAACCTCCGACTCGGTGTGCTGGAAGCGCATCTACGCGGGCGCGAGTTTCTCATGGAGCATTTCACGGTTGGGGACGCTTATCTCGTCACCGTCCTGAACTGGGCGCAGCATAGCGGTGTCGATCTTGCCGAGTGGCCGTCCGTCGACGCGTATTACAAACGAACGGCGCATCGTCCGCAGGTCGCTAAGGCGTTGGCGGAAGAGGTGGCGCTTTATCTCGAGGAACAGGCTCGACGACAGGTGAATGCTGCGTGAACTGCCGTAGCGCGATGCGGCCGCGTGATACGCCGAACTCGGACCGTTGTCGCTTGTTGCGGGTAGTGGTCCGAGTCCGGCAATTTCTCATTTACGTGCGCAGCGGCCTCAACCCTGCGCGGACCTCTTCGGCAAATAGTTGCGGTTGCTCCCATGCCGCGAAGTGGCCGCCTTTATCGAGCCGGTTGTAATAGATCAGGTTGTGATACGCCCGCTCTGTCCAACTGCGCGGAGCCTGATAATTCTCGCGCGGAAAGACGCTTACCGCAGCGGGGACGGATACATCGGCGGCGGCCAGGAAGTTGAAGTGCGACTCCCAATAGAAACGCGCCGCGGAAACGCCCGTGTTCGTCAACCAGTACAGGGTGATGTCGTCGAGTACATCGTTGCGCGTCAGCTCGCCGGCCGATTCCCCGTTGATGGAGTGCCCGAACACGGCCGAGGTCAGTGCCGCCGCCGGCTGCTCATACCCGTCGCCGTGGTCGAGAAGCCAGCTCGCGAGGCCAATGGGAGAGTCCGACAATCCAGAGAGCGTTTGCGGGCGTGTGCCCATTTCCAATGCGTAGGCGCGTCGCTTCTTGGCCGCGGAACTCAGTTGTTCGTAAGCGTGCTTTTCGTCGGCGGAGAGGTTGGCTGGCGGCGGATCGCCGGCTTGAAGCGCCTTGGTGATTTCCGGTGGAACAGTCGCCGGGAAATTGACGTGGATGCCTAACAATTCCGGTGGTGCCTGCTTGCCCATTACGTTGCAGACGACACCACCGAGATCGCCGCCTTGCGCGGCAAATTTCTCGTATCCGAGGCGCTTCATGAGGACGACCCACGCACGCGCGGTACGCTCGGGGCCCCAGCCGGTCGTGGTCGGCTTGCCTGAAAATCCGTAGCCCGGCAACGACGGAATGATCAGATGAAACGCGTCGGACGCACTAGCGCCATACGCGGTTGGATTGGTCAGCGGAT
Source organism: Paraburkholderia sp. NPDC080076 (assembly GCF_050281145.1). NCBI lineage: Bacteria > Pseudomonadati > Pseudomonadota > Betaproteobacteria > Burkholderiales > Burkholderiaceae > Paraburkholderia > Paraburkholderia sp. NPDC080076. The sequence goes on along the minus strand of NZ_JBNNWQ010000001.1, from coordinate 1,578,796 downwards.
CGATGATTTTGAACTGCTCGATCACCGAACCTGGCCATCCATGCGTGACGATGAGCGGCATCGCATTCTCATGTTTCGAGCGGACGTGAATGAAATGAATGTCCAGTCCGTCGATCTCGGTCACGAAATTCGGCAGCGAGTTGAGCTTCGCTTCGCACTTGCGCCAATCGTAGTCGGTTGCCCAATGGCGCGCGAGTTCCTGGATCATCGCGAGCGGCACGCCTTGCGAGTTATCCGTGACGGTCTCCCGATCAGGCCATCTCGTCGCCTTGATGCGTCGGCGCAGGTCGATGAGTTGCGATTCCGGCACATGCACGCGGAGCCGGCGAATGGCGGTCTTGTCGCCGCCCGTCGCCGGGACAACTTCAGTAATCGCTTGATTCGTTTCCGCGAACGCGAGCTGACTCAATGAGCCGGCGGCAACGGCCGCCGCTGCCACGCTGACAAAACGGCGGCGAGAGGGCGAGTGAGGAGGGAGGTTGTCCGACATAAAGTCTCCGATCGGCGATGAAGCCAGGCTTACCCATCAATGGCAACATGATTTCACGATTTCACGAGCGATTGGCAGGCGGTATTCGATGTAGGGTGGACGTATTGGAGCGCGCGGAGGTATCCCGCGTGTGTCGGGAGGGGCGGTTTTTGTATGCGCGGGTATCGGTGAACCCGGCAGATACGTTGCGATACAAAGCGGAACCGTATCGGCGCACACGGCGGATCCGCTTTCATTTCAACGGCGCAGGTTCGCAGTTGGAGAGTGGTTCAACGACGAAGCCTCCAACTGCCACAGACGTGTGCCGCTTGACCCACATCTACAGCAGTTGGAGTACGAGGCTGAGTGTTGCGCTCAGCAGGTCGTCCACATCGCGGCGAGCCACGTTGGCGAGGTCGGATCGTTGGCGACCGAGCCATAGTCCCATGCGTGGTCGTTGACGGGATCGACTCCGTCCTTGCCCACCCACATCGCGCCGACCCAGACGTTCGGACCATCGGGCGCGGCGGCGCCGTTCGTCGCCGGCTGAATCTCCCGGGCTGTGCGGAACCACGAATCGATGATGGTGCTGCCGCCCTTCGCGTACTGGGCGAGTTTGCGTCCTTCGTCGGTGTTGTCGAAGGTGATCGCGCCGTAGCCCATCAGGATGTGCATGCCATCGAACGCGCCATCCCAGCGGGCCAGCACGTCACCGCCGCCGCTTGCGAGCAGGTCGTCCTGCAATGGGCCGCAGGCGGCAATCGTCGCCCATTCGAGATCGCTTTGGCCCCACAGGTCGCCCGGTGCTTGTGGTCCGGCGCCGACTTCGGCGAAGTCGAGGAATCCGTCGTCGGGTTTGGACAGCACCCAGCCGTTCATATTGGCGTGCCCCGTGTAGAACACGAAGTCGGCGTTGTCCACCCAGGTGTCGTCGTTGCGACGCCAATCCGATTCCCATGCGTTGGCATCGCCCCAGTTGAAATCGATGTGCCAACCTGCTGCCGCCCATTCGTCGACGAATCCTTGCGCGTTGGCCTGGCTCCCCGCCAAACCCCCGCTCTGTCCGATCCACGATGTCCCGGCTTCCCACGGCCGCGTCACGGTTGCGGCGGCAAACGACCGGCGCAATTTGCCGGCTGCTTCGGTCTTGACTTTTTCCTTCGACACCGTGGCGGGCTTGGCCGACTTCGGCCGTTTCGCTTGCGGCTCGCCGAAGGTGAGCGGTGGGCCGAAGTCGGTGGCGGCGAGCATGACCTGCCGAAGCGGCACGCGTTGTTTGCCGAACACGGCGGTGGCGCGGCACACGTACACCGGATAGAGGAATTCCTGCGCGGTAAACGAGGGCGCCGCGTAATAAGCGAGCGACATGTCGAAGGATTCGATTTTCATCTGGCTCATGAGGCCGTGAAACTGTTCCTTCACTTTGTCCGGCGCGATCATTTTCGCGTCGAATTCAGCCACCACTGTGCGCCAGCCGCCGTTAAAGCCGATCACGCTGCCTTTGTGTCCCAACGTCACAGTCAGATCGCTGCCACCGCCGACTACGGGAATCTTGTCGACCATAACCGGGTACACCACCTGCACGTCGAGACGTCGGTTTTGCCGCTTGCCGTCCTTGCGTAACGCGAAATGAGTGCCGCCGATCACCGGCTTGCCATAGGAAAACGGCGCTTCCAAACCAGGCAGCAAACCTTCTCGATGCAGAAAGTCTTTGGCTATCGACAGTGCGTCGTCATCGTCCGGCAGTTCCGCGTTGACCGATGGTCGCCACATCTGCGACTCGTCAGCGGCCCACACGGCGCCGCTGGCATTGGCAATTTCCACGACGTGGTGGGCGTTGCGCAGTACTTTGCCGTCGCGCGTTTCGCTGAGCCGGAACTCATCGTGCAGGCCGAAGATTTGCCGCCCGAGCATCGCCAGGCGGTTGACGCTGGTGTCTTGGGGTTCGAGCCGGTAAATGGGCAAACTGTCTTTCATGATGAACTCCTTGTGCGCATACATACGGGGCGACGACAGGCGATATAAGGAAACCGCCAATCAAAGGACGACGAGCGCGCAAGCGAATTGAAAGACAGTGAAGGTTTGGATGCCGAAACGAGGCGCGGAGTACGCGCCTTCATCGAATGGACGATTCAGCGGTTTGCGGTATTTGATCAGGAAAGGCCGACGTCTTGCGTACGCGATGAAGTGGACTCCAACTTGCTGATCACCTCGGCCTGATCATTCGCGGCAAGCGCCATGGCGGCGAGATATCCAAACGTCAATGCGGGCCCGAGCGTAATTCCGGCACCGATGTAATGACCGCCTACCGGCGAGTTCATATCGTTGCCGCAGGCATATAGTCCGGGAATCGGGCGACTATCGTCGTCGAGAACTTCTCCGTGAGATCCGGTCACGAGGCCACGGCTCGTTCCAAAGTCGCCCGGCATCAGCTTGACGGCGTAGAAGGGCCCCTTTTCAATCGGGCCGAGACAGGGACTGGGCGAGTGTGTCGGATCACCCTTATAAATGTTGTACGCAGATGATCCCTTCCCGAAGTCCTCGTCGATACCGGTTTTCGCAAAGCGATTGTTGCGCTCGACACTGCGTTCCAGTCCGCCCGGGTCGACGCCGATCTTGCCGGCAAGTTCACGCAACGTGCGACCGCTGAACAGGTAGCCCGCTTTCTCATAGCGTCGCAACGACAAGCTGCCGGGCAGGATGACGCCAATCCCGTACTTCTTGATCGCCGTGGCATCTGCGATCAGGTGGGCCGGGATTGCGCCCGCGTTGAACATGCCAAGCGTGAAAGCATGATACGACGCCGCCTCATTCGTGAAGCGGTGTCCGTCCTTGCCTACGGCAATGAAGCCGGGCTTGGGACGGTCGAGCATGAAGTGCCCCCAGAGTTCCTTGCCACCCGCGTCGTTCGAATAGACCGACATGGGGACGTAAAAGCCGGTGTCCTGACCGTTGTGGTCGAGTCGACCACCGGCCGATTCGCCAAGATGAATGCCTTCGCCGACGTTGCTGGGCAGACCAAGTCCGAGTTCGACCGTTGGTTGTCGGGAGTGCTCGCGACGCATGACCGGGTTGCCGGGGTAGCCCCCCGTCGCAATGACGACGCCCCGGCGAGCGCGTACGCGGATTGTCCGGCCGTCTCGCACCACTTCCGCGCCCGTGACTTTGCCGCCATCCATGATCAGCCGGGTCGCGGACGCGCGCAGCCAGACGTCGATGTTCTGATCCAGCATTGTTTTGTACAAGCGGCCTATCAATGCATTCCCACCGACGAGCCGGGTGCCGCGATGATAGTTCAGCCGGTCCACGCCATAGCGAAAAAAGCGCTTCAGTACATGGAAGAACGACCGCGCCGAACGCGTGAAGGAAAGAAAGTGGAGCAGGTCGACGAGGTCGAGCATCATCCCGCCGAACGGCGCGAAGGCCGGAAGCGGGGCACGTAGATCCTTGAAGTGCGCGCCGAGCTTGCGCCCGTCGAATTCGAGGGGGGCATGAGCGCGACCGAACATCCCGCCCTCGAGTTCGGGACTGTAGTCCGGATACTCGAGCGCCATGACTTCCAGTTCGGAGTGACGCAACAGGTAATCGAGCGCGACACGGCCCTGCGAGATGTAGGCTTCCTGCAATGAGCGGTCGACACTGGTCCCGACCGTGGCGGCAAAGTATTTTCGCGCCTTGTCCAACGAGTCCTTGAAGCCGGCCGCCTGCATTGGCGTGCTGTCGACGAACCACATCATGCCCACCGACCAGGCGGAGGTGCCCCCGACCTGATCGGTCTTCTCGAGAACGAGCGGCACAAGACCTTCGTTCTTTGACACGATTGCCGCCGTCATGCCAGCCGCGCCGGCTCCCATGATGATGACGTCGGCCTCGCGGTCCCAGTTCTCCGTCGTAGCGGTATCCATGGCGGTTTTCCTGCTTTAAGGGTTTCTGTTGGATCTGGCTGAAAATCGATTTATATCGAATCATGCGTCGCGGAATGAATGATGTCAAGAAACTCCAGGGAATCCCCTGGCAAAGTCATATCCGTCTTATGTGCCGCGCGTGTCGTCTCGCCCTGAGAACTTGCTGACGCGCATAATTCCTAGTAAGATCATGCGATATAAAACGAAATTGGCTCGATTGTCGATCGCGATGAAGGTTGGGCTGCGTTGGCACCCTCGCAACTGGAAAGAGCGAGACAGGAGTCGTGAGCCACCAGACGATGCATCAACCCGCAGAGGTTGCATTTTCAGTAACGTTCAGGAGACGCAATGAGCAAGCTTCAGCTTTCCGTCGCCGTAGGCAACTACGACCGGATTCGGCCGCTGGTCGATGGCGAGGTGCAGATCGAGGGTGTCGATCCGGTTTTCATGTTGCAGGATCCCGAAGAGATATTCTTCCGTGCCTTCCGACATGCGGACTACGATATCTGCGAACTCTCGCTTAGCAGTTACTCGGTGAAGACCGCAGCGGGCACTTCACCCTACATCGCTGTCCCGGTGTTTCCGTCGAGAGCGTTTCGGCACACCTCGATTTATGTGCGTGCGGACCGCGGCATCAACCGCCCTGAGGATCTGAAGGGTAAGCGCATCGGCGTGCCCGAGTATCAACTCACCGCCAACGTCTGGGTCCGTCTCTTTCTCGAAGAAGAATACGGAGTGAAGGCTTCCGACGTGACGTGGGTGCGCGGCGGCTACGAGGATGCGACACGCGTCGAGAAAATCTCGTTGAATCTGCCTGACGATGTGAAACTGGAGAACGCTCCTGAAGGGCAGACGATCTCGAACCTGCTCGCAGAAGGGGAGATCGACGCGGTCATCGGGCCGCGCGCTCCTTCCTGCTTCGACCGTGGACATCCGCAGGTCAGGTATCTTTTCGACGATCCGCACAAGACCGCCGCCGAGTGGTATTCGCGCACGAAGCTTTTCCCTATCATGCACACGCTCGGAATCAGGAAGACGCTCGCGGAACGTCACCCGTGGCTGCCCGGCGCAGTAATGAAGGCGTTTGAGAAGTCCAAGGCTCTTGCCTTGACTCGGCTGAGCGATACGTCGGCCACGAAGATTACGTTGCCGTTCGTTGAGGATCAGTTGCGTGCCGCTCGCAAGCTGATGGGCACCGACTTCTGGTCATACGGTTTTGCTGACAATGAACATGTCGTTGACCGCTTTCTCGCCCGTCACTATGCGGAGGGACTGTCGAGCCGCCGGCTGGAAGCTCGGGAGCTATTCCATCCGGCAAGTCTCGAGAGCTTTGCGATCTGATCCAGGCCGGCAAGGCTAGAGGTTGCACGGAGCAGCAGTTGCCAACTCCGGCGTGGAATTGGCGTGCTGCTTTCCTGACAGCCTGATGCCGTTACCCTGTGCGCGGAGCCACTAACGGCAGCGGCCTCGCCAGACGGTGAGCGTCAACAAAGCAGCGTGCCGGGTCCCGCACTATAAGTGGATTCGCGGATACAGATGAACAGACGGGTATCTATTGTATGATCTCTGTCGAAACGAATCATCTTTAAAAAGATGATTCCGTTGGAGATAGAGTTATATCGAATGATGTGTTTTGGGGTGAATAAAGTCAAAGACTCCATGTCAAGGAATGAGCGAATGCCCAAGTCAAATTCCACTGCCGCCAAAGCAACGATGGACGTTGCCGTACGACCGGCAGCAACAGAACCCTCTGACGTGTTTGATGATCGGGGTCGAACTGTGCCGTGGATGGCGCGAACGATACACAGGCTCTACGACGCGCAAGCACAAAAGATTCTCGACAGGGAGAATCTCGCGATCGCGTACTGGTACTACCTTCGAGTCCTGGCCGAACGCGGTGAACTAAACCAGTTGGAACTCAGCAAGCGCGTTGGCATTGCCTCAACCACCGCGGTACCGGCGCTGGATAATCTTGAAAAACGCGGCCTCGTGCAACGAACCCGCGATCCAAACGACAGAAGAAAGTACTTCGTCAATCTGCAGGACGAGGGCAAGCGGCTTGTCGATGAAATGCTGCCCGAGCTCACTGAGATGATTTCGTCATCATTCGACGGGATCACCCAAAAAGATATGCGCATTTTCTGGAAGGTCATGCGTCAGATCGAGACGAACCTCACCCAGAAGTCTCAAGGCGATACGGTCGTGGATTGAACGTGGGCCGGCGTCCAAGGCCTTAAGCGGTGTGCCATTCTTCCATATGCGGGTCGGCGAAAGCGCGCAGGCTTTCCAGTGTCATGGCCACCGCGGCGCGATTGACGTTCTCGGCGTGCCAGTAGACCGAGACCGACCCGAAGCCTTCGAGTTCGATAGGCAGAATACGAAGGGCGTTTAACTGCTCGAATCGGAGCGCGGCCCGATGCGATGCGACGCCTACCAGTTCCGTGTTGTTCAGCAATGTCAGGTTGAGAATCGAGGAATTCGATTCCACGCAATGATCTGGCAGCGTGCGTCCTTCGGCCGTCAGCGCTGCTTCCAGTGCCGTTCGCACCGGCGTGCCCTGTGGCCAGACGATCCATGAAAAACCAAGCACGTCTTCCCACGTGAGCGTCGACTTGCGGGTGAGCGGGTGCTGCGGTCCCGCGACGAAGTTGATCGGCTCTGTGTAAAGCGTCTGCGTCTGCAACTGCGGATCGTCGTACTGCTGGCCAGACCGGCCGACGACGATATCCAGCTCGCCGCGCGCCAGCTGCGGCATCAGCTGGTTCATCGTGCTCTCGACGAGTCGCACCTGCGCACGAGGCATGCGCTCCAGAAGCCGGGAGACGGCGAGGGGCACTGTATCGGCCGCGGATACGCCCGACGTTCCGATGCTCACGAGGCCGCTGCCGCCTTCACGCATTGCCTGCATGTCGTCGCGCGCGACGTCGAGGCGCGCTTCGATGCGGCGCGCGTGTTCGATCAGCGCCTCGCCATACGACGTAGGCCGCAAGCCGCGCGCGTGCCGCTCGAATAGCGGCAGGCCGACATCCTCCTCCAGTTCCTTGAGCCATTTCGACAAGGCCGGCTGCGTCGTGTTGAGCGCCGCCGCCGACTGGCTCAGATTGCCTGTGCTCGCAAGGCTCAGCAGCACCTGCAGATGCCTCAGACGAAGACGGTAAGTCCAGTCCATCGCCTAATCCTCTCGTCAGATTCCCGTTGTGGTAGCGCAGATATACCCAAAACCATATGGGCTAGATGTTTTTGCCATTTTACCGAGTATAGCTTTGTCGCATATAAATAATGCGGAGGGTCGACAAGAGCGACGCGTGACCCGCGACGCGCCTGACCCACGAGACACTGAAAGGAGACGCGAATGAGCAACAACGCTCCGGGCGCATCGCGCGCGGCCTATTACGAGCAAATCGCGCGGCAGCGCATGTCGCCGCTGTGGGAATCGCTGCACAACCTCGTGCCGAAGACGCCGCAACCGAAAGCCCAGCCCGCGATCTGGAAGTACGCGCAAGTGCGCGACCTCGTGATGCAGGCCGGTTCCGTGATCAGCGCCGAAGAGGCCGTGCGTCGCGTGCTGGTGCTCGAAAACCCCGGCCTGCCCGGCAAGTCGAGCATGACGCCGAACCTGTACGCCGGATTGCAGTTGATCCTGCCGGGCGAAATCGCGCCGAGCCATCGGCATACGCAATCGGCGCTGCGCTTTATCGTCGAAGGCAAGGGCGCGTGGACAGCCGTCAACGGCGAACGCACGACCATGCATCCGGGCGACTTCATCATTACGCCGTCGTGGACGTGGCACGACCACGGCAATCCGTCCGTGGAAGACGGCGGCGAACCCGTCGTATGGCTCGACGGCCTGGACATTCCGCTCGTCGCGCAGATGGACGCGGGTTTCGCCGAGAACTATCCCGAGGCGACGCAACCGGTTTCGCGCCCGGAAGGTGACAGCTTTGCGCGCTTCGGCCACAACATGGCGCCCGTGCGGCATCGCGTGACCGATCCCACCTCGCCGATTTTCAGCTACCCGTATGAGCGCAGCCGCGAAGCGCTCGACGCGCTGTTGCGCAACGGTGAACTCGACGAATGGGATGGCGTGAAGCTGCGCTACGTGAATCCGGCGACGGGCGGCTGGCCGATGCCGACCATCGCGACCTTCATGCAATACCTGCCTGCGGGCTTCAAAGGCCGCACATATCGCAGCACCGATGCAACCGTGTACTGCGTCGTCGAAGGCAAGGGCGCCGTGAAGATCGGCAATGACGAATTCACCTTCGAGCCTCACGACGTGTTCGTCGCGCCGTCGTGGGCGCCCGTGCAATTGTCGGCGGCCGCGGAAAGCGTGCTGTTCAGCTATTCGGATCGTCCGGTGCTCGCCGCGCTGAATCTGTTACGCGAAGAACGCAGCTAACCGTTGGCATTTTCTTACGCGCGCCGCCGGCGCGGCGCGTGCTCAATCCTCTTCTCCGAGTCGAATTCATCATGGCTTTTGTATTTCCTCCCGAAGCTCCGATCGCCGTTCCCGTCGCTGGCAGCGATGCTCAATTCGCGGTACGTCGCGTCTATTGCGTGGGCCGCAATTACGCGGCGCACGCACGTGAAATGGGCTTCGATCCCGATCGTGAGCCGCCGTTTTTCTTCTGCAAGCCCGCCGATGCCGTCGTGCCCGTTGCTGATGGCGAGACGCTAGAACTCGCGTATCCGTCGCAGACGCAGAACTACCACTACGAGGCCGAACTCGTCGCGGTGATCGGCAAGGGTGGCTCGGATATTGCCGTCGAACAGGCGCTCGATCACGTATGGGGCTACGCGGTTGGCCTCGACATGACGCGCCGCGACTTGCAGATGAAGATGCGCGAGATGGGCCGTCCGTGGGAAATCGGCAAGGCCTTCGACCGTTCGGCGCCGATCGGCCCGATTCATCCCGCCAGTGCGGTCGGCCACTTTGAAAGTGGCGGCCTGTGGCTGACGGTCAACGGCGAGACAAAGCAGAAGAGCGATGTGTCGCATCTGATCTGGTCGGTGGCCGAAACCGTTGCGGACCTGTCCAAGTACTTCCGCCTTGAACCGGGCGATGTGATTTTCACGGGCACGCCGGAAGGCGTCGGCTCGGTGAAGTCGGGCGACACGATGAAAGTAGGCGTCGAGCGTCTGGGCGAAGTGACGGTACGCGTGGCCTGATACAGGTAATCTGCATTGGACGGAGATCTACTCGTGCAACTCCATAGTTTCTTCAACAGCTCGACCTCGTACCGTGTGCGCATTGCACTCGCGCTCAAAGGTCTCGCGTACGACACGTTGCCCGTGAATATCCGCATCGGCGAACATCGCGCGGCGGACTATGTGGCGAACGTGAATCCGTCGGCGTCGGTGCCGGCGCTCGTCGACGGCGATTTCAAACTCGGCCAGTCACTCGCGATCATCGACTATCTCGACCGGACGCATCCCGAGCCGCGCCTGATTCCGCTCGAACCGGTGGCGCGTGCGCGCGTGCTCGAATTCGCGTCACTGATTTCGTGCGACATTCATCCGGTCAACAACCTGCGCGTGCTGCGCTATCTGGAAACGGAACTCAGGGTGACGCCACAGCAGAAGACCGCGTGGTATCGACACTGGATTGCTGAAGGCATGGCCGGTGCCGAGCGCATGCTTGAACGCAGCAATGAAGGCCCTTGGTGCTTCGGCGCGCAGCCGACGCTCGCTGACGTGTCCCTCGTGCCGCAGATCGCCAACGCGTTGCGCATGGACTGCGATCTGAGCGCCTATCCGCGCTGCCTCGCTGTGTATGAACACGCGTCGAAACACCCGGCATTCGCTGCTGCGCAGCCGCAGCGCCAGCCGGATTACATTGCTTGATGCCGGTGCAATCATGGGGAGACAGTCATGAGTGAGACAGACAAAGGGCGCCGCGTGCTCGTGATCGGCGGCGGAATTGGCGGCCTGGCCGCTGCGCTGGTGCTGGCGCGTCAGGGCATTCGCGTGCAACTGCTCGAGCAGGCTCCGGAAATCCAGGAGATAGGCGCGGGCATCCAGCTGGCCGCGAACGCGTTCAATGCGCTCGATGCGCTGGGTGTCGGCGAGGCGGCGCGTGGCCGGGCCGTGTTCACCGACTATCTGAGCCTGATGGACGCGCTCGACGCGAAGGAAATCGTGCGCGTCGACGTCGGCGCGCCGTATCGCGAGCGCTTCGGCAATCCGTATGCGGTGATTCATCGCGCGGACATCCATCTGTCGATTCTCGAAGCCGTGAAGGATCATCCGCTGATCCAGTTCCGCACGAACACGCAAGTCTGCACGCTCGATCAGGATGCAGACGGTGTGACCGTCACCGATCAGCATGGCGAGCGCTACAGCGCGGACGCGGTGATTGGTTGTGACGGCGTGAAGTCAGCGATACGCAAGGCATTGATCGGCGACGAGCATCGCGTGACGGGACATGTCGTGTATCGCGCAGTCGTCGATGCCGGGAACATGCCCACGGATCTGCAAATCAATGCGCCTGTCGTGTGGGCGGGTCCGCATTGTCACCTCGTGCACTATCCGCTGCGCGGCGGCCGGCAGTACAACCTCGTCGTTACGTTCCATAGCCGCGAAAAGGAGGAATGGGGCGTGCGCGAAGGCAGCAAGCAGGAAGTGCTGTCGTACTTCGAGGGCATCCATCCGCTGCCGCACCAGATGCTCGACCGGCCGACCTCCTGGAAGCGCTGGGCCACGGCGGACCGCGATCCCGTGGAACGCTGGAGCGACGGGCGCGCCACCGTGCTCGGCGACGCCGCGCACCCGATGACCCAGTACCTCGCCCAAGGCGCCTGCCAGGCGCTTGAAGACGCGGTCACGCTCGGCGCGGCCGTTGCCGCGACTGACGGCGATTTCGAAGCCGCGTTCAAGCTGTACGAGACCGCACGTATTCCGCGCACGGCACGCGTGCTGTACTCGGCGCGCGAAATGGGCCGCATCTATCACGCGAAAGGTGTCGAGCGTCTGGTGCGTAACTCGCTTTGGGTCGGCCGCACGCAGGAGCAGTTCTACGACGCGTTGGCGTGGTTGCATGGCTGGCGCGCGGAAGATTGCCTGAAGGGCGTCCTCTGAGGATAAGGGTTGCTGTGCGCCAAGATCGAGGTCTGCGGAAAAGACACGATCGGCTCTGTGTTGGAATACCAAAAGTGATGAGATCGCTTTTCTGATTGTGTGCGCCGATGCAACGGTGAATTGGCAAAATTGGTACTTACCCTAAGTGCTTCTCCCTCTTAGACTGTTTTTCAGCCGTGGCAGAAAACCCGTGTGGTCCTGCCACCAACCAATCTAAGAGGTACGAAGTCATGAAGTCGTTCACCAAGGTTGTTCTCGTTGCGGCGCTTGCCGTTGTCCCTCTTGCATCGTTCGCACAGTCAAGTCCGTCGCTGACCCGTGCGCAAGTGCGTGCCCAGTTGGAACAGCTCGAGAAAGCGGGTTACAACCCGCGCGATTGGGTTCATTACCCGGAAAATATCCAGGCTGCTGAAGCGAAAGTCGCGGCACAAAACACCGCAGCGCAAGGTGCGGTATCCGGGTATGGTGGTGATGTGGATGGAACGTCTCGCTCGGGGCGAGCAGACGGACTCTGATACGAAGCTGTATCGGGACTGAGGCGGCGCAACCTCAGTTCTGGAATTCCGCGGATCGCGGCGGCACGGTCCCTGGCTGAGCCCGGCAAGTGCGTTAGTCCACATACCGTGAGCGGCCCCTCGGCACGCGGCCTAGTACGGACCCACGAGTCCGAGGTCCCGTGCGCGTGCAACGGCTTGAGCTCGCTTATCGACGCCGAGTTTCATGAAGATGCTCTTCATATGAGATTTAACGGTTTCAGCGCCAATTCCAAGCGTATTTGCGATTTCCTTGTTCGACTGTCCTCTCGCAATCAAGTCGACGATTTCACGCTCCCTTGAACTCAGTGATCCGCGCTCCGTGTCGCGCTGACGGTTGCCGCCGGGCTGATAGAGTGTCCGCCAGCCATGGAGCAGATGATTGGCGTAGGCGATCGTCTCGTTCGTTTGCGCCGTATTCTGCGCGTCGTCGCAAACGGCGTGCAGCAAGTCGCCGATGTCCGGGCCCACATCGAGAATGGATTGGTACACACCTGCGGGCGCGGCGATCTTCAGGACTTCGCTAAAGACCTCGATCGCACGGGCGCGTTCGTTCGCTGCCAGCCAGACGAGCGCAAGCATGGTTCGCAAACGTATCGCGAGGAAATCTCCATGTCGCCGTTCCGCGCTCTGCAGCGCAGTGTTCAACAGCGCAGTGGCCTCTTCGGTCCGGTGCTGAGCCGCGGCGACAGAGGCCGCCCCTAGTGCACGATAATCCTCGATCTCGAGCGAGATGGAGCGTGAAGAATGGGAATGGGAACTCGCCACCTGATCGAGTTGGGCGACGCACACAGCCGCCTCGACCGTCCTGCCTTCCACAAGATAGAGCCGTATGCGTTCGACCAGGGCGGCGGCGGTCATGCGTTCCCATCCACGTGCGCAAGCCAACGCCTGCGCGCGATCCAGCAACGCATACGCCTGCCTCATGTCCGAACGCGCGACTGCGATTCGGATGAGGACGCGATAGGCGATCAACACGCTATCTAGCAAGACCGCCACGTCGATAACGGGCATCAGTCCGGCAACCAGCGTTTCAGCCTCGTCCAGTCGGCCGTGTTCGTACCAGATCTGTCCGATCATCGGTGCGCATAGTGCTACCGAGATCGAATCGGGACCGGCTTCGCGTTCGGCCAGCTTCATCGACTCCGTGAAATACCGTTCTGCAAGCTCGAAGTGCAACTGTTGCATCTCCGCGTGTCCCAGCAGGCACAGCCGGTAGACGGAAGAATAGAGGTTGCGTTGATTTTCTTCGATTGAATAGGACATCCACGGCGTGGCGTAAAGCGCTTCGAGGTCGCCGGCCTTCCAGTGCGCGAAGCGCACGACGTTGGATGCCACATTGGTCGTCCAGATATTGGCGGACGGTCGTTCGAGGCATGGCTCAGCGATAGCGAGCGCCGCTTCAGGATCGTCCTTCAGTGCCGCGACGACCGAACGGATCGCCTGGCATTCCCACCGGATGTCTTCGGGCTCGGCGCCGGTCTGGGACGGGATATCACGTTCGACCGCGTCCAGCATCGCGAGCGCCTCGTCGAAACGCAACGCGAGCGCCATTCCCCAGGCGATCGCCAGCGTAACCCTCACCTGTGCACCGGCCAGACCCACGGGGAAGCGGCGCTGCAAACCGAGCAGCGTGAGCAGATCGCCTTTCTTGACGAGTGCCATCGCGCACTGTTCCATGAGACGGATCGCGTTATCCGTGGTGCCCGCGGCGATCGCATGTTTGACTGCCTCCGTCCACAGCTCCTCGCCGCCATACCACCCGGACGCGCGGCAATGCAATTCCGCCACCTCGTCGGCGTGCTGTGCGTCGAGCTTCGCTCGCAGGTACTCGCCCATCAGATGGTGATAGCGGAACCATTTTCCGTCGCAGTCGAGCGCTTGCAACAGCATCTGCCCCTCGGCGATGTCGTCCAGCATGCGCTGGCTCGTGCGCAGGCCCGTTACCGCCTCGCACAGCGGCGCGCTCAATCGATCGAGTATCGACGTGCGCAGCATGAACCCAACTATTTCGGCCGGCAGCCGCTCGAACATGTGTTCGATATAGGCGGCGAACGGCCGCGACGTGCCAGACGGCGCACCAGGCTCCTTAACGCCTTGGCATTCCTTGCGCGAGAGCATGGACATCGAGATGCGCAACGCCGCAGCCCAGCCCTCTGTGCTCGCAAAAAGCGTCTCGATGCGGGAAGCGTTCAGCACGTCGGGCAATGCGTGTTCGACGAAGCGCTTCGTTTCGTCGAAGTCGAAACGTAACGCCGACGCATCGATTTCCAGCAGATCGTCTCCAGCTCTCATCCTCGCGAGCGGCAGCGATGGTTCTGTGCGACAGCAGAGAACCACATGCACATTCTGCGGCGCCTTTTCAATAAAGAACGACATCGCATCGTGCACTGCTGGACGGGTGACCAGGTGATAGTCGTCCAGAAACAGGACGACCTCGTCGTCGACTTCGACAAGCTCGTTGATCAGCGTGGAAACGACGGCGTGCAGAGGGACGAATGCGGCGTCGGCAGTCAGGCTGATCGCCGCCGCGCCGACATTGCCGCAGGCATGCCACAACGCATGCGCCAGGTAATTGACGAAGCGCGGGGGTTCGTCGTCCTCGGCGTCGAGCGACAACCAGGCCACCCGCGCACCGTTCGCGCGCAGCCGGTCGAGCCAGATGAGCGCCAGCGAAGTCTTGCCGAATCCGGCGGGCGCTTTGATCACGGTGAGACGTTTGCTCGCGGCGCGCTCAGCCAGACCGACGAGTTGCGGACGAACGATCAGATCCACCGGCAAACGCGGCGGAACGACCTTCGTTGCAAGGAAAAGATGCGGCCCGATCGTGGACGTTTCTCCAACCACACGCATTTTTCAGTCACATTGTTTTGGGGGGTGGCCGTGCTTGCCGCCATCCCCCATCTATTGAAGCGTATCCCCCGGGTTGGGGGATGGCGGGCATCTCCCCTGTATGGGGGATGGTGGGCCGCGCCGCGCCAGGAGATCATGCGTCCACCGGGTTGGGATCGAAGCGTGCCCCCTGGAGAAGGCAGCGCGCTTGTCGATCACTGCCGGGTGCCGGGCGGCTCACTGGCGCTTCGCCGGGAACGACTCGTTTTTTGCCACATGATACGCCGCCTCGAATCGCATTGCAGAGTACCAGGCGGGAACCGGTCGGCGCGCAGCCGTCAACATCGCTGCGCCGGCGCTCCTTGTCAGTCGAAATCGCGCGCCTGCTACTGATAGATATATAGCCGTGTTAGCCAAAGTTCCAAAGATCAGCAATCACTTGCGGGAAAAAACCGTGTCCATCGCAGCCGATCTGACGCTTGTCGTCGAACGCACGCTTGCGATACTGACCCAGTTCGATGGATACAAATTGCTCGCGCCGGCAGCGAAACGGGACGTTCACGAATCCGTCGCGCTGTCAGCCAAAGTATGGTTCGAGACGCTGTTGTCGGGCGAACCTCCATCGGCACAGGACATGGACGCTTTCCGGGAAATCAGCCAAAGACGTGAGCATCAGCGCGTGCCGCTGCAGAGCCTCCTTCAGGCGCTGCGCCTCGGGTTGCGAGAAACCTGGAGCACGTACATCGCGCTGGGCGAGTTGGACGAGCGCATTGCCAAAGAACTTCTGGCCGACGTCTCGCTGTATCTGCTCGATCATTTCGATTTCATTGCGCAGATCATTGTCCGGGCCTATCTGGCTGAACATTATCGGCAACCGCGGTGGGCGGAATTGGCCATCGCAATCGAGGAGGGCGCGCGCCGATCCGAAAGTGTACGGCACCATCTCGTCGCGCTCCTCGAGCAGTTATCGGATGAGCCGGACCTGCTATCAAGGCTCGAAGTCGGCCACGCTCGAGAGCAACGCGGTACTGAAGCGGCCGGCGCGCAGGTGATGAAGTTCTTCGGCCTCGACGTCGATATCGATGACGGCGCGGAACTGTCGAAGGCCTTGCACGATGCGCAGGAGCAACTCGCGCAGGCGTCGAGGCTCGCGGCCGTCGCCGAGCTGTCCGCCTCCATCGCTCACGAACTCAATCAGCCGCTCCAGGCCATCGTGGCACATGGGCGCGCATGCGTGCGATGGCTCGCCGCAACGCCGCCCAGGATCGACGAAGCCAAATATTCGGCCGAGCAGTTGCTCCGCGACGCGAATTCCGCAGCGGACGTGGTCAGCCGCATTCGGGCGCTCTTCAGGCACACGGCTCCACAGAAGGTCGAACTCGATATCAACAAGCTGATTCTTCAGGTATGCACGCTGATGGCCGACGACATCCAGCGCAGCGCGGTTTCGCTCGAGACAATATTGGGCGAAGACGTGTCGAAGATCAGCGCGGACGCGGTGCAGATCCAGCAGGTGATCGTGAACCTCGTGCGCAACGCGATCGAAGCGCTGGCGGCAACCGAGGAACGGCCGAGGCTGCTAGTGATTCGCTCGCGTCGCGATGCGGACAACGTGGTGGTCGACGTGGAGGATCATGGTTCGGGACAGGTGGACTTCAAGAAGATCTTCGAGCCGTTCTTCACCACGAAGGAAACAGGAATGGGAATGGGGCTGGCAATCTGCCGGTCCATCATCGAGGCACACGCGGGCCGGATCTGGGCCGTGCGCAATGTGTCCCGCGGCGTAACCTTCAGCTTCAGTCTTCCGATAGAGCGGTCTAACGCGACAGCACGTTGACGAGGGCTGGCGGTATCGCCGGTCGGCTCGTCAGGTAAGCCTTTCCACCTGGGCATTCATTGACCAGCGCCCGCATTTGCGCAGCCAGACCCTGCGGGGATGGTTCAGGCACACGTCAACGCAAGGACGTATGCAGACCATTCGTGACAGACCTTGTGGGCCATTTAGCAATGGGTGCCGAGCCTACAACTTCATTTTGGGCGCTGCCATTACATATTCATGTGATGCACAACACAGCCGTCCGTGGTCTCATGTGACGTTTCCGATGGCAATGGTTTTTTTGTCGGCACGACCGCGCGAGACGGACATTCAGCGGGATTATCGTGGCCCGGCTGTGCCGAAGTTAGGAGGGACTTTCACCTAACCACCGAGGGGTTCCATGGAATCCGCAAGCGAATTGGTCTACGTGGTCGACGACGAAAAACGGGTGCGGGAAGCACTCTCCGCACTGCTGCGCGCAAACGGAAGAAACGTTCAGGCATTCAGCTCCGGTGGAGAGTTTCTGGACACGCCGCGTCAAAAAAATGTCGTTGCATGTCTGATCCTGGACATGCGCATGCCAGACATGAATGGCCTGGAAGTCCAGAAGCTGGTACGCACGGACTCGCGAATTCCTGTCATTTTCATTACGGGAAGAGGCGATGTGCCGTCCGCGGTCCTGGCCATGAAGGGCGGGGCAGTTGATTTCCTCACCAAGCCCGTCAATGAAGACGCACTGATGGGCGCGGTCGATGCGGCTCTCGCGAGGGCATACGTGCTTCGCAAGGAGGCGGAGGACGCGACGACACTCTGGGCTCTCTATCAATCGCTGACGCCTCGCGAACAGGAAATTTTGCCGTTACTCGCAAGCGGTCTGCTCAACAAGCAGGCGGCAGCAATTCTTGGCATCACCGAATACACCGTGCAGGTACATCGCGGCCACATCATGAGAAAAATGCAGGCGGATTCATTTGCTACTCTCGTCAGGCAGGCCAGCAAACTGCAACTCGAAGCATCGCTGACAACCACGTCCGATGTCTGAGGTCGATTAATTCTTCGTGAGAAGCGATGAGCGGAGAAAAAAATGCCCACGCCTCCGGTTCGGACCGTCGCCAT
This sequence comes from Paraburkholderia sp. NPDC080076, assembly GCF_050281145.1. Classification (NCBI taxonomy): domain Bacteria; kingdom Pseudomonadati; phylum Pseudomonadota; class Betaproteobacteria; order Burkholderiales; family Burkholderiaceae; genus Paraburkholderia; species Paraburkholderia sp. NPDC080076. The sequence goes on along the minus strand of NZ_JBNNWQ010000001.1, from coordinate 1,561,048 downwards.
AATTGATGACGACCGGCGCGTTTTGACGTCTCTTGCGAACCTGCTTGCGTCTGGCGGGTATGGAGTACGAGTCTACGAATCGCCACTGGATTTCTTTTCCGATGGTTACTCCGGTCTGGTATGCGTTATCACGGACTTGGGAATGCGGCCCATTGACGGTATTCAAGTACTCGAAAGAACGGTTCATACGAACGCGCTTACACCCGTCATCATCATCACCGGGAACTCGAGCGGGCATACGGAAGACTACTATCTGCAAAGAGGCGCCTTGGGTTTCTTCAGAAAGCCTGTTGACGGCGACGCGTTGCTGGACCTGCTGGATAGTATCGCTTGAGCGGTTGGCCCTGAAACAGACAGTCGCGCTTCACGGCAGCGACGTGACGGACTGAACCCGATTACGTCCTGCACGTTTTGCGTCGTAAAGCGCGGCATCCGCTGCGTGAACGAGTGCGCTGGGCGTGCCCAGTGTGTTTGGGTCGATCGTTGTCGCGCACCCGGCGCTGATGGTGATCTGACCGGCGGGTATCGGCGCTGTCAATCGTAAGTCCATGACTGCGAGCCTGGCCTGCTCGGCAATCGCCGATGCCTCGCTCAATCCCGTGTCGGGTAGCACGAGCGCGAACTCTTCACCGCCGTAACGGGCGACGAAATCGCCTGGCCGGCGCGCGGTTCCTGCCAGCGCGCCCGCAATCACCCTAAGGCAGGCATCGCCACGAAGATGACCAAAAGCGTCGTTGTAGTCTTTGAAATTGTCGACATCGACCATGACGAGCGAGAGCGGCTGACGGTTGCGCGTCGCACGCTCGAATTCCCTGCGAAACTGGTCGTCAAAGTAGCTGCGGTTATAAACGCGGGTCAGTGCGTCGCGTATGGAGGTATGCAACAGAGTCGTGTGCGCCTCGGACAGTTTGCGATAGAGAACAGTGACTTCCCAGACCAGGACGCAGACCAGGACGCCGGGAGCCAGCATGCTGAAGACCCGTGCGACGTACCAGCCGAGCGTGAACTGAACGATGCTCAGCAGATTCAGGGTAGCGTCCACGAACGACGCCAGCAGGGCGATGGTGATCCACAGATCGAGCACCGTGCGCAGTCGCCCTTTTATCAAAACGACGACAATGGCCAGAACGTCGAGCGAGCAGATAACGACCGCGGTTCGGCCGCCTGAGAGCACGCCCGTTTCGGGCGCCATATGAAAAGGCGCCGACAGATCCGCATAAACAGCGAGGACGCCTAGCGCGGCGGCAAGCGCGGTTGGAACACCGATCAGCGCCCAGGTCCAGAAGTCGATATGAGGCAGTTCGATCGACTTGCCCGGAAAGCGGTCGCGAATGAGCGCTGCCACAATGACGAGCAGCGGGAATCCCGCATGCCAGAAAACCCACATCCACGCCGCACTGTAAGCGCCGGCGCCGAACAGGCCAGTGCGCGTGAAAATGCCAGGGAACATCAGCAGTTGCAAAGCGACGGTGATCGCCGTGAATGCGTATGCGCCACCGAGCGCGCCGATCATCGGTTGTTGCGTCACGGCAAAGCGGGCACCGAGAAGGAACGCGGCGATTCCCGACATGGTGAACACCGTGAGCGCGCACATCGGCATGAAGGAAGTGATTGCCGGCAACGTCTGGTGCGCGCGCGGACCCGCGATCACGAAGGTGAGCAGAACAAGCGACGCAAATGTACCTGCGAAAACGGCCTGTTTGCGTGTCGCCGGCCCGATAAGCAAGCTGTCCATTCTGACCCGTTTGGTTGATGTTCTGTCTTCTGGGTGTATCGGCGTCGCTAGCCATCCAATCTGTATGTGTGCTGGACGGCAGAGTGCGGAGTGCGCTGCTGACGGAACATATTGTCCTACATATCCGCTCCGACGAAAGGCTTTCAGCTTATTCAGTGCGGGCTCGCACTCATCACAACCCGAGCACAACGCGCCCGGTTCATCCGCTTTGCATCGATGCCCGATAGCCAAACGTCAAACTGCGCTAATCGACTGAAATTATCTCTCTTTCAATTGGGAATGTGATTTTCCTTACCCGCCGAACCGGCGCCTGAGTGAAACGCTTTTTTTTGATGGCAATGCCTTTCGGAATTGGTCTGAACATTGAATTTCCTGTTGCCATCAACCATACTGAGTCGCATAACAGCAATTTAGACGCAATCCGGCTATCGGCCGCTCAGAGTGCCGAGGTTCTGTAGGAGGCCATCGAATACCGGGGGCATCAGGCCCGCGGGACGGGCATTTCCGTTCGTACGCGAGAGTGCGGTCTGCGCTTTCGCTCTTCAAAATCAGACAATCCGATTCCCTTCTCTGGAGTCTGGGAGAGCTTTTGTATTTTGGATTCTGATTTAGCGGGAATATTAAATTTTTAAATAAAAGTACGTTTGGTTTTATTTCAGTCTTTTACTGAAAGGGGTTCCTTTTTTTATTAAAAATGGCTGGTTAAGCCAAGGCGCATAAATCGCCATGGCAGGGACTGGCTTTGTCCGCGCGTATTCAAATTCGGGAGCAATATCATGCCGCTGCAGATTCAGAGTGCCCAGATCAAACCCGGTGCTACCAACACCTTCAACTTCACCGACCAGATTACGCAACGTATGGTCGGCATCTCGGCTTTTTCGTTGAGCTATGGCAATACGGACCATCACGTGCAGACGATATCGGTCTCGCTGAGCGTCAATCAATCGGGATCGTCCCTCGCCATCACGGCGCATGCGACGATGGTCGATGCAAGCGGAAACAACCTCGATCCGGCTTCGTCCTATGTCAATGTCGTCGCGCTCGCGTGGGTCGGCGTCGACGATTCCAATCTGAAGCTCGGCAATGTCTCCGGCATCGTCAACGGCGGGACGAGTTCGCCGATCACGATTCCCGGCACCGATCCGAACGTGCTGCAAGCCGCGCTCGCCGGTTACTACCTGTCGTATGGCGGCACCGATCACCATATGGAGACGGCATGCGCGGCTGTCGGCACGACCTTGAGCGGGAACACCGCGTCGATCAACGGCACGGTCTATATGTACGACGACACGGGTCATGGAAACGTATCGGGCACCGTGGATGCGGGACTCGTGGCGAACTGCGACCCGTCGCTCGGCAACTTCGTGCGCGGCACCAACACGTTGCAGAACAACACGCAGAAAGTCACGTTCGGCAAGCCGTTCGCGCACTACACGCCGTTCCTGAGCAGCTACAAGGTGCAGTACCGCGACAACTCGGACCATCACGTGAAAACGTTCTCAGTGAGTCTGTCGGTGCAGAGCGTGAGCGGCAGTGACGTCACGGTCACCGGCGCGGCGAAGCTGATCGACAACTCCGGCCATGTGCAGGACGACGGCGTGAGTAACGTCAGCGGTTTCATCGTCGGCACCTGAGCTAACGACCAGGCAACCCGCCGCAACATGCAACGGCGCACGCGCGTGCGCCTCCTTACACCTGCGCGTTCACGCCGCCCGCATTGGCCGCGGGCGGTCGCGTGCGCGCGTTCTTTCCGGAGCCGGCCGTCATGTCTGATTCCTCGATTCCCAGCATTCGTACTTTCCAGATGGATGCCAGCACGGTGGGCGTGCTCAAGAGCAGCGTCAACCTGTTTCGCGGCGACGTGAACCTTACGCAGGCACTGTTTTCGATGCCCGGGCGTACCGGCAACGACGGCCTGCAGATCGATCTGTCGATCCAGTACGAGAGCAACGTCCACCAGCAGGCGATGACATGGAACCGCGACCGTCCGACGGGCGTGCTGGGCATGGGCTGGCAATTGCCGGTATCGGCGATCACGCTCGACACCGGCGGCGCGCCGACACCGGGAGCGGCGACCTATTCGATCAATATGGCGGGCGTGTCGAGCCAACTGATCCGCGAGCCCGCCAATCCGTCGCTGTTCGGCATGGCCGGCGCGCTGGCGGGATCGCTGGTCGACGGTCAGGCGGTGCCGGCCGCCGTGCGCAGCGAGTTCGTGCAGCGCGGCTTGCCGCTCTCGGTGAGCGCGAAGATCGCGGGCAGCGCAAGCCCGTGGCGGATCGACGATGATGCACTCCAGCAGCAATTCGTTCTGCAACTGAATCAGCAAACGCTCGATGCCAGCGACGGCGGCGAGTCGTACCAACTGGTCAATTACAAGTTCTGGAAGGTGCTGTATTACTCGCGTTACGAGCGTTGGGCCGTGACCAACGAGTCGGGGCAGACGATGTCGTTCGGCGGCGGCGTCGCGCAAACCGCGCAGGGCTACAACGTCAGCGCCGGCAACAGCATCGAATGGGCCGTGCAATGGACCGACGACAACGGTCTCGCTCTGTGGCAAGGCAATAGCGCCGTGACCGGCAAGCAGCGGCAATACGCGAGCGCGTGGCATTTGCAGCGCGCCTATAGCCGCTTTGGTGAATTCGTCTCGTACGGCTACAACGGCTTCGATCGCGACGGCAGCGGACTGCTTACGCATGGGGCGGAACAGCAGGTCGGCGTGGGCGGCAAGCCGTACACCAAGGCCTGCTATCTGACGAGTATCACCGACGTGTTCGGCCGTACTGCAAGCTTCACCTATCAGCCAAAACTGTGGAGCAATGCGACACCGGAGAGCCCGCGCGAATATGCGGATCCGCACAAGACCGTGCCGGACATCACACCCAATGGCTTCCAGGACCGTTACGAGACGCAGTTCCTGAGCGGGATCGCGGTCACGCATACCGACGGCTCGACGCTGTTTTCGCTGGCATTCATCTACGACCCGAGCCCGTCGAACCCGGGCGCGCAGGCGGTGGCCAACGTTGCCGGCACATCGGGCGACACCTGCAAGCGGTTGCTCACCGGCTTCGCGCTGTTCAATCCAGCCGAAGAAAATTTGCCGGGCTATGGCTATGACTACAACCTCGACATCGGCGAGCCCACCAACCTCGGCGCGTTGCGGCGCGTCGTCTATCCGACCGGCGGCAGCGCCAGCTATGCGTATGAGCAGGTCGAGCTGCCGATCTGCGAGCGCGCGCTGACGCTGTCCGCGCCGGCGCCCATGCCGCAGCAGTCGATGCCGCGCGTGTGGTTCGGTCCCGACTATGCGGTCGCGCTGTGGAACAACAGCGCGACGCAGCAGTTGTCGTTGCAGATCCTCACCTGGAACGGACAGTGGACCAGCTGGCAGGCGGACCCATCCAACCCGCTGCTGGTGGACGGCAACGGCGGCACGGATCTCTCGACGGTCGCCGTGCTGGCCGCCGCGGACTTCGTTGCGATTACCTACAACACGAGCAGCAACACCAATCTGCACCTGTTCCGCAAGGATCCGGCGCGCCGGGCCCAGTGGGACGCAGCAGTGATTGCCGGCGGCGGCAGCGGCGGTTGCAACAGCCCGACCTGGCACTGGCCGATTGCCAACGGCCACGTCTCGACACTGGCCGGACAGAACTTCGTGCTCGTGCCGCAGATGAGCACCTCGGCCAATCAGGGCACCTATGACCTGTTCACGTGGAACTGGCCGACCCAAAGCTGGACGCATACGACCCAGCAGACGGCCTCCTATACGTGGTTCACGGCCGGCCGCGAGTACTTCACCACGCTGGATATGAAGTCCCAGGTCACGCTGTCGTATCTGAGCCCGACGGGCACGTGGCAGCAGGGCGGCAGCGCGACGCTCGGTTTTTCGCTGAGCAATACCACGACAGTCGCGCAGAGTTCGGACGTGTCGCTGCTGGCGGTCTCGCATCTGACCTCGGGTGGCGCGTCGAGCGGTCAGCAGGGCTACGACGTGTTCGTGCTGCAATGGAACAGCGCCTACCGCTTTGCCGCGCCGGCGAAGTTCTCGTTCATCGACAAATTCGACAACGCGTATCCGACCAGTTGGGCGCCCGCGAGCATCGGCAACGCGATGGTCGCGGTGGGCGGCAACCTGATCCGCTTCGATGGCGACACATGGCTCGCGAACAGCAACCTGAAGCCGCAAAGCGGCGTGATCGTCGGCGAGCAGCGTTACGCGTATGGACCGGACTACGGCACGCTGATTCTCGTCGGCAACGGTTCGCCGAAAGCACAACTGGTCGGCTACGACGCGAACAGCACCAGCGCGAACTGGACCGACACGGCGACCGCGATCACCGGCTTGAGCGTCCCGCCGAGCAACCAGAGCACGGCGAACTGGGCGAGCGGCGGCAACCCGGACTATTTGAGCGTCGGCACGCAGCTATTTTTCCGCGGCGTGGCGACCAACTGGTCGCATGCGGTGACGCAGAGCATCGGCGACATCCAGACGCTGATCAACCAGGCCGCCGGAACGAGCAACCGCTATCAGTTGAACGCGGCGTCGGTGATCAACGAAGGTCCCGCGTTTATCGCCTGTGCGGCGTACGACACGCAGAATCCGAGCGGGCATGCAACGGCTTCGTCGGCGCTGGTGCTGCGCAATGGCGGGGTGGCCGGCTCCGCCCAACTGCTCGGCGGCCAGCAGATGTGGACGGCGCAGGAGCACGATTTGCCGGGACAGGGCATGTATCCGGGCGGAGCCTCGGCGTTCTTCACGTACCCGGACACCGCGAGCGATCTCGACGACGCCACCAGCGTCAATCTGCATCGCTACGCGGGCGACGCGATCCAGGGGCCGATCGAGGATTGGCCCGTGGCCAGCATCACGATCGACGACGGCCTGTCGGAAAGCTCGACCACCTGCTATGCGCAGAACACCGCGAGCGCCGCGTGCGATGCGAGCGGCGAGGTCGTCAAATATTTCGAGAGCATCGTGTACCCGGGCGGCAGCAGCGCGAATCCGGTGAATGGTTCGGTGACGAGTTGCTACCTGAACGGCAATCAGCTGGTCGCGCCCGACGATTACTACAACATGCTTGACGGCTTGCTGCACAGCGTCGTGACCTGCGATGCATCGGGCACGACCCTGAGCAGCGTCGAGAACGAATGGAATGCGTATGTGATGCGCGCGGGCGATCCGACCGATACGCATGCCGCGCCGGTTCAGCTTTATGGCGCATACGTCCTGCAGACCGCGCAGAACGCGGTGACGGACGGCGTCGCCTCGGGGCAGACGACCGCGTACGCGCCGCAAGGGCTGCCGTACACCTACACGGGACAGCCGGCGAGCGTCACCCGCACGACGATGAACGGCGCGGGCGAACTCGAAACCGACGTGCAGACCAACGTGTACGCGTGCGAAGTCAACCCGGCCAGCCGCGTGCTGAGCGATGTCAGCAGCCTGGTGGCGCAAACCTCGACCAACGCCGGCGTCACGACATCGTCGGCGGTCACGGCGCTGAGCAACTGGCCGACGCTATGGGGCGACGACGTGCTGACGCCCGCCGAAGAAGCCGACTTCAGCTGGACCGGCGGACCCGCCGCGTTCCCGTTTTCGACCTATGCTCCGGGCGAAACACCCGCTGACTGGCAATGCACGACGCGCAACCTGGTGCGCGCGGCCAACGGCACCGTCTTGCAGCAGGCGGATGGCGCCGGGACTTTATGCGCAACGCTGTTCGGCACCGCACTGGGTTTGCCGGTGGCGACATTCAAGGCCGCGGCGCTCGCCGAATGCGCCTGGAACGGTTTCCAGTCCTACGAGGACGCGAGCGGCTGGACACTCACGGGCACGACCTTCGACACGGCCAACGCGTGGCTCGGCACCCGCAGCCTGAGCGTACCGAAAGGTGCGAGCGCAAGCGTGACGGTTGCGCCGGCGGCAGGGCGCACGGCCTATCTGCTGGCCGTGCGTTATCAGACGCCCGCGGGCTACGACGCCGACGGCTCAGGCATCGACATCGACTGTGGCTCACAGAAGAGTCACCTCGCGTTCGTCGACACGCAAGGGCAATGGCAGTATCTGAGCGCGTCGGTCGCGCTGGCTGCGGGCACCAGCAGCATCGCGTTGCGCCTTGCCAATGTCGGCAGCGGCAATGTGCTGGTGGACAGTGTGCTGTTCGCGCCGTTCGGCACTGACGTCACGGTTCAAAGCTGGCACGCGGACACGCGTCTGCTGCGCGCGACGATGAACGCCGGCGGCAACGTCAGCTTCACGCTCTATGACGCGTACAACCGCCCGCTGGGCGCGGTCGGCGGCGACGGTCAGTTGCAGGAACTGGACGTGCGCTTCCTGTCGCGCCAGGGCGCGTCCGACGATGCGTTCAACAACGCCAGTCCGAATGCCGAACTGACATTGCACATGGCCGACGGCGGCCACGCGGAAACCTTCCGCGACGGCGCGCAGTGGCGCACCCGCTGGCAGCCCGGCAATCCGGGCCTGTGGAGCACCGCGGACGGCGTGCTGAGCAAGACCGGCAACGCCGCCGACTCGCTGGTCTGGCAAGGCGCCGCGAACGCCGCACCGGCCGTCGTGTTCTTCATCGAGATGGTGCCGCCGGCGACGCTGGGCAACGGCACGATAGCGTTCCAGTTCGGCGCCGGCGAGCAGATCGGCTGGACTCCGGGATTCGGCTGGCAATGGAGCGGCGCGGGCGGCACAACCGTGCAAACCCCGCTGGCGACCCCGCCGCATCTGGCGACCCAATGGCTACTCGCCATGGTGCCGGGCGCCGTGCTGTTCTTCGGCAACGGCCAGTTGTTGTTCAGTCATGCGAGCGCCGCGACGCCGTCGCAAGGCCTGACGTTCGCCACCGGGCCGAACGCGTTGCAGATCGTCAATCTGATGGCGGGCGCCAATCCGCGCATCGGCCAGTCTTATACCGACGGCGCCGCGCGCCAGCGCCAGGTGCATCAGTTGCAGGGGACCGACAGCCGCGTGATGGAAGTCGTCTACGACGCGCTCGACCGGCAACTCGCCCTGACGCGCATTGCGCCCGGCACGTTCGGCAGCGGCGCGGCGTTCGCGCCGCTGCAATACCGCTCGAGCTTCGTCGACGTGCCGGCTTTCCTCGCCGCGCTGCAAAACACCTGCGAGATGGAAGGCGACGTCGCGGCGTACTACGCCGGCCAATCCGACGGGCCGGTCAAGCGTTCGAACGACCAGAACTATCCGTACAACGGACTGCGCTACGGCGGCTCGGCGCTTGGCCGCATCGTGGAAAGCGGCAAGCCTGGGCTGCAACTGTCGATTCACGACGTCAACACCACAAGTCCCGCCGGGCGCGAAACGACGCGCACCGTCTATACGGCAAGCGCCGCGAATGATCCGGTGCAAGCCGGCCAGTATTTCGCGACTCTCACCACCACGCCCGGCGGTTACCAGGGACGACAGTTCGTCGATACGGCCAAGCGCGCGGTGGCCACAGTGCAACTCGCCACCGACGGCAGCAACGCCGGGCAAACCACCGTGAGCCCGAGCTATGACGCGGCGGCCGGCACGGCCGGGATCCTCGGCACGATGAAATTGCCGAATGCGTTCACGAACGGGCCGCAGTCCGACCCGGCCGCATTCGTACGGACGACTTTGCAGAATCCGTTGGGCCAGCCAAGCGTCTATAGCGATCCGGATACAGGCAACACGTCGTATCTGTTCGACGGGAAGGGCCAGTCGCGCTTCGTTCAGGTGCCGCTCGACGGCGATGAGCAGTACTTCCTCTATACCCGCTACGACGCGCTCGGCCGCATCGTCGAGGAGGGCGTGGTAGCCGGAGCATGGGACGCCGCAAAACTCACCGCGGAAGTGGACAACCTCGCGTGGCCGAGTGCGAGCGATGGCGCAACCGCGGCGCGTGTCTACAGCTACGACGGCGACGGCACGGACCCGAACGCGCTCGGCAAGCTCACGCGCGCGCTCACCTACAATCCGGCGCCGGCATCCGCACGCGGCCTCGGCGACTGCACTGTCGACGAGCAATGGGTCTACGACGCCTTGGGCCGTGTCGTGACGACGCGTCTTGATGTATCCGGCGCCGCGCAACTGTCGGCCAGCGCGACTTATCACTACAACGCGCTGAACGAGATCACGCAGATCGATCTGCCGGCGGGCAGTCCATTGCCGAGCATCGTCTACACGTACGACGATCAGGGGCAAATCACCGCGATCGGCGTGCCCGGCACGCCGGCCGCAATCGCAAGCTATACATGGACCGCCGACGGCCAGTTGCAAACCGCACAACGCGGCGCGCTAGCCGACGCGTGGGGCTACGACTCGCCCGGCAGCATCCTCACGCACCAGGCGAGCGTGGGCACGAAGACGGTGTTCAGCCAGAACTACACGTATACGCCCGACTCGCAGATCGCCAGCCGTGACACCGCCTTCAATTTCAGTGCGCTGAGCGACACGCGTTCGGTCGCGTACACCTACGACGGCCAGCAACGCTTCAACACGGCAGTCGTGGCCAACGCCGGCCGCGGCAATCAGGCGGTGACGGAGTACGACGCGAACGGCAACATCTGGAAGGCCACGCAGGACGGCGCGACCTTGTCGGCGAGTTGTAGCGCGGGCACCGACCGGCTCGACACCGCGACGCTCGTAAACGGCGAGGGCGTCACGTTCCACTATCGCAACGACGGCAAACCCGATCAGTGGCGCGGCCTGAGCATGGAATACGACCCGGCACTCGGCACGGTCGCCGCCGTGACGAATGGCTCGAACGTGGTTCGCTACGCACGCGGCCTGAACAATCAGCGCGTGCTGCGTCAGCAGGGCAGTGCATTGCAGATCAGTTTCCAGGGCGCGGGCAACACGCCGCTCGTGATCTGGAACGACGGCACGCCGCAGGTTTGCATCTGGGGGGCCAATGGGCTCGCCGCCGTGCACGATGGCGCCCTGAAGTATCCGCTCGCCGATCATCAGAACACGGTCTGGGCCGTGACCGACACAGCCGGCGCACTGGTTGCCAGTTTCGACTATCTGCCGTTCGGCGGGTTGTTGAGCGAAGCGGGCAGCGGCGCACCGAGCTGGTTGTTCCAGTACGCTGGCAAGCCGTGGGACGCGACGCTCGGTTTGTACGACTTCGGCGCGCGGCTCTACGACCCTGCGCTGCTGCGCTTCGTCACGCCAGATCCGGCGCGGCAATTTGCGAGCCCTTATGTGTTCGCGAGCAATAACCCGCTGAACATGGTCGACCCGAGCGGCAACATTTCGCTATGGGCGCAGATCGGCATCGGTGCGGCGATGGTTGCGGTGATCGCGGCCGGCATCGCACTGAGCTTCGTGACGTTCGGCGCCGCCGCACCGGCAGCCGCGGCGGCCGACGGTGCGCTGGCGGGAGCGGCACTCGGCGGTGAGGCCGCAGCCGGCGCGGTGGCCGTGGGCGGTGAAGCGGCCGGTGCGGCCGCGGGCGCCGCGGCGGGCGAGGTCGCGGTCGAAGGGGCGGCGGCCGGAGCGACCGAGGTCGCGGCCGGCGCGAGTGCCAGCGTCGAGGCGGCCGCGCCGCTCACGACCGCGCAGGTCGTCGCGCAGAACGCCACCTCGGTGTTGTGGAGCGCGACCACCAGCGCGATCAGCGGCGCCGGCACGAGCGGCTTGCAGTACGACGTCCAGCACGGCCGGGACTTCACGGCCAAGGGCTTTTTCGAAGCCATGGGCACCGGCGCGCTGACCGGCTTTGCGAGCGGCGGCATCGGCGGGCTTGCCACGATGCCGGCCACGCTGGGTTTGTCGCAGGGCATGAGCGCCACGGCGAGCGTCGCGTTCCGGGCCTTGACGAAGGCGACAGCCGGCATGATCGGCAAGGACGTCTCGACGCTGCTCACCGACGCCGTCTCCGGCCAGAAGGTAACGGTCGGACAGTTGCTGCTCAGCTCGGCGCAGGGCTTCGGCACGGGAGCGCTCTCGGGTGCGTTCAGCGGCGTGAAAGCGGCCAATGGCGGGCCGGCGTCTACCGCCGTCAGCGCGTCGGACAAGGCGATCGTGCGGGTCTCCAGCGTGATCAACGGCGCGGTCGACACGCTCAAGCAGCAGGCAACCTCGCAGGCGGCGATCGCCGCGTATATCGCGGGCGGCTATTTCCTCGTCACCGGTTATACGGTGTGGGGCGTCTACGGCGCGTCGTCGAAGAACCAGAGTGCATGAAGTCGATCACGATGATTGAACGCGGTGGTGGGGTGCGGCGCAGCGACTGCGCCGCGCGACGTTTCTCACGGTCCCTCAAGGAGATGCCATGTCGGAACGATCGATGACGATCAACCTTACGAACTGGGCTGCCGGCCTGACGCTCGAGTTCGGCAGCGCGGCCGCCAGCGACGGGCCTGTGCCGCAAGCACAGCCGGGCGCGATCGGCTATGGAAAAAAGATGGTGACCAGCGCGCTCAACCGCTCGGGCGGCTGCACCGGCCGCTTCAGCCTGACGGGCAGCGCCGTGAACTTCGGCGTGTCGTACAACCATCCGTCTGGAGCGGGTTCGACGACGGTGAGCGTGGATGCGTCGACCGGTTATATCGCGGGCGCCAATGCAACGACGTTCCCAGGGCACGACTCGGTGGCTTATCTGAATCTATATCGGGCCGTCAACGCCAACGATCGCGCGTGGGTCGTGCCGCTGGGTCTGCTCGATACACCGGCGCGCAATAACAGCCAGGATTTCGTCAACAGCATGTTTGGCGAAGGCACACGCGATGCGGCCGTCGTCACCACGGCGTACGGCAACGGTGCGCCGAACGGCTATATCGAGCCGGCGGATTTCACCGGCGGCCAGATGGCGGGCTTCGCCGCACAATGGGCACAACAGTGGCTCGAGGGCGGCAGCATGTCCGGAAACAACGCGGCTTGTCCGCCGCAGGACGCGGCGCTGATCGGATTGCTCGCGCGTTACATGAGCGGCGCGGCGAGCAACGGACCGCTGACCATGTGGGTGCCGCAAATCACCTGGCAGGCGGGCACCAATCCGTCCGTGTTCGCTATCAGCGGCTATCGTGCGTTTCCATTCGGCGACGGTGCGAAGTGGAACGCCGCGAGCGTGACAGCGTTCACCAGCTTACTGGCGGCGGGCGCGCATTTCGTCGCCGTCAGTGCGAAGGACGATCTGCCGGCGGGCGTTGCCATGAGCGCGTTCGATCAGTTCTTCACTTCGGCTGGCCTGCCGACGCGGCACGACATGGGCAACTCGCACTATGCGAGCGTCACCAATATCACCGGCACGTACTATCTGGATGTCAGCGGCAGCTTTGCGCCGGAAAACTGCGCGTTGATCCTGGCGTTTCTCGCCGGACGCACGGTCAACGATCCGTACGCCAGCGCAGGCAGCTACAACACGTTTATCCAGCTCGAAGGATGGCAAGCGGGTTCGCAACGCCATAACATCGACTACGACACTTACAAGCAGACCCTGTGGAATATCTCGACGTTCGGTGCGTGTCCGTACAGCGAGAAGCGTGCGACGACGATTTTTCTGGCGCCTTCAGGCTGGACGCCACAGCTCTATCAGACGACTTGCATGATGCCTTACGTCGGCGCGTATGCGGTTTCGCAGGGCACCCCGCAGGCGTGGCTGAACACCGCGGTCGTGCGGATTCCTGCTGATGCGCCAGTACTTCCCTCGCGGTACATAACCGGTTAGCAGAGGTTGTGAGGCTCTCTGAAATGGGTCGATTGTCTGGACCAACTCGCCGCAACCCGACCTCTCGCGTGACGAGGTCGCAGTGACGGCTGCGTCAAGGTGAGCGTATCCGGCTGACTGTGGCGACGAGCCCTAAGGTGCCTCAGTCTTCAATGGGCACGTTGTAGAGCGTCTCGCAAGCGGGGCAGAGCATCGGCTGGATCGTGGATTGCGCGGCGAGCTGGGTTAGCGCATGGTCTTCTCCGCGCAGGTAGCAGACCGGGCACGGGAAACCCTCATGAGATTTCAACTGGTGCCAGCGATCGATGAAGCGCGCGATTTCCGCCGACGATGCGTCGATCGATTCGAGATGGTCGAGCAGTACATGGAATAGGGGCGCGTTCTGCATTGATGTTCTCGTGGCGTCTGCGGTGAGACTAACTCGAAACGGGGTTTGAATCCTGGCGCTGATTCGGTTTTTTTCGAGCAGCGGCGCGCGAACTTGCGCGTCGCCTGTCGTGGCTCGCCTCGGCACAAACCGACCGGATAATTGACGCGAAGGCTCGCGCGGCCGGGGAACGACTTTCCTCGGTCCGCCACATCAGGCCCGGCGCGCGCGTCGGCGTGGGGCTCTCGACCGGAATCATCCGCACGTCTTCACGCCTCGTTGCATGTTCAGAAACGATTGCCGCAATGTCCGTCGAGCTTACCAGTTCCATCATCGGCGCAATGGCGTTCATTTCGGCAACGACAACGGGCGTAGCGTTCGCCATGCGGAAGCATTCGTCAAGAAGTGCACGTGTTGCGAACGAGCGCGGCAGAAGCACGACTTTCTGCAAATGCAGTTCGGACATTCGAACAAAGCGTCGTTTAGAGAACGAATGAGTCAGGCCGACGGCCAGCATCATCTCTTCTGTGTACAACGCCTCGAATCGCAGGCCGGAGGCATTCTGCGGTTTGTAAGTCACGCCGATGTCGAGACCGCCGCGCGCGAGCGATTCTGCGATGTCGTCACCCGACATTTCCATCACTTCGACGCGCACGGAGGGGTGGCGCGCTACGAAGACCGATATGCATCGCGGAATGATGCGCATATTGAAGGTGTGCGTCGTGCCAATTCGCACCACGCCGCTCATCTCTTCAGCGGCCATTCGAACGGACCACAGGCCTTCGTCGACTTCGCGAAGGGCGTTGCGCGCTCTTTCAAGGAACGCCTCGCCTGTCTGGGTCATCGTCACCTTTCGACTTTCCCGCTCGAAGAGGCGGCTGCCCAGTTCGTCTTCGAGCTGTTTTATCTGATGGGAGAGGGTGGATTGCGTGACATGCACCTTCTCGGCCGCTAGCGTGAAATTCAGCTGTTCCGCGAGCGCGACGAAGTAGCGGAGATGGCGAAGTTCCATATGGCCGGCGAAAGAGGTTGTCCTGCACGCTCAACTATCGATGGCATCGATTATGAGCTAGTGAAAAATACCATTTCTGTCGATGCTTGGCCAGTCGTAAACTGCTCCACATTGAAGCGATGAAAGGAGACTTCGTCGCGAGCGGACACCGACAAAACGGACATCAAGATGAAAATCGGCAAGGAAACGATTCCCCGGACTGCGATCTCGACATCCAACTCTCAAACGATTGTCGTGCGCGGGCGCGACCTTTCGGAAGAACTCATTGGAAAGATTTCGTTCACCGACTACTTCTTCCTGCTGGTCACCGGCCGGCTCCCGTCATCGTCGGCGTCCGCTGTGTTGAATGCGACGCTCGTAGCTATTGCGGAGCATGGCCTCGTGCCCAGCGTGCAGGCAAGCCGCATGACGCTCGCCGCGGCGCCCGATGCGCTGCAGGGCGCCGTTGCCGCAGGCGTTCTGGGTTGCGGCTCCGTCATCCTCGGTGCTTCGGAGGCTTGTGGCCGGCTGCTGGATGAGGTGCGTCGGCGCGCCGAAGAGAGTGGCGACATTCCGCGCGCGGCGTCAACGGTGGTGAGTGAGTATCGGGCTGCAGGGCGAACCATACCGGGATACGGTCATCCCCTGCATAAGGCACGTGACCCGCGTGTCGCGGCCCTCTTCAAGGTTGCGCAACAGGCAGGCGCCAATCTCGAGTATGTCCGCATCGCCGAGGCCATTGAGGCAGTGATCCCCGAGTTGGTCGGCAAGTCTCTCATGTTGAACGTCTCCGCGGCTATCCCTGCTGTCCTGCTCGGTGTCGGTTTTCCGCTGGAAGCGCTCAAAGGCGTGCCTATTCTCGCCAGGACCGCCGGGCTCATCGGACACCTGACTGAGGAACTGTCGCGGTCAATAGGCTTTGCGCTCTCTTACCAGGCGACCAACGGACTCGTTTACGACGGCGACGCGCCGGACGGTTTCGTCCCGGGTATTTAAACGCGGTCCACGTCCAGGTCAGTCATCGCGTACGCAACGCACATAGCAAACTCGGAGCAGTGAATGGCAAAAGTTCTCGGAGGTCTTCGCGTCCTCGAGCAAGGAACGTTCATAACAGGGCCTGCGGCAGGCATGCTGCTTGGCGACCTGGGCGCGGACGTCGTCAAGATCGAGCACCCTGAAAACGGAGACCCGTTTCGTGCGTTCAAGGGTGGCTTGTATAGCCCTCACTACCAGACATATAACCGGAACAAGCGCAGCGTAACGCTGAACACAAAAAATGACAGCGACCTCGCTCTCTTCGACGAACTGATTCGCGAGTCGGATGTATATATCCAGAACTTCCGGCCGGGCGCGGCGGAGCGTCTCAATGCCGGGTATGAACGCCTGCGTGAGATTAACCCGCGGCTCATCTACTGTGCGATCAGTGGGTTTGGACAGACCGGACCGGCAGCGGCAAGACCGGCCTATGATTCGGTCGCCCAGGCCGCCAGCGGTTTTCTCGGTCTGCTCATCAATCCGGCAAATCCGCGGGTAGTGGGACCCGCAATTGCGGATTCGCTCACCGGCTTCTACGCGACTTATGGCATTCTCGGCGCGCTCCATGAGCGCAGCCACACCGGCGTTGGCCGCAAGGTCGAAGTCTCCATGCTCGAGGCGATGTCGCACTTCAACCTCGACGCATTTACGCATTTTTATGCGGCGGGCGAGGTGATGGGCCCATACAGCCGACCGAGCGTCTCCCAGTCGTACGTGATGGAGTGCGCCGATGGAAAATGGCTGGCACTTCACATGTCGTCACCCGAGAAGTTCTGGGCGGGGCTTGCCAATGCAATAGAGAGGCCAGGATTACTCGAAGATCCGCGTTTTTCAAACCGGGCCGGCCGGATTGAACATCAGGAAGAACTGATCAAAGTGCTCGGCTCGATTTTCATCTCACGCACCCGTGAAGAATGGTGCCGGCGCCTCGAGGCTAATGATGTCCCCCACGCGCCGATGTACGACGCAAGCGAGGCATTGGAAGACCCGCAGGCGAAACACCTCGAGTTGCTTGTAGAAACCGAGCATCCGGTGATGGGGCGGTTCCGGACAGTGCGCTCGCCAGTGACTTTTGATGATGAGCGGCCGTTGGACGTCGTTGCGCCTCCAACCCTTGGCGAGCACAACGACGAGATTCTGTCCCCGGTGCGTGAGAGGCTTGAAAAGCGGGCCGGCTCCGCGAAAAAGATGCAGCAAAGTCTGTAGCTGCGGATGTTCCTCCATTGAGGACAATGGATACGTTGTTTGAATACGCGCACAAATACTATTAAGTGGAGACACGTCAATGAAAATGCCTCAGGGAACGCTTGCGGAGGAGCGGGTGGCCGGCATGCCGTCATCCGTCGACGCCGCTGCGACGGCGCCTGCGGATGTCGAGCGCACATTCGGCCGCATAGCGAAGCGAATCATCCCGTTTCTCTTTCTTTGCTATGTCCTCAACTATATCGATCGGGTCAACATCAGTTTTGCCCATCTCCAGTTCAAGACCGACATCGGGCTGACTGAAGCTGCATATGGCCTTGGTGTCGGGGTCTTCTATATCGGCTATGTGCTGTTCGAAGTGCCGAGCAACCTGCTTCTGCGCCGCATTGGACCTCGGCGAACCATCGCCCGAATCATGGTGTTGTGGGGCCTGGTATCCATTTCCATGATGCTCGTGCGTAATCCCACGCAGTTCTATGTGGCCCGCATTGCCCTGGGTGTTGCCGAGGCAGGCTTTTTCCCGGGAATCATCTATTACCTGACAACCTGGTTTCCGAACCGGTATCGTGCACGGGTGCTTTCCGCCTTTGTGCTTGGGATCGCGGTCGCGGGTATCACTGGCGGCCCGGTCTCGGGCTGGATTCTGAGCAACGCGGAAGGGTGGCAGGCGCTGCATGCGTGGCAGTGGCTGTTCCTTCTGGAGGGCATCCCGCCGGTGCTGGTTGGGGTGTGCGCCTTGTGGTATCTGCCAGATAGCCCGGAGACGACGAAATGGCTATCGGCGCATGAAAAGGCCATCGTTGTCCGCGAACTGGAAGCCGTGCCGGGTTCGACATCCCATCAGATTTCGCACTTCGGGGCGGCCCTCAGGAACTGGCGAGTGTACGTTTGTGCCTTCGGATACTTCACCATCACATGGGCCGGAAGTGTCCTCAACTTCTGGGCGCCATCCGTGATCCGCCAGGCGGGCGTAGCCAATCCCTTCCATATTGGCCTGTTGTCCGCCGTTCCGTATTTCATCGGTGCAATCGGCATGCTGGCAGTGAGCCGGCATTCGGATGCCCGCGACGAGCGTCGCCTGCACTTCGCCTGTTGTGCTCTGGTGTCGGCCCTGGGCGCGGTGCTTCTTGGCGCAGCGCATTCGTCGTTCGGCCCTGCCATCGCCGGACTGGCGCTTGTGGCCATCGGCTATCTGACGTGTACCGCAATCTTCTGGACGATTCCGGCTACGTTCCTGTCGGGCACGGCGTCAGCCGGTTCAATCGCGCTGATATCGAGCATTGGTCAACTGGGCAGCCTCACCGCTCCGACCGCGATTGGCTCGCTGACGGCGGTCACCCATTCGATAAGCGCCGGTTCGTATCTCGCGGCGTTCGTCCTGACGTGCGGCGCAACAGTGATCGCGGTGGCGATGCGCAATGGCGTAGCGAAATAAAAGAAGGTTCAAGGAGACCCGTATGTCGCTCATCGCGAAGTTAAAACGAGCGTTGACACTGGCCGCGTTGTGCACGGCCACCTGCCCGGCGTTCGCGCAGAGTTTCGACATTGATAAGCCTTTAACCATCGCGAAGCAAGGAAGCTTCTTCGTAGGCGGCCGCGATATCACGTCAGACACCTTGTCGACGTTGCCGCAGGCGGACCCGAAAGGAACAGTCACTGTTGAGCAGATGTACGTCCAGTACCAGGTGCCTGTCCACCCGAGTTCGACATCCGTGGTCTTCATTCACGGCTGTTGCCTGACCGGTGCGGAATGGGAGACGACGCCAGATGGCCGCATGGGGTGGGCCGAGTACTTCGTTCGAAAAGGCTTCCCGACATACGTGGTGGACCAGGCGGCAAGAGGGCGGTCTGCCGCGAACGCAGCGTCCGTGGGCGCGGTCAAAACTGGCAAGCTTCCGCCCGATGCACTCCCTTCTGGTTTTGCGGTCGGCCGGGAATTCGCCTGGGCGCTCTTCAGGTTTGGTCCACGGTATCCGGAAGCGTACCCCGGTCTTCAATTCCCGCTGGAAGCACAGGATGAGTTGTGGAAGCAGATGGTTCCGGACTGGGCTTACTCCATGTCGACGCCGAATCCCACGGTGCCTTCACTCGGATTGCTATCCGGGCGGCTAGGAAAGACCGTACTCATCAGCCATTCCCAGTCTGGAATCTATCCGTTCCAGGCCGTCGCAGGAGGAGCGGACGGAATCGCCGCGATCGTGGCCGTCGAGCCGACCGCTTGCCCGGCTCCAAATCTGGACGCTAAACGCTACGCCACGATTCCGATTCTGCTTCTCTATGGCGACTTCATTGTTGAGTCACCCCCTTGGGCCGCGCACTACGCAGCTTGCAAGGCATTCGCTGCATCGGTGAATGCTGCCGGCGGGCATGTTGATGTGGTGGAGACGACGCAACTGGGAATGCACGGAAACTCACACATGCTAATGCAGGACCGAAACAATCTAAAAATCGCAGACGTTGTGACAGACTGGATTAAGCACAAGGTCCATTGAGTGGCTCTGATAGGCGGTCATCCCATGGACGAACACGTTGCTCAAACGTCAGGTTGAGGCGGGGAGCGCCGACGCGTGAACTGTCGCGTGATAGTCGTGGGTTTCAATCCGCGCGCCAGCCCAGCAAATAAAGCTCGCCAGTGTCATGCGAGCGGTGTTGAACTCGCCGCCCTCGCTTACCACTTCGCGACCTGAATGACCCGGCCCGTGATGTCCTCGACGAGACTCCGTTTGTACGCGTGGGCGACGGCCTCGGCGGGAACGCCGGCAGAGCGGGCCTGGCCCATCGCGGCAAGGGTTTCGGACACCCAGCCCGGACTCACGACATTGACCCGTGTCTTGCCCTGCAGTTCGAGCGCCGCCGACCTGCCGAACGCCTCGATCCCAGCATTCACGATACTCACGGCGGGGCTGCCTTGCATCGGATATTGGGCCAGGATGCCGCTGGTCAGTGTCAGGGATCCACCTTGCGTAACATGGCCGACGGAGCATCGGACGAGATTGACCTGACCCATCAGCTTGTTGGCCAGACTGAACGAAAAATCTTCATCCGTCAGCGCTTCGAGCGGCGCGAATTTGGCCGAACCTGCGGCGCAAATCACGGCATCCACGGTTCCGAGTTGCCGATACATGGACACGATGGAGGCTTTGTCTGCGAGGTCGACGGACAGGTCTGAGCCCGTACGGCTGGCGCCGATGATCTGGTGTTCGGGCGAAAGCAGGCGAACGATCTCTTTGCCGAGCAGTCCGGTTGCGCCGACTATCAGTACACGCATAGGTTCTCCTATGTCTGGAAAGGTCCCGCGGCGCGGAACGACACATCACGCAAGGCGTGAGGAGACAGGACTTGAATATCGTACTACCTCTCGCGGCAACGTGAACGCTACGCGTCGTGCTGCGCCGCGGACGGGCGAAAATGGCCCGTTCGCTCTCGTAGAGGAGCAGCACGCCATGTCCGCCATTTAGCACTGCGCGATACCTGGCACAGCGGACCGGGGCTTCAGCGGCACTAGTCCAATATTTTTTCGCAGTCGCTGACAATCGGGATTAGGCGTTCCATCTTCGAGCCATACTCGATATTCGCGACATGGCGACGGCCGCAGAGGGTAGATTTCGCACCGGATGCCAGGCTTGCCGACTACCCCGCGCAGAGCGACGCAGCGTCCATAGCCGGCCTCCGTTCCCTTCATGCAGACAATGACTGGATTGACGGCGGATACGAGCTCATCCGGTACCGTGCCGCCTGGCGAACTCGCCATTTCACCCATATACATCGACACCCGGAAGTGCTGGCAACATGCTCCGCACGACAAGCACGGGTTGCTTTCGTCGTCAGCCATATCTACGAAGACACGGTTGTCGTCCTGGACATGAAGTAGTTGAACGATTTTGCTGTTGGTCATATTCGTACTGAGCCGTTTATCGTACGGCTGGTTGCCGCGGCTAGCAGCCCCCGGCTGTGCTGCCTCGCATACGGGCTTTTCATGAGTGCCGAAAAAAAAGCGCCGAAAACTATGAGAAGAGCGCTTTAAGGCGCTGCCAGAACGCAGCAAATTTGCGTGGTTCGCGAGCATGCATTGCGAGCATGGCGTCGTAGTGGGTGCGCGATTCCTGGACGTGGGGCAGTTGTGAAAGGAGAAGGCCTAGGTTCATCATATTTCTCCGAGCATTGAGCTTCTAGTAATCCAAATGGTGCGGATGAGCACAGCCGCGACTTGGCGGACGCGACATGGCGCCACGCGAACGCGCGCGAAAGCTGCATTCGCATGGGCGCTATCAAGCGTGTATGGGGAATTAGCTGCGACGTGCACCGTCTGCCGGCTGGCAAGACAGCGGCTGAAAGAAGAGCGCGCGACGTCCTGCAGGTCAGACAGCGAAACTGCCAGAAAATCGACGACATCGATTGCGCAAGCCGCCACTCCTTTATTTGATGTTCTTGAGATTCTAGGCGTGCTCCAAATGCAGCGGCAAGTAAAAAGGCTGTAAAGACCGTCTTGCTAATTCCGAATAAAAAACGCAATAGCAAGCATTGCACGTTGGCGAACTCCAACGCGGTCGCTCGCGACCGGCGCAATGGGCAACAAAAAAATGCACAGCGTCGGTGCATACGAAAATGGCGCATCAAAGCGCCAATATCGGTTGTGTCTTCCTTAAGTATTCGTATCGGGATGCCGTTAATCCCGATTAATTCTCCGAGTCGGCGAGGAGCCACGGGCTCCCCACTTCGCACGCAACTGGGATATATGAAAATGTCCATAGAGCAGGCAAAACCTCGTCAATCGTCCGAAGGGGCGGTCATCGCCGAGTTGACCCGCGAAGTGCGCAAGATATCCACGGATAAGATCGCCGATATCGACCTGATCAATCGCGAAGCGACCTATCTCGCCATCAACGCGTTGATCGAAGCCGCTCGTGCAGGAGAGGCCGGTCGCGGCTTTGCGGTCGTCGCCAACCAGGTCAAGAACGTGTCCGGCCGGATCGGGCAACTCACTGGCGAACTCGGTAAGGAATTGGCCAGCATCAGCGAACGCATGGTGACGGAGCTCGAGCGGCAACAAGGCCGGCGTCTGACCGACCTTGCGTTGAACATGATTGACGTGATCGACCGCAACCTCTACGAACGTTCATGCGACGTGCGTTGGTGGGCAACCGATGCAGCGGTTGTCGATTGCATGACGACTGGATCGGCGTCGGCTGCCGCGCATGCGGCAAAGCGGCTGTCGGTCATCCTGGATAGCTATACGGTATACCTCGACATCTGGGTGCTGGATATCGAGGGTCGTGTCGTTGCGAATGGAAGACCTTCGCTGTTTCCAGTCGTCGGCACAGTGAACGCATCCCAGCATGACTGGTTCGCCGCGGCGCTCGCTACGCGGTCCGGCGATGAGTACGCAACCGCCAACGTTGACGTAGCCGCGGGATTGAACGGCGCGCAGGTTGCCACCTATGCGACGGCGATCCGCCAGGACGGTGCAAGTGACGGAAAGGTCGTCGGCGTTCTGGCGGTGTTCTTCGATTGGGCCAAGCAGGCGTCGACCGTCGTAAATAGCGTCCGGTTGACCAGTGGAGAACGGGAGCGCACGCGCTGCATGATCGTCGACGCATGTGGTCGAGTGATCGCCTCCTCTGCAACAGCGGGCCGCGAGAGTATGCGCTTCGACCTGCCACCGAACAGGGCTGATATCGGAACCTACCGTACGGCTGGGGGATCGCTTGTCGGGTATGCGCTGACTCCGGGTTATGAAACTTATCGCGGTATGGGCTGGTTCGGCGTCATCGAGCAACAGCCGGATCGAACACCGTAACCGTGTCATTGGCGTGAACACACGCGGGTTGGGTCATCTGCAATGGTGGCATTCGCGCACGCGCCGCGGCCTGGTTCGCGAGGGACGCAGGGCGCAGGTGACTACAGGTTTATGTAATAGCCGTGCTCCAGCGCGCTGACTATGCTCACGGGAGGGTGGAGCAAAGCGGGCCGTCACATAGATCGAAGATCCCGATCTTCGCTCGTTGGGCGAAGGTCCTTGCGGCGCCCGGGTCAGGTAAGCGCAGGTGTTACTGGCTTGCGGTTCAAGGCGTACGTACCGTGCTAATACGCTAGTCGATCGTGCGATTTGGACAGCGTTAGCAGACGAGGCACGGCACTATTGCCTCACTCGCGGCACGCTGACTGCAGCGCTGCCGCTAATCGCATCGTGGCCATGAGTTGCGCGCTCGACCCGTCCGCGTCAGGTGATACGCGGCGTTTCCAGGCAACGCCACGATTCCACGTACGGCGACTTAGGGTCGCGCCAATTCAGGACGAAACGAGATGCCAAAAGCTTTTTCCGTTCCCATCACTCCGCAAGGAAAGTCCGCACTGGCGACACTGCCTCCGTGGCACTATTCCAGCGACTGCCTCGCCATCGAATACTGGGCCGACCAGAAAGCAATCGCTGCGCTTCTGCCGCCAGGTGTCACGGTGGACGAGAAATCAGGAGGGCGCGCCTTCTTCTGGTTTCTGGACTGGCAGTTCACCGGTTCCAATGACGAAGTGACGGATCCTGCCCGGTATCAATACCGTGAGGCCTTCGTTCTGGTCGAGGCAGTCTTCGACGGGCTGCCGATCAATTACTGCCCGTACATCTTCGTCGACAACGATGCCGCCATCGCCCGCGGATGGGCGCAGGGTTTTCCCAAGAAACTCGCCAGTGTCTATCAGACCCGCAGTTTCTCCGCTCCCAGCGCGGCGGCTGCGCCGCTTGCCAGGGGAAGTCGCTTCGGCGCCAGCGTGTCCGCGCACGGAGAGCGGCTGGCAACCGCCCGTATCCAGCTCGAGGAACCTGTCGCTGACCCGACGACCGTTTTCAATCGGCCGACGACGATGCGCCGCTACTTTCCCCAACTCGCGGCCGGCAGTCAGGACAAACCACCCGTCGACGAACTGACCATGTCGCTCACGGACAATCTCGCGATCGTGGATGTCTGGACCGGATCGGCGGAACTGAAGCTTCCCGAAGTCGATGGCGAGGACATGCATCTGATCGCGCCGTTGCGCGTCGGCCGGGGTTATCGGCTGGGTATGGCGTATTCCGTGACCGACCTGCGCATTCTGAAGAACTACGTCGGTTGATCGTCTGGACGGCCCCGTGCGTTGGCAAGGAGGCAGCTTATGTGGGCCACCGTCGATGAAAATGTCCGCGAAACGTCGATAGAGGATTCGCTTCCATGCCGCTCTATACCTTGATTACTCAGGACGGCGCACTCAGCAGTGATGCCAAGGCCAAGCTCGCAATAGAGCTGACGACCCTGCATTCCGAATACGCGGGTGTGCCGAAAAATTGGGTGCATGTCGTGTTTCAGGACTATGCGCCGGGCAGCGGGTTCACCGCCGGAGAACCCGCGGCAACTGCCGCGCTGACGCTTTTGATGCGCGCCGGGCGGTCGCCTGCATACAAGCGGGAATTGCTACAGCGTCTTTGGAAACTGTTTCAGACCGCGACGGGAGCGCCCGATGACCAGCTTGTCATCGGCATTCAGGAAGTGCCGGCCAGTCAGGCGATGGAGATGGGACAGGTCATGCCGGACATCGCGAACGAATAGCGGCGCGGGCGGCGGCGCCAACGAGCGTCCGCGCTTCCTGATGAACGCAATTCCAAAGCCCGCATTGCAACGTGTTGCAGGGTGTCGCATCGGCATTCTGCGCAGATGCGGCGTGCGAGACGGGGCGACCGATCAGCATTCAGGCGCTGCGTCCCATTTTGGTTTCATTTCTTTACCCCACTTCTGCGGATCTTGTTTGTGCATTGTTTCCATTTCCTTGGCGACATCCGGGTGTTTGTCCATGACGTGTTTCGTCATGACCTGTACCATTTCGTCCCATGATTCAGCCGATAACTTCTGATCACATTTACCCCCGAGCTCTTTGCACGTCATGGTTTTCATTTGAAATCTCCTTGTCACTTCTTACAGGAATATGGGTGCACGGTGACACACTGTGGACACGCGGGCAGACGCGTCGCGAAAGCGGGCGACGTGGCTGGACGCGAGGTTCACATTTCCCTCGCAATTGCTGGTCCTGAGGTCATGGATCACGACCCCTTGCCACCGCCGGACTCAACAAACTTCGCCTGAAGATGCTGTATCGTGAACGCCTCCGTGTTTACACAGAGCCCACGATCACCGTAGAGACGCCTTAGATGACCCCACTCCACAGCAATCCAGCTTTCTACCAACTCCTTACCGACAGTTACGCCCGGGTGCTTGGCCACCCTCTGGTGCCGCACGCCATGCCCGTAGTCGAAGCTGCCGAATGGCTCTACGAGAGCGCACCGTTCGCGGTGCTTGCGCACAACACCGATCCCGACCCGCTCTTTATTTACGGCAATAAGGCCGCGCAGCGTCGCTTTGAATATAGCTGGGATGAAATTACCCGTTTGCCGTCCCGGCTCTCGGCTGAAGCCCCGAATCGCGAGGAGCGACAACAGTTCCTCGCACGCGTGCAGCGGCTTGGCTATGAGGCGGGCTACAAGGGCGTGCGCATCACCAAGTCAGGCCAGCGCTTCATGATCGAGGAAGCAACACTGTGGCAACTTCTCGATGGGGAAGGCAAATTGCACGGCCAGGCGGTTGTCATCCCGCGCACGCGCGACATTTGATCGTGCATACCGAGGGGTACCGGGTGTGTCCGCTTCGCTCCCTGCTCCAGCCATCGAAAATTTGCGATTCAGCCAGCAAATAATTGCGTTTGTTCTGTCCGTCTTCCCCCGATAACCTGCGTATATCCCCAATACCAGCGTTATCCGAGGAAAGACGAGTCATGAAGCTTCTGAAAAACACGTGGTACGCGGCCGCCTGGAGCCGTGACGTCGGGTCCGGGTTCGTCACTCGCGATCTGCTGGGCGAGCCGGTGCTGCTGTATCGCAAGCACGACGGCTCGCCCGTCGCGATGATCGACCGCTGCCCGCATCGTTTTGCTCCGCTGTCGATGGGCAAGCGCGTCGGCGACGGCGTCGAGTGCGGTTATCACGGCCTGCAATTCGATTGCAGCGGCGCGTGCTCGCTGAATCCCCACGGCGACGGCCGCATTCCACCGGCCGCGCGCGTGCGCGCGTTTCCCGCCGCGGACCGGCACGGGCTGATCTGGATCTGGGCGGGCGAGCTGTCGCGCGCCGACCCGAGCCTGATTCCCGATTTCTCGCATCTGCTGTCGCCGCAACTGAAAACCGTCGGCGACCAGATGACGCAAAAAGCGCACTACGAATTGGTCGTCGACAACCTGATGGACCTCTCGCACGTCAACTATCTGCATGCGCCGTATCAGCAGGTCGACGATTTCCTCAAGGCGAAACACGACGTGGTGCAGGACGGCAGTGCGCTGGAAAGCCGCCGCACGATACCGGCCACGCGCGCGCCGCAATCGTTCCGGCCGTTTCTCGACGACCCCGACGCGCCCGTCGAATACTGGCTGAACATTCGCTGGCACGCGCCGGGATGCTGCATGCTGGAGACCGGCGTCGTGCCCGTCGGCAGGCCGCGCGAAATGGGCCTCGTGCGTATCGGCACGCATATCGTCACGCCGATCGGCGCGGCCTCGACGCAATATCTCTACGCGAGTTCTCGCAACTATCGCCTCGACGACGCCGAGGCCGACAATGAGACGACGCGCTGGCAGCAGATGGGCTTTCACGAGCAGGACAAGCCGATGATCGAAGGCGTGCAGACGCGCATGGGCGATCGCGAACTGCTGTCGATGCGGCCGATCCTGCTGGCGACCGACGCCGCCGCGATCCGCGCGCGGCGCCTGCTCTCGGCGATGATCGAAGCCGAAGCGCGCGTCGACGAACCCGCCCCGGCCGCCGTCGCCTGAGGTGCGCGCGGACCACGCTTAAAAAACAAAACAGGCGGGACGCAAAGCGCCCGCTTTACGGAGACAGACATGCAATCAACCGCTTCGCAGGGCGCCGCCGCCTCGCTGATCGACAGCCGGCCGCTCTCGGCCTGCCAGCGCCTGATTCTCGTATTGTGCGGATCAGTGATCTTTCTCGACGGGCTCGACACCCAGTCGATCAGCGTGGCAACCAAGGCCATGGCGCATGCGCTGAACGTGCCGCTGGCGAGCTTCGGCGTGGTGTTCTCGGTGCTGCAGCTCGGCGGCCTGATCGGCACCTTCGTGTTCGGCTACCTCGCCGACCGGGTCGGGCGCCGCCCGCTCGTGATCGTCGCTGCGCTGCTGATCGGCGCGCTCACGCTCGGCACGGCGTCCGTGAACAACTACACGCAACTGCTGATCGTGCGTTTTCTCGGCGGAGTGGGCCTCGGCGGCATCTTTCCATGCGTGCTCGCACTGGGCGCGGAATATGTGCACAGCCGCTCGAAAGGCCTCGCGGTCGCGCTGCTGTTCGCCAACTATTCGCTCGGCGCAGCGGTGGGCGCGATGATCAACGGCTACGTGCTGGCGCATTACGGCTGGCGCGCGGTCTATGTGGTCGGTGGCGTGCTGTCGATTGCCGCGGCGCTCGCGATCATCGCGTGGCTGCCGGAATCGCCGCATTTCCTTGCCTCGCGCGGCAAGATGGACAAGCTGCGCGCGGTGTTCCAGCGCCTCTATCCCAACGAGGCGATCGACGTCGAGCCGCTGCGCGTGAGCGCCGGGTCCGAGGCGGCACAAAAGCCCGCGCGCGGCGGCGTGCCGGTGCGGGAGATTTTCAGCGAAGGGCGCACGGGGATCACTTTGCTGCTGCTCGGCATCCTGATGCTCAGCTACGCGACCATCAAGGTGATGACGGTGTGGCTCACACCGCTTCTGCAGACTGCGGGCATTTCGGTGGTGCACACGTCGTACGTGCTCGCGAGCCTCGACATCGGCTCGATGCTCGGACTCGGTGTAGCGGGTTACGTCGTGAGCCGTTTCGGGCCGACGCGCTCGCTGTTGCCGTCGCTGCTGCTGCTCGCGGTCGCCACCGTGGTGGTCGCCTGCGAAGTCACGCGTTTCGGCGTGCTGCTGCCAAGCGGCTTTGTGATTGGCTTCACGGGGGGAATCGGCCAGTCCGCGCCGCTCGCGCTGTTCGCGCTGATCTTTCCGACCCGTGTGCGTTCCACCGCGCTCGGCCTCGGCGGCGCCGCCGGCCAGATCGGTAAGATCGGCTCGCCGATGCTGGTGGGCGCGGTGCTTGCCAACGGCTGGAAACCCGAGACCATTCTCTTCGCCGTCGCCCTGCTGCCGGCAATCGGCGTGCTGCTGATGCTATGCGTAACGCTGTCGCGCCGCCACGCGGTGACGAGCGTGAGCCAGAGCGCCTGACGACTTCACACTCAAAACTCATATGAAAGTAGGCATCGCACGAATCGAGGAAACCGCAGCCGGCATCCGCGTATTCGAACTCGCGCCGCTCGACGGCAAGCCGCTGCCGCCCTATACGGCGGGCGCGCACATCAGCGTGCATCTGCCGGCTGGCCTCGTGCGCCAATATTCGCTATGCGGGCGTCCGGAACAGGACGACGCTTATGTGATCGCAGTGCAGCACGCTGACGGATCGCGCGGCGGTTCGCGCGCGATGCATGCGCTGCGGGTGGGCGACAGCTTGCACGTCGAAGGGCCGCGTAACGACTTTCCGCTCGCGCGCGATGCGCGGCATTCGGTGCTGCTCGCGGGCGGCATCGGCATCACGCCGCTGTTGTGCATGGCCGAGCGGCTCGCGCGGGCCGGCGGTTCGTTCGAGCTGCATTACTGCGTGCGCGAACGCGAGCGCGCGGCCTTTCTCGACCGGCTCGCCGAGCCGCTGCTGAAAGGTCGCTGCACGCTCTATGTCGACGACGCGCCGGCCGACGCGCGGCTCGACTTCGAGCGCGTCATGCGCCGTTACCGCCCCGGCTGGCATCTGTACGTGTGCGGTCCCGCGGGGTTCATGGAGCATGCGCTCTCGACCGCGAAGCAGGCGGGTTGGCCGGATCGCGAACTGCATCGCGAGTACTTCGGCGCGCCCGTCGCCGATACCGCTAGCGACCGTGCGTTCAGCGTGCGGCTCGCGCGCAGCGGGCGGGTGGTGCAGGTGGGCGCCACTCAAACGGTGGTGCAGGCGCTCGCCGCGCAAGGCGTGCAGATAGCGACGTCGTGTGAACAGGGCGTGTGCGGGACCTGTCTCACGCGCGTGCTGGGCGGGCAACCCGAGCATCGCGATCTGTATCTGACCGACGCCGAGCGTGTCTGCAACGACCAGTTCCTGCCTTGCTGCTCGCGCTCGCGATCGGACGAACTCGTGCTCGACCTGTGAGGCGCGGCATACCCGGATTGCGGCGTGCGGCGCGCGTGAGTACGATGCGTGATGCTTGTCGACGGAGCCTTTCCCTTGAGTACGCAAACGCTACCTTCGATCAATCATCTGCGCAGCTTCCAGGTGATCGGCCACCATCTGAATCTCGTGCATGCGGCGCGCGAACTGCACCTGAGTCCATCGGCGCTGAGCTATCAACTCGGCGTGCTCGAAGACCGGCTCGGCACGCGGCTCTTCACGCGCACCGGCCGTGGCCTTGCTTTCACGGAAGCGGGGCGGCTGCTGCACGGCGAAGTCGATCAATGCCTGCAGCGGCTGTGGTCGGCATGGCAGCGCGTGGCGGCCAACGAACGCGCGGCGCCGCTGGTCGTGAATTCGCTGCCGACCTTCGCGATGCACTGGCTGCTGCCGAGACTCACGGCCGTGCAGGAACAATTCGCCAACGTGGAGATTCGCGTGTCGATCGCGCCGGTGGATCTCGAACGCGATGCGCTCGATTGCGCGATCGCATACGGCGATGGCCGCTGGCCCGGCGCGCAATGCGATTTTCTGCGCGCGGAGTCGCTGGTCGTGGTGTGCTCGCCCGCGGCGATCGCGGCGAACGGTCCGCTGTGCAGCGTCGCC
This sequence comes from Paraburkholderia sp. NPDC080076, assembly GCF_050281145.1. NCBI lineage: Bacteria > Pseudomonadati > Pseudomonadota > Betaproteobacteria > Burkholderiales > Burkholderiaceae > Paraburkholderia > Paraburkholderia sp. NPDC080076. The sequence continues at coordinate 1,531,183 of NZ_JBNNWQ010000001.1, read as the reverse complement.
GATCTCGCGCGCTTCACGCTGCTCACCGCAAAGACGCGGCCAGACGACTGGACCTTGTGGGCGGATGCCGCGCGCGATCCGCTGCCCGTCGGCGGCCGGCAATTGCTGCTCGCGTCGCGCATCATGGTAATTCAGGCCGCCTGCGAAAGCCTCGGCGTGGCCGTCGTCGATCCGGCGATGGTGCGGGCCGAGCTGTCGTCCGGGCGCCTCGTGCAAGCGCTGCCGCATACCGCGCGCGGCCAGGGCTCGTACTACCTCGTGTATCCGCTGGACGAGGAATCGCTCGCGCGCGTCGCCGCGTTTCGCACATGGCTGCTCGCCGAGATGGCGCGCGACAACGCCGCGGATATGTCCGGCTGAATACTTCGCCGCCGATCGCGCGGCTACATGCGCAACCCTGCGATGTACTTCGCGCGCGGCCGCAGCAGGAAGGCTTGCGCGCGCTGCTCCAGCACATGCGCGACCCAGCCGGCCGTGCGGCTGACGATCCAGAGCGCGGTAGCGGTGCCGTCCGGTAGCCCGAGCGCACGCGCCAGCACGACGAGTGCGATCGCCACGCCCGGATGCATCGACAGCCGTTCTTCGGCGAGCGTGAGGAATTCGAGCGTCGGGGCGGTGTCGGGCGTCGCGTTCTCCAGCGCGCGCACCTGTTCGAGAACCAGATTGGCGCGCACGTCGCCCTCCGGATACAGCGGATGGTTGAAGCCGAACAGGCTCGCGCCGACTTCGCGCACGAGTTGCAGGCGGGCGGCCGGGTCGGAGTGGGACACGTCGCGCAACAACAGCGTTTCCACTTTCTCGGTTGCGGTGCCGGTCGAGAAGCCGACGTGCGAGCCGATCGCCGCCGCGATGCAGTTGTAGAGATCGGCGTTGGTCGACGCCGCGACGCGCGCGGCGAAGGTTGCCGGCGCCAGTTCGTTGTCGGCGAGCACGGTGAGCGCGCCGTTGATCGCGAAGACCGCACCGGGCGTACAGGTGCCGCCCGCCGCGCGCAACAGATAGGCCGCGAGGCTCTCGCCGCGCTCGCGCATCACGAATGCACGCTGGTTGCTCAGAAAGCCGAGGCACCCCGCCATTGTCTGCATGATGAGGCGCGCGGCCTGCACGGCGCTGCCGTCGGAGATTTCGGCCGCGCCGCGCCCTTGCATGCCGAGCGCGAGCGGCACCATGCCGAGCAGATTGGCGATGTCGCTGCCTTCCAGCTTGCCCGCATAGGCGCCGAACAGCGGCAGCACCGCTTGCGGCGTGTCGAGCGCGCCCCATGCGGTGACGCCGTCCTGCCAGACGCCGGTCATCAGCAACTGCGAGACGGACTCGAACGACGAGCCCGCCTTCGCCATTTCGACGGCCGAGCGGTTGCGATACAGCGGCCCTTGCGCCGTGATGTGCGTGATTGCCGACGCGAGCACCGGCTCGCCCCAGCGCATTGTCGATTCCGCCGCCGCGGCCTTCGGCATGCGTCCGCGCTTGCGGCTGCCCACGCGTTCGACGTCGGCGCGCACGTACAGGCTGCGCCGGCCGTCGTCGTGCGGCGCGGTGCCGATCATTCCACGACTTACGTACGAGTAAAGCGTGGCCGGCTTGATGTTGAGCCGCGCCAGCACTTCCTCGCGTGTCATCAGATCTTTGGTGGTCATGGAATCAATACAATCAATATAAATTCATCGCCAAAGAGTACGCGACGTCCGATTGAAAGTCCACATAGGCGGGGATAAATCAGCGATTCCGCTGCGCCTCAATGCAGCCGAAGATCCTAAACAATTTTATGTTGATTTGAAATATCAATCTTGATTGATAAATTGCCGGCGAGTAATTTTCAATCCTCGATTCCATTCCCGCGACTGTCCGTCTCCGCTTCGGACAGTCGCCTTGAGGAGACCTTCCGATGCATGACCTGAGACGTGAATTCGATCCGGCGCAAGCAAGCTTCGTCGATCAGACGGGCCAGCGCCCCCGCGACAATCACTACTGGGCGCCCGTTATCGTGAGCCGCGAGCAGATCGACGCGGAGGTGGCGCGGCTGGCCGCGTTGCCGAAGCCGCACGACGGCCGCCGTCATTCCCTGATCGTTCATCCGTCCGCGCGCGACGGCTCGCCGGGACTCGCGCCCGGCATTCAGGTGTCGTTGCAGGTGCTGCTGCCCGGCGAAACCACCGAGTCGATGCGCCACAACGCGACCGAAGTGAATTTCTGCATTCGCGGCGGCGGTTCGACGCGCGTGGCGGGCCGCACCATCGCGTTCCGTCAATACGACGTCTGGAATCATCCCGCCTTCGTCGCGTATTCGCATACGAACGACACCAGCGACATCCAGGTGCGGCTCGTCTATTCGAACATCCCATTGCTGCAGCACATGGAGGTGTACGTGCCCGAGTTCGGCGTCGAACTCGAAGTGCCGACTGAAACGGTCACCGCGCATGCGAGCGACGACCCGAAGCGCCGCAATCCGTTCGGCACGTTCGCGATCGGCGACGACGGCGGTCTGCTGATGCCGTACGAAACGCTGATCAATCCGCAAGTGGTCGACTCGCGTCCGCTGCACTTTCCGTGGCAGCAGGTGAAGAGCGAACTCGACAAGCTCGAGGCGCTCGGCAGCGAGTACGTCGGCCGGCGGCTGTACATGATGTACAACCCGGTCACGGGCCGCACCAACGGCATCACGCCGAACTTCTTCGCGACCATGACGATCCGCCCGCCGAAGATCGTCGACCGTCCGCATCGCCATGTGTCGTCGGCGATCAATTACTACTTCTCCGGCTCCGGCTACAGCATGGTGGCGGGCAACCGCTACGAGTGGAAAGCCGGCGACCTGATGCTGTCGGCACCGGGCTGGGCCGTGCACAACCACGCGTCGTACGACGATTACGTGTACGAGTTGACCATCCAGGACCAGCCGCTGAACATCTACATGCAATCGCTGCTGTGGCAGGAGAGCCTGAAGGAGCCGCCCGCACTGCTCGGTACGCAGACGGGTTTTTCGACCAATCGCGCGAACTCCGCCAAGGCCGCATAAGCGGCGCCATCGACAAGGAATCCGAATCATGCGCGATATCTCATGGCTGAAGGGCTCGATCACGCCGATCGTCACGCCGTTCCGCAATCAGGCGGTCGATTACGAAACGTATGCGCGGCTCGTGGACTGGCAGATCGTCAACGGCGGGCACGGCGTGCTCGTCAACGGTACGACGGCCGAACCGAGTCTGCTGACGGTCGCCGAGCGCAACCGTCTGGTCGATGTGGCCGTCGAAGCCGCCGCGGGCCGGGTGCCGGTGCTGGCCGCGACCGGTTCGCAGTCGCATGCCGAAACCGTCGAACTGACACAGCACGCCGACAAGGCCGGTGTCGACGCGATGCTGGTGGTCACGCCGTACTACATCCGTCCGCCGCAACGCGGCCTCGTCGAGTACTACGCGGACATCGGCACGCGCACCGAGCGGCCGTTGCTGATCTATCACATCCCGGGGCGCGCCGCGGTCAGCATGGATCTGGCGACCGTCAAGGCGATCCGGGAACGCGTGCCGAACATGGCCGGTATGAAGCACGCGGTCAACGACATGGCTTTCGTCACGCACATGCTCGACGCGTTCGGGCCCGACTGGCGCGTGTTCGTCGGCCTCGAAGAGTTGAGCTATCCGATGCTCGCGGTCGGCGCGTGCGGTCTGATGAACGCGGTCGGCAATCTCGCGCCGCGCAAGGTCGCCGATCTGGTCGAAGCCGTCGAGCGTGACGACTACGCGGCCGCACGCAATTTGCACTTCGCGCTGTTCGAGCTGAACCAGTCGGTGTTCTACGACACGAACCCGATCCCCATCAAGTACATGATGAAGCGGATGGGGCTCATTCCCGCCAACGAGCACCGCCTGCCGATGATGCCCGCCACGCGCGAACTCGAAACGCGGCTCGATGGCGTGCTAGATCGCGCCGGGCTGCTCTGAACGTGTTGCGACGACCCGAATCACAACGATCCCGGAGACAACGATGAGCGACAGGATCCCACGGTTGGAGATGGCCGAGATGCGGCCCGATCTGGCCGCCTATCTGACGCCGCGCGTCGAGCGGTTGCGCTATCTCGGCGAGCTGTTCAAGTGCGTGGGGCATGCGCCCGACGTGACCCTGCAATTCATGCATTTCACCGATGCGCTCAAACATGCATTGCCCGACCGTCTGACCGAACTCGGCGCACTGACCGTGGCGAGCTACATGGAGAATCGCTATGAGCGCCACCAGCACGAACGGTTGAGTGAAAAGCTCGGTTTTCCGCGCACGTGGATCGCCCAGGTCAACCGGCTCGATCCCGCCGCGGCGACGGAACTGAGCGACGTCGAGAAAGTCGCGCAAACCTACGCGCTCAAGGCGCTTCGTACGCGCGGGCTCGAAACGCAAGCAGAGTTCGACACGCTCGCGCGCTTGCTGAGCCCCGCTGAAGCGATGGCCTTCGTGATGCTGATCGGCCGCTACGTGACGCATGCGCTGGCCGTCAATACGCTGGGGCTGAAGCCGCCGGTGCCTTCCATTTTCGAGGGCGAGCAATGAACGCGACGAGCACGCCAGTGTGGATTTCCGAGCAACAGATCGTTTCGCTGATGAACCTCTCCGGCGCCATCGAAGCGCTCGAAGACGGGCTCGCGCAGCAGGCAAGCGGGGCGGCGCGCAACATGGGCAAGACGCACGTCGCGTGGGGGCACAACAATCTGCACGCGATCGGCGCGGCGTTCGAGCAGGCGGGGATCGTCGGCACCAAGACGTGGGCGCATACGGAGGGCGGCGCGTGTCCACTGCTGATTCTGTTCGATAGCGGCAATGGCCAACTGCGGGCGATTCTGGAGGCGTTCGCGCTCGGCCAGATGCGTACCGGCGGCATTTCCGGCGTCGCGACGAAGTGGCTCGCGCGGCCCGATGCGGAGGTGTTCGCGCTGATCGGGACCGGCAAGCAGGCGCTCGCGCAACTCGCGGCGGTGGCCGCGGTGCGACCGCTGAAGCTGGTGCGCGTGTACAGTCCGACGCCCGCCAAGCGCCGCGCGTTTGTCGAGCAGGCGCGCGGCAGGTTCGACATCGAAATCGTCGAAGCGACTTCAGTGGAAGCGGCGGTCCGCGATGCGCCGATCGTCACGACCGTGACCCGCGCCACCGAAGCGTTTCTGCCGGCCGCGGCGCTGGCATACGGCACGCACGTGAATGCGGTAGGCGCGATCACGGAAGAACGAATCGAACTCGCCGACGATGTGTTCGCCCGCTGCACGCGCGCCGTGGTCGACGACCTCGGCGCGGCAAAGCGGCTGTCGACGGAGTTCGCCCGCGCATACGGCGCGCGGGATGGCTGGAGCCAGGTGACGCCGCTTTGCGACGTGGTCGCGCAACGTCTCGCGCGCACGGCGTCGGACGATATCACGGTGTTCAAGGCGATGGGCATGGGCGTGTCGGACCTTGCGCTCGGTCTGCGTCTGTACGCGCTCGCGAGTCAGGCGGGGCTCGGCGCGCCGCTGCCGCTGCCGCGCCGCGAGCCGCCGCGGCTGGATTGACGACGCTTCGATCCCGGCAGGATCGCGCGTGTCGTGTAGCGCGGTCTTGCCGGTAGTCGGATTGCTACGTCCCGGCAAGCAGATTCGGAATCCGAACCAATAACATCAATACAATAACCCTGGAGACACAAACGTGAAGAAACGCCACGCCCTTGCGGCGTTCGCCGTGTCATGCACCGCCGTACCGGCCGCGCATGCGCAAAGTTCGGTGACGCTCTACGGCATCGCCGACGTCGGTATCGAAGTCGTCAATCATGTGCCCGGACCCAACGGCACCTCCGGCACCGCCGTGCGCATGGAGTCCGGCAGCCTCGCCGGTTCGCGTTGGGGCTTGCGCGGCCAGGAAGACCTGGGCGGCGGACTCAAGGCCGTGTTCGACCTGGAGAATGGTTTCTCGATCAACAACGGCGCGCTCGGGCAGGGTGGCCGGATGTTCGGCCGCAAGGCGTACGTCGGCTTGAGCACACCGTACGGCGAGGTGACGCTCGGCCGTCAGTACAATCTTCTCTACGAACTGATGTACGTGTACGATCCACTCAACTTCAATCCGAGCTATTCGGCGCAGGGTTACGATCCGACGCTGGTAGGCCGCGCGGACAATTCGGTGCGCTATCTGGCGAGGTTTTCGGGTGTGACGTTCGCCGCGTTGTACAGCACGGGTTTCGATTCGACGATTCCTAACGGCGCGCAGGTGCCCGGCCACTCGAAGGTCGGTCGCGAATATAGCTTTGCGCTGCAATACGCGGGCGGCCCCGCCAATGTCGGGGTCGCGTACGACCAGATGCAGGGCACCTCGATCGCCACGCAAGACGCCACGCAGATGCGCGTGGTGGGCGGCGGCTCGTACGCGTTCGGGCCGGTGAAGGCGTATGTCGGCACACGCTGGCTCAACATCCGCAACAGCACGGCGCTGCAAAGCTCGCTGCTGTACTGGCTGGGCGCCACGTGGCAGGCGAGCGCGCCGCTTACGCTATCGCTTGGCGGCTACCAGGAGCGCATTCGCGGCAGCGGGCAGAAGACATCGAGCGGCGTGCTGCTCGCCGACTATTTTCTGTCCAAGAGCACCGACCTCTACGCGGAGGTCTCATATGTCAGCAATTCCAACGGCCTGAACATCGGCGTGCGCGCGATCGGCGACGTGACGACGGGCAGCAACCAGACCGGCGCGATGGTCGGCATCAAACACAGTTTCTGAGAGCGGAGAAGATCATGGCTCAACTTAAAGTGTCGATGCCGGCCAGCCGCATCGATGTTCGGCAGGAACTGGAGGAGGCGCGCCTCGGCCGCTTCCACATTCGTCTGGGTATCCTGATCTCGCTGATCCTGTTGTTCGACGGCTACGATCTGTACAACTCGGCGTATATCGTTCACTACGTCACCGGACCGTGGGGCCTCTCGCCGGTGCGTATCGGCGTGATGCTGTCGAGCGGGCTTGCCGGGTTCGCCGCCGGGTCGGCCGTCAGCGGGCTGCTCGGCGACCGCTTCGGGCGCCGCAAGATTCTGCTGCTCGGCTGCTGGGGCTCCGGTGTGATGAGTCTCGCGATCGCGCTGTTCGCGCACAATCTCGCGTCGTACATCGCACTGCGTGTGACGATGGGGCTGGCACTCGGCCTGCTGATGCCGCTCGCCGTCACCTATATCAACGAGATCGCGCCGACACGCTCGTCCAACGTCTTCACGATCGTGTTCTTCTCGCTCGGGTGGGTGAGCGGATCGTCGTCGGCGGGGCTGATCGCGGCCTGGCTCACGCCGCATTACGGATGGCAGAGCCTTTACTACGTCGGCGGCATTGCGCTGGTGTTCGCGATGGCGATCCAGCTATGGCTGCCGGAGTCGCCGCGCTTTCTCGCCAATCGCGGCCGGTGGGACGAGTTGAAGCCGCTGCTCTACAGGTTGCGCCCGGAACGCGCCGCGGCGTACGACATGGGCGAGTTCGCCGCGGGCGGCACGCTTTCGCACAAGAGTCCGCTCGGTCGGCTGCTGGCCCAGGATTACCGGTTGCGTACCTTGAGTTTCTGGGCCGCCGGCGCGTTGAGCCTGTTCGCCGCTTACGGTCTGTCGGGCTGGCTGCCGACCATCATGCTCAAGCGCGGCGAGAATCTGTCTTCGAGCTTCGCCTACGGCTCGCTGTTCGCCGGCATGGCGGTTGCGGGCGGACTGATTGCCGGGTTCGCCGCCGACCGCGTCGGCGACCGCCGCAAGGTCCTCGCGCTATCGTATCTGCTTGGCGCCGCGATGGTCGCGCTGCTGGCCTGGGCGACCGACCGCACGACCACGCTGCTTGCCGTGGCCGGCGCGGGCGCCTTCGTGGTCGGCTCGCAGATGGTGCTGAACAACCTCGTCGCGTCGGCGTATCCGACCGAAATGCGCGGCACGGGCGTCGGCGTATTCCTCGGACTATCACGCGTCGGCGCGATGTTCGGACCGGCCGTGGCCGGCCTCCTGCAGCAGTGGTCGGGCGGTCCCGGCATCATGTTCGTCGCGATCGGCGCGGCCGTGCTGATGACGGCGACCCTGGTGCTGACCGTCGGTCCGTCGCAACCGCATGCGGTCGTGACCAACGCCCATTGAAATTTTCGCTTCTACGAGAACCGTTATGTCAAGACTGTCCTTAAGCCTCGCCGTCAGTGATTACGACCATGTGCGCGATCTGGTCTCCGGGCGCGTGCAGCCCGAAGGCATCGAACTGCTGCCCTCGGTCCTGAACGTCGAGGAGATTTTTTATCGCACCACGCATTTCCAGGAGTGGGACATCTCGGAGATGTCGTTCGGCAAATACTCGTCGTTGCGCTCGCAAGGCGACGATCGCCTCGTCGGCTTGCCGGTGTTTCCGTCGCGTTCGTTCCGGCAGTCGTCGCTCTACGTGCGCCGTGGCGGCGCAGTGCGACGTCCGGAGGATTTGCGCGGCAAACGCGTCGGCATTCCCGAGTGGGCGCAAACCGCGGCGATCTATTCGCGCGGCTGGATCGAACATTCGCTGGGTATTCCGCTGTCCGGGATCGAATGGGTGCAGGGCGGCGTGAACCAGGCGGGGCGTAAGGAAAAGGTCGACGTGCGAGTGCCGGAAGGCGTGTCGTATCGATCGGAACCCGGGCATTCGTTGACGTCGCTGCTGCTCGACGGCAAGATCGATGCGGTCATGAGCGCGCGTCCGCCCGAGCCGGATAGCGGCCGCGCGGACGAGATCGTGCGGCTTTACCCCGAATTCGTCGATGCGGAGCGCGCGTACTACGAGGCGACCCGGATCTTCCCGATCATGCATCTGATCGTGCTGCGCCGCGAGACTTTCGAAAAACACCGCTGGATTGCCGGCAATCTGCTGAAGGCCTTCGAGGAAGCGAAGCGCAACAGCCTGTACAGGCTGAGCGATATCACCTGCTCGCATTTTCCGCTGCCGTGGATGCCGTCGCGTGTCGCCGAAGCGCAAGCATTGTTTGGCTCGGACATCTGGCCATACGGGCTCGAGCCTAACCGCACGACGCTCGAAGCGTTCCTCAAGTTCGGCTACGAGCAGGGCGTGTGCCATCGGCTGCTGAAGCCGGAGGAATTGTTTCCCGCTGAAACGCTCAGTGCGGTGCGCGTATGAACACGAAGCGCGGCAGGCAGGCGAGCCGTGACAAGAACCGGTGCGGCCGATGATCACGCTGCGCAAGACGGGTAGCTTCTTCGTCGGCGGGCGGAGTGTGAGCGTGAGCGGCCGCACGCCGTATCGGGTCACGCTCTCTTCGACATCGACGCGCGACTATGATCCGAACGGCACTTACTGGATCGAGGCGGCCTACGTCCAGTACTTCCTGCAGGCCACGCCGCGCTATCCGGTGCCGCTCGTGCTGATGCATGGCGGCGGTCTGACGGGCGCGATGTGGGAAGACACGCCCGACGGCAGGCCCGGCTGGCTCCAGCGGCTGCTGGAAGAGGGCGTGTCGGTGTACGTGGTGGATAACGTCGAACGCGGACGCGCGGGCTTCTGCGCACTCGACAATGTCTGGCCCGACCAGCCGTTGTCGCGCAGCGATGAGGAGTCCGCGAAGATCTACCGCTTCGGCTACGCTGGCCACCGTTTCCCGCTCGGCGCGCTGCGCGGTCTGTCAGCGCAAACGGTGCCGCGTTGGCCTGGCACGATGGCGCTGCAACGGCAGGCGCTGATCGATGTAGTGGCACGCGTTGGCCCGTGCGTGCTGCTCGGCTTTAGCCAGGGTGGCGGATTCGTGTTCGACGCGGCCGATGCGGCGCGCGACCTGGTGCGCGCATGCATCGCGCTGGAACCGCACGGCGTGCCCGCGTCGTTCGATGCCGGTTTGCCGGGCACGCCGGCGCTCGTCGTGTTCGGCGACTTCATCGAAGAAGACGAAGCGTGGCGTGCCCATTCTGCTCGCGCGAACGCCTCGATCGCTGCGTGGAATGCAGCGGGCGGACGAGGCGAACGCATAGATCTGCCGATGCTCGGCATGCGCGGCAACACGCACATGATGATGATGGACACCAACAGCGACGACGTGTTTCGGATCGTGCTCGACTGGCTCGACGGTTGTGCGGGGATGCGTGTGCCTGGCTGATCGCGACAGGTCGTTATGCCAGGGCCGCCCGTCAACCGATCTTCATCGGCAGGAGCACCATCCGTTTGCCTTGCGACTGTAGGCGCTTCCGGATCTCGGCCGGAGTTCGATTGTGCAGCCATGCCGACAGGTTGACCCGACTGAAGGCGAGCTTGCTGGCGAAACACACACTGTTCGGAAACTCGTCCATGGTGGCTTCGGTAAGTCGCACCAGTCCGTCCATCGGACGCGTGACGAACTCGATCCGGCAATCGGCTGCAAACCCCTGATAGCGGCTCTGGGCCATATAGTACGCAAGCGATGACGACATCTCTTGCCGCAAATGCTCGATATGCTTCGCGTCTTCCCAGCTTTGCGCGTCCACTTCGCCGACTGTCAGGACGATCATGTTATCGAACCGCCCCGGAAACATGCGCGCAACGCAAAGCAACGCGTGCATGCTTGTACCGCGATGCCGGTCGACGAGCACGATCGCGGTTGACCGGGATGGGTCCGGCCTGAGCGCCGTGTCGCCATCGCCATCGCCATCGACCTTGGGCGCCGCGCCGGCAAACAGGGCGTCTTCCTTCGCCAACTGCATGGAGATTTCCCTGTAGTGACGCCTGACGAGAAAACACAGCGCGATCACTACGCCTGTCACCAGCACGGTCAGCCAGCCGCCCGCCGTGAACTTTTCGACGAGCGTCACGGCGAGCACCGTGACCGTCGTCGATAAACCGAGGACCGCCCGCGCAAAGGGCCGCAACCAGCCTCCGCGGTCGCGGCGGCTCCACCGGTAGATGCACAGGCCGAGGAACGACAGGCTGAAGGTCAGGAATACGTTGATGCTGTACAGCACCACGAGCGTGGTCACATCACCGTGCGTCCATAGCAGGATCGCGAGATTCGCAACGCCGATGACGACGACGCCGTTCCGTCGTACCAGCCGCGTCGACAGTTGGCGGAAATAACGCGGCATCCATGAGTCCGCTGCCATGTTCGACAAGACCGTTGGTCCGTCGAGGAATCCCGCTTGCGCACCGACGAGCAGCAACCCTGCCTCTAACGCAAGCACCACAGCCAGCAGGGCGTGGCGTGCGAGCGACGAGCCCATCCCGAGATGATCGATCACGCTGCCAAACACGACAGCGTTGAGCGTTTTGCCCTCGACCGGCCTGGCGTGCCAAAGCATGTAAAGCATGATGATGCCTCCCGCCGTGAAAGCGAGCGACGCCGCCATGGAAAACATGGTCCACTTGCCATTGCGCACCCGCGGCTCGACGATCATGTTGACGTTGTTCGACACGGCTTCAAGGCCGGTATAGGTGCCGCCTCCCAGCGAGAACGCTCGCATCAGCAACGCCGCGACCACGAGCGGGCCGAATGCATGCGACATGCCGCGCGCCTCGCCCACGGCGGCCGGCACGATAGCCGTCAGTTGACCGCTGTGGACTGCCACGCCATATACGATCAGCGCGGCATGTATCACGACGAAGCCAAGGAAAACCGGCAGCAGCACAAGGATCGACTGCTTCATGCCGCGCAAGTTAAGGCAGCTCATCAACACGATCAGGCCTAGCTCCGTGACGAGCCTGAACGCCTGTGCGGTCGCCGGCAACAGACTGAATAGGGCTTCGACACCGCTCGCAATGGACGTCGCGACGGTCAGCACATAGTCGACCAGCAGCGCCGCACCGGACACGACGCCACAGCGCGGGCCGAGCAGTTCGGTCGCGACGCGATAACCGCCGCCACCGGCGGGAAACAATTCGATGATCTGGCTGTAACCGAACGAGACGATGAAGACGGTGGCCGCCGTCGCCGCTGCGAGAAAGAGAGCGAGCGGCATGTGCTGTCCGAGCGCGAGAAACGCCTCTTCGGGACCATAGCAGGCAGAGGACAGTCCATCGGCGCCGAGACCGATCAACGCGAACAGCGGCGTAATCGCGATAGCCTGGCGCGTGCGCGGGTCGAGCGGATCCAGCGCCTCGCCGGCAATCAGCTTCTTTATTTTCCGGAAGGCGGTCACGGCGGACGGGTTACCGTATGAGCGTCCGGGGATAAATCACGTCTTCAAAACGGACGATTTGAACGGCGTTGTTTTTAGTCATTTCTGGATATGCGGCCGCGTAAAGCAGGTTCCACCCGACAGGTACAAGGGAATCTGTCATGTTCGGTGGGAGTGCAGAGGATACTTCTGGCGAGATATATTCGTTATAAAATTTCCGCGAATAGAATTAAAACCCCGTATCCGCCCATCTGAATCCACAGCGACATCTGCCGGGCAACCTCAACGTTCCGCTGGATGAACTTTAAGCCTGCGCCGCGGGCGAATTCCGAGGTTCGAGACTTTCCCCGCCGATCCGGCACTTTCAATAAACACTAAAGCCATATAAATCAAAGGCATACGTGTGTTCGCCAAGCGTCGATCATTTGGCATGGGCCTTGCACTAGTGGATGCATAGGCGTTCAACGCCCTCAAGGCGTCCGTTCAGGGCGCGAATACGGAGACGACACCCAAGCCTTTCTCGTCGGATCACATCGCGAGTCGAGTGGCGCGCGCCGTCGAGAAGCGCCGTCTGACGCTCGAAGTACAGGGCTTGCGCGCGGCGCTGCGAAACTGGAAAGGCATAGAAGGCCTTGTGCTCGGCAAGTCACCCGCGATCGTCGAGGTTCGTAGGAAGATCCTGCGGCTCGCGGATACATCTGCGTCAGTGCTGATTACGGGAGAAACTGGCACGGGCAAGGAACTGATCGCACGCGGGCTGCACGATTTCGGCGCCCGCCGCGATCATCATTTCGTTGCGCTCAATTGCGGCGGTCTACCGGAGCAGCTATTCGAAAGTGAGTTATTCGGTCATGAGGCCGGCGCGTTCACGGGTGCGATCAAGAATCGCATTGGCAAAATCGAATGGGCCAACGGCGGCACGCTCTTGCTCGATGAGATCGAAACCATGCCCATCGCACTGCAGATCAAGATGCTGCGAGTACTGCAGGAACGCCGAATTGAACGGCTGGGCGCAAACGAGGAGATCGCCGTCGATTGCCGGATCGTGGCTGCGTCGAAGGCGGATCTCGCCGAGCTTTCGACAGATGGACGTTTCCGGGCCGACTTGCTGTATCGGCTGAACGTCGCGCAGATCGAATTGCCGCCTTTGCGCGAACGTCGTGAAGACGTACCACTGCTATTCGAGCACTTTGTACTCGCTGCCGCAGTTCGTTTCGGGCAGTCCGCTCCGATTGTGTCGGCATCGCAGGTCTCCGAGCTGATGTCGCACCAGTGGCCGGGCAATGTGCGGGAACTGCAGAACGTCGCGGACCGATTCGTGCTGGGTCTCGGCGGCGATTGTCTGTTGCCGAACGGCAGTCAGCGAATCAAAAGCGGAACGCTTGCGGAGCAACTTGCGCATTTCGAGCACATGCTGATCGAAGATATGCTGCGCCGGCACAATGGAAACTTTGCTGAGGCCAGCGCGGAACTGGGAATGCCGAAAAAGACGCTGTATCACAAGGTGCGTCAATTGAAGTTTCCGGCTGGAGACGCGCAAAGCGAAGGGCTCGACGTGTGAGAGTCGGTCAGACCGATGGATCATGTGCCGTTCCACGATGCGAGGGATACGGTGCCGTGCGCGACATAGTGAGTCTATCGGCCAGCACGATGACTATCACCAACACCGCTTTCAAAGGCACCCGCACAAATCGTTCTCACCACCTTCTCCGTAGTGGAGCGCGGGTCAAGACAGACGGAGCCTGTCTTGAGCCATCGTCGGATGTACGAGTTCCGGCTTCTTGCCCGCGCTGCTGCGACATGGCCAACACCGGATCGACGACCTTGGGCGCCACCGCCTTCTCGTGCAGATCCTTGATGAAGGCCTCGCTTATCGCAATGACCTTCGCCGATGCTCGCGGATCGAAAAGCGCGTGATCGAGCTCGTCATAAACAACCGCCTTGACATTCGAAAAGCGCGCCAGCTTCTTTCCGCGTTTGCCGAAATGCGCGTTGAACTGCTCCATCCCTTCGTCGCCTGAACCGTAGATGAAGAGAGTCTGCACGCCTTTGCGTTCGAGCGCATGAACGACGCTATGCGGGTCCGTAGCGGCTTCGGCCGCGCCGGCGCCGTTGCCGGTCACGCCCAGCGTATGCGAACGCAGGCGCGCGATCAGGTTCGAAGCGACGGCCTGCGCGATGGGCCGGAACTTGCGCTTTCCGCTCAGGACGAGCCACCACTTGGACGGCTTGAATATCGCAGGCCCGACACGTTTCATCGAGTTGCGCTGCTCCTCCTCCAGCTCCGCCATCGACATGCCTGGGGGTATGTAAAAGCGCGCGATATTGACCGCGATGACGGCCGTGAGCGTCGGCTCCACGAGCGATGCGTGCAAGGCGCTGTAGGCGCCCGAGCAGATCCCGAACGAGATGACCGTGTGATAGCCCTTGCGCTTGAGCCAGGCGGCTGCCGTCGCGACATCCTCGATGGTTGTGGATGCATGGATCGACGGAACCAGATCGAGCGGCCCTTGTGCGGTGCGCGGCGGACTGTCGCCGATGCCGCGCGCATCGATACGCATGGATGCGATGCCGCGCCGAGCCATTTCACGCGCGATGCGAACCGACAGCCGGCTATCGCCGTGATGTACGCTGCCGGCGGTATTGGTGATCAGCATGACGGGCCCGAACGCGAGCCTGCCGCGCGGTTCGCACAGGATGCCGAACAGGCCGTTGGCGCCGAAGATGACCGGGTGCTCGCGGGCTTCGGGCGTTTCGATGATCGCTTCGTCGTCGAGTGATACGCTCGGCCGTGCGCCTTTGTTCCCCGACCTTTGGACGCGCGTGCCCGGGGCGCCGTCCACGATCCACTGCACGGCCCGGTCAAACGAGCGAGCCGGCACGACCGACGACTTCGTCTCATCCACATATTCGAAGTAGCCTTCCAGCATGCTCGTTTCGACCTCGACGCCGCGTCCGCGCAGCGTCGAACACAGTGCGGCGCTAGCGCGGAAACGTGCATCGAGCACGAGAACGCGTGCGGGCAACGAAGCGTGTTCGTCCATTGACTTCGAGAGATCGAGCGCTTCCAGTTCACCGCAAAGCCGGTCGCTGTAAACCTGTCCGAGCACGTTAAACGGCCTGTCGCGCTGCGCGGCGCGCAAGGGCGGGACGAGATTGTCGAGCCAGACCTTGCGCACGGCCGCCAGTTCGCGCAGATAGGCGCGCCCGCGCGTGACAGGCGCGAGCAACACGAGCGAGTCGGCCGCGCATCGCCGCGACGCCAATGCGGCCACGGCCGCACCGAAACGCAAACCGCAGAGCGTCACGCTCGTCACACCGGTTTGTTCCTTGAGCCGCTCGACGGCCGCTACGGTATCGGACACGAAGGCATCGAGGTGATGGGCATTGCCGTCGACGCCTACGGAGTCTCCCGTTGCCAGATAGTCGAAGCGCAGCACGGGAATGCCGTACGCGGACAGCTCTTCGGCCAGGTAACGGATGCCCTTGTGGCACCACGGCTCTTCATGGCCAAATGGACTGCAGAGCACCACGCCATGTGTGCCATGCCCAGGATGAAGCCATCCAAAGCGTCCACCGAATGCGATCGGCCTCATGGGTTACCTCGACCGGCTTGGTTATCGTCACCTGTTATGGCCGGGTGGCAAAGAGCGGATGTTGCAGCCTCTTTTGCAACTTCGCCGCGCGATGTTCTTGTCTCGTAGCGCATGAGTGTCGAGCCTCTTTTTTGTTTTGAGCATTTCGATCGATTGGATCGCTCTTTAGAAATGAGTTCGGTGCGCTAAACAACACTGCAGAAGCAGGGGACGAAGTTGACCTGGACAGAGGGCATTGATGAGATCGCGCTGCAAGCAGTTGCCACCGTGTCGCGCCAAAGCTCCACGGTGGATGGAAAGGTTGTATTTTCAACGAGTGCTCGGGACGCGGCCGAGGACTACGCATATCTCTTTCAAAGAGTCGATTGAGGTTTTAGCCGTAACCGGCGCGCTTTGTCGTGATGCCAGACGGACTGTGGGAGTGCGCACATAGCATTGTTGACTGGCGCAGTAATCTGTATGCGAGGGAGCGGGGCTCATCGTCAAGTACGGGGCATTGTTGGAATGCGACTGTTCGCCGGTGCCAGCCGGACGACAGCTAAATACGCTATGACGCGTTGTTCCAATACGGGGGCGCGGACGAATCGCGAGAACTTCTTCAGGGGAGGCGTGCGCATGTACGCGCGCGAACCTTTGTTTCACAACATATCGGAGCGAGTCGCTCAGACACGCATGTCGCGCTTTGGCGCGGCGCTCGAGGTCTTCACACCGGCGAGCGTTTTGCGCGCTTCTTCCCAACCTCGAGTTGAATTACGCGCAAAGCCTTCTCGGTCGTGAGACCGCGCCGGAGGAGTCGTCGGCGTTGACCGCTATAGCGGCTCGTCGCCGATGAGCGCGCGACCGTGTTCAGCATGAGTTCGGAATATCCGAGCATGAGCGAGGACGCGGGAGTCGAACGCGGCGAACAGTTCGCACTCGATGCGCTGTGCTCACACATCAAGCGGCCGCAGTTCCAATCGATTTCTGGCTGCATTCGTGCCGGACGTGATAGCGGATCTTCCCCCGGCTGGGCCTGATGGTGAAGAACGTCGACGGCGCACATACCGGTCTCGTCATCGAACCGCGAACCTCGCGACGGTCGCGAATATGCTCGCGCGCAGACTGACCGGCGCTTGCCGAGAATTGCGCGAGCAGTGTGAGTCGCCGCGCTTCCCATGCGCCTGGAACCCAGGAGTTTCAGGCGCAATCTCTCTTCAATTATTTTCTTTCAACCAAATTACTCATACGGTTAAAATCAGATTTAACTGACACAATGTGCGTACCTGATTATTCTTCATACGTTTAAAATCAACATCCAAAATCGTCGGTATTGACATCCATATAAATGGGGATGTTCAGGCAATTTGTTCCGTGTTTGGTAAAAAGTATGATGATATGACGTACATGTTGTAACAAGTGTGACGTAGAACTGACTTTGGTAATCTGATACGATTGTTAAAAGACGGTAATATTTTACCGTCTAGCTATTCTTCTGCTCTCATCGGCGCTTTGCGTCATCGAAATGCAGGTCTGGCGATACCTTCCGGAAGACCCTGCTTTACCAATCCTGAAGTTCTCTTTGCTTTAAGCGGAGATCTCTTCGGGAATTCGCTCGCACCTTCGCGTATTCGCATCGCCGAATACGCGGGGCAGTGCGTATGTAAGCGTTCGGGCTTTTTGCGCCCGTTATCTCGCTTAATTTCCCTTTAAACGCCTGTGCGGTCGAGGTCGTCTGCTTGGGTTTTGGCTTTTCGATCGCGCCGGCATAGTTGGAACGACTTGAATGATTAAGAATACACCAGCTGCAACACTCTCAGTTTCTGACACTCAACTCGCGGTCCGTCGTAAATTTCTGACATCGTTATTGGCCGGCAGCGGTGCACTTGTGCTCGCCGCATGCGGCGGCGGCAGCGATCCCGCCAATGTCGACGCGGTAGCGAACAGAGGCCGGCACGGCGGCGGTGCCTCGAATCCGCGCGGCGCCAGTTCCCCGGCCGGCGCGAGCACGCCGGCTGCGCCGAGCACGCCAGCGAGCACGCCGTCAAACACCGATGGCGTTCTTCTCGACACGTCTTTCGGCGTAAAGGGCGATGGAACGACCAACGATCGCGCCGCGCTTCAGCGCGCAATCGACGGCTCCGTCGGGCAGATTCTGCTGATTACCGGAAAGAGCCGGATTGATTCGGCCGGTCTCGATCTACGCACCAATAGCCATGTGCGATTTGCAAGCGGCGCTTCGATCAAGTTGCTCCCGCATAATACCGACACTTATGAAATTCTTCGATTGGCGGACGTAAGCAACGTCACGCTCGAAAGCCCGTATCTCGACGGCAGCAAGGAATTGAATTCGGCGAAGTCGGGTGAATGGGGAATGGGGATTTCGATTAATGGCGCGACGAATTGCACCATTACGTCCCCGACCACGATTAATTGCTGGGGCGACGGAATTTATATCAATAATAGCGATAGGCAGAGTAGTTCCTACAGCAAAAACATTACGGTCAATTCTCACCATGCGACCGGATGCCGTCGCCAGGGTGTATCGATTATTAGTGGTAGCGGGATTACGTTCAATACTCCGCTTTGGGAAAATATCGGAGGAACGCAACCCGGATGCGGTCTTGATATCGAACCGAACGATAATACCGCCGTGTTTGAAAACATTCGCATCGTCAGCCCGACGACGAATAATTGCGCCGGTGGCGGAATTCTCATTTATTTCGGTTTCTTGCCGGGTCCGGTCAACAAGACGGTCAGCATCAGCATTACCGGTCATACGGATACGGGCAGTCCCGGCGGCTCGTTCAACGTTCAGGGCCTCCATCTGAACGGCTACGTCGTGAACGGATCGATTACCAGCGCCAATCCGGTCTGGAAACGCGCGATGAGCCTGGAAGACTGGGACAAGGGCGGCCCGACGGTGACGGTCACCAACGCGCGCATCGGGTGATGTGAGTGTTAGTCGGTGGCGCGATGCCGCAATGGATCGCGCCCCGGCTGTTTAATCGTCTGGGGGAACATTCTCCAGAGGAAAATGGCGATAGAAGCTAAAAATCAGCGACGCTCCAGTTTGCCGGAATCATAGAAAAAGCCTTCTTGTCAGAAGAAATTCCTTGAGCAATTTCTCATCCGACAATCGATTCATATGTTTGGCGCGCAAGAGCTAAGTTGAATGCCCTATACCTCAGTTGAATCCGCCAGTCTGTTCGGTTAAATCCGCCAATCAAATAAAAAACGCGGCATTCTGGCGTTAATGGGCGAAGTCTGTGAAAAATCTCACAATACTATTTCCGCTTTATAGCTTCGCCGTATGGGTCCTCCGCGTTATTCAGTGCAACTTGGCGGCTTAGCTTTCCGTTCAAGGAACTGACACCCCGGCGCTTCGTGAGTGGACTTTGGTAATCGGCGAGCGCCTTAAGGCGAGGGGCGTCACACTGACCAGCCACTTCGCCGACCACCGCGTCGCAGTCTGCGGCACCTTATCGGTCACGATGCCGGCTTCGATGCATCGCGACATCGAGCTCGGAAATTCGCCTGGCATTGCCTTGACTTAGCGTAGCGTCGCCGAGACGGGCGGAGAACTGGGCATTCCCACATCCTGAAACCAGGCGGATCAGACATAGTGGTACTTCGCGTTTCGAGAACGCATAAACAGGGGAGTTGGACGACGCCGGGTATGTCGGGCAAGAGCGCAGGCACGCAGCTAGCCGGGCGATGATGTCCCGCTACTGGCAATTCGAAATTCCGCGCGGCGTCAGCAAGCCTTCATGCCGGATGCGTCCCATTTTCGGACAAGCCGCCGATCCCCACCCACACTAAGCGTCCGATTTTGCGACAGTGCTCCAGCACGCGAGCCATCTGGTCGCTGCGGATAACACCGCTTCCCATGCTCACGCGCCTTCTTAGGGTGGCGTGATCGCTTCCTTCTCCTTTGGCATGGACATTGCCTAGTCTGTGTCGGCCCCGCGCAAAAGCGCCGCTCGTATGGTTGGTGCATTTGCCGGCCATACATAAACGGAGGAGACAAAAGTGAAAGCTGCCGTGCTGCATCAGTACGACGAGTCGCTGACTCGCGAAGAATTCGTGCGCTACGAAGATGTCGACGATCCGAAGATCGAGCGACCCACTGATGTCATCGTCCGGATTGGCGGCGCCGGTGTGTGCCGCACCGATCTGCACGTCGTGGAAGGCATCTGGCGCAGCAAGGTCGATGTGACGTTGCCCTACATCATGGGCCACGAAAACGCCGGCTGGGTCGAAGAAGTGGGCCGCGGGGTGGAGAGTGTCAAGGTGGGCGACCCGGTCATCTGCCATCCCCTCGTGACGAGCGGACATTGCCTCGCCTGCCGGCGTGGCGACGATATGCACGCCACGGAGAGCCGGTTTCCCGGCATCAATGCCAACGGCGGCTACGCGCAATATCTGGCGACGGGCGAACGCTCGCTGATCCAGTTGCCGAAATCGCTCGCACCGAAGGACGTCGCACCGTATACCGACGCCGGCTTGACCGCGTACCGCGCTGCGAAAAAAGCGTCGCGCCATTTGCTCCCGGGTCAATTTGCCGTCGTGATCGGCGCCGGTGGTCTGGGGCACATCGGCATTCAGGTTTTGAACGCGCTTTGCGCGGCTGAAATCATCGTAGTCGACCGCTCCGAGGTCGCGCTGCAGCTTGCGAAGGATTGCGGCGCGCATCACACGGTCAAGGGCGACGGTGATGAAGTGGAGCGAGTACTCGAACTGACGGGCGGCAACGGCGCCGAAGCGGTAATCGATTTTGTGGGCGAAGGCGACGCCATCGCAAAGGGCCTCGCCATGACGCGCAACGCGGGCTTCTATTACATCGTCGGCTATGGCGGAAAGATCGAGTTGCCGACCATCGACATGATCACCAGCGAGAAGACGATCGTCGGCAACCTGGTCGGCACGTATCCCGAACTCGTCGAACTGATGGCGCTCGCCGACCGTGGCCTCGTCCATCTGTCAACCCGCGAATACCGTCTGAGCGAGGCGAACCAGGCGCTCAAGGATCTGCACCACGGCAAGGTCAAAGGCCGGGCGGTGTTGATTCCGTAGTCGCCTCGACGGGGCACCTCAACGTGGAGATTGCCGTGACTGTGGAGCGTGACGCAGCCTCGCTTTTCGAGCGCATGCGTCTGGTTATTGCACTGACCGAAGTCAATTCCCACCACTTGCGCGGAGAAAGCAGACGCGCGGGCGCGGAGATCGAACTGGCGTGCGCACTCGCTTGCGAGCAGCGCGACGGTGTGTCGCCAGAAGGAACGTCGCATATCGAGCAATTGCGCGAGCGCCTCGGCGAGGCCGAAAGCGCGTTGCGGGCGATCGAATCCGAGCGGGAGCGGCTTGCGAACGAGCTGGCTCGACTGGACAGTCGAGCGTCGTCTGAGACACAAGGGGGCTGGCAATGAATCGGATTCCGGTTACGGTGCTCACCGGCTTTCTCGGCGCTGGCAAAACCACGCTGCTCAATCGCATTCTGCGCGAGCAGCACGGTCGGCGCTATGCGGTGATCGTCAACGAGTTCGGCGCGATCGGCATTGACGGTGGTCTCGTCGTCGGCGCAGAAGACGAGGTCATCGAATTGAACAACGGCTGTGTCTGTTGCAAGGTGCGCGGTGATCTGATTCGCGTGGTGGCGGCGCTGGTCAAGCGCAAGGACGGCTTCGACGGGATCCTGATCGAAACCTCCGGTCTGGCTGACCCCGCGCCGGTGGTGCAAACCTTCTTTATCGATGATGAGATCCGGCAGCGCACGCGGCTCGACAGCGTAATCTGCGTGGCCGATGCCGCGCATTTGCAGGCGCGCCTCGCAGACAGCCGCGAGGCCGCGGAGCAACTCGCGCAGGCCGACATCGTACTGATCAACAAGATCGACCTCGTCGATCCGGCCGGTCTCGCTTCGGTTCAGGACGCCGTGCGGCGCATCAACCCGACCGTGGAATGGCGGACCAGTGTGCGCTGCGAAATATCGCTTGCCGCGCTGCTCGATCGCGGCGCGTTCGATCTCAAGCGCATGGCGCTCGCCACATCGGCGGGTGAGGGCGTTGAATCATCACGCGGCGAGCGGACTTACCACTACGTGCCGCTTCGTGCAGGCGCCCCCGTCAAACCGGGTCGCCATAGTCACGGTATCGACAGCGTATCGCTGCGTGTCGAGCGCCCGCTCGAACGCACGCGCTTCCTTTCCTGGCTGCAGCAGTTGGTGGTCGAGCAAGGCCAGAATCTGTTGCGTGCAAAAGGGATTGTCGATCTCGCCGGATCGGAGCGTCGCTTCGTGTTTCAGGGCGTGCACATGACGATGGATACGGATTTCGACCGGCCCTGGCGAGCCGGCGAACACCGTGACAGCCGCCTCGTGTTTATCGGCCGCAATCTCGACCGGCGCGAGTTGCGGGAGAGCATCCGGTACTGCGAGATCGACTCATGAACGCGCCTCCCGTTCTGATCGAACTGCTCGGGGCGTGTTGGGTTACCGATGCGTCCGTCGTCGAAGTGGTGTGGGACGCGGCGGGGCAATCTGCCGGGTTCGCCCTCGGTGACGGCACGCTAGCGCTCGCCACCGGTGTCTGGGACGGCGGCCCCCGACTCAAACCACGCGAGAGCGGCGGCGTCGAGGTCGTGCAGGCGCAGGCACCACCAGCGCCGCTCGCGCGCTTCAGCGTGCATGAGGGCACGTGCCTGGCCCTTGCCGCCGACCCTGCGGGCGGCTTCTTGAGCGGTGGTGATGATGGCCGTCTCGTCCATCTGCGGCTCGATGGCACGAGCGAACTCGTCGCGCATGAAGCCGGCGCATGGATCGACCGCGTGGCCGCCAGCCAGGCGGGTGGTCGAGTCTATGCAAGCGGTCGCCGGGTTCATTGGCTTGGGGCCAAACCTGCCTGCCTGATGCTGCCCGGATCGGCGACATCGCTGGCTTTCGACCCAACTGGTACACAACTGGCGATCTCGCATCATGGTGGCGTCACGCTGTGGGCAGCCGACACGCTCCGGGAGCGTCAGCTTGCGTGGCCGGGCTATCACCGCAACGTCGCGTGGAGCCCTGATGGCCGCTATCTCGTGAGCGGTATGGAAGAGAATGCGCTGCATGGCTGGCGGCTGCCCGACGGCGCGGACATCGAGATGGGCGGCTATCCCGGCCAGCCGCGCTCGCTATCGTTTTCCGCTGACGGCCGCTTTCTCGCCACCAGCGGCGGCATGCACGCAGTGTGCTGGCGCTTCGATCCGCCCGGCGCGAACGACGAACCACACGAATGCGGCGTTCTCGGCAAGGCGCCGGTAAGCCAGGTGGCCTGCCATCCGGCTCATCCGCTGATTGCAGTGGGTTATCACAGCGGTGCGGTGTTGCTGTGTCAGCCAGGCAGTAGCGACATTCTGTTTATCAAGGATTCCGGCAACAGTGCGGTCAGCGCGATGGCCTGGTCGCCGGACGGTGGGCGGCTCGCTCTGGGAACCGAGGCGGGCGAGTTGGCGCTGGTGTTTCTGCCCGACGAGCTGTTCCGCTTCGGACGCCGCGGATAAACGGGCGGTGCTTCCATCACATGTCAAAACGGAGACAAACATGCATAACGGACACACACCCAAAGAGCAGTTCTTCGAGCGCCTTGGCGCCGTGGCGGACGAGATGATCGAAGCGTACGGCAAGGACTTCGCGCTGGGCGCGCTAATTCTTACGGCACGCTTTGTCGCCGAAGGAAAAGAGCCCGACGGCGCTGCCCGAAGCGTGATTCTTACGGGTGAAAGCCACGGCAGCGTTGCGACGTAGCAGCGTGCCACGGTTCACCCCGTTAGCCGTCATTAAAAATATGGTATCCGAAATAATATAGACGATCGATTCAGCACCCGCCGCCCGATCCAAACGTCCCAATATCGGACAGCGTCGCGAGGCGGAGTTGTCGCAGAACACAACATGGCGCACTGCAAGAATTTCCGGCAAAAGCCCGTGCTCGTTACCAGGCTTGATGCGGAATAAAGAATTCCTTCTGGCACGCTTATCGCTCTATCAGTGCAGGTCAAACCAGAAGCGTCGACGTCACAAAACGCGAGCCGAAAACAGCAGGAGACACGATCAATGAAGACCGGCCCAACAGGCTTGTCCTTCCGTTCCTTCTCCCGAACTTTTTGCTTGCCAACGAGACGGCCCGCCCGTGTTGTTGACTCTGGTCCTGGCGGTAGCCGGCCCTGCCCGAAGCGTCGCATTGCGACAGTTATCGAAATGGAACTAGGAGAGCTCAATGTCTGATGGATTAACGCTCAACAAGATCACGTCCCAGCGCGGGATCAGCATTGGCGAAGCGGCACGCCGCGTTGCCGATCTCGGTTGGACTCCGAGTTACGTCCAGGAGGCCATGACCTTCCCGACGGACTACAAGATCAGCAAGGCGCCACGCGACCCGATGAAACAGGTGCTGCGCTCTTATTTTCCGATGCAGGAGGAAAAGGACAACCGCGTCTACGGCGCACTCGACGCGGCATTGCGCGGCGACATGTTCCGCAACGTCCAGCCCCGCTGGGTCGAATGGATGAAGCTGTTCCTCGCCATCATTCCGTTCCCCGAGATTTCTGCGGCGCGTTCGATGGCGATGCTCGGCCGGCTCGCACCGGGTGAAGAGCTACGCACCGGCTTTACGATGCAGATGGTCGACGAGTTCCGGCACTCCACGATCCAGATGAACCTGAAAAAGTGGTACATGGAAAACTATATCGATCCGGCCGGGTTCGATATTACTGAAGCCGCATTCGGCAAGTGCTATGCCACCACGATCGGCCGTCAGTTCGCCGAGGGCTTCCTCACCGGCGATGCGGTTACGGCCGCTAACGTGTTCCTGCAGGTGGTGGCCGAAACGGCGTTCACGAACACGCTGTTTGTCGCGATGCCATCGGAAGCCGCCCGCAACGGCGACTATGCGTTGCCGACCGTGTTCCTTTCGGTGCAGTCGGACGAAAGCCGCCACATCGGCAATGGTCACTCGCTGGTGATGTCGATCATCAACGATCCGGACAACCATCTGCTGCTCGAGCGCGACCTGCGCTATGCGTTCTGGCAGAACCACGCGATCGTCGATGCCGCCATTGGCACCTTCATCGAGTACGGCACCACGGACCGCGACAAGAACAAGGAATCGTACGCCGAGTTGTGGCACCGGTGGATCTACGAGGATTACTACCGCACCTACATGCTGCCGCTGGAAAAGTACGGCATCAAGATTCACCACGACGACGTAGCCGCCGCCTGGGACCGCATTGTCAAGCAGAACTATGTCCACAAAGTCGCACAGTTCTTCTCCGTGGGCTGGCCCGTCAACTTCTGGCGCATTGAAGCGCAGACCGAGAAAGACTTCGAATGGTTCGAACACAAGTACCCCGGCTGGTACGCCGAATTCGGCGACTTCTGGAAGTGGTACGCGAAGAAGAGCGTGCCGGGCGAAACCAACATGCTGTTCGATCAGGAAAACGGTTACGTGTATCCGCACCGTTGCTGGAGCTGTCTGGTGCCCTGTCTGATCCGTGAAGACTTCGTGGTGGATGAGGTCGACGGCCAACTGTATACGTATTGCTCGGAGCTGTGCCGCTGGACACATAAGGTGGCGTTCGCGCCGGAATACGAGGGCAGACCGACCCCGGCTATGGGCCGCTTCAGCGGACGCCGCCAATGGGAAGAGTGCTACCACGGCTGGGATCTGGCTGATTGCATCAAGGATCTCGGCTTTGTGCGCAGCGACGGCAAGACGCTCGTGCCGCAACCCCATCTGCGCTTTGACGACAAGCAGATGTGGACGCTCGACCACGTGCGCGGCAACACGATCCAGAGCCCGATCGTGCTGCTGCGCGCCATGACACCGGAGCAGCGCGAGAAACACATTGCCGAGTATCGCGCCGGCTTCAAGATCAATCCGGTGAATTGACGAAGCTATCCGATCCGGCGGCGCCTATACCGCCGCCGGACGGATCAGGAGCACAAGATGAGCGACACGCAAGAGACGAGGCACGAGATGACGGACACAGGCGACGACAAAGTATTCCATACCGTTTCCTTCGAGCCGGTCGGTGTGCAGATGTCGGTGGCGGAAGGCGAGACAGTGCTCGATGCAGCGTTTCGCCAGGGCATTGCGGTGATGCATGGATGCAAGGAGGGGCAGTGCAGCAGCTGCAAGTCGCTGTTGATCGAAGGCGATGTCGAACTCAAGAAGTACTCGACGTTCGCGCTGCCCGACTACGAACGCGAATCCGGTCACATCCTGCTTTGCCGCACGCTCGCCTATAGCGATCTGACCGTCGAGCTTCTGAATTATGACGAAGACCTGATGCGCCGCTCGATCGCGGTGAGCGAATATGATGCGACGCTCACGAAGATCACCGCGCTCACGCACGACATCAGGCTGCTGGAAGTGAGGTTGTCGAGGCCGTTGCGCTTTTGGGCCGGACAGTATGTCGACCTGACGATTCCGGGCGCGGGCATCACGCGATCTTTCTCGATGGCGAATACGCCTGACGGCGAATCGACGCTGAAATTCATCATCAAGAAGTATCCCAATGGTGCGTTTTCGTCGCAACTTGACGGTGGTCTGAGCCCGGGCGACAGACTGATCGCGAAGGGGCCGTACGGCACCTGTTTTCGTCGCGAGGACCAACCCGGACCGATGATTCTGGTGGGCGGAGGGTCGGGGATGTCGCCGCTCTGGTCGATCCTCAGCGACCACGTGCAAAGCGGCGAAGAGCGACCGATCCGTTTTTTCTACGGCGCGCGCAGCCGTCGCGATCTGTTCTATCTCGACGAGTTCGAGGAGCTGGAACAAAAGCTGCCGGATTTCCGCTTTATTCCGGCGCTCTCGAATGCCGAACCAGATGACGTCTGGACGGGTGAGACCGGCTTCATCCACGAGGTGCTCAGCCGCACCTTGCGCGAAGAGGCGCTCGCTGGCGAGATCGACGCCTACACATGCGGTCCTACCCCGATGATCGAGGCGGTGATGCCGGTTCTTCAGATGGCGGGTGTCGCGCCCGAGCGGCTCTATTTCGACAAGTTTACGCAGGCGGTTCGCTGACCGAATCTGGCAAAACGCCTATTCGAAGTGCCTATAACCGAAACACGATGGAGGACTAACATGAGTACGTTGGCAGAGCAGTCGCCAGTGAAGTCGGGCGCGGCCGGCGCGGCCCAGTTTTCCGGCTGGGACAGCCGCAAGTACAACTACTTCGAGCCGAAGGGACGCAAGGCGAGCCACTACGAAGACATGACAGTGGATGTACAGCCGGACCCGAATCGGTATCTGCTGCAAGACTGGATTCTTGCATTCGCTGACGGCACGCCAACATATTCGAAAACCTGGACGGCGGCCAAAAGCTCGGACTGGCATCGGTTCCGCGCGGTGGACGAAGAGTGGGAGCGCACCCATTACCAGCGTCAGTCGACCATTGTCGGCATGATCACCGGCGCGATCCAGAACGCGCGGCGCTCGGGTGCGGTAAAGCGCTTCGATAAAACCTGGATCAAGGTGCTGGAACAGCATCTGGGCGCATACAAGCATGCGGAGTTCGGCTTGGGCACGGCCACGATGCATGCGCAGCGCTACGGCTACACCCAGATGATCAATAGCGCCATCCTCACGAACGCGTCGTACAAGCTGCGCTTTGCTCAGGACTTGACGCTTTATTTAGGCGAGATCGCGTTGGACCTGCCCAACCTCGACCTCGATGCCGGCAAGCAGCATTGGCTCACCGACCCAATCTGGCAGGACACGCGCCGGGCGATAGAGACCATCGGCGGCGCCACCGATTTTCTCGAGAAGTACTTCGCCGTGAACATCGTATTCGAACCGCTCGTGGCGGATCTGTTTCGCAGCGGATTCATCATGCAGGTCGCCGCCTCGCAAAACGATTTTCTGACTCCGACCGTCGTGTCCGCGGCGGAAGGCGACTATGAGCGCAATCTGGCCAATGCCGTCGAACTGTTCCATATGCTCGCCAACGACCCGCAACACGGCGAAGCCAATCGCAAGCTGTTCGGCGAGTGGCTGGAAAAACACGGTGCGCTGGCCTCGGCGGCAGCAAAACAGTTGCAGCCGATCTGGTCGATTCCGCATGTGAAGACGGCCCAGTTCAACGACTGTCTGAACAGTTCCATAGAGCGGGCGGAGATGATCGCGAGAGAAATCGGCGTTCACTTTCCGTCGTCGATCCGCGCCTGAGCGCTTCTCGAACCCATCGAACCAACCGCGAAGAGGAGTACGCAATGTCAGTGCATACCGACAATATTTTCAAGTCGATGAAGGACGTCCGCTTCGAACAGACCATTTCGCATCAATGTGGCGTGACGATGAACGACAGCGTCGAAGCCCGGGCGATTGCCGAACTGATGTCCGCCAAGCCCGGCATCACGGTGACCTATCTGCCCGCGATGATCCGTATCGACGGGCAGGGCAAGATCGAGTTCAAGATGGGCGAGATCAGCGAAGTGCTCGGTCGCGAGATGACGCCGCATCTGTTCGAAATCTCCACCTCGACCCACTACGGGCGGATGGTGATGATCGACGACGAGACGGTGGTGCTGTTCGGCAATATGGACGATGCGATGGCTTACGAGTGAGCGAACACCCCGCCAGCTAATCAGGCGGCCGCGTGTCCTCAAAGGGCGACGGGCCGCCCATGCAACCAAGGAGACGAATGCCATGTATCGAACCACGGACGGTGAGGAAATCTTCGTCATCGACGGACACGTTCATCTATGGGACGGCAGCAAGGCCAACCTTAAAAACGTGCACGGTCAGCAATTCATTGACTGCTTCTACGCGTATCACTCGAACCTGAGCCCCAAGGAGTATTTGTGGCCGAAGGAGAAGTTCGACAAGTACGGCGAAGAAGCCATGTACAACGACCTGTTCGTCACGGGTTACGACGATATGGCGATCTGTCAGCCAACCTATCTGACGGACTTCTACAAGAACGGCTTCAACACGACCGAAGCCAACTACGTGCTCAAGCAGAAGTATCCGCACCGCTTTATCGTCAACGGCGCATTTGATCCGCGCGATGGGGAAGCCGGACTCGATCGTCTCGAGGAGCTTGCGTCCCTCTACAAGATTCAGGGCGTCAAGCTTTACACGGCGGAGTGGCGCGGCGACAGCAAGGGCTACAAGCTGTCGGACCCCGGCGTGCAGCGTTATTTCGAACGCTGCGAGAAGCTGGGCATCAAGAACATCCACGTGCACAAGGGACCGACGATTCTGCCGCTGAATCGCGACGCGTTCGACGTGGCCGATGTTGACGATGCCGCCACCAGCTTTCAGAACCTGAATTTCATCGTCGAGCACTGCGGCTTGCCACGGCTTGACGATTTCTGCTGGATCGCGACCCAGGAGACGAATGTCTACGGTGGTCTCGCCGTGGTGCTGCCGTTCATCCACACCCGGCCTGAGTACTTCGCGCATGTGATCTCGGAACTGCTGTTCTGGATCGGCGAAGACAAGATCCTCTACGGCAGCGACTATGGCATCTGGTCGCCGAAATGGCTGATCGAGAAGTTCATGGCCTTCGAACTGCCCGAGTCGGTGAGTAAGGAAACCGGCGTGCAGTTGTCGCTGACGGCCAAGAAAAAGATCCTCGGGCTCAATGCGGCGCGGTTGTACGGCATCGACATCGAGGCGCAAAAGGCGCTGCTGGAGGACGTCCGGCAACCGGCAGCGGTCGGCGCATGAGCACCGCGCGCGCTGTGCAAGCACCGGCTGTCGTCGTGTCGAGGGGCGCTGTCGACCGGGTCGCCGAGGTCTGGTGCCGGCTGGCGGCGGTCGACGACCCGGAACTCGATGAGTCGGTGACGGAGCTGGGTTTCGTCACCGCGGTGGAGGTCGACGGCGGCTCTGTATCGATCGGTTTCCGCCTGCCGACCTACTGGTGTGCGGCCAACTTCGCCTACCTGATGGCGGACGACATGCGACGGGCGATAGCGGCCTTGCCATGGGTGACAGACATCACGATCACACTCGACGAGCATATGTATGCCGCCGAGATCAATCGAGGTGTAGCCGCCGGACGGTCGTTCCAGCAAACCTTCGGCAACGAAGCGAATGGCGAAGTGGAAGACGTGCGGCGCATTTTTCTCGTCAAGGCTTTTCAGCGGCGGCAGGAAGCGCTTTTAAGCTGGCTGCTGGCGCAAGGCAACGAGCCTGCGATGCTGGTGCGCTTGAACATGGCGCAGCTGTCTGCGCTCGCAAGCACAAGCACGGACGACGACGGGAAAACCCAGCGCCTGGTCGCGCGCTATCGCGAGCGGCGTTTTGTAGTGGGGCGCTGTATCGACGAAGCAGAGCAGACGGATGAACCGGCTTTTATCGACACGGAAGGTGCGCCGCTGAATCCTGACGGGCTGGGTGCATACCTGCGCGCGTTGCGAAGGGTCGGCGTCAATGCCGAATTCAACGGCGCGTTATGCCGCGGTCTTCTGGCTGCCCGCTATGGCGAAAGCTGCACTCCGGCGTCAGCGGTCGAGATCAAACCGGTGCATTTCGTCCGCACTGTCGGTTCGAAGCCCGGAGGCACGTTCGCGCCACCACGAGAGACACGCGGCGCAGCAGAGTAAAAAACAGCAATCCGAACTAACCGGATCAGGAGGAGCAGGATCATGCCGAATATCATGCTGCATGACGACGACGCGCGTATGGCGCTAGGTCGAGGCGTTGCGAAACTGGCCAAGGCAGTGCGAGGCACGCTCGGCCCACGTGGAATGAACGCGATCATCGACCGGCCAATCGGCACGCCGATCATTTCGCGCGACGGTGTCAGTATTGCCAACGAGATCGAACTCGAAGATCCATTCGAGAATATCGGTGCGCAAGTCGTCCGCGAAGTGTCCAAGCAGACCAATGAAGTGGCCGGGGACGGCACGACCACCGCGACCGTTCTGGCCGACGCACTGGTCCAGGACGGGCTCGCTTGCCTCGCGCAAGGCGCCAATCCGGTCGAACTGGTGCAAGGTCTGGAACTGGCCGTCAACGAAGCAATCGACGCGCTCAAACGCGCTGCGACGCCTCTGCGCAGCGGTGACGAAGTGCGCGCCGTGGCGGTGGTGGCAGCCAACGACGAATTCACCGGCAAGCTGGTGGCCGAAGCATTGGAGCGGGTGGGCGCCGATGGGATTGTCGATGTGGAATACGGCACCACCGTCGAAACCCGTCTGGAAGTGGTAGACGGGATGGCTTTCGATCGCGGCTACCTGTCACACCATATGGTGACGGACATCGAGAGAATGCAGGTGGTGCTGGATAACCCGCTCATTCTGATGACCGACCAGCGGCTGCAATCGCAGGAAGAAGTCGCAGCGCTTCAGGCATTGGCGAGCCGGAGTAAACGTCCGCTGCTGATCATTGCCGAGGAGGTGGCGCCGGCCTGCGTCATGACGCTGCTCGCATGGCGCGACAACGGCGGCATGCCTGTCGCCGCGATTCATCCACCGGAGTACGGACACTGGCGCAAGGCGATGCTCGAGGACATCGCAATCGTCACAGGCGGCAAGGTCGTTGCCCGCGACCTGGGCGGGAAGCTGGAAGCCACCGAATTGCGCGACCTCGGCAGCGCGCGGCAGGTGCGCATTTCGTCGAACCAGACCATCATCACGGCCGGCGGGGGCGATCCGTCGGCGGTTGCGGCGCGCCGTCAGCAGGTGGCGCGCCAGTACGAGATGGCGCCGGAGAACGTTGAGCGCGACAAGTTTCAGGTGCGCCTTGCAAAACTGTCGGGCGGCACCGCGCTGATTCTCGCGGGTGGCGCGACGCCGGTCGAACAGAAACGTCGATTGCATCTGATCGACGATGCCATCCACGCGGCGCGCGCGGCGATTGCCGAAGGCGTCGTGCCGGGCGGCGGCATGGCCCTGTTGCGGGTCTCGTCGGAACTGGAAGGCGTCATCGCGCGTAGCCACGGCAGCGTGCAGCAAGGCGCGCGGCTCTTGCAGCGTGCGTTGGCGAAGCCGCTCTTTCACATCGCGACGAATTGCGGCCTCGACGGCGCGGCCATCGTAAGTGAAGCGGTGCGGGCAGAACCCGGCATGGGTCTCGACGCGCGTAGCGGCGCATTCGTCAATCTCGTCGAGGCCGGCATCATCGATCCGGTAAAGGTCAGCTACAGCGCGGTGCGCAATGCGGCATCGGTAGCAGGGTTGATTCTCACCACCCAGACGCTGATCGCCAAGAAGCCGGAGACGATCGATCCGACCGCCGGACCGGCGCTAGGCGCAGGCGCCGAACTGCTCGGCCGCCAATAGACGCGTGAGATCGACATAGCCGGTCTCCGTATCCGGGGACCGGCACAGCAAGGCCGCTGCCGGCACGAATCGGGCGGCCACCGTTAGAAGGAGACGAACGATGGCTACAGGAACGGCCCGCCACTTCAGCGTAATTGCGACGACTGCCCGGTATCTTTGCGCGATGCCTTCGACGCGTCTGCTTAAGCTCACGCTGGGCTGGAGCATTACACTGTGTGGGACAGGTATTCTGGTAAATGATGTAAGCGCAACGATCGCTCCGTTTTTACGCGGCGTCGCCGGAGCGATCATTAAAGCAATGGCGTAGTCGACGTGCTTGCCTGCCTGGGCGGTCGCTCTTGCGGATTGCGGCGAGAAGGAGAACACACGCCTGGATGATCGCGTTCAGCGAACGTGCGTGACGAATTCAGGGGCACGACAACAGAAGCTAAGAAAGGGGCGCGATCCGGTGCGCTGACCGTGTTTCCCCCAAAAGACATGTTGAAGATCCAGGGCTATACTGCACGCGCGTTAGCTGCTGGGTTTGAAAAAAATAGAAGTCCACCAGATACGCCCAGCCATAACATCCTAGCTAGTCAAGACGAAGCCAGCCGTAGAGCCCGGTTCCGCGTTAACCCATCGCCCAGGAGGAAAGTTGTGGCGAGGAGACATCAGATTGGCAGCATGTTGGGTCTAGGTAGTCAGGCGGCGATGCGCAGCATCGTGGCCAACGCGCAGCGCGCCAATCTCCGTCATTCCGACCGGGGTACGATGCTCGCGTGGGAACGTTTTCTGGCGGGCGAGCCGTCCACGTCTGCTCCCCCGGCGCTCATCGACTCATGGCAACGCAGCTTGCAGTCCGGTGTCAGTCCGACCGCGGTCTCGGCGCCGATCGCGGTACACGGCGACGCGGTTGCGGCGCTGTGCTGGCGCCATCGCGACCTGCTGGCAGCGGCCGACCGCCTGTTCTCGGTCACGGCCGACCTTTTCGCCGATTCACATTCAATTCTGCTGCTCACGAACCAGGACGGCGTGATCCTCAAAGCGGCCGGCGATTTGCGCACGCAGGCGGCGGGCGAAAAAATCCATCTGACGATCGGTGGCGACTGGGGCGAGGGCAGAGCCGGCACGAATGGGATCGGCACCGCGCTGGCGACCCGCGAGCCGACCTATATCCATGCCTCCGAGCACTTCTGTGAAGGCATCAAGTCATGGAGTTGCGCAGCCGCGCCGATTTGCGAACCTGGCACTGGTGCGGTGATCGGGGTGCTCGATATTTCCGGTCCGCCTTCCACCTATCAGATCAACAACCTCACGTTGGCCGTAACAGCGGCGCGCCAGATCGAAATGGTGCTCGCCGAGCAGGCCGCGCGCGAGCATATGCGTTTGTTGGCCTTCTGTCTGCAACGGTTGTCGTCGTCGGATGC
Source organism: Paraburkholderia sp. NPDC080076 (assembly GCF_050281145.1). Classification (NCBI taxonomy): domain Bacteria; kingdom Pseudomonadati; phylum Pseudomonadota; class Betaproteobacteria; order Burkholderiales; family Burkholderiaceae; genus Paraburkholderia; species Paraburkholderia sp. NPDC080076. Next base: position 1,497,870 of record NZ_JBNNWQ010000001.1, on the reverse strand, counting down.
GACCGGCATGGTGGCGATAGACCGCAGCGGCCGGCTCGTGCATACCACGGGCAGAGTCGCATTGCCGGTCGGCATCGGCGAGCGTTTCCCGGGAATGAGCGAGACTTCCGCCGTGGAGGACTGGACGCAGCATTTGCCCGCAGGGTTGCACGCCGAATGGTTCAATCCCGTGGTCGTCGACGGCAACACGATTGGCGCGATGCTGGTCGTGCCCGCGCGAACCCGTCCCATCCACGCGCGAGTCGCGGAGCGCAGCGGAGAGGCTGATCCGCTGCGCAACTGTTTCGCGCAGATTCAGGGGCGAAGTGCGGCGATGCTGGCGGCCGTCAATCGTGGACGCCAACTTGCCAGCAGGCGTGTACCGGTACTGATCGAGGGCGAAACAGGGGTTGGCAAGGAACTGTTCGCGCGCGCCATTCATGGCGAAGAAGGAGGAGGCGGCCCGTTCGTCGCGTATAACTGCGGGGCGGCGTCGAAAGAACTGATTGCGAGCGAGTTGTTCGGTCACGTGCGCGGCGCTTTCACTGGCGCGACGACGGAAGGGCGGGCCGGCCGTTTCGAGCTGGCTCATGGTGGGACGCTCTGTCTCGACGAGATCGGTGAGATGCCGCTCGAACTGCAACCTGTTCTGTTGCGTGTGCTGGAAGAAGGCATCATCTACCGGCTTGGCGACACGCAGCCGCGGCGCGTCGATGTGCGCCTGCTGGCAATGACCAACCGCAATCTGCGCGAAGAGGTCGAGTCCGGTCACTTTCGCCGCGATCTGTATTACCGGATCAGTGTTACACGCATACGTATTCCGCCGCTGCGTGAACGGGACATTGATATCGATCTGCTCGTCGAGCACTTTAACCGCAAGCTTGCCTTGCGCCACGGGGTCCCCGAACGACAACTGAGCGCGGAGATCATGGCGGTGTTGCGCGCCTATTCGTGGCCAGGCAACGTAAGGGAAATGCGCAACGTGATCGAGAATATGCTTTTGACGTCCGGCGAACCCGCTGTGTCGTTCGATGATCTGCCTGCCGAGTTGCTCGATGAAATCGCGACGTCCGGGGACGTGCCGTTGCTGCGGGACGAGGGGGCGAGTCTCGAAGAAACGGAGCGTTTAGCCATTGCACGCGCGGTGCACAATGCGCACGGCAATCTTGCGCAGGCCGCCCGCGCCTTGGGCGTTTCGCGTAGCACCCTTTATCGCAAGATCGAGCTTTATCAGTTGGAAGGGATCGTCAAGCCAGCCGGAAAGGAATGAGGTTGTGCGGAGATCTGTGCATTGGTTGCTCGCGGGGGGCGGCAGATGACCACGTCGTGCGCAGAGGGACTGCGCACCTGATCCGAGCGACCCAGACGATTTCGCCTGGTTCTGCTCCGAGCGCGATGAACCTTATCGGTTTTTTTCGGCACAGTAGCTTGTGCAACGACTCGTTGCACAAGCGTCGTGGCCACACGTTGTCACACGACTTACTCTAAGCCAGGTGCCGCCCTGCCGTTCACTCGGCTCTTCCGTAAGCGCATCGAAATCGCGAATCCAGTCCAGGTGATTCGGCACGCTGTCGCGTGCGCCCAGGCGCGCGTTGCGGGCCTGGGCGGCCGGCCCGTCGGGCAAGTGCAGCACGTCCGCAGTGGTTATCGACGCGTACTGCACCTTGCGCGTGCGGCCCCGGCGCAGGCGCTCGTAGGCTTCCTGCGCCTCGCGCCAATTGCCTGGACCCGCCGAGGCCAATTGAGCGGCCAACACCACGGCATCTTCAATCGACTGGTTGGCGCCCTGGCCGTGATGCGGCACTAGCGCATGCGCGGCATCGCCGATCAGCGTCACGCGGCCTTTGCTCCAGCGACCGAGCGGGGGCGCTCAGCTCGACGCAGCCGGCCGCTCGTCGATCGAGTCCACGCGGTCCGGATAGAACGCGAGGTGATCGCGAATTCGTGCGACGGTTTCGTAAGGATGCTCGTAGCTCCAAACGGCGTTGACCGCACGCACGCCGCCAGCCGGAATCGAAAAGTACGCGCAATCACCCTTATATGGGCAGTAGGTTGCGTGGTCCGTGCGCTCGAGCAACGTCATGTCGATATCCTTTCGTGGGACATAGACAACTGCCGGGTAATTGGCCTCGCGCAGCGTCAACGCGTCCTGCGTATCGGCAATGACCTTGCCGGCCACCGTGACTACCACCCGCGATGGGTTGCGTTCGATGGTGATCGGATGGTCCTTGCCCGGAATCTTCACTGGCCGGGGGGCGGGAGTGGTGTTAGTGATCATGGGTTTCTCCTTGGGATGGCGCCTCACGGGCGTTGGTTCCGGCAACGAGTCGGCGCCGGCGCAATGCGTTATGCAGTGGCGCTCGGCCGGGCAGATACCTCGTCGTACCATCGCTTAAACGCGATGTGTTGGACTGGAATCGGCATCCTCAGCGCGTTGGCCGCGAAGTCGGTCGTCACGAGGGTCGTGATGTCCGCAGCGGAGAAATCATCGCCGGCGACGAACCGGACTGTATCGAGCCGCTCGTTGAAGTCGGCGAAGAAGTGGCCTACGCGCTGTTTGCTTCGTGCGATCAGTTCTGGAATCTGGTCATAGTCATGCGGACCTGACAGCGCACGACCTTTCAGTCCCGCGACCGCGTTACGTACGCCTTCCATGACTGGCGCGAAGCCGTCCAGTTCTGCGCGGCGTTCCCACATCGTGACGAGGGCTTTCAACTTTGCCGAGGTGCCCAGCAATGGGGTCTGCGGATACGCTTCTTCCAGATAACGCCAGATGGCGAGCACTTCGGCAATGACGGGGCCGTCGGGGAGGGCCAACGCTGGCACCTGGCTGCGCGGGTTGATTGCTCGGTAGGCATCGGAGAACTGCTCTTTGGCGCCCAGGTCGACAGGCTTCGTCGGGATGTCGATTCGCTTCTCGGCGATGAAGATGCGTACGCGGCGTGAGTTCGGAGAACTCTTTGATTCGTACAGTATGGGTGTTTCGGTTGTCATTTGAATCGTCCTCTATGATGCTTCCATAAATACGGATACCTGATTAATAAGGCGTCTCGACGACTCCGGAAACAGGCGTGAATCAGGTTGATCTGGAGTCTCGATCCGCCGTCGACACACAGCGTTTCACCGCTAATCCAGCGCGTCGCATCCGGGGCGAGAAAGGTATGGCTTGAGGTGCACGTGCTGACTGAGCGGCGACACCGGCCCGAGCGCTGGGAGCACGCTCCATGACACGTCCATGGGAAAGAATCTAGAGACTTGTGGCAACATTGAAAAAGACTTTATAGGCTGGTCGGCATACTTCACAGGCATGGGATCCGCAATGGAACTGCGACATCTTCGGTATTTCATCGCTGTCGCTGAGACGGGCAGCCTGACGGAGGCAGCCGAACGGCGCCTGCACACTTCGCAGCCGTCACTGAGTCGGCAGATTCGGGATCTGGAGGATCAGGTTGGGGTCGAGTTGCTGAGCCGCAGCGCACGCGGCGTGGAGCTGACGCCAGCAGGCAAGGCATTCATCGATCACGCCCGACTGGCGCTGACCCAGGTGGAAGCCGCAGTCGAAGCTGCCCGAAGGGCAGCGCAACCTGCCAAGCAGCGCTTCTCTCTCGGCTTCCTCACTGGGCAGGAAATGACCTGGCTGCCTGAGGCCATGCGCATTCTGCGCGGCGAGTTGCCGAACATCGACGTCATCGTGTCCAGCGACTATTCGCCGGATCTTGCCGAAGGACTCGCGCGCGGCAAGCTGGATTTGGCGTTCCTGCGTGCCGAACCGGACTTCAATCTCGCCTATCAGGTCGTGGGTCGGGAACCGCTCGTGGTGCTCATGCCTGGTGACCACGCGCTGACGTCCCGCGTCGCAATCCTTCCACAAGAACTCGTTGGTGAGCCTTTCATCGCCATGGGTGACAAGGCCAAGGTGCTACGCGCGGTGATCGACGATTACCTGGATCGATCTGGAGTCCATATCACGTCGGCGCAGAGTGTGGACAACCCCGCGGTGGTGATGTCACTTGTTGCGTCGACGCGAGGCGTGACGCTGATCCCGGCCTATGTCGAAAACCTGATGCCTGGGTCGGTCGTTAGCCGTCCGCTCGAAGGCGGGGCGCCGACGATCGACTTGGTTATCGGTTACAGAAAGGCAAATACCTCTCCGATTCTGAAGCTGTTCCTCTCGAGAGTGGATGAGCTAATCGCAGGCGTCGCGAAGAGATCTTCGTGATTCTGCTTGAGCTGACGGACTCCTGCCTTCATATCCGTAAGCTCCTTCCGCTCCGATTTTTCCCTTGACAAAGTAACAGACCTGTTCCTAGTATTAAAGTTACGTACAGGTTGGTAACTTTATTGGAAATCATTCGATGTGCCGTGATGGCCACGAGCGGGGCACCGTCACCTTGTGCACCGGCAGCGGGAAGACATCGCGCTTCCGCTTGAAACCATCACCCGAACCTGGAGTTGATTCATGAATCAGTTGACGGAGCGCTATTTAGAGGATTTTGCGGTGGGGCAGGCGTTCGGGTCAGGACGGCTGCGTATCGACCGGGAACGGGCCATCGCGTTCGCTGCCGAGTTCGATCCGCAGCCTTTTCACCTCGATGAGGCGGCCGCCCGCCGCTCGATTTTCGGTGGACTGGCAGCTAGCGGCTGGCACACCGCTGCTCTGACGATGCGCTTGCTGATAGAGACCGAACTCAAGCCGGCCGGCGGCTTCATCGGCGCTGGACTCGATGAGTGCCGCTGGCCCCGGCCAGTGCGGCCCGGTGACGAGTTGCGCGTCGAGTGCGAGGTGATCGAGGTGCGACCGTCGAAGTCGCGTCCGGAGCAGGGCCTGATCAAGCTCCGGACGACCACCCTGAACCAGGACGACGAGGCCGTGCTGATGTATGTCGTGAATATGGTCGTGCCGCGCCGGAAACAACCTTCGTGTTGATGCCGCAAAACGGGATTGCCGGAGAAGAATGCTCATAATGGAAATTTTGGATCCCGAACCGAATGCGCCGAATCCGAACGGGCCCTGGCGTTCGCGGCAACGTATCCGACGGTGTCGCCACAAGCGCCAACTGTCTTGGGATGGAGGTGAATATGGACATCGGTTTCATCGGCTTGGGCGTCATGGGACAGCCCATGGCGCTCAATCTGGCCCGCGCGGGCACACAACTCGTTGTCTGGAATCGCTCCGCTGACAGGAGCGAGTGTTTGCGAGCGGCGGGCGCAACGGTCGCGACGAATCCGGCCGAGATATTTAAACAGACCCGCACGGTATTCCTGATGCTGGTCGATGGCGACGCAGTCGACACCGTGCTCGGCCGCGGCACATCGCAGTTCAGTGCGAACGTTGCGCATCACACGATCGTCCACATGGGGACGACTTCGCCCGACTACTCGCGCGGACTCGAAAGCGACATTCGCAACGCCGGTGGCAGCTACGTGGAAGCGCCCGTCTCGGGCTCGCGCAAGCCCGCCGAGGCGGGCCAGCTTGTAGCGATGCTGGCGGGCGAAGACGCGGCCCTCGAAAGCGTCCGCCCTCTGCTCGAGCCAATGTGCCATCAGACGATTGTGTGCGGCCCGGTTCCGAATGGGCTTCTCATGAAGCTTGCGGTGAACCTGTTTCTGATGACCACGGTCGCCGGTCTTGCGGAAGCGGCTCATTTTGCCGAACGGCATGGTCTGGACATGCAGCAGTTTCGCGCCATCTTGGACGCCGGTCAGATGGCGAGCGACATCTCACGCGTGAAGATTCTCAAACTGGTGATGCGTGACTTCGATGTTCAGGGGTCGATCACCAATGTGCTGACGGTCAATCGATTGATTGCGGAGGCGGCCAGGGAAGCCGGGGTCGCGTCGCCGCTATTGGATGTCTGCCATGCACTATTCGGCGAGACGCTGGCGTTGGGGCACGGACAGTCCGACATCGCGGCCGTTGTCCACGCACTCGAGGCAAGAACCGATTCCAGCAAATGATCGCGTTCGACTAGGCCAATAACTTCGTGGCGGCATCAATGAGGTCGCCCCGCAGATCACCCGACTCCGCTATCAAGCCGGTGACATATGCGCCGTTAATGAGGAGCGCTATCTGAGACGCGGTACGGTTGGGATCATCAACGCCCAGCCTGATCGCGATCGTTGCGAGCCGCGCCCGCATTTCGTCCTTATTGTCTCTAGCGATAACCCGGCCAGGATGGCTGTCGTCGGGAAACTCCGCCACCAGGTTAAGAAAGGGGCAGCCACGAAAGGCGGGGTGCGCAATCCGCTTCGCGATTCCAGATAGCAGCGCGTCCAGCAAAGCGCGCGGGTCCTCAGCGTGCTTCTTTTCAACGTCATCCCACCACGCCCAGAACAACCGATCCTTCTCCGCTGCGAAAGCAGAGATCAAAGCGTCCTTGGAGTCGAACACGCGATAGAGGCTCGTCTTCGACACCCCGGATTGCTCGACGACCGTGTCGACGCCGATGGCACGGATGCCCTCGCGGTAGAACAGATCGCTTGCCGTCGCGAGGATACGCTCCCGTGCGCTTACTTCGCCCTTTGGCGGGGCTCCCCTTCGGGGTCGGGCTCCTGCCTTCATATCCGCGAACTCCTTTCATTCGGATTTTCTGGTTGACAAAGTAACAGATCGGTACCTACTATGAAAGTTACGTACAGGTATGTTACTTTATAGGATACGCCAATGCGTGTGATCGAAGCGGAAACCTTTTCGGGCTATCACGGGTTGCGGCAGATCGAATCACCCAGGCCGCAACCGGCGACGGGCAGGGTGCTGGTTCGCGTGAGGGCCGCTGGCGTCACGCCGCTCGAATACACGCTCCTGTCGGGTGGACACCCACGCGCCAAGGCGCCGCTGGTGCTCGGCAACGAGGGCGTCGGCGTTATCGAGGACGCAGGCGACTCGGGGTTCGAGGTAGGAAGCCGCGTGATGTTCACGGGACCCTATGGCGTTGCTGAAAATGGCACGTGGCAGGAATGGCTGCTGGTGAGGCCGGAACATCTGGCGTTGGCTGACGCGATCGGGGACGTCGTCGCGGCCAGCATTCCGGTGGCCTATCTGACGGCACAGATCAGCCTCACCGACGCCGGGTTCAAGCCGGGCATGACCGTGCTGGCTCCTGGAATCGGCGGGTCGGTCGGCAACGCGACCTATCAGCTCGCGCGGGCACAGGGCGCCGGCAAGGTGATCTCTACGGCTGGCAGCGCGGCGAAAGCCGCGAGGGCACGCGAACTTGGCTTCGAGGACGTGATTGACCTCACCGAGGAAGGCCTCGCCGACGGTGTTCGTCGGATAACGGCAGGCAAGGGCGTCGATATCGTCATCGAGAGCATCGGTGGCACTGTGACGAGTGAGGCGCTGAGCAGCCTGAGTCGCGACGGTGTCCTGATCACGATGGGCTACTCCGCTGGCCGCAGAACCACCATCGACGTCACGGACCTCATCTGGAAGGGCGCGCGGATGGCCGGCTTCTCCCTGTTCGCCCAGTCACCGGCGACGATCGCCACCGCGTGGCAGCACATCATCCCGTTGATCGTAAGCGGATCAGTCAAACCGATCGTCGAGCGGGTCTACCCCCTCGCTGATGCGGGCGAAGCCCTGCGTCACCTGATAGAGGATCGGCCATTTGGAAAAGTCATTTTAACGATGTGACCGGCATCGCCAGCGGATATTCACAGCTCCCACGCGCACCTATTCCATTCGTGCGACGGGGCGGCGTTCCGGTTCGAGATCTAGCCGCCGGACAGCCAAGGAGATGATCGACTGGCTGGCAGCTGACCGCTAGCCCAGAGGTGTTGTCAAACGGAATCAGCAATCAATGGAGTAGTCGTTATGGACAAGTTGCAGGGAAAGGTGGCCGTCATCACTGGCGGCTCGTCGGGGATAGGCCTCGCCGCCGCGAAGCTCTTTGTCGCCGAGGGCGCCTACGTGTTCATTACCGGCCGTCGCCAGAAGGAGCTCGACGAAGCCGTGAGGGCCATCGGAGGCAATGTGACTGGCATCCATGGAGACGTCACCAATCTGGATGATCTTGACCGTCTCTATGAGAGCGTCAACGCGACAGGGCGAAGAATCGACATCGTCTTTGCCAACGCTGGCATCGCTGAGTTCGCCGCGTTGGGCAATATCACCGAAGCGCATTTCGACAAGCTGTTCAATACCAATGTGAAGGGAGTGCTCTTCACCGTTCAAAAGGCTCTGCCTCTCCTGAATGACGGCGGATCGATCATTCTCACGGGCTCCGTCGCGAGCGCCAAAGGGACGCCCGCCTTCTGGGTCTACGGCGCGACCAAGGCCGCCATCCGCAATTTCGTACGCGGCTGGACTGTGGAGTTGAAGGATCGTCGCATCCGTTCCAACGTCCTTAGCCCGGGGCCAATTGATACCCCGGTCATTGGTCAGCAGCCTGCGGACGCCATTGCGAGAATTTTATCCACTATCCCGATGGGACGCATGGGGGAAGCCGACGAAGTTGCTAAAGCTGCTCTGTTTCTCGCTTCGGATGACTCGAGTTTCGTCACGGGCATCGAACTCTTCGTGGACGGGGGCAGGGCCCAGATCTGACATCGATCGGTTTGCTTCGCCGCCGCCTTGTTCGCACGTCGAAAACCGAAGAATCGACGTGTTACGCGAAGCTCCGAATATCGTAACTACAGCGCGCGCCTTCCCCAATGGATTGGCTGACATTCCGCGACCCGATGCCCTATGAGGCATGCCCGGACGCCGCGTCCACTTAGGCGTCCATCGAAGATGGAGTTTCATCATGAAAGGTATTGTGCTCACCGCATATGGCGACCCTGCAACGGGACTTGAATTCCGTGAGTTGCCCGAACCCGCCAGTCCGGGCGCGGGCCAGGTGATGGTCGCGGTCGACTACGCTCCTATCAACTTCAGCGACATTCTCGTCGCGCGGGGCTTGTATCCGCTACATCCGGAATTGCCATCCGTGATCGGCAACGAAGGCGCGGGGCGTGTGCTGGAAGTTGGCGCCGGGGTCAGCAACGTCAGGGTCGGCGATCGCGTCACTCTGCCGATGGGCAGCTTCACCTGGCGCGAGCGGATGGTCGTCAACGTGGACGGCATAGTCGCGCTTCCCGCCGACGCCGACGCCAGCCAGTTGGCGATGCTTACTATCAACCCGCCCACCGCGCACCTGCTGCTCGAAACATATGTGCACCTTGGGTCGGATGACTGGATTGCAATCAACGCCGCCAACTCGGCCATAGCGCGCTGGATAGTCGGCTTCGCCAAGCAAAAAGGTGTTAGGACTCTCGGACTCGTGCGCCGCGCTGGGGCTATGAGTGCCGCACAAGAAGCGGGATGCGACCTGGTCTTGCTGGACGATGATGACGCGCCGACGAAGATGACTGAGACGCTGGCCGGAAAACGCGTGCGGCTTGCGTTGGATGCTGTCAGCGGGGAAGCTGCTGGCCGTCTGGCCAAGCTGCTGGGCCCTCGCGGCACACTGGTGTCGTATGCTGCACCAAGCTTTGCTGCTATAGCGGTTAGCCCTTTCGACGTCATCTTCAATGACTTGACCATTCGTGGCTTTTCTTTGGGCAATCCGGACTTCGCCGGACAGGTCTCCGGCGCCATCATGCAGGCGTCAAAGATGGTGGCGGCAGGCGAAGTTGCAATTCCAGTGGCCGCGACATATCGGCTGGAGGAAATCGGCGCCGCAATCTCCCATCAGATGCGAGGCGGAAAAGTTCTTCTGAAAGTCGGCGACTAGGTGCAGCACATCAGGCAATGGCCAAACTGCGAGTGCGTGATATTTTGCCTTGGTCAACGCGTTGCATCGCGGGCAACGCTGATGCAGCAGAAGCCGCAATTTTTAGCCACGGTCGCTGGGACGGTAGTCGGTCGCTGCTCGGCCACGAACGGTTCTTAGCGTCTGATGTCGTCTTCAAATTGTCTCTGCCGCAGCCTTTTTAGACTCCAAGGGGCAAAGAGCCGCTTAAATAAACGAAAGCCCGGCACGCATGCCGGGCTTTCGTCAATCGGACTTCCGCATCCGCATTGTCTGGCGGCTCATGCACAAGCGGCCCCTCAAGAGCCACCAGGGTGGTCTTGAGCGGCCGACAGATCAGGACTATTGCGAGTACTTCGGCATCGCATCCATCTATAGATCCAGCGTCAGATTCGCGCCGGTCGCACGCGAAACGCAGATACACATCAGTTTTTCATCATTACGCTGTTCGCTCGACAGCACGTCGTCGCGATGATCCGGGCTACCGCTAGTCACCTTAACCGCGCACGTGCCGCACTGGCCCGTGCGGCACGACGCAGGTGCGTCGATGCCGGCGGCGTGAACGGCATCCAGAACAGTTTGATCCGCCGCTACTTCAATGACTTTCCCGCTCCTCGCGAGCGTCACTGTGAGTGGGTGATTCTCTGTCGCGCTAACAGTACTCGTAAAGCGCTCGAAACGGATGCGCTTTTCATCAACGCCGGCAATGCGGCCGCCTTTGCGGACAGCATCGATCAGGCGCGCCGGTCCGCAGACACAAAAGAGCGTGTCGCGCGGCGCCGCGCCAATCAATGCAGTGGGATCGATACGCGTACCTTCATCAGCCGGATAGACGACGAGGCGCCCTCCGAATTGTGCTTCGAGTTCTTCGAGGAATGGAGCTTCGCTGCGCGACCTGACCGCGTAGTGCAACTCGAAAGGCTGGCCTCGCGCAGACAACGCATGCATCATCGCCTTGATCGGTGTAATGCCGATACCGCCTGCGATCAATATCGTGCGAGGCGCATGGTCGTCGAGACGGAAGTGGTTTTCCGGCAACCCGCAATGAAGCGTCAGACCCAGCCGGAACGCGTCATGCACGCTTGTCGAACCGCCGCTGCCGGCGTCCTCGCGCAGCACCGCGATTTCATAGACGTTGCGCTGTCCCGGATCCGAAGCTATCGAATAACGGCGCGTGCCCGCAGTGCCATCGGCAAGCCTCACCGGCACCTCCAGGTGCGCACCCGCGCTGATTTCGGGCAAGGCCGCGCCGACGATATCGCGCAGTTCATACGCGCGCACGCGTGCCGTCAATTGACGCATGCCGGTGATCTTGAGCGTGAGCGGGCCATCGCCGAACTGGTCAGGTTGACGCTGCGCCGACGCCTCGGCCGACACTTGCGCCAGTTGTTCTTTCATGTGGCGCAACCGCGCGTGAACTGGCGCGACCATGCGGGTTATCTCCGCTTCAGTAAAGCGCGGCGTAATGTGTTGCGGACAGTTCCAGTCGAATCCTTCGATGCTAATCACAATGACCCGTTCGACGCGGCCGTCGTAGCCCGGCGTGCGCACGCGCTCGACAAGTTCGGGATCGTCCGCGATCTCGACGGTATGCGCGCGGCCCAGAAGCTTCAGGCGCCGCTGGTTCGCGTAGTCCATCACGATCATCGCGATACGGTCGTCTTTCTTCAGATTGCCGACGCTGATGTACTGGACGTTGCCGACGAAGTCGGTAAAGCCCAGCGTCCTGTCGTCGATGACTTTCAGAAAACCGGCCGGGCCGCCGCGATGCTGCACATAGGGCCAGCCGGTTTCGCTGACGGTGGCCTGATAGAAGTGGTCGGCGGCCTTGATGAAGTCGATCTCGCGGCGGCCCAGGCGATCTCCGCGGTCCGACGTCCGGTCCAGATGCGCATACTGTTCCCGGCTCCCCATCAGGGTCTGGATTTCGCGCACCTGGGCGGTAAATGCGATATCGGAAAAAGCACGTCCCATGGTCAGCTCCTCGTCGTCGAGTCAGGCAATCACGTGATCAAGTCGTCGGCACGCCGGCGCCTCAGGCGGCCAGCTTCAGGCTGACCTTCGGGAAATCGATATCGACCTGGCTCGCCTTGCCCAGCACGTTGGTCAGGAAGTTCATGCCGACATGAGTGATGATTTCGACGATATCGGAGTCGCTGTAGCCGGCACTGCGCACCTCGGCGAGTTCGAGTGTGCTGATTTCGCCTTTGTTTTCCATCAGGCTGCGCGCGAATTTCACGGCAACCGCGGCTTGTTCATCTTCACTGGTGCCATTGCGGGCCGCCGCGACTTCTTCCGCGGACAGGCCGGTTTTACGGCCGATGGCGGTATGCGCGGAGACGCAGTATTCGCAGCCGTTCTGTTGCGCGAGGGTCAGCGCGATCCGTTCGCGCGTCAATGCGTCCAGGGTGCCGGCGTTCGCGACGCCGTGCAGCCCCAGAAAAGCGCGCAGCGCGACCGGAGAGTTGGCGAAGATCTTGAGGAAGTTGGGAACCATGCCCAGTTGGGCGTGGATGGCGTCCAGCAGGACTTGCTGTTCTTCGTTGGCGTTGGTGTTGTCAACGGTGGTAATGCGGCTCATGGTGATTCCCGGATTGAATTGAAGGGGGACCGCTGCGGCAACTGCCGTTTTGAGCGGACGACCTCAGTCTGGTTGATTCCCGCCATAATAGGAATCGTTGCTACCGGGAATGGATTGTTACCAGACGGGGAATAACGTGGATCGACTCGAAGCAATGACCATCTTCGTCGCGGTGGTCGAGGAGGGCGGGTTCGCCGCCGCGGCGCGCAAGATGAAGATTTCGCCGCCGGTGGTCACGCGCGCGGTGAATAACCTGGAGGCCATGATGGGCGTGCGGTTGCTTGCAAGGACCACGCGCATCGTCCGGTTGACCGAGGTCGGGGCGCGTTACGCGAACGATTGCCGGCGCGTGCTCGCCGACCTGGCGGAGTCAGAGGAGGCTGCCGCGGGCACGCATCGCTCGGTGCGCGGGCGGCTGGTCATTACTGCGCCGTCGCTGTTCGGGCGGATGTTCGTCACGCCGATCGTGACCGCTTATCTGCGCCGCTATCCCGACACGGAAGTCGAGTGCCGTTTTCTGGACCGGGTGGTCAACATGATGGACGAGGGGGTCGACGTCGCGATCCGAATCGGCCCGCTGCAGGACTCGAGCTATCAGGCGCTACCCGTGGGGCAGGTACGGCGGGTGGTCTGCGCGTCGCCTTTGTATCTGCGGCAGCACGGCACGCCGCTCACGCCGGCGGATCTGACGCAGCACGTGTTGATCTCGACGGCAGGCCTGACGCCGTCGCCGGACTGGCGGTTTGCCCATGCCGAGGAGCCGGCCGTCGTTCATGTGCGTCCGCGGCTGACGGTGTCGTCCAATGACGACGCGATCGTCGCGGCGCTCGATGGATTCGGCATCACGCGGCTGTTGTCGTACATGGTGGCGAAACATCTGGCGGCGGGGACGCTGACGGAAGTGTTGCGCGAGCATGAAACCACCGTTGTGCCCATTCATGTCATGCAGCACGAAGGACGTCACGCACCAGCGAAGGTTCGGGCGTTTCTGGACATGGCTACGGAAGCACTACGCGGCGACCCGGCTTTGACTTTGAAGAAGCACGGCAGGACAGGGCGCTAGCTGGCGGGTTGCCACGGTAGCCGCGGGCGCTTGCCGCTTAGAGGTTTCATGACAGCAGGAGCTGTGGCTCAGCGATGCGGTGGATCGGCGTGGAATCTGCGCAATCGGACGGTGGCCGCACGCGAAACCGCATCACACCTTGAGCGGGCAGAAGGCACGGCAAATCCATTGCCAGTCGAGGGGCTGCGGCGCCGTACTACGTCACGCTCGCTAACTCACGAGCGCCGCCGCAGGAAGTCGACGACAAGTTTTGTTGTCGCGGCCGGCTGTTCTTCCGTGATCCAGTGGCCGCAGTCCGGGATGATCACATCTTCCACGTTATCGGCGACAGACCGTATCACCGTGCCGATCATAGGACCGAATGTAGCTTCGCCACCCAAGGCCAGGACCGGCATCTGAAGCTTGCCCTGAGCGAGGAACGTCCTGTTGTCGATCGCATCCTGGCTGAACGCCAGGAACTGGGCAAAGCCCGCTCGCATTGCACCGGGTTGCGCATAGAGCGCCGCATAATGCTGGCGCTTCGCTTCATCAAACCGCCTCGGGTCCCGGGAAAGTTCGTTCCAGAAACGGTCGAGATAGATGCGCTCGCGGCCGGCGACCAGGCGCTCCATGTCTTGACCACCGAAGCCGAAGTGCCACATCGCCGGATCCTGTTTGATCTGATCCCAGGGTCCGACGCCGGGCAGCGGCGCATCGATCGCCACCCATCGGCTCACACGCTCGGGGTGGGTGGCGGCAACTGCGAAGCCGACCATGATGCCGATGTCGTGCGTCACCAGTTCGGCCGTACGCACACCCAGGGCGTCCAGGACGCCCACCACGTCCGCCGCCTGATTTTTCTTGTCATAGCCGCCGTCAGGCTTCGACGAGAGGCCCAGCCCACGTAGGTCGGGCACGACAATCATGTGGTCTTCGATGAGTGCGCTCGCCAGATGACCCCACATGTCGCCCGTTGTACCGAAGCCGTGCAGCATGACCACTGCCGGGCCATGACCGCCGACCCGCACATGGATGGATGCACCGTTGGTTTCGATCGTCCGCGTCTGCATCTCAGCCGGGAAGGGATAAACCCCGTCTACGTGGGCATGCTCGCTCATCTGTGTACTCCAGGATTGCTTCTCGTTGACGGGATTGGCGGCTCGTTGTGCGGTGGCGAATCGCCCGGTTAGTCATGCTAACAACGTAGAAGTGCGCTTTGACGTCGGCGATCAAGTCACGGCTAGTTTTGTCGCTTTAGTGGTATTGCTGTTTGCGGCACGCTGCCGGCGATGCTGATTAAGGTACCGCTGCGCGCTTAACACTTGCACGTACGCTCGAAAGCGGTGCGAGTTGGGTTCAGGCGGTCATCCTATCCGGGCGGCTTGACGGCGACAAGTGAACAGGTTGCTCATTCTTTTTCCACCTGCGCAACAATGTTGATACATCTCTGGCTGGCCCTCTTGTTGACGTCAGCGAGAAAAATACAGGTCGTGGAACTGCGTCAAGTTCACTTCGGCGGCGGGCTTCGATAATGTCACTTCGCCGCCTTGCATCAGATACACATGATCGGCGACATCGAGCGCTATATGCGTGTTCTGCTCGACCAGCAAGATCGTGCGGCCTTCTGACTTCAGCCGTTTCAGAATATCGAACACCTCTCGCACCATAACGGGCGAAAGTCCGAGCGAGGGCTCGTCGATCAGCAGCACCTTGGGGTCCGAAATGAATCCGCGCCCCATCGCCAGCATCTGCGCCTGACCGCCCGAGAGGGTGCCTGCCTGATGAGGGCTGCGTTCGCGCAGCAGCGGAAACAGCTCATAATCGCGTTCGAGGTGGGTTCGAACCGCATGGCGGCATGGCTTCGCGAATGCCCCCATCATGAGATTCTCTTCGATGGTCATGTCGCGGAAAATCATGCGGCCTTCCGGAAGCAGTGCCACGCCCTTTGCGGCCATGTTCCAGCTTGGTTCGCTCGACGTGTCCCTACCAGCTTGCGTGATATGACCACGCGACACCGGAATCGGACCCAGGATCGTGCGCAGCAGCGTGGTTTCCCGCGCCGTTGGGGCCCGACGATCGTTGTCATCGCGTCGACTACGACGGCCAAGGCCTACCCAAGCTGATCGCCACGCCGTGCGTCGCACCGAAGTGCAAAAACAAACTTATGTGCCGAAGCTGATTTTTCCGGCGAGTGAACCGGCACGATGAACCTGACCGAGCGGCAGGCCGGTTCCGATCTCGCGCTGGTGCGCACGCGTGCCGAGCCGCAAAGCGACGGTTCGTTCAAGCTGTTCGGCACGAAGATTTTCATCATGCGGGGCGAGCACGCCGGATGCGCCGGGAGGTGTGAAGGGCATTTCGCTCTTCATCGTGCGGACGTTTCTCGTCAATGAAGACGGTTCGCTCGGCGAGCGCAACGACGTGCATTGCGTGTCGATCGAACACACGCTCGGCATCCAGGTGAGCCCGGCCGCGGTGCTGCAATTCGGCGACCATACATGTTCATCATGATGAATGCGGCGCGTTTTGCTATCGGCAGGCAAGACGTCTGTTCTTTGATTTGACATAATATAAATTATCAATATTTCGAATGTAGCGGCTTCATGTAAATGTCGTGTTCTAGCCAGATAGAAATGTCGTGTTTTTGAACGCTGGCATGCTGGTCGGTCCGTTGCGAGATTTCGGAGTCGGCCATGTGTCCAGCCACACTGGTGACACTGAACATGCGCGAACTCAACCGTTTGAAAGTGATTCAGGCGATTGCGGAGTCGGGTCTCGAGCCCACCAGCCCCATCTCCCAACACATGCCTCCATTCCTCAATGCTTCCCATACGTCGCCAGATACTCCGCCAGCCCCGTCCACTGCGGAGAGCTCAGCAATTGCGGATGATCTCTTGCCACCTGAAGCGCGACATTATGAAAACCCTGCGTCGTATCCGACACGCCCGCTTGCACGACTCCATTGGATGCAGTCGCGGCGGCATGTATCGGCGCACCCGTTAACGCTGGCGCAGGTTGAGCCACAGGCTGACCGTTAAGAGCACTTGCCAGCCGGTCAAGTTGCGCATTGCGAGTCGTGACAGCATCGGAATACTTCTTCTGCGCGTCGAACTTCTCCGCAAGCATCTGAAGCACCGCAGTATGGTCGAGTCTCCCCGAGAAGACGCTCCCCGGAGTGACAAACGGCGACACCAGAAAAGCCGGCACCCGCAGCCCACTAGTCTTGAACGAAAACCCCGCGATATCGACCGCAATGTCCAACGGCGCCACATGATCGAAGAACCCGCCGTGCTCGTCATACGTCACGATCAGCAGCGTCTCTTTCCACCTGGCCGGATTCGAAATCAAGGTCCGGTAAATATCGGCGATGAACGCTTGCCCACCAGCCATCCCCGTTGGGCAGTGATCGTCGTTGGCGGTGTTGTGAGGGCCGTCCGTGTATTCCGGTTCGATGAAAATCACTTTCGGGAGAATGCCGTTGCCCTGCCAGTCATGGGCAAACCTCGAATACCGCCGGAAGTTTCCGCCGGCGTCGTTGAGCGGCAAGGTCAAGGACAGCAGGATCTCCGGGAGCCATTCCTTCATCATGCTGAAGAACGGAAAGAAGCTCCCTGACTGATAGACACACCAAGGTATGCCGCGCTGGCGCAGCCAATCATAGGCAAGTGGCTGATCCGGCAGAAAGCTCAGCCCTTGCACGTTATCGTTGATCAGGCTAGTCCCCGCCATCGCCATCAGGCGATTCGCCTGAGTCCCTGACGGCAACGGAGCAAACCAGTTGTCGCACACGGTGAAGTGTTTCGCGAGAAAGTCGAAAGTGGGTACAGTGCGCGCGTCGTAATAACCCATCACGTCGGCCAGATTCGACGGTGCCGGCTTGCGGGTTGCATAGCTTTGCACGAATCCACCGAGTTCCGGGCATCCTCCCGGCACACACGGAGTGTCGATCTGCGTGGCGATCGGGCCGCGGTCGTGAGGCGGGTCCGATATGGCAGGTCCATTCGGACTCAATGCATGAATGGGATATTGCTTGCCGTTGTATACGTTGATGAAGTTCGCCTGCCACGCCCGATCCGCGGAAAGGCCGTTAACCTGGCTGCCGTTCAAGCTTAAATAACCGAGTGCGTGATCGAAGGAACGGTTTTCCATCATGGCGATCACGACGGTGTCAATCTGGTCCAGAGCAGTCATCAAAGCTCCTTGAGCACCTGGCATTCAGCGTAAACCGACTCAGTATCGGAAAAGGTAGACGAAAACCATTGTTTTCGCGTCTCAGGTAATTCCCTGAGGTCATGACACGAAGTGCCTGATGTAATCGACTTCCCTCCCCTCTGGTGTTCCGCAGAGCGACGGGAACGACGCCCGGCCGATATCTCGCGGCGGACGAGCAAGAGTCGCGCGCTGCGCTTGCGTGGCCTTCAAAAGCGACTTGAGCGAGATGATCGTCGATCAGCTCGCTCAACTTGATGGCACACAGCGCGAACCCACAGCGCGAACCTTCAGGCTCTTTCAAGGCGTGCAGTTCGAGCCTAGTTTCACCTTGCGCTTGTCCAGTTGCAGACGATTGCCGCTCAGTTTGACCTTGCCGGAAAACGAAGCGCTCTTCCACTGGATCTTGCAGGTCGCTGAATCGATCGCGTAAACCACCTGCTCGCTGCCGGAATACGTGGAGACGAGAAGCTGCTTGCCGTTCGTATAAAGCGGCCGCTCGACGATGCTGACGTCAGGATCCACGGAGCACGATGCCCCGCCCGCACGGCTCAGCGTGACCGGACCGAGCCAGGCAGTCGGACTATTCGTGCCGTCGCTCTGACCCAGATCGATCGACAGATCGCCGACGCTGACCTTGCCCGTGCCGGGATTCACTTCGCTGTAGTGACACGATTGCGCGAGGGCAACCGGACCCGCGATCAACAGACCGGCAACGGTCACGACCGCACGCGTGATAAGACTCTGCTTCATGGTTTGATGGCGTAATACTGGACATTCGCGAGATCCGCATGCGTCCAGGAAAAGTTAATGGCGGTGTTTTTCCGTCCGACGCCGCCATATCGGCCCCAATACGCAAGCGGATAAGGTTTCGATTGACCCGGCATGATAATCACGACATGGCCGTGATGCGTCGCCTTCAATCCGGCAACCACCAGATAGCCGAGTCCGGCATAAGCGACGGCCTTATCGGCATCCGAACCGAGTTGAGTCCACGGTGCGCGGCCAATGGCGTCGATAATGCTGTTCGCATCACCCGTCAGCGTAATATCGAGGTCTGCGGCGACTGCCTTCAGGAAGCCGCTGCAATCGGCTTTCCATTGCGTCCAGTGGTTCTCACACAGGGTTTTGATATTTTTTCCGCCAGCCATTATCGTTATCCGTTTCGCATGTGATGTTGTCGGTTTTTCTCCGGCCGCAAAAAGCCGCGACGTAAGCGCTCGGATTATAACGGGGCTTACAGAAATGTAAATAAATGAATGGCGTGGCGTGCTGCGAATTAAAAAATCATGCGTCCATGCTGAATGCAATCGTGTTCCGCCCCATGTCTTTCTCCGCGATAATCGCGCATTCCGCCCTGCCCGCCGCCGATCAAATAGACGCCTCGCTTCATTTAACAAATCGACGCAATAAAATCCAACGCCCTGCTCGCTTCAGCCGCATTCGCATTGAGCATCGCCAGCACTGCTGCGTTTGCCAACTGCGGCATCGGAGGAAACCAGGAAACGCGTGCCGCCGGTCCTCTCAATCGACCGATATCTCGCTCGCCGTGCGCACCGCCTCTTGTTATAATTCTTTCACCAAATCGAACAAAACATAACGCCCTCCCACACTGCGCGACAGGAGCTCCATGCTGAAACCCGACCGCCTCCGCGCCCTTGCCGATGCGCTGGCCAGGCAAAACGTGATGCGCCTGCGCGACGCCGCCGGCCTGCTGGGCGTTTCGGAAATGACTGTCCGGCGCGACATTGCCGGCAGTCCCGAGCGATTCACGTATCTCGGCGGCTATATCGTCAGCGCGACCGACGTGCCGAATAACGCCGGCTATTCACTCGAAGAAGAGAAAGACCACTTCGCGCAGGCCAAAGCCGAGGCGTCGGCGATCGCGGCGGGACTCATCGGCAACAACGAAACGCTGTTCATCGACTGCGGCACGACCCTCACTACGCTGGCCCGGCTGATTCCGGTCGAGCGGCATGTCACGGTGGTGTGCTATTCGCTGAACGTCGCGGAAATTTTGCGGCGCAAACCCAATGTGCGGATGATTCTGCTGGGCGGCGTCTATGTACCTTCGTCAGATTCGTTCGCAGGTGAAGAAAGTCTGGAGATGCTGCGCCGCATGGGCATCAACAAGGCATTCATTTCCGCCGGCGGCGTGGACGCGGCGCGCGGAGTGACGTGCTGGAATTTTCACGAGGTCGCCCTCAAGCAGGCGGCTATGGCGAGCGCAGTCGAGCGGCATCTGGTGGTGGATCAGAGCAAGTTCGGCGTCGTCAAAGCGGTGCGTTTCTCGCAAGTCGACGACTTCGATTCCATCATCACCGAGAAAGGCCAGGAACTCCGCAAGCGCCGGTAAGCGCGTATGCGTGCCTCTGCATCGCGGCGTTAGCAATGCAAAGGCCGCAACTCTTCTAGTTCTTACGCTGCAACGCGAACAGCGTCCCGGCGATCAGAATAAACGCGCCGATAATCACCTTCTGCCAGGTGCTCGGCACGCCCACCAGAATCAGCACGCTATTGATCAGCGTGACCAGCACCACGCCGAGCAACGTGCCGGCTACCGTGCCCGTGCCGCCCGTAATGCGCGCGCCGCCCAGAATCACCGCCGCGATCACATCGAGTTCCGAGCCCACCAGATCGAACGGATTCGCAAGCCGGTTGTTCGACACATGCAGAATGCCCGCGATGCCGGCGAGCATGCCGGTATAGCCGAACACGAACAGATGGATCGCGCGCAGGTTGTAGCCGAGCCGCTCGGCAATCGCGAGGCTGCCGCCCATCGCATAGACGCCGCGTCCCATCATCGTGCGATTCAGGAGCCACCAAGTGACCACCGCGGCCGCCACCAGCGCTATCACAGACACCGGCAACACGGCGCGCAAGCCATCAGCCGTGTGATAGAAAAACAGCGGAATGCGGCCGAAATGATCCATGCTGTGCGGAATGTTCATAAAGAACGTCGTGCCGATGAACGTCAGCAACAGCCCGCGATACAGATACTGCGTGCCGATCGTGACGATCAGCGAAGGCGCTTTTAGCCGATGCACCAGCACCCCGTTGACAACGCCAAGCACGATGCCGCCGAGCGCGCCCGTAATCAGGATCAGCGCAAACGGCGCGTCCGGCCACCACGCGAACACGGCCTTGGTGATGCCGTACATCGTCAGCGCGGCAATGGCGGTGAACGACACGTCGATCCCGCCGGACGCCAGCACCACCAGCGTGCCTAACGCGAACAGCGACATCGTGGTCGCCGAATGCAACAGGTCGAACAGCGTCGCCAACTGGAAGAAACGCGGATTGATCGCACCGACAATCAGGCACGTCACCGCGATCAATGCCAGGGTGAACCATTCGGGATTGCGCGCGAGCTTGGCCCGCAAGCTCGGCGGCTTGACCTCGGGGGCGACTTCGACAACGGTCGGGGTGGTCATGGTCTGGTTCAGGCGCGAATCGAGGCGCGAGTTCATGAGTAGAGACGTCCTTTATGCGGCTTCCGAAAGCAGCGCGTGATACAGATCGGCTTCGCTCAGCGTGTCGGCCTGGTATTCGCTGGCGACACGCCCTTTCTTCATCATCAGGATGCGGTCGCAGTTCTGCAGCAGTTCCGGCAAGTCGTCGCTGATCAGGATGATGCCGATGCCGCGTTGCGACAGGCGCTGCATGATGCGGTAAATGATGTCCTTCGAGCCGACGTCGACACCGACTGTCGGTCCATGCAGGATCAGCACGCGCGGGTCGATGGCGAGCCAGCGGCCGATCAGCACGCGCTGCTGGTTGCCGCCCGACAGCGATTGCACGGGTTTGTCGACACCCGGCGTGGCGATCTGCAGATCCTTCACCGTCTGTTCCGCGAGCGCCTGCGCGCGAGTGCGGTCGATCTGGCCGAAACGGTCACGCAAGCTGGAGATCATCGCGGTGATCACGTTGTCGCGGATCGGTTTGTCGAGAAAGAGCCCTTCGTTCAGGCGGTCTTCCGGCACATAGCCGATGCGATGCTCCTTGGCGTCCGAGGGCGTGCGCAGCGAGACGGCCTTGCCGTCGAGCATCACGTGCCCGGATTGCGCCGGCGCGACGCCCGCGAGCGCGCGTGCAAGTTCATTGCGCCCCGAGTCGAGCAGACCCGTAATGCCGAGAATCTCGCCGCCGTGCAGCGCGAACGACACATCGCTGAATTGGCCGGCGCGCGTATAACCGCGCACATCGAGCACGACGTTGGGCTCGCAGGCGCCTTCACGATAACGCTCATTAGACAGATGACGCCCCGTCATCAACTCGCTGATCTGCGCCTTGGTGAATTGCGCGATCGGTCCTTGCGCCATTTTCTGACCGTCGCGCAGCACGATCACTTCGCCGCCGATCGCATAGCACTCGTCGAGCTTGTGGCTCACGAACAGCACGGTGACGCCCTGCGCGCGTAAATTAGCGAGCACGGCGATCAGATTGTCGACTTCCTTCTGCGTGAGCGACGTGGTGGGCTCGTCCATGATGACGAACTTCGCCTCGCTGGCGATCGCGCGGGCAATCGCCACGAGTTGCCGCGTGGCGAGCGGCAATTGCTCGATCAGCGTTGCCTGAAACTCCGCGTTGCCGGGCAGCCCGACCGCTTCGAGCGCGCGCGCCGCCGTGCGGGCCAGTTCGCGCCGGTCGAAGGTGCGGGCCAGCTTGCCCGCGTGCGTGGCCAACTCGGACGTGAGCGCGACGTTTTCCGCCACGTTCATATTGGGCAGCAACGACAAATCCTGGTAAACGGTTTCGATACCGGCCGCGAGCGATTCGAGCGCGGAGAGCCGCGCATGCCGCACGCCTTCGATCACGAGTTCGCCTTCATCGGGTGGCTGCGCACCGGAAATGATCTTGATGAGCGTGCTCTTGCCGCAACCGTTTTCGCCGAGCAGGTGATAGATCTGGCCGCGCTCGAACGACAGGCTCACGCCGCGTAACGCATGCACGCCGGTGAAGCGCTTGTGCACGCCGACCACCTCCAGGAATGGCTGCGAAACGTCGGACTGTGGTGACTTCGGTGAGGTTGCGTCTTGATTCATTGTGGCGAGTCGCAGGTTGGGGCGTCCCCTTTCGGGGACGCCGTGACACATGAAACAAAAGTCAAAGCCGCCAGAAAGCTCAGAACGGATACTGCTTGTAGTTCGTCTTGTCGACGTTCACCCAGCCCTGGCCGCGCACGATGATGCCCTTGCCCGGTCCCTTCGCGACCGTGACCTTCGTGTAGCCAGGAATGCCGAGGTCGGCGCCGTTCTCGACCGTCTTGCCGTCCACCAGCATCTGCGCGACCTTGTTCATCGCGATGCCCGCGAGCTTCGGATCCCAGAACGCGATGCCGTTGATGGCGCCGCTTTCGAGGAACTTGCCGGCTTCGGTCGGCAGGCCCGTTCCGTAGACGCAGATCTTGCCCTGCATGCCGGCCTCTTCCACCGCGCGGCCGATGCCGATCACGTCGAGCGACGACGAACCCTGGAAGCCTTTCAGGTCCGGATGCTTGCGCAGCACTTCCTTGGCGACTTCATAGGCGCGCTCACCGTCGTTATTGGTTTCGAGCTTGGGCTCGACCAGGTTCATCTTCGGATACTTGGCCTTGGCGTTGCCGATGCCGCCGTCCGCCCATTGCACCTGCGAGCGGCTGCCGAGCGAACCCACCAGCACGGCCCACTTGCCGTCGTCGTGCATGCACGAGGCGAGACGCTCGTTCAGGCCGGCGCCGTAGGCGGTGTTGTCGAACGCCTCGATGTCGACCATCGTGTTCTTGGCATTGTCGGCTTCATGCGTGACCACCTTGATGCCGCGATCCATCGCCTTCTTCAGCGCCGGTTCGAGCGTCGGCGGATCGTAGGGCACCACGGCAATGGCGGTGACCTTCTTGGCGATCAGATCTTCGATGATCTTCAGTTGCTGCGCCGCATCCGCGCGGCCGGGCCCGGTCTGATACGCGTTTATGTTGGGATTGTCCTTGGCGAACTGCTTGACGCCGTCGTCCATCCGGTTGAACCAGTTGATGCCGGTCACCTTGACGACCGTGACGATCGTTTCGTTCGTGGCAGCCTGCGCGGCAGCGATCACACCTACCGTCAGCGCGGCCGCTGCGAGCGCGGCACCCAGTCGAGTCAATTTCATGCAAAGTCTCCTTTATCGTTCGATGTCGCCCACTTGATCGTCGCGGACAGCCAGGGCTCGTTGTCCGCCGCGTACTGAAACCTTGTCGCGCGCCACTAACGCTTAGGCGCTGCACTTGAAGCGCCGGCATTGCTTGCGCCGCCGAAACCAAAGATCGCGCGCACCCGTTCGCCGCCCGCAAACGCCAGCGACAGCAGCAACAGAAACCCCCACGCGCAATCGCCGAAGAACTGCGACACGCCCATCAGGTTGAACAGGCTGGAAAGAAACTGCAGCACCGTCGCGGCGAAGAACACGCAGATGATGCGGCCATGCCCGCCCGCGGGATTCACGCCGCCCATCACCGCGATCAGGATCGCGATCAGCAGATAGGAATTGCCGTAGTCCCATTTCGCGCTGGACGTATGCGTCGCGCTGATCAACCCGGCCAGCGACGCGAGCACGCCACACATCGCATACGTCGTGATCAGCATGCGCGCGCGCGGAATGCCGGCGTAGAACGCCGCCTTGGGATTGGTGCCCATCAGATAGAGACGCAGGCCGAATGGACTACGCTTGAGCAGCCACCCCAGCACGATCACCGCGGCGATAAAAATGCAGAACGCGATCGGCACCTGAAACACCGTGCCGTTGCCGATATTCGACAACGGGTCCACGTAGTCGACATGCACCGAGGCGCCGTTGCTGAGCACCACCGCGAAGCCGGTGAACAGCAGCTGCGTGCCGAGCGTGCAGAGAATCGGCGTGAGTCTGAGGCGCGCGATCACCACGCCGTTCAGCAGTCCGCCAAGCAAACCCATCACCACCACGATCACGCAGAACAGCGACGTGTAGAGCGCGGGCGAATCGTCGCCGTTGACGAAGCGCGGCACGATCAACGCGGCGACCATGCCCGACAGGTTGGCGAGCCCGACGCCGGACAGGTCGATGCCGCCGTTGCCCGACACCATCGAGAGCATGATGCCGAGCGCGAGCAGGCCGAGCTCGGGCAACTGGCCGCCCATCGACTGCAGATTGTCGATATCGACGAATTGGCCGCGCGAGAGCCACGTCGCGACCAGCACGACGAGCACGTTGACGATCAGCAGGAAATTCAGTTGCCGGTCGCCGAACAGTTTTCCAGCGGTGAACGAAGACTTCATGGTGACGACACGCTCCTTCAGGCTTCGCAAACGGTCAGGATGACTGGGACACGCCGGCCGGCTGGCTCAGCACTTGATTCACTTCGTCGAGTGTCGGCATGGAAGGCGCCGTGCCCGGACGCGTCACGGAAATACCCGCGAGCGCGCAACCGAAACGCAATGCCGTAATGGCGTCGTCGCCGCGTGCGAGCGCTGCCGCGAAGCCGCCCGTGAAGCCGTCGCCGGCGCCGGCGGTTTCCACCACGCGGCCGCAGTGGTAGGCGGGAACAAGGATCGATTGCTCCGCCGAATGCAGCAGCGCGCCGCCCTCGCCCAGCGTGACGATGACCGTGCCGACGCCCTTGGCGAGCAGTACGTCGGCGGCGCGGCGGGCGTCGTCGGCATTCGCAATCGGCACGCCGGTGAGCGCGGCCGCTTCGGTTTCGTTCGGGGTGATGTAGTCGCACAGCGGGAAGATGGCGTCGTCGAGCGGCATGGCGGGCGCCGGATTGAACACGGTGATGACACCATGCTTACGCGCCACTTCCAGTCCGCGCCGTGCGGCTTCGAGCGGCTGCTCGAGTTGCGTGACGAACACGCGGGCGGCGGCGATATCGGCTTCGATTGCGTCGACGTCGGCGGCCTCCATCGTGCCGGCCGCGCCGGATGCGACGATGATCGCGTTCATGCCGGTGTTGTCGTCCACGAAAATGTGCGCCGCGCCGGTCGAGACGCCGTCGATCACCGACGCGCGCGCCGTGATGCCTTCAGCGGCCCACGTGGCGCGTGCGATAGAGCCGAACGCGTCGTTGCCGATGCGCGTGCAGAACACCACTTCCGCGCCGACACGCGCGGCCGCGACCGCCTGATTCGAGCCCTTGCCGCCCGGCCCCATCGCGAACGCCGTGCCCGCGATGGTCTCGCCGATCTGCGGCATACGTCCGGCGCGAAACGTCAGATCGGTGACGTAGATGCCGAGAATGACGACGCGACCGTTTGGTTGCGAAGACGTGTTCATGCGCGTTGCCCCTGTTCCTGAACAGCCGGGTTAAAGGGAACGTCCTTCGATGCCTGAAATGCGCGCGGCACTTCGGCATGCAACAGCGGATCCAGATTCTTCAGCACGTTGTCTCCTCCATTTTCTGGTTGGCGTGCGTGTCTTTACTTTAAGACGTTTGGTACGGCTGCCGGCTTGGCGGTCAATCTCCGTACGGTATCCAGATGTTCTTGACCTGCACGGCCTGACGCAGGAACGGCCGGCCTTCGCTCGAACGGCTGTACCAGTCGAACTGGCGGCCGTGATCGACGAACGTGCGTTTCAGATTGCCGACCGATTCACGCTCGACCAGCGTCGAATCCGCCGCGCTGCCGAAGCACCAGACCGCATCGACGTCGTCGTGTTTGACGAGCGCGGGCAGCAATGCGTCCCGTTCGCCCGTGACGATGTTCAGCACGCCGCCGGGCACGTCGGACGTCTCGGCCACCTGATAGAAGTCGGTGACCGTGAGCGGCGACGCCTCGCTCGGCAACACCACCACGCGATTGCCCATCGCCAGCGCGGGCGCCGCCAGCGAAACGAAGCCGAGCAGCGGCGCTTCGTCCGGGCAGGCAATGCCGATCACGCCGAGCGGCTCATGCATGGCCAGCGCGACACCACGCAACGGCGGCGTATGCACCGCGCCGTCGAACTTGTCGGCCCAAGCCGCGTAAGTGAAAAGACGCTGCACCGAGGCGTCCACTTCGGCACGCGCCGAGGCTTCCGTCGCCCCGTTTCGCACCACGAGCTGGCGCACGAATTCGTCCGCGCGCACGGCCAGGTTTTCCGCCAGATAGAACAGCACTTGCGCGCGGTTATGCGTGCTCGCCTGCGACCACTTCTGCGCCGCGCGCGCCGCTTCGACCGCGTTACGGATGTCCTTGCGATTGCCCGCGGCCACTTCGCCGACGGGCGTGCCGTCCGGCGCATGCACCGGCAGCGAATAGCCGCTATCAGGACGCGCCTGCTTGCCGCCGATAAAGAGTTTCGCGGTGCGATCGATCGACGTCACGTTCGACAACGGATCGAGCGTGGCCGCGCTCTCCACGAGACGCGTCTTGCGACGCTCCGCAAGATTGAGCCAGGCTCGCGGTTTCAGATATTCGTAGATGCCCTCACGTCCGCCTTCACGGCCATAACCCGATTCGCGATAGCCGCCGAAGCCGACCGCCGCGTCGAACAGATTCGTCGCGTTGATCCAGACGACGCCGCTTGCGAGCCGCGGCGCGACATCGAGCGCGCGGCCGATGGTTTCGCTCCACACGCTCGCGGCGAGTCCATAACGCGAGTTGTTGGCGAGCGCGATCGCTTCATCGGGCGTGCGAAAGCTCATGGTCACCAGCACCGGACCGAAGATTTCTTCCTGTGCCAGCGTGGAAGCCGGCGCCACGCCGGTGACGAGCGTCGGCGGATAAAAACAGCCGTTAGCAGGCATCGTCGTGTCAGGCGACTGCCACACCGAGCAGCCTTCACGGCGGCCGGTTTCCACCAGCGACTGAATGCGCTCGAGTTGCACCGGATCGACGATCGCGCCGAGGTCGATGCTCTTGTCGAGTGACGTGCCCACGCGCAGCGTCTCCATGCGCCGTTTCAGTTTGGCGATGAAACGCGCTTCGATGCCTTCCTGCACGAGCAGCCGCGAGCCCGCGCAACAGACCTGCCCCTGGTTGAACCAGATCGCGTCGACGACGCCTTCGACCGCGCCGTCCAGGTCCGCATCGTCGAAGACGATGAAGGGCGACTTGCCGCCCAGTTCGAGCGTCAGTGATTTGCCCGAACCGGCTGTGGACGAACGGATCAGCCGGCCCACTTCGGTGGAGCCGGTAAAGGCGATCTTGTCGACCTGCGGATGCTCGACCAACGCCGCGCCCGTGCGTCCGTCGCCCGTGACGACGTTCAGCACGCCGGCGGGCAAGCCCGCGCGATGCGCGAGTTCGGCGAACAGCAACGCGGTGAGCGGCGTGTATTCAGCAGGCTTCAACACGACGCAGTTGCCCGTGGCGATGGCCGGCGCGATCTTCCACGCGAGCATCAGCAGCGGGAAATTCCACGGCACGATCTGACCGACCACGCCGAGCGGCGCGTAGTCGGCGAACTCGCTCTCCTGCAACTGCGCCCACCCCGCGTGATGCAGGAAGTGGCGCGCGACGAGCGGCACGTCGATGTCGCGCGTTTCGCGGATCGGCTTGCCGTTGTCGAGCGCTTCGAGCACGGCGAAGAGCCGGCTATGACGCTGCACCATGCGCGCGAGCGCATACAGATGCCGCGCTCGTCCCGCGCCACCTAGCGCGAGCCAGCCCGGCTGCGCGGCGCGCGCGGCGGCCACCGCTGCGTCGATGTCGGCCGCGTCGCCCTGGGCGATCTCCGCGAGTTGCTCGCCCGTTGCGGGCGCGTGCGAGGCGAAGCGCTCACCGGCCGCAGGCGCATGCCACACACCGCCGATGAAATGCCCGAAGCTGCCCTCATGCTGCGCCAGCCAGGCGCGTGCGGGTTGATCGTCCTCGGGTGCGGGACCGTACTCCATCGATGAAAAATACTCGGCTACGCTCATGGGATCGGTCTTCTGTTCAGGCTACTGGGTGACGGTTGAAAGCGGAGTAACGGCCGCTCACGTAATGTTCGAGCTGGCGTTCAATATCGGCCAGCAGGCTCGATGCGCCAATGCGGAAGAGCTCCGGTTCGAGCCACGCGCGGCCGAGTTCTTCTTTCATCAGGATCTGATACGACAGCACCGACTTCGCAGTCGATACGCCGCCCGCCGGCTTGAAGCCGATCAGCACGCCGGTGCGCTCCTGGTATTCGCGGATCATGCGCACCATCACGAGCGACACGTCCAGCGTCGCGTTGACGCCTTCCTTGCCGGTGGATGTCTTGATGAAGTCGGCGCCGGCCATCATGCAGACCATCGACGCGCGCGCCACGTTCGACAGCGTGCGGATGTCGCCGGTGGCGAGAATGGTCTTCAGATGCGCCGCGCCGCAAGCCGCGCGGAAGTCGCGTACTTCGTCGTAGAGCGCCTGCCAGTTGCCGGTGAGCACATATTCACGCGTGACGACGATGTCGATTTCCTGCGCGCCGTCCGCGACCGACGCTTCGATCTCTTTCAGCTTCAACGGATGCGGGATCAGGCCGGCGGGAAAACCCGTCGATACCGCCGCGACCGGAATGCCGCTGCCGTGCAGCGCGTCGACCGCCGCCGCGACGAACCGGTGATACACGCACACCGCGCCCGTCGTGATGCCTTGCGGTGCGATGCCGAGCGCTTCGAGCAGATCGGCGCGCACTGGTTGGCGCGCTTTTGCGCAGAGCCGGCGCACGCGGCCTTCGGTGTCGTCGCCGTTGAGCGTGGTGAGGTCGATGCAGGTGACGGCTTTGAGCAGCCAGGCAGCCTGCGCGTCTTTCTTCACGCTGCGGCGCGTGCCGAGCGTGGCGGTGCGCCGTTCCACCGCCGACTGATTGACGCGCAGGCCGTCGAGCCAGGACGCGTCGAACGGCATACCCGGATTGCGCTCGGGATGGACGATCGGTGTGCCGCGCAGCGCGACGACCGAGGAAGACTGCAATGGGGCTTCTGGCATAAGACATCCGAAAATATGATGCGACGCACAACAGCCGCCGACAATTTGTTCGCACTTATGCTACAACGATTGATAGAATCATAACAAGCTTTGCGAGCAATCGTTACACGAACAAGCGCTGAAGCCCGGCGAAGGCCCGTGAATGTTATTGACGCACCATATTCATGATGCGAAGATCACAACACGGTTTCGACCGGATAGCGTGATACAAAGAAAAGAATTTCGTCGCGTGGACGAAGGAGACATGCCAGATGAGTGAGCCGGTTGCGGTCGCGGCCGCGTCATCGCCTCAGGTTCCATTGATCCGTGTTGCGGGCGTCACCAAGCGATTTGGCGGCGTGCAAGCGCTGCGCGGCGTCGACCTCGAAGTGTTGCCCGGCGAAGTCCACGCCCTGCTGGGCGAAAACGGCGCGGGCAAATCCACGCTGATCAAGATCCTCAGCGGCGTGCATGCGTACGACGACGGCGTCATCGAAATCGCCGGCCAGACAGTGGCGTTCGACTCGCCGGCGCAATCGCGTGATGCGGGTGTCGCCGTGGTCTACCAGGATTTGAGTCTCGTCGAATCGCTGTCGGTCGGCGCCAATCTCATGTTGGGCCGCGAGCCGCGCACGCGTCTGGGCTTCGTGAAGAACCGCCAGCTCATGGCCACGGTCGGCGAGTTTTTGCGCTCGCATGGCATTCCGCTCGATCCGAAAGTGCCGGTCGGCTCGCTGCCCTTCGCCTACCGGCAAATGACCGAGATCTGCAAGGCCCTGATGGGCGAAGTGCGCGTGCTGATTCTCGACGAACCCACTTCCGCGCTGACCGGCGGCGAAGAGCAGATTCTGTTCGACGCGATCCGCGCGGTCACGGCTCGCGGCGTCGGCGTGATCTATGTGACGCATCGGTTGAACGAGGTGTTCCGGATTTCGCAGCGCGTCACCGTGTTTCGTGACGGCGCGAATGCCGGCACGTTCACGACGGCGCAAACGGATATGAAGCAACTGGTGGCGGCCATCGTCGGTCCCGCTCATGCCGCGTTGCAGGCACGGCAGAAAACAGCGGTGGGCGATGGAGCGGTTGCCGCAACCGCAAGCACTGCGGCGACCTCCGAAGAAGCGTCCAATGCCGGCGCTGCGCCCGTGCTCAAGTTATCGAACGTCAGCAACGACCGCCTGCATCACATCGACCTGGTGCTTCGCCGCGGCGAAGTCCACGGACTCGCGGGATTGATCGGCAGCGGCCGCACCGAGATTCTGCAAACCATCTTCGGCCTGCGCTCCGTCGACGCCGGCGCCATCGAGATCGAAGGCCGAACGCGTGCCCGCATCACGCCCGCCGAGGCTATTCAACTCGGCGTGGCGCTGGTGCCCGAAGACCGTCATCTCGAAGGCCTCGTGCTCGACCATTCGATCGAACGCAATCTGACGCTGCCGCGCTTGCCGCATTTTTCCCGCTGGGGATGGCTGCGCAGCCAGGCCGCCGTTCAGCAGGCGAAGCGCTCCATGAAAGAGCTGGCCGTCAAGGCGCCCAACTCCTCCACCGCGGTCAAGTTTTTATCCGGCGGCAATCAGCAGAAAGTGGTCTTCGCGAAGTGGAACCATCCGCGCCCCAAGCTGCTCATGCTCGACGAGCCGACCGTCGGCGTGGATGTCGGCGCGCGCGAGGAAATCTACGGCGTGGTGAACGACGCCGCGCAGGCGGGCACCGGCGTGCTCATCGTGTCGTCGGACCTCGACGAACTCCTGCGCCTGTGCGACCGGATTTCGATTGTCGCGGACGGCTGCATCGTCAACACCGTCGAGCGTGCCGAACTCGCCAACGCCGAAGCGCTGCATCACCTGATCCAACTTTCCCGTTCTTCCCTCGAGGCGCCCGCAACATGAATGAATCTGTCTCGCCGCTGACGGCCGAACGGCAGGCATCGCCGCCGCAGAAAAGCCGTATGCGGCGCATCGCGCAAGCCCTGCTGCAAGGCGACCGGCCCTATGCGCTGTATGCCGCGTTCGCGATTCTGCTGGTGGTGTTCAGCTTCGCGTCGCCGTGGTTCTTATCCATCGACAACTTCCTGAATATCGGCCGGCAAACCGCGCTGGTCTCGATCATCGCGATCGGCATGACCTTCGTGATCATTGCGCGACAGATCGATCTGTCGGTCGGCTCGACGCTGGCGCTCTCGGGCATGTCCGCGGCGCTCGCCATGGCGTATGTGGGCAATAACTGGGTCATCGGCGCGATTGCCGGCATCGGCACCGGCGCGATCGTCGGCGCGATCAATGGGATCGTGACCACGCGCGTCAACATTCCTTCGTTTCTCGTCACGCTCGGCACCCTGAGCGCCGCGCGCGGACTCGCGCTGATGGTCACGACCACCAAGCCCGTGATCATCGACAACGACTCGTTCATCTCGATCTTCGGCGAGGGCGATATTTTCGGCGTGCCGGTGCCGATCATCTGGACGCTGCTCGCCGTGATCGCCGGCATTCTGCTGCTGCACTACAGCGTGTTCGGCCGGCAGATCTACGCGGCGGGCGGCAATCCGACGGCGGCGCTCTATTCGGGCATCAACACGCGGCGCGTGACCACCCTCGCCTTCATTCTCACCGGCATGCTGGCCGGACTCGCCGCGCTCGTGCTCTCGGCGCGCTCGCACGCGGCGCGGCCCGATGTCGTGCAAGGCATGGAGCTGGATGTGATCGCCTCCGTCACGCTCGGCGGCTGCAGTCTGTTCGGCGGCCGCGGCTTCG
This sequence comes from Paraburkholderia sp. NPDC080076, assembly GCF_050281145.1. NCBI lineage: Bacteria > Pseudomonadati > Pseudomonadota > Betaproteobacteria > Burkholderiales > Burkholderiaceae > Paraburkholderia > Paraburkholderia sp. NPDC080076. The sequence goes on along the minus strand of NZ_JBNNWQ010000001.1, from coordinate 1,465,735 downwards.
TGCTGGGGACGCTGCTCGGCAGTCTGATCATCGGCACGCTCAATAACGGGCTGGTGCTGCTCGGCGTGAGTTCGTCGCTGCAACTGGTGATCAAAGGCGTGATCATCGTCGCGGCGGTTGCCTTCACCAGGAAGTAGGCAAGAATCAGAGTAGTTCGGACGTGAAGACGCGAAGCACAGACATGAAGACCAACGGAGGAGAAACATGAAACAACGTCGTGGCTCAAGAATAGCGTTAGCCAGTGTCGTGGCGGCGGCCGCCGCCACTTGTCTGGCTTCCTCGGGCGCTTACGCGCAATGCGTAACCAGCCTGCCTGCGGGATCGATCGGACCGAAGACGATTGTCGGGCAAGGACCGAACGGCGAAAAAGCCGCCTCGGTGGATGCCGTGAAGCTGACCGACGCCGACATCGCCAAGATCAAAGCCGGCAAGTTCAAGGTCGGCATTTCGATGCAGACCATGAATCTCGACTGGTCGCAACTGCAGGTGGCGGGCATCACCGATACGCTGAAGAAGTACGGCGTGGAAGTGATCGGCACGGCGTCGGCCGAATATCAGGTGGACAAGCAGATCGCCGATATCGAGAACACGATCCAGCGCCACCCGAACGGCATCATCTCGATTCCGGTCGACGGCACGGCGACGGCCGCCACCTACAAGAAAGTGTCCGCGGCCGGCATCAAGCTCGTGTTCATGGACAACGTGCCGACCGGCCTGAAGCATCCGGAGGAATACTCGGCGATGATCTCGGCGGACAGCGAAGGCAACGGCCAGATCGCGGCCAAAGTGCTCGCCTCGTGCGTGCCGCAAGGCGCGACGGTCGGGCTCGTGAATTTCGGCGTGGATTACTTCAGCACGACGGAACGCACCAAGGCCGTCAACGACTGGCTGAAGAAAAACCGTCCGGACATCAAGATCAAGCAGGTCGCTTTCACGGACCCGTCCAAAGTCGGGCAGATCGCGGGCGACTTCCTCACCGGCAATCCTGACGTCAAGGGTCTGTTCGCCGTCTGGGATCAGCCGGCGCTGGACACGCTCACGTCGATGCGCGCGCAAGGCGTGAATATCCCCATGACGACGGTCGATCTGGGACTTCAATCCGCGATCGAAATCGCCAAGGGCGGACCGTTGAAGGCCACCGGCTCGCAGCGTCCGTACGATCAAGGCGTCGCCGAGGCGATGGCGATGATGAAGGCGCTGATCGGCCAGACGCCGCCGGCATGGATCGGCGTGCAATCGTTGCCGGTGATTCAGTCGAACGTGCTCGAGTCTTATAAGACCGTGTTCAAGAAAGATCCGCCGCCGCAACTGGCCGAGGCGTGCAAGAAGGCCGCGCCGGCTTGCGGTTGAGGCGGGCGAGCCGCACTTCGTCATCGCGCTGTTCTCCTTCAGCCTCCGAACGCCGGCGCGACCAGCCGGCGTCGGGCGCGAATCCTGCTACTCGATAGACCTACTACGTCGACTCGAACTAGGAGAAAAGATGACCCTGCTCATATATCTGGTTGGCTGGATCATTCTGATCGGCGGCGTGTCCTGGGGATTGATGGCCATGCACGTCGCTCAACATACGATTGCCATCGTGGCGGTCATTCTGCTCGGCGTCGCGGTCATTACCGGCGCAACGCGGGCGCGCAACCGCGACCGTTCGTAGCGTCAGCAACCGGTCGCCGGCGGGGAACCGGACCGTCCCACCTCAATTCGAAGCCGGTTCCCCCTGCGTTGCCGGCATCTGCGCCGTGCGCGCCGCAGCGGCGTCATCCGTGCCGTGCCGAATCGCATAGATCTCCCGATTTCGCGCCACCTCGGTGGCCGACGGCGGATAGTCGTTTTTGCTTGACGGCACCAAACCTTCAGCCTGTGCCTGCTGCAACTGCGCCATCACATCGGCGCGCGTCAGCCCAGATGGACTCGTTTGCGCAAAGGCATTCGCGCCGAACACCAGGCTAAGTGCGGTGACGGCAACAGCGGTAAGCAATTTCATGATGTCTCTCCGGGTTAGGGGCAAGCAATGCGTGGCCTGAACCACGCTTGCCATTCTTGTCATTTCCCCTGTCGAAGCACTGACCTCCCGATTACCGTTTTGTTATCTACGCGCGCCTGAAGACGCGCGACGCCACGTCCCGGCGCATTCGCATCAGCGCCTACATAACAGAACGGTAATCTAGCCGACGGCAGCCCGTCAGCGCCGCCACGCCACACTCCTGAATCACGAAGCCCGCGTCACGCGCCCCCCGCAGCACTGCATCGACGCGTGCCTCCATCGGCCTTTTTTCAGGAATCCGTCATGTGGATAGTCAGGCTCGCGCTGCGCCGCCCTTATACCTTCGTGGTCCTCGCCGTGCTGATCTTTATCGTCGGCCCGCTGGCGATACTGCGCACGCCAACCGATATCTTTCCGAACATCGATATTCCGGTGGTCAGCATCGTCTGGAGCTTTAACGGTTTCTCCGCCCAGGACATGGCGAACCGCATCACGTCGAACTACGAGCGCGCGCTCACCTCGGACGTCGACGATATCGAGCACATCGAGTCGCAATCGCTGAACGGCGTCTCCGTGGTGAAGATCTTTTTTCATCCGGGCGCGGACATCAATCGTGCGATTGCCGAGGCGGCTTCCAATTCGGCGTCGATCCTGCGCGTGCTGCCGCCGGGCACATTGCCGCCGAACATCATCACGTATAACGCGTCGACGGTGCCGATCCTGCAACTCGGCCTGTCCAGCAACACGCTCTCCGAACAGCAACTCTACGATCTCGGCAATAGCCAGATCCGCACGCAACTGGCGACGGTGCAAGGCGCGTCGGTGCCGTTGCCGTTCGGCGGCAAGGTGCGGCAGATCATGGTGGATATCGATCCGCGCGCGCTGCAGGCCAAGGGACTCGCGCCGCTCGACGTGGTCAACGCGGTCAACGCGCAGAACCTGATCCTGCCGGGCGGCACGGCGAAGATCGGCACGAAGGAATACAACGTGCAGATGAACGGCAGCACCGACACGGTGGCCGCGCTCAACGATCTGCCGATCAAGACGGTCGCCGGCGGCGTGGTGTACGTGCGCGACGTCGCCCACGTGCGCGACGGCTACGCGCCGCAAACCAACATCGTGCGCAGCGACGGCAAACGCGCGGCGCTCCTGACCATCGAAAAATCCGGCAGCACCTCGACCCTCACGATCATCCAGCAGGTCAAGGCAATGCTGCCGCATATCGCCGCCGGCCTGCCGAGCGCGCTGCACATCACCGCGCTGTCCGATCAATCCGTGTTCGTGAAGTCGGCCGTGGTGGGCGTGGCGCGCGAGGCGCTGATCGCCGCCGCCCTCACCGCCTTGATGATCCTGCTCTTTCTCGGCAGTTGGCGCGCCACGCTGATCATCGCGGTATCGATTCCGCTCGCCGTGCTGACCTCGCTGATCGCGCTGTCCGCGCTCGGCCAGACCATCAACATCATGACGCTCGGCGGCCTTGCGCTCGCCGTGGGGATTCTCGTCGACGACGCCACGGTCGCCATCGAAAACATCACGCATCATCTGGAGAACGGCGAGCCGTTGCACGACGCGATCCTGAACGGCTCCGGCGAAATCGCCGTGCCGACTTTCGTCTCGACGCTGTCGATCTGCATCGTATTCGTGCCGATGTTCCTGCTCTCCGGCGTGGCCCGCTATCTGTTCGTGCCGCTCGCCGAAGCGGTGGTTTTCGCGATGATCGCGTCGTACTTTTTCTCGCGCACGCTGGTGCCGACCCTCGCGATGTATCTGATGCGCGCGCGCAGCAACGCGCCGGTCACCGGCAACGGTCCGATTGCGTGCCTGATCCGCTTTCAGACCGGCTTCGAGAAGCGCTTCGAGCGGCTGCGTGAACGCTATCGCGGCGTGCTAGGCGCGGCGATAGCGAGTCCGCGCCGCTTCATCGCGATTTTTCTGCTGCTTTGCATCGGCTCGCTTGCGCTGGTGCCGTTCACCGGGCGCGACTTTTTCCCGGCGGTGGATACCGGCGAAATCCGCCTGCATCTGCGCGCGCCGACCGGCACGCGGATCGAGGACACCGCGAGCATTACCGACCAGGTCGAAGCCCGCGTGCGCGACGTGATCCCGAAGCAGGAACTATCGGCGATGCTGGACAACATCGGCGTGCCGGTGAGCGGCATCAATCTGACTTACGACTCGTCGGACCCGATCGGCTCCGAAGATGCCGACGTGATGATCACGCTCGCGCCGAAACACAAGCCGACCGCGCAATACGTGGCGACGCTGCGCACCACGCTGACGAAAGACTTCCCCGGCGTCACGTTTGCCTTCCTGCCGGCCGACATCGTCAGCCAGATTCTCAACTTCGGCCTGCCCGCGCCGATCGACATCCAGATCGTCGGCAACAAGCTCGATGCCAACCGCGTGGTGGCGAACCGCCTGCTCGCGCAACTGCGCGGTGTGCGCGGCCTCGTCGATGCGCGCATTCAACAGCCCGGCGACGCGCCCGCGATCAACGTCAATGTCGACCGCACCCGGGCGATTCAGGCCGGCCTTCTGCAACGCGACGTGTCGCAGAATCTGCTGATCGCGCTCTCCGGCAGCTCGCAGACTTCGCCGAATTTCTGGCTCGATCCGCGCAACGGCGTGAGCTATCCGCTGATGGCGATGATGCCGCAGTACGACGTCAACTCGCTGCAGGCGCTCGCCAATATTCCGGTCGCGCAGAGCGGCGGCAGCTCCGGCGCGACGACGGCAGCGGCCTCGGCCTCGGCGGCCGGCGCCGGTCCCGCGCCGCAGAACCTGCTCGGCGCGTTGAGCACGCTGACACGCGGCACGCAGCAAGCCGTCGTCTCGCACTACAACGTGCAGCCGGTGCTCGATATCTTCGCGTCGGCGCAAGGGCGCGATCTCGGCGGCGTGGCGGCGGACGTGAACCGGCTCGTCGATCAGATCCGGCCGCAATTGCCGCCGGGCGCGTCCATCGTCGTACGCGGCCAGGTGCAGGCCATGCACGATTCGTTCAGCGGCCTCGCGAGCGGCCTCGTGTTCGCCATCGGCCTCGTCTATCTGCTGATGGTGGTCAATTTCCAGTCGTGGCTCGACCCGTTCATCATCATCAGCGGCTTGCCGGGCTCGCTCGCGGGCATCGCGTGGATGCTGTTCAGCACCGGCACCCGCCTGAGCGTGCCGGCGCTCACCGGCACCATTCTGTGCATCGGCATTGCCACGGCCAACAGCATTCTCGTCATCAACACCGCGCGCGAATTCCACCACGGCGGCCAGCCGCCGCTCGCGGCCGCGCTCGAAGCCGGCTTCAGCCGCTTCCGTCCGGTGCTGATGACGGCGCTCGCCATGCTGATCGGCATGCTGCCGATGGCGCTCGGCCTCGGCGACGGCGGCGAACAGAACGCGCCGCTCGGCCGCGCCGTGATCGGCGGCCTCGCGCTCGGCACGGTGTCGACCTTGCTGTTCGTCCCCGTCGTCTACGGGATGGTGCATGCGTGGCTCGACAAACGCCGCGCGGCTCGCAGCGAAAAACACGAATCCGCCGTCCCGGCCCGCACTCTTTGATTTCGACGAGACCTATCCCATGAACGATTCATCACTTCCGCCGGAGTCGGGTAAGCAGGCAACCACGGGCGTGGCAACCGCCGGCACCGCTCACACCGCTGGCGCTGCGCAAGCCGGCGCGGCCGCTCAGCCTGCAAGCGGCAACGAAAGCATGCACGCCGCCGACCCCACGTCCCACCGCGACCCCACCGTCAAACCGCGCCGCCGTCTCTGGCCGTTCGCGCTGAGCGGTCTTGCAGTGGCCTTGCTGATCGTCGGCATCGTGCCGCGTCTGCATGCAAGCGCCGCGCTCACGCAGCAAACACGGGCGCAAAGCATGCTCAGCGTGTCGGTGGTCGCACCGCGCGCCGCGCCGGCCGTCAACGAACTGCTGCTGCCGGGCGCCGTCACGCCATTTGCCGAAGCCTCGATCTACGCGCGCACGAGCGGCTACCTCGCGCACTGGAACACCGACATCGGCGCGCAGGTGAAAAGCGGCCAGACCCTCGCGACGATCGAAGCCCCGGATCTGGACGCGCAACTGCGCCAGGCCCGCGCCGACGAAGCCACCGCGCAGGCTAATTTCGACTTCGCGAAGACCACCGCGCAGCGCTGGCAGGAGATGTTGAAGACTCAATCGGTCGCGCAACAGGACACGGACATGAAGGTCAGCGACATGCAAGCGCGCCGCGCGATGCTGGCGTCGGCGCAGGCCAATGTCGCGCATCTCGCCGAGCTGGTTTCGTACGAGAAGATCACCGCGCCGTTCGACGGCGTGATCACCGCGCGCAACGTCGACGTCGGCGCGCTGGTGACGGCGGGCGGCACGCCCGGCACCGCGGGCATGTCGGGCGAACTGTTCCATATCCAGCAGAACGGCGTGCTGCGCGTGTTCGTCGACGTGCCGCAGAACGACGCGCCGTACGTCACGCCGGCCACCGGCGCGTATCTGACCGCCCAGCAGTATCCGGGCCGTCGCATCGCGGCGAAGGTGGCGCGCAGCACCGGCTCGATCGATCCGACGAGCCGCACGCTGCGCGTCGAGGTCGACGTCGACAACAAGGACGGCGCGCTGATGCCCGGCGCTTACACGCAGGTGCATCTGCAGTTGCAATCGACCACACCGGCGCTCGATCTGCCCGTCAGCGCCCTGCTGTTCCGGCCGGACGGCGTGACGGTCGCCGTGGTCGACAGCAACGGGCGGGCGCTGCTCAAGACCGTGCACATCGGCCGCGATTTCGGCACGCACGTGGAAATCACGACGGGACTCGCCGCCACCGATCGCGTGATCGACAACCCCGGCGATTCGCTCGCCACCGGCCAGATGGTGCAGATCATGCCGGCCATGCACAGCTGAGTGCCTCGTCACGTCACAGAAAGGATTTGCCGATGTTTTCCCTGTCTCTTTCAAGGCCGCTGCCGCGCCGCGCGCTGGCGGCCACGCTGATCGGCGCGCTGCTCAGCGCGTGCTCGACCTTGCCGCCCTACCAGCGCCCGAGCGCCGACATTCCGGCGCACTACGCGGGCGCCGTGCATACGGGCGCCGTGCATACGGGCGCCGCACCCGGCTGGGCGCAGGCCGCGCCGGCCGACGCCGCACCGCGCGGCCCCTGGTGGACGCTCTTCAACGATCCCGTGCTGAACCAGCTCGAGGCGCGCATCGACGTGTCGAACCAGACCGTGCGCAAGGCCGTCGCGCAGGTTCAGCAGGCGCGCTCGATGGTGGACTATCAGCGTGCCGGATTCTTCCCGACCATCACCGCCGGTGTCGCGCAGGAGCGCTTCCGGACCTCGCAGAACGTCGAAGGGCGATCGCTCGCGGGCAAGACCGTGCCGGACTATTCGGCGGGCGTGGCCGCGAGTTGGGAGCCGGATCTGTTCGGACGGGTACGCGACAGCGTCAACGGCGCGCAGGCCGACGCGCAGGCGAGCGAAGCGGACCTCGAAGGCGTGCGCCTGTCGATGAGCGCCGATCTGGCCATCGACTATTTCTCACTACGCTCGCTCGATACGCAGAAGAAGCTGCTCGACGACAGCGTGAGCGCCTACGCCGCCGCGTTGAAGCTGTTGCAGCAGCAGCTGAAAGACGGCGCGATCGACGCCTCCGCCGTCGCCCAGGCCACGACGCAGCTCGAAGCGACGCGCACACAAGACACCGACATCGACGTGACGCGCGCGCAGATGCAGCACGCGATCGCCACGCTGATCGGCGAGCCGGCATCGACCTTTACGCTGCCGCCGAACGGTTCGGCCGCGACGCCACCCGCGATTCCACCTGGTGTGCCGTCGCAACTGCTGGAACGGCGTCCCGATATCGCCGCCGCCGAACGGCGCGTGGCGTCCGCGAATGCGCAGATCGGCGTGGCGCATGCGGCGTTTTTTCCGGATCTCGTGCTGTCCGCGAGCGCCGGTCTCGAAAGCACGTTTTTCGCGCCGTGGCTGAGCGCGCCGAGTCTGTTCTGGTCGCTCGGTCCGCAACTGGCCGGCACGCTGTTCGACGGCGGCAAGCGCAAGGCCAGCCTGCACGGCGCCACGGCGCAATACGACGGCGCGGTCGCGGACTATCGTCAGTCGGTGCTGGTGGCGTTCCAGCAGGTCGAGGACAACCTGTCCGCCTTGCATGCGCTCACCGACGAAGCCGCCAGCCAGCAGCGCGCCACCACGGCCGCGGACCTGTCGCTGCGGCTCACGACGAACCGCTTCAACGCGGGCGCGGTCAGCTATCTCGACGTGGTGACCGCGCAGACGATTGCGCTGACGAACCAGCGCATTGCGGATCAGATTGCCGAGCGGCAGTTGGAGTCGAGTGTGTTGTTGCTGAAGGCGTTAGGCGGGACGTGGGGTGGCGAAAGCCAGAGCGCGGCGGGGACTGTGTAACCCGTTGTACGCCCTCACCTGGCGCGCGGAAACCTCAGCACGAACCGCGTACTGCGCGCATCGCTCTCCGCATGCACCGAGCCGCCGTGCAGTTCCATGATGGTGCGCACGATGGCAAGTCCAAGCCCCGTCGACCCCGTGGACCCTTGCGACAACCCCGCCGACGGCAGCGAACTGCGCGACGGATCGACCCGATAGAAGCGGTCGAAAATCCGTTCGAGATGCTCGGCGGGAATCGGCTGTCCCTGGTTCTCCACGGTCACGCGCACCGCGTCGGCCGACGCGCTCGCGGCCAGCACGATCTCGCCGCCCTGCGGCGTATAGCGAATGGCGTTGGCGAGCAGATTGCTCACGGCGCGGCGGAACAGTTCGAGATCCGCCGTCACGCTGGCCGCGCCGTTCACGCGCACGCGCACATTCGCCTCTTCGGCAATGCCTTCGAAGTAGTCGGCGATATGCGTCAACTCCTGCCCCGCGTCGAATTCGCGCAGTTGTTTGACGAACTGCGGATGCTCGGCGCGCGCCAGGAACAGCACGCTCTCGATCATTCGCGAGAGCCGGTCGCACTCTTCCAGATTCGAGGCGAGTAGCGACTCGTATTCATCGACGGAGCGCGGCCGGGCGAGCGCGACTTCAGCGGCGCCGCGCATGTTGCTGAGCGGCGTGCGCATGTCGTGCGCGAGGTCGGCGGTGAAACGCGACAGACGCTGAAAACCATGCTCGACGCGCTCGAGCATCGCGTTCAGCGAGGCCACCAGCGTCTCGAGTTCTCTCGGCACGCGCGCCACCGCGATCCGCGTATCGAGGCGATTCACCGTGACGAGGCTCGCGCTCGCCGCGATATCGCGCAACGGCCGCAGCGCCGCACGAATCAGCAGGTAGCCGAGCAGCATGGCCAGCGCCACGCCCGCCACGCCCGCCATGTTGAGCTTGTCGCGGTAACGGTCCAGCAGGAGCCAGCGGTCGCTCATGTTGCGCGCCACCAGCACGCTCGCCGTGTCGCCGTTACGCAGCCGCGCGTCCGTGAGAATGCCGCGGATCGGCGCGCCGCCGCGGCCGGTCCAGTCGCCGATATCCGTCTCGGTGATGCGCGCCGTCGCGGCAACCCGCGCGAGCGGCGGCAATGCCGCAATGGTCGCGGCGCCGCTTGCCGCATCCGGCACGGCGAGCGCGCCGGCGATGTTGTGTTCGATCGCCCGCGTGCCGTCGGGATCGAACACTTCCATCGACATGGCTTCGTTGCCGAGCACGATGCTGGTCAAGCGCTCGCTGTGCTCGCGAATGCCCTGCGCGGAATCCAGTTCTTCGGCGAGCCGCCGCGCGTGGCGCGCGGCGAGCACGATGTCGAGATTGTCCTGCGCCTTGATCTGCTTTTCGAGCGCGACATACAGAAAGCTGCCGACGAGCACGAAAACCGCCAGCGTCGTCGCGCCGAACGCCAGCGCAAGCGCCGCGGCAAGCGAACGGCCGCGCATCAAGCGATGTCCTTCAGTTCGAGCACATAGCCCACGCCGCGCACGGTGTGGATCAGCTTGACGGGAAAGTTGTCGTCGATCTTGGTGCGCAGGCGGCGGATCGCCACTTCGACCACATTGGTGTCGCTGTCGAAATTCATGTCCCACACATACGACGCGATCTGCGTGCGGCTCAGTACTTCACCCTGACGGCGCGCGAGCAGTTGCAGCAGCGAGAATTCGCGCGGCGTGAGATCGATGCGCATGCCGCCACGCTTTACGCGCCGGCGGTTCACATCCATTTCCAGATCGCCCACCTTGATCAGTTCGCTTTCGCGTGGCGGGCCGCGGCGCGCCAACGTGCGCACGCGCGCCAGCAATTCGACGAAGGCAAAGGGTTTGACGAGGTAATCGTCCGCGCCGAGTTCGAGGCCGCGCACGCGGTCGTCGACGTCGTCGCGCGCGGTGAGGAACAGCACGGGCGTGGTGCGCGTGGCGCGCAAGGTCTTGACGATGGTCCAGCCGTCCATGCCGGGCAGCATCACGTCGAGCACGATCACGTCGTACTCTTCTTCCTGGGCGAGGATCAGCCCTTGCGGGCCGTCGTTCGCCACGTCGACCGCATAGCCGGATTCTTCCAGGCCTTTCTTGAGGTAGGCCGCTGTTTTCAGCTCGTCCTCGATCACCAGGATTCGCATCGGTTGCTCCGCGTGGGCGTTGACGGTGAAATCATACCGTCAAGCACTCCGGCGGGTGATTACGATCCGGTAATGTTCACGCGCTCACCCCGGATGCGCGCCGGCCGTTTGCGACGAACCCTGCATGGTCGGCGCCAGAGCCCAGCCTGTTTCCCCGCATGCGGCGCCGCAGCACCGGCATACCGTAGTTTCTTCACCCGGCCGAACAGGCCGCGCACCGCCCGCTGCAACGCGGTGTAACGGCGGTACCGCCGCGAGGGTTGCAACCTATTCGACGTTGTCCGCGACATCGGTCATACGGATCATGTGCGGTTTGACGACGTCGTCCTCGTCGTCATGGGTGTCCGTGGGCGGATGGATCAAGGCCTCGAGCCGCGCCTTGGTCGCCAGAAACTCGGGCGACGTGACCTGCGAATAATCGCGCGGCCGCGACACCGGCACTTCGATCAGCTCCTGCACCTCGCCGGGATTCGCCTTCAGGACCAGGATACGGTCGGCGAGAAAAATCGCCTCGTCCAGATCGTGCGTGATGAACAGCACGGTCACGTCGATGTTGCGCCAGATATCGAGCAGGTGCGTCTGCATCTTCGCGCGCGTTTGCGCGTCGAGCGCGCCGAAGGGTTCGTCCATCAGCAGAATGCGCGGCCGGTTGGCGAGCGCGCGGGCAATCGCCACGCGCTGCTTCATGCCGCCCGACAACTGATGCGGATAGGCATTGGCGAATTTCGTCAGGCCGACCAGATCGAGCCATTGCAGCGCTTCGCGTTCCGCATGCAGGGTGCTGTGGCCGTTCATCTTCAGACCGAACATGACGTTCTTCTTGACCGTCAGCCACGGAAACAGCGTGTAGCCCTGAAACACCATGCCGCGGTCGGCACCCGGCCCCTGCACGGGCTTGTCGTCGAGCAGCACGCTGCCGCTCGTCTGCCGCTCCAGCCCGGCGAGAATGCGGATCAGCGTGGACTTGCCGCAGCCCGACGGTCCGATCACGCAGACGAACTCGCGCCGGTGCGTCTTGAAGCTGATGCCGTCGAGCGCCGTGCACTCGCCTTGAGGCGTCTCGAAGCGCTTGCCGAGATCGCGCACCTCCAGAATCACCTCGCGCGATTTCAGGCGGTCGAAACGCTCGCGTACCGCTTCGGACTGGATCAGGTACGACGGAATCGGTTGCGGATTTAACATGATGGAATCCTTTGAATGCGGTGCTGTGCTTGCGATAGGCCGTGTCACGAAGCCGTCCACTACGCCTTGAGCGTACGGTCCCACGGGAACAGCTTGCGGCCGAGCAAGGCCAGCACGAGATCGGTGCCGAGCCCGATGATGCCGATCATCATGATCGCCGCGTAGACGTTGTCGAAGTGCTCGTAGCGCGCCTGCTGCGTGATGTACCAGGTGATGCCGGAACTGGTGCCGACCAGTTCCGCCACGATCAGGTAGGTCCACGCCCAGCCGAGCAGAATGCGCTGGTCGCGGTACAGGTCGGGCAGAATGCCGGGAATCACCACATGGGTGAGCAGCTTGAGCTTCTTCGTGCCGAGCGTCATGGCGGCTTCGAACAGGCCGTACTCGAGCTTGCGGGTAGTGTTGGCCACGATCAGCACCTGCTGGAACAACGTGCCGATCACGATGATCGCGATCTTCGGGCCGTCGTAAATGCCGAGGATCGCCACCATCAAGGCGCCGAACGCGGGCGCCGGCAAGTAGCGGAAGAACTCGAAGAACGGCTCCTGCAGGCGGGCGATCGCGCTGTACGTGCCGCACACGATGCCGATCGGCACGCCGATCACCGACGACAGCACGAAGCCCCAGAAAATCACCTGAATGCTGTGCCACAGGCTCTGATGCAGCCACACGCCATCGCGCGATGCGGGCGGCGTGGTAAACGCGGTGTAGAACGCGCGCAGCACTTCATGCGGCGCGGGCAGATACACCGGGTTGACCGGCTCGCCTGCCGGCAACGCCGTATGGGCCTCGCGCGCGTGGGCGAGTTCGTCGGCGAACACCTCCTTGTCGACGCGCATGCCCGGCTGGAAATAGTCGACGCTGCCCGGGCTGTCGATCAGCACCTGCGGATGCCAGATGATCGGCACGTAGCTGACCAGACACCAGACGAGAAGCGGCAGCAGGAACGAGCCCGCCCCCAGCAGCCATTTGCCGCGCACGGAGAGTTCGCGGCGCACCGCGAACCATTCGGTTCTGTCAATGACGGCCATGTGATTCTCCGGGGCGGACTGCGGTTGCGTCGTGGGCTGACGTCGGGACCGCGGCCCTTTCGTCGATTTTGTCGATTTTGTCGATTTCGTCGCTCTCGTTGCTTTCGTCGAGCCACGCACGCGCCAGATCGAGCAGCATGGCGTCCTCGTGCGCGCGCGCGACGAAGGTCACGCCGAACGGCAGGCCCGCGTGTTTGCCGACCGTGCAGACGCCGGCCGGCACCGCCAGCGCGGACAGGTCGAGCAGGTTGACGAAGTTCGTGTAGTAGCCGAAGCGCGAATTCACGCGGATCGGGTCCGCTTCCAGTTCCTCGACGGTGGCGGTCGTCGCCGAGGTCGGCGTGACGATGGCGTCGATCCGCTGCCAGACGTCGGCGGCCTGCATGCGCAGGAACGCGAGGCGGTCGAAGGCGGCGAACGCATCGGCCGCGCTCCAGCGCGCCGCGCCGCCGATAATCTCGCGGATCACCGGATGCAGCGCGTCGGGCTGCGTGTCGACGAACTCGCGGATCGCCGCGAGCCGCTCCGCCACCCACGGCCCTTCGTAGAGCAGCCGCGCGGTGGCGAGGAACGGCTCGAAGTCGATTTCGATCAGTTCGGCGCCGGCCGCACGCAAGCACGTCAGCGCGGCGTCGAAAGCGTGCGCGTACGAGGCGTCGCCGAAAAATTCGAGCTGGCTCGCGCGCGGCACGCCGAAGCGCACACCGCGCAGCGACGCTTGCGTGGCAAGCGGTGCGGATGTCTGCGGCGGCTGGAATTCGCGCGCATAGGGGTCCTCCGCCGTCACGCCGCGCGCGGCGTCGAACACGCACTGCGCGTCGCTCGCCGAGCGCGCGAAGATCGACACGCAGTCGAGCGATTTGCACGCCGGCACCACGCCGAGCGTGCTCAACACGCCCTTGGTCGGCTTCAGCCCGATCAGGCCGTGAAATGCGGCGGGCACGCGTCCCGATCCGGCCGTGTCGGTGCCCAGCGAAAACGCCGCCAGCCCGAGCGCGACCGATACCGCCGAGCCGGAACTCGAACCGCCCGACGCGTAACGCCGATCGAGCGCGTTGCGGCACGCGCCGTGCGGCGAGCGCTGGCCGGACAAGCCGGTGGCGAACTGGTCGAGATTGGTCTTGCCGATCGGAATCGCGCCGGCGGCGATCAGGCGCGCGACCACCGCAGCGCTGGCCGTGGGCGTGTACGCATAGGCGGGACACGCGGCGGTGGTCGGAATCCCCGCCAGATCGATGTTGTCCTTGATGGCGAACGGCACGCCGTAGAGCGGCAGCGTGTCCATGTCACGGCCTTCGAGCGCATCGGCGTAATGCATCATCTCAGCGCGGCTCAACGGGCGGATCCACGCGTGATGCGGGTCGTCGCCCGAGGTGCGGGCCGCAATCGCGTCCACCAGTTGCGCGGGCGTGAGACTGCCGGCGCGGTAGCGCGCCCGCAGCCCGGCGATCGACATGGACGGGAGCAGATCGTCGTGTGATTTCATTTGCACATAGCCTCCTCGGCGGCGTCGGCTGCAATGCCGGCGCGCATCACCATCAAGCGTTGACCCGCGACGACCGCCGCGCCCTCCGCGCAGTCGATCGTTTCGATCACGCCGTCGCCGATCGCGGTGACGGAGATTTCCATCTTCATCGACTCGACGATCGCCACCACTTGCCCGTCGCTCACCCGTTCGCCTTGGCCGACCAGCAGCTTCCAGACGCTGCCCGACACGTCGGCGACGATGCCTTGCTGGCCGGCCGCAAGCGCGTTGTTCGCCGGGTTGCCGGCGGCGGCATCGCCATCCGTTTCGCCGACGTACTCGGCATGTCCCGCCGCGTTCCAGCGCTCGCGTTCCGCGTCGAAGGCGGCTTGCTGCGCGCCTTTGAAGGTTGCGATGGACTCGGCTTCGTCCTTCAGGAAGCGGTTGTACGCGCCGAGGTCGAACACGGACTCCTCGATCTTCAGGCTCGCGCGGCCCGCGATGAAATCCGTGCGCAGCTCCGCCAGTTCGGCCTCGCTGACTTCGTAAAAACGGATCTCATCGAAGAAGCGCAGCAGCCATGGCTTGCCCGCCTCGAACTCGCGCGTCGTGCGATAGCGGTTCCACATCTGCACGGTGCGGCCGACGAACTGATAGCCGCCCGGCCCTTCCATGCCGTACACGCACAGATACGCACCGCCGATGCCCACCGCGTTCTCCGGCGTCCAGGTGCGCGCCGGGTTGTATTTGGTGGTGACGAGCCGGTGGCGCGGATCGAGCGGCGTGGCGACCGGCGCGCCGAGATACACGTCGCCCAGACCCATGACCAGGTAGCGCGCGTCGAACACGATGCGCTTCACGTCGTCGATGCTATTGAGCCCGTTGATGCGGCGAATGAACTCGATATTGCTCGGGCACCACGGCGCGTCGGGACGCACCGATTGCATGTAGCGTTCGATCGCGATCCGCGTCGACGGGTCGTCCCAGGAGAGCGGCAGATGCACGATGCGGTTCGGCACGCGCATCGCATCCACCGCGGGCAGCTCGCGCTCGGCCTGCTGCAGATGCGCGAGCAACGCGTCATGCGAAAGCACGCGCGGGTCGAAATGCACCTGCAGCGAACGGATGCCCGGCGTCAGATCGACGATGCCCGGCAAGCGGTGCGCGTCGAGCCAGTTCATCAACGCATGCACGCGAAAGCGCAGGTTCAGGTCGAGCACGAGCGGACCGTATTCGATCAACACGTTCTGATCACCGGAGCGGCGATAGACCACGCCCGTGCCCTCGCCTGCGGCGGGATCGCGATAGAGGATGCAATCGTGGGCCGGCTCGCTCGTCTGCGTCACGCGTTCCGCCGCCAGGACCGGCACCCGTTCGAAGCGCACCGTATCGCCGGGGCGCAGTTGACCGAGCTTCCACAACTCCTCGCGCACCACGGTGACCGGACAGACAAAGCCGCCGAGGCTCGGGCCGTCAGGGCCGAGAATCACGGGCATGTCGCCGGTGAAATCCACCGCGCCGACCGCATACGCGTTGTCGTGAATATTCGACGGATGCAGCCCCGCCTCGCCGCCGTCCGTGCGCGCCCATTGCGGCTTCGGGCCGATCAGGCGCACACCTGTGCGGCTGGAGTTGTAGTGCACGGTCCAGCGCGTGCCGTAGAGCATCGCGATGTCGTCGGGCGTGAAGAAATCGGGCGCGCCGTGCGGGCCGTCGAGCACGCCGAGCGTCCAGTCGTGCGTCAGCACCGGCACCCGCGCCGGATCCAGTTGCGCGCCCGCTTCGCCGCAGCCCGCGCCGTCGGCGAGATGCAGCACGTCGCCCTTGCGCAGCGCGCGCCCCGCGTGGCCGCCGAACTGGCCGAGCGTGAAGGTCGCCTTGCTGCCCAGATAGTCCGGCACTTGCAGACCGCCCTTGAGCGCGAGACACGCGCGCATGCCCGCGCCCGTCACGCCGCCGAGCTTGAGCACCGAACCCGCCGGCGCGCGTGTGACCTGCCAGAGTACGACCGCTTCGCCGTCGAGCGTGGCGGCAAGCGGCGCGCCACCCAGCACGAAGAGCGTCGCGGTGTTAAAGCGCAGCGTGGCGCCCACCATCGCGCATTCGAGCCCCGCGGCGTCGGCGGGATTGCCGAGCAGTTCGTTGGCGAGGCGGAACGACAGATCGTCCATCGGACCCGACGGCGGCACGCCGATGTCCCAGTAGCCGGTGCGCCCCGGTGTCTGCTGCACCGTGGTCTGCACGCCGCCGTCGAGCACGTCGATCGTATGCGGCGCGAACATGAAGCGCGACAGGAACGCGGTGGTCTGCTCACCACGCGCAAACGTCGCCGAGCCGGCTATGGCGCGCAGATAGTCGAGATTCGTCTCGATACCGTAGAGCTGCGTTTGGTCGAGCGCGGCACGCAACGCGGCAAGCGCGGCCTCGCGCGTCTCGCCTTTGACGATCAGCTTCGCGAGCAACGGATCGTAGAACGCGCTGATTTCCGTGCCGGAATCGACCCAGGTGTCGACCCGCGCGTCGGCGGCGAACGCGACATGCGTCAGCACGCCCGCACTCGGTTGAAACTGCTTGTGCGGGTCTTCCGCATACAGGCGCACCTGGATGCTCGCGCCCTGCGGCGCCGGCGCCAGCGTGTCGAGCGGCGCGAGTTCACCTGCGGCTTCGCGAATCATCCACTCGACCAGATCGATACCCGTGACTTCCTCCGTCACGCAGTGCTCGACCTGCAATCGCGTGTTCACTTCGAGGAAATAGAAACGGCGCGTGTCGGCATCGAAAACGAACTCCACGGTGCCCGCGGATTTGTACTTCACCGCCTGGGCGAGCCGCACGGCGCTCGCATGCAGCGCGCTTCGTTCCGCGTCTGTGAGTCCAGGCGCGGGGGTCTCCTCGATCACCTTCTGGTTGCGCCTCTGTACCGAGCAATCGCGTTCGCCGAGCGATATCACGCCGCCACGGCCATCGCCGAAAATCTGCACTTCGACGTGGCGCGCGTTTTCCACGAACTTTTCGAGGTACACGCCCGCGTTGGCAAAGTTCGCCTCGCCGAGCCGCGCGACCGACGCAAACACGCTCTCCAGTTGCACCGCGTCGCGGCACAGCGACATGCCGATCCCGCCGCCGCCCGCGGTGCTTTTCAACATTACCGGATAACCGATCGACTCCGCCTCGCGCAACGCAGTGCCCACGTCGGGCAGGAGCGCGGTGCCGGGCAGCAAGGCGACGTCGTTGGCTCGCGCAAGTTCGCGCGCCGTGTGCTTCAGGCCGAATTCGCGCATCTGCGCGGGCGTTGGGCCGATGAAGCGAATCCCGACGTCGTCGCACGCTTGCGCGAAGGCCGCATTCTCGGACAGAAAACCGTAGCCGGGATGCACGGCGTCGGCGCCGCACGCGCGCGCCGCTTCGAGAATCGCCGCGCTGTTCAGATAGCTCTGTGCCGCGAGCGCCGGACCGATGCACACGGCTTCGTCGGCGAGCATCACATGCATGGCGTGGCGGTCGGCTTCGGAATACACCGCGACCGACGCGATGCCAAGCCGCTTGAGCGTGCGTATCACTCGACAGGCAATCTCGCCGCGATTGGCGATCAGGACTTTGCGGAAGCTCATTGGGCGTCCCATATCGTCAGTCGCACGGGCGTCGGGTTATAGCCGTTGCACGGATTGTTCAACTGCGGGCAGTTCGAAATCAGCACGGTGACATCCATCTCGGCGCGCATCTCGACGTATTTGCCCGGCGCGGAAATGCCGTCCTCGAAAGTCAGTTTGCCGAGCGGCGTCACCGGCACGTTCATGAAGAAGTTGATGTTGCTGACGATGTCGCGCTTGTTGAGCCGCGTCCCCACGCCGCATGTGCAATGCGTGATCGCATGCAGGAAGCTGTCGCGGCAGCTATGCATGTAGCGCTTGTCGAGCGTGTAGCGCACCGTGTTGCTTTCGGCCGCGCAAGCGCCGCCGAGCGTGTCGTGGCGGCCGCACGTGTCGGCCACGATGCTCAGCATCGGCTTGCCGAGGTTCGACACCAGTACGCTGCCGGCGGACAGATAAAGATTGCGTTGCGCGCGGATCGTGTCCTGCGCGCTATAGCGTTCGAGCGGATCGGCGCTGTTATAGAACAGCGTGTCGACCGCCTGATTGCCTTCCAGGTCGAGAATGCGGAACACCTGTCCGCGCTTGACTTCGTGCAGCCACGGTTCGCCGGAAGGCAGTGTGAGGTCGTAGACCGCATGACGGAGTTCGAGCTTACTTTCGATGATAGGCATCGCGGGTCTCCTTAAACGAACAGACGGTCGGTGTTGACGAAGCCGCGCCCGTTCTCGGGGCACGCCGAGCGGCAGGGATCGTCGGCCGGTACGCAGGCGTCGGCCGCATACGCGCGGTACGCGATCAGCTTGACGGGCCTCGGTTCGTATTCGGATGAAGGGTCGAGCGGATGCGGCGCGCTCGAAAACACCGCGAGCGTATCCATTTCGAAGCGCAGGTCGAACGCGGCGCCGGCCGGCGAATGGCCCGCCACGAAGTCGAGCGCGCCGTCCTCGCCGATCGCGAGTTTGCTGAAGAAGTTGATGTTGGCGACGAGGTCGCGTGTGCCGAGCCCATGCTTCGCCAGTTCGAGCAGCAGGCTGTCGCGGCCGTTGCGGATCATCGCATTGCGATGCTGCTGATAGCGGGCCACGCCGTATTTAGCGGCGAACAGTTCCGCGTCGCCGACGCCGCCGAGCGGGTCGTGCCAGCCGAGCGTGTCGGCGGTAATCGAGGCCAGCACCCGGCCCATGTCCGAATAGAGCACGTGGCCGCGCGTCAGATGCGCGGTGTGCTGCGCCTTCAGCGTATCGGCCATGTTGTAGCGTTCGAGCGGTTCGTCGTGCCGGTAGAACACGGCGGCCAGGTTCGCGCCGCCTTTGGTATCGACCACGCGCAACGCCATGCCACGGCGCAGCACGCCGGACCAGTGCGTGCCGGCGGGAATCACCGTTTCCCACGCCACATGCGGGATCGGTGCGAGTTCGACAGGGGATTGCGTCGACATGGAGGCTCCAGGTATCGGTTGGGAATAAGCGTGAGAGGGCGATTGACCGACATCGCGACCTCCCGGGCTTTTATCCCTCCGTGGAGCCTCGCCGGCACCTTGAAAGAAGGTGAACGGCAAGACCGGATTGCTCTCGGACCAGGCATCGTGCGCATGAAGCGTTCGACCGGAACCCTAGCGATCCTGAAGATGATGCAAATTACTTCGCACCTCTCGCTGCGTAGCTAAGCGAGTTGTGTGCCAGGCTCATGTCGAGCATGCGGCAAGCGCGGCGTGGCAAGGGATTCGATGTGATGAGCGATTCAGTTTGCTAGGTGAGGGTCGACGGCACGCGCACCAGCGTCGTTTGTGAATCCGCACCAGTTGAATGCGCCGGGCACCACGATTGGGCTCGATATGAGCGCGTGCGACACTGGCCATGACTCTAGCCGATGGCATGGTGTGTGCGTATGAATGCACCACGTCCACCACCTTCATCACACGACCATGCCGACGCTTGCCGCCATTCGACGCGCGCTGTACACCCTGATGTCGGCACGTTTCATCGAACTGCAAAAGCAGCAGCGCCGCTCGTAGCCGGAGCGGCGCTGTTGTCGTGACACTCAACCTTGGGCATCCAGTTCCGGGCTCGCATAGCGCGCCTGCTGGCCGAAGCTCGCCAAGGCCTTCGAACCGTCGGGCAACACCAACTCCCCTCGTTCGAGACGTTCCTTCAGATAGGTAAAGCTCTGCGCCGTCTGCGCGAACAGATGGTCGCCTGCCGACACGGGCGGGTATTTCGCCACCGCTTCGGGCGTCGCGAACTGGGGCAGCGGTGCGACGATCGTGTGATAGTCGCAGGCAAAAAAGAGCGGGAACGAGTAGCGCTCCTCCCTCACTTTGCGCACGCGATGCGACGTCGCGACATAGGTCCCGCCTGTCCACACTTCCAGCATGTCGCCGATGTTCACGACGAACGCGTTCTCGACCGGCGGCGCATCGATCCACTCGCCCTCGCCGTTCATCACTTCAAGTCCGGGCGCGGTCGGCAGCAGGATTGTGAAGCATTCGTAGTCGGTATGCGCGCCGATGCCGGGGCGGTCTTCCGCGGATGGATCGAGCGGATAGTGGATCAGGCGCAACTGGCTCGGCGGCTTGCGCAGATACTGGTCGAAGTGCTGTTCGGGCAAGCCGAGCGCAAGCGAGAAGCCGCGAAACAGGGCGCGGCCGAGTTCGAATGCCGCTTCGTAATAGCCGCCCACCGCCTCGCGAAAACCCGCTTGTTCGGGCCAGCTATTCGGGCCGAGCATCGGAGTGCCGGCGCGTACGTCGGGGTCGTCGGCGGGCAGTTCGCGGCCGGTGTCGAAGGCTTCCTTCCTGTCGCGCTTGCCGCCCGCGAAAACTTCCTCGCCTTCGGGCACGTAGCCGCGATGCGCCGCCGACTTGCCGATGTAGTAGCGCATCTTCCAGTCATGTTCGGCGGCGAAGAAGCGCTTGGCCTGCTCGATCAGCGCGCGCTGCTGTTCGCGTGATACCTGGTGGCCGGTGACATAGAAGAAGCCGGCCTCGCGTGCCGCGCGATCGAGTTCGCGCGCGGTCGCGAGGCGCCGGTTCTGGTCGTCGCTGAAAAGGCCGCTGACGTCGACGATGGGTAACTGCTGAAAACGGGTGTGGGTTTGGCTCATGAGAGGCGCCTAGGCAAGCTGCGGGTTAGTGTGCGTTTGCCGTCCGCCGCGAACCTCACGGGCGGCGAGAAATGCAGCCAGATGGCGCCGTTCCTCGCGGCCCATCCATGTGTTGATCTCCCACAGATCGGCCACCGGCGCGTTCGTAAACGGCAGCGTGTGCAGATAGCCGTCAGGGCCGAACTCCGGCGTCATCGTCGTGACGGTATAGCCCTGCTCGATCTGCGCGGTCCACAGCGCTTCCCAGATGCGCTGATGCGAGGCGAGGCAATCCGCGTACTCGGGCGCCGCCGGGTGCGGCACCTGCGGACCTTGCGGATAACCGACACGCCCATGCAGATGATGCGCATGCGGCGCCAGTTCGAGGATCGTGTCCCACTCGCTGTCGAGCAGCCGCTCGCACACCGACACCCAATGGCTGAAGTCGCAGGTCAGCTTGAGCGCGGGCACGGCGCGCGCGACGTCGCGAGTGATCCACGGGTTGTAAAACGAGCGCCCGCGATGCGTTTCGAAGCTGCAGATCACGTCGTGCTGCGCGGCGATCTCCACGGCGCGCGAAAAAAAGTCCACCTGTACCGACGCCGGCCACGCGTCACAACCGGCCATCACGTTGAAGAAGCGCGGTTCGAGCGGCTTGCCCCAGACTATCTTCTCCTCGAAGTCGCGCAGATGATCGGCCGGCGTCGCCGAACGCTCCGGCACATAGCTGCCGGCCGTCGTAATCTCCGCGATGAAGCCGAGGCCTTCGTCCGCGATGGCCTGCGCAAACGCGTCGCGCGCCGCGCCGCCGGCCGGCACCGGCGCTTCGATGCCGTCGAAGCCGGCTGCCCGCACGAGCGGAGCGGCATCGCGAGGACCGCCGTCGAATCCCCAGAACGTTTTGAACAATTCGAATTTCATCGCCTCTCCATTTGCATGCAAAATTGCATGCAATAGTACACATGAAAAGCACGAATCAATAAACTATCGGAGCGTGGCCGCACATTATTTCCGCGCGCCCGATTTCCGGCTCAATTAGCACTTAAACTGTGCAGCCCTCCTCCTCGTGGTGAATCGATGAAGAAGAAAATTGCGCGTACCAAGGGGCAAGCCGTCGCGCGCGCCATTCTCGACATGGACTGGCAGTGGTCGGCGCATTTCGGCGATCTTGGCCTGAACGACCTGAACTACAGCGATCTGTTCTGCCGCATGTGGGTGGATCAGGACGACTACTTCGCCAAGACCGCGCTCTACGAATTCATGCCGGGCGTGAGCCGCCGCACCGCCGTGCGCTACGTGCAGGAGTTGATCGACAGCGGCTGGCTGCTGGAGA
This sequence comes from Paraburkholderia sp. NPDC080076, assembly GCF_050281145.1. Taxonomy (NCBI): domain Bacteria; kingdom Pseudomonadati; phylum Pseudomonadota; class Betaproteobacteria; order Burkholderiales; family Burkholderiaceae; genus Paraburkholderia; species Paraburkholderia sp. NPDC080076. The sequence goes on along the minus strand of NZ_JBNNWQ010000001.1, from coordinate 1,443,509 downwards.
CGAGTTCCGCCGCGGATCGCCGCATCAAGCAGGTGAGCCTCGCGGCCTCGATCGAGGAACGTCTGGAGCAGTTTCTTGCCTATGTGCATCAACGGTTTGCGGCGCTGGATTGACAGTGCCTACGCGGGACGTGGGGGTGAAGCGTCCGCATACCCTCCGTCGCAAATCCCGCTGGCATATTTCTCGCTAGATGCTTGACCGAGAGGTGCGGCAGCGTCGCATCTTAGGGATGCTAGGGTTCCGGTTCGCGAGAATGTCTGGTCCGAGAGCAGCCCGGTGCGCCGACTGGTTCGATGCAGGCTTCATTGCAAGCACGAACCGACGGCCGCACTACACGGCGGGACAAAAGCCCGGGAGATTGGCGATAGCAATGTCTATCGTGCCTCTCCGTGGCCGGTGTGTGTCTCCCGCAGTTTCCGCGCTTGATCGTAGCTTGCTCGCGGGAACCGGTCATGTTGTTTCATCGCGCAGTCGCCGCGCGGTCCAACTCAACAATCGCAATTGACCGGTCTCCTGGAGAAAACGATGAAACGCTTCGAATCCGTCCGCACTTCCCGTGCTTCACTCGCCTTGTCTGCCCGCTTCGCCTCGGCCCTTCGCGTGCGTGGCGCCCTCGCCGCGGCCGCCGCCACACTCGCTCTCGGTCTTACCGCGGGTCTTGCCGCCACGCCGGCGCAAGCGGCCGCGCCGCTCGCCATCGGCTATAGCGACTGGCCCGGCTTCGTCGCCTTCCAGGTCGCCATCGAAAAAGGCTGGTTCAAGGAAGCCGGCGTGGACGTCAATTTCCAGTGGTTCGATTACTCGGCGTCGCTCGATGCGTTCTCCGCCGGCAAGCTCGACGCGGTCGGCGCGACCAACGGCGACGCGCTCGTGACCGGTGCAAGCGGCGCGAAGAACGTGATGATCCTGCTGACCGACTATTCGAGCGGCAACGACATGATCGTCGCCAAGCCGCCGGTGCGCACAGTGGAAGGACTGAAGGGCAAGAAGGTCGGCGTCGAAATGGGCCTCGTCGATCACCTGCTGCTCGACACGGCGCTCGAAAAACACGCACTGAAGGAATCGGACCTGACGCTCGTCAATGCGAAGACCAACGAACTGCCGCAGGTGCTCGCCTCGTCCGGCGACGTCGCCGCGGTCGGCGCCTGGCAGCCGAACGCGGGCGAAGCGCTCAAACGCGTACCGGGCTCGCGGCCGATCTTCACCTCCGCCGACGCCCCCGGCCTGATCTACGACGCGATCACGGTCAATCCCGTCAGCCTGCAATCGCGCAAGGCCGACTGGGCCAAGGTGATCAAGGTCTGGTACCGCTGCGTGGCCTATATCAACGATCCGAAGACACAGCCGGACGCGGTCAAGATCATGTCCGCGCGGGTCGGTCTCACGCCGGCGCAGTATCTGCCCTTGCTGAAAGGCACGCATCTGCTCGACTCCGCCGCGGCCAGGAAAGCCTTCACCAAGGGCGACGGGCTCGACTCCGTGTACGGTTCGAGCGTGAACGCCGACAAGTTCAACGTGCGCAACGCCGTGTACAAACAGTCGCAGAATGTGAGCGCCTATATCGATCCGGCACTCGCCAACGCGCAGTAAGCGACCCGCCAGGCACGGCATCCATAACCGCTGAAATAGCCCGCAGACCCGAAACTGTTATTCTTGCGTCTCTCCCGACCGTCAACTGGTCGCCTGCCGCCTTCGGGCGGCACTCCAAGCGGCGCTTTTGCGCCCGACTTCCGAGAGACAGGAATTTGCATGTTCGGTTTTCTGCGCGGCTATTTTTCCAACGACCTGGCAATCGACCTCGGCACGTCGAACACCCTGATTTACATGCGCGGCAAGGGCATCGTTCTCGATGAACCCTCGGTGGTCTCGATTCGTCAGGAAGGCGGTCCGAACGGCAAGAAGATCATTCTGGCCGTCGGCAAGGAAGCAAAACAGATGCTCGGCAAGGTGCCGGGCAATATCGAGGCGATCCGCCCGATGAAGGACGGCGTGATCGCCGACTTCAACATCACCCAGCAGATGATCAAGCGCTTCATCCAGATGGCGCACGAGTCGCGTATGTTCGCGCCGTCGCCGCGCATCATCATCTGCGTGCCGTGCGGGTCCACTCAGGTGGAGCGGCGCGCGATCAAGGAGGCGGCGCATAGCGCGGGCGCCTCGCAAGTTTATCTGATCGAGGAGCCGATGGCCGCGGCCACTGGCGCGGGCTTGCCGGTCTCGGAAGCGACCGGCTCGATGGTGGTCGATATCGGCGGCGGCACCACGGAAGTGGGCGTGATCTCGCTTGGCGGCATCGTCTATAAAGGCTCGGTGCGCGTGGGCGGCGACAAGTTCGACGACGCGATCGTCAACTACATTCGCCGCAACTACGGCATGCTGATCGGCGAGCAAACGGCCGAAGCGATCAAGAAGGAAATCGGCTCCGCGTTTCCGGGCTCCGAGGTCAAGGAGATGGAAGTCAAGGGCCGCAATATGTCCGAAGGGATTCCGCGCAGCTTCACGGTGTCCAGCAACGAGATTCTCGAAGCGCTGACCGATCCGCTCAACCAGATCGTCTCGGCCGTGAAGATCGCGCTGGAACAGACGCCGCCGGAACTCGGCGCGGACATCGCCGAGCGCGGCATCATGCTGGCGGGTGGCGGTGCGCTGCTGCGCGATCTCGACCGGTTGCTCGCCGAGGAAACCGGCTTGCCGGTGTTCGTCGCCGAAGCGCCGCTGACCTGCGTGGTGCGCGGCTCGGGTATGGCGCTCGAACGGATCGACAAGTTCGGCGGGGCGTTCTCTTACGAGTGAGCCTGGCGCGCAACAGGACGCTCAGGCCGTTCAGGACACTCACGACACGAACGGCAGCTTGCTATCGCGCGCCGCGGCGAGCATCGACAGTGTGATCTTGCGCACTTCCAGCTTGCTCTGCGTGATATGCGCGCGCAGCAGAATGATGGCTTCGGTCAGGCGGTTGCGTTCGATCAGGTTGAGCATGGTGGCATGCTCGTCGTAAGTGGCGCTGGTGCGGTGCGGCTTCAGAAAATCGAGCCGCCGCACGATGCGGATGCGCTCGGTCACTTCGTTATGCACGCGCAGCATTTCCGCATTGCCGGTGGCGGCGACCAGTTGACGGTGAAAGTTTTCGTCAATGCCGAACATTTTCACCGGATCGCTCTCACGCAATTCCGGCGCGACGCACCAGATCGCTTTCGATTCCTCGACGGCCGCATGCGCGATATCGCCGCCCGCGCCGACCCGCTCCACCGCCGCGACTTCCAGCACGATGCGCAGATCGTAGAGCTGATCGAGCTGATCGAAGTTGATCGGCGACACTTTCCAGCCGCGCCGGAAACCCACTTCCAGATAGCCTTCGCGTTGCAGACGGAACAGACCGTCGCGCATCGGCGTGCGTGATACGCCGTAGTGTTGCGCAATGCCGTTCTCCGAAAAACGGTCGCCGGGAAACAGGCGAAAGCTGAAGATGTCGTTTTTGAGCTGCTGATAAACCTGCTCGGCGAGCGGGTTGGCCGCGGCCGGCGCGGCGGGCGTCTCCAGCAGATTGGTCGGGTCGTCGTTCATGATGCCAGGGCCCCTTTTTTCTTGTTATCAGCGTTTCATGGCTTGGCGATGAAGCTCACGTGCGCGGGTTGCCCTGCTTCCACAAACCGCCGCAATGAGCGAATCGCACCTTCGGATACTTCGCGGCCATCTTCAGCACGTGCGGGTCGAAGTAGCCGAACGAAGTCGCGAAGATCAGCGTGGCGCCGTCCCGTTCGATCATCGCTTCCATCTTCTTCTGCGCGGCGATGGTCTCGGGCGCGTTCTCTTCTTCCACCACCTTCACGTCCGGCATCTTCTTGATCACCGCGGCGGCTGTTCATGGTGTCCAATTCCCGATTGAAGGTTAAAGAGCGCGGGTCCGGGGATCGGTTGACGTGTTTCACTTCAGGCTGGCGAGATACGCGAGCCAGCCGCCGAATGGCGTGATGTCGAGCGCGCCGCTGTCGTCATCCACGGCCGACGGCTCGCAGATGAAACCCTTCACGCTGTGGCCGTCGGCGAGTTGCAACGTGCCGATGCCGAGCGGCGCGGGCACGTCGGCGACGAATTGGCCGAAGCTGCGCAGCGGCACTTCCCATAGTTCAATGGCGATCGGCTGGCCTTGCTGCTGCGTCGCGCGCACGAGACCGGGTTTCGGCGGCTGCGTGTTGGCGAGCGCGTAGAGCTGGTAGCCGGGCGCGGTGTGAGTCGCCTTCACGAAACGCGCGCCGGCTTCCTGGAGCTGCCAGTTCAACGGCTGGCCGCGCAGATGCGCGCCGACCACCGCGAGGGTGATGGTGGGCTCCTGGAACGGCAACGGCGGGATGAGCGTGGGCGTTGCTGCTGACGCCTCGGCAGCATTCGCGAACAAGGCCTGAATCCGCGCGCCGAGTTCGGCGAGACGGCGGTCCGCGCCACTCGGTGCGATCAGCGTGACGCCGGCCGGCAAGCCGTCGCTGCGCCGCTGGCACGGCACCGCCAGCGCGCACAGATCGAGCAGGTTGACGAAGTTGGTGTAGTAGCCGAGCTGGCTGTTCAGTGCGACGGGATTGGCCTGCACGTCGGCGATCAGCGGATGCGTCGGCGTGGTGGGCACGATCAGGATATCGATCGTGTCGAAGAGCGCTTCGGCGTGCCGCTTGAGATCGGCCAGCGCGTACTGGCCATTGAAGGCATCGGCGGCGCTGAACTGCTCAGCCTTGCCGATCACTTTGGCCACGACCGCATCTATCGCTTCGTGATGGGTTTCAAAGAATGTGCCGAGCGCCGCGCGCCGTTCCGCGACCCACGGGCCATCGTAGAGCAACGCGGAAACGGCCTTGAGCGGTTCAAAGTCGATAGCTTGCGTCGGCAGATGGAGATGCGACGTGAGCGTGTCGAGTGCGGTTGAAAACGCCCGGCCCGCGATGGCGTCGCCGTAAAACTCCAATCGCTCCGGCACCCCGATGCGCGGCGCCGAACGCAGCAGGCCAAGGCTCGGCACCTTGCGCGAATAGCCGTCGAGCGAATCGAAGCAGGCGATTTCGCGGAGCACGCGCCAGGCATCGTCGACGTCGTGGGCGAACACGGAGATCGTGTCGAGGCTTCGACACGCGGGCACCACACCGCGTTTGCTGACCAGTCCCAGCGAAGGTTTCAGACCGACCAGACCGTTGAATCCCGCCGGCACACGACCCGAACCCGCGGTGTCGGTGCCGAGCGAAAACGCTACGCAACCCGCCGCTACCGCGACCGCGGAGCCCGCACTCGAACCACCCGACACGCGCAGGGGCGACTCAGTGTGCCGCACGGCGCCATACGGCGAACGCGTGCCGACCAGGCCGGTGGCGAACTGATCGAGATTGGTCTTGCCGATCAGGATGGCGCCGGCGTCGATGAGCCGCTGCACCGCGAAGGCCGATGTGTCCGGCGTATAGGCGAAGGAGTCGCAAGCGGCCGTGGTCGGCAGGCCGGTTACGTCGATGTTGTCCTTGACCGCGAACGGCACGCCGAACAGCGGCATCTGTTCGAACACGGCGCTGCCCTGCGCTTCGTATAACGCTTCGAGCGCTTTCGCGCGGGCCTGCACGTCGGCTGTCGGCACGCGCAGAATCCAGACTTCCGGCCGGTCGATGGCGTCGATCTGCGCTAGCGCCGAGGTCACGGCTTCGGTCGGCGTGAGGCTGCCCGCGGCGTATGCCGCGAGTAGACCTTTGACCGTCATGGGTGAGGAAATGGGCACCTGTTTTTCCTTGAGTTCAATCTTGAATACAAGTTTGGAGTCAAATGAGCAGGAGCTATGCCAGTTGCTTACTTCATCGCGGAAAGTCGGTTCAAAGCCAAGCCGGACGGCGCTTCGCTACGTCAGTCAAAGTAGCCGGGCCGCGCCTGAAACGACGCCGCGCCGCGCTGCCGATGGTGCAGCGCTCACCAACTCGGGGCTCACGCGCCCTGGATTCGCGCCGACGCGTGCATCGGGAACGCCGGCTGCGACGCGACGGCCATGATGAACGCACGCACCTTTTCGCGCGCCTCGGTTCGTGATCTTGCCGCTTACGCGTTTGACCGAAGCATTCGCGGCACGCGAGCGCAACGAACCCGACGAATCAACGCGGTTCGCCGCGCGGGTCGAATCGCCAGGCGCGCAGACATCGCGCGTATGCGTAGCGTTTGCGAAGCGCGCTGGCCCACGTGCGATTCGCGGCTCACATCATCTAACAATTGGCGGTCTATACTCGCGGGCACCTTCCGGCGAACCTTCAGTAGCGGAGCTTCGATGCACAATCCAAATCCCGCCGGCACCCACGGCGGCATGGTCACCAGTCCTCATGCGTTAGCCAGCGAGGCCGGCCGCGATGTCTTGCGCGCGGGCGGCAATGCCATCGAAGCCGCCATCGCGATCGGCGCGGCGCTGTGCGTGACGTACCCGCACTTCACGGGCCTTGGCGGCGACGCCTTCTGGGTGATCGGCGACCGGCAAGGCACGTTGCGCACGTTATCGGGCATCGGCCAGGCCGCGGCGCAACTGCCGGCGTTCAACGGTGCGATCCCGTTGCGCGGTCCCGCGTCCGCGATCACCACCGCCGCGACCGTCGATACATGGAATCAGGCTTACGAAATCAGCCAAAGCGTTTGGGGCGGCATGCAGTCGTGGTCGTCGCTGTTCGACCGAGCGCACGAGCTTGCCGCTGACGGCTTCCCCGTCACGCCGTCACAGCATTTCTGGCAAACCATGCGTGCCGGCGAATTGCAGGCGTTGCCCGGTTTCGCGGCAACTTTCGCGCCGCATGGCCCTATTCCCGCGATCGACGAGCGCTTCGTGCAACCGGCGCTGGCGAAAAGCATCGAGCGGATTGCGCGTTTCGGCGCGCGCGAATTCTATGAAGGCGACCTCGCTGAGCGAATTGCCGATGGTCTCCGGCAAGCCGGTTCGCCACTCACTGCCAGCGACCTCGCCCGCACGCATGCGCGCAACGAAGCGCCGCTGCGTGTCGCTTATCGCGGCGGCGAACTGGTGAGCCTGCAGCCGCCCACGCAAGGCGTGACGACCTTGCAGATCATGGGCACGCTGGAGCGCTTCGATCTTGGATCGATTCCGGAAGGCAGCGCCGATTACTATCACCTGCTGGTGGAAGCCGTTAAATGCGCGTTCGTGGATCGTGACCGCTTCGTCTGCGATCCCGAGTTCAACATCGTGCCGGTCGAAGAGATGCTCTCGCCCGCCACGCTCGACGCCCATGCCCGCTCGATTCATCAACGCAAAGCACGCGCATGGCCGCATGTGTTCTGTCCGGGCGATACGGTATTCATCGGTGCGACGGATCGCGAAGGCCGCAGCGTTAGCGTGCTGCAAACGGTTTACTTCGACTGGGGCAGCGGCGTGGTGGCGGGCGACACCGGTATTCTGTGGCACAACCGCGGAGCGTCGTTCAGCACGAACCCCGCGCATCACAACGCCGTGCAGCCAGGCAAGCGGCCTTTCCATACGCTCAACCCCGGCATGTATGCCAAGAACGGCCGTCCGCAACTGCTGTTCGGCACGCAAGGCGCGGACGGTCAGCCGCAAACGCTGGCCGCGATTCTCACGCGGCTGATCGACTACGGCATGGACCCGCTGAGCGCCCTCGCGCGCCCGCGTTTCCTGCTCGGCAAGACCTTCTCCGACACGCGCGATGCATTGAAACTCGAAGCGGACGCCGGCGCTGACGTCTTCGCTGCGCTCGCCGCACGCGGACATGAAGTGAGCGCGATCGATGCGCAAAGTCCGTTGGCGGGGCATCCCGGCGTGATTCGCATCGAGGCGGACGGGTCCGTGACGGGCGCGCACGATCCTCGCAGCGATGGCCGGGCGCTCGCTGTTTGACGCGATGGGCGGCAACGCGTCACTCCAACGTGAAGCGATCCCGCGTCGTCACATAGTCGCTCGCGCCGAAACGGCCCACCGGGAAATAGTGTTGCAAGCGCACGCGCCACGTTTGCGTGTCGATCAACTCGTCGCGCGCGTGCAGCCGGTGCACGCGTCCGATGAAAATCTGCCGGCTCGTCGTCTCCAGCGTCTCCCATGTCGTGCACTCGAACGCGACCGGCGCTTCGGCGATGCGCGGCGGCTTGACATGCGAGCTCGGCACCGGTGTCAAGCCGACCTCGGCAAGCTCGCTCACATTCGGCGGCAACCGTTCTCCGCAGCGGTGCATTTTCCCGGCAATGGCTTCGTCCGCGAGATGCACCACGAACTCGCCGGTGCGCACGATATTTACCGCCGTGTCCTTCAGCGTGCCGTCGGCCACGCGGTTGACGCTGATCATCACGATCGGCGGCTCCTCGCCGAGCATATTGAACATCGAGAACGGCGCGGCGTTGATCGTGCCGTCCGCGCCGAGCGTGGTGACGAGTGCGATCGGACGCGGCACGATCAGGCTCGCCATCAGCTTGTAACGTTGATATTCGGTGATCGCTTCGAAGTCGATTTCCATATCCGCCGCCTAGTTGGGAGTCACTGATGCGGTAATGCCGAGCAACTGGCCGAGGCTTTTTTCGCCCCGCATCCGCGAGGTTTCGATGCGTTCTTCGAGGTCGCGCAGATGCGCTTCCATATGCGCGATCGCGCCCGCTGCATCGCGCGCCTCGATGCAATCGACGATTGCCGCATGCTCCGCGTGTTCGCACGGCGCATGCCCCGGCGGTTCATACACGCCGACGATCAGCGAGCAGCGCGAGACCAGTTCCTTCAGATAGTTTTGCAGAATCGAGTTGCGCGCCAGCGCGGCGATGCGCATATGAAAACCGCTGGCGAGCGTCGCCCACGAAGGCTGGTCGAAGCGATGCATCGCTTCATGTTCGCTCGCGAGCTGTTGACGCAATGCCTTGATGTCTTTGGCGTTCGCGCGCTGCACGGCCAGCTCGACCAGCATCCGTTCGACGGAGCGCCTTGCTTCGAAGATCTCGCGCGTTTCCTCGGGCGTGGGTTCGGCGATCACTGCGCCCTTGTTCGGGCGCAACACGACGATGCCGTCATACGCGAGCTTTTCCAGCACGCGCCGCACCACCGCGCGGCCCACGCCGAACAACTGGCACAACTCGGGCTCCGGCAGCTTCGTGCCCGGCGTCAGACGATGATTCAGCACGCCGTCGAAAATCGACTGGTAGATGCGTGCGTCTTGATCCGCGTCGTCTTTCACGACTTTCTTTGCGGTGGCCACGCCGGCTTTCGCGCTCACGCAATGGCCGGGCGCACGATACCGTCCCGCTCCAGCACGTCCATATAATTCGCAATCGCGCCCGGCGTGGTGATCCACGCGTCGCCTCGGGCGCGTGCCGCGGCGATATGTTCGAGCGCGCGGCGCAGATGCCGCAAGCGATACGGCTGCCCGACCAGATACGGGTGCAGTGCGATACCCATCACGAGTGCCTGCGGCTGCGCGCCGCGATTGGCCTGTTCGAGCATCTCGTCGAACTGGTCGATGATCATATCGGCGAAGGCACGGCCATCCATATGGCGGCCCACCATCATCGGCAGATCGTTGAGTTCCTGCGGATATGGGATCGACCACAGCGGTGCACCGCGCGTGGCCATTCGCACGGGACGATCGTCGTGACACCAGTTCAGCGTATAGCGGTAGCCGGTCTCGGCGAGCAGATCAGGCGTCAAGTGCGACTCCGAAATCCACGGCGAAAGCCAGCCGTGCGGCGCTGTGCCGGACACTTCCGCGATCCGTTCGCGGCAATGCAGAAGCAGCTCGCGCTCGCTGGTTTCGTCGAGATCGCTCTGGCGATGCGCGTTCGTGTGGCCATGCCCGATCAGTTCGTCGCCGCGCGCCGCGCAGGCCGCGATCAACTCCGGGCAATGATCGTAGAGCGCGGTGTTGATGAGCGTGCCCGCGGGCAACTCAAGTTGATCGAACAGTTCGATGCAGCGCCACGCACCGACGCGATTGCCGTACTCGCGCCAGCTATGGTTCAGCACATCCGGCTGCGGCGAGACCGGACCGAGCGCGGCGCCGAGCCCTTCCCCAAAGGCAAAGTGCTCGATGTTGAAGCCCAGATAAACCGCGAGGCCGCTGCCGCCAGGCCAGCGGTACGCGTCGCTGTCGGTGATCGGGCGGTACGCGAAGCGGCCATGCGTGGCGAGCAATTGACGCGCGCGGTTCTCTGCAGCGGGCATGTTCCGTGTGTCGTTCATTTGAAGAAGCCGTGGGTGAGGAAAAGCGCCGGGTCGCGGCAGCGCATGAACCGGAATGGTCAGTTCATGCCCCGCGACGGACGCGGCACGCACCGTGATCGCGCAAAAAGAATCGTTGAAATCGCTAACGATCGACGCTGCGGATCGTTTGCAATATGTGAGCCAACTCGTAGACGTTAAGCACACCGGCGCGTCGGCAATTCGTCAACCTCGCGATGCGAACGATGGCACATGTCTTGCGTTTGCTTGGCGTCGATCAGGCGCGGCATTGGTTTTCGTGCGCCTTGCTCTGCGTCGCTTCTTCGCCGCTTTTTCGTCGTTCACGAGGACACCTCTTCATGATTCAGCCTGCTCCAACGGTGCTCGAAACCAAAGCCGCCGACATCGAACTGGTGCACGTGTCGAAGCAATATGGCGACTCGCTCGCCGTCGACGCGATCGATCTGCGCATCGCCGGCGGCCAGTACTGCTGCCTGCTCGGGCCGTCGGGATGCGGCAAGACCTCGACCTTGCGCATGATCGCCGGGCATGAATCGGTCACCGAAGGTGACATTCTGATTGCCGGCCGCAACGTCACGCGCGCCGAGCCCGCTGCTCGCGGCACGGCCATGGTGTTCCAGAACTACGCGCTGTTTCCGCATCTGAGCGCGCTCGACAACGTCGCGTTCAGCCTGAAGATGCGCGGCATCGCCAAAGACGTACGGCGCAAGCGCGCCGCTGAGTTGCTCGAACTGGTCGCCATGTCGGCGTATGGCGAACGCAAACCGGCGCAGCTATCCGGCGGCCAGCAGCAACGTGTCGCGCTCGCCCGCGCGCTGCTGAATCAGCCGGGCTGCCTGTTGCTCGACGAACCGCTCTCCGCGCTCGACCCGTTCCTGCGCGTGCAGATGCGTGCCGAACTCAAGCGCTGGCAGAAGGAACTCGGCATTACCTTCGTGCACGTCACGCATTCGCAGGAAGAAGCGATGGCGCTGGCCGATCTCGTCGTGGTGATGAGCCATGGCCGTATCGAGCAGAGCGGCACACCGCACGAAGTGTTCAATCGTCCGCGCACCGAATTCGTCGCGCGCTTTCTCGGCGGCCACAACGTCTTCAATACCAACGGCCGGTCGTTTACCGTGCGCGCCGATCATCTGCGCATCGTGCCGCATGGCATTACGCCGGTGCAGACCGCGAGCGGCGACAACGGCTTGACGCGCATCGGCGGTGTGCCTTGCACAGTGCGTGAAGCCGAATATCAGGGCACGCATCTACGCGTGACGCTCGGTCCGCTCGACGGCTCGCCCGAACTGGTCTCGCTCGTGAGCGACGGCGATTACGACCCGGCGCGGCTTGGTCCCGACGCGCGCGTGGTGGTCTGGTGGGAGGAGCGGGACGCGCATCCGCTCGCAGCCTGAGTATTGAATTTCGCGCATCAGCCAGGCGATAAGCGAACATCAACGAACGTCAAACGAACGTCAAACGAACGTCAACTGAGGAGAAAGCAATGAGTGAAGCGAACGAAAGCCCGGCAGCGGCCGCAACGGATGGGAAGGAAAAAGGCCTGTCGCGCCGCACGTTCATCAAGGGCGCGGTCGCGGCGGCCGGCATTGCCGGTTTTCCGTACGTGCACGCGCAGGAAAAAATCACGTTGCGCTACCTCGGCACGGCGGTCAACCAGAGCGCCGACATCGCGAAGAAATTCAAGGAAGACACCGGCATCGAGATTCAATACGTGCCGGTAACCACCGACGACGTCGCCAAACGCATCATCACCCAGCCGAACTCGTTCGACATCGTCGACACCGAATACTTCGCGCTCAAGAAGCTGATTCCGGCGGGCACGCTGGCCGGCATGGACGCAAAGCGCATCAAGCTCGCCGACAAGATCACGCCAGTGCTCACGCGCGGCGAAGTCAACGGCAAAAAGATCGGCGATCAAGGCACGGCGCCGAAGAAGGTCATGTTTCTCACCGGCGCGCGTTCCACGGAATTCTCCGCCACGCCCACGGAATGGATGACGCTGATTCCCACGACATACAACGCGGATACGCTCGGCATCCGGCCCGACCTGATCAAACGGCCCGTCGACAGTTGGGCGGAGCTGCTCAATCCTCAGTTCAAGGGCAAGGCCGCACTGTTGAACATCCCCGCGATCGGCATCATGGACTCGGCCATGGCGATCGAGGCGATGGGTCACATGAAATACGGCGACAAAGGCAACATGACCAAGGCCGAGATCGACCAGACCATCAAGATCCTGATCGAAGCGAAGCGCGCCGGCCAGTTCCGCGCATTCTGGAAAGACTTCAACGAGAGCGTGAACCTGATGGCCTCGGGCGAAGTGGTGATCCAGTCGATGTGGTCGCCTGCCGTGACGAAAGTCCGCACCATGGGTGTCGCCTGTAAATTCCAGCCGCTCAAGGAAGGTTATCGCTCGTGGGCGTCGGGCTTCGGTTTCCCGCGCTCGTTGCAAGGCAAGAAGCTCGACGCCGCCTATGAGTTCGTCAACTGGTTCCAGGACGGCTGGGCGGGTGCGTACCTGATGCGTCAGGGCTACTACTCGGGCGTGCTGGAGACCGCGAAGACGCACATGCAGCCCTACGAGTGGGACTACTGGATCGAGGGCAAACCGGCCGCGCAGGACATCAAGGCGCCGGACGGCCAGCTGCTCGAAAAGACCGGCACCGTGCGTGACGGCGGTTCGTACAACCAGCGCATGGGCGCGATTGCCTGCTGGAACGCGGTGATGGACGAGAACATCTACATGGTCCAGAAGTGGAACGAGTTCATCGCGGCTTGATCGGCGCCGTGGTTCGATATGAGAGCCGGCACGCGACACGCCGGCTGTCACCAGCTGTCCGAATCAACGCATAGTCATTCTTTAGAAACACGCCCATGGCAACGATCGACCTTCCCTCGCACGCGCAGGACGAGCCCGTCAAACATCGCCGAGCGCCGGCGTGGTTACAGGCGACGCCGCTCTCGCTGACCTTCCTGCTGTTTTTCATCGTGCCGCTGGCCATCACGCTGATCGTCAGTTTCTGGGACTTCAACGAATACCAGATTATCCCTGCGTTCACGTTGAAGAACTACGCGGCAATCTTCAACGGCTGCTCGTCGCTGACGGATGTCTGCGTCACCTTCAAGACGTACTGGTCGACGCTCAAGTTCTGCGCGATCGTGTGGGCGGTGACCTTGCTGCTGGGGTTTTCGATCGCCTACTTCCTCGCGTTCCATGTGCGCACCACGAGCATGCAGACCGTGCTGTTCCTCGTCTGCACGATTCCGTTCTGGACTTCGAACGTGATCCGCATGATTTCGTGGATGCCGCTGCTCGGGCGCAACGGTCTCGTGAATCAGGCCCTGCTCGGCACGCACGTGATCGATCAGCCGCTGGAATGGCTGCTGTACTCGAACTTTTCCGTGGTGCTCGCTTTCGTTCACCTCTACACGTTCTTCATGATCGTGCCGATCTTCAACGCGATGATGCGTATCGACCGCTCGCTTCTCGAAGCCGCGCGCGATGCCGGCGCGAGCGGCTGGCAAGTGGTGCGCGACGTGGTCCTGCCGCTGTCGAAAACCGGCATCGTGATCGGTTCGATCTTCGTCATCACGATCGTGATGGGCGATTTCCTGACCGTCGGCGTGATGGGCGGCCAGCAGATCGCGTCGGTGGGCAAGATCATTCAGGTGCAAACCGGCTACCTGCAATTTCCCGCAGCAGCCGCCAACGCGATCATGCTGCTCGCCGTGGTGCTGATGATCGTGTGGGGTTTGACGCGGGTCGTCGACATTCGCAAGGAGCTGTGAAGATGCAGGCCATTCGCGTCAAACATCGGGAGCGCCGTCCGGCGAGTTTCTACTGGCTCGCGCTGCTGTTCGGCCTGTTCGTGCTGTTTCTCTACGGACCGGTGATCACCATTTTCATTCTGTCGTTTCAGGGCCCCGAAGGCGGCCTCACGTTTCCGATGCGAGGTGTGTCGCTGCACTGGTTCGCGATGCTGCGCGACGGTGTGGGCGATGTCGACATCTGGGGCGCGTTCGGGCGCTCCGTGCGGCTCGCGTTGGCGGTCACGGTGCTGACGGTGCTGTTTTCCGTCGCGGCGGGCCTCGCGTTTCGCCGAAAGTTTCGCGGCGATACAGCAGTGTTTTATGTCTCCGTGGCCAGTCTGATCATGCCGTCCATTATCGTTTCGCTCGGCATCGGCCTGACGTTCCGTCTGCTGGATAACGGCGTAAAGTACTTCGCCTCCGCGTGGGGCTATCAGTCTTTCGCCGACAGCTATACCACTTCGATGGGCCTCTTCACGTCCGCACTCGGCGCACATCTGACATGGACGCTGCCGTTCGGTTTGCTCGTCATGTTCGCGGTGTTCAACCGCTTCAATCCGGCTTACGAAGAAGCGTCGCGCGATCTGGGCGCAACGCCGTGGCAGAGTTTCCGGCACGTGGTGCTGCCTATCATCGGTCCGTCGGTGGTGGGCGTCGCCATGTTCGGCTTCACGCTCTCATGGGACGAGATTGCCCGCACTTCCCAGGCGATCGGCGATCAGAACACTTTGCCGCTGGAGTTGCAGGGCCTCACCACGTCGGTGACTACACCGGTGATCTACGCGCTGGGCACCATGACGACGGTGTTATCGTTGACCGTGATGGGCGTGTGTCTGCTTGCCGTGCGATTGCTGGCGCGCAGGCGCGCAGTGGCAGGATTGAAATAAGCCGCGCGCCTTGCCGTGGCAAGCGCCTGGACCATTTCACTCCTGCTGCTAAGAATCGGCCAAATACTTGGTTGCTAGCACCCTGCCGCGTCCCTTACCGTTCTCTGATTGCGCCTCACGCGCACCCCGTTTCGGAGAACCCATGTCCGCAGTTCAATCAACGAATCCCGATCACAGCATCGCCGACGCCGCGCAACTTTTCGGCGACGACCCGCTGACCCGTCGCTTCGCGCCGGTTTTCGCGCGTATCGCCGAGGGCGCGGTCGAACGCGAGCAGCATCGCGAACTCGCTTATGCGCCCGTCGAGTGGCTGCGCGAAGCGGGCTACACCAAACTGCGCGTGCCGAGGCAGTACGGCGGTGAAGGCATCTCGCTCGCGCAGTTCTTCGCGCTGGTGACGCGCCTGGGCGAGGCGGATTCGAATCTGCCGCAAATCCTGCGCGTGCATGGTGGCTTTATCGAGTCGCTGCTGGAACAAGACGACGAATCGCCGCGCGACCGCTGGCTCACGCGGATTGCGCAAGGTCAGATCGTCGGTGGCGCGGTGTCCGAGCGCACCAGCGTCACCAACAACAGCGTGCGTCTCACGCAAACCAACGGCGCATGGCATCTGGATGGCGAGAAGTACTACACCACGGGCACGCTCTACGCGGACTGGGTGGACGTCACCGCGCACGACGGCCAGAGCGACGTGCGCGTGCTCGTCAAAGCCGACGCGCCGGGCCTCGAACGCATCGACGATTGGGATGGTTTCGGGCAACGGCTCACGGGCAGCGGCACCGCGCGCTTCACACATGTGCCGGTTTCGCACGACAACCTCTACCGTCGCTATAACGCATCCGAGCCGCGTCGCAACAGCCTGCTCACGGCTTACTACCAGGCGCTGCATGTCGCGAATCTCGCGGGGATCAGCCGCGCGGCGTTGCGCGATGCGGTCGCGTTCACACAAGCCAGGACCCGCACGTTCGGTGTGCCGGGCGAATCGAGTCCGCGTGACAATCCGCTCGTGCATCGCGTGGTCGGCCGCCTCGCGAGCCTGGCTTACTCGACGCAGAGCATCAGCGCGTCGCTTGCGCGCGCCATCGACGATGTCTCGGTCGCCCGGCATGAAGGCCGCACCAGCGAACAGACATACATCAACCTGGACATCCAGACCTTCCAGGCGCAACAGATCGCCATCGAGCAGACGCTGCAAGCCGCAACGCTACTGTTCGAAGTGGGCGGGGCGTCGGCGACCAGCGAGGCGCGCCGCTTCGATCGCTACTGGCGCAATGCTCGCGTGCTGGCGTCGCACAATCCCGCGATCATTCGCGAGGCCGCGATCGGTGATTTTTACCTGAACGGCAAGGCGCATAGCGAGCGCTTCGGTGTGGCGCGGCAAGCGGCATCGGCGACGGAACGGGCAGCCGCACCGGCATAAAGACCATCATCGCGCGACCGGAACGCGGGTCGCCGGCTTCATGTGGCACAGTATCGTCAGACGCATGCGCTAAGCTTGCGCAACCGAACAGCCCTGACGAGCAACATGAAGAATCTGCCTGCCTACGAGCCGCCGGTCGACGAGAACCAGCTTCTGCTGAAATGGATCCGGCGCGCGCGCGAATCCCAGATGAGCCATTACGACATGGCCGACCTGCTGTCGGCGCGCGACCGCCAGGTCGGCTGGCTGGTGACCGCCCTCACCGCTTTCGTCGGCACGGCGGTGTTCGCATCGCTGAATTTGTCCGCGGTTTCGCCAGGACTCAGGATATTCATCGGCTTCGTGAGCGTGACGGCCGCGGTCTCGGCCGCGCTGCAAACCTTCCTGCGCTACGCCGAACGCGCCGAAAAGCATCGTGCGGCCGGCGCGCGCTATGGCGCGGTGCGCCGCAGGCTCGAAGCGATTTTCGCGGGCGATGCCGATGCGCGTGACGGCCACTACCTCACCGCGATCCGCGACGAGCTCGACCGGCTCGCCGAAGATTCGCCTAACGTGCCGCCGCGCGTTTTCTATCGCACGCAGCGGACGCTGTCCGCGGATCGGCAGCGCAACCGCGACAACTAATGCGTGAATTCAACGCGTCGCGGACACCAGCATCATCATCGGGCGTTCGCGTTCTTCCGCGGTTCACGGCTTTATTCGCCTGCGGTGAGGTCGCTGGCGTCGATCCCCAACTCCGCTGCCATGCGGCGGACTACGGCCTGCAGCCGGCTGACTTCATCCGCGAGACGCTTCTGTTCGGCCTTGACCGCTTCGAATGCGGAGAGCGGCACCGAATCGTCTTCCTCACCCGGCTGCGCCAACTCGCTTGCGCTCACTTCACCGCACAGCAGATGCGTCCAGCGGTTCTCGCGCTCGCCCGGCACGCGGGCAAGTTTCACGACCCGTGGCGGGTCGTTGGCCGCGAGTTCGTCGAGAAATGCCTCGACCGACGAGATATCCGCGAAGCCATGCAGACGCGCGCTGTTCAGGCGCAATTCGGCCGCGGTTTGCGGACCGCGCAGCAGCAAGGTGGTGAGCAACGCCGCCGACTGGCTCGGCAGTCCCAACACGCGATTCATGTTGTGCTCGAAACGCGGCACGCGGCTGCTGCTGCCTTCCATCACGAGGCTGAGCCGTTTCAAACCGTCGACGGCGGTCAGCACCTCGGCTTCCGTGGCGTTCATCACCGGCGTGCGGCCGGTTTTCTGGTTGCAGCCCAACGTCAGCGCGTTGAGCGAGAGCGGATAGCTGTCCGGCACCGTGTGCTGCTTTTCGACAAGCACGCCGAGCACGCGTCCTTCAAGCAAGGTCAACGCGCGGATCGAAGGACGGGAAAAAGCGTCGGGAGTGGAGTTCATAGATGATGTCGCGGCATGAGCCGCCGGGTCTCGTAAATGATGTGCTTTACCGCTGCACAGCCGGGCGGCGCTTTCTGGTTTGTGGGCACTATGATAAACGGCCCAGGCCGCGCAGGTGTATGAATCTCCGCTACGGCAAGGCGCGCGTGAGGCTCGTGTGGCATGGGTCGAGCGGGCGTTGTCTGTGGATGCTCTCGAGCGTGTCGCCACACTCGCTGCAAGCGTGAAAGACGCGTTGATCGAGCGCGTTTGCTCGTCCCTTTACGACACATTGACGCTGCGCATGAACCGGCACGCGCCAGCGGAGCCGCCGGGCCCATCCATTTTCGTTGTTGACGGTTTTCCATATTAGAGATAATTTCCCTAATATGGAAAACACACTCTCCGACGACAACGCCATCGACCGCCGCATCGCCCAGCGGCTACGTGCGCTGCGCGCCGAACGCAACTGGTCGCTCGACGACCTCGCCAAACTCAGCGGCGTCAGCCGCGCGACGCTGTCACGCCTCGAAAACGCCGCCGTGAGCCCGACGGCGAGCGTGCTCGGCAAGCTCTGCGTCGCGTACGGCCTGCCGATGTCGCGCCTCATGCACATGGTCGAAGAAGACTTTGCGCCGCTCGTGCCGCGCGACGCCCAGCCGCTCTGGACCGACGCCAGCATCGGCTTCCGGCGGCGCTCCGTGTCGCCGCCCGCGCAGGCGCTGAGCGGCGAGGCGCTGGAATGCGAACTCGACGCCGGCGTGCACATCACCTACGACGCGTCGCCGCGGCCCGGTCTCGAACATCATCTGATCCTGCTCGAAGGGCAGTTGCAGATCACTGTCGACGGCCAGAGCCACGATCTGCAACCGGGCGACTGCCTGCGCTATCAGTTGTTCGGGCCCAGCGCTTTCGTGACGCCCGCGCATAGCGCGGCCCGCTACATTCTCTTCATCGTGTGAGCCAGAGCATGAGCAAGACCACCATCACCCCATTCACCGCCGACGACCTCGTGCGCCATCTTCCCGAACTCGGCGCACTGCTGCGCGCCTGTGTGCATGACGGCGCCAGCGTCGGCTTCGTCATGCCGTGTGGCGTCGACGAGAGTGAAGCGTTCTGGAACGGCAAAGTGCTGTCTTCGCTGCGTGCCGGCGGGCTGGTGGTGTTGGTCGCGCGTCAGGGCACGACGATCGCGGGCACCGTCCAACTCGACTACGACACGATGCCGAATCAAAGGCATCGCGCCGAGGTGCGCAAGCTGCTGGTCCATCCCGCGTTCCGCCGTCAGGGCATCGCGAGGGCGCTGATGACCGAACTCGAACGCCATGCGCATGGGTTGCAGCGCAGCCTGCTCACGCTCGACACCCGCACCGGCGACCACGCCGAGCCGCTTTATACCGGCCTGGGTTATCGGACGGCCGGCGTGATCCCGGGCTATGCGCGCGGCACGCACTGCCACGAGTACGATGCGACCACCATCATGTACAAGGCGCTATGACGAGCGTGCAGACTGGTCGCTACGGCTCAAGTCGTCCGTGAATACTTGAACGTGCCCTGCGCGCTGGCAATCAACAGCTTGCCGTCCACCCAGGCCTCGCCGCGCGAGAAGAAAATCGAACGGCCTGCGCGCTCCAGAAAACCCTTCGCGGTGACCGATTCGCCGAGTCCCTTGTCGAGGTAATTGGTGGTCAGCGACAGCGTGAAAGCATGCCGTGCCGGTTCGCCGCTCGGCGCAAAGAGTCCGGCATAGCCCGCCGCCGCATCGAGCAGCGTCGCGATCGCGCCGCCTTGCAGCACGCCCTGCCGATTGAGCTTGCTCGCATCGATCGGCATCAGCAGTTCGGCGTAGCCATCGCGCCATTGCGTGAGACGAACGCCGAGCGATTCGAGAAACGGATTGTCGATGGGGAAGTCGGACATGGGCGTGCCTTTGTGTTCGAGATAAGAAATGCCGGGGCGCGCGTGGTGCGCGGGCAATGATGAACAGTCAGCATACCAGGGTTCACGACCGGCAATTGTCTGAGGCGGCACCAGACTGCGCCGGTTAACTGTTTTCGGCTTGCGCTCGCTACATCGCTCGATGACCCATTGATCGGCCACGCCCTGCCCGCTTCACCGGCCCGATTGCCCGCTCTCAGGCACAATCGGTTTTTCGCCGCGCCCGCGGCCCGACGTCATTCGCCCGCATTCCATCCTGCCTCGATGAGTTCAGCCACTTCCACCGACGGCGCGCCGCACTGGCAGCGCAATCTCTATGTCTGCCTGTTCGGCTCGTTCACGACCATCGTCGCGATGACGTTGCTGCTGCCTTTCCTGCCTCTCTATGTGCAACAGCTCGGCGTCCATTCGGCCGCGGTCGCCGTGCAGTGGTCCGGCGTCGCGTTCGGTGCGACGTTCCTCGCCGCCGCGCTGGTGTCGCCGCTGTGGGGGCGCATGGCCGACCGCTACGGACGCAAGCTGATCCTGATTCGCGCGAGCCTCGGCATGGCCATCGTGATGTCCTTGCTCGGGCTCGCGCAGAATGTCTGGCAACTGGTGGGGCTGCGGTTTCTGGCGGGACTCGTCGGCGGCTATGCATCCGGCGCGACCGTGATGATCGCCACGCAGACGCCGCGCTCACGCACCGGCTGGGCGCTCGGCACGCTGGCTTCGGGCGTGATGGCGGGCAGTCTGGTCGGCCCGCTGGTGGGCGGCGCGCTGCCGCCGCTGATCGGTATCCGCAACACGTTTTTCATCGCCGGCGCGATGATCTTCTGCGCGTTCATCGCGACCACGCTGCTCGTCAAGGAGCAACCGGTCGAGCGCACGCGCGGCAAGGCGCACACAGCGGACGCGGCGACCGGCTGGGCCAGCGTGCCCGACCTGCGGCCGGTGCTGGCAATGCTGTTCACCTCCGGCTTGCTGATGTTCGCCAACATGTCGATCGAGCCGATCATCACCGTGTACGTCGCCCAACTGGTGCACGACGCAAGGCACGTCACGCTGGTGTCCGGCTTCGTGATGTCGGCGTCTGCGCTGGGCAGCGTGCTGGCGGCTTCGCGTGTAGGGCGTCTGGCCGACCGCATCGGCGCGCCCAAGGTGATCGTGGTGTGTCTCGCCGTGTGCGCGGCCTTGCTGGTGCCGCAGGCGTTCGTCACGAGCGGCTGGCAACTGGTGGCGCTGCGCTTTCTGATGGGTTTGGCGCTGGCCGGCCTGCTGCCGTCGATCACGAGCGTGATCCGCCACAACGTGCCCGACCGCTCGGCCGGCTACATTCTCGGTTATGCGACTTCGGCGAATTACGCGGGCCAGGTGGCGGGTCCGCTCGCGGGCGGCTTTGCCGGCGCGCATTTCGGCATGCAGGCGGTGTTCCTAATCACCAGCGCGTTGATGCTCTGCGGGGCGCTGTTCAACGGCTGGGTGTTCAGAGGCTCGGGTGCCGGGTCTGGCTGACCAGGCAACGGATAGCGCGTCTCAAGCGAATCAACGACGCGAATCGAACGCGATGCGTACCGCGAGTCCGGCGAGCACGGTGCCCATCAGCCAGCGCTGCACCAGCAGCCACACCGGACGGCCGGCAAGAAACACGGCGATCGAACCCGCCATGCTTGCGATCAGCGCATTCACCGTCACGCTGATGACGATCTGCACGCAGCCAAGCGCAATGGACTGCGCAAGCACGCTGCCGTGCCCCGGCGAAATGAATTGCGGCAGCAGCGACAGATACATCACCGCGATCTTCGGATTCGCGAGATTGGTGACGAGGCCCATGGTGAACAGCTTGCGGCGGCTGTCGTGCGGCAGATCGCGGACCTGGAACGGCGAACGGCCACCCGGCTTGACCGCCTGCCACGCCAGATACAGCAGATAGAGCGCGCCGCCGAAGCGCAACGCGTCGTACGCGTACGGCACCGTCAACAGCAGCGCCGTGATGCCGAACGCGGCGCAGAACATGTAGAACACGTAGCCGAGCGCGACACCACCGAGCGAAACGAGGCCCGCGCGCCGCCCCTGGCAGAGCGATCGCGAGATCAGATAGATCATGTTCGGCCCCGGCGTGAGCACCATGCCGAGCGAGACCAGACCGAAGGCGAGCAGCGTTGGGAAAGCGGGCACGTCATTCTCCTTTGCAAATGAAGGTTGGGCGGTGCCGCCAAATATAGCCGATGCCGGCCATTCCGGCGCGACATACGGGCCCGAAAATTCGTAGCGACGCATGCCCCGCCTTCATCTCCACTCAAGCAGTTTCAGACCGCCGCTTGCGCAGTGCATAGCAGGAAAGACTTGCGGTGAAATTTTTTGAACGGTATTGTCGAGCCGTTCTGCAATGCAAGCGCGGGAGAGATCGTCAGACGTTCGTGACGACGCCGACGGAGCAACCGCCCCGGAAACTCTCAGGCAAAAGGACCGCGCAGCAGGAACATCTGGAGAGCGGCGCACTGGACTACCCTGTGCGCCCACCGAAGGGGATTCCCCGCACACGGCTCGCATCGGGCCCGGCTGCCGCGGGGAAGAAACTCTCAGGTACATGGACAGATGGGGCATCGACGCCGGTTTCGACACGAAATCGACACCGGTGATGCTCAACTACTCTGGACCATGCCATGTCACGAATCGCCATTATCGGCGCCGGCATTACCGGCGTCACGACTGCTCACGCCCTCGCTCAGCGCGGCCACCACGTTACCGTCTTCGAGCGCCATCGCTATGCGGCGATGGAGACTTCGTTCGCCAACGGCGGCCAGTTATCCGCCAGCAATGCCGAAGTCTGGAACAGCGCGGCCACCGTCATGAAAGGCCTGCGCTGGATGCTCACGCGCGACGCCCCCTTGCTGCTCAACCCCACGCCCACCTGGCACAAGTACTCGTGGATGGGCGAATTCCTGCGCGAGATTCCACACTACCGGACGAACACGGTTGAAACCGTGCGGCTCGCGATTGCCGCGCGCGAACATCTGTTTTCGATCGCCGAGACCGAAGGCATCGACTTCGATCTGGAGCGGCGCGGCATTCTGCACATCTACAAGACCCGCAAGGAATTCGACGCCGCGAGCAAGGTGAACGAACTGCTGCGCGAAGGCGGGCTCGACCGCAATCCGGTGACGGCGAGCGAGCTGCATGGCATCGAGCCCACGCTGCACGGCGATTTTTACGGCGGCTTTTTCACACCGTCCGATTCGACCGGCGATATTCACAAGTTCACGCGCGGCCTCGCTCAGGCGTGCGTGCGGCACGGCGTCGAGTTTCATTACGACGCGCAGATCACGTCGATCGAGCAGCCCGCCGAGGGCCGCTTTACGCTGACGGTCGATCTCGAAGGCGAGTCGCAGCGGTTCGCGTTCGAGCGGATCGTCGTGTGCGCGGGCGTGAAGAGCCGCGATTTCGCGTCGATGCTGGGCGATCACGTGAACATCTACCCTGTCAAAGGCTATTCGATCACCGTCTGTCTCGAAGACGAACTCAGCCAGCAGCGCGCGCCGTGGGTGAGCCTGCTCGACGACAGCGCGAAGATCGTCACGAGCCGGCTCGGCGTGGATCGTTTTCGCGTGGCCGGCACGGCGGAGATCAACGGCTTCAACCGCGATATCCGTTCGGACCGGATCGCGCCGCTGGTGGACTGGACGCGGCGTTATTTCCCCGAGGTGTCGACCTCGCGCGTGATTCCGTGGGCGGGCTTGCGGCCGATGCTGCCGAGCATGTTGCCCAAGGTGGGCCGCGGCAAACGGCGCGGCGTGTTCTACAACACCGGGCATGGACATCTGGGCTGGACCTTGTCGGCCGCGACGGCGCAGGTGTTGGCGGGCGCGATTCAGTAGCGCTTGCTGACGCAGGGTTTTGCAGGCGGCGGTAGCGTGATGTCACCACTGCCGCCGCCGAGTGCAAAATTCGCCACTTCTGCTAGTGTTCTCCCCATACGCATCAGTGCCGCGGAGAACTCCATGCCCTACACCCGTGCAGCGAACCACAAGGCAGGCAGCGCACGCCTGAGCGACGCGCAGATCGCCGCGGAGGCGACCCGGCGTCTCGCCTGGGACGCCGCGGTCCCCGAACACGCCGTGAAAGTCCACGTCTCGCGCGGCCGCATCACGCTGCGCGGCGAACTGCAACGCGATCAGCAACGCACCGCGGCGCTCGAAGACGTGACACGCCTGTTCGGCGTAACGGGCGTGTCGGATCACACCGTCGTCAAGGCAAAGTAAAGGTCAGCCCGTCTGCGTTTGCCGCAGCAGCGTGCGGCAATGCCGCGCGATCTGCTTTTCCTCTTCGGTGTGAATCGCCCTCACCTTGCCCGCCGGATCGCTGTCTGTTAGCCCCATGAAAGCCAGCCCGTCGCACACGCGCCTGCGAATCTGTCCGCTGTGCTCGCCGATGCCGCCGGTAAACACCAGCAAATCGATTCCGCCCAGCAACGCCGCATAGCCGCCGATGGTCTTGCGCACGGCGGTCGCGAACGCATCGAGCGCGAGTGACGCATCGGCATCGCCCGCTGCTGCGCGTTTTTCCAGAGCTTGCATATCGCTTTCGCCATCCGCGTAACCGGCGAGGCCGCTCTCGCGATTCAGCAGCGTCTCCAATGCGCCGGCATCGAGCTTCTCCACACGCATCAGATACAGCAGCACGCCTGGGTCGAGATCGCCGCTGCGTGTGCCCATCGGCACGCCGCCGGTCGGCGTCAAACCCATCGACGTGTCGATCGATTGGCCGTCGCGCAACGCGCAGACGCTCGAACCGTTGCCGAGATGCGCGAACACGGCGCGCGCCGGCAAGTCCGCGCCGAGCCGCGTCACCAGCGATTCGTACGAGAGACCGTGAAAGCCGTAGCGCATCACACCGGCTTCCGCGTAGCGGCGCGGCAACGCAAGGTGTGCCGCGCGCGGCGGCAGCGTCGCGTGAAACGCGGTGTCGAAACAGGCGAAATGCGGCGCGTCGTCGAAAATCTTCTCGGCCTCGTCGATCAACGCAAGCGCAGGCGGAATATGCAGCGGCGCGAAGTGCACGGCATCATGCAATTGACGGCGCACGTCGGCGGTAATGCGCTGATGCGCGCGCAGATGGGGTCCGCCATGCACCACCCGATGCCCCACCGCCGAAGGCCGCGCATGGTGCTGCTCCGTGAGCACCTGCGCGAGTTTTTGCAACGCATCGATCTGCGATTCGAGCACGCGCTCCTGCTGCACCAGCACGCGGCCGTCGGGCGCCTTGATCCGCAAACTGCCGTCGTCGCGCCCGATGCCTTCCGCACTGCCTTCCAGCAACAGGGATTCGTCATCGCCCGCGTGCCTGAACAGCCCGAACTTCAGCGACGACGAACCGCTGTTCAACACCAGAATCGTTCGATCGTCAGCGCTGTTTTCAGTGTGCATGGTCATGCCTCGCTCAGCCTTTCCACGTCCAGTTGCGGATTTCTTCCTTATCGATGCCTTCGGAATGCGCATAAGCCAGATGTTCGATGATCTGGCCACGCAACCATTCCTTCGCATGATCGCCGACACCGCGCAGCTTCGGCACGCGGTCGATCACGTCGATCGCCAGCGAAAAGCGGTCGACCTGGTTGATGATCGCCAGTTCGAGCGGCGTGTTGATGTTGCCCTTCTCGTGATAGCCGTGCACATGCAGGTTGTCGTGATTCGTGCGGTTATAGGTCAGCTTGTGAACCAGCGACGCATACGAGTGGAAGTTGAAAATCACCGGCTTGGTCGCGGTGAACAGCGAATCGAAATCGCGGTTGGACAAACCGTGCGGATGCGCGTGCTCGGGCATCAGGCGGAACAGATCGACCACGTTGACAAAGCGGATCTTCAGGTCGGCGAACTGCTCCTTCAGAATCTGCACGGCGGCGAGCGCCTCCATGGTCGCGATGTCGCCCGCGCAGGCCATCACCACATCCGGCTCGACGCCCTGATCCGTTGACGCCCAGTCCCAGATGCCGATGCCCTTGGTGCAATGCGTGACCGCCGAGTCCATGTCGAGATACTGCAGGTGCGGCTGCTTGTCGGCGACGATCACGTTGACGTAGTCGCGCGAACGCAGGCAATGATCGGCGACGCTCAACAGGCAGTTCGCGTCCGGCGGCAGATAAATACGCACCACGTCCGGGCTTTTGTTCGTGACGACATCCAGAAAGCCGGGGTCCTGGTGCGTGAAGCCGTTGTGATCCTGACGCCACACGAGCGACGTGATCAGCAGATTGATCGACGGCACCGGCTGCCGCCAGCCGAGATCGCGCTTGGCCTTCTCCAGCCACTTGGCGTGCTGGTTGAACATCGAATCGATCACGTGGACGAAGGCTTCATACGTGGCGAACAGACCGTGGCGGCCGGTCAGCACATAGCCTTCGAACCAGCCTTCGAGCGTGTGTTCGCTGAGCATTTCCATCACGCGGCCGTCTACCGCGAGGTCGCCGCCGTCCGCGTCGCCCGGTTCGGTTTGCGCGAGCCAGGTTTTTTCCGACGCTTCATAGATCGCGGTCAGCTTGTTGCTCGCGGTTTCGTCGGGGCCGAACACGCGGAAGTTCGTCATGTTGTTGCGCATCACGTCGCGCAGGAACTTGCCGAGTACCTCGGTCGGCGACGTGTACGAGCCGCCCGGCTTTTTGACCGCCACCGCGTAATCGCGAAACGGCGGCATGTCGAGCGTCTTGCAGAGCAAGCCGCCGTTCGCATGCGGATTGGCGCTGATGCGGCGCGCGCCCACGGGCGCGAGTTCGCGCAGTTCTTTCACGAGGCGCCCTGCTTCGTCGAACAGCGTCTCAGGCTCGTAACCGCGCAGCCAGCTTTCCACCAGCTTCAGGCTTTTGCCGTTGGTCACCGGATCGAGCACGGGCACCTGATGCGCGCGCCACGAACCTTCCACCTTGTGTCCGTCGACTTCCTTCGGGCCAGTCCAGCCTTTGGGCGAACGCAGCACGATCATCGGCCAGCGCGGCCGCGACGCGTCGTTGCTTTCACGCGCACGCTGCTGGATCGCGCGGATTTCGCCGATGCACTGTTCGAGCGTCGCGGCCATCTGCTGATGCATGACAGCGGGATCGTCGCCTTCGACGAAATACGGTTTGTGGCCGTAGCCGGTCAGCAAAGCTTCGAGCTCCTCGCGGGGAATGCGCGCGAGAATGGTCGGATTGGCGATCTTGTAGCCGTTCAGATGCAGCACCGGCAACACCGCGCCGTCGCGGATCGGATTGAGGAATTTGTTCGAGTGCCAGGAGGTGGCGAGCGGGCCGGTTTCCGCTTCGCCATCGCCGATCATCACGGCGACGATCAGATCGGGATTGTCGAACGCGGCGCCGTAGCCGTGCGAGAGGCTATAGCCGAGTTCGCCGCCTTCGTGAATCGAGCCGGGCGTCTCGGGTGTGCAATGCGAACCGATGCCGCCGGGAAACGAAAACTGCCGGAAAAAACGCTGCATGCCGGCTTCGTCTTCGCTGCGGTCGGGGTAGATTTCCGAGTAGTGCCCTTCCAGATAGCAATGAGCCAGCGTGGCCGGCGCGCCATGACCGGGACCGGCGACGTAGATCATGTCCAGATCGAGCTTTTTGATGAGCCGGTTCAGATGCACGAGCAGGAAACTCTGCCCCGGGTCCGAACCCCAGTGGCCCAGCAGGCGGTTCTTGATGTGTTCGGGCTTCAGCGGTTCGCGCAGCAGCGGATTGTCGCGCAAATAGATCATGCCGGCCGACAGGTAGTTGCAGGCTCGCCAGTAGCGGTCCATGTTGCGCAACGTGTCGGCGTCCAATGTTTGCGGCGGCGTGGGATGAGAGGTTGCTTCAGCCATGGTGTCACTCCTTGGAAAGGACTGTCAGGCAGGTTGGCGGATGCGGCAACGGTGATTCGTGAGGCGGCCGGCGCGAAAGAAACCAGCGGTACCGGCCATGCTGTCATGCGGATGACACAACGAAAGCGTAAGGGCAAAGGCCCGTGGCAGCGGGCCTTTGCGCCCTTGTCTGGTGATCGTCAGTGTGACAGGAAGCGGGCCGCATGGTTCGACGCAATCGTCCAAAGCTTGATCCATCTGCGACTGCGCGACCGTGATGACATTCCGCCTCATGACGCATGCGTTAGACTTTAAGCCCGTATTAAGCGAATGCCTTTAAGCTGCTCATGCTTCATGCGCGACGGCGGACCGCATCTGGCGCGTACCACCTTGCTCGCCCCTTACCAAACATTCCATCATGCCGACACCCAGTCGCCTCAAAGCGCCGTTGATCCTTGTTCTGACATTGGTGTTCCTGTTCGCGGGTGTCGCCATTCTGGTCGGCGTGTTCGGCTTGCTGGTCAAGCTGTTCGGCCACGCCTGAGTGCCGCTGCGCGGGCGTCGCCGGCGCAAAATGTGTATCCTGAGCAATCTTCCCGGCGCCTTCACGTGTGGTCTCCCGCCTTCCCGAGACCTGGGGCGCCCAGCCTGATTGCAAGGAGATTCCATTGACGGACCACGCTGATACTTCCCCGCCCTCCGGCCAGCCGATCGACCCGGAGTTGCTCGAACTGGCGCACCAGGTTTTCGACCTCGCGCGGAGCGGCGATGCCGCCATGCTCGCGGCGGTGATCGAAAAAGGCGTGCCGCCGAATCTGCGCAACGACAAAGGTGACAGCCTCGTCATGCTCGCCAGCTACCACGGCCACGCGAACGCCGTGCGCACGCTGCTCGAACACGGCGCCGATCCCAATCTGCGTAACGACAACGGACAGACGCCAATTGCAGGCGCGGCGTTCAAAGGCTTCGACACCGTGATCGAAACCTTGCTCGCGCATGGTGCGGATGTCGAAGGGGCGTCGCCGGACGGACGCACCGCGTTGATGATTGCGGCGATGTTCAATCGCACGGCAATCATGGAATTGCTGATAGCGCATGGCGCGGACCCGAAGGCCCGCGATGCGAACGGCGTGACGGCACTGGATGCGGCGGGCCGCATGGGCGCCGGCGATGCGCAAGCGCGCCTGAAGGAACTCGGTTCATAGAGCGAACCGGTATTGGCCCGCGGCGTTGTTGCTCTCCATGTGCATGACACATACATAGAGACGCGCGAGCGCCGCGAACCGTCTAGCGTTTCTCAGCCAACAACGACTCCACGTCGATCTCCGCCAACTCGCCGATCCGCTCCACCGTCACATCCGCCGGCGGATTGCTGGAGATCTCTTTCGGATCGAATGCATAGTGCCCCTGGCGGGGAAACACCGTCGTCAGTTTCGCGCCCCATGCCTTTTTCATGGCTGTGAGAATGCGCAGCTTGTCGTCGACCATGACATAGTGGCGCGCGGGATAGCACTCCATCACCTGATCGAGCATCAACTCTTTGTGGATGTAGATCAGCACGCGCCCTTCGACCTCGTCCCATAGTCCAGAGCGGGAGATCTTGCGCGGCTGGAACACCACGTCGCCGTCGGAGAGAATCACCGTGGGACCGCGCTCGCCCACATGCCGGAGCGCATCCAGCGCGCCCGGATACAGGCGGTTCGCAAACGGATAGTCGATCAGGAACGACGACATCAACAACAGCCGCGTGTCCCGCGGATGCTCCGAGCGATAGCGCTGCAGCGCGCCCAGGTAGTCGGCATAGCCGAGCTCGGTGCGCAGGTTCTCGAAGATTTCCCAGTACCGCGCGCTGTTCTCCGCGCCGAACTCGCGCATCATGTGCGCGCGCAGATCCGAGAGCACATGATCGTTGTCCAGCAAGGTGTTGTCGCAGTCGAACAGAAACACGACGTCGTGCGGCGTGGAGGTGGTGGCTTGCATCGCGGCTCCCTGGAATCAGCTTTTCGGCTTATCGGACGGCGTGGCCGATTTCTCGGCGTGGCCACCGAAATCCTTCCGCATGGCCGAGAGCACCCGGTTCGCGAAATCCGCCTCGCCGCGCGAACTGAAACGCGCGAACAGCGCCGCGCTCAGCACCGGCGTAGGCACGCCTTCGTCGATGGCGGCCGCCACGGTCCAGCGCCCCTCGCCTGAATCGGATACGCGTCCTGCGTAGTTTTTCAGCTCGACATCGCTAACGAGCGACCCGGCGATCAGATCGAGCAGCCATGAACTGATCACGCTGCCGCGCCGCCAGACTTCGGTGACGTCGGCGAGATTCAGATCGTACTGGTACAGCTCGGGTCGGCGCAGCGGCGAGGTTTCGGCGTCAGCCTCGCGCGCCTGCTTGCCGGCGTCGGCGTGGTGCAGAATGTTCAGACCCTCGGCGTACGCGGCCATCATGCCGTACTCGATGCCGTTGTGGACCATCTTGACGAAGTGCCCCGCGCCCTGCGGCCCGCAATGCAGGAAGCCTTGATCCGCGGTGCTCGAGCCGGCGACACGGCCCGGCGTGGCCGGCTCTGAGCCGGCACCCGGCGCGAGCGTCGCGAAAATCGGTTCGAGCCGCTTCACGATCTCCGGCTCGCCGCCGATCATCAGACAGTAGCCGCGCTCGCGGCCCGCCACGCCGCCGCTGGTGCCGACGTCCACATAGTGAAGCTTGCGCTCGGCCAGTTCGGCGCTGCGGCGGATGTCGTCGTGGTAATAGGAGTTGCCGCCGTCGATCACGATGTCGCCCGGCTCCAGCAACGGCACGAGTTTCTCCAGCGTCATGTCGACCACGGCGGCGGGCACCATCAGCCACACGGCGCGCGGCTTCTCGAGTTGCGCGACGAGGTCTTCCAGCGACGCCGCGCCCGCCACGCCGTCCTGTTTCAGCCTCTCCACCGCCGCCGGTTGCACGTCGAAGGCGATACAGTGCTGACCGCCGTTCGTCAGGCGCCGCACCATGTCGGCGCCCATGCGCCCCAATCCAATCATGCCTAGCTGCATATCTCGCTCCGGAAAGTGCCTCGTTGCGCTGCTGGATTTGCTTCGATGTTTTGCTTCGTTCTACCGCGGCTATGTTGCGTTTTCGCTGAGCGCTTCAGTGGCGGCGTCAGGAATCGCACCTGGCTACACTTACTGTAGTGGTGTTTCTTCGCGTGCGCCGGACACACGGTAGCAGCCCTGATTCGCTCTTGCAGCGAAGCGGGCATCGCCCATGCATCGAAAGACGATACGCCTTTTTGCAGAGGTTTTGCGCGGCGTAAAGTTCCTGGGCAGTGTGCGCTTGCGTCAGGCTTGCGCGGCATGACGCCCGCGCAGGCTTCGATTCGGCTGACCGCTTTCTTGCAGTTCGTGTTTGCCCTTGAAGCCGGCGCGTCTAGCGCTGTCGCTGTCGTGCCTGGAGTTTGCCGTATTGCGAACGCGCAAAACGCTTCACGGCGTTCCACATCAACGGATAGCGGTAGCCCGGCACGGCGAACAGCACCAGCGCGCACAGCGCCAGCAGGCCGCAGAACAGAAACGTGCCGCGATAGCTGAACGCCTGCACCAGCAAGCCCGACAACACGCCCGAGAGAATTGAGCCGACGCGCGCCGCATTGAAAAACAGCGCGGTGGCGCGGCCCGGCGACTGTGGCATCAGATCCTGCACATAGGTCATGCCGAGGCACGAGGTCACGGCGACCACGAATGCGTTGAGCATCTGCATCGGGATCAGCACGTGGACATTCCCCGCCAGCGACATGCCGACGAAATACACCGCGTGCACCGCGGCGCAGGCGGCCAGCCAGTTCGGCTTGTGCAGCGCCGACGACTTCGCGCCGAGCGCGAGCATCATCGGAATCTCCATCAAGGCGCCGAGGCCGAGCATGACCGACACATCCAGATGCGTGCCGTTCAGCCCATGCACGATGTAGAGCGGCAGCACGATCATGGTCGCGTTCGCGGCGAGGCCGAGCAAGGTGAGCGCGGCGACCGCGCGGCCGATGTCGTTGGCCGAGGCGACGCCCGGCAAGTCCTCGTGCGCATCTTCGCCGGGCGCGGTCAGCGGCGGCACGGTGATCGAAGCCGACGGCTCCGACGCCGTGTCTTCCACCGTGTGATCGCCCAGGTGGCCCTGCGGCTCCCGCATGCGCCATACGATCGTCGCGCAGGCGCCGAAACTGGCGGCGGCGAACAGGAAGAGCCCGTAAAAGCTGCTGGCGGCGAGCACCAGCGCGCCCACCGACGGCCCGAACACCCAAGCCGCCGACAGAATGGTCCGCAAGGTCGCGCTGGCGAACACGCGCTCCGCCGGGTCTGCTACCGGCAAGGCCGCGCGGCTGAACGAGAACACCATCGAAATGGCCGAGCCGCCCGCGCCGATGAAGACGATCCCGACCACCAGCAGCAGCCGGTAATCACGCACGACGCATAAGCACAGATAGCCGAGCGCCGCCGCGATCAGCGCGGCCAGCAGCAAGGGCCGGTGCCGTCCGCTCGCGTCGCTCCAGCGGCCCGCGAAGGTGCTGGCGAGCACCCCGCTCGCCGCGATCAGCGTCATGAAGACGCCGAGCCTGAACGGCGTCATGCCGGCGCGCTCGACGCCGAACAGGGAGAGATAGGGAGCGGTGAACGACATCGCCACACCGAGCATGAGCGTCGCGGCGGCGAGCGGCTTGAAGCCGGGAATGCGCAGCAGGTCGAAAAAACGTGAGGTTTTTAACACGAGGGGCGGTGGGTCAGGGAAAGCGAGCCTGCGACGCGTTATGCACGCCGCACACTTCGTGGCCGGAACGACCGGGGCATTATCGGCTTAGCTCGCGGGCGCGTAAACCCGCGCCACCGCATCCCAAAATTGCAGACCGCACCGTTGCCGCGCCACCGACGGCGTGGAGCACGCTACTTGCCGTCCGCCGCGCGCATCTGCTGCGCTTGCGCCTTGTAGTCGTAGGTCGGATAAAACTCGGTGCGATAGCCGCCCCACGCGGTGGTTTCGATCGCCCGGTTCACCTCGCGCAGGCGGCTCGCCGGCACGCGCAGCGTGACCACCTGGCCGATGCCCATCATCACGTACCACGACACCACTTCGATGCCGGGCGGCGGAAAGGTCTTGAAGAATCCTTGTGCGCGCAACTGGTCGTTGATCTTCGGCAGCGGCTTGGACTCGTCGTGCCGCAGGAAGATGGTGAGCAGAAAGGTGTCGTCGGGCGCGGATGCGGCGGCCGTTGGCGGTGCCGTGGCGCTCGAAGCACCGGAGGCGCCAGCCATGCCCGCGCCCGGCGCGGCGCTCGGTTCGGCGCCATGCGCAAGCGGCGCGACGCCGAGCGACACGGCCAGCGCGGCGCCGGCCAGGTTGCGGCGCAGCAGGTTGAACAACACGGCGGAACGGCGTGAAGCAACTGCATTTGGCATGGGATGCCTCCATGACGCGTTGGGAATCGGTTCGACGGCGCGCGCTTCGTTGTCTTTGTTTCGCTTCGGTGCATGCACGTGCGGCGTGAAGCTAGCAATATCCGCTCCCGCTATGCAACTCCCGACCGCGCCTTTGCAGCGCGCGTTACTGCACGACGTAACCGCGTTTTTCGAGCGTCCAGCGGTGCCACTGATTGCCATACATACCGCAAGCGATACCGAACAGCACCGACAGCACGAGTCCGATCAGGTCGGCGGTTTCGCCCCATAGACCCGAGCAGAAGAGCAGCAAGTTGATCGCCAGCATGACGAAAGCAGCAAACCACATCTTCTTCGACAAGGCCCAGACGAAGCCCAGCAGACACGCACCCCAACTGAAACCGGTAGCCACCGCGACGGTTTCTTCCTTGCCGGGGTAGCGCAGATAAATCCTTTCGCCCATTTCTTTCCCTTCCTGCCTTCGATGATTCGCCGCCTGCCGGCAGCACCGGACGAATGTTTAACACGCCATGGCGGCAAGAATATGAGTTCGCGTGAAATTTACGCCGCCGCGCGCCGTGCCGGGCCGCGCATCGGCGGAAGCCAGGCTCACTGACGATCCCGGGGATAGCTGCTACTCTTGGCAATTCCACCCGCAGGGGCGCCACGGCGGCCCAAGCCCCTGCCTGCACAGGTTAAACCGCTCCGGAGCAAGCATGGCAACCCAGACAGCCTATTCTTCCAAAGCCCCCTCGCGAGCCCAACTCGACGCCCTGGCGGGCGCCACCCTCGTCGAATTCGGCACGGACTGGTGCGGCTACTGCCAGGGCGCGCAGGCGTCGATTGCGCAAGCCCTCGAACCGCACGACGGCCTCAGGCATCTGAAGATCGAAGACGGCCCGGGGCGGCCGCTCGGCCGCTCGTTCAAGGTCAAGCTCTGGCCCACGCTGATCCTGATGCGCGACGGCACGGAAGTCGCACGCGTGGTCCGCCCGGCCAACGCCGCGGAAATCGCGGACGTGCTGACGTCGCTCTGAGGTCTAGCGGCGCACGCTGCGCCTCATGCGCCGCGCCATCTCCACCCGACAACTAGCATGCGACAAGCCATCCACCACCTCAGCGTGAAGGCCCGCAGCCGCGGCCTCGTCGAATTCACTGACGAAGCGCGCCGCTTCGTCGCCGCGCAGGGCATCGACACAGGGCTGCTGACGCTGTTTTGCCGCCATACGTCGGCTTCATTGCTGATTCAGGAAAACGCCGACCCTTCGGTACAGCGCGACCTGGAGCGCTACTTCGCGAGCCTCGCGCCCGAAGACGCCGAGCGTTACGAACACGACGCCGAAGGCCCGGACGACATGCCGGCCCATTTGCGCACCGCGCTCACGCAAGTGCAATTATCGGTGCCGGTCGAACATGGGCAGATGGTGCTCGGCACCTGGCAAGGGTTGTATCTGTTCGAACATCGCCGTCACACGCAGCATCGGGACATCGTGCTGCATCTGATCGGCGAATGACGGCGCGCTCCATTGCACTCGAAAGTTCGATAGAGAACCAAACGGACCGCTCACCGCTTCAAAGCGGCGCCCCGCCGAACGCCTGGCGCTGCGCGAGCGACACGAAGGCCTGCGCGTCGCGCGCCGCCTGCACCACCGCTGCCATGCCGAAGAACTCGTGCGTCGCGCCCCGATAATTGCGATGCTCGACGGGCACGCCCGCGCTGTGCAGTTTCTGCGCGAGCTTCTCACCATCCGAGCGCAGCGGATCGATGCCCGCAGTCACTATCACAGCCGGCGGCAA
Source organism: Paraburkholderia sp. NPDC080076 (assembly GCF_050281145.1). Taxonomy (NCBI): domain Bacteria; kingdom Pseudomonadati; phylum Pseudomonadota; class Betaproteobacteria; order Burkholderiales; family Burkholderiaceae; genus Paraburkholderia; species Paraburkholderia sp. NPDC080076. Next base: position 1,408,901 of record NZ_JBNNWQ010000001.1, on the reverse strand, counting down.
GCGTGACAGATCCGCGCTCACCACGTCGATCAACGGACTGGTGAGATCGCTCTCACTGTTGATCACGTTATGTATGAACCACAGCATCATCGGCTTGTTCAAGGGCTTGGCATTGCGATTCTCTTCATAAGAGATCGACACGATGTTGTTGCTCGCCACCGGATAGATGAGCGCCTGATGCATCGGCATGCGGATGCCCGTGTTGCGCGCGCGGATCGATACATTGATCGCCAGATTGGCGCCGGCGCTCTCGCCCATGATCGCGATCTTGTCCGGGTCGCCGCCGACGCTCATTGCATTCCCGATCAGCCAGCCCCATGCGGCGAACGCGTCGTCGTGAGCGGCCGGCAGCCGGTGCTCCGGCGCCTGCCGGTAGTGCGCGGACACCACGATCGCCCGGCTCTGGGCGGCCATGGAACGCGGCGTGGCATCGTAGGTATCGAGGTCGGCGATCACCCAGCCGCCGCCGTGAAAATACAGAATCAGCGGGAATGGTCCCTCGCCTTGCGGCGTGTAGACCCGCGCGGGATTGCTGCCGGCCGCGCCTGGAATCATGATGTCTTGGGTGCGCACCGCCTCCAGTTCCAGCGCAGGCCGCGCGCTGAACGCGGGGTTCTGCATCAGTTTTTTGACGGCGTCGGCGGGCGTGGGCTGGTGCCTCGCCTCCTCCACCGTGCAATCTTCGATGGGCTTCGGGTCCAGACTCTTGAGCGCGTCGAGTACCGCTTTCATGTCGGGATCGGCATGTCCCGTTGGATCCATGCCGACCATGCCTTTGATCGTATCGCCGAGTGTCATGTCCATGCTCCTGCAGAAAATGAAGGGCACGGACTCATCGGAGGCTTTCAGGACTGGCGCTCGACAACCGTGCATGCGTTTAATTTCAGCAAGCGCTATACCCGTTGACGGCAGGTCGCGCGGGCTGTTCAAAGCCCGCGCCAAGACGAAAAATCAGATCGAACCCTCAACGGTTCGGAGTGGTTGCGCGCGCAATCTTATCGAGCAGCGCCTGCAGCGAAACCGGCTTGCCGAGATGCGCGTCGTAGCCCGCGCGAATCGCACGCGTGGCATCCTGCGGGCGGCCAAAGCCGGTGAGCGCGAGCGCGGGCACCGACGCCGTGGCCGGCAGTTTGCGCAACGCCGCGATCAGCTCATAGCCGTCCATGCCCGGCATGCCGATATCCGACAGGATCAGGTCGAACTGTTGATGCGCGGCAACCTCCAGCGCGCCCGCGCCATTGGTTTGCGGCCACACTTGCGCGCCCTCCATTTCGAGCAGGCTCTGGAACGCCTGCAGGCTTTCGACCGCGTCGTCGACCAGCAGAATCCGCATGCCCTTGAGCAGACTGACGTCGCCCTGGCTTTCGCGGGGTTCGGCTTGCACTGCGGCGCTATCGGCGGGCAGCCAGACGCGAAAACGCGCACCCTTGCCCGCACCCGCGGACTCCGCCTGCACATGCCCGCCATGCATTTCGGCAAGTTGCTTGACGAGCGCGAGACCGATGCCCAGACCGCCGCTATGCCGCCGGTGCGCGCCTTCGGCCTGGCTGAACATATCGAACACGTGCGGCAGGAAGGCCGGTTCGATGCCGCGCCCGGTGTCGCGCACCTCGACACACGCGAAGCCGTCCTCATGCGCGAGCCTGATCGTCACGCTTCCGCCCTGCGGCGTGAATTTCACCGCATTGCTGACGAGGTTCCACAGAATCTGCTCGAAGCGCACGGCGTCGGCGTCGATAAGAAACGGTTCGGCCGCACCCTCCACGTTCACCTCGACCTGATGCGACAGCGCATCGGCTTCGATCGCGCTCGCCACCGACGCCGTGATCGCCGCGATATCCACCCGCGAGCGCTCCAGCGCCAGTTTGCCGGTGCGCACGCGCGACAGGTCGAGCAGGTCGTCGATGATCTTTGCGAGGCTGATCACCGAACGGCGGATCGCATCGGCCGCATCGCGCACTACCGGCAGGCCTTGGGTGGACGGCGCGCGGTCCAGCATGTCCGCTTTTACATGAATAAGGTTCAGCGGGTTCTTCAATTCGTGCGAGAGCACCGCGAGGAATTCGTCCTTCAGACGGCTGGCCGCTTCCATTTTCTGCCGCACCGAGCGTTCCAACGAAATCTTGCGCTGCTCGAGCGCCTCGGTGCCTTTGCGCTGCGTCAGATCGCGCACGATCTTCGCGAAACCGCTGAAGGTGTCCGACGCCATCGGCGTGATCACGCCGCTGCAATAGAGCCGCGTACCGTTTCTGTGGATGTACCAGCGTTCGTCTTCGCAACGACCGTCGGTCTGCGCGCGCCGCCGTTCGTTCGCGGGTTCGCCGGCTTCGCGATCTTCCGGCAGATAGACACGGTCGAGCGTCTGCCCCGCCATCTCGCTCTCGCTGTAACCGAAGATGCGTTCCGCGCCCTTGTTCCACGTCACCACGCGGCCATCCATGTCCTGCACGATGATCGCGAAGTCGTTGGTGCTTTGCGCGGCGAGATGCAGGCGCTCCTCGCCGACGCGCACGAGCTGCTCCGCGCGCCGCAACGCTGTGATATCGACGATGGTCAACACCGCGCCGTCGATGTGATCGTCCGTGGTGCGATACGGCGAGAGGCGCGTGAGGAAATAGCCCCCGTCGGTGCCGCGAATCTCGCGCTCGATCAGTTGCAGCGACTCGAACACGGTGAGCGTGTCGTCGTTCAGTTGCGGATAGTGGAGCCGGTGCGTGATGTCGTGCAGCGGGCGGCCGAGGTCGGACGGAATCACGTTGAACAGATCCGTTGCAGCCGGCGTATACCGCTTGATCCGCATCTCGCGATCGACGAACAGCGTGGCGATGCCGGTCGAGGCGATCACGTTCTGCAAGTCGTCCTTGGCCTTGCCGGTCTCCTCGATCTTGGTCTGCAATTCCGCGTTGACGGTGAACAACTCCTCGTTCAGCGACTGTAGTTCTTCCTTGCTGGTCTCGAGTTCTTCGGTAGCCGCGCGCAACTCTTCATTGATCGCCTGCAATTCCTCGTTCGACGCTTTCAGCTCTTCCGTCGATGCCTCCGACTGCTCGACCGTGGAGCGCAACTCCTGTTTCGTGCGATGCAGTTCATCCTCGAGATGCACCAGCAGCGAATCCTGCGCCGCCGGACCGGCGGGCTGCTTCGACGGTTGCGCGGCGGCGTCGGCCGCAACTTCCTCGAACAGCACCAACGCGAATTCCGGTGAATCTTCCGTGCGCCGATAAGGGCGCACGACGATCCGCACCTGCGTGCCGGGCGTGAAATCGATCGGCGGAGTGGCCGCTTCGCGGTTGCCGCGCAAGGCCTGAAACAAGGTCGCACGCAGTTGCAGACGCAAATCCGGGTGGACCAGCATGATCAGGTTGTACGACGGCTCGCCCCGCACGAAGCGCAGAAACTGGCCCGCGTGCTCGGACATATGCAGGATGTTCGCGTCCGTATCGACCACCACGCTCGGCGGTGCGTACGACTCCAGTATCCGGTGATGCAAGGCCGAAAACGGCAGCGACTGCGGTAGCGGCGCCGCGGGCCCGATGTTGGCGATGCTGGCCGCGCCGCCTTGTGCAACGACCGGCATGCTGATCGGCGGGCGAACGGTGCTGGCCACGACGTTGGCGCGATAGATCCGGTTTTTCTTGTCGACCGCCGTGAACAGATCGCCGGCGGCCTCGGCGGATTCCGAACTGCCGAGCAGCAGATAGCCGCCGGGCTGCAGGGAGAAGTGAAACATCTGCAGCACCTGGGTTTGTACGCTGCGGTCCAGATAGATCAACAGATTGCGGCACGACACCAGGTCGACGCGGGAAAACGGCGGATCGCGCAGCACGTTATGCACGGCGAACAGCACCTTTTCGCGGATCGCCTTGGTGACGCGAAAGTGTGCGTGCTCGGCCGTGAAGAACTGGCGCAGCCGTTGGGTGGGCACGTCCGCGGTGATCGATTCGGGATACAGCCCCGCGCGCGCGAATGAAATCGCGCGTTCGTCGATGTCGGTCGCGAACAGCTGCGCCTGAATGCCTTCATGCCGCTCCGGATGATCGGCGAGCAGCATGGCCAGCGAATACGCTTCTTCGCCGGTCGCGCAGCCGGCGACCCAGGCGCGCACCGGATCGTCCGCGGACTTCTTCTGGAACAGCTTCGGCACGATCTCGCGCTCGACGACTTCGAAGGTCTCCCGGTCGCGGAAGAAATTGGTCACGCCGATCAGCATGTCCTTGAGCAGCGCCGGCGTCTCGTCGGGATGCGTGAGAACGTAGTCCTGGTAGGCTTGCAGATCGGGAATGCCGTTGACCTGCAAACGGCGTTCGATACGCCGCAAAATCGTGGCGCGCTTGTAGTGCTGGAAATCGTGGCCGGTGCGTGCGCGCAAGGTGGCGAGCACGCCGAGCAAGGCCCGTTCGGCGATCGAAGCCGCATCGGGCTCCTTGACGGCGAGCGTTTCCGGCTCGTCGTCCGCGGACGGCAGGCGGATGGCGCGCGCGTTTTCGGCCAGCTCGCGGAGTTTGCGCGGCATGTCGGCCGCCGGCAACGTGAGGTCGACCATGCCGGTGGCCATCGCGTTCTGCGGCATTTCCGGGTACTCGGCGTCGGCCGGGTCCTGCGCAATCGTCACGCCGCCCTGTTCCTTGATTCGCCCGATGCCGGTCGCGCCGTCCGCGCCCGTGCCCGAGAGCACGATGGCGATCGCCCGCTCGCGGTGCGCGTCGGCGAGGCTACGAAAGAACAGGTCGATGGCGATCGGCCGGCCACGCGGACGATCGGCTTCAACGGGCGTGAGATGGCCGTGGTCGAGCGAGAGATCGTGTGACGGCGAAATCACATAGACGTGGTTCTTTTCCACCTGGACCGGCCGCTGAACCTGACGCACCGGCATGCGGGTGGCGTGCTGCAACACCTGGTCGGCGCTGCTTGCATGGTCGGGCGACAGGTGCAGCACCACCACGAACGCCATGCCGATATCGGCCGGCGCGTTCTCGAAGAAACGCAGCAGCGCCTGCACGCCACCCGCGGATGCGCCAATGCCGACTACAGGAAAGTCCAGCGAGCCTGAAGCGGCCGCCCTGCTCCCCGCGGTATCGGAGTTCGTCTGTATGCCTGATTGCGTGCTCGTTTGCGCAACGCTCTGCGTGTTCGTTTGAGACGCTCCTGCTTCACTGCCAGCCATACTCATCCTTGTGCGCTGCGCTGCGTCTCAGCCGACCTCGTCTCGTCTTGGCACGGGCCTGTGCTGTATCAACTCATATTGTCGCGTGTGTTGCACCGCATTGCAAAGCCAGCCCGGCTTCGGCGCCCGTGCGCAGCGCGCCTGCCAAGGCTGGGTGCGGGAGTTTCGTGTCATCGGTTGGGATCGGAGGCGCCCGCAGCAGCAAGCGCTCCGGAATCCTCGTTCAGCTTTGCCCACTGTGCTTCTCTACGTTACTGCCCCTTCGTATCGCTGCTCGCGTCCGCGCCCGGCATATTGGTCGAGTCGGTAGCCGGCTTCGCCTTCGACGACTTCATGTGATGTTTCTTGGTCGGCTTCGAATGCGCCATCGCGCCCGATGCCTGCATGTCGCCACCCTCACGAGTCGCGCCGGCATTGGTGCCGCCACTTGGGTCATTGCCGGCCGGACCGCCACCCCCGCTGCCTTGCGCCATCGCAATTGAGGAAGCGGCGAGCAAGGCCGAGATGAGGACTGCGCTGCGAGTCTTGTTTCTGAGGTGCATGACTTTCTCCTGTGCGAAAAGAAGTGGGTTGCGCCGGCCGGTTCAGCCAAATACGCATACCTCGTCTTCCTCTCAGCAAGGGGTGTGCCGCGAGTCATGAAACACTTCGAACATGCAAGGCGTGCGCCGCGAATGGCGAGCCTTACGGTTCACACGCCACCAGAGCGTGCAATTCGTCGATGTTGAACGGCTTGGCGAGTATCGCCACGCCCAGCCGCCGCGCGCGTTCGAGTTCATCGGCATAGCCGGTCATCAAGGCGATCTTCTGTGACGGCCACGCGCTGCGCACCTTCTCCGCGAGGTCGATACCGTTGAGCTTGCCCGGCATCTGGATGTCGGACAGCACGAGCTCGAAGCGCGCGCCGCCGGTCAGCACATCGAGCGCCCGGTCGGCGGTCGGTTCATGGCGCACCTCGCAGCCGAAGGTCTCCAGCACCGCCGCCACGCCCGCCGCGACATCTTCGTTGTCTTCCACCAGCAGCACGACGCCGCTCGGCGCGGGCACCGGCGCCTGCACCGTCTCGGCTTGCACCACGGACGCCTTCTGGCGTTCGCGATATCGCGGCAAATACAACCTGACCGTCGTACCGCTGCCCGGCACGCTGTCGATCTTCGCCGTGCCACCCGCCTGTTCGCACATGGAAAGCACCTGCGCGAGGCCGAGGCCCGTGCCCGAACCGCGCAGCTTGGTGGTGAAGAGCGGCTCGAAGGCGCGCCGCGCGACGGCCTCGGGCATACCCTCGCCGTCGTCGGAACAGGCGATCAGCACGTATTCGCCGTCGGGCAGCAAGGTATCGCTGCCGACCAGCCGGTTGTTCTGGCAGCGAATCACGAAGCGTCCGCCACGCGGCATCGCGTCGCGCGCGTTCACGGCCAGGTTCATGATCGCGAATTCGAGGTCGGTCGGATCGGCCAGCACCTGCCAGACCTTATCGACCATGTTCAAGGCCAGCTCGACGTTGTCGCCGAGCGCGGCGTCGATTAGCGGGGCGGCGCCGGGCATCCACGTGGCGAGATCGAGCGGCTGCTGTTTGAGCGGCTGCTTGCGCGCCACGCTCAGGAGGCGCCGCGTGAGCGATTCGGCGGTGGCGGTGGCGCGCTCCACCGCCAGCACTTCCTTCTCCACGTTGTTAAAGCGCTTGAGCCGCGCGAGCTCCGTGTTGGCGGCGACCACCATCAGCAGATTGTTGAAATCGTGCGCGACGTTGGCGACGAGATTGCCGAGCGCGCCCATGCGCTGCAGTTGCCGGCTCGAGGCTTCGGCTGACAGACGCATCGCCACTTCGCCCTGCCAACGTTCCCACGCGCGGCGCTCGCCTTCCAGTTGGCGCAGCGAGTAGAACACCAGCAGCCAGATGGCGATGCAGGGCACGGCCGTGAGTGCCGCGATCGTGATGAAGTGCCGCCGCCATGCTTCGCCGATCGACGACGTCGCGTAGGCGCTCATCACATAGAGCGGATAGTCGCCGACACGGCGAAACGCCAGCAGGCGCTCCACACCATCTACCGTGGAATTCAGACGGACGTGGCCGGACAGCTGTTTGTCGCGCAACGCCTGAGTGAACTTGCTCCGCGGGCTGGGCTTCGCGCCCGCCGGCCACGGCGGATAGCGCACCAGCAAATTGCCGTCCTGCCGGTACAGGCCCAGCGCCAGCGACGAATCGCCGTTGGTCAGTTCACGATAGAAGCGCGAGAAGTACTCGTTGCGCAGCGCCACCGTGACCACGCCGAGGAACTGGCCGTCGGCGCCCGAACGGCCCGTCGCGGTGGTGAACACATCGGTCTGCGAGAGTGGGCCGAACATCGGCAGCGAAAAATACGGATGCGGGCGCATCGCTCTCGCGCTCGTGAAATCCTCGCGCTGCGCGATCGACATGACGGGCGCGGGAAACGTGCGGCTCGACACCAGCAGATCGCCCTTCGCGCCAAGCAGATAGATCGACGCGACCTGCGAAAAGTCGCCGCCGATGCCGCGCAGACGGTCGTGCAACATCGCTTCGCGCGCGCGAATCTGCGCGTCGTCGTCATTGCCGAGCAGTTCCACGATGCGCGAGGACATCTGCTGGTTCAGGTCCAGCACCTTGACGGCCTGTTCCTCGGCGACGCGCGCGAGGCGGTCGATCATGTCGTTCGAATCGGCGATCCGGCGCTGGTAATCGAAGTAGCCGTAGCCCGCAAGGCAGATCAGAGGAAAGACGACCGAAACGGCGAGGACGATCAGCAGCATGCGCCGCGTCGCCGCGAAATTGCGCGACGGCATGGGGAAATCGACTGCGGCACGTTCCGCACGCTGCACGGTCACGATCTCCATGAAAGGTCAATTCAGGTCAGGGCGCCTCGGCACGACATGCTCGGGGCATGTTCGTGCGCTATTTCCTTTTCCGGAATTTACCGCACTTCGGCCGTTCTCCAAAGCGTGACGGGGGACGAAACAGCGCTCGCGCAGGCGCGCGCATTCGGGCACATGGATTGCTGAACAATTGGCGTTCGGCGGCCTGAAAGGCGTGTTGCAGCGCGGCGTGCTGATGCGCGTCGCGCGCCGCCTGCGCTGCCATTGCTCATGCCACCATCCGCGAGGAACCGGCCATGCCCACGACTGCCCGATGCGTCGCTCAGCTCTCGCAATTGCGAACCGACCGCGCTGAACGTGTCGTGGTGAACGACGAAAAGATTCTGCTGGTGCGCGACGGCGATACCGTGCGCGCCTATTCCGCCGATTGCCCGCACGCCGGCGCGCCACTCGAAGAAGGTGCGCTATGCCACGGCCGGATCATCTGCCCGTGGCACAAAGGGACGTTCGAAGTCGCCACCGGCAACGTGCTCGAACCGCCCGCGCTGGTCGCGCTCGACCGCTATCCCGTGGTCGTGACAGGCGACGACGTGATGGTCACGCCGGAAAAACTCCCCCACCCGACGCGCAATGCCAGCGCGAAAGAACCGCATTACGTGGTGATCGGTGCGGGCGCGGCAGGCGCAGCCGCTTGCGCCACGCTGCGCGAATGTGACTTTGGCGGCCGTATCACGCTCGTGGGCGATGAGCCGCATGCGCCGTACGACCGCACTTCGCTGAGTAAATTTGTCCCGTCTGGTGAAATGGCGCCTGCCGATGTGCCGCCGCTACTCGCGCCGGACTGGCTCGAGCGGCACGATGTCGAGCGGATTGCCGGCAAGGTCGCGCGGCTCGATGTGCCCGCCCGCACGATTCATTTCGAAAGCGGCGGCGAACTGACTTACGACACCGCCTTGCTTGCTACGGGCAGCGTGCCGAAGCTTCCACCGATTCCCGGTGTGGAACTCGGCGGCGTGCACGTGCTGCGCAGTCTCGACGATGCCGCCGCGCTCGTCGACGCCATCGGCGACGATGCCGGTCAAACCCAGGTCGTCATTCTCGGCAGCAGCTTCATCGGACTCGAAACGGCTTCCTCGCTGCGCAAACGTGGCACGCAAGTGACCGTGATTTCGCCGGAGAAAGTGCCGTTCGCGAGGCAGTTCGGTGAGCGCGCGGGCGCCATGTTCCGCACGCTTCACGAGCGCAATGGCGTGGAGTTCCATCTCGAAGCAAAGGTCACGTCCCTCGAAGGCGAAGAAGGCAACGTGCATCAGGTGATGCTCGAAAACGGCGAGCATATCGCCGCCGACATCGTGCTGTTAGGCACGGGCGTCGCACCGGCCACCGGTTTCATCGAAGGACTGCCGCTGCAAAAAGACGGCGGCGTGCTCGTCAACGCGGGCATGCAAGCCGCGCCTGGTCTCTATGCAGCGGGCGATATCGCCGTGTTTCCGTTGCATGAAGATCAGGAACCGTTGCGCATCGAACATTGGCGCGTCGCGCAGCAGCATGCGCGCATTGCCGCGCAAAACATGTGCGGCGCGCGGCATCGCTACGCCGGTGTGCCTTATTTCTGGACCTATCACTTCGGCAAGAACTTCGAATATCTCGGCCATGCGAGCGAGTGGGACGAGATCGTGACCGACGGCGACCTCGATAAGCAGCAATTCGTCTCGCTGTACATGAAGAACGACATGGTGGTCGCTGTGCTCGCCTGCGAACGCGAAGCGCAGACCGCGCGCCTGATCGATGCGATGAGAGGCGGCGTGTCGCGCGCGGATGCAATGGCAATCGTCGGCGGCGCATCGTGCGCCACGAAATGAACACCCGTAACCTGAAGGAGAAACGCGATGACAGAACACAAGGAAAAGCACCCGCACTCGAACAAGAGCGAAAAGCAGATCGACAAGCAGGTCGAGGATAGCTTTCCCGCGAGCGATCCGCCTTCCACCGGCGGCACCACGAAGATCGTCCCCGACAAGGACGCCGCTTCGAAAGACAAGTCGGCCGCAAAGAAACCGGCCAGGCATTAGGCCTTGCTAACCGAACGTGAACCGCCCGACGCGCTGCCGACGGGCGGTTTTCTCCACTTCTGCAACTGCAACCCCTCTGACCGACACTCGCAACCCTCATCACCTTCGCTTTGATGACGTGTCAAGGCGGGTGACGTGCAGGGATTCGTGGCACGCTAGCTATTGACCACGAGCGGCAGTTCTTCCTCGGTCTGGGTTCTGGTCGTCTCGACACGCCGGCAAGCAGCGACGATTTCCTGCAATGAGGTGGCGTAACATTCCGCACCCATCGCGCTTTGCAGATCCGCGCTCCACTTCTCCGTATCCTCCGCCGCCCACAGTCCGACGACGATCGACACATTTGGCAATCGCGCGCGAATGCGCCTGACTAAATAGCGCAGATGCGACGGAATGCCGTCGATCTGCAAGTAAAGAATGCAGACGATGCCGACATCGTCCGCGTCGAGTTGATCGATCGACGCGCGCGATGCGGCCTCATGCGGCAACGCGCGTGACGTAAAGCCGTGCTTGCCGAGCAACTGCAACAGGATCGTTGTCGCTAATGCGTCGAGTGGACCGCGGCCGGGAATGCACAGCACACGGTTGCTGGCTGCGAGCGGCGACGGGTCTGTTGCACGTTCTTCTTTCGAATTGCCTGGAGAAACGAGCCGCGTATTCGCGGGTTGAGCTTGTGCATCGTCGGATGTCCCGGACGCTGAAGAAGGTGCCAACGGTCCCGCCGCGCTCCAGTTTTGTTCCGCCGCGGACGTGACCGGCTCGCAGTCGTCGTAGCCGTCGAGGCCGTCCACGAGGTCGTTCGTCGTCGCCTCGATGCGTGCAAGCTGGGTTGCCGTGACGCTGCCGCGCTCGACGTCGTTGGCCGCGAGCTGCAAGCCCTTGATCGCAACCTCATCGTAGTACGCGGACAATGAGCGCTCACGCAGCAGCACTTCGGCTTGCTCGATCGCCTCGTCCGGGTCGCCCGCCAACGCACGCTGGTAGAAGTTTTCGATGGGCGTGAGCGCCGGCTGGTCGCCCAGCAGCACATCGAGAAATTCCAGGCGCCGCACATGCCGGCCGAGCACGAGCAGGCAAAGCGTCAACGGCGTCGACAGAATCAGTCCAATCGGCCCCCAGATCCAGCTCCAGAAAATCGCCGCCACCACCACGGAAAACGGCGAGAGCCCCGTGCTGCGCCCATACAGCAGCGGCTCGACGATCTGCCCCACCAACAACTCCACAGTGGCGAATAGCGCCAGCGACCAGATCGCCATCGCCCACCCCGGACTCACGGCGGCGGCGAGCGCGGTGGCCAAGGTCGCCGAGATCCAGATGCCGACGTAAGGCACGAGCCGCAGCAACGCCGCGAGAATGCCCCATAGAATCGGACTCGGCACACCGATCATAAAAAGCCCTGTGCCGATCACCACGCCGACGCCCGCATTCAGGCCGAGTTGCGACACGAAGTAACGGCTTAGACGGCGCGCGGCTTCATCCATCACCGTGGTCGTGCGGTGCAGATCGCGCGAGCCGAACAGACGGATTGCGCGGTCGCGCAGATCGTCGCGTTGCAGCAGGATCACCACCATCACGACGAAAACGATAAACGCCGTTTCGAGCGGGCTGATAGCCGGCGACAGCACGCGTCTCGCGAGTTCGAACGGCGTCGGCACCGGCTCGCGCACTTCGACGGGCACGGCGGCGGGTTCACTGGCCGTGGTGTGCGCGCTGCCGCGAGACGCCGGGCCAGCCTGCGGTGCGGGTTGCGGCGGCTCGACGGTCGCGCGTTGCAGCGCCTGACCTGCCGCGCTGGCAAACCGGTTCAGTTTGCCGATGGTCAGGCTGTGCGCCGTTTCCATCTTCTGCTCGATGGTCGCCTGATAGCGTGGCATGCCGGCCGCGAGATCGGTCAGTTGCGTGGCGATCACCGCGCCGAGCATCCCGATCACCGACACCGAGATCACCACCGCGGCGAACACGGACGCCACGTGACCGAGGCGCAAACGCGTCAGCGCATCGGCGAGCGGCGCGACGAGAAAGCTGAGCAGGATGGCGAGCGTAATCGGAATCAGCACGGCGCTCGCAAAGTAAAGGCAAGCGACCACCGTGACGCCCACCGCAAGCGCGATCAGGCTGTCCAGGCCGAAGGCCGTGGCGGGCGCTTGAATGCGGGCGGCCGGCCTCACGCCGCGCGGTTGGGGTATGTCCTTCATTTGCGCGAATCTGTCCGGTTACGTTCGGTTGCCGTTCTTGTATCTTGTGAGGCGTGACAATCTTGTTGGCCAATGCCGGTCAATAGGACTATCGGACCGTCGTCGAAGTCCCATTGCGATAGCGCACTTACTTCAAAGGCTCGTCAGCGATCGGGCCACTTTCTACCGGCGGTGCTTCCTTTTCTATCTCGGCGCGTGCCTGGTCCCAGTACTCGTCAGGCGTGCCTTTCGGATCGTCTGCCTGCTCCCACAGGTAATAAGCGCGCATGCGGATCTGTTCCTCTATAGAGGTTTGTTCCTGTTCCATTTGATCACCTCGGTTAAACCTGGCGGGGGCCGATGTCGGCTGCGCTGCGCGTCCGCCGCAAAAAGAGCGGCATGGCGCGCAGTCCCTTGCAATCGAGCAAGCGCTATACCCGGCAGCGCAAGCTCGACGGCGTTTTACGCCTTGGTGTATCAGGCTTAGGCGGAGGGTTCGCTTTCGTCGGTAGTGAGCTGCTCTTCGAGGCGGTCGAAAACACGCTGCGTCGCGCGGTTCGGTGCGTCGAGCGCGAACAGCAACAACGAGCGTGCCGTCACCTGATACGCGTCGCCGGCACTGAAGAGCGGCAACTCGGAGCGCACCGGCATGTTGGTATCGAGCAGGCAGGTCCACTGGTCGCCCTCGGGAATATCGGGCAACGTGAAGTTGACGACATCGTGATGCGCATTCAGCACCAGCAGCAGGGTCGCATCCGAGGCCGGACGGCGAATGCCGCTCGCCTGCGCGCGGCCGTCGATCACGAGGCCGAAGCAGCGCATCGACGGATCGTCCCACTGCTCCTGCGAGAGATCCGTGCCGTCCGGCGAGAGCCAGCGTGCGTCAGTCACGTCCAGCGCCTCGTTGTATTCACCGATGATAAAGCGGCCACGCCGCAATACCGGCAGCCGGTGGCGCAACGTGGTCAGATTCTTGACGAATTCGATGAGCGCGCGGCCGTCGTCGTCGATGGCCTCCCAATCGACCCAACTGATCTCGTTGTCCTGGCAATAGGCGTTGTTATTGCCCTTCTGCGTGCGGCCGAATTCGTCGCCCGCGAGAATCATCGGCGTGCCTTGCGAGAGCAGCAGCGTGGCGAGCAGATTGCGTTTCTGGCGCTCGCGCTGCTGACGAATCTCCGCGTCGTCGGTCGGACCTTCCACGCCCATGTTCCAGGACTTGTTGTCCGAGTGGCCGTCGTTGTTGTCCTCGCCGTTGGCGTCGTTGTGTTTGTCGTTGTACGAGACCAGATCGTTGAGCGTGAAGCCGTCGTGCGCGGCGATGAAGTTCACGCTCGCCCACGGGCGGCGGCCACGATGATTGAACCTGTCGCCCGAACCGGTGAGACGCGTGGCGAGATCGGCGACCTTGCCTTCGTCGCCCTTCCAGTATTCGCGCACCGTGTCGCGAAAGCGGTCGTTCCACTCGGCCCAGCCGGGCGGAAAGCCGCCGACCTGATAGCCACCGGGGCCGCAGTCCCACGGCTCGGCCACCAGCCGCACGCTCGAGAGCACCGGGTCCTGCCGGCAACTGTCGAGGAAACCGCCGCCTTCGTCGAAACCATGCAATTCGCGCCCGAGAATCGTGGCGAGGTCGAAACGGAAACCGTCCACCTTCATTTCCGTCACCCAGTAACGCAGGCTGTCGGTCACCATTTGCAGCACGCGCGGATGCGACAGGTTCAGCGTGTTGCCGGTGCCGGTATCGTTGATGTAATAGCGCGGCTCGTCGGGCATCAGCCGATAGTACGACGCGTTGTCGATGCCTTTGAACGAGATCGTCGGGCCACGTTCGTTGCCTTCGGCAGTGTGGTTGTAGACCACGTCGAGAATGACTTCGAGATTGTTGTTGTGAAAACGGTCCACCATCTCCTTGAACTCGCCCACTGAATCAATCGACGACGCGAAGAAGCGCGGATCGGCGGCGAAGAAGCCGATCGTGTTGTAGCCCCAGTAGTTGGTGAGGCCCTTGTCGAGCAGATAGCTGTCGTTGACGAAGGTCTGGATCGGCATCAGTTCAACCGACGTCACGCCCAGGTTTCTGATGTAGTCGAGCACGACCTGCTGACCGAGCCCAGCAAAAGTACCGCGCAGATTTTCCGGTACTTCCGGATGTCGTTTGGTAAATCCGCGCACATGGGTTTCATAAAAAATCACGCGCTCCCACGGCAGCGCGTTGCGTTCGGGATGACTCCACGAAAAATTGGCGTCGACCACCTTGCACTTGGGCACGAAGGGCGCGCTGTCGCGCTCGTCGAACGACAAGTCGCCCTCTTCGGAATCCAGCGTATAGCCGAAGATTTCCGGCGCCCATTTGAGTTCGCCGATATGCGCCTTCGCATACGGATCGAGCAGCAGCTTGTTCGGATTGAAACGATGGCCCTTCTCCGGTTCATAGGGGCCGTGCACGCGATAGCCGTAAACCGCGCCCGGCTTGAGGTTCGGCACGTACACGTGCCACACCTCGTCGGTGTATTCCGGCAGTTCGATGCGTTCGATTTCGTTTGCGCCGGTTTCATCGAACAGACACAGTTCGACCTTGGTGGCGTGCGCCGAGAACAGCGCGAAGTTGACACCGCTTCCGTTCCATGTCGCGCCAAGCGGAAAAGGCGTTCCTTCCGAGATGCGCGTCGAGTAGTTGGCCTGGGATGACATAGTGGGTCCTGTGGAAGCAAGAGGCGCTGACGCGCGTGTTTTAGTGTAGGCAGAGGATCCGTCTATGCAGGGATTTCCGTCCGCATGGAATGCATCATCGGAACATCAAACAGCAAGCCCGTTGATTTAGCAAGTTCCGGACCTGAGAGGATTGACGTAGGTATTGGCGCTGCGCGGCACAACTTTTGCAGCAAGCAAGGTGAAAGCTGACTCAATGAAGCGGCGCGGTAAAAGAAGCGCCGGACATGTCATCAGGGAGAACAATCATCATGCAACGAATACAGCTCAATTCACTGGCCGCCACCGCCCTGGTCCTCGCCACGCTCGCGTCGTACGGCAATGCGTACGCTCAGGGCGCGCCTCAGGCAATTACGGAAAAACGGACGGACGTGGTGCAACTCGCAAGCGGCTACCGCGCGTCGAAGTTGAGCGGCGCCGATGTCTATAACAAGAACAAGGACACTATCGGCACGCTGGACGATCTGATCGTCTCGCCAAGCGGAGACCGCAGCACGTACGCGATCCTGTCGGTAGGCGGATTCCTCGGCATGGGCAAACATCTGGTCGCCGTGCCGTTTAACGACTTGCAGATCAATAACCGGCGTGTGGTGCTGCCTGAAGCCACCAAAAAGTCGCTCGAGGCGCTGCCTGAGTTCAAGTACGCGCCGGACTAAGCGCGGGTCTCTGATCCGGTCGACTGGTTGCAAGGGACCGCCCTTGCAGACCGGTTGGTTGCGCTGTTATCTGTAACAGGTCAACAACCCGTCACGGCGATATATTCAATTAACCTAAATAATCTGAGTGCCCCTTGACACTCTGCATCTGCTTCAATCTGCGGCGAATTCCATAGTTGCCGCATGGTGAATTTCTTTCAAAGCGCACGCAGCCTTTACGGCGGTCCTGCCGCATGCAGCGCCGCAGCCGATTCGAGCACACGCAACAGACGCTCGGGCGTCAACGGCTTCGCGCAATGCGCATCGAAACCGGCGGCCTTGGCACGTGCCCGGTCGTCGCGCGAGGCGAATGCGGTGCACGCCACCAGCAACATATGCGAAGTCGAAGGATGGGCGCGCAGGCGGCGAGCCAGTTCCAGGCCATCCAGGCCCGGCATCTTGATGTCCAGCACCACCGCAAACGGCTGCCATTCATGGGCCATCGCGCAGACTGCAAAGGGATCCTCAAGCGCGCGGCACTCGAAGCCGTCAGCAGTCAGCAACATCTGCAATGCCTCGGCCGCTTCCCGGTAATCGTCCACCACGAGGACGCGCCGGTGCGACGCCATCGCATACTGGATAGGCCGCCACACTACGACGTCTTCGTTATCGTCCATCCGGTCGTCGAACGTCACCATCTTCTCCTTGGCTTTTTCCGTGCGCCACTCGCGGGCACTTCGGAACACGCGCGCAAGATTCGCTCCTGACGCGCAGACAAAGCTCATCGTTCTCCAGACGATGGTTTCTGTTCGCGTCGCCCCGCGCTTGCAGCGCCGCAGCGTACGCCTTACCTCACCATAGCTCACGCAATAAAACGCCGCTGGTTGATTTAAGTGCGTTGAGGCATTGAGAACGGACGTTCACGCGTCGGCGAGACGCACTCGCGTCGTGCAGGCCGCCCTTGCCGCGTGCGCCGGATGGCACGCCTTGAGGCTATCATCGATAACGCAGGAATCCTGTCGAGAAAAACCCGGCACCCTTTTAGGGATTTGTACTCAGCGGGTTATCCCGCACGATCGTCGATGAAGCCCTTGAGCATGGTCAGCGTATCGGCGTCGTCGATATGTTTGTCGGTGCGCCAGCGCAGCATGCGCGGAAAGCGCACCGCCACGCCGGATTTATGACGCGGACTTGCCTGAATGCCCTCGAAGCCGATTTCGAATACCAGGGTGGGGGTCACACTGCGCACAGGGCCGAACTTTTCGATCGTGGTCTTGCGAACGATGGCATCCACCTGACGCATTTCTTCGTCGGTTAGTCCGGAATAAGCCTTCGCGAACGGCACCAGCGTACGCACGCCGTTCGCTTCGTCCCACACCGCGAAGGTGAAATCGGTGTAGAGACTGGCACGGCGGCCGTGGCCGCGTTGCGCATAAAGCAGCACGGCATCGACTGCATACGGATCGATCTTCCATTTCCACCATGTGCCAGATGCCTTGGTGCGGCCCACGCCATACATCGATTCGCGTTGCTTGACCATCAGCCCTTCCACACCGCGTGATCGGCTCTCGTCGCGTAACGCCGCGAGCGCCTGCCAGTCCGCGGCACGCACTAGCGGCGACACACGCAGCAGATCGCGCGCGAGCGTGCCGTCGATGGAAATGGCCAGCTCATCCAGTTGCGACCGCCGCTCGGCGAGCGGCGTCATGCGCAGATCCTTGCCGTGCGCTTCGAGCAGATCGTAGGCAAGCAGCGTGGCGGGCGAATCGGCGAGGATTTTTTTAGTCAGCGTTTTACGGGCAATCCGTGGTTGCAGGCGCGCGAACGGCAAGGGCGCCATCGCGCCCGGCTCCCACGCGAGAATCTCTCCGTCGATCACGCAACCGTCCGGCAACGCTTCGCCTAAAGCCGCCACCTCGGGGAATCGATCCGTGATCAGATCCTCACCGCGTGACCACAACCAGACACGTCCACCACGTTTGACAAGTTGCGCGCGAATGCCGTCCCACTTCCATTCGATCTGCCACTGCGACGGATCGCCTAGCGTCGCAGGATCGGCCTGCAATGGATGCGCGAGAAAGAACGGATACGGCAGGCCGAGATCGCTCTCCTGCTGGTGATCGCCGGACTGCGTCTCGTCACCTGTCGCTTCGGGTGCGATCAAACGCAGATAGCGCGCGGCATCGGGCTTCTGTTGAGAGTCGGTCCAACCGACCATGCGTTGCGCGATCCGTTTATGATCGACGCCCGCTACTTCCGCCAGCGCCCTCACCACCAGTTGCCGCGCGACGCCGACCCGAAACCCGCCGCCGATCAGTTTGGTCAGCAGGAAACGGCCGCCCCAGTCGAGTTCGTCCCAGTAGCCGATCAAACGCGTGCGCAACTCTTCCGGCGCGACGCCACGCAAAGTCAGCACGCGTTGCTCGATCCATTGCGTGAGGCCCAATTCGGAACTGCGTTGCGCGGGCGGCAGGATATGGGCGATGGTTTCGGCGAGGTCACCCACCGCGTGATAGGACTCCTCGAATAACCACGCGGGCAAACCGGCGCGCTCGCGGGCAATCTCCGTCAGTAGACGCGTCGGCACCGACTGGCGCGGTTTGCCGCCGGCGAGAAAATACGAGGCCCACGCCGCATCTTCCGGCTCGGCCACGGCGAAGTAGCTCGTGAGCGCTTCGAGTTTGTCGTGTGTGGACGTGGTCGCGTCGAGCGCGGTGTAGAGGGCGGCGAAGCGTTTCATGCGCGGCTCGACGGGTCGGCGGCGTTGGCCGTGTCGTCAGTGCCGGCGTCTTGCTCGGCGGCCTCATCGAACTCGTGCGGCACGCTGCCCGTCGTGGCTGTTTCATCCGCGCCCGCGGCGTCGGCCTCGACGGTATCGTCGCCATATTGTGTTTCAAACGCGCCGGCCTCGAGGCCTTGCTCACGCAACCAGCGCACCATCGGCTCGACCGAGCCATGCGTGACGATCACACGTTCAGCGCCCGTCGCCTGAATGGCCGTTTGCAGGCTGGGCCAATCGGCGTGATCCGACAGCACGAAGCCACGGTCGACGCCGCGCCTGCGGCGCGCGCCACGCAGACGCATCCAGCCCGACGCGAACGCGTCGCTATAGTCGCCGAAGCGCTTGAGCCATGCGCTGCCCTGCGCGGACGGCGGCGCCACGATCAACGCCTGTCGGAACGCCGCCTTGTCCTTGAGCGGGATCTCGCTCACGAGGCGCACCGGCGGCAAGCGCACGCCGGCCTCCCGATACGCGCGATTGAGCGGCTCCACGGCGCCGTGACAGAAAATCGGCCCAATGCCGGCATCGACGCTCGCCAGCACGCGCTGCGCCTTGCCGAACGAATAGCAGAACAGCACCGATGCGCGTCCTGCGGCCGCGTTATGACGCCACCACGAATCGACACCGTCGAACACGGTTTGCGGCTGGTCCCATCGATAGATCGGCAGGCCGAAAGTCGACTCGGTTATGAAGGTATTGCAGCGCACCGGTTCGAAGGCATCACAGGTCGGGTCGGGGTCGAGCTTGTAGTCGCCCGATGCCACCCATACGCGCCCGCGGTGTTCGATCCGCAGTTGCGCCGAGCCGAGTACATGCCCAGCGGGATGCAGCGACACCGTCGTGCCGTTGAGATCGAGGCGCTCGCCGTACGCCAGGGTTTGCAGTGATATGCCGGGCAAACGCGACAGCAGCACGGTCGCCCCCGCTTGCGACGCGAGATAGTGCCGATGCCCGAAGCGCGCATGATCGGAATGCGCGTGCGTAATCACCGCACGTTCCACGGGGCGCCACGGATCGATATAGAAGTCGCCGGGCGGGCAATACAACCCCTCGGGCCGTGCCACCACCAGGTCCGCGAGATCTGCTTCCTCAGAGGCTATAGTCAATGGTGATTCCGATGGGAAAGATGGCACGTCGAGTCTGCGAGTGATAGATGTCTATATGGCAATCGCCGTTTTCATACGTGTTGAAGCATGTCGACGCGACGTCGATACAGCCGCCAAGCAAACTGCATTCCTGGCGCGCATTGGCGAACCGGCGTGACAGCAGGAAACGGCAACGCCAGCGTGGCTGCATTCTTGCTTAAGTATGCATCAGCAACAAGGCAAGCGCGTCGGCAAATCCGGCATTCCGGCAGGCCAGCCACGCGCGCTGTGAGGTCACATGCAATCCATCATCGACGACCACGCGTTATATGTGGCGAAACATCCCGGTACATTCGCGCTGCAAACCTTGAAGGCATTTCGCGCCAACCAGGGCTTGCTGCTCGCGGGCGCGGTCGCGTATTACGCGTTGCTTTCGATCGTGCCGCTCATGATCCTGATCGTGATCGCCCTGTCGCGCTTCGTGCCCCAACATACTTTGCTCGCGGCGCTCGCGCATCTATTGCAATGGCTGGTGCCGGGCCAGTCGAATGCGCTGGTGCGCGAACTGGCCAATTTTCTCGCACATCGCGCGGTGATCGGCTGGGTCTTGTTGCTGACGATGATCTTCTTCAGTTCGCTGGCCTTCACCGTGCTCGAAAACGCGATGTCGCTGATTTTCGTCCACCGCGTGGTGGTAAGGCGGCGTCACTTCCTGCTCTCGGCGATGCTGCCGTATTGCTACATTCTGTGTCTCGGCGTCGGCCTGCTGATCGTCACCTTCGTGTCGAGCGGCCTCGAGGCGATCGGCGCCGAAGGCATCGAACTATTCGGCCTGCATGTTTCGTTGCAGGGACTCTCGCGCGTCGTGCTGTATCTGCTCGGCCTCGCGGGCGAGGTGTTCGTGCTGACCTCGATCTATATGGTGATGCCGGTCGGGCGCCCTTCGCTCAAACATGCGCTGTTCGGCGGCGTGGTCGCCGCGGTGCTATGGGAGATTACGCGGCACGTGCTGGTCTGGTATTTCGCGACTCTCTCGCAGGTGAGCCTGGTGTACGGATCGCTGACAATGGCCATCGTGATCCTGTTCAGCCTGGAGTGGCTGGCGACCCTGCTGCTGCTGGGAGCCCAGGTGATTTCGCAATACGAACGATTCGGAAGCGAGCCGCTTCAGGCTCCGCAACCGGAAATCAAGACCGATTGAGCCTCGCCGCGATGCGCCCTACGCCTCGGGCAACATGGCGAATGGCAAGACTGGGGTAACATTCTCCTGAATACCGGCCGGGGCGCACGCCTGGCGTAACCGCCTCCACCCGGCAGGCTTCAGGACCCGACAATGAGCATCACCCTACGCAACAACATACAGATTTCCGGCAACGGCAAGCGGACCATGGTGCTGGCGCACGGCTTCGGTTGCGATCAAACCATGTGGCGCTACCTCGCACCGTCGTTTCATGACGAATACCGGACGGTGCTGTTCGATCACGTCGGCAGCGGCTCGTCGGATCTGAGCGCCTACGACATCGACAAGTACGACTCGCTGTACGGCTACGCCAGCGACCTGATCGAGATCATCCGCGAAGTCGCCGAGGGTCCGGTGGTGTTCGTCGGCCACTCCGTCAGCGCGATGATCGGCCTGATCGCGAGTCTCAAGGCGCCGC
This sequence comes from Paraburkholderia sp. NPDC080076, assembly GCF_050281145.1. Lineage (NCBI taxonomy): Bacteria > Pseudomonadati > Pseudomonadota > Betaproteobacteria > Burkholderiales > Burkholderiaceae > Paraburkholderia > Paraburkholderia sp. NPDC080076. The sequence continues at coordinate 1,387,790 of NZ_JBNNWQ010000001.1, read as the reverse complement.
AACTCTTCTCCGCGCTCATCATGGTGGGCCCCTCGCCCTGTTATGTGAACGACGGCGATTACGTCGGCGGCTTCTCGCGCGACGATATCGAAGACCTGCTGCGCACCCTCGAAAGCAACTACCTCGGCTGGTCGAGCACGATGGCGCCGGCCATCATGGGCGCGCCGGAGCAGCCGGAGCTCGGCGTCGAACTGACCAACAGTTTCTGCCGCACCGACCCCGAGATCGCGCGGCAATTCGCGCGCGTCACGTTTCTCTCCGACCATCGCGCGATACTGTCGCGCGCGACCACGCCCACGCTGATTCTGCAATGTAGCGACGACATCATCGCGCCGTGCGCGGTCGGCGAATATCTGCACCGCATGATGCCTGGCAGCACGCTGCATCTCATCGAGAACGTCGGCCATTGTCCACACCTCAGCTCACCGAGCGCAAGCGCGGACGCGATGAACGCCTTTCTCGGGCCGATGAGCCTGTAGCACGATGCAAAGCACGGACCGCCCGCTGCCCTCAGCCGACGCATTATTCGAGCACGCCGCCTGCGGCCTGCTCGTCACCGATGCCAACGGACGCATCCTGCGCGTGAACGCGACCTTCTGCGGCTGGCTCGGCTATGAGACCGCGGAGCTTGCCGGGGCGAAGCAAATCCAGGATCTGCTGAGCGCCGGCGGCAAGGTGTTCTATCAGACGCATTGGGCGCCGCTGCTGCAAATGCAGGGCTCGGTGGCCGAGGTCAAGCTGAACATGATGCATCGCGACGGCCACATGGTGCCGATGCTGCTCAACGCGGTGCGCCGCCGTCATGGCGACGTGACTTACCTCGAAGTGGCGGTGCTGATCGTCGCCGACCGCCATAAGTACGAGCAGGAGCTGCTGCTCGCGCGGCGCAATGCCGAGGCGTCCGTGGCCGCGCATCAGCTCGCGCAGCGGGAGTTGCAGGAAAGCCGCGACGTGTTGAGTCTCGCCATGCGCGGCGCGCGCATGGGCGCGTGGTCCCACGAACCGAATTCGGGCAAGTTCTGGTGGAGCCGCGAACTGGAAGCGCTCGCGGGTTATGCCGAAGGCCGCTTCGCCACCACGCCCGGCGGCTTTTTCGAACTGATTCATCCGGGCGATCTGGTTGCGCTGAACGAGGCAGTGGACCATGCGGTGGAAGCCGGTGACGACTACGTCGCCGAATTCCGCTTTCTGCATGCGAGCGGCGACTGGTGCTGGATGGAAGGCCGCGGGCGCGCCACGTATGACCGCCACGGCGAGCCGCTGATGATCTACGGCCTCGGCATCGACATTACCGAACGCAAGGAAGCGCAGACGGTCCTGCTACGCCAGGCCGCGATCTTCGAGCACCTGAGCGATGCGATCGTGATCACCGACCTGCGCGGCAATATCACCGACTTCAACGTGGGCGGCGAGCGCATGCTGGGTTATCGCATGCGCGAGATTCTCGGCAAACCGGTCGCGCTCTTCCTGCCGCCGGAAGAAGCGCTGAGCATCCGCCGGGAAGCGCTCGCGGCGCTCGCCGCCGAAGGCACGTGGCGCGGCGAGTTGCCGTTCGTGCGGAGCGACGGTTCGCGCGGCGTGTGCGAAACCGTGGTCAAGCCGCTCGCGAACGCGCGCGGCGATATTTACGGCGCGGTCAGCATCAACCGTGACATTACCGAGCGACGGCGCGCCGAGCAGCAACTCACGCGGCTGAATCTCGAACTCTCGAAGGCCGATCGCCGCAAGGACGAGTTTCTCGCCACGCTCGCGCACGAACTGCGCAATCCACTGGCGCCGATGCGCAACGTGCTCGAGATTCTGCGTCTCAAGGAATTCGCCGATCCACAATTGAACTGGTCGCGCGACGTGTTCGACCGGCAACTGCAACATATGACACATCTGGTCGACGATCTGCTGGAGGTCTCGCGCATCACTCAGGGCAAGCTCGAGTTGCGCAAGCAACGTCTCGAACTGGCGCGCGCAATGCAATCGGCCATGGAAGCGGCGCGGCCGACCGTGCAGGCCTCGTCGCATCATCTGAGCGTGACGCTGCCACGCGAGCCGCTTTATCTGGTTGCCGATCCCACGCGCCTGTCGCAGATGATCCTGAATCTGCTGAACAACGCCGCCAAGTACACGCCGCCTGGCGGCAGCATTTCGCTCGCTGCGGAACGCGAGGGCGATGAAGCGGTAATCGTCGTGCGCGATTCCGGCATCGGCATTCCGGGCGAGCATCTGGACAGCGTGTTCGAAATGTTCTCGCAACTCGCGCCCGCGCTGGACCGCTCGCAAGGCGGCCTCGGCATCGGCCTCGCGCTGGTGCGCGGCCTCGCGGAACTGCATGGCGGCACGGTCGCGGCCTTCAGCGACGGCCCCGGCAAAGGCAGCGAGTTCGTGATCCGCCTGCCGCTGACCAAATCCGCTTCGTTGCCGTCCGACAGTGCGCCGACCGAGACGCCGCACGCGGCGGGTTTGCGCGTCGTGATCGTCGACGATAATGCGGACGCCGCCGACAGTCTCGCGATGGTGCTCGAACTCGAAGGCCACGAAGTGCGCACGGCCGGCGACGGCATCGCCGGTCTTGAACTGATCGGCGCGTTCGCGCCGCAGGCGGTGATTCTCGACATCGGCTTGCCGCTTCTGAACGGCTATGAAGTGGCGCGGCGCATTCGCCACGATTACCAGGACGCCGGCATTGTCCTGATCGCCGTGACCGGCTGGGGCCAGCAGCAGGACAAGCAGACGGCCGTGGCCGCCGGCTTCGACCATCACTTCACGAAGCCGGTCGATCCGGGCGAGTTGCAACGGGTGTTGAGCCGGCAGCGGGTATGAGCGCGCCTTGTTAAACTGACGCGATTTCCGCCCGCCGCCCCTTTATGCCCATCGACACCGCTGCCGCATTCGCCGCCATCTCTTGCGAAACCGTTTCGCCACGCACCGGCAAGCTTGCTCATGCTTGACGGCGCTCAAGTCACACGCACCTTGGCCGCGCGTGGCATCGCGCCCGATGCGAGCCAGCGCGAAGCGATCGGCGCGCTCGTTGCACTGCTCGGCGCGAATGGCCGGCGCGCGCGGTCCAACTCGCCAGCGGCGCATCGAGGCGTGTATTGCCACGGACTGCCTGGGCGCGGCAAGAGCCTCGTGGTCGACACGGTGTTCGAGTTGGCGACCTGCCGCAAGCGGCGTCTGCACTTTCACGAATTTCTGCGTGAGATGAACCGGCGGCTCGTGAGCGAGCCGCGCGGCGACGACCGCCTCGGCTCGGTCTCGCGGCAATGGCTCGACGGTGTCGAGTTGCTGTGCTTCGACGAATTCCACGTACACGATATCGCCGACGCGTTCCTGATGGGCCGCTTTCTCGATACCGCAATCGGTCTCGGCACACACATCGTGCTCACCTCGAACTACGCGCCGGATGGCCTGCTATCCGACCCGGAGTTTCACGAGCGCTTTCTGCCGACCATCGAACAGATCAAACGCTGCTTCACCGTGATTCGTTTCGACGGCGCGCGCGACTACCGTTTCGGCGGTGAAGAAGCACAAGTGCCGCACTTCTTCGCGCCGCTCGATGCCGCCAATCGTGAAACCATGCGCCAGATTTTCGTGCGTTATGAAGGCAGCGAAACGCTGGATCCGGTTACGGTGAGCGCGGCCGGCCGCCCGCTTGCCGCACGCGCGGCGGGCGCGGCATTACTGTGGGCGGACTTCGAGAATCTGTGCGTGGCGAGCCGCTCGCATCTCGACTATCTGGATCTCGCCGAGCAATGGCACGGTCTGATTCTCGACAATCTGCGCACCGAATGGCTGAGCCAATCCCACACGCTACAACGGCTGATCTGGCTGGTCGATATTCTCTACGACCGCAAGCGTGCGCTGTTCATCGCCTCGGACGAACCGATCGAAGCGGCGCTCAGCGGCCTGGAAGGCGCGCACGATCTGTCGCGCACGCTGAGCCGGCTCGCCGAAATGCAATCGCGCGCTTATCGCAACACGCTCGACGGGATGGACGAGGACTCGGCGGACACGCCGGCAGATGCAATGGACAGTTCCTCTTAAGCTGCCGGGCAGCTACTTACGTGCGTATTCTGCAAATCTTGCAAAACGATCGCAAATCCTGCGCACCCTCTTTGAATCGCCATCGTCGAGAGAAAACCCCGCTATTCATAGGATGAAACGGCGGATGGCGCCTGCGTGCCGCCATTCGGGAATAGGACCTGCTACCGCCGTTGCGGGCCCATTCTTCAGCGGATAGCGTTCCGCTCTTCCCGTCCTCATGATCAGAACCGCTTCTGTCGCCGCGGCATTGTGCGCGGCCTGCGTCACTTCCGCCTGCGTCCACATCGGACCATCCCGCCTCAAAGCCGATCAGGTCGACTATGCGCGCGCCCTCGGCGATGCGAAGAAACGCGAGATTCTCGCCGCCGTGGTCGGGTTGCGTTACGGCGACGCGCCCGCGTTCCTGACGGTCAGCAGCATCATCGCCGCCTATACGTTCGATGCCACCGCGGGCGCCACGGCCAACGTCGGCTCGGGCAGCCAGCCGAATTACGCGCTCGCAACGGGCAGCGCTTCGTATTCGAATCACCCGACCTTCACCTTCACGCCGACCACGGGCGAAGCCTTCGCGTCGGCGTACATCCGCCCGCTTGCGCCGTCGCTGGTGTTGCCGCTTGCCGAAGGCGGCATTCCGATCGATCTGCTGTTGCGCATCACCGCGCAATCGGTGGGCGGCTTGCAGAACGGCAATGCGCTCGGCGGCGAAAACAGCGCGGGTGCGCCGGGTTTCTTCGAGTTGCTGCAAGCGCTGCGACGTCTGCAACTGGCCGGCGAACTGAACGTCGAGTCGCGCCAGGCGGACGGCAAAAGCGGGGCGATGGGCGTGTATCTGGTGATGGGCGCGACCACCAGCGGCGAGTCGCCGGCCACGGCGGCCGATCTTGCCCGCGTGCGCAAACTGCTGCATCTGTCGTCGAATACGCGGACCTATGAGATTGTCTACGGGCCGTCGTCGGCATCGCAAAAGGGCGACAAGATACCGATGGTGACGCGCTCGGTGCTCGGCATCCTTTCCGACCTCGGCGCCCAGGTGCAGGTGCCGGTCGAGCGTATCAGCGATGGCTCGACCAAGCCGACCGTCGGCCTGATCGGCGGCGAGACCAGGCCGACCATCATCGTGCACTCCGGCAAAACACCGCCTGAGAATGCCTACGTGATGATCGCGTACGGACCGTCGACGTATTGGGTCGATCGCAACGACTTCGATTCGAAATATGCCTTTACGGTCGTGCAGAATCTGATGGCGCTAGCGGAAGCCGATACGAGCAGCAAGGCGCCGGTGGTGACGATTCCGGCGAATTGATCGCGCGATAGCGGCGGCGGCCCGCGAGTTCGCGGCGGATAAAAAAGCCGGCGGCTCTCATCAAGCCACCGGCTCTTTACCGCGGCGGACCTATCCGTGCCTTTACTCCTGACTGCGCTTGGACTGCACCCGCGCGATCTGCTGCTTCGCCGCTTCGTACACCCGCTCCGGCGTGAAGCCGAACTTCTTCTTCAGATCGGCGAGCGGCGCGGACGCGCCGAACGTATGCATCACCACCTGCGCGCCGAGACGGCCCACATAGCGGTCCCAGCCGAGCGAGGCTGCCTGTTCGACAGCGACACGCGCGTCGACGTCCGGTGGCAATACCGAGTCCTGATATGCCTCGTCCTGGCGCTCGAAGATGTCCCACGACGGCATCGACACCACGCGCGCCGCGATCCCCTCGCCCTTGAGCTTCTCGTACGCGTCGACGCAGATCGAGAGTTCGCTGCCCGTCGCCATCAGGATCACTTGCGGCTTCTGTCCATCGGGCGCATCGGCGAGTACATAAGCGCCCTTCCGCGTGCCGCTGGCGGCGGCATAGCGGCTGCGGTCCAACGTGGGCAGCGCCTGACGCGACACGACGATGCACGACGGCCGCCGCGGATCCGACAGCGCCACCCGCCAAACCTCGGCGACTTCGTTGGCATCGCCCGGACGCAGCACGGTGAGCCCCGGCACGCCGCGCAGCGAGGCCAGTTGCTCGATCGGCTGATGGGTCGGGCCGTCTTCGCCCACGCCGATCGAATCGTGCGTGAACACGAAGATGGACGGCACTTCCATGATCGCCGAGAGGCGGATCGGCGGCTTCATGTAGTCGCTGAAAATCAGGAACGTGGAGCCGAACGGCCGCAGATTCGACAGCGCGAGGCCGTTCACCGCCGCACCCATTGCGTGTTCGCGGATGCCGAAGTGCAGATTGCAGCCGCCGTAGCTATCGTGCTCGAAGCTGCCCGCGCCTTCGAATTTCAGGTTGGTTTTGGTGGACGGCGAGAGATCCGCCGCGCCGCCGATCATCCACGGCACGCGCGCGGCAATCGCGTTGAGCACCTTGCCCGACGAATCGCGTGACGCGACGCCCTTCGGATCCGCGTCGAATGTGGGGATGTCGCTGTCCCAGCCCGCCGGCAGTTCGTGCGCTTCCATCTGCGCGAATTCACGCGCGAGCTCCGGGTACTTTTTGGTGTACGCGTCGTACTGCGCCTGCCATTGCTCGCGTGCCGCCTTGCCGCGCGCGCCGATGCCCGCCGCGAAGCGCTCGTGCACGCCGTCCGGCACATAGAAGAATTTGTCCTCCGGCCAGCCATACGCCTTCTTGGTGAGCGCCACTTCTTCGACGCCGAGCGCTTCGCCATGCGCCGACGAAGTGTCCTGCTTATGCGGCGAGCCCCAGCCGATGATGCTGTGCACCACGATCAGCGTCGGCCTGTCGGTGATGCTTTTCGCTTCGACTAAAGCGGCTTCGAGCGCGGCGGCGTCGTTGGCGTCGTTCACACGCAGCGTATGCCAGTTGTAACCGTGGAACCGGCTTTCCACGTCGTCGCTGTATGCGAGGTCGGTATGGCCCTCAATGGTCACGCGGTTGCTGTCGTAGATCCAGATCAGATTGGACAGCTTCAGATGCCCGGCGAGCGAAGCCGCCTCGTGCGAGATGCCCTCCATCATGTCGCCGTCGCCGCACAGCGCGTAGACGCGGTGGTCGAAGAGCGGCGCATCCGGCTTGTTGAAGTGGCTCTCGCACCAGCGCCCCGCCATCGCCATGCCGACGCTGTTGCCGAGCCCCTGGCCGAGCGGCCCGGTGGTGGTCTCGACGCCGGTGGTCATGCGGTACTCGGGGTGCCCCGGCGTGTTGCTGTCGATCTGGCGGAAATGCTCTATGTCGTTGAGGGAAACGGCGGGCGCGCCGGTCGGTTTGCCCTCCTCGTCCACCGCCTTCACGTTGGCCAGATGCAGCAGCGAATACAGCAGCATCGACGCATGTCCCACCGAGAGCACGAAGCGATCGCGGTTCGGCCACAACGGCTCGTCCGGGTCGTAACGAAGATGGTTTTGCCACAGATGATAGGCAACGGGTGCCAGTGCCATCGGCGTGCCGGGGTGACCGGAATTGGCCTTTTGCACAGCGTCCATCGACAGCGTGCGGATCGTGTTGATACACAGCTGATCGAGGGCGGGATCGTTTTGCATGGGACACTCCTTGTTCGGCGGTTGAAGAGAAAGCCGGGACGCACTGTGTCGGCGCACCCGGCGAACCGTGTTACGTGGAAGAACGCATGAGGAACCGCTGCGAGGCTCAACGATGATGCGCCGATGCGCGCAAATCTGCACGGAGCGTTACACGCGGCATCAGATGGGTTCGCTGCGGGGAGCGAATTCAGAGGGCTTGGGACGCGAGCCCGTTCCGATCGGCGCGGACAAGGGGGAAGAAACGGCGTGCGCCAGCATCAAGCCGCGCGCAGCCAGTGCTCGACTAGTGGACCATGTTTGCCGTCGATCGGATCCAGCGGCGGAAAAGGCAACGCCTCCATGGCCGCGAGTTCGTCCGGCGTGAGCGCCTCGCGGCGGATGTCCCACTGCTGGCCTTCCGGATAGCCGGCCACGACCCGAAAATGCCGGGCGAACGATTGCAGGCAATGGCCAGTCCCGGCCGGCAGCAGGATCGCGTCGCCGGCGGACAGCGTCACCACCTTGCCGCCCGGTCCGCCAATGATCACTTGCGCGGAGCCGTCCGTCACGCCCAGTATTTCGTGCGCGGTGGCGTGGAAATGGTGGTAGTCGAAAATGCCGTCGCGCCACTGCGGCGGCCACGCATTGCGTTCGAAGAGGATTTCGAACGCGGCCGCGAGGTCGCCGCTATCCGGCATGAGGGCGCGCCTGTAAATCACGACCGGCAATGTGCGGTTGTTCGGCACCCAGTCGTGCGGCTTGAGCATGAAGGCTTCGTACTCGGTCTTGGCGGCGTCGAATCCATGCTTTGAATCGTTGAACATGGTTTGCTCCTTTGCGTCCTGAAGATCGCTGTGCTCCCCTGCAGCCGGCGTTGAAGACAACGTGCCAGCCGGCTCGGGCGATCTTTTCAGCGCCGCATAAAGCGCGCCTGCTTTCGCGCGCGCTTCTTTTTGGGCAATTCTGTGCGCGCTGCCGTGACGATGGACGAATTTCGCAAACATATGAAGTATTGCTCGCTTGGTCTGTTTATCTCAGTCTGCGTGGCACCGGCCGCGAGGGTCGAGTGCCGCGCATGCCCGTCACCGTTGGTCAGCCGCCGCCGACGCCGGACGCATCCGCCGAGGCTTCGTCGCCCGGGTTCAGCGGTTCGTTTTCCTGTTGCATGAATCTCTCCCTCGGATTTCCGGCTTGTACTCCGGGACCAGCATACGCCGCATCATTGCTTGCGCTGCGATTCACGTCCGCCGCCTCCGGGCGGCTCAGCATCAGAGCCGGTGCCGAGCGGGACTTCGGTGGTTTGGGCCGGGCGCTCGTTCGACCGCGGCGGATTGGTCGCCTTGTCCACGCCGGTCTGTTCGACGGGCTCGATACCAAGCGGGCTGGGTTCGACATAGTGCGTGCCGCTCGGCTTGTTGCGCTGTTTCACTTCGTCTGTAACTAGCGCGTCGAGCTGGTCCTGCGGTTTGGTGTCCTGCGGTTCGGTCTGCATGCCGCCCTCCTTCTGATTTCGGATATGTCTTCGATGCAGCAACATCCGGTCCCTCTCCGTCAACACGCCCCTCAGCACGCCAACGGCAAGCTGGGCACAGCCGTTGCGGCAAGTGCGGCGGAGGTCTGGACCGACATTTGTAAAAAGGAGAAGCTCATGACAATGACGACGATTCGCGTATCCGATACTGAAGTACAAGTCGAACGCACCCTGTACACCTTCGCGCAAAAGAACGACGCGGACTCATTCCAGCGCTGCCTCGCCGATACCTCGATCGACAGTTGCTATCGCACGCATCCACCGCTCTCGGCGCGGCCGACGCTGCCTGACGAACATCCCGACGACCCAGGTCGTGGCAGCACGATTTCTCCGTCGCTCGGCGGCATGCCATAAGGCAATCCCTTTTTCTACGGGCGGCGCGAGTGCGCCGCCATCCGTCAGTTCTCAGGGCTCGCGCGATCCGCTGCCACGATCTCACGGCCATAGTCGATCGCGGCGCGGCGCGCCTCGTCGGCGGTCGCGTAGGGCCCGATTTCGGGCGCGCCATCGAATGGAAACAGAATTCTTCTGTCCGCTTTTCTGACAACCTTCAGTCCACCTACGTAACGGCCGTCGCCTGTTCCGTGATAGCTGGCGTAAATCTCGAAGTCATCGTCAGCAACGTCGGCCTTATGTCGCGCCATTTTTCTTTCCCTTGTCCCTGCACTTCAGTGCGTCATATCCAGAGTGATATCGCGGCACGTATCGCCTCTGTGGCGCGACGCGCATGCTGTGGTCGAGCAATAGCTGTTCCACACGGCGCGGGCTCGCATTCGCGGCGAACGAAGCCGGTGGCATGCCTGTTGCGATTGACAGGCATGCACATCACGGAGACCACGATGACTATGACGAGCAAGCGTTGCATGCCGAGTCTGCATCTGCATACGCCGATGCCACCGGAAGTCGACCCCGACGCCCCGCGCCCGACGAGCGATCCCGATCCGTCGCCGCCGCCCGACGACGTGCCGCCGAATGATCCGGATCGTGCGCCAGACGGCGATCCGCCTGCCAGGCCGCCGCCAGTCAGCGCCGCATGATCCTATGCAAGTGGCGTTGCAAGGCGAGGGCTGGGCGGAATGCGTGTAAGCGCAAATTAAACCAGTGGTCCGGTAATTGCGGACTCTTCGGGTAAGCCGGCGCTCAGGGACCGGCAACCCGCCAGGAGTCAACATGAGCACCGATCACATTGTCGAAACCGCGCCGCAGAGCGCAACGAAAGGAACACCCGGCACACCCGATAGCCAGCCCATCAAGGAGTACCGCAACGCCGCCGGCGGCTGGGGCTCGGTGAAAGCGGTCGCGTCGATCCTCGTGCAGGAACACGTGACGTTGAACGGCAGCCGCATCCTCTCGCAGCAAAACAAGGCGGATGGCTTCGCCTGCGTAAGCTGTTCATGGGCCAAACCCGCGGACCCGCATCTCTTCGAGTTCTGTGAAAACGGCGCAAAGGCGACCGCGTGGGAAATCACCAGCAAACATATCGATACGGACTTTTTCGCCGGCCATACGCTGACCGAATTGCGCTCATGGAGCGGTCTGGAACTCGAGTCGCGCGGGCGGCTGACCGCGCCGATGCGCTGGGATCCGGCGACCGACCGCTACGTGCAGACCACCTGGGAACATGCGTTCGCCGAAATCGCGAGCGAACTGCAGGCGCTCGATCCGAATGAAGCGGTGTTCTATGCATCGGGCCGGGCGTCGCTCGAAACGTCCTACATGTATGCGCTGATGGCGCGCGTGTACGGCACCAACAACCTGCCGGACAGTTCGAACATGTGTCACGAAAGCACCTCGGTCGGCTTGCCGAAGTCGATCGGCGTGCCGGTCGGGACCGTGCAACTCGAAGACTTCACGCATACCGACTGCATGCTGTTCTTCGGCCACAACACCGGCACCAACGCGCCGCGCATGCTGCATCAGTTGCAGGATGCGCGCAAACGCGGCGTGGAAATCATCACGTTCAATCCGCTCAAGGAACGCGGGCTCGTCACATTTGCGAACCCGCAGTCGCCGCTCGACATGCTTACCCCGGCCGATACGCGGATCAGCACGCAATATCATCAGGTGAAGATTGGCGGCGACGCGGCGGCGATTGCCGGACTCTGCAAGCTGCTGATCGAATGGGACGACGACGCGCAACGCAACGGTGAGCCGCGGGTGCTCGACGCGGCTTTCATCGCCGAACATACACATGGCTTCGAAACCTTCGCTAACGCGATGCGCGCCACTTCATGGGAAGAGATCGAACACCACTCGCAACTCAGCCGCGGCGCGCTCGAAAGCGCGGCACGTGTCTACGCGAAAGCGAATGCCGCGATGGTGCTGTACGGCATGGGCATCACGCAGCATCGCAGCGGCGTGCACAACGTGCAGATGCTGTCGAACCTGCTGCTTCTGCGCGGCAATATCGGCCGGCCGGGCGCGGGCATCTGCCCGATTCGCGGTCACTCGAACGTGCAGGGACAGCGCACGGTCGGCATCACGGAAAAGCCTGAACTCGCGCCGCTCGACAAGCTGAAGGAACTCTACGGCTTCGAGCCGCCGCGCGACGAAGGCATGACTACGGTCGAAGCATGCCGTGGCGTGCTCGACGGCATGGTCAAGGCCTTCATCGGCCTGGGCGGCAATTTTCAGGTGGCGATTCCCGATCATCATGTGATGGACCCCGCGTGGCAGCGGCTGCGGCTCACGGTGCAGATCGCCACCAAACTCAACCGGAGTCATCTGCTGCACGGCGAGGTCGCGTACCTGCTGCCGTGCCTCGGGCGCATCGAGATCGACCGCCAGGCGAGCGGCGAGCAATGGGTCAGCGTGGAGGACAGCACGGCCTGCGTGCATGGCTCGCACGGACTCGCCGAGCCGGCCGGCGACATGCTGCTGTCGGAACCCGCGATCGTCGCGGGCCTTGCAAAAGCTCTGCTGCCGCGCAATCCGAAGATCGACTGGGATGCGTGGGTGGACGACTACTCGCTGGTGCGCGATGCAATCGAACGCACCTATCCGGATCAGTTCAAGGACTTCAACCAGCGCTTCAGGCAACCAGGCGGGTTTCACCGGCCACTCGCCGCTTGCGAGCGCAAATGGAATACGGCAAGCGGCAAGGCGAATTTCATCGTGCCCGAGACGCTCGACGAAGACGCGGACATGCCGTCGCGAGGTCCAGACGTACTGCGCCTGATGACGGCGCGCGGCGACAGTCAGTTCAACACCACCGTGTACGGTCTCGACGACCGCTTTCGCGGCGTGCGTGGCAGCCGCAGCGTACTGCTCATGCATCAGGACGACATGACGCGGCTCGGCTTTTCGGAAGGCGACACGGTGTGCATCTCCACCGTCTCGAACGACGACGTGACGCGCGAAGTGGACGGCATGCATGTCCACGCGTTCGACATTCCGCTGGGCTGCATCATGGGCTACTACCCTGAGTGCAATCGCCTGATTCCGCTCTCGCATCACGCGCAATCGAGTCAGGTGCCGGCGTCGAAGTCGATTCCGGTGCGGCTGCGCAAGTCGGCGGCGAGCGAGGATTTGGCGGCGTGAGAATGCACAAAGGGCGCGCCGGCCTGAACCGGAGCGCCCTTTCTGCGATGCCAAACTGCCAGCCGCCTACGCTGCATCAGAACTGATGCAACATGCCGACATAAGCACCGGTTTGCGATTCACCCACGAGCGGACTCGTATTGTTGCTCGCATCGCGCGGCGATGCTTCGAGCGAGAAATTCGAGTTGCTGCCATTGCGCACGTAGCCCACGGTGCCGTACAGGAAGGTGCGTTTCGACAGGTTGTAGGTGGTGCCGAGCACATACATCATCGCGTGGCCGGATGGGTCGTGGGCGGCATCGCCCGAGCCGTCGCCGACCTTTATATAGAAGCCGCCCGCCGTCATGGCCCAGCGCGGCAGGAAGTTGTAGGTGGCGCCGAGCCAGTAGTGATCGGCCGAGTCGGCGACGCCGACCGGCGAATCGGGCGCCGAGTAATGCGTGTAGGCGCCCTGAATCTTCACCGCGTCGAAATGCACGTTGACGCCGGCGAAATATTCGCGCGATGCCTGGAAGATGTTGCTGAAGCGGCCGTTGTTGTCGCGCAGTTCGTCGTAAATGCCGCGCACGTCGAAGAGCGGCGAGTGGTAGCTCAGCATGATGCCGTCCGAGCGGCCGAACTCGCCGGCCGCGCCGCTGTTGAAAGCGCCCGCCTGATTGCCGAACGCATATTGCGCCTGCACATCGAAACCCCAGAAGACTGGGCTGTGATACTCGACGTTGTTGCTGGTTTGCTGCCAGTTGCGCCCACGCACGAGCGAGGCCGACGAAAACGCCTGCTGCACGAACGGATCGAATTCCCAAACGCCGTCGCTGTCGATAAACAGATTACGGCCAGCCTGCAAGGTGCCCCACTGCTCGCTCTTCAATCCGACGAACGCGCGCCGCGACCAGAGCCGCCCGCCGCTCGTCGTGCCGTTCATGACCTGCAAACCGGTTTCGAGGTTGAAGATCGCATTGAGTCCGCCGCCCAGATCTTCGTTGCCTTTGAGGCCGAGCATGCTGGTGCCCCAGTCGCCGCCTTCAGCGCTCCATCGGCTCGAACTGCCGCCCGCGCCATTGTTGATGTGATTCAGGTATTCCAGACCGGCGTCGAGGCGGCCATACAAGCTCACGCTGGTTTGACCATATGCCAGCGGACTTGCCACGGCGAGCGCCGCCATTAATTTTGTATGTAGTCTCATTGTTTTGCCGTCAATTTTTTGTGTCGCGATGTAGGGCAAAGAGGACTGCGGATGCTTCAAACACGATCCACGAGAAAGACGTTTGTAAACTACAGCGCTGGGTTCGTCGAACTATAGGCGATACGCGCTCCACGGCCTATTCGTTTGACGCAACAAATATTTGCCCGGCCTGGGCTCGACAAGGCCCGGTTGCCAATGGAATGGGAAGATCGAAAGCCGCTCAAGATAAGATAGTCGCTCATTCGGCCCCAGCCAAATTGCAATGCACGATTCGTTATTGACTATTCAACTTTCGCCATGAACTCGCCCGAACTGACCGAAGACGAAAACCTTGGCCTTTACCAACGCGCAACGGAACACGGCGCCGAATGGTGGCGCGTGAGCGTGGCCGACCGGCCGGAAAATTATCGGCTCGAACATGGCGTCGACAATGGCAGCGGCCCTGGCGCGGTCGATATCGATCTCGTGGTGGACGCGGAAAATCTGCGCGCGAAGCTGAAGAAATGGCGTCGCGAAGGCTTCGCCATCGATACGGACGACGCCGCAAGCGAGCAGTCCGCGGCCGGCCGCGTCGCCTTCATGCCGGAATTGCAGCGCGTCGCGGCGCGAGCTTTGGCGGCGAAACATCGGCAGTTGGAAGGCACCGGCGCGACCGTGCGCATCGGTCATGTGGAGGTGCCTTGCGGCTTCGACAATCCGCTCGTGCCACGCCTCAATCCAGCCTATCTGTTCTCCGAGCGCTTTAACGACATCGTCGAGGACATCGTCGAGAACCGCCGCGTGATGCTGATCGGCCACACCGGCGCCGGCAAGACCAGCCTGATCGAACAGGTCGCGGCGCGGTCGCGTCACGGCGTGCTGCGCTCGAACATGAACGGGCAGACCACGGTTGGCGACTTCGTCGGCTTCTGGACCGTCAAGGGCGGCGAGACGCTGTGGGTCGACGGCGTGTTGCCCACGGCCATGCGCGAGGGGCTCTGGCTGATCGTCGATGAAATCGATTTTGCCGAACCGTCGATTCTCGCCGCCCTCACGGCCGTGCTCGAACCGCACGGCCGCCTCGTGCTGAAGGAAAAGGGCAACGAGATCGTTACGCCGCATCCCGCCTTCCGGTTGTTCGCGACAGCCAATGCGGTCGGCGCGATGAGTCAGTTCCGGCATCTGTATCAGGGCGCCAATCTGATGAACGAGGCGTTTCTGGACCGCTGGCGCGTGTATCTGCTCGACTATCTGACGCCCGCCGAAGAAGCCGACGTGCTGATCGCCACCCTCGCCCCGCACATGTCGCGCGCGCTCGCCACCACGCTCGCCGCAATCGCCGCCGACTGCCGCGCGGCGTTCGCTCGCGAAGATCTCTCGAGCGCGTTCTCGACCCGGCGTCTGCTCGACTGGGCCGAACTGATGCTGCGCACGGGCGACCCCGAACGCGCAGCCGGGCCGGCCATCTACGCGAAGGTGAGCCCGGAAGACGCCGCGTTGATTCGCGGCATCGTTCGCCATCACATCGCGCCGGCTCCTGAAGCGTGAACGCGATGCACGCAACGCGCGACACGCGCGGCTTCGCCTTCGAATCCGCGCTCAGCAAGGTGGCCCGCGTGCTGACCGGGCAATACGGCGTGACGGTCGCGTTCAGTCCGGACGGTCCGCGCGTGGAGCCCGGCCGCATTGTGATTCCCGCCTATGAGTTGAATGGCGAGGTCGAGCGCGATGTGCTGATCGGCTATCTGGATCTGCTGGTCGCGCGCGCCAAGCATGCGTCGCTCGCGCAACTCGATGCGCTGCCCTCGGGCGTCGCCGCGAATCTCGCGCAGGTGATCGAAGACCGCCGCGTGTGTGGACAGTTGCTCGACGAATATCCGGGCGCGCGCTGGTTCATCGGCAAGCTGCGCGTGCATGCGGCCGAGCGCGTGCGGCAGCGCTGGCCGAAGCTGCATTGGCGCGACCGGCTGGTCTGGCTGGTCGAACGCGCGTTGTGGAATGAACCGCCCACCCGGACCGAAGCGAGCCATTCGCTGCTCGCCGCCTTGCATGCCGCGGAGGATCTGCTGCACGAAGCGCGCGCGAGCCGCTCGACCGCGCAGAGCATCGCGGCGGCGCAGGCGCTCGTGGCGCGCGTGCGCGCGTTGTCGGCGGGTGAGGTGAACAGCATGGCGTTCACGGCGGATCCGGTCGAGGACATCGATACGGAAACGGCCGCTTCGTCATCCGTGCCGCTCGAAGACGATGACACCGTGCTGCCCGATCAGGACAGCGCGAACTCGCCACCGTCCGATCGAAGCGGTGGCGCGCAGGCGGACAACGCGGTCGGCATGGGTCAATCGCTGGCGGACGCGCAGCAACCGTCCGCGCGTTCGGAAGGCGAAGCAGGTAACGTCACTGCGGCTGCATCACAAGCCCGGCTGTCGATTCCGCTCGCCACCGAATTCGACGACATCCGCGATCTCACAGGCCAAGGCGACAGCGCCGCCTGGCGCGAGTTGCGGGCGCAGGCTCGCGCGGACACCGCGCCGCTGAAGGAAAAGCTCGAACGCGCGCTGAGCGCCGACGAACGCACGCGCTGGCGCCGCGAGCAGGAGCGCGGCGAGATCGATCGCACCGCGCTGGCGAAGCTCGCCACCTCGCCCGGTTATCGCACGCCGTTTCGCACGCAACGGCCCGCCAAAGGACGCGACGTCGCCGTGACGCTGCTGATCGACCGCAGCGGCTCGATGGCCGGCCGCAAGATCGAACTCGCGCGCCAGTGCGCGGCCGCCTTGTGCGATGCGCTGACGCAGTTGTCGTTCGATTGCGAAGTGCTCGGTTATTGTTCGGTCGAATCCGCGCCCATGAAGCAGCTCTACGAGCGGCAACGCGCCGCCGGCGCGGATTTACGACGCTATAACCGCTTCGTCGAACGGCTCGATCTGAAGGTCTATAAGCGCTTCGGCGCGACGGACCTGAGCGGGATCGCCGCGATCGACTGCGGCCACGAGAATCCGGACGGCGAGGCGCTGGCCTGGGCCGCGACGCGGCTTGCCGACCATCAGGCCGAACGGCGCATCCTGATGATGTTCTCCGACGGCTACCCGTCCACCGGCGACGGCGATCCGCAGGTTTTGCGCAGCGATCTGCGCGAACGCGTCGCGGCCATCGGCAAGCGCGGCATCGAGCTGGTGGGGATCGGCGTGCTGACGGACGCGGTCGAGGACTTCTACCCGCACAACGTGGTGGTCAGCCGCCTCGCCGAACTACCGTCAACGGTGTTCTCCGTGTTGAGCTCGATGCTGCTCACGCGTTGATGGCGGCGCTCAAGGGGCTCACAGCGCTCACGCCGACTGCGGCTTGAACGGATACCGTTCGATTTCACCGCCGCGCGCCACCACCGCCGTGCTCTCCGGAATCTCCTGCCACCAGCCCGGCAGGTCGGCGAGCGGTTCGGACAGCACCAGAAACGCATTCGCGCCGGCCGCCTCGATGCGTGGATCGTCGGGATACAACGCGTGCAGTTGCTGAAACGAGCTGCTGTGAAAGAGCGAGCGCGACTGCCCTTCGCTCGAATAGCGCACTGCGACGATCTGCTCGCCGTCGGTGGCGCACACGGTCATGTTCAGCGGTTCGTCCACGCCATGCTTGCGGCCGGTGTCCTCGACGAAGGCCACCATCCGCTCGAGTGCGGTGACCGGCGCCACTTCCAGGCCGAAGGTCAGCGCGAGGAAAAACATCACCTCGGAATCGGTCGAGCCTTCAATGGACGGAAACAGATCGGGGTCGATCGCCACCATCAGATCGCGGCGCACGGCCGGATAGTTGCGTATCAGGCCGTTATGCGCGAAGAGCCAGCGGCCATGGCGGAACGGATGACAGTTGGTTTCCTGCGACGGCGTATCCGTCGCCGCGCGTATGTGCGCGACGAACAGCGGCGCGCGGATCGCCCGCGCCGCTTCGCGCAAATTGCGGTCGCTCCACGCCGGTTGAATGCAGCGGTAGCGAAACGGAATATCGGTCGGCTGGCCGTACCAGCCGATGCCGAAGCCATCGCCGTTGGTCGTGGTCTGGCCGAGCCGCGAATGCAGGCTCTGGTCGATCAGGGAGTGTTTGGCGTTGAACAGCACCGTTTCGAGCTGAATCGGGTTGCCTGTATAAGCGAGCCAGCGGCACATGAGCTTTTCTCCTGTCGACCAGAGTTGGCGCTTTAGCGCCTTACTCTGGTCCCATGCACTTGCTGCGGTCGACCAGAGTTGGCGCTTTAGCGCCCCGGCGCGGTGTGCCGCCGGGTACACGTCTACTTCACTACCGGCTGCATCGTCGCGATCGGAATCAGGAATTCGGAGAAGCCGGTCAGCATGATCTGCACGCCGATGCACAGCAGCAGAAAGGAAGATACACGCATCGCGACCTTGGTGCCCTCCACGCCAAGGTACTTCGCGAACACCACCGCGCGGCTATAGATCAGATAAACCGTCACGGCCACCGCCAGCGAGATCACCACCGACGCGATGCTCGAAATCACAAATTCGGAGAGCTTATGCGTGCGGTTCGCGGTCAGCGCGACAGCCGTGGCGATCGAGCCCGGCCCCGTGGTCAGCGGAATGGTGAATGGGAAAAACGCCTTCGACATCGCATTGTCCGCGTCCACCCGCTTGACCGCCGGCTGCTCGGCCGGCTGCGTGTCGGGCGCATTGAGCATCTGCCAGCCGCCCACCGCGACGGCGAGCCCGCCGCCGATGCGCAGCGCCTGCATGGAGATGCCGAAGAAATGCAGGATCGGCGTGCCGATGAAAAACGCCACCAGCAGCACGCACATCACGTTGATGGCGATTTTGCGGGCGAGCGCGGTGCGCTCCTCCGTGGTCAACGAAGCAGTCCGGTCCAGGAAGACGAAAGCAATGCCGATTGGATTGATGATGCTGATCAACCCGGTAAAGCCAAACAGAATGTCCGAGATCAGACTTTCGACCATATGCGTTCCGTGTCGAGCGGCGGCTCGGGTGGCTCCACTGCGCACCCGGCATGCCGCGCCATGTTGATGAAACCGGACTCTCTCTCCGGCGCTCCAGATGATGCTCGCGCTGCGTGGCGAGATGATATCGCGGCGCGCCAGGGAAACCGTAAAAAAGCCAGCCGCCAGCGCGCGTGCCGCGGCGCGCCTCACTATGCAGCCCGTCTTGCAGCGCAGCAACCGACCCCATAAAGATGCGTCCGCAACTTTCAGAAAGCCTACACTTTTTTGACCTGCTTTACGGGACCAAAGCATCCGGCATACAGTCCCCAGCGAAGCCGCACTTTCAACGAGACGTACTTACCGGTTCGAGGAGTTGCCCCCATGTTGCTTCGTGTACTTGCCGCGCTGCCGTTCATCGGCATTCTGCTCGGTGTTCCGTTTGTGAATCGTGTCGAGCCGCTGATGCTCGGCATGCCGTTCGTGCTGGCCTGGATCGTCATGTGGGTCGTGCTCAGTTCGATCATCATGGCGATCGTCTACCGTCTGGATCCGTCCAACCGTCAGCTCGCCGCCGATGGCGAGGAGGCTAGTTCATGAGCGCACTCATCATCATTGCTGCGATTACGCTGTTTGCGCTCTACCTGGGCGTGCGCGCCAAGCGCGGCCACGACATGAGTCTCGAACAATGGACCGTGGGCGGCCGCAGCTTCGGCACCGCCTTCGTGTTCCTGTTGATGGCCGGTGAAATCTACACGACCTTCACCTTCCTCGGCGGCAGCGGCTTTGCTTATGGCAAGGGCGCGCCGGTCTATTACATCCTGGCGTACGGCACGCTTGCGTACATCCTCTCGTACTGGATGCTGCCGCCAATCTGGCGTTACGCGAAGAATCACCGCCTCGTCTCACAGCCGCACTTCTTCGCGCGCAAGTATGAAAGCCCGGCGCTCGGGACGCTTGTCGCGCTGGTCGGCGTGGCCGCGCTGATTCCCTACCTCGTGCTGCAACTAAAGGGGCTCGGCATTATCGTCGCAACGGCCTCGTACGGCGCGATTTCGTCGACGGCGGCCGTGTGGATCGGCGCCTGTGTCGTGACGGCCTACGTGATCGTCTCCGGTGTGCGCGGCTCGGCGTGGAATTCGGTGGTGAAGGATCTGCTGATTCTCGCAATCGTGCTGTTCCTCGGCATCTATCTCCCGCTGCACTACTACGGCGGCTTCAGCGACATGTTCCGCGCGATCGACGCCGCGCGCCCCGGCTTCCTGACCTTCCCGGCCAAGGGCTCGAGCGTGACCTGGTTCCAGTCGACCGTGCTGCTGACGGCGCTGGGCTTCTTCATGTGGCCGCATACCTTCGGTTCGATTTTCACCGCGAAAGACGAACGCATTTTCCGTCGCAACGCGATGGTGCTGCCGCTGTATCAGCTGATTCTGCTGTTCGTGTTCTTCGTGGGCTTTGCGGCGACGCTGAAGGTGCCAGGTCTGAAGGGCGGCGACATCGACCTGTCGCTGTTCCGCCTGTCGTTGCAGACCTTCGACCCGTGGTTTGTCGGCGTGATCGGCGCGGCCGGCATTCTGACCGCGCTCGTGCCGGGCTCGATGATCCTGACGTCCGCGTCGACGCTGCTCGCCAACGACGTGTATCGCGGCATGGTGAGCCGCAAGGCATCGGATGCCACGGTGGCGAAGCTCGCGCGATTCCTCGTGCCGGTCGTGGCGCTTGTCGCGGTCGGTTTCACGCTGCAAGGCGGCGAAACGATCGTTGCGTTGCTGCTGATGGGTTATAGCTTCGTGACCCAGCTTTTTCCGGCGGTGATCTGCAGTCTGCGTCCGCATAACCGCGCGACCAAGCAAGGCGCGTTTTGGGGGATTCTGGCCGGCGTTGCCGTGGTGGCCGTGACGACCACCATGCACTTGAGCATCGGTCAGTTGATGCCGTTCCTGCCCGATGCGTTGAAGGACATCAACATCGGCTTCCTGGCGTTGGCGGTGAATATCATCGTCTTCGCGGCGGTGAGCGCGGTGACGCAGGCGCGGCCGGTCGAGCAGACGCATGCGTCGGTGAATTGAGTTGTAGTTGGGGCAGGTTGTGTAGGCTCGTGATTGAGTCTTCACAGACTGATTAGCTGGATAGTGGGCTCTTTAGTCATTCAAATACGGCACGGGATAACGACCCGTGCCGTTTGCGCTTGTCGTCATCCTTCGGTTCCGTGCGCGGTGGCTTTGGCGTTTGCAGCACCATACATTCGCTTCAGTCTAATCAGGAGCCCTTTGTCGCACATCCACCCTTGGTCGCGCATCAATTTAATTTTCAGTGCAACCGCGTCTGCTTCCTCGTTGCAGGAATTTTGATGCCATCAACCCACCAGTCCATTCCTTCCTTTTCAATAACCGCTCGCTTGCGATCAGAGTTCCATGGCACCCCTCTTTTTAAAATATCCTGATATGTAAAAATTCACACGCCGAACAAGTTGTGGATTAGTGTATATTATTCTATCCGCCAGACTCCTGCGAACTCCGGATTACTCAAAATACTCAACTTCACCCTTGCAGAAGATACCAGCTTCACGATATGATTTACCTTCGAATTCGATATTTTAAATATACGATTCTTCAGGAGTATAGAAATGATCAACTGCGAGTATAAGCCATTTAATTTTTCCGACATGCCGACCAAAGTCGCGTGAAGCATAGGTGGGATTAAAAAATGCGCCTCTTCCGAAAAATTTCTTGCATTGACTTCCTCCGCGGAAATATCGAAATTTAGACTGAAATCATCAAAAACCTCAATCCACGCCGATGGCTGCGAATCACACGAGAGCGCGCGAACGCGCGGAACGGACCATTGAACTCAAGGCGCAGAGCGACCAGTTGCGCAGCGTATGACGTGTGCAAATCAACGGACGCGGAAACAAAGGGCCGCGCCAGGATCACCGTTGAACACGGGCGGCTGACCATTAGCGCTGAGTAGATGAACAAAGGGCCGCATAAGTAAGCGGCCCTTTTTGTCATCACATTACATCGGATAATCCGTCAATCCAGAATCGACAAAATCCTCTACACTCAGCCCTTCTTTAGTTAAAAAACCATCCAAATCAGATGTGGATGGAATGTCAATATAATCTCCAACCTTGTCGAAATTTGGATCAAGCCCGTTATCAATATCTTCCCTTAGAAAAGTCGCATATCGCAATCGGAAAGCAGCCCTTTCAGGCAAACAGGACGGCTGAAATTTAGACCCTTTAAGCATTGCATAAGGCCGAACTCGCAATGGATAGGCTTGCCTATCGCTTTCGGCCAGCTTCAGCTCAATCCATGTTCGCTCCGTAAAACTATCCGATGTAATTTCTTTCACCAAGATACGCCCTTGCAAAAGACCCTTGAAATTTGATGAATTAGTGTCCATCAACGCCCCAAGGAAAGAAAATGTGGATTACATCGCCATCCAATTGATGAACTTGCAAATGCGGTAGGGCTCCGTATGGGTTATCAAGGCTGTGCCCCATAACTCGCCCTGGATTTTTCGGGTCCATCGTAGTGTCCCAATGGTACGTTCCATTTTTTGTTGGGTTTCCAGTTAGATAATCCATCATATTTTTCGTAGATGGACCACTTTCCCCAGTCATGTATTTGTAACCGTGCTCAAGATAACGATCCATGAACAGTTTTCTGCTTCCGATCGGGACGAGACCGTAACCTTTTTTGCACCGGCATCTAATCCCCTACCAGCCTCCTTCGCGCTTACTCCTTCGCACGTCCCCGTTACTATCTTCATTCCTCGACAATCGGGGATTTGGCCAGCTAGGCCCGGCATGATTCTCGCCCCCAGTCGCAGTCATGATCCGGGGGGTGTTGTCACCAGGCCTGGTGGGTGGCTGGTGATCGCTAATAGGGGCTCGGCCAGGATATCTTGAGGCCGTCCGTAACGTGGATGCCGAGACTTGCCACCGATGTTGCAGGCCAAACCGTTCAACCTGCAAAGCCTTCGATGCAAGAAAACCAACAACATAGCTCTGTCGATGCATTCGTCGGCGTCGATGTCGGCAAAGGCCACCATCACGCCGTCGCCCTCGATCGGCGCGGAAAGCGCCTTTACAACAAGGCGCTGCCCAACGATGAGGCCAAGCTGCGCGCCCTCATTACCGAACTCAAGACGCACGGCCAGCTCCTGTTCGTCGTCGATCAACCTGCCACCATCGGCGCGTTGCCCGTGGCAGTCGCCCGTGATGAAGGTGTTCTGGTCGCATATCTACCGGGTCTGGCTATGCGCCGCATCGCCGACCTGCACGCCGGTGAAGCCAAGACTGATGCTCGCGATGCCGCCATCATTGCTGAAGCCGCGCGCTCAATGCCGCATACGCTGCGCTCACTTCGGCTGGCCGACGAACCACTCGCCGAACTCACCATGCTGTGCGGCTTCGACGACGATCTGGCGGCCCAGATCACGCAGACCAGCAACCGCATTCGAGGTCTGCTCACCCAGATTCATCCGGCGCTGGAAAGGGTCCTGGGGCCGAGCCTCAACCATCCGGCCGTGCTCGATCTGCTTGAGCGATACCCGTCACCCGCCGAGCTCGCCTCAGCCAGCGAGAAAACACTCGCCAACCGCCTCACCAAACTCGCACCTCGCATGGGCAAGAGCCTGGCTGCAGACATCGTCCAGGCGCTCAGCGAACAGGCTGTGATCGTGCCCGGTACTCAGGCCGCAACCATCGTCATGCCGCGTCTTGCCCAGCAACTCGCATCCTTGCGCAAGCAACGCCAGGAGGTTGCCAGCGAAGTTGAACGTCTGGTGCACGCACACCCTCTTTGGCCGGTCCTGACCAGCATGCCGGGAGTCGGCGTCAGGACCGCCGCCAGACTCCTCACTGAAGTCGCTCACAAAGCCTTCGCATCGGCTGCGCATCTCGCCGCCTACGCCGGCCTCGCCCCGGTGACCCGACGCTCGGGCTCGTCCATCCGTGGCGAACACCCGTCCAGACGGGGCAACAAGGTACTCAAGAGAGCGCTCTTCCTCTCGGCCTTTGCTGCCCTGCGAGACCCGATCTCAAGGGACTATTACGCGCGCAAGGTCCAGCAGGGCAAGCGCCACAATCAGGCGCTCATCGCTCTCGCTCGACGACGCTGCGACGTGCTGTTCGCCATGCGGCGCGACGGCACCCTCTACCAACCAAAATCCGCCCCTACCGCTTGACGAATCACATAGGGGCACCCCCCCCGGATCAATCCACGAAACCGGATTTGGCGCATACGCATAATCTGATCCGCCGTTTTACCCCTGCATCAAGCTCTCAGGACTTGGATCTAGCACGCAGATTTCACTCCGATCAGCGCGTCAAGATCAACGTCGAACATGGACGGCTGACCGGCCGCACAAGTGGCCATTCATTAAAAATTCAAGCTAACCTTGACTTCGTTTAAAACTTGATTTTTCTGAATCAGAGAACAGTTTCTCATACTTAGACACGTGTTCAATCTCACCCGACAAATTTGCAACACCACATATAATGCATCTTCGGATACGGATTTCGAACGACGCACCCCTCAGAAGAGACATAATCTCCATCACTACAATCCATGTACAGATATAAATATTCACCCTCTTTAATCGAAAGAATATGACCCGAAAAATCGGTAACGCCAGCGGTCTGTGTAAGTCCAACGCATCCTCATCGAAAGGTCGTTCGTTGTTTATATCAGCAAAGACACGCAGTTCCTTCGGCCTGCATCCCCTTTTAGCAAAATACTCGCATTTCTTCTTTGCGCTTTTGGTACCGAATTTCCCTAGCGGGGCCAAACAGCGGATCAACGATGTAGTAACGACACATCCGCTGATTGAGAGCTGACTGAAATTTTCATGAAATCTTTTACTTCAGTTGCATAGTTAAAGCTCTCCATCATAATTTCTGTTTCGTACCCGTCAACCGTTTCTTTACAAGTCATAATCAGAACTCCAACGTTCTCATTCAGATCAAACCACTTCTTCATCGCATGACAAGCATCTCCTTTTGCCCCAAAGAAAGTGACATCAATGCGTATTTCGTCATCTGAATCTTCATCAAACGCAGAAAATATTAGAATCAAACAATCACTCTTCAGCTCGACCGAATCAATGTTTGAATCATGCAATGATTTTTTCTTGAAATAATCTACCAATCTCATCTAGCACCCTCCTGTGTTTCCAGCCCTACCCGCCTCATATCCAGGCTGATTCGGTTTGATGTGCGAGGCATCTGATCCTTTTGGAACAGGCTTACCCTCATTGTTTAAATAGTGATCGCCTTTGCTCGTAGCATTCGGATTGTGGACATGGTAATGATCCACAACCCCCCAACCTTTTCACTGGCTTTTCCCGGTTGAAACTCAATCAACTGCCCGGTTTCCGGATTCCGAATGTCAAGCATGCTTGTATTTGCCCTCTTGGCCGCGTGAGTTACGTCCTCCCATCCACCGGTTATTAAATCCAAAGGATTGCCAGGAAGATCGAATGTATAACCATCTGGAGTTAATCCCCAACGATCAATCCAGCTGATCGGATTAGGCGCATACCGATAAAGATTCAATCTCCCCGCAAGCCCAATCGGATCCTGACTGACAAACCGCCCCGTTCCCGGATCATAGTACCGGAACGTGTTGTAATGCAGCCCGGTCTTCTCGTCAGAATACCGGCTCATCGAAGAGCCTGTCATCGTGCCACTCAGTCCCTTGCTAGTGCCTTTTTCGTCACTCACTTTTTTCTGACGCGTCCTCAGCCGCTTCAGCGTCGATAGCCGCTAACAGCGAAACCGTACCGGGGCCACTTCGGCGTCGTCCTCAATCTCCGGCTCATGCATCACGCCATCGACCCGCGCCGGGTGTGTTACCGCGTGGACCCGTTGGAGCTACTCCACCGACGCCACCGTGTAGTTCTGTGTGCTTGGCTGCAACGTATGCCCCAGCATTGCCTGAATGAGCCGCGTATCGGTTCCGTTGTCCAGCATGTGCGTGGCCATGGTGTGCAGCACCAGGCGACACGAGCCTGTCTTGTGAATACCGGCGCCCTCCATCATCCGCATCACGATGTGCGCCAAGTACGACGCGGCAATCCAGCAGTCGCGGCGCCACCGGCGCAACTGGAGAAGTCCCACCATCCCATCGCTTTATCCGTGGACGAAGCTCGCCAGACGATGGATCGAGCACGCCGGATTTGAAGCAGGGCAGCGCGTGAAGATCGCTGTCGAACATGGACGGCTGACCATTACCGCCGAGTAGAGGAACAAGGGCCGCGCTCACAACTCGCGGCCCTCGTTTCCTCTGTTATGTGTGAGTGCTAACGCAAGAAAGACGTAAAATTAACAAAGATTCTCTCTAAATCATCGAGACTGGAGAATTCACACCTTTCATTTATTCTAAATCCCCCCGTTTTCACATCAATTACCTCAGACATCGAACTAAAATCATCCCAAACAGTAAATCTACCAATAACATCATCGGTTTCAAAATCAACAACAACGCTGGATGACAATTCATGGGTATGCATGACATAGCTATATCCATACTCACCCGTCATCCAAGAAATAAATTCATCTAGCAGGCTGATTTTATTACTCCATTAACCTTTGTTGCCTTCACATTGATATTTTCCGCTGCTGGCATTTCTGGAACGGGTAAGCCTTTCTTGGCTGCCAAGCGACCTTCCAGCGAGTTTGGCCCAACGATTTTTCCCCATCCTTCGCCAGTTGGCACTACAGATTTCTCTGGAACTCAACGTACATAGCACCATTTTGTGCTTGCCGACCAAAGGCATTTACATCAGCAGGAACAGCCACATGCGTTGTCCCAGTTGAGCTTTCCACAACAAAATCCGGCGTCGCTCATCTGTTGATACTCGGATGGCCCCATCCAGCGACCAACAGTAATGCTATCGGGCCCAAGCGGATCGATCCATCGCAAGGGGTTCGGCGCATACTGATACAGATTGAACCCGCCAGCCAGCCCAATCGGATCGCCGCTGACAAACCGTCCGCCGTGCGGATCGTAATAGCGGAACGTGTTGTACGAGAGCCCGCTTTCTTATCGCAGTGGAACAGGCAGGCGTCGTGTCAGTGGTCGAAGCATTTCCCGGTCATTCCAAAGGCCAGGAAAGATTTCGAACTTAAGATCATCACGATTAATTCCACAATCGAAATATCTACATAGTCGATCGCATAAATCGTCTTCTCCCCACATATTTGTCAGCTCGTATTTTTCGATCAACTCGCGATCGTTTGGCAATTCCAAGTCTTCTCTAATTACAGGAGCTAAGGTGACACCTATGTCGCCACGCTTACCTAAATCAATTAACTTCCCTCCCAGAAACGGGAAAGAATATCGATCTCCTTTGTAGTGATGGCCATCCATAGTCAAGGTGTATGGCTTTATCCATAGACTATCTGATAAATCGCCCCCCGCAATAATTGACTCATCTCTAATTTTAGATTTCACTAAATTCTTAAGAATAACATTCCCAACGAATACACGGAAAAGTGGTGCAACCAAGTTTAAGTCAACATCTTTCCAGCACCCATCTGGACTGCGGATGTCATAAAACTGCATCGCTGGGCTGGCTAACATTTTCCCTATCGTGTAAAGATCATCCCTCAGCTTAAGACTAACCAGATCACCAGGGACCCAAAGAATTCGTTTTGCCATTTTTCAATAAGATAGTTTTAGTGGAGGTCAACACCCAGCGCCACCAGTTTTCCCTGATGTTTTATTCAAATGCTCGTCTGCAGCTTTTAAATACTCCATTCTCCGAGCATTGCCCTTTCCCACAGGATTTTGCTTATTGGCTGTACCCTCAAGGCCACCAAGATTTTCGAACGTCCGCTGCTCAAGGCCTCTCGCCACGTCTTTTCCTGCTTGGCCATTCCCTTCATACAGGATATCAGGGGCCTGCCCACCAAAGCGACTGAAGTCATTTCCATATCGATATTTCAAAACGTCCTGTCCCGTTTGATTCCCCTGCATGCTTGCATAGCCAACGTATGGCCTTCCAGTTTTGGCATCAATGCCTTGGTACGTAATGTGAGTAGCCGTAGCTGGATTGCCGGCTAACCCCAATGGATCAATCCAGGATATGGGATTAGGCGCATATTGATAAAGATTCAATCCCCCCGCAAGCCCAATCGGATCCTGACTGACAAACCGCCCCGTTCCCGGATCATAGTACCGGAACGTGTTGTAATGCAGCCCGGTCTCCTCGTCAGCATACTGGCCGGCGAACCGTAGCGGCTCATCGAAGACCCTGTCATCGCGCCACTCAGCCCCTCTGAATTCCCCAAAGCCAGAGAAGCGGGGCTCCCACACCACATCGCCGCTCGCGCTGGTGACGTCGTACACCTGACCGTTGTCATGCGCATGGTGATGCCAGACCATGCGCCGACCACCGGCACGACACTTTGCGTCAACGCTGACGACAGGCTGATCCACCCGCGCCATCGGCCGGTAGGGCGAATCCGGTGAGTAGACATAGGTGCGCACCGTCTCATCGCGCAGCACCTGCACCATACGCATGCCTTCCCACACAAAGCGCGTCTCGTCGGTGAGCGGGCTGCCCTCCGCTGCCATGCGGCGCGTGACCTTGGCCGTTCGCCGCCCGACCGCGTCGTAGTGATAGACCGTACTGTGCCCGCCATGCCGACCCTGACCCGAAGCGCGAACCATTCGCCCCTCGTCGTCGTAGACGAAGTCCTGGACCATGCCGTCCTGCACCCGGCGCGTGAGCTGGCCAAAGCCGTCGTAACTGTAGCCGGTCCCCCGGAAACGGTTCAGCAGATCGTCCAGAATCCGGCTGGCCGTCCGGTCGCGCGTCGCGTCAATCAGGTTGTCCGCGGCGTCGTAGATGTAACTTTCGTGTAGCCCCTCCTCGTCGTGACAACCCGTCATCCGCCCCATCACGTCGTATGCGTAATTCACGACGCTGCGCCCATGCCGCCCGCCGCCATGTCGGGTCACCTGATGCAGGTTGCCGGCGAGATCGTACTCATAGGCCGACCCGAGCGGCTCGCTGCCCATCATGCCCTGCCGTCCGGACCGCTCGCTCAGCCGCGACACTGTCCGCCCGCGCGGATCGTAAGCCGTCCGGCATACGCGAGGCCCCTGCGTGCGTTGCACTTCGCGGTGCAGCGCATCGCGTTCGATATCGCTGAGCGTTTCGCCGTCCAGACTGATCTGGTGGACATGCCCCGAGCCATAGTGCAGCGTCGAGATTCTCTGGCCCAGCGGAAGATGGCGTTCGGTCACGTTGCCGAGCGCGTCATGGCGCGACTCCGAACGCTGGCCGTCCGCGGTTTCCGCCACCAACCGGCCTAGCGCATCGTACTCAAAGGTCAGCTCGCTGGCGAGGATACCCAGCGCCATGCCGGCGGCACCCGGCTGCCTGTGAACGGCCGTCACGCGATCGAGCAGGTCATGGCTGTAGCGGGTGACCGAACATCGGCTGTGTTTGGACACCAGTCGCCCGGCGGCATCCCGCTCGAGGCCGATCGACTCCGATTCGCCCTGTCGGCCGGTCATCGTCTGTGCGATCGCTTCGCCATTCAGGTTGTAGTGCAATTCGCGCCGCACGCCGTTCAGCCGGACTTCATGGGTCATGCGCCCCATGGCGTCGTAAGCGAAGCTGTAACTCGCCCCGTTCGCGTTGGTCAGCCTGACCAATTGCCCGTGCGGATCGTAGCAATATTCAAGGCTGCGCCCCAACCGGTCCGTAAAACGGTCTGGTTGCCCGCGCGGGCTGTAGTCCCACCGGGACACGTGCCCCAAAGCATTACTGTGCCGGCTGATCTGCCCGAGCGCGTTGTACTCGAAAGTCTCACGGGTGCCGTCGGCATGAACGACGGTTCCGACGGCTCCGCCCGCGTTCCGTAGCAGTTGAGTCACCTGGCCGAGTGCATCGGTCTGGCGAACCAGCTCACCCTCGTCATTCCACGCGTAGCGCGTGGTCGAACCGGAGCAGTCCGTGCGGCTCAGGAGCAAACCGTAGCGCTCGTCGTAGGTGAACCTGCTCGTGCCGCCGCGTTCGTCGGTGTAACACGTGAGCAGCCCGTGCCGGTCGTGTTCGAACCGCGCGATCTGCCCCAAGGCATCGATCCGCTCAACGGGTAAGCCCTGTTCCGTATGCTTCCATTGCCAGACGCTGCCATCAGGCAGCGTGTCGCTCGCCAATCGCAGCGTTTTCAAGTGATACGTGCTTTGCCAGACCCGTCCCGTGGCGTCCACGGCGTCGGTTACGCGACCCAGTGCGTCGTAACCCAGGCGCTGCACACGCTCATCGGGAGATTCGACGCGCACCAGTTGCTGGTGCCCGTCATACTCGAACTGATAACGCGCGCCTAGATAGTCGGTCCATTGCGTCACCAGATGATCCGCGTCGTACCTCCAAACCTGCGTACCCTGGTCTTCGCTGCTAACGCGCGCCTGCCCTGACTCGATGTCATAGGTAAAGGCGTACTGCTCGCCGGAACCGGTACTGTGTTCAACCACCCGCCACCCGTCGCCGTACTGCGCATAGCGATAATCACAGGTGAAGCCGAGCGCGTTCACGTGCCGGGTCATCAATCCGTCGGTATACGCGAACTGACGCACCAGTTCGTCGGTCCGGCCACGCACGCGGATCAACTGCCCATTGCCGTCATAGCCGTAACGCACGAGATTGCGCCTCGCACCGTCGATCCGGTCGACACCCGTCAGACGGCCGTCGTGATGCTGCAATTCAAGAATGACATCCGCGTCGCTGCGCACTTCGACGAGCACGCCGTGTTCATCGCGACGGAATTCGATAAAGTGTCCGAACTTGTCCTCGATGCGCTCCAGCACGTGGCGCCCTTTCAGCGGTTCCGCGCTGAATCCGTAAAAAGTTATCGTCCAGGCCGTTCAGGATATAGCGGCCATCCAGCGCATGAGACAGATAGAGTTGCTCAAACGGGTTGTATTGGTACTGACCGGTCGGGAGATCGTCAAAGCCGACTTCACGCCCCTGAAATCCCACGTATTCGAGACCACGGCTACTGCGTTTCAGGTGAATGTCCCAGTTATGCTGCCAGCCACGGCCCAGCATGCCACCCGTGTCAATCGCGCTGGAATACGAGCGCGAACCGAAGAGCGGCAGCAGACCTGGCATGCTGAAATCCAGTTCGTTGGTGAGAATTTTCTGGCCGGTCGGGACGTGAACCGGGTGACCAAACAACCCGGACAGCCCCTCCATGACTTTTGAGCCAACGTAGATTCCCGCCACCTGGCCGGCGATGAATTTCAAAGCGCATGGCGCCGTTGCCTTCATGCCGTTCTTCAGCGCACCAGCCAGCCCGCCTGCAACGCCCGCAACCATGAACAGGCCGTTTTTCAGATTGACTGCCCACGGCGGTATTTCGCTGGCAACGGCTATTTCACAAGCCTTGTCGCTGCCAAAAAATACGCTCTTCGATCCCTTTGCAATCGTCGCGCCGCATTGAATCTCGTCGCCTTTACGCGCCGCAACGTGCTGATTGATAAAGACGGTGCTGGCACCGCAGGCCACCGGTTCGTGCGACGTATCCTGGCCGCACATGGCGACGCCTATCTGGGCGGGAACGGCCGCGCGCCCGTTGACGAACACATTGGGCGAACCCGCTGCAATCGTGCCAGTTGTACTGGCGAACATGCTTCCTATTCTGGTGGCGATATCAACAATCTGTTCGGCAATCATGCTAGCCAGAAAGCCCGCAATAAAGCCGACAAGAAATGGGCACGCGAACGTCAGCATTGCCACGGCAAAAATCAGCGCTGCCCCAAGGATCGCGCCGATCAGGAAGCCAGCCAGGGCTGACGTGTGCTGTATCTCGTCTCCAACACGTGCTGCTTCAAACATGCTCCTCCTCTTGACCCGGGTTCCGAAAACGGGGCGCCCTGCGCGGCGCGACACAGGATTGACCTGCTGAACGGCATCGACAGTCGATCAGGCCGGTATGAACGTATCGATCATTCGCCGCCAGATCGCTAACTGTGCTGAAGTGAAGGGAACCGTGTTGGTCGCGGTGAAGATAAGCGCCTTGCCATTGGCGAGGAGAATCGCGCATTGCCGCTGATAAACAGACTTGCCATTGCTGTTGTAACGGGTCTCAATCTCGATGCCGTCTGCCTCGCAACCGGCAAGCACGACTGTCTCGCGCGACTTGATAGACAAGCCCTTGATCTTCCGTTTCAGCAAGCCGATCTGGCGGTCGACATATTCATCAAGGGTTTCATCGTGCCGGGCGGTGTCACGCGCCACCTGAAGATTGGAAAGACCGTCCGTCAGCGGTTCCTGTACAAAGATATTGACCGTTCGGTCGGTGTAGCCAGCAGGCAGGGTGATGCTGCCTTCATCCATCGCGTATTGCACTGTCATCGTCTGTTCGGGAGGCGGGTTGGAAGTTAGCAGTTAAGATTTATCTTGCTGCCTTTCATATTCGTCTCGCCCGTGGATTTGCTGTCGATCGTCTTTGCGATCAGACTGAGCAGCTCCGGGGTCAGCACGACGGTCGTCCCCTCGACAACCAGTTTGATCTGCGTTTTCGCGGAGATCGTCACCGTGCCTTTCTCAGACGTCACGCTGATATTCCCCTCCGTCGAGGTCTGAGAGATGTCATGCTTGATGGTCTCCGTGTGCTGTCCGTTGACGGTCTGTGTCCGGTTGCCCTTCACGGTTGTCACTTCCTGTCCCTTGACGATCTTCGTCCGGTCCGCACCGACCACATGCGTCTCGTTATTCTTGATGGTGCTGTTCATGTCCTTCTCGGCCTGCAACATGAACTCTTCCGAACCCTGCGTATCGTCAAAGCGAATACCGCTGTAATTCGATTTGCCACCCTTCATCGAGCGGCTGATGATCCCGCTTTGCGTCGCACTGCCCGGCAGCGTCCACGGCGGCATGGAAGCCGCATTAAAAACCCGCCCCGTCACGATCGGCCGGTCAGGATCGCCATTCTCGAAATCGACGATCACTTCCTGACCCACGCGCGGTATGTTCACTCCGCCGAAGCTGCTCCCCGCCCACGGGTACGACACGCGCACCCAGCACGATGAGTTCTGGTCGTTCACGGGCGAACGGTCCCAGTGAAACTTGAGCTTCACCCTGCCGTACTTGTCAGTCCAGATTTCCTGCCCGGGAGGTCCTGTCACGATCGCCGTCTGCGGACCCGTCGTACGCGGCTTGTCCACCGTGCGCGGCGCGCGGAACATCGTGGTCGCCGGCTGCACCTCGAACGTCGTGTTGATGCTGTATTGGCCCGCGCCGGTTTGATCGCCGGATTCTTCCGCTATCACCTTCGCGCGGATCACGAGGTATTCGCGGTTCGCCGCCTCCTGGGGGTAGCCCGCGAGCGTAAAGGTCGTGCCGCACACCACGTTGCGCAGATGGCCCTTGCCCGTAGCACGCTCGCCTTGGGCGCGGATTTCTTCCATGCGTACCCGTGCGAACCGTGCGCCCTGCATCGGGTCGGCATAGTCGCCCGGCCACTCATAAACCGTCAGCTGGTTATGCGAGGTGTCCCGCGGCAGCGCATTTTCCACCGCCAGATTCGCACCCGGCTGCGTGAAGTCGAAATCGTCGGTGGTCCAGATGCCCGACTGGATGCTTTCGGTCGTATCGAAGTGTTCGACGTGCTCGCGATCGACCTTGTGCCCCGGTGGGTAGTACCACAGCGTCTGATACGCGACGCTCTCCACGGGTTTGTGCGCACCAAGATTGTCGACGAGCACCATCCGGTGCACCTCCCTGGAGTGCTCGTAAAACCAGTAGATGCCGTGTTCAGCCATCAGGCGCTGAATAAAGGCGAAGTCCGACTCACCGTACTGGACCTGATAGATCAGCTTCGAATACTTGCCGCCCAGACGCTTGACATAGCCGTAGAGATAATTCGCCTTGAGCACCTCGTCAATGATCTCGACCACCGTCTTATTCTGGAAAATCCGGTAATCGGTGCGCCGCTCGGCAAGCACGATCCACGGCTGCAGTTTCAACCGGTAGAGGTACTGGCGGTTCAACTGACTCACCAGACTCGCCGCCGTAACAATGCCGCTAATCTCACGTATCCCGGCACCGAGATTCGCAGCGCCGCCGCCGGCGACGCCCGGCACGAATGTTCCCATGCCATCGAGCTGGATGGTGACAGTCAGCTCCTTGCCAATCATCGTCTTCAGGTCGAAGCTGGCAGCCGTGCTGTCCGGCAGCAGCGGATCGACCGGCGTGACGAGGCTCAGCTCGTATTCGTAGATTGTCGACAGGGCTTCTTCGCCAGCGATCGCGCGTAGCTGCAATGCCGGCTCGCCATCGGGCAACGTCGGCAGCGCCGCCCCGCTGACCGTCAGCGTACGTGGCGTCACAAAGTTCAGCATATGCAGCTTCCTTGCCGTGCGACCGGCGCGCCACAGGCTGCGTCAGACACGTCGCCCTTACCGCACATCATCACGCGCCTTGTCATCAATCCTTGCATTTTTGTAGCCATCCTAATTATTTTGATCCAAATCAAGACACTGCTTCTCACTGCCTATCCCTGAATTGCACGATTGTTCAGGTCACCCCACGCGTGCCCATGCGCACCGGCCACCCCGCGACGCGGCCGCGCTGCACCGAATGCAGTTCGGTCTGAGTAAACGAATGGCCCGATACGTGTCGCGCCAGATAGTGTTCAAGGATCAGGCCGAACAGATAGGGGCTGACGCCACCCAGACCGGACTCGTCAACGGTCAGCGTGCACGCGATGCCGCGCCCGAACACGAGATCGTTGGACGGCGGAAGCTTGCGTGTCACCGGCCGGCTCACAACTGTCACCAGACTCCCGATCTGCTGCCGGTAAGCCGTGTCGTCCGCGGCGAGGAACAGTCGCAGCAGATCACGCAGGCCCGCGCCCGACGCCTCGTCAGGTTGTGCTCCCAACGTGAGGTAGTTGAAGTTCAGTTGGCGGATCAGCGACCAGGCCGCCTCACGCTCTGCATACGGTGCGCGAGGGACACTGGGCGCGCGGATCAGGCCCACGTGCTGAACCGGTGAGGATTGCACCAGCGTGAGATCGCTAACGCCGTTGCACGGGATCAGGTTGGGCAGGTCACGGTTGGTTAGCCACGCGTCAATCGAGAGGTAACGCATGCGCTGTTCATAGGGCCGCTCGTCCTGGTCCACTAGTGAAACGAAAGCCTCCGTACCGATGTACGGCGTGCGCGTCCCGTAACGGCGCAACGAGTCTGACGTCTGCTGGCGCTCGCGACGCAGCGTAAAAAACCGCCTGTGATTGCCCTCGTCGTTAGTCAGCGCCTGATACAGCGGACGGAACTCAAGTGGCTCCGATGTCTCGCGGACCTGACCATACAATGTCGCGACCGAGAACACTTCATAGTCCTGCGGCGCGAGTTGGTCAGGCACCAGGTGGAATTCAGCGCCTGTGTCGTGCACTTCCACCGGATCGGATCTGTTCCTGAACAGGTTGACGACCGGCGTGCAGAACAGCGCAAATTGCGAGGCATCCACCTGCTCCTCCAACGCACCGGGTGAGCGCTCCAGCAACACGACAATTTCCGCTTCGCATCCGCGCACCTGGCGCAGGCCTGCATTGAGGCCGGTCAGTGTAAAAAAGTAGAAACGCGACGGGCATGCCGCAAACTCGTGCAGCAGGTTGTGTCCGTGAAACTTCGGCGCAACGAGTGGCAACAGCCCTTGTCCGGCATCAAGCCCCTCATGGACCACCGCCTTGTCGCTCACCGCGTGAAAGACACTGCCGGGCGTGCCGAACTGTCCTGGCTCGCCGATGATCGATGCGAGTCCAGCTGCGTGCAGCAGTTCGAACAGGTGTGACGCAGTCCGCTCGTCGCCCGCCAGATAAACCGGCAGGCGGTTCAGTCCCTGGAGGCTGGCGATCGGTATGGAATTCGTGGTGCGCAGGCGCAGCCGTAGAGCGCCCCGAACCTCGGCGCCGTGGCGCACGTAACGATCGAGCGAGGGAATGTCTGGCGGGATGCCGGTCAGCCGCGCGCCGGTGATCTCAAGCGGATACAGCGTCACGTCCTGGCTGCTGCGGAACTGGCAGGGCGTATTCTCGCCATCGAGCACACCACTGATGAACGACGCACCGCGTGCGATGTGCAAACCTTCGGCAAGATTGCCTTCGTCACTGCCCGGAAACAGTCGGGCAACCGCCATGGATGGCGTGGGTGCAGCGTAGTTCGGATAGACGACTTCGAGCAGCCGTTCCGTGAGGCGGGGAAATTCAGCATCGAGCCGCAACTGCATGCGTGCGGACATGAAACAGAACGATTCGATCAGCCGCTCGACGTATGGGTCGCCAATCTCACCCGCCTGCATGCCCAGGCGCCGGGCAATCTTGGGATGGGCCTGTGCGAATTCGCCCGCCAGCTCACGCATGTAGAGCAGTTCACTCGTGTAGTACTCCAGCAGTCGCGGGTCCACTTTGGCTCCGTTTCATCAAGTCCGGGGGCAGGTACGCACGAGCGTTTCGCCGTGACACATTCCGTGGTCACGCCAGGCGGCACGGTTGGATATGGGCGACAAGCCGGCTTGGCTCTTAAGTCTCTCGCCGCTGCGATCGGCGATCTCGTCCAGAATCTTTGCCCGTCTTTTGTCGCTGTTCATTCCGCCTTTCCGTTCAAAACCCTCGCCCAGTGGCCTCATGGATATGGCCATCCTGGTCACCTTTCCAGACCCACGTGTGCCCCGAGACAGAACAACAAGGCTAACCGATATTCATCTGATGAATTGTCAAGATGTGCAACGATGAAGCGACGCCAAGCGACGCATCCGATGCTTAACCGTGGAATGTCAAATCTACACACGGATGCAAAAACGCTTTCCAGGAGCGACGCGTCAAGACAAAAAAATAGGCCATCCAGGCCAAACAATCGCTCACCCGCACTGCAACACAAACCCTCCTCACTGCCCTTCTGAAACCACGCACCTCAGGCACACCCCTTGCTGAACTGACGCGTCCGCGAATCCCACCGCACTGTGCAAGTGCACAAAACCCGTCCTTGGGGGCCACTTTGCCGCTTAACGTTCTTCTTGTCGCTTCCGAAGCCCTGCCGCTCGCCAAATCCGGCGGCCTCGGCGACATGGTCAGCGCATACGCCGCCGCTCTGCGCGATGCCGGCGTCGATGTCTCGATCCTGATGCCCGCTTATCCGGCCGCGCTCGAACGCGCGGCCGACGTCGCGCCGGTCGCGCGCATGACCGGCCTGCCCGGCGGCGACGCCCGGCTGCTGCGCGGCCAGATGCCCGACACCGGCGTGCCGGTGCTGCTTCTGCAGATGGATCACCTGTTCGCGCGCGAAGGCCTCTATCGCGATCCGCAAGGGCGCGACTATCTCGACAATCTCACCCGCTTCGCCTCGCTCGCGGCGGCCGCCGCGCGAGTGGCGCGCGGCGTGCGCAACGTGAAGCGCCCCGACATCGTGCATGCGCACGATTGGCATGCAGGATTGACGCCGCTCTATCTGCGGCTCGCGGGCGTCGCCGCGAAAAGCGTCTTCACGATTCACAACCTGGCGTTCCAGGGCAATCATCCGCTTGCCATGGGCGGCTGGATCGGCGTGCCGCCCGAATTGCTGGCGCCCGCGCTCTCCGATGAACGCAGCATCGAGTTCTATGGTTCGCTGAGCATGATGAAAGCGGGCATCGTCCATTCGGATCGCGTCACGACGGTGAGCCAACGCTACGCGCGCGAGATCCTGACGCCACACTTCGGCCATGGCATGGAAGGCGTGTTGCAGGCGCAGGCCGGCAAGCTGTCGGGCATCGTCAACGGCATCGATACCGCCGCCTGGAACCCGGCCACCGACAACCAGATCGCGCGCCCCTATTCCGTCGACGACACCGCCGGCAAGCAGGCCTGCAAGCGCGAACTGCAACAGGCCTTCGGTCTGACGCGCGATCCGTTCGCACCGCTGGTCGCCGTCGGCAGCCGCCTGACCGAACAGAAGCTCGCCGATGTCGTCGTGCATACGTTGCCGGCGCTGCTCGAACGGCATCCGCGGCTGCAGTTCGCGATTCTCGGCCAGGGCGAGCACGGTCTCGAACAGGCGCTGCGCGACGTCGCGGCCGCATGGCCGGGACGCGTCGGCGTGCAAATCGGCTACGACGAGCGGCGCGCGCACATGCTGCACGCGGGTGCGGACATTCTGCTGCATGGCAGCCGCTTCGAACCCTGCGGACTCACCCAACTCTATGCGATGCGCTATGGCACGATTCCGGTGGCCTCGCGTGTCGGTGGCCTGGCCGATACGATCGTCGACTATGTGCCGCACGATCCTCGCGGCGAACAGCGAGCGACGGGCTTCCTGTTCGACGGCGAAAGTCCGGACGACGTGATGCACGCGCTCGGCCGTGCATTGGCTGCGTTCGTGCAGCCGTCGTCGTGGCACGTGTTGCAGCGGAATGCGATGAGCCGCGATTTCGGTTGGGATGCGTCGACCAAGAACTATCTCGCGTTGTATGCGGATCTGGTCGATGCACGTCCGGCGGTGCGCGATACGCGGGTTCGCAAGACCCCGGTTCGGGCGCGTACGGCGGCCTCGGCAGGTACGCGCAGGGAAGAGTTCAACGCGGGCGTCGGGGAGATGGCGCGTAGCGCGTGAAGCGCATGAGGCACTCGGGCGTGCTTTGGCGCGCTATGCTATACGGCATTCCAACGTGCCGCGGAGTTGCCCATGCAGCCGCCCGTTCTCCGAGTCGCCCGTCCTACTAACGATCTGCACAAGGTCGCTGATTTCTATACACGGGGATTGGGCTTCGAAGTGCTGGCGAGCTTCGAGAATCACGAAGGCTTCGATGGCATCATCGTCGGACAACGGGGCTGCCCCTGGCACATCGAGTTTACGCACCAGCACGGCGTGACCGTCGAACGGGCGCCGACCACCGAGCACCTTCTCGTGCTCTATCTTCCCGAACGCGATGCATGGAGCGCGGCCGTCGAACGGCTCGAAGCGCTCGGCGTGTCGGCGTGCGAATCGGAGAATCCTTACTGGGACCGTCAAGGCAAAACGTTCGAAGATCCGGATGGGTATCGGATCGTTTTGCAGAATGCGGCTTGGGTATAAACACGCCGCTGGCCCGACACCCGCATGCTGACGCGCGATCACGCATGACGTCATAGCTTCTCGCGCATCCCGTTCCCTCCACCATCCGCTTTGCAGAAAGCTGCTTGACAGCTAACACCGACGTTAGGCAAGCTGCGGCGTGCAGAAGCTTGCACCGCGAGTCCGGTTTCCTGTTGCGCCTGTCGTGCCGCGCTGTTTTGAACGCGCGGTATGAACGAACGATCACGCTGCCGTCGTCCACGGCTCATTCCCGAGGGTCGCAATGCACAGAACACGAACCATCGCTGCCGCGCTACTGGCCATCGTCCTCACCGCCTGCCATACGCCGCCTACCAACGACTTCTCCAAAGCCCCCGTCGCACCCATCAGCGCCAACCGCGCCGACATCCGCTCGATTGCCAAAGACGCGTATATCTACGGCACCCCGATGGTCGATTCGTACGCTGTCATGTATGCGTTTTCGGTGGACACCACCAACCCGCAATACAAAGGCCCGTTCAATTCCATCCTGAACATCTCGCGTGTCTTCACGCCGGACGACACCGCCTTCGTCACGCCCAACTCCGACACGCCCTATTCGTTCGCCGGCCTCGATCTGCGCGCGGAACCCGTGGTCATCACGGTCCCGCCGATGGATGCGAAGCGCTACTTCGTGTTCCAGTTGATGGACCTCTATACCTTCAACTTCGCGTATATCGGCAGCCGCACCACGGGCAACAACGGCGGCAAATTCCTGATCGCGGGACCGCGCTGGAACGGCCAGACACCGAACGGCATCACTCAGGTGATCCGCTCCGAGACTGATCTCGTGAACGTGGTCGGACGCACGCAACTGTTCAATCCCGACGACCTCGATAACGTCAAGAAAATTCAGGCGGGCTACAAGGTGCAAACGCTGTCGGCATACACCGGCAGCACGCCCGCACCGACCGCGCCGCCGGTGCAGTGGGTCAAGCCGATCGCA
Organism: Paraburkholderia sp. NPDC080076; assembly: GCF_050281145.1. Classification (NCBI taxonomy): domain Bacteria; kingdom Pseudomonadati; phylum Pseudomonadota; class Betaproteobacteria; order Burkholderiales; family Burkholderiaceae; genus Paraburkholderia; species Paraburkholderia sp. NPDC080076. Next base: position 1,348,069 of record NZ_JBNNWQ010000001.1, on the reverse strand, counting down.
CCGGCCGCCGCGCGGACATCGCTCGAATTCTTCAATCAACTCGCGTTCGTGTTGCAGTTCGCGCCGGTCAATCCGAGCGAGGCCGGATTGCGCAACCGCCTCGCGCAGATCGGCGTGGTGCCCGGCAAACGGTTCGATGCGAACGCGCTCTCGCCGGAGCAGAAAGCGGCATTTCAGGCCGGCATGCAGGATGGCCAGAAGGCGATCGACGACAAGCGCGCGTCGCTCGGCGGCAAGACCGATACGCTATTCGGCTCGCGCGAGTCTCTGAAGAACGACTACGTGGCGCGCGCCACCGGCACCCAGGTCGGAATCGGCGCGAACTCGCGTGAGGAAGCGCTATATCCGGTGCTCGACAAGGATTCGACCGGACAGCCGCTCGACGGCAGCCAGCGTCGCTACGTGCTGCGCTTTCCGAAAGGACAGTTGCCGCCTGTGAATGCGTTCTGGTCGGTGACCATGTACGCGCTGCCGAGTCAGTTGCTCGTGAAGAATCCGATCGATCGGTATCTGATCAATTCGCCGATGCTGCCGCAACTGAAGAAGGATCGCGATGGCGGTTTGACGATCTACATCCAGGCGAATTCGCCGGGCAAGGCCAGGGAGGCCAACTGGCTGCCGGCGCCGGAAGGACCGTTCATGATCACCATGCGGTTCTACTGGCCGAAACCCGTGCTGCTGGATGGCAAGTGGAAGACGCCGGTGGTCAAGCGGGTGAAGTAGTTGGAATCAAGCGTGCGTGGCGTGAGCCGTGAGTGGCTCACGCTGCTGGGTCGGCCATGTCGCTATCTGGCTCAGCCAGGCCCGTTCTTCACCTTCGTCCATCCATCCGCGCTCCACGCTTCTGAATTCACACCGTGATGAACGAAGAACAGGCCATCGGGATCGTACCGGTTCTTCACGGCAGCCAGCCGCGCGTAGTTGCTGCCCCAGTACGCCTGTTGCCAGTCGTCTTCGAAGAAATCGCTTTCGGAAAAGTACGCCCCCGGCACAGCGACGATTTCGCGCAGCGTCCGCGTGGCCTGCTTGATGCGCTCAGCGTAACGCCGCCCTTTCTGCTCGTCCGGCTCGTGCCCTTCGATGCCGGGAAAGGCCGGCGGTCCCTCGGCCGCGATGATCGCGAGCGCGAAGGCGTCGAGTACCGCCGGGTTCATCGCCGTATCGCGCGTGGCGTTCAAGGCGTCGTCCGGTGCGCCCGCCAGCCCTTTGTTGAAGTGCAAGTTGACCGTCCACTGCCGCGTGCCTGCGAATAGCGTGTCGGCGAGACGGCCGCGTTGCGCCGCACTCAGCAACGCAGCCGGCAGCCATGTCGAGGTGTAGCCATAAAGATACTGGCCCGCTTCGACGACGTTATCCGCCCAGAACACATTGTCCGCCGGCGCGCCCGGACGGTCGTCCGCGACGAGCACGCCGGGCAGGTGCTGCATGATGAACGCGGCGTCCCAGAAGTGGCGCGCCGCCACGGCAAGAATCTGTGGCGGGCTCGTCTCGCAGCCGTGCTCACGGTTCGCGATCCAGTCGAAAAAAGGTTGCCAGACGCGCGACGCCTCATCGCGGCTCAGTCCCTGGTACAGCATTGAAATGCCCAACGTATTGTCGCCATGAAAGGCGACCGTTTCGCCCCAGTGTTCGTTCATCAGGTTATCGGCATAGAAGGCCATGAACTCGCCGATCAATGCGCGGAACGCCGCGTCGGACGAGGCCTTCACCGTCGCGCGCACGACGCCGACGGTGTCGGGCAATGGGTGCGTGCGCAACGTCAGCCGCGTGACGACGCCGAGACTGCCGCCACCGCCGCCCTTCAAGCCCCAGAAGAGGTCCGGGTGCCGGCACGCGTTGGCGATTCGCACCACGCCGTCGGCGGTCACGACTTCGGCTTCCAGAAGACCGGCCGCGGCGGTGCCGAACTTCTTCGAAAAGTTGCCGAAACCGCCGCCCTGCACGAGACCGGCGACGCCCACCGTCAGACAGCCGCCGCCTTGCACGTAGCGGCCGCCTCGGGTACTCACGGCGTCGTAGACGTGGCCCCACAGAGAACCGGCGCCGACCGTCACCGCGGCTTCCGGCTCGACTCGTCCTTCGCAACCCGCCGGCACGAAAGCATCATGCAACGCGATGTCACGCATGGACCTGGTCCAGATCAACAGAGAGTCGGGCGCGTTGGATGTGCCCTGATAGCTGTGGCCGCCGCCCTTCACCACCAGCCGCAGACGATGCCGCCTGGCGAAGTCGACCGTCCTCGCGACGTCCTGCGCGTTGGCCGCCGCCACTACATACACGCTCGGCGCGGATGTCCACGCGTCGAGCCATCCGGCGCTCTGCGTCAGCGCGGGCGTATCGCCGATGTAGTAGGGATTTTTCAAACGCCGGAACAGGTCGAGGCACGCGGCGCTCGTTGGAAATTCCGCGCAGGTTGCCAGCGGCGATTCAACCAGGCTCAAGCGGCCGCCTACGGCCCGGTCGAGGTCCTGCCAGGCGTTCGTCGAAGGCCACGCTGGGTCGCCGGGCCGCACGCGGTGCAGTGTCGGTGTGGTCGTCGCGTCTTTGGAACTTGCTCGTGGAGGCTTTGCGTGTGCCGGCAATGCCAGGGCCGCATTCAACCATGGCGCGGCCAGCACGCCCTTGAGCAAGGTCCGACGGTCCAGTGCGCACATACGTTGCTTCACCTCCGCAAACATGACCGCGTGCCTGAGTGCCCGCACAGGGCTCGCGCGAGCGCATCGCGCGAAAAATCGCGTGCGGGTCGCCGCCTCTATCAGTCGACAAAAAATGAGTGAAGGGATGTTAGTCGCGAAAACGCGAGCGCGCCACTACGAGACTGCGCGTTCCTTCGGCGTTTGCGCATGGGCATCTGTCAGGAACGGCGGTAGACTGTCCGCCGGATCGACACCGGACATCAACCCACTATGCACAGCGATTCCACACCTTACGTGCTTTACTATTCGCCCGGCGCGGCGAGCATGGCCGTTCACTGGATGCTGATAGAACTGGGCATCTCGTTCGAATCCCAGTTGATCGACATAGACGTGGGTCAGCAGCACGACCCGGCGTATCTGCGGCTCAATCCTGCGGGACGGGTGCCGACGCTGACGATCGACGGCGCGCCGCGCCACGAGTCGGCCGCGTTGCTGATGCTGCTGGCCGAGCGGCATCCCGAAACCGCGCTCGCCCCCGAGCCGAATTCTGTCGATCGCGCCGCGTGGCTCGAAATGATGGTCTATCTCGCCAACACGATTCTGCCCGCCATGCGCGACTGGTTTTATGCGGACTCCGATGGCGACCCTGCCGGCGCCGAAGCGGTTCGCGCGCTCGCATGCCGTCGGCTCGACGCAGCGTGGGACAAGCTCGATAGCCATCTCGGCGAAAGCCATGATTATCTGATCGGCGACAAGCTCAGCACGGCCGACTTCATGGCCGTCATGTTGATGCGCTGGACCCGCAATATGCCGCGCCCCGCGCTCGGCTGGCCCAATCTTGCGCGCTATATTCGAAAGCTACGTGCGCTGCCTTCGTTCATCGAATTGAATGCGCGCGAAGGACTGACCGAATGGCGTAACGAGGAAGATTGACCCGCGTCTGAATGTCGTGGCCGCCTCGGCAAGCAGACATCAATTCGGCCGCTTGCCGATGATCACGATGCCGCGTGAAAGCCCGCTCACGCTATCCACCGCCAGCGCCCCCGCGTACAACTGCGCGAGCGGCACCCAGACGGCCGGATATTTGTAGCGCGCCACGTCGAGCAGCAACGCGCTGTCGCTCGCCGAGTCGTAAGCGGCGAGCGGCGACCAGTGTCCGCCGCCCGTCTCGCCGATTTCCACCCGCCTGAAATTCAACAGCACGAAGCGGTCGCTGTGGCCCGTGGTCGCGCGCACGAGGTCGCGAAACTGGCCGAGCGACAGGTCCGCGGCGTGGTATTTCCTGACATCGACCGGAAAGGCATTCAGCGCCGTGCCGAGCTGGTCGAGCGTCATGCCCTCGTGCGAGACCCGCGCGGCGTTGGCCACCTGCGGATCGATGCCGTGAAAGAAATCCTCCTGCGAGAAGAACGGGAAGTCGGGGTACTGCGTCGACTGGGGCCGGCGGATGCCCAATGCGTTGAGCGCCATGACCGAGGTCGCGACGGAGCAATAAGCTTCGTTGCGCTGGGTTTCGAAATACTGCGAGAGGGGCCAGTACGACTGGTTGGACGCGGAGCTCGTCAGCCGTTTCTGGCCGGCCGGCTGCGCCAACGCGACGAGGTTCGGCGGCACCGGCAGCGGGCCATCCGCGGGGCGTCCGGTGGCTTGGGCGTCGGCGCGGCTGGCGGGCTGAACAGCGGGCTGAATTACGGCAGGCGGAACGGCCACCTGACTGCTGGCCGGCGGCACCGGCGCACACGCGGCCAGTGCCGCAGCCACGAAGGCGACGATCCACTCAGGCTGGCTCAAGCGCCCGACGGCGCGCATCAACGAATATCTGGACATGAATCTTTCCGCTGTGGATGAACCCGGAATGACGGCCGCTGTGCCGGTGCATGAAACAGCGCTTACTGGCAAGCCTCGATTTTGTAACACGAAACAAAGTTCAGCGTGCGCGACAGTGCGCGAGCTTCGATCCGCGAAGCGCACTTCTCCCCTACAATGCTGCAGCATTTTTTAACCGACTCTCGCACATCACCGTCGAAGTCAACCCAACGGAAGCGCTGGTCTGAACATGACAATCCAGTCACCCTGCATCGACATTTGCAAACTCGACGGCAAAACCGGCTTCTGCCTCGGCTGCCTGCGTACGCGCGACGAAATTCGCGGTTGGAAGACCATGAGCGATGACGTGCGTCTCGCGGTCATCAATGAACGGCCAGGTCGGGAAGTGATGCTGAGAACAGAAACGCAAGCGCAAGCGATGCAAGCGGTACAAGAGACACAAGAGACACAAACGTCCTGAGCGCTCCGCTCAATCAGCCTGCACCGCAAACGCGTAACCGTTCTTGCCGCCGCGCTTGACGCGATACATCGCGTCGTCCGCCGCGGCGACGAGGCGCTGGTAATCGCTGACGAGATCCGGATAGCTGGCAATGCCGATGCTCGCGCGGACCACGCCGACACCCATCTGCTCGTCGGTATCGACCACACACGCGATGAGCCGCTGAGCAATCTCGGCAAGTTCATACGCCGTCGAATACTCTCGAACCAGCACCGCGAATTCGTCGCCGCCGATGCGCGCGACAACATCCACCTTACGCACCGACTCGCGAAAAGCGTGCGACACCGCAATCAGGAATTCGTCGCCGACGCGGTGGCCTAGCGTGTCGTTGACCTGCTTGAAGCCGTCCAGATCCACATACAGCACGGCGATGTTGCGATCCGTGGGACCGGCTTGCAGATTCGCAGCCGCCTCGTCGAGCGTGGCGAACAGCTTGCGCCGGTTCGGCAAGCCGGTCATGGGATCGTGCAACGCGGCGTACTCGAACTCGTGCGACTCGCCCGCCAGTTGACGATTGCGTTTCGCGTACATGCCGAGCGCGGTGAGCAGCATGCCGAACAGCAGCGCGGCCAGCGCGATCAAGACGTTCGCGACATGGGCAATCCGCAGGCGCACGTCGGCGCCGTCGGCATCGCGCTGGGCGCGCCAATACGGCGGGATCGTGGCAAGCAACGCATCGGTTCCAGTCAGGCTGGCATCCGGCGTCAATGCCGACGCCGGCACCCGCGGCGCAGCGGACGGACTGGCATTCACCAATGCCGCGAGCGAGTTCAGACGATCGGCGAGTTCGATGCGTGCATGAAGGTAACCCTGCGTTTGCGCTTGACTGTCGCCGGAGTGTAGCTGCCACACGCCGACCATCGCGCGAGCACTTTCCGCGCGCTCCGCCGCTTCGAGCACGAGTCCGGCGTATTCCTGCTTCAACTGATCGGAGAAGATCGTCCTGATCTGCAAGGCGAGATAGAGAAGGCCGACCAGCAGACACAGCAATGACGCGCTCGCCAGCACGGCGGGAACCCGCCTGAAGCGGCTCATGAAGGCGCCTTTTGAACCGGCACGCCCGGCTCGGCGCCGCTCACGGATGGGAGTAGAGGTCTTGCCGATTTGCGTTGCCATGCTGCCGGTAACTCACACGACGAAAGAAGAGCCCCATGCGGGCGAACAGACTGTTCTTATGCCGCGCGGTCTCGGAGGCGCCGCGGCGCTCCGGCGGCGCCGCCCGGGCATCTTTACCCAGACGCGACGCGGCGAGTTGCTGAGTCGGCGGAGCGGTTGAGCCTGCCGAACGGTGGCCCGAAGTAGGCGGCGTAGCGGCAGATGCGGGCGTGTCGGGTGCCGCATCCGCAACGACGTCAGGCCGCGCCTTCGATGCCTTGACCTGGCCTGCCCAGGACGCGAACTGCCCGCCCGCTTCCGGATCCGCGCCGGCTGCCGATGCCGCGACCGTCACGCCGCTCGCGGACGTTGCTGGCGACGGTTGCGGCGACTTCGCCAGCACGGCCGCTGCCGGCAACGCCGTCACGCCCGCGCTTTTCGCCATCGCAGCAGCACTCGCCGACGCGCTGTTGCCGAGCGCTCGCCGCGCGCCGGCCATGGCTTCGGCGTAAGCCTGCTGATCGTGATTGAACCAGACGCTATACGCCACCGTACCCATCACGCCGATGGCGAGCGCGCTGGCCGCGGCCACGCACATGGCGAGGCGTCCGAACCTCGGCGGCGTGGCGGAAAATGACAGACCGCTCGTCTGGCCACCGGCATCCTGGCCATCGAGCACCGATTTGGGCGAGTCCGTATCGTTGTACATCGCAATACTCTCCGGAATCCTTACGTCTGCCCTGCGGGCCGACTTTATTCACACGATTTTGCAGGTCCATGCAAAGCCGTTCGAAGACTGAAACCCGCTCATCGCGCGAACAACCACAACACGGCAATGCTGCGCTTTAAACGTCGTCTTTGCGAGGCAGTTTTGCGCGGAAGAAACAGGTAAAACGTTCCACGCCGCGTGTAGTCGCGCGCTATGCGGGAAAGCTTCGCAGCGCAACGGGACGAGCCGTACAGGGCGTGAGCAGCGGGTATCGCGCAAGTGGCTGCAGGTGGCCGTCAGTCATGCAACAACCACGCCCGAGCACAGCAGGTTTTTCTGTGCTCGGGGCCGCGTTTTAAACGCAAGTGGCGTTCCTGGTCACCGCCCTGGCGGCGGTAGCGGTTGCCCTGGAAGCGCGCTGTGCGCCGGGCGAATCGCGCAGCGCATAGCAGCATACGTGTGGCTTATTTTATCGCCCTGCCCGGCTGTCCAGAACCGCCGTTTCTCTGGCCGGATCGGCCATACTCCGGCTTGCGCTCTGCCCGTCGATTTCGGCGGCACGCAGCGACGTCGATAAACCCATGGCATCGAGCGTCGCCGCCATGCCGCCGGGGGGCGCTGCCGATCAAACGTCCCGGCATCAACTCCGTGTTGCGTGCGCCGAAGGCGCCACAGGCAAGACACGCAGCGATGCTGCATGCAATGCGTGAGCGCCTTGGCCGCACTCTATACATTGGTCTCCTACAACGCTCACTGCACGGTAATGGTCTCCTTCATATTCGGGTGGATGCCGCAAAACACCTTGTACACGCCCGGCTTGTCGAACTTGAACTGGTACGTGTCGTTCTGATCGAGTGCCGCGGAGCGAAACATGCCCGCGTCGTTCACGACGGTGTGCGGTTCGCCGTCCAGATTCTTCCAGGTCACGGTCGAGCCGGCTTTGACCGTGAGTTCCATAGGCGAGAACATGAAGTTCTTGATGACGACCGCGTTCGGCGTCTCCGCCCGCGCCACGGAAAACCCGGACGATGCCGCGAGCAACGCCGAACTTGCGGCCAATGCCAACCATACGCGGCGAATATTTTTAGTTTGCATAACTGATCTCCTGAGATGAAAAGTTCTGACTATCAGACGAGCGTCGTGTCGTTGAGCGTGGCTTTCAGCGGATGCCGCGCGATCTTGATGCTGGTCACGCCGAGCATTTTCGGCAGCTGGTCGCTCGCCACCGTCAACGGTCCGGGGCCGGTGCCGTTGCCGGCGGTCGGCTGCGGATAAGCCGTCGAACGCGCCGTGTGGAAGGTGATGTTGCCCTCCACTTTCGACACGATCTGATGAATGTGGCCGTTCAGTACCGTCACCGAACCGAAGCGTTTCAGGTAGCTCATTGCCTGGCCCGCGTCTCCGGTGCCCCAGCCCCACGGCTCGTAGATCGTCCACATCGGCATGTGCGCGAACACGACGATCGGCGTGCTGGACGAGCGCCCTTTCAAATCGTTTTCGAGCCACTCGAGTTGTTCGTCGCCGAGACCGCCCAGGCCGTTCGGCTTGAAATGCATCACGTTGACCAGGCCGACGAAATGCACGCCCTGATGGTCGAAGCTGTAATAGCCCTTGTTGTCCGAGGCCTTGCCGAAGCGGCTGAAGTATTCGGTTCCGGGACCGTCCGTCACGTCGTGCTCGCCGGGAACGGTGTGCAGTTCCGTGATGTTCAGGCCGGACATCAACTGGGCCGCGAGATCGAACTCCGCGGGCTTGGACAGATGCGTGATATCGCCGGTATGGATAGTCAGCGCGGGCTTGACCGGCATCGCGTTGACGTACTCGATGGTCTGCTTGAGCGTGCCCGCCACGTCCGGATTGGCTTCCTTGTTAAAGCCGATATGCGAGTCGCTGATTTGCAGGAAAAGCGGCACGCCGCCAGTAGCAGCAGATGGTTTCGGGTCGGCGGCGAGTGCCAGTTCCACCGGCGTGAGAATGCCGCCGGCGAGAACGAACACGGTACCCAAGCCACCGAAAGCAAGACACTTCAGTGCGCCGCGCCGCGACGCGTCGAATGATTGATGTGACGACATGTTGACCTCACGATAAAGAGTCGCAGCCGAGCCGTGGATCATCCGGCGGCCCTCGCGAGTCGGTTCGTCAGGCATGACTGAGCCGGCGCCGGTTTTATTCCAGCTTCGATCAATCGGCAGATGAATTGTCTCGGGACGTTGGCGGATCGGCAGAGGGACTCAGGTCGCTGCCGCCGAACGGGCAGCCTGCGTCGAGCGCCTGCATTGTCAAATGCTTCTCCATGCCCGTCAGGCATGCCAGCCAGCTTATAAAGTCTTTTTACTCCGACCGGGAAGCCACTAAATTGCACTCAAGGCAATGATTTGAAGCAGATCGCAACCCGTTTAGCCGGACGCCGCCTGCTTCGCTCTCATACCGCAAATACATACCCTCCAGGAGTTGAATATGAGCCACCCCGTCATTCTGATCACCGGCGCACTCACCGGGATCGGCCGCGCCACGGCCCTTGCTTTCGCCGAAACCGGCGCCCGTCTCGTCGTCTCCGGCCGTCGCGAAGCCGACGGCAAGGCGCTCGAAAAAGAACTGCGCGAACTCGGCGCGGACGCACACTTCATCCTGGCCGACGTGCGCCGCGACGAGGAAGTCGCGAGCCTCGTCGACCAGACGGTCGCGCGCTTCGGCCGCATCGACGCCGCCGTGAACAACGCCGGCACCGAAGGCCAGCCTGGCGCCATCACCAGCCAGACCGTCGAGAGCTACACCGCGACGTTCGACACCAACGTGCTCGGCACGCTGCTCAGCATGAAGCACGAACTGCGCGTGATGTCGGCGCAAAAGAGCGGCAGCGTGGTGAACGTTTCGTCGACTTACGGTCATGAAGGCGCGGCCTTCGCGTCCGTGTACGCGGGCAGCAAGCATGCGGTGGAAGGCATGACGAAGTCGGCGGCGCTCGAAGTGGCGTCCAACGGCGTGCGGGTCAACGCCGTTGCGCCGGGGCCGACCGACACCGGCATGCTCGACCGCTTCACCGGCACGCCGGAGAACAAGGCCGCGCTCGCCGCGAAAGTGCCGCTCGGCCGTATCGGCAAGCCGGACGACGTGGCGCGCGCCATCGTGTTCCTGGCATCGGATGCGGCGTCGTTCGTCACGGGGCAGATCGTGACCGTCGACGGCGGCAAGACCGCCGGCTGATTGCGGCGCCTCGCTCCACTGCGGCACGTGAAGTGCCATTGAAACAGCGGCCCGCATCGCTGCATCACGATGCGGGCCGCTGAACTACCCAATACCCAACACTGCCGCTTATTGGCCTTGCTGCGCCTGCGGCTTCGCTTTGAACTTGCCCTGATAGCGGATCGTCGGACGCTGCGATTGCGTCGTCGGCGCCGTCATCAGCAACTGACGCGCAAGCGGTGTGGCCGCCGGACTCAGCGAGCCGATGCTGGTGACGCGCGACGGGTCCGCGAGACCGTTGTTCACCAGCAGCTTCGCCTCGAGTTGCAGACTGGTCAGCAGAACCGGATCCTTCAGCGCGTTACCCTGCGCGAGCAACTGGCTCCATGCGTTGTTGCTGTAGTTGGTCACGTAGTAGTCGAGACCGCTCGGATCGGCGAGCACCGCGGAACAGCCGTTCAGACGCACCTGCGTTTGCGTGTCCTTCATCGCCAGCGTCTTGCGTGAAGTCAGACCGTCGCCGTACGCGAGCGTCAACGGAATGGTCCACTGCGTGCCCGGATACTGATTCCGGTTCGGGAACGGCGACTGTTTCAGCGTGACAACGGTCTGATTGGTCGTCAGATCGCACTGCGTGTCGAGCGAGATCAGCGGGACTCCCGTTTGTCGCACGAAACTGTCGCCGATCGCCACCATCGGCTGGCCGCTCGCCTTCGCCAGTTCGTCCCACAGACGCTTGGGCGTGACGTTGCCGAACGAATAGTCGGCGAGATACGACTGCAGACCCTTGCGCATCACTTCTTCGCCGAGGTAGTTCTCCAGCATCTTCAGCACGTGACCTCCCTTGTCGTACGTGAAGGCGCTCGCGCTCAGCACGAAGTCGTTCGACGCCCAGCCGTTGAAGTTCGGCTGCACCGGGAACGAGGTGGACTTCAGGTCCGCATTGATCACGGCGTACTTGTTCTTCACGTCGTCGACCCAGCTGAAGCGGTCCGGGAAGAAGCGCACCTTGGTCTTGTTCTCGAAGAACGTCGCGAACGACTCGTTCAGCCAGACGTCGTCCCACCAGTCGAGCGTGACGAGGTCGCCGAACCATTGGTGCGCGGCTTCGTGCGTGAGCACCGTCACGCCGTAGTCGGACATGGTCGTGCCGGGCGCCGGCAGAATGTCGTCGGCGAATTCGAGAATCGCGCCCCAGTTCTCCATGCCGCCGAAGTTCAGGTCCTTCTGCTCCTTGAACGCGTCGTTGGCCGCGATGGTGTCGAACTTGGTGAGCGGCAACGGAATGCCGGTGTAGCGGTAGTAGTAATCGAGCGCCTGCTTGGTCTGTTGCATGGCCGGCTTGGCCCAGTCACGCATGCCGGGCGGCGTGAAGATGCGCAGATGCAGCCCTTTACCGTCGGGCAGCGGGCTCGAAAAGTCGTCTTCGAGAATGTCGAACTGGCCGCCGCCGAAGAACAGCAGATACGACGGCATGGGCGGCGTCTTCTCGAACGACACGAGCTTGTAGCCGCTATCCACGTTCACCGCCGGTTTCTCGGCCGCGTTCGAGACGACGTTCCAGTTCTGCGGGACTTCCGCACTCACCTCGTAGGTGGGCCGGAAAGCCGGCTCGTCCCAACCCGGGAACCATTGACGCGCCAGGTTCGATTCGCCTTGCGTGAGGATTGCGCCGCTGGTCGTGCCGTCGGTCGACTTCAGATCGACGCGGAACACCCCTTCGGCCGCGGAGCAGCCCGGATAGGGATCGTCGCCGCAACTACCGCCGGTCTTGGCGACCGGATCGTCATAGGTCTTGAAGTTGATGATGCCGCTCCACTCCATGTGCAGCGAGTAGTTGCCGGCGGCGATCTGCCCGCTCACGGGGCGCAGTTGATAGAAGTCGCCGTCGTCCTGCGGCGTGGCGATCAGCGGGATATTGCCCGGCTGAAGCGTAATCGTGCCGTTGGTGAACTTGACCCGGTGCCCGGCGATCGTGATCGCGTTGACGGCTTTCTGCACCTTGATCTGCACGTCGGCGCGGCCGTCGAACGAAGACAGCGCGGGGTTCGGCCGGAACCATAGCTTGTAGTTGACCGGTGTGACCGTGTCGGGCAACTCGACCGGCGGTACCGTCTTGTTGATCGATGTGTCCGCCACAACCGGCGCGGCGGGCGGGGCCAGCGCCACTTCGGAGGCGGCCGGTGCGGCCGCGGGCGCCTGCCCGGATTTGCTCGTCAAGGAAGACGAGCCGTCGCTGCCGCCGCATCCCGCCAGAACCGCAATTCCGGCTAGTGCGAGGCACTGCATCTGCAATCGGAAATTTATACGCATGATTAATCCTCGACTGACAATATCGGCAAAATAAAGTGCGTTGAGTGCTTATGCTGGTTTTCTCTTTTTTTCAGCGAAAAAGGTCTCCCGCACTAGCACCGAATTGCTAGTGAGAATATAGGGACGTGTTGGCGCCTCAGCACTTGTGGCTGATTTTAGAATTGCGACACACGTTTATTACAATGCTTTCACAACGACAGCTTGGGCCATATTTTCCGGCCTTCATTCGATCGTCCGGCTGACCGGCAAAGCGGCGGCTTACCTGCGTCTCCGGGCAGGTGGATTAAACCGAGGTCAGTTTTTGACGACAGTGCGTAGCCTAGTTTGGCAAACGTTCCCGTGTCAACTTCCTTTCACAATCTTTCTTTGACTTGTGTTTTGCGTATGCAAACCGAATGGCTTCAGTAATGGGACTGAGTTAATCCTCTAGAAATCGCAATATCGTTCTCGACTACGGGAAACTTTATTTTTCTTTGCGCAGTATTGTGCTATAGCGCAATGGCGCGAGCGAATAACCGCGAGCGAGGTATCAATTTGAACTAGCTGGAGAGTTCACAAAGCAATTAGCGCAATTAATACGCAAATGATCGGCTAGCCATTCACCGCTGCCACGATTCGTGCGCACATCGCCTTGTCGGGTAATGGGCCAGAACCGGCCCGAACGTTGTCCGCCATGTATTGCGGACGCCCCGTACCTGGAATCACCACCGTCACCGCCGGCTGCGCGAGCACGAACTTCAAAAGAATCTGCGCCCAACTCGTGCAGCCGATTTCCGCAGCCCACGCAGGCAGCGGCGTTTTGCCGACGCGTGCCAGCAGGCCGCCGCCGCCGAAGGGCTGATTGATCACGACGCCGATGCCCAACTCCGCCGCGAGCGGCAAGATGCGCGACTCGGCGGCGCGGTCGTCGGCTGCGTAGTTGACCTGCACGAAGTCGGGCTTGTCGCTGCGCATGACGGCGGCGACTTCGTCGAAAGCACTCGACATGTAGTGCGTGATGCCGATATAGCGAATCCGGCCGCGCGCTTTCCAGTCGCGCAGCGTGGCGAGTTGCGTGCGCCAGTCGAGCAGGTTGTGAACCTGCATCAGATCGATACGCGGCTGCTGAAAGCGGCGCAGCGATTCTTCCATCTGCGCGATGCCCGCCTCGCGTCCGTCGGTCCAGACCTTGGTGGCGACGAAGGCCTTGTTGTGCGCGTTCAGTTGTGTAAGCAGCGCGCCAGCGACGGCTTCCGACGAGCCGTACATCGGCGATGAATCGATCACCGAACCACCGGCTTCGAACAGGATGCGCAGCACGTCGGCGAGTTGCGCGCGGCCGGCGGGATCGTTGCCGACATCGAAGGTCCGCCAGGTGCCGCAGCCGACCACGGGCAAGCGTTCGCCCGTGGCGGGAATCACGCGTTGCGCCATGCGTGGCAGCGGCGTGCTGGCGGATTCGGTTTGCGACTGAGACGGCGTTGGGGTTTGACCGGCCGCCAATCGCGGCAAAGCGAGCGACGCTGACAAGCCGATTGCGGTGCCGCGTGCCGTGCGCAGAAAACGGCGTCTGCCGGAAAGCCCTACAGCGGTTTTCGACGAAAGTGCCATGACGTGCCCTCGATTCGCGCGCAGTACAGTGACTCCGTACGATACGGCAAATCGGCACAGCACGTTGAAGCCACCGAGAGCGCCCTGCTTCGACGATCACACGTTACGCGCCATTAGCGGATAAAGTGCCCGCAAATCGGCATGCTGGCCAGCCGCGCGATCAACGACGATTGTTGTCCGCCACCCGCCGCCGCGAACTGATCCGCAGCCGTCGCGGACCCCGCCGCCGCGCCGATCGCGATAACCGCGATCGCGATCCCGCGCAGCCGCCCGGTGCGGCCGACGAGCGAGCCCGACACGCCGCGCCAACTGGCCAGCAAGGTCATCGAGAGTGCAACTATCGCGCAGCACATGGCTCCTCCTCAGGCGTTCGCCGTGGCGCGTTCCTGCCGCGCGGGAAACGGGTCGCGCCATGCGTCGATCGCGTTCAACTGATCGTGCCAGCGCACCACTTCCGGAAACTCTTCAACCGGCATTGCCGCGCTTTTCGCATACGGCAGCGCGATGCCGACCGAGAAATCCGCCACCGACATCTCGTCACCCAGCAGCCACTTGCGCCCCTTCAGATGCTGGTTGAGCACGGCAGCATGCTTGCGGAAAAAACCTTGCGCTTCGGCGACCTTCGCGGGGTCGGGCTCGCCGAGTCCGACCCACGGTTTGATCAGGTACTCGAAGTAAAGCGCGCCGGCATGCCGGAGCAGATGCTGGCTATTCCAGCTGAACCAGCGCACGATTTCGATCTGCTGCTGCGCGCCCCGCGGCCAAAGCGGGGATTCCGCGCGCTGCGCGAGATGGCACAGGATCGCGTCGGCCTCCCAGATGATCTTCTCGCCGTCGACGAGACAAGGCACCTTGCCGTTCGGATTGATCGCCAGATAGTCCGGCCGGGTTTGCTCGCCTTTGCCCAGATCGACAAAGGCGTAGTCGATTGGCAAGCCTAAATATTTGGCTAGCGCACAGGATTTTCTGGGAGACAGCGTTTCAGCATAGTAAAGCTTCATGGTCGACCTCGGTATGCGTTGACTTCGGTGGAATGTGCTTCATTCGGCTTCGTTTTCCAGCTCGGCAAGCAGTGCGTCCAGCTTCTCGAATGCACCGGTCCAGCCGGTTTGATGACCATCGCGTGCGGCTTCGTCGAAGAACTGCGCGTGATTGAAATGCAGTTCGGTGCCCTCTTCGATCGGACGAAACCGGATCGTCACCAGCGACCGGCGCTCCGGCAGCGTGACCCACTCCCACGTGAAGACGAGCTTGCGCTCCGCTTCGACCTCCTGGTACTCGCCGCGGCAGTCGTGCGTTTCGCCATCCAGTGTCTGAAACACCACACGAAAGCGGCCGCCCACGCGCGGATCGGCTTCGGCGCTCAGCACCGGCCCGGCGTCCGGTCCCCACCAGCGCGCCATCAACTCGGGCCGCGTCCATGCTGCGTAGACTCTTGCAGGTGGCGCCTTGATGCGCCGCACGATGGTCAGGCTGGGCTTTTCGTTCATTCGTCGTTCCTCTCAACAAAATCGGCGAGCCGGTCGAGACTCGCGGACCAGAAGCGTTCGTAGCGTCGCAACCACGCCATCGCTTCTTCCATCGGGCCGGCAACCAGTTCGACCGAGACGGTTCGGCCGCTTTTCGTGCGCGCCACGAGACCCGCGTCGCTCAGCACGTCGAGGTGCTTCATGACGGCGGGCAGTTTGAGCGGCAACGGACGCGCGATTTCCGTGACCGACAGACCAGGCTCACGCTCCAGACGCGCGAGGATGGCCCGCCGCGTGGGATCCACGAGGGCGGAAAACGTGCGATCGAGTTGACTGACTGGAGACTTTGCCATATGGTGAACTATAGGCCGTGAGTTCCGGGAGTCAAGGTTTTTTGCGGCCGACTCCGTGAACCCGTAGGCCGGTTTGCACTGTCCGACATCAACGCGCCGCGGCTATCATTCCAACGATTCGCGAGTAGGTCTTCGCTCAGCTTCCAGAGGACAGCACCGTATGGACCTTCTTCAAGGCATGGCAGTGTTCAAGCGCGTCGTCGACGCGTCCAGTTTCTCGAAAGCGGCCGATTCGCTGGAAATGCCACGCGCCTCCGTGTCGACGGTCGTGCAGAATCTGGAGAGCCACCTGGGCGTGCGGCTGCTGAACCGCACGACGCGCCGCGTGCAGGTCACCGACGACGGCGCGCTCTACTACGAATACTGCGCACGCATTCTCGCCGAGGTCTCCGACGCCGAGTCGGCGTTATCGAGCAAACGCCAGAGTCCGCGCGGCACGGTCCGCGTCGACACGTCCGCCACATTCGCGGCTCACGTGCTGGTTCCGGTGATGCGCGATTTCAACGCGCGCTATCCCGACATCACGGTGAAGCTGGGATTGGCGGACCGCAACGTGGATCTCGTGCAGGAAGGCGTGGATTGCGTGATCCGCATCGGTGTGCTCGACGATTCGAACCTCGTGGCACGCTCGCTCGGCAGCGTGCGCATGACGATTTGCGCCGCGCCCGCCTATCTCGAGCAGATGGGCGAGCCCGCCACGCCCGACGATCTCGACCGGCATCACGCCGTGAATTATTTTTCCGCGCGCACGGGGCGCGTCTATCCGATGGAGTTCGAAGCGGACGGCATCCTCATCAAAAGACCGATCGAGGGCAAACTCGCGGTCAACGAAGGCCTGGTCTATGTTGCGTCGGCAGTGGAAGGCTTGGGCCTGATCCAGACGCCGCGCTTCATGGTGGCGAAGGCGCTCGAATCCGGCGCGCTGCGTGAGATTTTGCGCGACTGCCATTGCGCGCCGTTGCCGCTCTCGATTCTTTATCCGCACCGTCGTTTGAGCATGTCCGTGCGGGTGTTCAGCGAGTGGGTGCACGAACTGGTGCAGCAGAATCCGGACTTCAGCGATTAGCGACTTGAAAACCGCCACAGCCGCTATGTCAGCCCGCGACGCCGCAATTCGTCCGACAAAGCTGCGACGCTGACGAACAGGTGCCCTTGCAGTCCCGCATCGACCGCGCCGTTCACGTTGGCCGCCGTATCGTCGACGAAAAGCGTTTGGGCTGCGGGCACGCCGAGTTGCTCCAGACAACGCAGATAGGTTTGCGCCGCCGGTTTCGCGGCACCAAACGCCGCCGACGAGTAAACGTGCGTGCCGAACAGCCGCGCGACAGGCGGATTCAGATAAGCGATGTGTTCGGTCAACAAGCGGCAATTGTTCGTCAGCACCGCGATACTGTGCCGCTCGGCGACTTTGGCGGCAAGCGCGAGCGCTTCCTGGTTCGGCGTAATCGACGCGTGGCGCGCGGCCAACCAGTCGTCGCGGCTGACCGGGTAGTTCAGTAGCATGCCCAACTCGCGCAGATACTCGTCATCGCTGATCTGGCCTGCGTCCGCACGCGCTTCGAGGCCCGATCCCCAGATCGCGTGACGCACGATGTCTGGCGAGCACCCCGCGGTGGCCGCCAGATGATCGACCCGTGCGGCGCGGTCGTAATGGGTCAGAACACCTTCCATGTCGAACAGAACCAGCGTGATGGATGCGGTCATGCTGTCGGCCTCGCGTCGAAAGCTTTCAGAAACGAAGCAACCGCGCGGCGCGATGACACCGAACGGTTGCCTGTTTCCATTGTGCCTCGACAAAACCGCGACTGCCGGCAACAGCCGGCGTCACGGTTTTTTCTCAGACCTCAGCCAAGCGGTGAAATATGGCTTGCTTCCAGACCGGCCATCATGCGCCGCTGCCGCCCACCGTCTTGACGCTTTTCCATTGGCCTTGCTCGACCTGGAACAAGGTGTACGGCGGCTTGATCAGATCGCCGTACGGATCGAAGGTGATATTGCCGGTGACGCCCGTGACCGTGACCTTGGCGAGACTGTCGACGATCTTCGCGCGATCGAGCGAGTCGGCGGCGTGAATCGCTTTCAGCATGGCGAGCGCGGCGTCATAGGAAAACGGCGCGTACAGTTCGACATCCTGATTGAAGCGCGCCTTGTAGCGCTTGCCGAACGCCTGCGCGGCAGGCAGCTTGTCGAGCGCCGGGCCCGGCTCGAGATCCTGCGTCCCGTTGCCCGCCGTGCCGGCGATCTGCAGGAACGCGTTGCTCTTCAGCGCACCGGCACCGAACAGCTGCGCGGACATGCCGAGCGAGCGCATCTGCTTGACCAGCATCGCGCCTTGCTCATCCAGTCCGCCGAAGAAAATCAGGTCGACGTTCTTGCTCTTGAGCGTGGTCAGAATGGCGCGAAAATCGATCGCTTTGTCGTTGGTGAATTCCCGATCGACGATGTTGCCGTTCGCTTCCTTGACGCCCTTCTCGAACGCATCGGCCAGCCCTTGCCCGAAAGCGGTGCGATCGTCGATGATGGCAATGCGCTTCGCCTTCATCTGCTCCACCACGAAATGCCCCGCCACGACGCCGCCGATGCCGTCGTGGCCCATCGTACGAAACACGTTCTTGAAGCCTTGCTTGGTCAATTGCGGATTGGTCGAGCCCGGCGTGATCATCGCCACGTTCGCCTGGTGATACACCGTCGACGCCGGAATGCTGCAGCCCGAGTTGTAATGGCCGATCACGCCGACCACGCCGTCGTCGACCAGCTTCTGCGCGACCTGAATCGCCACGCGCGGATCGGCCTGATCGTCCTGCACGTCGAGCACGAACTTGACCGGCTTGCCGCCGATCACCGGGTTCTTCGCGTTCTCTTCATCGAGCGCCAGCTGCGCGCCGTACTGCAAGTCCTTGCCGACGCGGGCAACCGGCCCCGTCAACGGTCCGACGAAACCGATCTTGACGATCTGGGGGTCGGCGGCCCACGAAAACGGCATATACGTGGCGAGTGCACAGACAGTGGCACTCAACAGCCAATAGCGGCGATTCATGATGCGCTCCTTGCGAGATGTGACGTCGCGCGTGTGTGTGCAGGTGGGCCGATCCGATGCGCGACGCGTCGAAACCGCTCTGCGATGCTTGCTGTAAAGCCTGAATAAAACGACTCCGAACCTGTCCTCTGCTGCAATCAAAAGCGCGTGGCCGCGTAGGGCGCGAGATCGAGCGGCGGCGCGCGCCGCGCGATCAGATCGGCGACGATGCGTCCGCTCACGCCCGCCAGAGTTAAACCCAGATGCTGATGGCCGAATGCGTAGATCACGCGCTCGCTCGCGCGTGAGCGTGCGAGCACCGGCACGCCGTCGGGCAATGTGGGGCGAAAGCCGAGCCAGTTGCTATCCGGTGTTTCGAGTGCGGGCAACGCCCGTTTCGATGAAAACGTCAGCAGGTCGAGCAGCGAGCGGTTGCGCGTGTCGCCAAAGCCGGCGAGTTCGACCGTGCCCGCCACGCGCAAGCCGTCGTTCATCGGCGTCATGTAGAAACCGCGCTCGGCCCAGCCGACCGGCCGCGACACCAGGTGCTGCGCGACGGGAAAGCGCACGTGATAGCCGCGCTCCGTGTCGAGCGGAACCGGGTCGCCGCACTGGCTGGCGAAATGGGCCGAACGCGCGCCGGTCGCCACCACCACGTGATCGAAACGCCGCGCCACGCCGCCCACGCTCAGGCTCGCGCCGTCCGCGCCGGGTTGCACCGCATCGACAGTCGAGCGTTCGAGCTTCAGCCCCTGCGCGGCGAGTTGTTCGTAAAGCGTCTGCAGAAAGCCTTGCGGGTCGGAAAAGTGCCAGCTATTGCTGAACAGCACGCCGCGCTCGAAGATCGGTGCCAGTCCCGGTTCAAGTGCGCGAATAGCGGCGCCGTCGAGCACATCGAAAGCCACGCCCAGTTTTTTCCGCAGATCGAGCGCGGGACGCGCGGCATCGAACGAAGCCGCGTTCGAATACAGATAGAGACACTCGCGCGGCCGGACGAAACGTGCCAGCTCCGCATTGGCAAGCAGCGGCGCGTAGCCGTCCTGCGCGCAATCCAGCAGCGCGGCGAGCGCACCCGCGCTCGTTTCGTAGCGGCGCGGCAGCGAGCTCATCATGAAGCGCACGAGCCACGGCGCGAGATGCGGCAGATATCCCCAACGCAATCTGAACGGGCTTTGGTTCGACAGCAGAAAACGCGGCAAATCTCGGAACACGGACGGGTTGTTGACCGGAATGCACGCATAGTGCGCGAAGGTGCCGGCATTGCCGAACGACGCGCCCTGCCCCACGCCGGCCGGATCGAACAGCGTGACCCGATGGCCGTCGCGCATCAAGGACGCAGCGCTCGCGAGGCCGATGAATCCCGCACCGATGATGGCAATCTCCGGCATCATTTGCGCCCTTCAAATGCTTCCTGGCCGATCTGCGACCGATAGCCCGTCGCGGTGCCGCCGCTCTGCTGGCGTTTCGCTACCCGCATATAAGCCGCCGACGCCACCGCGAGACTCGCCGCGCTCGCCATCAATTGCGGGCGCAGCGACGGATCGGAGCCCATCGCGACGAGCACGCCGACGATCGCCGCCACCACCGCATACGAGAGCCCCGGAAACAGCCACATTTTCAGCGTGAGCCGTTGCGGCTCGGTGGCCTCGATGCGGCGGCGGATGCGGATTTGCGCAAGCGCCGTCGCGAGATAGACGAACAGCATCACGGCGCCCGACGCGTTCACGAGGAACAGGAACACGCCCTGCGGCGACACAATGGCCGCAACGATCGCCACATAGCCGACGACACTGCTCAGCAGCACGGCGAGGCGCGGCACTTTGTGCGGGGTCAGCTTCAGCAGCGACTTCGGCGCGTCGCCGCGTTCGGCGAGCCGGAACAGAATCCGCGACGACACATACAAGCCCGAATTCAGCGCCGAGAGCACGGCGACCAGCACGATGGCGTTCATGATGTCCGCCGAGCCGGGAATCCGCATCGTTTCGAGCGCGGCGACGAACGGCGAGTGTCCGGTGACGATGCTGCCCCACGGCACGATGCATGCAATCAGGAACATCGACCCGACATAGAACGTGATGACTCGCAGAATCACCGAGCGCGTCATGGCCGCAACGCTTTTGGCCGGATCATCCGATTCGGCGGCGGCGATGGTGGCGATCTCCGCGCCGCCCACCGCGAAAATCACTGTTGGCACGGCCGCGAAAATCGACATGGCGCCAAACGGCATGAAGCCGCGATTGCTGCTCAGGTTCGCCACGGCGCTGCCGGTATGGCCGAAGCCGAACACATAGGCCGCGCCGATGGCGATAAAGACGATGATCGCCGCGACCTTGATCGATGCGAACCAGAACTCGAATTCGCCATACGATTTCACCGACAGCAGATTGATCAACGTCATCACCGAGAGCAGCACGAGGCCGATCATCCACACCGGTGCGGGAATCCAGCGCTGCAGGATCGCCGCGCCCGCCACGGCCTCGACCGCGACGACGATCACCCAGAAGTACCAGTACAGCCAGCCGCTGGTGAAACCCGCCCAATTGCCGAGGCCGATGCGCGCGTATTCGGTGAACGAGCCGACGCCGGGCACTGCCAGCGCCATTTCGCCGAGCATGCGCATGACCATCAGCACGACGATGCCGGCCACGAGATACGACACGCACGCGGCGGGTCCGACGGTGGCGAGCGTCGCGCTGCTGCCGACGAAAAGGCCCGCGCCGATAATGCCGCCGAGCGCGATCATCGTGACGTGCCGCTGACGCAGCGCGGCGCCGAGTTTCGGCGTGGTGTCGGGTGCGGAGGACTGGGGAAAGCTCATCGGACAACTCCTGCTGACAGATTGCTGGACACAGTCCGGCGACGTCTCCTGATTCACGCCACCAGACAAAACATGACATCTAGAATCACACAATATTTTTTTGTGTGCAATTAAAACGCACATTGTGTGGCCCTGGCACTTTCCCTGGATTGCCGCGGGTCTGCTCTTTGCCAGCGCCCCGCGGCCGCGTGAGTAATCGGTTGAAGGCTTGCAGTCAGGCATGTCTGGTATAGAATCGGCAAACCTCCGCACAATTGCGGACAAAGCCGGTTTTGTATGGAGACACCTGATCTTATGGCTTCTGACAAAGACGCCGCCCGCTCCGCCCTTGGCGCCCCGGAGCAGGCGAAACGCTCCACCTATATCGAGGTGTCCAGTTCGATCGAGAACGAGATTCGCAGCGGTATCTATCCGCCCGGCAGCCGCCTGCCGCCGCAGCGGCAACTCGCCACCGAACTGGGCATCAACGTGTCGACGGTTTCGCGGGCGTACAAGGAGCTGCAGTTGCGCGGGCTGGTGATCGGCAGCAAACGGCGCGGCTCGCTCGTGACCGGCGGCGCGATGCCGAGCGTGGAGCCGGCGCAGGCCATGAGCAACGCGGCGATCGATCTGACCGTCAACCGTCCGGCCACGGGCGAGTTCCTGAACTGCCTCGCTCGCACGCTGGCCGAATTGCCGCGCGATCCGCGCTACCCGCAATTGCAGGAGTACCAGCCGCCGCAAGGGCCCGCGTGGGCGCGCGTGGCCGGCGCGCGCTGGATGGCCGCGCCCGGCTTTGTGCCGTCGGCCGATCACGTGGTCGTCACGAGCGGCGCGCAGCATGGCTTGTATGCGGTGCTGAACAGCCTGATCGGCACCGACGGCGTGATTCTCGCCGATCAGCTCACCTACTACGGCCTCAAGGCGCTGGCGCCGGTGTTCCAGTTCGAGATCGTCGGTATTCCTAGCGATCGCGACGGGCTGCTGACCGACGAAGTGGAACGCGCCTGCCGGCGCATGCCCGTGAAGGCGATTTTCACGGTGCCGAATCTGCAGAACCCGACTGTCACGACCATGAGCCTCGAACGCCGCATGGCGCTCGTCGATATTGCACGCCGGCACAGCGTGGCGATCATCGAGGACGACGTGTACGGTCCGCTCGTCTCGCAACGTCTGCCGACGATCGCGAGCCTGTGTCCGGAACTCACCTTCCACCTCGCGGCGACCTCGAAAATCCTCGCCCCCGGCCTGCGGCTCGGCTATCTGCTGAGCCCACCGGACAGCGCCGCGCTATGCGCGGAAGCCGTCCGCACGACGGCATGGATGCCCGCGCCGATGTCGATGCTGATCGCGTCGATCTGGATCGAGGACGGCACCGCGCGCCACATCATGGACGCGCAGCTCGCCGAGATTCGCGCGCGCCAGGACCTCGCGCGCGAGCTGTTGCCGCAGGAGTTGCTGCAGACCGATCCGGCCTGCATGTTCGTGTGGCTCAAGTTGCCGCCGCCGTGGCGCGCCGACGACTTCGCGGCCAATGCGAAGGCGCGTGGCGTCGTGGTGATGCCGTCGTCGGCGTTTGCGGTGGACCGGTCGGAGATCGAGCACGGGGTGCGGATCAACCTCGCCTGTGCGACCAGCCGCGATCAGCTCGTGAGCGCGCTGCGGCTGTTGACCGGCACGCTCAAGGATCGTCCGCGCGCGCTGTTCGGCACGATATAACGCGCCGCCCAACTGGCCGCCCGATACGGGTCGAAAAAACTTTTTTGCCGAAGGAATAAAGCCGCCACGCCACGCGTTCAATAGGCGCAATGATCATTGGTCTGTCAGAGAGGTGCGGCCATGAAATCTGTGCTTAAGTCATTGGGCATCGTCGTGGGCGGCGCAGCATTGGTGGGTCTTATCGCAGCGTGCGGCGGTTCCGATTCGGTCAATAACCAATCGTTTACGTCGACGGCACTCGTATCGGACGGCGCGGTCGCGGCGGCGCATACGGACCCGAATCTGAAAAACGCGTGGGGCGTTGCGTTCAATCCGAAGGGTTTCGTCTGGGTAGCGGACAACGCCACCTCGCTGGCGACACTCTATGACGGTAACGGCACGCCACAATCGCTTGTCGTCAGCATTCCGAATGGAGTCAACGGGCCGGCGAATCCGACCGGCATCGTGTTCAACGGCACGACGGACTTCGTCGTGACCCAAGGCGGCAAATCGGGCGTAGGCGCATTCATCTTTGCCGGCGAAGGCGGCACGATTACCGCGTGGGCGCCGGCCGTTGCGCCCACCACCGCCTTCGTCGTATTCGACAGCGGCAGCAGCGCCGCGGTCTACAAGGGCCTTGCGCTGGCCAGCAACGGCGGCGCCAACTTCCTCTACGCCGCCGACTTTCACAACAACAGAGTCGACGTCTTCGACAAGAACTTCGCGAAGGTTTCAACACCGGGCAAGTTTCAGGACACGTCGCTTCCGGCAGGCTTTGCGCCGTTCGGCATTCAGGCAATCGGCGCGAAGCTCTTCGTGACCTACGCGAAACAGGATGCGGAGGCGCACGACAACGTCGACGGCGCCGGCCTCGGCTTCGTCGATGTCTTCGATACCGCGGGCAACCTCCTGCAGCGTTTTGCCTCGGGGGGCGTGCTGAATGCGCCGTGGGGCGTCACGCAGGCGCCGGCCAATTTTGGACGGTTCAGCGGCGACGTGCTGATCGGCAACTTCGGCGACGGCACGATCAACGCCTTCGATCCGGCGAGCGGCCAGTCGCTCGGCGCCATCAATCTGCCCGACAACACTTCGTTCGTGCAGCACGGCCTGTGGGGGATCGCGTTCGGCAATGGACTCAGCAATCAGCCGGTGAACACGCTGTTTTTCGCCGCCGGGCCGAATGACGAAGCGAACGGCGTCTATGGTCGTATCGACGTGAAAATGTGACGAGCGGAGGCGCGGTGCGGCGCTCACCGTAATGCGTATGTGACTGACGCGGCTAGCTCTTCACGCCGCGCAGCGCACACGCGGACTGCATCGCGAGCCGCTCCGCGCTCAGCATCCTCGCGATCCGCTTGACCGCGTGGCGCACGCGCCCACGCAGGTGCGCCACGCGCATGTGGCGCCAGAAACGATCCGGCGCGAAATCGTCGAAACGCGCTTCTCTTTCGAGCAGCGCCTTGCCGCCAGGCAGATGAACGAACGAACAGCAGCGGAACCAGCGCAAGTCGCGATAGTTGTTGCCGGGCCAATGGCGCCCTACCGCCTGATACGCGCCGACTTCGATCAGCACCTGTCCTTCGTCGCTGAGCGCATTGAGCGCGGCCGAGATGAACGCTTCGTCGCCGTGATGGCTCAGGTGCTCGCTTTCGCTGAGATAGCGTGCGTAACTGGCTCGCGCGCGCGGCACCAGACGGCGCAGCGAAGCGGGTGTCGCCAGTAGAAATTCGCCGCCGTACCAACGCGGATTCATCAAGCGCTGGTCCGCAACGATCTCCAGATCCGCGACCACGCGTTCGCTGCCGTAGGCCGGAAACACCTGATCCGAAATATCGAATACGCCGAGGCCGGCTTGCGCGCATCGTTCGATCAGATCTTGATCGAGCGGCAGCAGCGCCACCATATCGGCGTCGAGCAACAACATCATCGTGTCGGCGGGCAAGGTCTCCGCCACCTGGTCCATCAGATCGAGTTTGAAATGCGCGGCGTAGAACGGCGTGTTCTTCGGCAACTCGATCGTTGCGGCGAGAGGCGTCACTGCCGGACGATGCTCGGTCGGCATGCCCGCGAGCCGGCGCGCGACCAGGTCCGGCGCGTTAGTCATGATGGTCAAGGTCGGCATGCCCACGCGCCGCAAGCTGTTATTCAGGCAGATCGCCTGGCTCACATACGAGAGCGGATCGCGACTCGTCGAGTTGGGCCCCGGTTTCGCTTCGACATCGACATAAACGAGAGTGCACGGAAAAAGATTCACATTGCTCCTCGGCACGCGTGAGCGACAGATCGCCTTTTGAGCGCTGCCGTTACTGTCGGAGGTGGATCCACATGTTCTTGCCTGGGGCACGGAAGCCCCCACAAGGTGCGCGGCATTTGAAATTGCGACTCGTGCCATCGTGGCGTCACATTCGAGCCGGGCACGCTGATCTGCGGCGATGGAGTCGGATGAACCGGGGCGCAGGCATCAGGTATGGTCTATCGTTTCACGTCCTTGCATTGCCTTTCCGCCAAAACGCAGAGAGACATGACGTGGAGAGTGTCGCAGGTTCATGTGGACCATCGGCATCGCGCAATAATTGCGGATGCGCTATTGAAGGCAGCGAAGAACTTACTTGTGGGCGATTCCGTCGATGTGCTGACGATTGGCAGACACGTCATTTGCGTACCCGGGCGCTCGCAACTTTACGACAGACGACAGCGTTATTCCGCCGCATCCGGTTCATCTCCGTATCGCATGCCATGTGATGTGAGCAGACGGTAGAGCGTGGTGCGTGAGATGCTGAGTTCGCGCGCGGCATCGCCGGGGCGGCCGCGATGACGCAGCAGTGCGAGTTCGATCGCCTGCCGCTCGGCGGTTTCGCGTGCCTGAGCGAGCGTCACGGGTACGGCCGTGGTATAGCTCGACAGTTCGAGGTCGTCCGCGGTAATGGTGCGTGCCTCCGACATCACGATGGCGCGCCGAACCCGGTTGATCAGTTCCCTTACGTTGCCAGGCCAGTCATAGCGATGCATCGCCGTGATCGCGTCCGGTGCAAAGCCGTAGACGCGGCGGGTCGCGTCCTTGCGGTAACGGTCGAGCGTGTATAGCGCGAGCAATTCGATGTCCTTGCCGCGCGCGCGTAGCGGCGGCTCGTCGATCCTCAGTACGCACAGGCGGTGGTACAGGTCCGCGCGAAAACGGCCGTCTTCGATCGCCGCTTCCATATCCACATGAGTTGCGGAGATGATACGTACGTCGACATTGATCGAGCCACTGCCGCCCAAACGATTGATGGTGCTCTCCTGCAGAAACCGCAGCAGGCTCGACTGACTCTCGAACGGCAGATCGCCGATTTCGTCGAGAAACAGCGTGCCGCCGTTCGCCGCTTCGACGCGACCGGCCCGGCGTTGATTCGCGCCGGTGAATGCGCCGCGCTCGTAGCCGAACAACTCGGACTGCAACAACTGCGCCGGAATCGCGCCGCAATTGATGGCGACGAACGGTGCGTCACGGCGCGGCGAGCGCGCGTGAATCGCCGCCGCGGTCAGTTCCTTGCCGGTGCCGGATTCGCCGGAGATGAAAACCGGCGCGTTGTTGGTCGCAACTTTGCGGATCGAGCGGTACAACGCGAACATCGCGTCGCACGTGCCGATCATCTCGCCTTCAGCGGTGGACGTGTCGACAAAGGCCGGCTCGCCGAGCGAAATCATGCCGCAGGCGTGGCCCACGGTGTCGACGATCCGCTCATTCGCAGCGGGGAGCGTCACGTAGTCGAAACAGTAGTCGCGCATCAACCGGCGTGTGCTTGTGTCGTCGAGGTGCGGGGCGGCGGCCATCGCCACCCAGCCGATGTTCGGCATGGCGAGACACGCTTGCAGCGCGGCAAGCTGACCTGGTTCGAACACGCTCGACAGATCGACGAGACCACCGGCCAGCGAGCCGTCATGCGCGATTTGCCGAACCTCGCGCACCGAGCCGATGACCTCGACGTCCCACTCGCGTTCCCGAAAGCTCGCCAGCAATCCCGGCACGGGATCGCGTGTGAGATAGATGACGCGCCGCGTAATGGCCTTCGTTTTCTGCATCGTCTTTTTTGCTTGTCCCTCAGCACCTGCCCTGAACCGTATGGCGAAGAGCGCACGCGCCCCTTGTTGTGCGGGTGATCCGTGCCACCGCCCAATCATACGTGCTGACGCGAAGCTGAAAACACGGCCTGACCAAATTTAATGGTTGATCGAGATGACGAACAATGCAATGTCTTGTGTCATGGCGACACGCGGACTCGCGGAATCGCGGAATCGCGGACTCGCGGACACGCGGACTCGCGGACTCGCGGACTCGCCGAGCGTCGCGCCATCGACTGGATTCCCGACGCCAAACGTCACGGCAGCGTCGCGGCCTCGTTGAACTAGCGCCGCGGCTGCCGCAGCGGCCGAAAGAACTGGCGAATTTCGGCGGCGAGCAGATCGGGCTTTTCCATCGCGGCAAAATGTCCACCGGACGGCATGTCGGTCCATTGCAAGACATCAAAGGTTCTTTCGAGCCAACTGCGCGGCGGGTGATTGATCTCCTTCGGGAAGTGCGCGAAGCCGACGGGCGGCGCGACGCGTTGTCCTTCGGCAAAACGCATCGGTTGCAAGCGGTTTTCCCAGTACATCTGGATCGCTGGGCCAATGCACTGCGTGTACCAGTAGAGCGAAATGTTGGTGAGCAGTTCGTCTTTCGAAAACACACGCTCCACGTCGCCTTCGCAATCGCTCCACGCCCGAAATTTCTCGCCGATCCATGCAGCCAATCCCACCGGCGAATCGTTGAGCGACGCCGCGAGCGTCTGCGGCTTGGTGGTATGCATGTGCGCATAACCGCCTTCGAGCGCGGCCCACTCGTTCTTCTCCCGCAGGAAATTTTCCTCGGCCGGCGTGAGCGGTTTCTGCGCCGCGCCGATGGCCGGCTCATACGAGCTCGGCAGGAAGTTGAGATGAATGCCGTCCACGGCTTGCGGATGCCGCGCGGCGAGCGCGATCGACACACCGGCGCCGAGGTCGCCGCCTTGCGCGCCGAAGCGCGCATAACCTAGGCCTTGCATCAGCGAGGCCCACAGATCCGCCACCTGAAACGCGGACATGCCGGGCTGCGCGGGCGCCTGCGAAAACGCGAAGCCAGGCAGCGACGGCACGACGACATCGAACGCATCGGCAGGATCGCCACCGGATGCGGCCGGGTCGCACAAGCGGTCGAGCAAAGCGTGGAACTCGAAGAACGATCCGGGCCAGCCATGCGTGATCACGAGCGGATAAGGCGCTGGGCCTACGCCACGCCGATGGACGAAATGCACGCGCTGCCCCTGTACATCGGCGAGAAATTGCGGCTGCTGATTCAAGCCGCGCTCGGCCGCGCGCCAGTCGAAATGTTCGGCCCAATACGACGCCAACTCGCGCAGCCACGCGGAATCGGCGCCCTGTTGCCAGGCTGGCGACGGCGTCGCCGGCGCCCAGCGGGTCGCGCGGATACGGCGGCGAAGATCGTCGATATCGTGATCGGCAATTGCAATCTGAAACGGTTGTGTCTGCATGGCAACTTGTCCGGTACGGGGTGTTGGTTGACGTGCGCGGCTACCTCTACGGCAAAGTCCACGCTTAGCTCAGGCAGCGAGCAAGCACAAGGCAATCTGCATGGTACACAACGGCGCATTTTTTGTTCCGCGTTCTGAAGACCGCCATGCTTCAAGCGCTCGCTGCGCTACCCGCTGCGGCGCATCGCATCAAACGATAGCGTCGCTCGCACCCAGATCGGCGACCCGCCGATCGCGATGGCGCTCGCTTCGGAGATTGGCGGTATCCCATCCTTGATCGCCGTGCTCGTCATTTCGACGGTGTATTCGGCGCCGTAGTTGCCGCCCGCGCCATAGGTGCGTTGACGTGCCGCGTTGAAGGTCGAGTCGCCGCTCACGACCGCGCCGCTGCTGTTGGTGCTCGAACCGCCGCCGTTCAGTTGCAGGTAGCCTGCCGCGACCGCGACCTTCAGGCCGCCGAACACATACGATGCGCCGACGCCATACGCGCGATTGTCCGCGAAGCTGCCCGCCGCATTCGAGAAGCCATACAGCGCGCCGACCTTTAAGCCACCGTAATCGACGGTCTGGAACTTGACGGCGTTGTTGATACGCACCGAATTGTTCAGGTTGTCGTTGTCGTACGGATGCGAGGCGAGCGTGCCGCCGTATTGCGTGCCGTTCAGCGCGAGCGGGCCGAGATAGTCGACCACGCTGTCGTACTGGCGGCCGAGCGTGACCGCGCCGTACTGGTCGTTCGACAGGCCGACGAATGCCTAGCGGCCGAACTCGCGGCTGTTCTGGCCCAGCTTGCCAGTCGAGGTTGAAGCCGTTTTCGAGGACGAAGATCGCCTTCAGTCCGCTGCCCGGATCTTCCGAACCGCGCAGCGCGCAAAGCAAATTGATTCCGGTCGGAAAGGCGCTGTCCTGATTGCATCGAGGCAAGCGAGAGCCGATGACAGGATAATGAGGCTTCCCTTCCCTTACCCACCGAGAGGAGTTTGCCGCGATGTCTGCCTATGAATCCAAAGTGCCGCGCGTACTGTTGACGAACGACGACGGTATCGACGCGCCCGGCCTCGCCGTGCTCGAAGCCGTTGCCGCCGAGCTCGCGCACGAAGTCTGGGTGGTCGCGCCCGAGCACGATCAGAGCGGCACGTCGCATTCGATCAGCCTGCATTCGCCGCTGCGCGTGAGCCGCCAGGGCGAGCGGCGTTTCGGCGTGGCCGGCACGCCCGGCGATTGCGTCGTGATGGGCGTGCGCCACCTGATGCGCGACACGCCGCCCACGCTGATTCTTTCCGGCATCAATCGCGGCGGCAATCTCGGCGTGGAAACAATGTTTTCGGGCACCGTCGGCGCCGCCATGACGGGCCTGCTGCTCGGCTTGCCGTCGTTCGCGCTGAGCCAGACTTTCAGCAACCGCGACAACGTGCGCTGGGACACCGCGCGTGCGCTCGCGCCGGGCGTGATCCGCCAGTTGCTCGCCATCGAGCATGCCGCGCCCACCTGTCTGAACATCAACTTTCCCGATGTCGATGCGGCGCTTGCCGGTCCGCTCACGCCGACCCGCCAGGGCGTTGGACTCGTCGAAGATATCGACGTGTTGCCGCAAGTCGATCCGCGCGGCATGGCCTATCACTGGTTGCGCTTTCAACGCGGCACACGCGCGAACGATCCCGATAGCGAAACAGCCGTGGTGGCTTCGGGGCGCGTGTCGGTCACGCCGCTCGCCTTCGATCGCACCGACGAACCTACCTTCGCGCGGCTCGCGGCTTCGCTGAGTTAAGCCTCTGGTCAGCCTTTGCCGATCGCCCGTTTGCGCAGCCTCACGGACGCGGCGCGCCGGTGAGGCTCGGCGCCCCGCCTGGCCCCGCGGGATCGGGATTGCCGAACGCGGGAAGGCCGCCGGTCTCCCGGGCGCGGGCGAGCTCCGCGCGCACCTGCGAGCGTGTCTTCGGGCCGTCGTCCGTTTTCACGCCCGTGGCGGCGGACGGCGTGGACTGAACCAGCGGCGGTGACGGCAGCGTGGCTTGCGTGGTCAGGTCGGCTTGCGGCTGCACTGGCACTAACGATGCGGCTGGCGGTTTTTGCTCCCGCTGTTGGACCGGTGGTGCCGGCACGGCGACGGGCGCGCTGCTCGTGCTCTGCATCACCTTGAGCCCGGTCTGAATCGACGCCGGTTGACTTGCCATAGCAGGTCCACCGGTAGCTGGCGCTCTCACGTTCGGCGCGCTATTGCTGTCGAGGCGTGCCACCAGCTTGTCCAACGCCGCCTGACTCTGCGCATAACTCGATGAACGGTGCGTGCGCTCGCGGCCCGCAAGGCGGCCCTCACGCGACCGCGCATGTTTCGTCGACGAATACATCCGGGCTGGCTTCGCGGCAGGTTGCGGCGTCTTCTCGACTTGCGCCGCGTTCACTGCACGCTGCTCGTTATCCGTACGCGTCTGCACTTCCTTTTGCAGCGCGCGAACCTGATCGTCATCCTGATGGGCCGAATGGACCGCGTCCAGTTGCGCCTGTGCGGCGGCAAGATCGTTGCGTTGCAGGCTATTGCGCGCCGCCTGCAGGCTGCCGGCCATCGCACTGCTCGAATCGCTGCGAGCGGTGACCGGACCGGATATGACCGCACCGCTGATGGTGTCGCCGCGCGTGCGGTAAGCCGGCGTGTCACCGCGCGCCGAGCCGAATTCGTCCGTCGACGTCCAGGGTTTGCTGGCGTGCGAAACATACGCGGCGATTGCAACAGCACTGACGACGAGGCCCGTGAGAACGATCTTCCTGGGTTCGCTATGCATGACGTCTCCCCCTTCCAGCCGTGGTACGTGCGCGTCTGCGGAATCAAGTCACGTACGATGTCGCACGCGAACTGGATGCGCCCATTTTCTATTTATATTCTTCAGGCGTCGAATCGTCCGATTGTGCCTGCCTCGTTGGCCGAAAAAGCCAGCTTCGAGGCTCGCTTTCCGTTGGCGACTATTTGGAACTGCGAAGCAGTGTTGGGAGCCCAGCGCGCACGCCTAGACTAACGGCCCCTCTTCCTGCTTCCCACGCATCGCAACGGCAATCGAACTGCCGACAATCAACGCAATGCCGAGCAGCGACATGGCGCCGATCGTCTCGCCCCATGCCACATAGCCGAACAGTGCCGCCCACACGATGCTCGTGTAGTTGTACGGCGCGAGCGCGCCGGCGTCGGCCTGGCGAAACGCCATGGTCATCAGCAATTGTCCGGCGGTGGCGAAGCCACCCAGCAACGCCATCACCGCAAGCGCCTGGAGCGAAGGCGTGCGCCATGCGAAAAACAGCGACGCGCCGGTGACGATCGTGCCGATCACCGTGAAATACAGCACCGTGGTGCCCGAATCGTCGGAGGCGCGAATGCGCTTGATCTGAATGATCGATAGCGCGCCGAAGAAGGCGCTCGACATCAGCAGGACGGGACCGAGCCAGCTCGAATGCGAGCCGTCGGGGCGCACCACGAACAGCACGCCGACAAAGCCGACCGCCGCGGCCACGGCGTCGCGCGGCTTCAGCGCCTCCTTCAGCAACAGCGGCGCGAGCACGATCACCAGCAAAGTTTCCGAGTAGACGATCGCCACCGCTTCGCTAAGCGGTATGTACGGCAAACCGGCGAAGAAGAGACCCGACGCGCCGAGCAACGTCAGCGCGCGAATGGTCTGCCCGCGCACGTCCATATGCCTGATCCGCTCGACGATCGGCTTGCCGCGCAGGCACACCGCCACGGCGGGCAGCAGGCCAAACAGCATGCGGAAGAACGTCACCTCGTTAGCCGGATAAGCGAGCGCCACGGATTTGGCGAGCGCATCGACCAGCGCGAAACAGAACATCGACACGAGGATCAGCGCAACGCTGCGCAAGGGCGCGGCGCTCGTGCGGACAGCGGTGATGGGCGGCATGGAGTGTCCTGGGAGCGAGCAAAACGACGCTTCGCCCCGGTTTTGCGTGCCGGCTACGCGGCTCGCAATGTTGGAAAAACGGATTATGCCTGCGGCTCCGTGAAGGATCGACGGGCGCGCAAGACATTGACCCGGTCCGTATCGCATTCGCCACCGGTCTCCACTTCGCCTAGCGCGATCTTTGCCGTTCAACAATTCGGGGTAAGTACGGATACAGGTCCGTCAAACTAATAATATTATTCATATCGATTTCCATATTCATAAGGCTACGACTCACTGCCTCTGGCCCTATGCAGAATTAATAATAATTATGACCATCAATTAAGCGGGGACATCAGGAGATACAGGTGCGCAATTACCTTGTGCTTGCGGCGCTCGCCATGCTGGGCGCTTGCGGTGGCAATGACGGTTCGCCGAATGCGTCAGCGTCGGCGGACAAGCAGGTGGCCGCAGTGGATTCCTCAGCCGCTTCGGCAGCTTTGGCGGCCTCGGCGGCCGACACGGCTAACGTCGAAAGCGAATTCAAGGCCGCGAAGGCCATTCCGGTCGGCATGAAGACGACGACCCCGCCGCTCGTGATCGCCGACCCCACGCTCAACCTTCCGCCCTACACACCGCCAGCGCCGCCCGCGCCGGTCTCCACCACCACCCTTTCGTTCGGCGACTTCACGAACTACCTCGCGCCGGGATCGACCCAGGGCTGGGCGCCGGGCGCCAACAATTCCACCATCACCATTCCCGCGCCGGCCACTAACGGCACCGGCGCGGGCGACAAAACGGTGGCGCTCGCCAGCACCTACGCGAGCGCGTCGTATGAAGCGGACGTGACGGTCAGCGCGCCGGTCGGCAGCGGCGCCGCGAACGCGGGCTTTATCGTGCGCGTCACGAACCCGACGGCCGGCGGCCCCGACAGTTTGACCGGCTACTTCATCGGCCTCGACACGGGTACGCATTCGTTGGTGGTCGGCCGTCAGAACAACAGTTGGACCAACTTCATCTCGTATCCGGTCAGCACGATAGTCGGCGGCAGCACGCATCATCTGAAGGTCACGACTAGCGGCACGGCCATCACCGTCGACCTCGACCAGCAGCGCGTGATCAGCGTGAACGACGCCACCAACGCCCTGCCCGCCGCCTTCCAGTCGGGCAGCTTCGGTTTGCGGCGCTTCGGCGTCGGCGCGACCTTCAGCAACATCACGATCCGCACGTATCCGACCGTGACATCGCCGAGCTACGATTTCTCGAAGGTGGTCGGCGCGGTCTACACGCCTTCCAACGCGGTGAACGCGATCGACTTCTGGGAGAACTACGATCCGGAGATCGTCAATCGCGAACTGACGTACGCGCAGACCTACGGCATGAACACGATCGCGGTCTATCTGCATTACCTGGTGTGGGCGAACGATCGTGTGGCATTCCTGAGCAAGTTCGAGAACCTGCTGAAAATCGCCGCGCGCCACGGCATCAAGGTCTCGCCGATCTTCTACGACGACTGCTGGAACCCGACGCCGCAGTTCGGCCTGCAGCCGGCGCCGGTCTGGGGCGTGCACAACAGCCGGTGGGTGCAGTCGCCGGGTACGCCGGTGGAACAGGCGTATTTCCAGCCGACCGCGTCCAATTCCGCCATCACGTATAAGGCGAGTCTCGCGAGCTACATCACCGACTTCGTCGCGCCACACCGCAAGGATCCGCGCATCATCTTCTGGGAGACGATGAACGAACCCGGTTGCAGCGGCAATGGTGCATTGCAGGAAACCCGCGCGGCGCTGATGAACGATGCGCGCATCGCCATCCTGAACGCGGGCGCGACGCAGCCGATCAATGCGCCGCAAGTGCAGGAAGACGAAGGCACGTACTTCTCCGACTTCTATGCGTTCCATCCGTACGGCAACCCGTAC
The DNA here is from genome assembly GCF_050281145.1 of Paraburkholderia sp. NPDC080076. NCBI lineage: Bacteria > Pseudomonadati > Pseudomonadota > Betaproteobacteria > Burkholderiales > Burkholderiaceae > Paraburkholderia > Paraburkholderia sp. NPDC080076. The sequence goes on along the minus strand of NZ_JBNNWQ010000001.1, from coordinate 1,313,535 downwards.
ACGGGTCCGGTGAACGGCAGCAATGTCAGCGCGCTGAATTCCGAAACGCTGCAACGCGGCTTCCCCGGCACCACGGGTCAAACCATGCCGGGCATCGTGTCGAACTACGGCGGCACGACGGGGTTCATCGTGTGGGAGCTGATGATCGGCCGCACCAACACGCGCTTCCACTGGGGCCAGGTGCCGGGCGCGCCCGCCACGGTCGAACCGGCTACGCCCTTCCAGGGGACGATCTATCCGGACGGCCATCCGTGGCAGACCTCGGAGACGCAGGCGCTGACAGGTGGCTTCAACGTGAAGCTGCCGGTGCTGCAAGTTGGCTACTACAACGATCCGACGTTCGCGAGCGCGCCCGTCAAGACCTCGATTACGCCGTTGATCGACTTCGATCTGAACACCGAGCGCGGCACCGATTCGCCTGACGCCTCCGCGGGCATCAACGCGACTCACTACGGCGTGCGCTGGACCGGCGCGATCCAGGCGGCACAGGACGGCCTCTATACGTTCTCGATCGACAGCGACAACGTTGCGCGCCTGTGGATCAACGGCGTGAAGATCATCGACAAGAAGACCTCGACGCAATCCACCGTAAGCGGCAAGACCTGGCTCGCCGCGAAGCAACGCGCGTCGATCAAGGTCGAGTATGTGCACGGCACCGGTACGGCCAGCATGCATCTGCTGTGGTCGAACCCGGCGGCGAGCAATCCGAACACGCTGCGGATCGTGCCGTCCGATTCGCTCGTGACGTCGAACTAGAGGAAGTCGAACTCAGCGGGCCGGCAGCAAAAGTAAGACCGCCGGCGCGGCTGGTTGTGCAGCGCAGCGGCATGCGCATCTCGCGCATGCCGTTTGCATAGCCGTTTGTAACGCCCCGTAATTTGTGCGATGCTAGCCACGCCCTGGTCATCCCTAGAAGAAACCGTGGGCGCGAGGCAGACCAATCCTGTTGTCCATTCCTCTGGAGGAGACATGATTGAGTCATCGCAATTGCGCAGCTTCGGACGCGCCGACATCGCATCTCGCACCTCTTTCCGCACTACTGAATCCATCAGGCTGCACCGCATAGCGGCCGCTTCAAGCTTCGTTTTCCTGATCAGTCTCGCCGGCGTCTGCCACGCCGACACCCAGGTCGGCGGCACGCTTCCGCCCGCGCCCGACAAACTCTACGGCGACCTCTTCGTGGCCGTGCAAACCGCGCAGATCTATCCGGACCAGAAGACCTTCGTCGATGCAACGCCGAACGCCGATCCCGCCACGATCGTGCAGTTATACGAGCAGCAGAAGAACACTGCCGGTTTTTCGCTGGCGAACTTCGTCAACCAGTACTTCACGCCGCCGAGCGAGCCGGTCATCACGCCGCCCGCCAACCAGACGCTGCGTGAACACATCAACTGGCTATGGCCCGCGCTGACCCGCACCACCACGAGCGCGCCACCGAACAGCTCGTTGATCCCGTTGCCGAAACCGTATGTGGTGCCGGGCGGCCGGTTCCGCGAAGGCTACTACTGGGATACCTATTTCACGATGCTGGGGCTGCAGGAATCGGGCAACGAAAATCTCGTCGACGACATGCTCGACAACTTCGCGTACGAGATCAAAACCTTCGGCCACATTCCAAACGGCAATCGCACGTACTACCTCGACCGTTCACAGCCGCCGTTTTTCTCGCACATGGTGGAACTCGCCGCGAAGGTGGAAGGCCACGGCGTCTACCAGAAGTATCTGCCCGCGTTGCGCAAGGAATACGCGTACTGGATGCAAGGCGAGAACACCACGCAACCCGGCTCGGCCACGCGCAACGTCGTCGTGATGCCGGATCGCACGGTGCTCAACCGCTACTGGGATGAGCTCGACACGCCGCGCGACGAATCGTATCTGGAGGACATCCAGACCGCGAAACAGGCGAGCGGCCGCAATCCGAACGACGTCTACCGCGAATTGCGGGCGACCGCCGAAAGCGGCTGGGATTTCAGCTCGCGCTGGTTCGGCGACAACATGACGCTCGCGACGGTGCGCACCACGTCGATCATTCCGGTCGACCTGAACAGCCTGATGTTCCACCTCGAGATCACCATCGCCAAGGGTTGCGGCGAGACGCGGGATTTCCGCTGCGTCGGCGAATTCGCGCAACGCGCCGCGAAGCGTGCGCTCGGCATCAACCGCTATCTGTGGAATCCCAACGGCTATTACGGCGACTATGACTGGCAGCTCGCCAAACCGCGCGACAACAAGACCGCGGCGATGGTGTTTCCGCTGTTCGTCGGCGCGGCGTGGCCGGATCGCGCGCTGAAGACGGCGAAACAGGTGCAGTCGACCTTGCTGCAACCCGGCGGCCTCGTCACGACGACCTACAACACGACGCAACAATGGGACGCGCCAAACGGCTGGGCGCCGCTGCACTGGGCGGCGATTCAGGGCTTGAAGCGTTATGGCCAGGACGCGCTCGCGCAACAGATCGGCACGCGCTTTCTCACCGACGTCAAAGGCGTCTATGCGTCCGATCAGAAACTGGTCGAGAAATACGTGGTGGAAGGCGCGGGAACGGGCGGCGGCGGCGGTGGCGAATATCCGTTGCAGGATGGCTTCGGCTGGACCAATGGCGTGACGCTCAAGCTGCTCGACCTGTATAGCTCAGGCGAATGAAGCTGCACGGAGGGCGGTCGTGCGGTCGTGGCAGGTCATGAATACTGTATAAAAACACAGTATAATGATTTGCCCGAGCCGCCCTTCGTTTTCTGACCGGCGGCGCCCAGCCCACGTCGGAATCATGGTGTCCCAGCAAGCCCTATTCGCGCCCGAGCCCGTCGCTCTCCTCCATGACGAGGAAGGCGGCATCCGCTATCTGCCGGAGTCGATCCCGGCCGACACGGCCCAGGCGTGGTTCGAGGCGGCGCTGCGCAATGTCGGCTGGCTCAGTCAGCAGCGCATGATGTACGAGCGCGAGGTCGCCGTGCCGCGCCTGCTCGCCACCTTCGCGCGCGAAGCAGACGATCTGCCCGCGCCGTTGGGCGAAGCATTCGAAGCCGTGCGCGCGCTCGTGGGCGCGCCGTTCAATCGCGTCGGTCTCAATCTCTATCGCGACGGCAGCGACAGCGTCGCGCTTCACAGCGACAAGACAGAGAAGCTCGTGCCTGCTCAGCCGATTGCCATCGTCTCGCTCGGCGCGACCCGGCGCATGTCGATCCGGCCTAAGGCTGGTGCCGGTGCCGGTGCCGGTGCCGGTGCCGGACGAATCGTGCACGTCGAACTGGAGGCCGGCAGTTGCCTTGTCATGAGCTATGCGTCGCAATTTACCCATGAGCACGGCATTCCCAAACTTGCGGGCATGACGGAGCCGCGCATCAGCCTCGCGTTTCGCTGCTTCAGCGGCTGACGAGCGAGAAGGGCGTCAGAGCAGCGTGACCTTGCCCGTCGCCAGATCGTAAACGCCGCCGACAATCTTGACCCTGCCGCTCTTCACGTATGGCCCGATGAGCGGTCTGGATACGATCAGCCGGTTGGTATTCAACTTGACGTTTTCGATCGTGGCTTGCTCGACGAGATCCTCGCCGTGGCCCACTTTCGCCATTTGCACGGCGGGTTTGAGCGCGCGGACCAGTTCCGGCAGATGGCCGGGCAAACGCGTTCCGTCCTTCAGCGCCTTGACCGTGGCGGTTACCGCGCCACACTGCGTGTGCCCGAGCACCATGATAAGCGGCACGCCGAGAATCTCGACGCCATACTCGAGGCTCGCGAGAATATCGTCGTTGACGAAATTGCCTGCCACGCGCACCACGAACAGATCGCCCGGACCCTGATCGAAGGCGAGCTCCGGCGCGACCCGCGAATCCGCGCAGCCGACGATGGCGGCAATCGGATACTGCGCCGAGACACGCGCCGCGCGGTCAGCGGAATAGTCCTTGTTTGAAGGGGTATTCGCGGCGTAGCGGGCGTTGCCCTGCATCAGGCGGTCGAGCGCTTCAGCTGGTGGAATCGAATTCGGCGCATTGCCGGACGCGGGCTGCGCCGCCACGGCAACGTGCCGCGACAAACCCGCCAGCGTGATCGACGACGCACCAGCCAGCAGCAGATTGCGCCGCATGGGGGAAGCCAGATGACGGCCGCACATGGCTCGCCTCCTATGTCATGAGCAACGCCCCAGCGGTACCGTTCGAACCGGCATGAGCCGTGAAAGTTGGTCGCGCACGCGACGCCTCATCGTGCGCCTCTCACGTTCAAACATCAAGCTAGACGGCGTAAATGTCCGGGTTGTCCGCCAGCGGCAAAAACTTGCCGGTAGGTCCGTCGAGCGCGAGCATCGCACCGCTTTCGATATCGAAGATCCAGCCGTGCAGCCGCAGCGTTTTGTTCGCGAGCCCGACTGCCACCGACGGATGCGTGCGAATGTTCGCAAGTTGCGCAATCACGTTGTCTTTGACCAGGGCTTCGAGACACTCCGCGTCCGAATGGTAAGTGCGTGATGCGTTGATGGCCTTGGCCGCATCCGCGTGACGCAGCCAACCCGCCACCGCCGGCAGATGGTCGAGGTTTTTGCACGTCGAGATCGCCGTCATCGCGCCGCAATTCGAGTGGCCGCAAATCACGATATCGCGAACACCCAATACGGCCACCGCGTACTCGACGGTCGCCGACACGCCGCCCGGCTCCGGACCATAAGACGGCACGATGTTGCCCGCATTGCGGATCACGAACAGCGAACCCGGCTCGGTCTGCGTCAGCAACTCCGGCACGACACGGCTGTCCGAGCACGTCACGAAAAGCGTACTGGGACTTTGCGCCATCGACAAACGCTTGAACAATGCGCTCTGCTGCGGAAAGACTTCTCGTTGAAAGCGGATGAAGCCTTCGATGATTTCCTGCACGGTTGTTCTCCAGATAAATCAAAGAATGAGCCTGCGGTGCCCGCGACAATACGAAAGCCGGGAGCACGCAGGCGATCTATTCGCGCGACTATACCGCAGCCGCAACCACGAACTCGACGAACCTGCAGGCGCGAGCAGCAACGAGGCCCCTTCATCACGGCATCTTCATGCCTCACTGAAGCACAAAAAAAAGCCCCGGCTGTTACCAGCCGGGGCCAACTCTCTCGCTCGCACACCGGAAACCGTGCGTGCATGACTACTTTACCGATACCGACGAAGCCTATCTATACGCCGCGCTGGAAGAGTCCTTTCCAACGTGGCCCAACACACACTGCGTCGGGCCAGTCGAATCAGCGGCTGTACATTGCGTTCCAGTCCGCTGCGGACACAGCCGGGCGGCCGCTTTGCGACGAACCCACCACGCTGCCGCCATAACCGCTGGTCTCGCCGTTGCGCGCGGCGACGCGCGCTTGCGCGGCCTGAATCGCTTCCGGATAACGCGTCTGATCGCCGTCGCCGACGTGATAGCCGGCCTGCTGCAGTTGAACCAGTTCCGCGCGCACCTGCTCGCGCGTGATGGGGGAATTCGATTGGGCGAATACGGTGGCCGAAGCAGCCAGCGATGCAACGATAACGACGGCCTTGATCAGGGACTTCATGATGGAAACAACCTCCGGGAATTGATGGTCAGCGACACTTCGAATCACTCTCCGTGCAACCAGTGAACTCAATATAGGCGCCGATTCCTCAGAGAATAATGGCCGCCCGTCGAAGGGATTGTTCCTGAATCTGGAGAAATCACGCTTAGAAGCGCGTGCGGATCCCCACCGTGCCGACCACCTGATTGCCCGTCGACGACGCACCGCCCGCCGTGTTGATAAACGCGGTGTAGCCCTTGCCGCTCACGTGCTGGTACATCGCTTCGGCATACACGTCGGTGCGCAGCGACAGCGCATAGACGGCCTGCAGGTTCACCTGATTCCATTTCGGATCGGAGCCGAAGCTCGACGTGCCGCTCACATGCGCGTTCGTATACGTGTAGGCCGCGCCGAGACTCAGCGCCGGCGTCACGCTGTACTTGCCGTTCACCTCGTAGTTGTCGAAGCGCATCGAACCATGCGTGGCGCCGAACGACGCGGTGTTCTGGAACTGGCTATGCGTATAGACGAAGCCGGCCGTCACGGGACCGAAGCCATAGCTCAACGCGGCGCCGGCAGTGCGTTGCACATCGGCGCCGAGCTGGAAGCCGCCCGTGCCGTTGGCCGCGGATTCGCCGAGATCGACCGCGCCGGCCGTATTGGTAGTCGAGTTCGAACCGTTGATCTGCAAATAGCCTGCAGCCGCCTTGAACGGACCGTTGGCATAGCTCACGCCGGCGCTATAGGCACGATTGACCGCAAAGTCCGTGTTGTTCGAAAACGCATACATCCCGCCGAACTTCAGACCGGCATAATTCGCGCTCGTGTATTTCACGGCGTTGCTCATGCGCACCGAGTGGTTCAGATTGTCGTTGTCGAACGGATGCGCGAACCCGGTATCGCCGAAGGTGCCCGCCGTGCCCGAGAGCGGCGCGACGAAGTCGACCAGCGAGTCGTACTGGCGGCCGAGCGTGAACGTGCCGTACTGCTTGCTGCTCAAGCCGACGAATGCCTGACGGCCGAACAGCCGGTTATTCTGGCCGAGCTTGCCGTTCTGCACGTTGTAGCCGTTCTCCAGCACGAAGATCGCCTGCATTGCGCCGCCGAGATCCTCGGCGCCGCGCAAGCCGAAGCGGCTGCCGTTGATGTTGCCGCTCGTCGCCTGAACCAGCGCACCCTGCGAGTTGCCCTTCTTCACGTTGTTGGTGTACATCACGCCGGCGTCGATGAGGCCGTACAGCGTGACCGAACTTTGCGCATGCGCGGTGGCGGCGGCGAGTCCTGCGAACGCCGCGACCGCGGCGGAAATCTTTTTCACGTCAATGCTCCTGCGTAGCTGAAATGTCAGGTTGAACAGCGACGCGAGTATAGAAACGCGGGCATCGGAAACGAATGCCCGTGGCCTGGAGCAGTCCTTTATGGAATCTGGAAGAATCGGTCATCTAAACGCAGCAATCGCGATGCGCTGCGCTTTGACGAGGTGTTTTTGAAGGTAAAGACGCGCGGCGATGGGTGTGCGCGGCGTGAACGGGTTGCGTGTGAACAACAACCGTCTAGTGGCTTACGAGCCCGGCGCGCGCGCCGGACTCATCGTCAATCAGAAACCGGGCCGCTCAGGCCCTGTTGAAATCGCCAGTCTCGAGTTCCACGGACTGTCCCCCGTTTTTTTCGAGGACCCGGCGTGTAGCGTTTTCAATCCGCGTGCGATTCGCCTCGAAGGTATTGACAAGGTTGTGGGCCGATGGGCCGTCGTTGCCGAAATGGTCGTTCAGCGCATCCAGCGACACGCTACACCAGACGTCGGCCCCGTCGACATTGGCTTCGAAGGCGACGCGTGCCGCTGCTACGACTTCACGGCGTCCGGTGAATTCGATCCTCATGATGACCCTCCATTTGTCGAAAGAAAGCTTCGAACGCGCAAACGCTGTGCCAAGGCGGCGTGGTCCGCAAGGCCGCCGAGGGTCAGCGCACATTCTCAGCAGGGTGCATACTCGACACCGGCCGTCCTCGTACGGTCGTGCTGATGCGTCACGGTGTGCCCGCTTTTGGCCACGCCGCCCGACGTGCCTTATATCCTAATACTAACTCCTGGCCCATGTCCCGCAACCCGCAATCGTCGCGTCCTCTCGTCATTGCCGCCGTGATGGCGTCCATGGCGATGGTCGCCATCGAAGCCACCATCGTTTCCACCGCCATGCCTCAGATCGTCGCGCAACTCGGCGATCTGCATCTGTATAGCTGGGTCTTCTCGTCGTTCCTGCTCACCCAGACCGCGATGACCGTGGTCTTCGGCAAACTCGCCGACCTGTATGGCCGCAAGCCGATCGTGCTGGCCGGCATCGCGATCTTTCTGATCGGCTCGGTGCTGGCCGGCTTTGCCTGGTCGATGCCGGCGATGATCGCGTTCCGTCTGATTCAGGGCGTCGGCGCGGGCGCGATCCAGCCGGTCACGCTGACCATCGTCGCCGACCTCTATCCCGCGCGCGAACGCGGCAAGGTGCAAGGCTATCTCGCGAGCGTCTGGGCAATTTCGGCGGTGGTGGGTCCGATGGTCGGCGGCTTCATCATTCACAACATGTCGTGGGCCTGGATCTTCTGGATGAACGTGCCGATCGGGCTCGCCTCCGCGGCGGGCTTCATCGCGTTCCTGCGCGAATCGGAACGGCATGCGCGCCCTTCGATCGATTTCGGCGGTGCGGCGCTGTTCATGGCGGCAATCGCCGCGCTCATGATGGCGCTCACTTACGCCGGCGACGACCAGGTCGCGCAAGCCTTGATGGCGGGCGGAGCCTTCGTGCTGTGCGTGCTGCTGTTCGTGTGGCAGGAGCGCCGCGCGGCTGAACCGATGATCTCCTTCGCGCTGTGGAGCCGCCGGCCGATCGCCGCCTGCAACGGCTCGACCTTGCTGTCCGGCATGATCCTGATGGGTGCCACCACGTTCCTGCCAATGTACGTGCAGGGCGTGCTGCATCGCTCGCCGGTGATCGCCGGCCTCGCGCTGACGATGATGATGGTGGGCTGGCCGACCGGCGCCACGTTCGCAGCGAAGTCGTTTCATCGCCTCGGCTTGCGGCGCATTCTGATCGGCGGCAGCACGTTCATTCCGCTCGGCGCGGTGCTGCTGCTGTTTCTGTCGCCCGGCGGCTCGCCGCTCGTCGCCGCGTTCGGTTCGCTCATCATGGGCTTCGGCATGGGCACGTCGAGCGTCAGTTCGCTGGTGCTGATTCAGGAGATCGTCGGCATGGACGAGCGCGGCAGCGCCACCGCGTCGAACCTCTTCTCGCGCAATCTCGGCAGCACGTTGGGCGCGACGCTGTTCGGCGCGGTGCTCAACTTCGGGCTTAGTCATTCGAATGGCGCGGCCGTGGTCACCTCGGATCAGTTGAGGGCGCTGCTGCAGAATCAGGCCGTCAAACTCGGCGAGAGCGACATGATCCGCGCGGTACTGCATCAGTCGCTGCACCTCACGTTCATCTCGCTCTTCGTCATCGCGATCTTCGTGGTCGCGCTGCTGTTGTTCGTGCCGTCGATCAGCATCGGGGCGGAGAAGAAGATGCCGCTCGAGGCGTTGTCGCCGCTAGAGGATTGACATGCGTGGTGAGCGCGGCGCCGCACTGCGCGCTGCCACGCTCGGTTCGATAGCGCGACGGCGCTGTTGCCAGCGTCAGCGCGCGCGCAACGTCGCCGCGAAAAAGCGGATCGCCCGATCAGCAGCCAGCGCATGCACCGCATCACGATCGACGCCCGGCCCGTCCTCGCAGATGCCCGCGAGATGCGCGACCACATCGGCGAGACACGTATCCAGGAATGTGTAGTGCGACGCGCCCGGCACCATCTCGACATGCGCATTGGGCATCAAGCCCGCGATGCGGTGAATGTTGGTGGCCACGGGCGCGGTGACGTCGGCCTCGCCCGCGAGCAGCGAGACTGGAATCGTCACGTCGGCGAACGAGGCGCTGTCGAAGGCTTCACCGAGCGCGGGCGCAATGGCGAACACGGCTTTAACGCGTGGATCGCGATACGATGCGCCGGACCGTGCGCGCGACGCCCTGGTTTGCGGCGAAAGATCGTCGAGCGTCAAGGGCGCCGCGCCCGATGCGTCGCTTATCCGCGCCGCCTCTGGTGGATGGCAGATGGCGTCGGCCTGGGGTGACGTGCAGAAGCGCTCGAACGCCTGCAGATTGGTCCGCGCGCCCGCCAGTTCGAGCACCGTGTAACCGCCCAGCGAGAACCCCACCGCGCCGATCCGCTCGCGGTCCACATGCCGGCCGAGCATCGGATCGGCGAGCACGCCGTCGAGCACTTCGCTCGCGTCGGTGGCGCGCTCCCACCAGAGCATGAAGCCGTCGCGGGTCAGCGGCGCCGCAGCGGTGTTACCCGGATGATTGGTGCCGGCCACGATATAGCCTTGCGCGGCGAGCGCCGCGGCCAGCCAGTCGAGACTGTCCGCGGTGCCGCCCGTGCCGTGCGAGAGCACCAGCAACGGGTAGCTTGTGCGCGCGGTGGAGAGCGGCGCATCGTCGGCGGCGGCGTGGCCGTGAAAAATCGGATGACCGGGCGCGCCGATCTCGCGCGGCGTCTGCGGCGCCGACATATCGACCGGATACCAGATCCGCGTCACCAGCGCCTCGGTCTTCGCCCCGCGCCAATTGCGGGCTACGGCGGGATGAAACACCCGCGTCGTCTCGCCCACATGCAAGTCGGCCTGATCCGCCGACGCGGCACCCGCCCAGCACAACGCCGCCGCACACGTCAGCCTGGCGATGACGGCACAGCTCACACGAAACATGGTCAGTCCTTGCGGATTGGAATCATCAGGTCGGTCACGCACGTCTGCTGCAAACCGGCGACCAGTGGACTGCGATACAACTCGAGCGCGGGACGCCGGTCGCGCAGAAAGCCGCTCTGCGGCAGCCAGCCGCCGTAAAGTGCGCGAAAGGTCGGCGAGATCAGCGCATACGGGCCGATCAGCCGATGCACCGCATACAGTCCGCCTTCGAGCCGCAAGGGTTCGACGGCGTCGTCCATCTCGACGGCCGCGGCATGCGGCCCCGTGACAATCGCCGCGCGATAGCTGAAGCTGTCCTTTACCGCGGGATCGCGCACGCAGATGCCCACGCGCTGATCCATCGCCGCGGTTTCGTCGCAATGCAGCATCGTCATGAGCGTGCGAAAGGTCTGGCCGATGGTAGCGACCGGCCCGTCATGCAGAAGACTGAGCACGTCGAACGGCGCGATCTCCGTGAGTTCGACGGCAGGCAACGCCGGAGCCGGGGCGTTGTTCCGTGACGCGGAGAGCGGTGCGTCCGCCGACCTGCCCGTACGTGGCGCCGCCAGACGTTTCTGGCGCGCCTTGAACTCGCTCGGCGAAACACCGGTGAAGCCGCGAAACGCCCGCGCGAAAGCCTGCGGGCTGTTGTAGCCGGCATCGTGCGCGACCGTGGTGACCGACGCGGCGGCATCGGTCAACCGTTGCGCCGCTTGCGCAAGCCGCAGGCGTTGCACGGTCTCCACGACGCTCTCGCCCGTCAGCGCGCGGTAGACGCGATGAAAATGAAACGGCGACAGATGCGCCACCGCGGCGAGGCTCTCCAGCGTGTGGTGCGCGCCGGGTTCGAGCAGAATCGCCTCGACCACGCGGGCGATCCGTCGGCGGTAGTCACGTTCGGTGCTGGGCTTCATCATGGCGCTAGGATAGCGGCGTCGCTGCCGCAAGACGGTGCAGAGCTTGCGAAATTTTAGGCGGCGCGTGATCGAGCGCCCCGAAGTGCACGCCGACATTACCAACACCGTGTTCTACCCGAACGCGGATGCCGCCGCGCGCAAATTCGTGCGGCCGGAAATTCTCAACGACCCGACCGTGTATCCGCCTGAGCCCGTGCTGAAAACGTTGTTTCTGCTCAAGCCCTTGCCCGCGCAGATCAAGCGTCTGGAAGGCCGCTTGTGGGCGCAGCTGAAATCGGGTTCGTGATGTACCGCTGAAGTGACCGGGCGGCCGTCAGGCCGCCTGGCCTTCCGCCGTGAGCAACTCGATGCCGTCGAGTTGCGCCGCGCAGGTATCGCGCACGATCGTGACGAAATCATCGAAATAAGGCCGGCTCGCGAAGCCTTTCGCGGCCACCGCGTACAGCTCGCTCCACAGTCCCTGTGTGCCGACGCGTTTGGCCAGCACGTAATCGTGGTCGACGTAATTTTTCACGCCCCAGTTCGGCAGCGCCGCGATCCCGCGGCGGCTCGCCACCAGTTGCATGATGGCGATGGTCAGCTCCGCCGTGCGCCGTTCGAGTTTGATACCGGCCGGCTCCAGCACCTGGCGAATCAGATCGATGCGCGCCTCGGGCACCGGATAGGTAATCAACGTCTCGTCGCGCAGATCGTCCGACACCACCCGGCGCTTGTTGCGCAGCCGATGCTCGTTGGCCATCACCACCAGGATCTCGAAGCGAAATAGCGGCGCGATATGCAGGCTGCGCCGCGTGGCCGGTTTCGAGCCGATCACCACATCGGCCTTGCCGTCGCTCAGCAAGCGCAACGGGTCCGCGTGGAAGCCGGCGACCAGATCCACTTCGACTTCCGGCCAGCGCCGGCGGAACTCGTCCATCACCGGCATCAGCCAGTCGAAGCAGGTATGGCATTCCAGCACGATGCGCAACTCGCCGCGCGTGTCGCCCTTCAGACGCACGAGATCGCGCTCCGCCGCACTCACCGCCGCGATCGTCTCGCGGCCGAGCGCCAGCAGCCGCTCGCCGGCGGCGGTAAAGCGCAAGCCCTGTTTGGTGCGCTCGAACAGCGACACCTCGTAGTGCGCCTCGATATCGCGAATCTGATGCGAGAGCGCCGACTGGCTCAGATGCACGCGCTCGGCGGCCGCCACCAGCTTGCCCGACTCGGCAATGGCAATCAGCGAACGCAAGTGGCGAAGCTCAAGCATGGGATGGCTCCGCGTTGAACGAAACAGGTTGGATATGAATCTGGCTCATACATTGGTGAAAACATGTCGCTTGATGAATCATAGCGTGACTTTCACACTGGGCGCCAATTCACACAACGAACAACAGGACTTCACATGGCCCGCACGCATATTCCCGGCTTTCCTCGCATCGGCGCGCAGCGCGAACTGAAATTCGCGCAGGAATCGTTCTGGCGCGGCGAATCCGACGAACAGTATCTGCGTGGCGTCGCGCGCGAACTGCGCGCCCGTCATTGGCACTCGCAGCAGGATGCCAGGCTGGATTTCGTCACCGTCGGCGACTTCGCCTACTACGACCAGATGCTCAATCTGAGCGCGCTGCTCGGCGCATTGCCGCAGCGTTTCGGCTTCGATCCGAAGGCGCTGTCGCTCGCCCAGTACTACGAGCTCGCGCGCGGCAACGCCGCGCAACCGGCGATGGAAATGACCAAATGGTTCGACACGAACTACCACTACCTCGTCCCCGAACTGGGCCCGCAGACGAGTTTCGACGGCGGCGTCGAGTGGCTGTTCGAGGAGATCGATGAAGCGCTCACGCTGAATCTGCCGGTCAAGCCGGTATTGATCGGCCCGATCACTTACCTGTGGCTGTCGAAGAGCCATGTCGCCGGTTTCGACCGCTTGTCGTTGCTGCCGAAGCTCGTGATCCGCTACAGCCGTCTGCTGGACAAGCTCAAGCAGCGCGGCATCGAATGGGTGCAGTTGGACGAGCCGGCCTTGTGCGTCGATCTGCCCGCCGAATGGCTCGACGCGTTTTCCGCCGCGTATGACGTGCTCGGCACGTCGGGTGTGAAAGTGCTGTTGGCCACGTACTTCGAAAGCGCCGCGGAGCACGCGCCGCGTGTGGCCGCGCTGCCGGTCGCCGGCGTGCATCTCGACCTGGTGCGCGCCCCGCAGCAACTCGACGCGTGGCGCGCGGCCTTGCCCGCGCACGCGGTGTTGTCGGCCGGTGTGATCGATGGCCGCAATATCTGGCGCGCGGACCTCGGCGAGATCGTCGAATCGTTGCAGGCATTGCATGCGGAGTTCGGCGAACGGCTGTGGATTTCGTCGTCGTGCTCGTTGCTGCATGTGCCGGTCTCGCTCGACGCGGAGAAAAAACTCGACGCCGATCTGAAATCCTGGCTCGCCTTCGCCACCGAGAAGCTCGACGAAGTCGCCACGCTCGCCCTCGCCTTGCGCGATCCCGCGGCAGCCGAAGCGACGCTTGCCGCCACTGACCGCGCGCTCGAAGCGCGCCGCCACTCCAGCGCAGTGGTCAACGCGCTCGTGCAAAAGCGCGTGGCCGCGGTGAGCAGCGCGATGGCCGAACGGCAAAGCCCGTTTGCCGAACGCAATCGTCTGCAGCGCGAAGCGCTCGGCCTGCCGCTCCTGCCGACCACCACGATCGGCTCGTTCCCGCAAACGCCGGCGATCCGCCAGGCGCGTGCCGCTTACAAACGCGGCGAACTGCGCGCGCTCGACTATCTGCAGCGCATGCGCGCCGAGATCGAGATCGCCGTTCGCAAACAGGAAGAGTTAGGTCTCGACGTGCTGGTGCATGGCGAAGCCGAACGCAACGACATGGTCGAATATTTCGGCGAACAGTTGTGGGGCTATGCGTTCACGGAAAACGGCTGGGTGCAGAGCTACGGCTCGCGCTGCGTGAAACCGCCGATCATCTACGGCGATGTCTACCGTCCCGAACCGATGACGGTCGAGACCACGCGTTACGCGCAATCGCTCACGCAGCAGCTGATGAAAGGCATGCTGACCGGCCCGGTGACGATGCTGCAATGGTCGTTCGTGCGTGACGACCAGCCGCGCTCGAGCACCGCGCTGCAACTCGCGCTCGCGATCCGCGACGAGGTCGTGGATCTGGAAAAGGCCGGCATTCGCATCATCCAGATCGACGAACCGGCTTTCCGCGAAGGCTTGCCGTTGCGTCGCGCCGATTGGGCCGCCTATCTGGAATGGGCCACGCGTGTGTTCCGCATTTCCGCAGCGGGCGTCGCCGATCAAACGCAGATTCATACGCATATGTGCTATTCGGAGTTCAACGACATTCTGCCGTCGATCGCCGCGATGGATGCCGACGTGATCACCATCGAAACCTCGCGCTCGGCGATGGAACTGCTCGACGGCTTCGGCGCCTTCGCGTATCCGAACGAAATCGGCCCGGGTGTCTACGATATCCACTCGCCGCGCGTGCCGGACGCGCAAGCCATGCAACGTCTGCTGGAACGCGCGTGCGAAGTGATTCCGGCCGAACGCCTGTGGGTCAATCCGGATTGCGGGCTGAAGACGCGCGGCTGGCCGGAAACGGAAGCGGCGCTGACGAATATGGTTCGGGCCGCCAAGGCATTGCGTGCGAAGCTGGCGGCGAGGCAGCCGGATGCATTGACGGCGTAAGAGGATCGGCCGCTGATCTGGCGTTGATCGCCCATCCGTGCGCTGTTTTGTGTCGCGCGGATGGGTTTTTTCACGTAGACAGGTTCAGTCTTTCGCGTACAGCGTGGAGTCCGCGAAGCCTTCCGCGGCGAGCACCTGTCCGACCAGAATCAACGCGGTCCGCTCGATGGATGTCGACTGCACCTTGCTGACGATGTCGTCGAGCGTGCCGGTGATCTTCTCCTCGTCCGGCCAGCTCGCGCGATAGATCACCGCGATCGGACATGCGCCGCCGTAATGCGGCCGCAATTCGTCGACGATGCGCGCAAGGTGCCGCACGCCGAGGTGAATCGCCATCGTCGCGCGATGGCGGGCGAGGTCGGCCAGTTGTTCGCCTTCGGGCATGCTGGTTTTGCTCGCGAAGCGCGTGAGGATCAGCGTCTGCGAAACGTCGGGCAGCGTGAGTTCGCAACCGAGCGCCGCCGCGCTTGCCGCCGTAGCGGTGACACCCGGCACGATCTCGTAGGGAATCTTCAGTTCGCGCAGTCTGCGGATCTGTTCGCCGATCGCGCCGTACAAGGACGGATCGCCGGAATGCACGCGCGCCACATCCTGGCCTTTGGCATGCGCGGCCGCGAGCAACGCGATGATCTGATCGAGGTCGAGCTCGGCGGTGTTGACGACCTGCTGCGCCGCGTGACCTTCGAGCACCGCGGCCGGCACGAGCGAACCCGCGTACAGGATCACCGGACAGCTGCGCACGAGGCGCTGCCCTTTTACCGTGATCAGTTCCGGGTCGCCGGGACCCGCACCGATAAAAAACACCGTCATTCACTACTCCATGATTCGTTGAGGCGGCATGGCATGCATGCGCGATTCAGGCTACGGCTTGCAGCGCGTCGAGCAGATCTGAAACGCTTTCGAATTCCCGCTCCGCGGCCGGTAACTCGGGACGGCGCAGCATCACGACTGGCAAACCGCGTTCACGCGCGACTTCGAGTTTCGCCTCGGTTGCGTTGCCGCCGCTGTTTTTACTGACGACCACGTCGAATGCTTGCAGCGCGAACAACGCGCGCTCGCCTTCGAGCGTGAACGGACCGCGCGCCGCGAGTATCCGCGCACGTGGCGTGTCTGCGTGTGCTTCGAGACAACGCACGATCCAGAACTGATGCGGGGGAATCTCGTCGAGATGCGCGAGCGGCTCGCGGCCGAGCGTGAAGAGCGGCTTTCTGAACGGCGCGAGCGCATCCGTGAGCTCGTTCCAGTTGCCGACCATGCGCCAGTCGTCGCCGGCTTGCGGCTGCCAGGCCGGGCGGCGGAGCGCCCAATACGGCACGCGCATGGCGCGGCTCGCCTGCGCCGCATTCGCGCTGATTTGCGCGGCATAGGGATGTGTCGCGTCGATCACGAGACCCATGCCTTCGCTTTCGATGCAGCGTGCCATGCCTTCGCTGCCGCCGAAGCCGCCCACGCGCACCGTGCACGCCAGATCGTCTGGCACCTTGCCGAGGCCGGCGAGACTATACACGTGCTTAGCGCCGAGTTGCCGCGCGATCCGCAGCGCGTCGCCGGTGCCGCCGAGCAGCAGAATCCGCTTCATTGCGCGGCCCCGATCAGCAAGCCCTGGCGGTCGATCGCGAACATTTCGACGTTGACCTGCGGCGGCACGATCTCGCGCGCCACCGCCAGCGCATGCCGGCAGACGATATCGCCGAGCGGCACCTGCTGCGCGCGCGCCAGCGCAACCGCCTGCTGACTTGTGTTGGCCGCACGGATCGCAGCCTGAAGCGCGTCGTCGGCACCCAGTTCGGCGGCCCATTGCGCGAGCCGTTCGAGGTCGATGCTCGAATTGCGGCTATGCAGATCGAGATGACCCGCCGCCAGCTTGCTGAGCTTGCCGAAGCCGCCGCACACGCTCAGGCGCTCGACGGGCGCGCGCTTCATATGCTTGAGCACCGCGCCGACGAAGTCGCCCATTTCGATCAATGCGATATCCGGCAGGCCGTAATGCGCGCGCATTGCGTCCTCGCTCGCGTTGCCGGTGCAGGCGGCGAGATGCGTGTAGCCGTTCGCGCGCGCGACGTCGATGCCCTGATGGATCGACGCGATATACGCCGAGCACGAGAAGGGCCGCACGATACCGGTGGTGCCGAGGATCGACAACCCGCCGAGAATGCCGAGGCGCGGGTTCATCGTTTTCAGCGCGAGCGCTTCGCCGCCTTCCACGCCGATCGTCACTTCGAAGCCGCCGCCATACGCATGCTCCGCCGCGAGTTCGGCGAGATGCTCGGTCATCATTCTGCGCGGCACCGGGTTGATGGCGGGTTCGCCGACCGGCAGCGTCAATCCCGCGCGCGTCACCATGCCGACGCCCGGCCCCGCGCGAAATATCACGCCCGGTTCGGCGACGAGGCGCACGCGAGCGAAGACGACCGCGCCGTGCGTGACGTCTGGATCGTCGCCGGCGTCCTTGACGGTGCCGGCTTCGGCGCCGCCGCTGCCGTTGTCGATCAGGCGGCAGAACACCAGCGGCATTGGCACATGCTGGCCCTTCGGCAACACGATCTCGGCGACCTCGCTGACGACACCCGCGAGCAACAGACGCGCCGCCGCCAGCGACGTCGCGGTGGCGCAACTGCCGGTCGTGTAGCCGCTACGCAGCGGCGCGGGGTGTTCGGGCGTTTCTTCGCGCATCAGGGTTTTTGCGGTAAGTCGGTGTTGGTGGTGCTTGTGCCTTTCGTAGCTTTCGCTTCGTTCGTGACACTCGTGGAGCTCACGGCGTTCGCGTCGTTCTTGGCGTTCGTGCCGGTCTTAACGTTGGTAGCGTTCGTGAAACTCTCGGCAGTCGCGGCGTCAATCGCGTTAGCGGTTCCAGCGGCGTTCACGTCCCCGCCCCCGACCGGCTTCGTCACCTCCAACAGCGTAATCGGCAACGCCTGCCGCCACGTATCGAAACCGCCGAGCGGTTGCGCATCCGCCAACGCGATCCGTGTCAACGTCCCGCCATGCCGCTCGCGCCATGCCGCCAACGCCGCCTCGCCTTGCAACGTGACCGCATTGGCGACCAGCCGGCCGCCTTCGCGCAGACTGGCCCAGCAAGCCTCCAGCACGCCCGGCGCCGTCACGCCGCCGCCGATGAACACGGCGTCCGGCACCGGCAACCCCTGCAGCGCTTCAGGTGCGCGGCCCGCCACGAGTTGCAGTCCCGGCACGCCCAACGCGTCGCGATTGTGTTCGATAAAGCGTTGCCGCTCCGCGTGTCCTTCAATAGCGATCGCGCGGCAGGTGGCATGCGCGCGCATCCATTCGATACCGATCGAGCCGCTGCCCGCGCCCACGTCCCACAGCAATTCGCCCGGCGTGGGCGCGAGGCGCGCGAGCGTGATCGCGCGCACGTCGCGCTTGGTCAACTGGCCGTCGTGGCGAAAGGCGTCGTCGGGCAAACCGCAGGTCAGCGGCAGACGCGGCGCGCCTTCAGTGGCACGGCAGTCGAGCGCGATCAGGTTCAGCGCGGCCACCTCGCCCGCGGACCACTGATCCGCGCGGCCGTCGATGCGCCGTTCCAACTCGCCGCCCAGGTGTTCCAGCACGCTCATGCGGGTCGCCCCGAAACCGCGTGCATTCAGTAGTTCTGCGAGCGCCGCGGGAGTGCGGCCGTCCGCGCTCAGCACGAACACGCGCGCGCCGTCGTGCAGATGCGCGTTCAGCGTGGACAACGGCCGGCCCACCAGCGACACCGTCGCGATGTCCTGCAACGGCCAGCCGAGGCGCGCGGCCGCGAGCGACAACGACGAGGGCGCGGGCAGCACCCGCAACTCCCCCGCCGGCAATTGCCGCGCGAGCGTCGCGCCGACGCCGAACAGCATCGGGTCGCCGCTCGCCAGCACGCACACGGCGCCACCGCGCTCGGCGAGCAGCGGCGCGAGATCGAACGGACGCGGCCACGCGGCACGGCGCGCAGTGAGGCGCGCGGGCAGCATCGCCAGATGGCGTTCGCCGCCGTACACCACTAATGCTTCCAGCAAAGCACGCCGCGCGGGCCTTCCCAAACCGGCGAAGCCGTCGTCGCCTATGCCCACCACCGTCAGCCACGCCGGCATGCATCCATCCTCGTTCTGTGTCTTCAAATAATGCGCTGTGCCACGCCGATCAAAGCGTCCAGCCTCGTTGTGCTGTTCGAAAAAAGGCATAATACAGCCGCCGGTGCCCTTCGGGGCCGAAGAGGGAACACAGTGCCGCTGTGGCTGCCCCCGCAACTGTATGCAGCGAGTCCGCCTGCGCTCCACGCCACTGGTTCGACCGGGAAGGCCGCGGCGGACCACGACCTGCCAGCCAGGAGACCTGCCGGCGAGACTGTTCGTGCCAGCCAACATCGGGCGGGGTGTACCGATGCCGTAGCAATGCCCGCCTCGCGGCTTGCTCGGGCCGTCGCGCGACGCTAAACCCGGTGTCCGTCTTGAATCAAGCTTCGCCTTCCACCGTTTTATCCGACGCGGCTCTCACGCTGCGGCCCTCGGCGTGTCCGGGGCTGCTGCGCATCATCGCCGCGCGCGACGGCGGGATTTGCCGGATCAAGTTGCCCGGCGGTGAGTTGAGCGCGGCGCAGGCTCGGGCGATCGCGCAGGCCAGCGCACGGTACGCGGCCGGGGTGATCGAGCTGACCAATCGGGCGAATGTGCAGGTGCGTGGGGTGAAGCGCGATGACGAGGCGGCCTTGATTGCGGCTTTGGTCGATGCGGGTCTCGGGCCGATGCCGGCGACCGGCGCGGGGAACGCTGCGGATAGGACGGTGGCGGATAACGCTGTGGAGACGGGGATAGCGGACGCCGTGGATGCGGAAGGCGAGAACGCGACGGATGCAACCATCGCGAACGCAGTGAATACGGAAGCTGAGAACGAGAGCGCTGCGGACGCACTCGCCGCAGCCGCAGCCGCAGCCGCAGCCGACGACGTGCGCAACGTAATGATCAGCCCCGCTGCCGGACGCGATCCGTTCGCCCTGTTCGACACGCGCCCGCTATGCGCCGAGTTGCTCACGATGCTGCAAAGCGAAGCGCGTCTCGCGGCGCTATCGCCGAAATTCGCGCTGCTGCTGGACGGCGGCGAGCGGCTCGCGAGAGTGGATCATCCGCACGATGTGTGGCTGGCGGCATCGCAAGAGGCGGATGGCGTGCGGTTCGTGTTCGGGTTGGCGGGTTGTCCGCCTGTTAGCGAGTCTGCTGGCTCTTTAGCACACAACGAGCGCATCGCACCGGAAAAGCCCCGCGCAGACGGCACAGGCGCATTAGCCGCGATAGTTCCTTCGCAAGTCACCGCACTAGTCCGCGCGCTGCTCCTCACATTCCTCGACCTCGCTGCCGCCGACGCCACGCGCATGCGCCATCTGCTAGCCGCGGATTCCGTCAATGCTGTACTGCGTCACGCTCAGCGATATCTCGACTTCCCACTGACGCAGAACGCGAAGCTGGCCAAGTGGCATCGCGTTACACCAGCCGACGCCAGCCTCCGCCTCGGCGCCCACGCTCAACGCGTGGCCGAAACCTGGCACGTCGGCGGCCAGCCGTCGCTCGGACGCCTCGACGCCGACACCCTTAACGGCCTCGCGACACTTTCGCAACAGCACGGCAACGGCACGCTTCGCCTAACACCCTGGCAGAGCGTGCTGCTACCCGACATCGCCACGCACGCCGTCCCGACAGTGCTGTCCGGTCTGAACACGCTCGGTCTCGCCTGCGATCCCGCGCAAGCCATCACGCGCCTGATCGCGTGCGCCGGATCGAGCGGCTGCGCGAAGGGCCTCGCCGACACCAAGTCCGACGCGCTGCGCCTCGCGGCCCGCCTGCCTGCGGACGTCGACGTGCATCTGAGCGGCTGCTCGCGCTCGTGCGCCGCCGCGCATTGCGCACCGTACACGCTGCTCGGAGCCGCGCCCGGCCTCTATGACCTTTATCGACGCGACGGCCAGCCCGGTTTCGGCCAGTGCGTCGCGCGCCAACTGACGATCGGCCAGGCCGCCGACATGCTCGAACGCCTCGCCCGGAGTGACACCGATGCTTGATTACATTCGCGACGGTCAGGAGATCTATCGCCAATCCTTCGCGACGATTCGCGCGGAGGCCGACTTGTCGCGCATTCCCGCCGACCTCGAGAAACTCGCGGTGCGCGTGATCCACGCGTGCGGCATGGTCGACGTGATCGACGATCTGCAATCGTCCGCAGGCGCGGGCGCAGCGGGCCGCGAGGCGCTCGCGCAAGGCGCGCCGATCCTGTGCGATGCCGGCATGGTCGCGCAAGGCATCACGCGTGCGCGGCTGCCGGCGCACAACGAAATCATCTGTACGCTCGCGCATCCGGACGTGCCGTCGCTCGCACGCGAACTCGGCAATACACGCTCGGCGGCGGCGCTCGAATTGTGGCGGCCACATCTGGGGGGCAGCGTCGTGGTGATCGGCAATGCGCCGACCGCCCTCTTTCATCTGCTCGATATGCTCGACGCCGGTGCGCCCAAACCCGCGCTGATTCTCGGCTTTCCCGTGGGTTTTGTCGGCGCGGCCGAATCCAAAGCCATGCTCGCCGACGACAGCCGCGGCGTGCCCTACGTGGTGGTGCATGGCCGGCGCGGCGGCAGCGCGATGGCGGCAGCCGCGGTGAACGCGCTGGCCACGGAGGTCGAATAAATGACGGCGCAAGGACGTTTGTTCGGACTCGGCGTCGGCCCCGGCGACCCGGAACTCATCACACTGAAAGCGCTGCGTTTGCTGAAGGCGTCGCCGGTGGTCGCGTACTTCGTCGCCAAGGGCAAGAAAGGCAACGCGTTCAGCATCATCGAGGCGCATTTGCACGACGCGCAACAGCATCTGCCGCTGGTGTATCCCGTCACGACCGAAGCGCTCGAACCGCCGCTTTCGTATGAAGCGATCATCGCCGACTTCTACGACACCGCCGCGGAAGTCGTCGCCACTCACCTCGATGCGGGCCGCGACGTCGCGGTGATCTGCGAGGGCGATCCGTTCTTCTACGGCTCGTACATGTATCTGCACGACCGCCTTGCGGCGCGCTATGAAAGCGAAGTGGTGCCCGGCGTCTGCTCGATGCTCGGCGGCGCCGCCGTGCTCGGCGCGCCGCTGGTGTATCGCAACCAGAGCCTGTCGGTGCTCTCGGGCGTGTTGCCGGAAGACGAACTGCGCCGGCGTCTCGCCGATGCCGACGCCGCCGTCGTGATGAAACTCGGCCGCAACTTCGACAAGGTGCGGCGCGTGCTCGGCGAACTCGGTCTCGCGGACCGCGCGCTCTACGTCGAACGCGCGACGATGGGCAATCAACGCATCGTGCCGCTCGCCGAAGTGGATCCGATGGCGTCGCCGTATTTCTCGCTGCTCGTGGTGCCGGGGGAAAAATGGCAAGGATGAGCGCGCCCGCGATCGTGATTCTCGGCACGGGCGCGTTAGCGACGGCGCGGCGCATTCAGGCGTTGTATGCCGGCAGCCAGGTGCATGCGTTGCAAGGACGCGTCGAAGCGGACGTGTCGTATAACGAACTCGGCGCGCATCTGCGGGAACTGTATGCGCGCGGCACGCCGATCGTCGCGTTGTGCGCGACAGGGATCGTGATTCGTTGCCTCGCGCCATCGTTGTCGAATAAGGGCGTCGAGCCGCCGGTGCTGGCCGTTGCCGAAGACGGCAGCGCGGTCGTGCCGCTGCTCGGCGGTCTCGCCGGCGTCAACCTGATGGCGCGCGAAATTGCCGCGATGCTGGCCGTGCCGGCCGCCATCACGACGAGTGGCGAATTACGTTTCGGCACCTGCGTGCTCAATCCGCCCGACGGCTATACGCTCGCCGACATCGGCCAAGGCAAGCGCTTCGTGTCGGACCTGCTGGCCGGCGAAAGCACGCGCATCGAAGGCGAAGCGCCGTGGCTCGACGACGCGCAACTACCCCGCTCCGCCTCGGCGCGTCTTGCGATTCGCGTGACGCCGCGAGCATGGGACGGACGCGAGGATGAACTGGTGATTCATCCACGCAGCGTGGTCGCGGCGGTGACGGGCGTGGATGGCGACATCGTGGCGCGCGTGCGCGAGGCACTGGACTCGCATGGTCTCGCGCCGCTGTCGCTCGCGGCCTTGCTGGCATCCTCTGATCGCATGGCGGACCCGGCACTTGCCGAAGCCGCGGCGAACCTGGACGTGCCGTTGCGTTTCGCGCTGGCACGCCCCGAAGATGGCAAGCCGCCTGCCAACCTGCTGCACGCCGCGCTGCGCATTCCCTATGAGACGTTGCACGACGATGCAGTTGCAGGCGTCGCGCTGGCGTTGGCGCCGCTCGCCATCGATGCGGACACGATCGGCCGCAAGCGTGGCCGCCTGACCGTGATCGGTCTCGGGCCCGGCAGCGCCGATCTGATGGTGCCGGCCGCTCGCACGGCGCTCAACGTTGCCACCGATATTCTCGGCTACGACACCTACGTAAAGATGGCCGGCCCGTTGCGCGCCGACCAGCGCGTTCACGGCACGGACAATCGCGAGGAAATGCAACGCGCGCGGCATGCGTTCGAACTGGCCAGCGAGGGACGCGCGGTGGTCATGGTGTCCTCGGGCGATCCGGGAGTGTTCGCGATGGCCGCGGCGGTGCTCGAAGCGCTGGAGTCGTCGGATAACGCGGATTGGGCCGCGGTCGAACTAAAGATCGTGCCTGGTGTATCGGCGGCGATGGCAACGGCGGCGCAAGCAGGTGCGCCGTTGGGTCACGACTTCTGCATGCTGTCGCTGTCCGATAATCTGAAGCCTTGGACGATTATCGAAAAGCGTCTGAGGCATGCCGCCGAAGCGGACCTGGTGATGGCGTTCTATAACCCGATTTCGCGCTCACGGCCGTGGCAGCTGGATAAAGCGCTGGATATCGTGCGGGAGTATCGTGCGGCGCAAACTCAGGTGGTGCTGGGCCGAGACATCGGTCGACCCGGCAGCACGCTGAGGACGATCACGCTAGGCGAACTGCGCTCGTCCGATGTGGATATGCGCACGATGGTGATTGTGGGGTCGTCGACGACGCGGCGGTTTGGCAACGTGGCAGAAGGTCGTGAGTGGGTTTATACGCCTCGGTGGTATGAGTGAGTGGGCAGGCGGTGGTTATGGTGTTTTTCTGTGTATGAACCGGCGTATCGCGAGGCAGCAGACGAGCACAGGTGTGCCGATAAGTAGCGTAGCCACGGCCCAATAAAGGTTCATGACATACGACAACATATCGCCCTCGTTATCTGCCTTACTGCCTTCGCCCGTGACTGACAGCCAGAGTCTGACTATCGCACTGACAGATGACGGGATATGCAACGGGTATGTTGTGTACGGACTCGACAGGTACCATCCAAGATCACTAATGGCGAGAAGTGCAAGTAAAGATGCAATGAGGGTTACGGAAAAAGGCATCCTGGGAGTCTTCTTGCCACTCTTTCTTGCAACGAGATAGCGAGGCAGCCATCCTTTGAATTTCGCCAGAGCTAAAGCAATCAATAACGTAGAAACTAGCCAGTAGAGCAGCCACGCAAGCACGTTGATGTCATCAGGATTTGCCAGATATTCCGTGTTCGTGCAGCGTAGCCAGAATAGGAAAAATGCTTCCTCGCTGCTGGACATTTCGACCGGAAGTATGTCGAGAAGATGCACTGCGTACCAACCAGCAATCCCCGATATCACGGTCAAAACGGTGTAAATCGAAAGACGGATTGCGAATCGTTTTTTCATTTCACGTCGATCGTTCCGTAAGCTCGTAAAGCTGTGCCTGGCACTGGCACAGTCTGTCCCCTCGAACGAATGAATTTCTGAAGTCGATCGAATTCCTGAGGGTTCACGACGGTGATACATCCGTGACTCAACCTCAAGTGCCCCATTGGATGCAGTCGGAAGTTACCGCGCTTGATGCCATTGATATTGGTCGTGTCTCCCGTTGCTGGATTCCAGAGCGTGAACCACTTTCGACGGTCGGTAGTGACGGAGTCGGTCGCATACAACCAATCGTACAGAAAACCCATTAAGCCCCCTGACTGACGATCAACCAGAAAGTAGGTTCCCTTCGGAATCGGTCCAACGTTTTCTATCGCAGTATCAGCTGGGTTATCCCGGCCGTGACCGGTTCCCGAGAAGGCAGCAACGGGGATGCTTCCCTCGCACAAAAGGACCGAATCCGTCTGCCCATTAAGAACAAAAGTACATTTAACCGGCATCTCCTCTTCCCCCGCCCGGTCAATTCGTAGTGTTGTTCTTGATATACAGCGTCGCGGTCACCGCACCGCCGCTTCCTCCCTGGGCGTTTTGCACGAAGTACTCATGCTTCATCGTAGAAAAAGACAGATGAACATCTTCGTGGCATTCGTCGCCGCCGCCGATCGGCTCGACCTGGGTAATGACCACGTCGTACATCGTGATCATCAGGTATTCGAACGGCACTCCCCCGGCCTTGCGCACGGTCAGTTTCACCTGGTCAATATGCTTGCCGGTGAAGCAATATCTGGCCAGATTCGGACTCGCGCGGTCCAGCTTGTGCGTGAACTCCAGATCTGAAACGGTGGCCTTGCCCGCGCCACCGCCGGAGCCCGACATCATGGTTGCATCCTGTGAAACCTTCCAGCGCCAACCGATTACGTCGATTTCGTTCAGATGCGAGGCGTCCTGCGATTCGCCGTCGCAGCCGTCAATCTTGATGAACGTGTCTTGAGCCATTGACCACCCCCGTGACATTTGCGACTGTTCAGACGGTCGTCACGCGGAGATGCATAAGCATTCGACACAAGCAGATTTGACTACTGTTGGCAAAAGGCGCAGACCGCAGCGAAGACTCGGAATCAGTAGTGTCTGGGGAAATGCCGACTGACGGAGATGCGATCTTTCTGCAAATGTGCGTGAATTTACGCAAATTCATCGGCCGCATGCCACGATTCATGCGGTCTGATTCATTCATCCCCGACACCGTGCTCGCCTGGCCCGACGTCTAAGCCGCCACCTTCAAATCCTCAATCGACCGCTGCCTCACGCCGAGATCGTCCCACAGCTCCGGGTGACACGTGAACACCAGGATCTGATGCCGCGTGGCCGCGTCGATCAGCGCGCGCTTGATCGCATCGCGCCGCGCGGCATCGGTATGCACGGCGGCGTCGTCGAGCATGAGCAAGGTCGGCCGGCCCGACGCCTTCAGCAGATCCGCATACGCGAGCCGAGTCAGAATGCCGAGTTGTTCGCGCGTGCCGAAGCTCAGCGCATCGAGCGTGTCCGCGCGGCCGAAGCGGTCCAGCGTGGCGGGACTCAGATCGTCACCGAGCGCGATCGTCGACTGCGGAAAAATCCGCTTCAGATAATGCCCCAGCCGTTCGGTCAACGGCGCGCGCAATTGCGCCACCGCGGCATCGCGTTCGTCGACCAGCACTTCGTCGAGCAGACTCAGCGCGCTCGCGCGCAAGCCAAGTTCGTCCTTGCGCCGCGTGGCCTGCTCGACCTTGGCCTCGACCGCCGCCAGACGCTCGCCGAGACCGGACGCGCCGACCGTCTCCAGTTGACTGCGCAATCCCGCGATCTTCACTTGCCGATCGTTCTGCTCGCCGCGCGCAAGTTCCGCCGACGCGCGATAGCGCTTCGCCTCAGCCGCCGGATCGTCGAGGCGCGCTGCTTCCAGTTCGCGCTCGCGCCCTTCGCGCTGCTTGCGCAATGCCTCGACCTGCACGCGTTGTTCGACGATTTTCGTCTGCCACTGCGCGCGATTGCGGCGGAACGCTTCGTCGTTCAACTGCGCTTCCTTGCGCTGCAACTGAGCCGCGAGTGATTCCTCATTCGCCATGCCGGCCGATTTTTTATCGGCCGCCTGGGTCAGCACTTTGCGCGCGGCCTCCAACGCGTCGCGCGCGATCTCGGCGTTGCGGCGCGCTTCGTCGAGCGGCGGCGCAGCCGACACGTCGGGCAGACCCGCGAGCCGCTCGTTGGCGGCCTGCATGCGCGCCGCGGCCGTTGCCGACGCCGCGCGCAACGCCTCGATGCCTTGCGGCGCGTGCACGTCGAGAATCTTCGCCTGGCTTTTCTGCTGCGCGACCGCGGCCTTCCAACGCTCGTGCCTCGACTCGCCCTCGGCGAGCGAGGCGACGCCGAGCGCCTGCAACAACTGCGCATGCTGGG
This sequence comes from Paraburkholderia sp. NPDC080076, assembly GCF_050281145.1. Classification (NCBI taxonomy): domain Bacteria; kingdom Pseudomonadati; phylum Pseudomonadota; class Betaproteobacteria; order Burkholderiales; family Burkholderiaceae; genus Paraburkholderia; species Paraburkholderia sp. NPDC080076. The sequence goes on along the minus strand of NZ_JBNNWQ010000001.1, from coordinate 1,286,544 downwards.
CTTCGAGCGACGCGAGTTCGGACAAGCGGGCCGGCAGATCGGAGACGCCCGGAATCACCTGCAAGTCGCCTAACGTGCCGAGACTGATCCGCTTCTCCTCGTCCAGACGCAGCACGCCTGCGCCGCTCAGCGGCTCATCGTTGACCGTGATCGCGCCGTTCAAGCGATATTCGATGCGCGTCATCGCGGCTTCGGTGCGGGCGCGCAGCACGCTCAGCTCGCTGCCGAGCGCGGCAAGCCGCTTCAGTTTCGCCTCGTCGATTTCGAGCGTGGCCGCCTCGCGCGCGGCTTCGAGCACGGCGTCGTTCGCTTTGCTGGCTGCGGCGATCGATGCTTCGAGCCGCTCGCTCTCAGCGCGATAGAGTCCGATCTGGCTACGCAGATCGGCTGCGGTCACTGCCGCGTTGGCCAGTTCGAGCGCGCGGCTGGCATCGGCGAAAGCCTGCTCGAATTGCGTCACGCTGGAAACCGCTTGCCCGTGCTCGGCCTGGACCGCCGCCACGCTCGCCCGCAGTGCGTCCAGTTGCTGGCGCTCGCGCGCGACGGCCGCTTCCAGTTCGAGCGCGTTCTGCTCCTGTTGCAACGGCAGCGCCAGTTCGGCTTCGCTCGCCTTTAGCGACTGCTCAAGTCCTCGCAGGCTGCCCTCGAGTTGCACGACGGCATCGGCGCGTAATTGCGCCTGCAAGGCCTTCTGCTCGTGAAGCTCCCACGGACGCTTGCGCTGGGTATCGTCGAAAGCTTGCTGCTGCGCGGCGAGACTCGCAATGTTCGCCTCGAACTGTTGACGCTGCTGTTCAAGATCCCCACGCTCTTCGATCAACCTGGCCAGCGTCTGCTCCGCCTCCGCCAGCGGCCCAGTCGGCTTCTGCGTACGCGCGGTGAGCAGTTGCCGAAGCTCACGCTGCACGGCGGCGATCAGCGCATCTTCGCCCGCCGATTCGCGGCTGCCCGAGAGTTGCGACAGCGCATCGCGCAGATACTGCGCCGCGTGACCGGTGGAATCGCGCATCTCCTGCGTGCTGCCTTGCTGCACCCACAACAAACCGGGAACGCCCGCGTTCTCGGCCTTCAACGGCCCACGCGCGGCGCGTGAAAAACCGAGCAAGGCCGCGAGCCTGTCTTCGGCTTCATCTTCGCCGAACGCGCTCTGGCCGATCTTCAACTCGCAGCGCTGCCGCGTGACGAACTGCTTCGACAATCGGCACGCCGTGCCGTCCAGATCGAAACTCACTTCGACCGACGGCTGTCCGCTCGCCTTGCCCCACGGCAACAGGTCTTTCAGATGCGAGGCCTTGTAGCGCTCCAGAAACACGGCGCGTACGGCTTCGGCAATGGTGCTCTTGCCGGCCTCGTTCGGACCGACAAAGAGATTCAACCCAGGCTGCAGATCGTCGATGACGAGCTTGCCGGTGAACTGCTTGAATTCCTGAATCGCAATACTTTGCAGCTTCATGCGGACCTCGCTTCGCGCGGCAATTCACGTTGAAAACGCGCCAGAAGCAGCAATGCCTCGGCCGCGCGCTTGACCTCTTGCGGGTCGGACTGCGGGTCTTCCTGCAAGCCACGCAGACGCGCCACCACCTTAGCGAGGTAGCCGCTTTGCGCGCCGAGTTCGGCGAGGTCGTCGTCGGTGGGCAGCACTTGCAGGCCGCTCAGGTCGACGCGCAAGGCCCGCACGCGGGCTCGCGCTTCTTCCACCGCGACATGAAGCGCTTCGGCGTCGGCCAGCGCAGCCGTGCCTTCGACCGTCACGCGCAGCACGTCGTGGCTGCCCAGCGTGGCGAGGCGCGCCTTCAGCGTATCCACATCGGTCGGCACGGCGATGGTTTCGTCCCAGCGATGCCATTGATATTGACCGACCCGCACCGGCTCGACCACCGGCGACGCGCCCGGCTGGTTCAGCGTGACGTCGAGCATGAAACCGGGGTCGTTGGCGCGGAAGCGGTCCTGCTCGTGCGTGCCGGCATACCAGATGCGCTCATCGACACGCAGATGGCCGTGCCAGTCGCCGAGCGCCAGATAGTCCAGACGCGCGCTCGCGGCACGCGACGGCGCGAGCGGATTCGACGAGTCGATGCCTTCCTGCAGAATCCCACTCACGCTGCCGTGCGCGAGCCCGATGCGGTGATAGCCGGGCGGCGTCTCCGTCGTATCGAAGAAACCGGTGGTGTCGTCATACGTGATGCGTTGCGTGAGCGGCGCGCATAGCAGCGCGCAGCGGCACTCGTCCAGCAGCACCACGCCGGGTTCGAGCACGAGGCGCACATTCGGCGCGACGCAGTTCAGACGCTGCGCGCGGGTCCACACGCTCTCGACGAGCGCGGCGTCGTGATTGCCCGGCAGCATGATCCACGGCCCGGTGAACGCTTGCAGCGCGCCGAACAGACGGCGGATCACCGTGTCCGAGACCGTTTGCAGATCGAATACGTCGCCGGCCACGAGCACCGCATCGACCTTGCGCGCGGCGGCTTCTCCGGCGATCCGGCGCACGGTCTCGAAACGCGCCTCGGCGAGATGCGCCGCTTCGTCCGGCTCGAACTGGCCGAATTGCGTGCCGATCTGCCAGTCCGCGGTGTGCAGAAACCTGATCACTGTGCCTCCCTTCCATTCAATTGCAATCTGCCTCGCCGGGCAAGGCGGCGCAGTCTAACCGCAGATGTTACCGTGCCCACGCGGCAAAGCTAGCCCTTGACGGCCAGCGCGGCCTGGCCCATGCGCTGACGAGCGGCGCTACACTCGCGTTTCCGGACGCGCGAGCCAAGCGCTCCACATTATTTCAATCGACCTAGACCCGCTGCCCTGCCGCCGATGAACAAAGCAATCGAACTGAAGAAGGCCAAGCGCACGCCGTTACTGCTGTTGCTCGCCGCCGCCTGCGTTTTCGTGGTGACCGCGTTCATGCCGCGCGGCATCTGGGTGGACGGCATCAAGGCGATCGCCGAGGCCGCGATGGTGGGCGCACTCGCCGACTGGTTCGCGGTGGTCGCCCTGTTTCGCCGCGTGCCGATCCCGATCGTCTCTGCGCACACCGCGATCATTCCGAGGAACAAGCACAAGATCGCCGACAACCTCGCGGTGTTCGTGCAGGACAAGTTTCTGGATGTGCCTTCGCTAGTCGGCCTGATCCAGAAGCACGATCCGGCGCGCAGCATCACCGGCTGGCTGACGCAGCCGGCCAACACCGCGCGTTTGGGCGACTACGTCGTCAAGCTCACCAGCGGCATTCTGGAATTGACCGACGACGTGCGTATCCAGGTCTTCATCAAGGACGCGCTGCGCGACGTGCTGGCCAAGGTGGATCTGTCGCAATCGATGGGCGCGATTCTCGACACGCTCACCAAAGACGGCCGTCATCAGGAACTGCTCGACGCCGGTATCGAACAGGTCGTGGCGCTGCTGCGCGAACCGCATGCGCGCGAGTTCATCGCCGAACGGATCGTCGACTGGGTGAAAAGCGAGTACCCAACGATCGAAAAGATTCTGCCTTCGGCATGGCTCGGCGAGAAAGGCGCCGAAGCCATCGCCAAGGCGGTGAACCGCATGCTCGAACAGATCAGCGAGAACCCCACGCATCAGCTGCGCCAGAAGTTCGACGACGCCGCGCACAAGCTGATCGTCAAGCTCAAAACCGATCCCGCGTTCCTGCAAAAAGGCGAGGAGCTGAAACGCTATCTGGTGGAAGGCGACGCGCTCAGTTCGTATGTGAAAGACATGTGGGGCGAACTGCGCGCGTGGCTCAAGCGCGATCTGCAAAGCAGCGACTCGGCGCTGCATGCGCGCGTGGTGGCGATGGGCCAATGGGTCGGCCGCGAACTCGCGCACGATCCGGCGTTGCGCCAGTCGCTCAATGACCACCTTGAGGAAGCCGCACGCGCGATGGCGCCGGACTTCGCGAAGTTCCTGACGCGCCATATCAGCGACACCGTCAAGAACTGGGACTCGCACGAGATGTCACGGCAGATCGAACTGAACATTGGTAAGGATCTGCAATACATCCGCATCAACGGGACGATTGTCGGCGGCTTTATCGGCCTGCTGCTGTATGCGAGCTCGCAATTGCTCGGCTTGCTGCGTCTGCACATGGGCTGAGCAATAGGCCGTCCCGCGTCAAAGCGCCTACAATCCGGGCATATGAATTGCTCATGCGTATGGCCCGGACTCCCTCTCTGTGTCCGCGAGCGGCGAGCATAAGAACGACAGCGCGTCTCAATCGGAAAGTGTGCTCATGAAAATATCCTTACCGCCGCACGGGCGGCCAAACCGCGTTTACCCGCCGGGCACGCCCAGTCTGCATGGCCTCGCGTCGGTGATTACCGGCGTGGTGGTGGTGTGCGGGTTGTACTTCGGCCGCGCGGTGTTGATCCCGATCACGCTCTCGGTGTTGCTCAGCTTCCTGCTCGCTCCGCTCGTGCAGATGTTGCGGCGTTTCCATATGGGGCAACTGCCGTCGATCTTCATCGCCGTGTTGTTCGCATTGGCCAGCCTGCTCGCGGTAGGTGCGCTGATCGGTGCGCAACTGGTGCAACTCGCGGCCGACCTGCCGCAGTATCAGGAGGCGATCGAGCAGAAAATCGAAACGGTCCAGGAGAAAACCGTCGGCCGCGCCGATTCGCTGATGAGCCGCGCCGCCGTCGCCTTGCAGCGCGTGGCCCCGCCCAAGCCGAACCCGCCGCGTCCCACCGGACGCGCCGCGCGCAACGCGCCCGCCGTGCCGCAGCAGGTCGAAGTGCACGAGCCGTCGCCTACGCCGATGCAACTCGCGCAACGCGCGCTGTCGCCGGCCATCGCGCCGATCGAAACGACCTTTATCGTGCTGGTCGTGACGATTTTCATCCTGCTGCAACGCGAGGATTTGCGCGACCGTTTGATCAGTCTGTTCGGCTCGCGCGATCTGCACCGCACCACTACCGCGATCAACGACGCCGCCGTGCGCCTCTCCCGCTACTTCGTCGCGCAACTCGGTGTGAATCTGAGCGCGGGCGGCGTAATCGCTATCGGTCTGGCCATCATCGGTGTGCCGGGTGCGCTGCTGTTCGGGGTGATCGCCGCGTTGCTGCGCTTCGTGCCGTATATCGGCATCTGGATCGCCGCGATTCTCGCCGTGTTCCTCGCGGCCGCGATTCAGCCGCAATGGACCATGGCGGTCTATACGCTGATCCTGTTCATCGTCGTCGACGTGGTGGCGGGGCAGATTGCCGAGCCGCTGCTGTATGGCCACCGCTCCGGCCTGTCGCCGCTCGCGGTGGTGGTGGCGGCGATTTTCTGGAGCTGGCTGTGGGGGCCGGTCGGCCTCGTGCTGTCGACGCCGCTCACGTTGTGCGTGGTCACGCTGGGCCGCTACGCCGACCGCCTGAACTTTCTCACGGTGCTGCTGGGCGATCAGCCCGCGCTCACGCCCGCGCAGAACTTCTATCAGCGGCTGCTCGCGGACGATCCGCACGAGGCCATCGTGCAGGCGGAGCGCCTGTTGCGCGAGATGTCGCTGATCGACTACTACGACAAGGTCGCGCTCGAAGGCCTCAAGCTCGCCCGCAACGACGCGATGCGCGGCGTGCTGATGCCGGACCAGTTGCAGCGTATCAACGACGCGCTGGTGGACATCGTCGAAAACCTGGAAATCGCGGACGGCTTGCCGGACCGCCTCGCGCGCAGCGAACCCGCCGACACCGCGAGCGCGCTGCTCGCTTCGGCCTCGGCCGATCTTTCCGAGCGCCACGATAGCCACATTTCAGCGCAGCCACAGATGCGCCGTGAAACCGAAAAAACGTCCGTGCTGTGCGTACCCGGACGCGGTTCGTTCGACGAAGTCACCACCGCGATCGCCGTGCAGTTGCTGGGCCGCCAGGGCCTCGCGCCGATGATGGCCACGCACTCGGGTTATCGCAGCGCACGCGCCGACGAACCGAGCTTCAAGGACGCGCCGATCATCTGCATCGTCTCGCTCGATGCGCCGGAATCGCCGCCGTATCTGCGCAACATGCTGCGGCGCACGCGCGAATGGCGGCCGCGGGCGACGCTGGTGGTCGGCGTCGGCGGCGCGCCGGAAGGCGGGCCGGAGGCGGGCGCGACCGGCGCTTCGCACGCGGCCCCCACCTTCCGCGCGATGATCGAGGAATGCCAGGCGGCCTCGAGCCTGCAGCATGCGCGCCAGCCATCGCATGTGGGCGGAGCGGACTGAGAGCCTGCTTCGCCGCCACGGCCTTGCCCCGCTCTTTGTACCCAAAATGAGGACAGCCGCACGCGCGCCCTCCTTCATACTTCGTTATCGATTCGCACCGCCTTGAAGAGCTAACCAGCCCCGGCGGGCAATTGCCGGCATCGAAGATCCAGGAGACACGCATGAGCCGCCCCTTCAAACCCTATCCGTTTTCGCCTCGTCACTATGAGGGCGTGGTGCCATCGCTCGTCGACGGGCGCGACCCGCTCAGGCGGCCCGTGGCGATCGTCGGCGGCGGGCCGGTCGGCATGACGCTGGCGCTCGCGCTGGCTCGCCAGGGCGTGCGCTCGGTGCTGATCGAAGCCGACGACGGCGTGTGCACCGGCAGCCGCGCGATCTGCATCTCGCGGCGCAGTCTGGAGATATTCAAGCGACTCGGCGTCGTGCAAGGCTTCCTGCAAAAAGGCTTGCCGTGGACGGGCGGCCGCAGCTTCTACCGCGACACCGAAGTGTTCCGCTTCGCCATGCATCAGGACGACGAGCAATCGCTGCCGCCCATGACCAACATCGCGCAATACCAGATCGAACAGTTGCTGCTCGACGAGGTGGAACGGCATGCCGATCTGATCGAGATCCGCTGGCAGACGCGCGTGACCGGCATCGAACAGCACGCGGCGGAAGGCGGCCGCGGGAACCTGGAATGCACGAGCGGCGCGACGCTCGCGCTGCGCACCGGCGACACCGCATGGCAGATGCACGCCGACTGGGTGGTCGCCTGCGACGGCGGCCGCAGCACGATCCGCGAGGCGCTCGGCCTCAAGCTCACCGGCACCACATATGAAGGCCGCTACGTGATCGTGGACATCGAACTGGACAGCGCGCGCGCCACCGAGCGTCTTGCGTATTTCGATCCGCCCTCCAACCCCGGCTCGACGGTGCTGGTGCACAAGCAGCCCGACAACGTCTGGCGCATCGACTATCAGCTTCGCGACGACGAAGACCCGGAAGCCGCCGTGCAGCCCGAGAACGTCATGCCGCGCGTGCAGAGCGTGCTCGACTCGATGGGCGAAACCGGCGCATGGTCGCCGATCTGGATCACCGTCTACAAGGCCAACGCGCTGACGCTCGAACGCTACCGGCACGGCCGGGTGCTGTTCGCGGGCGACGCCGCGCATCTCGTGCCGATTTTCGGCGTGCGCGGCGCCAATTCCGGTATCGACGACGCGGACAACCTCGGCTGGAAACTGGCCTGCGTGGTGAACGGCGTGGCATCGCCGCGACTGCTCGACAGCTACAGCGACGAGCGCGTGTTCGCGGCACGCGAGAACCTGAGTTACGGCATGAAAAGCACGGAGTTCATGGCGCCGCCCTCGTTCGCCTTCGATCTGATGCGCCAGGCGGTGCTCGGCCTCGCCGAGCATCACGCGGCCGTGCGTCCGCTGATCAATCCTCGGCAGACGCATGCGATTGCCTATGTGAAGTCGCCGCTCAACGAAGCCGCGGGCGACGTGGCCGATGCATTCAAGCAAGGTCCGGCGCCCGGCACGGTGTTGCCGGAATGCAGACTCAAACGTATGGACGACGGCGTGGTCCTCGATATTCATCTGACGGATCTGCTCGGGCCTTGCTTCACCGCGCTGTGCTTCGGTCCAAACGCGAACGCGAACGACGACTCCGCTCAAGACACAGCGTGGCAGCCATTGCAAACCACGCTGGCCGAACAAGGGATTCCGTTCAAAGCCGTCATGCTGGTCAGGAACGACACGCAAAACGCTACGAGCTCAAACGTGATCGACCACACCGGCCGTCTGCACGACATGCTCGACGCCACGCCCGGCACCGTCTATCTGATCCGCCCCGACGGCCACGTACTCGCCCGCTGGCGGGACGGCAGCGCCGCGGCCACGCAGCGCGCCATCAGCACGGCGCTGACGACTTAACAAAAGGAGACCCACCTCATGACCGATAGCGATCTCGATCTTGTCTACACGACGCTCTGCAAGACCCTCACGAACGAAGGCGAAGCTCAGGCGTCGTTGTATCTGGCCCGCCTCGCGATGCTGTGCCTGACCGAACTCGACAACCCGCGGCGCGCGTTGTCGTTGATCGAAGCGGCACGGCTGCCGGCTTCGACCGCGGTGACGGCATAAGGCGTAAAAAAGCCGCCGCGCCTCACATGGCGCGGCGGCTTTTGCTTGACGCTAGTGTTACTGCTTCGGATACAGACCCAGCGTGCTCGCATGCAGGCGCGCGAGACCGAGCAGCGCATCCGTGTACGGCGTAGCGACGCCTGTCAGTTGTCCCAGTTCGCGCACCGCGGCCACCAGCGCGTCGAGTTCGACCGCTTTACCCGCTTGCACGTCCTGCAGCATCGAGGTTTTCATCGCGCCGAGTTTCAGTGTGACCTCGTGGCGATCCGCCGGCTCCTGGTCGATCGGAATGCCGAAGCGCGCGCCGATTTCCTTTGCCTCCAGCATGATGCTCGTCACGAAGTTGCGCGCCAGCTCGTCGCTGAGAATCCGGTCGGTGGTCGCGCCAGTGATGGCGCTGATCGGATTCATCGTCATATTGCCCCACAGCTTGTACCAGACGTCGCGCTGGATCTGCGCCGACACCGACGCATTGAAGCCCGCCGCCGCGAGCGTGGCCATGAGCGCCGCGACACGCTCGCTCGACTGCCTCGACGCTTCGCCGATAATCAGCCCATTGCCCTGATGATGGCGGATCACGCCCGGCGCTTCGACCAGACAACTGGCGTGCACCACGCAGCCCACGGTCTGCGCAGACGGAATCGCGGCGGCAATCGCGCCGTCGGGATCGATCGACTTCAGGCGCTTGCCGGCGAAGTGCGCGCCGAGCCCGTCGCAGAACCACCAGGGCACGCCGTTCATCGCGGTCAATACGATCGTTTGCGCGCCAAGCAGCGGCGCGATCTGCGCGGCCACCGACGCCATCGCCGGTCCCTTGACGGCGACCACGACGAGATCCTGCACGCCGAGGTCCGCGGGCTTGTCGCTCGCCTTCACCTTCACGGCATGCGTCACGCCGCCTTCGATCAGACGCAAGCCGTGCTCGCGCAGCGCGTTCAGCGTCCCGCCGCGCGCCACGACGCTTACGTCATGGCCGGCCTGCGCGAGCTTCACACCCATCCAGCCGCCGATCGCGCCTGCGCCGTAGATAGCTACTTTCATCGTTTCAATCCTTGTAACTGGCGTCGATGCGGTCCACTCGCCGCACCAACGCATCGAACACGTCTTGCCCCGCGCCGTGACGCGGATCGAACTGCAGCGCGTCGCGCGAGCAGCGAATTGCCACGTCTTCCGGCACCGGCCGTGCGCGGCCCATCGCGAATGTCGCCATCTGGATTTCGCAGGCGCGGTTGAGCGTCCACAGGACCGCGAAAGTTTGCGGCAAGGTGTGGCCCCACGCAAGCAGGCCATGATTACGCAAGATCACCGCCTGCCTGTCACCGATGTGCTTCAGGAGGCGCGGACCTTCTTCGGCGTGAACCGTGATGCCCTCGAAGTCGTGATACGCAATGCGGTCGTGCAATTGTGCGCTGTAGAAATTGGTCTGCTGCAGACCGTCTTCCAGACAGGCGACGGCGACGCCCGCCGTGGTATGCGTGTGCATCACGCAGTGCGCGTCGGGCAAGCCTTCGTGAATCGCCGCATGCACGACGAAGCCGGCCGGATTCACCGGATACGGCGAGTGATCGAGCACGCGTCCGTGTGCATCGATCTTCACGAGGTTGCTCGCGGTCACTTCGCTATAGTGCAGCCCGAACGGGTTGATCAGGAACTGCCGCTCGCCGCCGCTCACGCTGGTGGGGACGCGCAGCGTGATGTGGTTATAGATCATCTCGGTCCAGCCGAGCATGTCGAAGATCCGATAGCACGCCGCGAGTTGCACGCGTGCATGCCATTCGTCCGGATGCATCGAGTGGGCCTTCGGCGCGCTCGGCGCTTGTATGTCGAGGGTGGTCATTTGGGTCTCCCTTGTCGACCGGAGTTGGCGCTTTAGCGCTTACTCCGGTCCCATGCAAAGCGGTCGACCGGAGTTGGCGCTTTAGCGCTTACTCCGGTCCCATGCAAAGCGGTCGACCAGAGTTGGCGCTTTAGCGCCTTACTCCGGTCCCATGCAAAGCGGTCGACCGGAGTTGGCGCTTTAGCGCCTTACTCTGGTCCCATGCAAGATCGTTGCTGTTATCGTTCTGTTGATCGAAAAAACGCGCTTATGCGCCCGACACCACGGCCGCAATCGACGCCGCCACATACTCCGCATTGCGTTCATTCAGACCGGCCACGCACATGCGCCCGGAGCGCAGCACATACACCGCGTATTCGCTGCGCAGCCGCTCCACCTGGCTTTCGCTCAAACCCGTATAGGTGAACATGCCGCGCTGCGCGACGTAGCGCGCGCGCATCACTTCATCCACACGGCCCGCGAGTCCGGCATGAATCGTTCCGCGCATGGCGAGACTCCGCTCGCGCATGGTGGCGAGTTCCGCTTCCCACGAAGCGCGCAACGACGCATCCGCGAGCACGTTGGCGACGAGCCGCGCGCCGTGCGTCGGCGGATTGCTGTAGTTCGCGCGCACCGTCGACATCAATTGACCGAGCACGCGGCCGGCCTCTTCCGCGCTCTTGCAAACCACGCTCAACGCGCCGACGCGCTCGCCGTACAGCGAGAAATTCTTCGAGAACGAATTCGCGGCGATCAACGGAATGCCCGCGTCGGCCAGCAGACGCACGCAGGCGGCGTCTTCTTCCAGACCGGCTCCGAAACCCTGATAAGCCATATCGACGAAAGCGATCAGCTTGCGGCGCTGCAAGACCGGCACCAGCTCGGCCCATTGCGCCGGGCTCAGATCGACGCCGGTCGGGTTGTGGCAGCACGCGTGCAGCAGCACGACGCTCTGTTCAGGCAAGCGGCCGATCGTCTCGATCATGTCGGCGAAACGCAAGCCGCCGGTGTGTTCGTCGTAATACGGGTAGGTGTTGACCGTCAGCCCCGCGCCTTCGAACACGACGCGATGGTTTTCCCAGCTCGGATCGCTGATCCAGATCTGCGAGCTGGGGAAATAGCGCTTCAGGAAATCGGCGCCGACCTTGAGCGCGCCCGAGCCGCCGATGGTTTGCAGCGTCGCGATCCGGCCTGCCTTGCGCGCCTCGCTGTCCGCGCCGAATACCAGCGCCTGCGCCGCGTCGCGATAGAGCGGCAGGCCGGCCATCGGCAGATACGAGCGCGGGCCGATCGAATCGAGCAGCGCGGTTTCGGCGCGGCGCACGGCGTCCATCACCGGCAGCTTGCCGGCGTCGTCGAAATAGATGCCAATGCTCAGATTGACCTTGTTGGTGCGCGGGTCGAGTTGAAAGTCTTCGTTCAGGCTCAGAATCGGGTCGCCTGGATAAGCGGGAATGTGGTCGAACATGGCAATTCCTTGAATGCGGCCGCGCTGCGGCCTTGGTGTGACGCTTGGTGTGGCGTAACGACAGCCCGGCGTGAACCGCCTTGCGTGCCCGCCTGGCTCAGACGGCAATCAACTTGCAGGACCGGAGTAAGCACGAAAGCGCCAACTCAGGTCGACAGAGCGAGACCGAAGTCTAAGCGGGTTTGGCTGGGTGCGTCGATTAGGAGAAGTCTCCGCGCATGGCGCACGGCGCACAATCAATCGATTTTTCACGATTCGTTAGTTTTTCTTTAGAATCGCCGAATGCCACTCACGCGCGTCACCATCCGTCAGTTCGAAGCGTTTCTCGCCATCGTCGATTTGCATAGCATCGGCGCGGCGGCGGACCGGCTCGGCCTGACTTCGTCGGCGGTCAGCCAGTTGCTGGCCGACCTCGAAACGGAACTCGGCTTTCGCCTCTTCGACCGAACCACGCGGCGCGTGAATCTGTCGAGCGCGGGGCAGGATTTTCTATCGTCGGCGGAATCGGTGCTGCGCCATGTTCGGGCCGCCGCGCAATCCGCCGACGATATCCGCAACCGCGCCGCGGGCATCGTGCGGATCGGCGCGCCGCTGGTGCTGGCGGCGACCGCGCTGCCCGCGGCCATCGCCGAATATGCGCGCGACAAGCCTAAGGTGGTCGTGCGCATTTGCGACACCGTGGTCGAGCAACTGGTGGAGCGCGTGGAAAGCGGCGACGTGGACCTCGCGATCGGACCCGACCGGCAAAGCGGCACACGCGTGCGATGCGACCCGGCGTTCGCGAGCCCGTGGGTGATGTGGTGCGCGCCGAGCCATCCGTTGAACGCGCGCCGCCGCGTGCTGTGGCCGCATTTGCGCGAGGTGCCGATCGTCGCCACCGGCCGCGACCACGAACGCGCGGTCGGTCAAATGCTGGCCAATCTGCCTGCGGAGGCGCGCATCATTCCGGTGGACGTGGTGGACAACGTCACCACGGCGTTCGGCCTGGCCTCGCAAGGGCTTGCCGTTACGCTCGCGCCCGCCTATGTCGCGCCGCTGGCTCGGACCTTCGGGCTGGTAATGAAGCGCATCGTCGATCCCGAAACGATCCGCGAGGTGTGCGTGTATCGTTCCACCGAGCGCGCATTGTCGCCGCCCGCCGACGGTTTCGCGGATTTCATCATGCCGTGGCTGAAGCGCTGGGATCGCGAGACGCAGGCCGATGTGCGGCCCAAGCGTGCGTGATGGGTGACTGCTGAACGCGTCGGTTCAAGCCCGTTCGGGCACCATGCACAGCGCGAACAACTGGCGCTGGCTAGAGATGCCAAGGCGCGCGTAAGCGCGCTTTTGATAGGTGACCACACTGGCAGGCTTGACGCCCATTTGCACAGCGATTTCCGCGGCGCTGGCGCCTTCGAGCGTGCCGCGCAACACATCGAGTTCGCGCGGCGTGAGTGCCGGGCAAGCGCGTCTGACTCGCGCCAGCATCGCGGCGGCCGAACCCTGCTGATGCTGTCCATTCAGCCCGTAATGACTCTTCGCCGCGTGCGCGAACAGATGCGCGAGGCTTTCGACGTGTTCCAGTTCGCCCGGCTGAAACACGCCATAGGCGCGGTCGCGATACAGATTGATCGACAGCCAGACGCTTTCCATCGGCTGCACGAGCAGCGATAGCCGGTCGGACACATTCGGCTGCGCGTAACAGGCCGCGCGATACGCTTCGTTTTCGATCTCTTCGCTTTGCTGCTGGTGCAGCACCAACGCGTCGCGCGCCGGTTTTTCACGCGAACGGCCGATAATCGCGCGATTGCCGTCGAGGGCATAAAAGTGCGTGGCGTAGCGATCGGCGACGTCGCGCAGAAAGCGGCCGCCGCGATGATCGGCGGCTGACACGGTGCGCGGCCTCGCGTCGAATTCATAGGCGAAGATGGTGCACTGCGAGACAGGCAGCGTATCGCCGACGGTTCTGAGGATGCTGGCGGCGAGCGCGTCGGCATCCGCGTGCGAGATCGACATGACGAGCTCGGTCGCGCGCGAGGTGCTGATCTGTTCGTTGCGGTGCGGTGCGGAGATGCGCCAGGAACGCATGATGAGAGTCGGGTCGCTGTGCAAGGGGTTCGGTTCGCCAAGCGTAGCACAGCGCAACGCGGGACTGTTTCCGGTGGTCTGCAAGAACGCCTACAGTTGTCCAGAACGCGTGATCTCACTGACTGAGCAAGGAGCACTGGCATCGCATCGACATACGCGGACATGCGCTATCGCAGCATCGAGATCGACGGCGTGGACATTTTCTACCGTGAAGCCGGCCCCCGTGACGCATCTCGCCCGCTGATTACCGGACCCTGCCGGTGGCCTCCGGCGCTTACTTGCCCGTAAACGACCCGCGCTGGAACGTCACCATTCTCGGCAACTCGATCGTAAAGATCGTCCCTATCGCCTCGTCGGAATGCACGCTGACATTGCCGCCATGCATCCGCGCGATCTCCTGCACGATATGCAGGCCGAGCCCCAGCCCTTCGCGCGAGCGCGCACCGCTGTTGTTCGGGCCAAACGCCTTGAACAGATGCGGAAACACCTCGGCCGGAATCGTGCCGCGATTGGCGACCTTCAGACGGACGGACTCGACCGCTTCGCCATCCACCTCGACGCCGATATCGCTGCCCGGCGCGCCATGATGCAGCGCGTTGCTCACCAGATTCGACACGGCCTGCCAGACCAGGTCCGTGTCCCACGCGCCCGACGTATTGCCGCGGCTCGCGAACACGATCTGCTTGCCGTTCTCGCGCGACGCGAATTCGTCGATCACCGAACGGCACAGCGTCGCCAGTTCGATCGAGCGCGGTTGCAACGGCAGGCGCCCGCCCTGCAAACGCGCGAGATTGAGCAACTGGTCGACCATACGCGCCATGCGCAGCGAACTGTTCTTCACCCGCGCGGCCACCGTCACCGACTGTTCGTCGGCCGCCGTGCGCATCAGATATTCCGCCGACGCCAGCACCGCGCCGAGCGGCGTGCGCAAGTCATGACTCAGCACCGCCATCAGCATCTCGTTGGCTTCGAGCATCTGCCGCGTGGTGACGAGTTGCGCCGCGAGCTGGCGCTTCTGCTGTTCGAGCTGCACGAACACATCGACCTTGGATTGCAGAATCCGCGGATCGAACGGCTTATAGAGAAAGTCGACCGCGCCGGCTTCGTAGCCGCGGAACGTGCGCGACGCATCCTGCGCGGTCGCCGTCAGAAAGATGATCGGCACGTGCGAGGTGCGCGGGCTGCCACGCATCAGCGCGGCCAGTTCGAAGCCGTTCATGCCGGGCATGTTGACGTCGAGAATCGCCAGCGCGACTTCGTGCTTGAGCAGCAGGTCGAGCGCCGCCGTGCCCGAGTCGGCCACCAGCACGGCGAGATCCGGCCGTGCCAGCAAGGCTTCGAGCGCCGTGATGTTGTGGACGATGTCGTCGACGATCAGAATGTTAACAGGTGAGTTCGTCATGGCATCGGGTCAGAAAGAGGCCGGCAATGCGGCAAGCCGCCGGGCCATGGTTTCGGGAGTGTAAATAAAATCCGCCACGCCGCGTTCAATCGCGGCGCGCGGCATCTCGGGGGAAGCAGCGGTGTCCGGCGCCTGCACCCAGGCCGTGCCGCCGAACGCGCGCACGCGCTTCAGGCCTTGCGCGCCGTCGTCGTTGGCGCCGGAGAGCAGCAGCGCCAGCAGGCGTTCGCCATACACGGGGGCGGCCGATTCGAACAGCACGTCGATCGAGGGACGCGAAAAGCGCACGGCGGCGTCGGTCGACAGCGCGACGGTGCGGTCCACCTCCACCAGCATGTGGTAGCCCGGTGGCGCAATATGCACGCGGCCCGGCATGATGCGTTCGCCCGCATCGGGCTCGAGCACCGGCAATGCACAGCGATGCGCGAACGCATCCACCAGGTAGCTCGGCGGATCGGGCGGCAGGTGCGTGACGATCAAAACGGCCGGCGCGAAGTCCGCGGGCAGCGCGCCGAGCAGCACGTTCAGCACTTCGATGCCGCCCGCCGAGCCGCCGATCACGACGAGCTCGTAGCCGCGCGCCGCTTCGGCGCGCGGTTCGGAATCGACGGCTGGCTGGACAGGTGAGCGTGGCATGGTGAGCGTGCTAGCGCTTCTGATAAATGCGTTCGCTCGGACGGAATTCGTCGAACGCTTCGTAATGACTGGAAAAACGCAAACTTTCCTTGCTGCCCAAGCCGAGAAAACCACGCCGCACGAGCGCGTTCTCGAACAGACCCAGCGCGCGATCCTGCAAGCCGCGATCGAAATAGATCAGCACGTTGCGGCACGACACCAGATGCGCTTCGAGAAAGACTTCGTCGGTGGCCAGGCTGTGGTCGGCGAACACCACGCGCTCTTTCAGCGAGCCCGCAAAACGCGCGCCGCCATAGGCAGCATGGTAGTAGTCGGACAGCGAACGCTTGCCGCCGGCCGCCAGATAGTTCTGCGTGAAGCCCTGAATCCGGTCCAGCGCGTAGATGCCGGACTCGGCGCGCGCGAGCGCGTCCGGGTTGATGTCGGTTGCGTAGAACAGCGTGCGCTCGGTCAGGCCCTCCTCGTCGAAGAGGATTTTCAGCGACCAGAGTTCTTCGCCCGTGCTGCATCCCGCTACCCACACTTTGATCGACGGATAGGTGCGCAGACGCGGCAGCACGTGTTCGCGCAGCGCGAGGAAATACGCCGGGTCGCGAAACATCTCGCTGACCTGGACCGTGAGGTACTGGAACAGCCGCGAAAACTCGTCGCCGTTGCGCATGATGCGGTCCTGCAACTGCGAGAGCGTCTTCAACCCGAATTCCTCGAGCGCCTGCGACAGCCGGCGCCGCAGCGACGACATCGCGTAGTGCCGGAAGTCGTGCTGATACTTGAGATACACCGCCTCCAGCAGCAGCTTCAACTCGATGTCGAAGTCGCTGATGCGTTGCGGCGCGTCGAATTCGGACTGGCTCATTCTGTTCCCGTGTTCCTGCTACCGTTGCCGCAACCAGACGCGGCACAGCGCGACCAGCTTGTCCACGTCGATCGGCTTCGAGACGTAGTCGTCCGCGCCGGCTTCGAGGCAGCGCGTGCGGTCATTCGCCATGGCCTTCGCCGTCAGCGCGATGATCGGCAGATGGGCAAAACGCGGATTGCGGCGAATCTCGCCCATCGCGGTCAAACCGTCCATCTCCGGCATCATGATGTCCATCAGGATCAGATGCACTTCGGGACCGTTTTCCAGCGCTTCGAGCGCTTCGCGGCCGTTGCGCGCAATCTGCAGTTTCGCACCGAGCGGCTCCAGCACGTGCGAGAGCGCGAAAATATTGCGGACGTCGTCTTCGGCCAGCAGGATCGTGCGGCCCTCGAAGGCATTGTCGCGCTGCCGCACCGTGCGCAGCATGCGCTGCTGCTCGGGCGCGAGCGACGACTCCACGCTATGCAGGAACAGCGTCACCTCGTCGAGCAGGCGCTCGGGCGACTTCGCGCCCTTGATGATGATCGATTTCGAATAGCGGCGCAGGCGGTGCTCTTCCTCGTCGGACAGCATGCGGCCCGTGTAGACGATCACCGGCAGCGCGGCATGCGCGGTGTTCGCGGCAAGCCGTTCGAGCAGATCGTAGCCGGTGCCGTCGGGCAGCGCGAGATCGGTCACCACGCAGTCGAAGGTGAATTTGCCCAGATATTCCAGCGCCTCGGCCAAGGTTGCGACTGCAACGATCTCGGTGTTCTCGCTTTGCAGGAGCGCGCGGATGCTTTCGCGCATCGGCGCGTCGTCCTCGATCACCAGCACGCGTTTGAGGCGCTGCTGCAGACGCGCTTCGAGGCGGCGGATCGCGGCTTCCATCGTGCTGCGCGCGGTCGGCTTGAGCGTATAGCCGATGGCGCCGAGGTGCAGCGCCTTGTCGGCGTGATCGGTGGCCGAGACGATGTGGATCGGGATATGACGCGTGAGCGGATCGTTCTTCAGCCATTCCAGCACGGTCAGGCCGGAACGGTCCGGCAGGCCGACGTCGAGCAACACCGCCGCCGGGCGCATGTCGCGCACGAGGGCGAGTCCGGTGGCGGCACTGCTGGCGTGGACGAAGTCGAAGTCGAGGTCGTGCGTCAGATCGCGCAGGATTTCGGCGAAGGCGAGATCGTCTTCCACCGCGACGATCAGACGGCCGGCGCGCGTGCGGTTGTCGCGGTCGTCGGCAATCGGGCCGTTGGTGGTTTCGGGCGCGTTGCCGTTGATGAAGCCGCTCGTCAGGCCATTGGCCGGCGTGATCACCGTGGGCTGATTACCGCCCGAAGACGGGCGCACGAGCAGCGGTTCCATCGTCGATTCGGCCGCGGCCGGCGCGCCGGCTGACGTCTGAGCCGAGGCGAAGGCCGGCGCCGGCTGCGCGCCCTGGCTTGCGTTCAAGGCCGCCTCTGCATCGAGCGGCAACCACAGCGTGAACACACTGCCCTTGCCGACTTCGCTGGCGACGGTGATCCGGCCGCCCAGCAAGCGCGAAAACTCGCGCGAAATCGATAAACCCAGCCCGCTGCCGCCGTATTGACGGCTGGTGGAACCGTCGGCCTGCTGGAACGCTTCGAAGATCATATCCAGCTTGTCGGCTGCGATGCCGATGCCGGAGTCGCGCACGTCGATACGCAGCATGTCGCCTTCGGCCGGTGCCACCGAGAGCGCCACCTCGCCGCGCTCGGTGAATTTCACCGCGTTCGAGAGCAGGTTGCGCAGAATCTGCGTGACGCGCTGGCCGTCGGTGATGAAGGTATCCGGCGTGCCCGGCGAGCGGTCGAACGCGAGACGCAAATGCTTGGCGCTGGCCATCGGCCTGAACAGTTCCTCCAGTGCCTGCAGGGTTGCGTCGATCGACACCGTTTCGAGTTCGACCGTGACCTGCCCGGCTTCGACCTTCGACAGATCGAGAATGTCGTTGATCAGCACCAGCAAGTCGCTGTTGGAAGCATGAATCGTTTCCGCGTAGCGCACCTGCTCTTCCGTCAGATTGCCGGTGCGGTTCTGCTGCAGCAGCTTCGCGAGAATCAGCGAACTGTTCAGCGGCGTACGTAGTTCGTGCGACATGTTGGCAAGGAACTCGGACTTGTAGCGGCTCGACTGTTCGAGGCGCGCCGCGTTGGCCGCGAGGTCGTCCTGCGCGCGCAGCAGATCGGACTTCTGCCGCTCGAGACGTTGCGCGTATTCCTCCAGCTGCACGTTGGTCTGTTCGAGCTCGGCCTGCTGCGCCTCGAGCCGTGTTTGCGATTCCATCAGCGCGCGGCCGCGCTCTTCGAGTCCTTCATTGGAGACGCGCAATTCCTCCTGCTGCACCTGCAGTTCTTCGTTCAACTGCTGCGTTTCGGCCAGCGCGTCCTGCAGACGCTCGCGATACAACGCGGCTTCGACGAAGTCGCCCATGCCCTTGGCGATCAGTTCCATGAACTCCTGGTCACGCGCGGTCAACTCGCGCATGAAGCCCAGTTCGACGACGCCATTGACCTCGCCGTCGTTTTCGATCGGCATGACGAGCAGGTTCTTCGGCGCGCTGCTGCCGGTCGCGGACACCACCTGCACGTAATTCGCCGGCACGTCACGCAAGATCAGCGTGCGGCGCGCGAGAGCCGCCTGGCCGATCAGCGTCTCGCCTTCGGCGAAATTGCGCGCGCTGGCCTGCTCGCTTTCGCGGCTGAAACCATAAGTTGCGATGCGCCGTAGCGCGCCGTGCTGCCTGTCGCGCACGTAGAGCGCGGCCACGGCGGCGTCCAGATATTGCGCGAGAAAGTCGAGCATCGCGCGGCCCACCAGCGGCGAGGTCGCCTGACCGACCACCTTTTCCGCAAGCAGGCGCTGCCCCGAGCGCAACCACACTTGCCCTTGCAGCATCTCGGTCTGTTCGGCCTGCTGGCGCAGCGCGCCGTCATACGTGGTCGACAGGCCCATCAGTTCGCGGCGGCCCATCCACGCGAGCAGGCCGCTCACGCTCAGGCTGAACAGCAGGAACACGCTCACCAGCGTGGTGGTGACTCGGCGCGTCGCTTCACTGCGCTCCTGACGCAAGCGCAACTCGACGTCGAGAAACTCCGCAAATTCACGGCGCGTTTCGTCGAATTCGGTCTTGCCGCGACCGCTCGCCAAGGCGTCCTCGAAATTCTGATTCCGACGGCGTGCGTCGATCATCTCTTCAGCGAAACGGCTCCAGCGTTGCTGAATCGCCTCGATCTGCTTGAGCTTCTCGACTTGCGGCGGGTTGTCGGCGACCATCTCCTGCAAGGCCTCGATCTGCGTCTTGAAGCGCGGGCCGCCGGCTTCATAAGGCGCGAGGAAGCTCTCGTCGCCCGTTATCAGGAAGCCTCGCATCGAGGTCTCGCGGTCGACCGCGAGGCGCAGCATTTCATTGGCCTGGCCGATCACGCGTTCGGAATGCTCGGCCCAGTTCATGGTCGAGACCAGGTAGGCAATCAGTCCAACGAAGACGGCCATCGTGACCAGGCCGACACCCAGAGGCAAGGCAATGTTGCGGCGAATGATGCTGCGAAAACGATTCTGGTCGACGGCCTGGGATGCGGTCATTTTTTCTGTCTTCGGCTTGGCGAATCGAGTCGATTCGGAATATTTTTCGGGTATTTCGAGTGATTCATTTTGTCGCGATGCGACGCGCGTAATCATACAGGATGAGGGTTGTTTTTGAGGCGCGTGTCAGCGGTTCAGGCTTGCTGGACGGGCCTGTTGCTGACTCACGCAACTTTGCGCCGCCCACGCGGGTCAATCGTGCGAGGAATGCAAATCCGCTTTCTTCGATCAACCGATCGCCGTCCACTCTCTTCCGGTAGCCGATGCCTTCTCACGCCCTCACCGATTTCTCCCGCGCGCCCTTGCGTATCGCCCTCGCCGCCGCGTTCATCTGGCATGCCTCGTTGAGCGGCGCGGCGCAGGTTGCCGAGCCGCCCTCGGCACACGGCAGCATCGTGGCCGCCACCGTGCACGTCGAGGCGCCCACGGAAGCTTCGCCGGTCGTGCCCATCCCGCCGTCCGAGCAATATCCGACGCTCTATCGTGATGTGCAACTCGCGCATCTCTATCCCGACAGCAAAACTTTCGCGGACATGGTGCCGCTTTCGGCGCCCGCGCAGATCGCGGCTGCGTATAGCACCGCCAGGCAACAGCCCAACTTCAATCTCGCCGACTTCGTGAAGCACAATTTCACGCTGCCCACGCGCACGGCGAAGGTCTATGTGTCCGATCCGAATCAGGACGTGGTGGGCCATATCGATACACTCTGGAACGTGCTGCGCCGCGAGCCGGATGCGACCGCAAGCCCATGGTCCTCGCTGCTGCCGCTGCCGTACGCGTATATCGTGCCGGGCGACCGCTTCGATGAGATCTATTACTGGGACTCGTACTTCATCATGCTCGGCCTCGAACAGAGCGGACAGCATGCACTGGTCGTCGACGAACTGAAGAACTTCGCAACCCTGATCGACCGCTACGGCCATATTCCGAACGGCAATCGCACCTACTACCTGAGCCGCTCGCAACCGCCGTTCTTCGCGCAGATGGTGCGGCTCGTCGCCGAAAAGGATGGCGACGCCGTCTATGCGCAGTATTTGCCCGAGTTGCAGCGCGAGTACGCCTACTGGATGGACGGCAGCGATGGCCTGGCCGCCGGTCATGCGAACCGGCATGTGGTGCGCATGACCGACGGCACGTTGCTCAACCGCTATTGGGACGAACGCGCCACGCCGCGCGACGAGTCGTATCGCGAAGACGTCCTCACCGCGCAGCAGACCCCACAACGGGATGCCGCGGATCTCTGGCGCAATCTGCGCGCCGGCGGCGAAACCGGCTGGGATTTCAGCTCGCGCTGGTTCGCGGACGGCAAGACGCTCGCTACCGTGGACGTGACTTCACTCGTGCCCGTCGATCTGAATTGCCTGCTGGCCGATCTTGAGCGCACGCTGGCCAAGGCTTATCGTCTGCGCGGCGACGTCACGCATGCGGAAAATATGGAGCAGCGCGCCGCCTCGCGCGCCGAAGCCATTCGCCGCTTGCTGTGGGACCCGCAATTGCAGGCATTCGGCGACTACGACTTCGTGCATCACACGCTCACGCACAGGCTCACTGCCGCGACGGTCTATCCGTTGTATACGGGGATAGCCAGCCGTCAGCAGGCGAAAACGGTCGCCGCTACGTTGCAGCGCGAATTGCTGCGCCCGGGCGGACTCGCCACCACGCAAGCGGCGACGGGCCAGCAGTGGGACGCGCCGAACGGCTGGGCGCCATTGCAGTACCTGGCGGTGATCGGCTTGCGGCGCTACAGCGAAGCGGCGCTTGCGCAAACCATCGCCACGCGCTGGATCAAGACCAATGTGTCGTACTACCAGCACACCGGCAAGCTCGTCGAGAAATACGATATCGACGCGGCCACGCCCGGCGTTTCAGCGGGTGGTGGCGAGTATCCGCTGCAGGATGGTTTCGGCTGGACCAATGGCGTGCTGCGCGCGTTGCTCGTGCTGTATCCGCGGACAGTGCAGGCCTCGCGTCCTAGCGATATTCCCGAAGGTCCGGCGGGCGTGTCGGCAGCCGCGGCTTCCGCGGCCGCCGCGCCGAAGAATACGCATCGGCTGCATGGCACGCGGGTGAATCCTTAATGCTGCAACCATGAAAAAAACCTGGCCGGTGCGAACCGGCCAGTTTTTCCAACGACTCTTGTGACGTTTAGGCCGGCACTGTCTCAGCCTGCTTCGCACGCGACCACACGCGATGCTGCTCAGCCGCCTTGATGAAGGCCTTCAGCACGTCGGCGGCCTGGTTGTCGTCGCCGGTTGCGACGCCGTCGGCATGGTCCGGCAAATGCGCGGCAGTCAGCACCTCACGCCCCGCGCCGATCGCCGCAATCGCCTTCAGATGTTTGAACGCCTCGAGCACGAAATGCCGCGCGTCGCCCGATTCCGCCAGCGTCTTCGCGCCCTTGTCGCCGCCCACCACGATCACCGCGTCGAACATGATCGACGGCAAGCCGGCAATCGTGGCGTCCGGCGCCATGCCGTCGATCGCGGCAAGCGTCGGCGCGATCAGCATGGGCGCCGCGCCTTCGCCTTGCAGCGCCTGCTGCAGCTTCTTGATGGCTGCGCTATCGGAACCCGGCGCGGCCAGCAACGCGATCTTGCAGGTCTTGATGCCCGGCTGCACCCGGTTGAGCAAACTCAGCGCGGGCGATTCCTTGGGACCGGTCAGCTTCGCCGTGCCTTTCTTAGGCGCCGGCAAACCCAGACCTTCAGCCACCTGCGCGGCGAGGTTCGCGTCGAAGTTGGCGATAATCTCGTTCACCACGCGCGCTCGAATTTCCGGCTTCGTCACCTTGCCGAGTTCGAACTGATAGGCCGCGGCGATATGGTCTTTCTCCGGCTGGGACATGCTGTTGTAGAACAGCGCCGCCTGCGAAAAATGATCGGCGAACGATTCGCTGCGCACGCGGATCTTGGTGCCTTCCACGCGCTCCTGATAACTTTCGAAGCCGCCATCCGAGGGCGCCGGATCGGTTTCCTTCGGCCAGCCGCCACTCACCGAATTCGGCTCGTACGAGGCCTGGCCGACGTTGATCGCCTGGCGGTGCATCGCGTCGCGCTGGTTGTTATTGAACGGGCACACCGGCCGGTTGATCGGAATCTCGTGGAAGTTCGGGCCGCCCAGCCGGCTGATCTGCGTATCGGTGTATGAGAACAAACGGCCCTGCAACAGCGGATCATTCGAAAAATCTATACCCGGCACGATATGGCCCGGATGGAACGCCACCTGTTCGGTCTCGGCGAAGAAGTTGTCGGGATTGCGATTGAGCGTCATCTTGCCGATGATCTTGACCGGCACGATTTCTTCCGGAATCAGCTTGGTCGGATCGAGCAGATCGAAATCGAATTTATGCTCGTCGGCTTCTTCAATGATCTGCACGCCGAGTTCGAATTCGGGGAAATCGCCGCGTTCGATCGACTCCCACAGATCGCGCCGATGGAAATCCGGGTCCTTGCCGGCCAGCTTCTGCGCTTCGTCCCACAGCAGCGAGTACGAACCCAGCACCGGGCGCCAGTGGAATTTGACGAAACGTCCCTTGCCTTGCGCATTCACGAAACGGAACGTGTGAATGCCGAAGCCTTCCATGGTGCGCAGACTGCGCGGAATCGCGCGGTCCGACATGGTCCACAGCACCATATGCGCGGATTCGGGCACCAGCGAGACGAAGTCCCAGAAGGTGTCGTGAGCGGAGCCGCCGGTCGGCATTTCGTTCGGCGCTTCGGGTTTGACCGCATGCACGAAGTCGGGAAACTTGATGGCGTCCTGAATGAAGAACACCGGCATATTGTTGCCGACCAGATCGTAATTACCTTCCTGCGTATAGAACTTCACGGCAAAGCCGCGCACGTCGCGCACCGTGTCGGCGGAACCGCGCGGGCCCTGCACCGTGGAAAAGCGCACATAAACCGGCGTCTGTGCGGCGGGATCCTGCAGGAACGCGGCCTTGGTGTACTCCTTCATCGACTCGTACACCTGAAACACGCCGTGCGCCGCCGAGCCGCGCGCATGCACGATGCGCTCGGGAATGCGTTCGTGGTCGAAGTGCGTGATCTTTTCACGCATGATGAAGTCTTCGAGCAACGAGGGGCCGCGCGGGCCCGCGCGCAGGCTGTTCTGATTGTCGGAGATCTTGACGCCCTGATTGGTTCTCAGCGCCTGGCCTTCAGGATTGACTCGAAACTGTTCGAGATCTTTCGATTTCGGATCCGCTTGCGGACTATTCGCCTGCGCGTTCTTCGCTGCGGGCTTCGGCGTATTCGTTTTACCTGCCATGAGAATCTGCTCCTTGCGTTCGGGGGCGTGCCGGTGGGGAAATCCGGTCTGACGCACCGAAACAAGGGAGCAAGCGCTGTACCCGCGCGGGCTCCATCGCACTATATGATTGCCGATGAACCAGCCTTGCGGGACGAACGATGCGGCGCGCCGCGATTGCGCGCCGCCGGCCATCTTATGCAAGCGCCGAAGCGCGCCATCAGAAACGGTAGTTGATCGAAATATCCGCTACGCCATTGGCTTTGCGGTGCGTGACAGGGCTATTGCCCGCGCTGCCCACCAGTTGCTCGAAGGCGCCGTCCGCGGTGGCGAACCAGTGCTTGTCGAACAGCCACACTGCGCTGATGCCGAAGCCCACCGATTTGAAGCCCGCGCTCGCGTGATACTGCGGGTACTTCGAGTTCGCCGCCTGAGTCTGATTCACGCCGAACCAGCTATTCATGTAAGTGGAGTCCGCGAGTGTCACGTTCGGACCGGCGAACCAGAAGAACTTCTTGGTGCTGCCCGGCATCGGCATATACGCGCCTAAATCGCCGATCCAACCATTCGAGCCGCCAAAATAGCGCCTGACGTCGGCACGCAGCACGAGCGGGAAATCCTTCGACACCACATACTCACCGGACAGTTTGACGCCCGGCGCGGGGTTGATGTTGCCGAGACCGTCCAACTCCTGCGGGTCGTCGTGGCCGCGGCGTCCGAGGTCGTAGACAGCGGCGAGACTCGCGCGCCAGTTCTCCCCTTGTGCGAAGTTGACCCCGAAACCCTCGCCGCTCGACAGGAAGAACAGATCCTTGTAGCGCACGTCGACGCTCGGACCCGCCATCAGGTGATAACGGTCGGAGCCCTCGTAGCGCGGCTGGAACGACGTCGCCGCGCCGACGCGCACCTGCCAGTCCGGAAT
The DNA here is from genome assembly GCF_050281145.1 of Paraburkholderia sp. NPDC080076. Classification (NCBI taxonomy): domain Bacteria; kingdom Pseudomonadati; phylum Pseudomonadota; class Betaproteobacteria; order Burkholderiales; family Burkholderiaceae; genus Paraburkholderia; species Paraburkholderia sp. NPDC080076. Next base: position 1,261,234 of record NZ_JBNNWQ010000001.1, on the reverse strand, counting down.
ATTCGGCTGCCACATCTTCTGCAGCGGAATGCCGACCGAATATTGCCATTCGCCCAGCGGCGAAGGCGTTTGGGCCGAGGCCGAGCCCGGTAGGACGGCGACGCCGCCGATGGTCGCGGCGACCAGGGAAGTTGCCGCGATGCCTGTTTGTTTATTGCGGAGCTTGCCGCCCCGCTTTCTACGGCTGTTAAACACCAGAAGCCTCCGATCTCGCGTATCGCGAAGAGGGTTTATGTTCTCGCCCCGGGTCCGCAAGGGATAAAAGCATCCGGGCGACTGCCGCATCGTTACTTACGGCATGTAATTTTTTCAGCGAACGCCACGCACCGCTCGACAAAATACGCGACTCGTTCCGATCGGGAGCCCGTCAATTGGGCATTTGTCTGAACAGACCGGTACGAAAGATTTGCCGACGGACGCACTGGTGCAAAATGCGGGCCTGGTCGCTGGAGAGCGGACTCGATTGGCTGAAGAACAAGAGGCGAAAGCGCCGCGCTGCCAGAACGACGACGAAACCCAGGTATGCGGATGCGATGAAGAAAGACACGGCCGGCGTCGCATGTAGCGACGCCGCGCACATTCGCGGCCTACTGCGATGCTTCGACCAGCACCGGCTTGTCGCGATACAGATTCGGGAACAGGCGCTTCAGGTTGGCGACCTTCGGCATGTCGTTGATCGCGATATACGCGGAGTTGGGATGCAGCGTCAGGTAGTTCTGGTGATACGACTCGGCCGGATAGAAGCCTTTGAACGGCTCCGTCTTCGTCACGATCGGCGCGGGGAAGGCGTGCGCCTTGTCGAGTTGCGCGATATAGCTTTGCGCGACGCGTCGCTGCATGTCGTTCAGCGGAAACACCGCCGAGCGATATTGCGTGCCGCTGTCCGGCCCCTGGCGGTTCAACTGGGTCGGATCCTGAATCACGGAGAAATACACCTGCAGCAACTGGCCGTAAGTGACCTTGGTTGGGTCGAACGTGACCTGCACCGATTCCGCGTGCCCCGTCTCGCCGCCGCTGACCGTTTCGTACTGCGCGGTGTCGCGCTGGCCGCCCGAATACCCCGAGACCGCCCTGGTAACGCCGCGCACGTGCTGGAACACGCCCTGCACCCCCCAGAAGCAGCCGCCCGCGAACACCGCCGTTTCTTCATGCGCGGTCGAAGCCGCGACCGGTTCGTCGAGCGCCGGCGGCGCGATCACGACGGCGGCCTCCGATGAGAACGCCATGCGCTGCGCCAGCAGCAGCGCGAGCGCACCGAATCCGACCGAGAGTGAAATCGCCGCCATGCGCGAGCGGGCCGGCCTGCCGTCAATGCGTTTGTCGAAGTTCATGAGGTCCATCCTGATTCGCTCAGTTCACGCGCCCGATGCGGGCGTAAATGTCATCGCCAGACCGTTCATGCAATAGCGCAGGCCGGTCGGCTTGGGGCCGTCGTCGAACACGTGGCCGAGATGGCCGCCGCAGCGCCGGCATAGCACTTCGTCGCGCGTCATGCCGAACGACTTGTCGGTATGCGTGATAACCGCATGGTCGAGCGGCTGCCAGAAACTCGGCCAGCCGGTGCCGCTGTCGAACTTGGTCTTCGACGAGAACAGCGGCAGTTTGCACCCGGCGCATGCAAAAGTACCCGCGCGGTGTTCGTCGTTCAACGCGCTGCTGAAGGGGCGCTCCGTGCCCGCCTCGCGCAGCACGCGGTATTGCGCGTCGGTCAGCAGTTTGCGCCATTCGGCGTCGCTGTGCACGACCTCGTAGGCGGCTGCCGCGCTGCCGTTTGCTGCCTGTGCCGCTTGTGCCGCTTCTGCCGCTTCTGCCGCTTGCGCCGCTTGTGCCGCTTGTGCCGCTTGTGCCGGCTGCGCCGCGCGCGCCGTGCGCCACACCGAGGCGCCGCCGGCCAGCGACATGGCGCCAATCAACCTGAAGAAAATCCGTCTGCTGCAAGCCATGATGATCGCTCCGGAAAGTCCGTACCGTTCACCCGTTCCGGCGCTGATCGCGCCGCCCGCGAGTGTTCCCGATGCTTGGTCGCACGAGAGCGGGATAAATGACAGCATGCGCGTCTTTTTACATGACGGTGACAACCGCAGCGGCGATTACAGCGGAAATTTGGTGGTCGAGAGAATTTCCTTGAGCACCATGAATGAGCGGATTTGCCGGACGCCCGGCAGATAGAGCAGTTGCTCCGCGTGCAGGCGATTGAAGCTGTCGCTGTCGCGCGTGCGGATCGTCATGAAATAGTCGAATTCGCCGGTCACCACGTGGCACTCCATGCAGCCCGCAACCTTTTGCGCCGCTTTCTCGAACTCGGCGAACGACTCCGGCGTGGAGCGATCCAGCACCACGCCGATGATCACCAGCATTCCGGCCCCCGCCGCCTTCGGGTCGATCAACGCGACGACCCCGCGGATCAGCCCGGACTCCTTAAGCCGCTCCACGCGCCGCAAACACGCCGGCGCACTCAGCTTGACCTTCGCAGCGAGCGCGACGTTCGAAATCGACGCGTCGGTTTGCAACTGCCGCAGGATCGCGCGATCGATGCGGTCGAGCGCCTGCAGCGGATCGGGCGGGACGGCGGCAGCGGTTGTCACCGCTGTCGAAGGTCGACGAAATTTTGTTGCGTTCATGAGTTCCCACACGTTTCTTTCTTGATCTGATTACGGATTTTCATTTCCAAAAGTATGCCGAGCCCAATTTTTTCGCAAGCTCATTTCCAGCGGATTTCCCTACCATCTGCTTAACGCGACCGGATGCCGTTCGCGTCCCACCTACCGACCAAGGAGCTGCCATGAACCTGCAACGATTCCCTCGTTACCCGCTGACCTTTGGGCCGACGCCGATCCAGCCGCTCAAGCGCCTGAGCGACCACCTCGGCGGCAAGGTGCATCTGTATGCGAAGCGCGAAGACTGCAACAGCGGCTTTGCCTTCGGTGGCAACAAGACGCGCAAGCTCGAATACCTGATCCCCGAAGCGCTCGCGCAGGGCTGCGACACGCTGGTGTCGATCGGCGGGATCCAGTCGAACCAGACGCGCCAGGTGGCGGCCGTGGCGGCGCATCTGGGCATGAAGTGCGTGCTGGTGCAGGAGAACTGGGTGAACTACTCGGACGCGGTCTACGACCGGGTCGGCAACATCCAGATGTCGCGCATTCTCGGCGCCGACGTGCGTCTCGTCGCCGACGGCTTCGACATCGGCTTTCGCAAGAGCTGGGAAGATGCGCTGGAAAGCGTGCGGGCCGCCGGTGGCAAGCCGTACGCGATTCCAGCCGGCTGCTCCGACCATCCGCTCGGCGGTCTCGGTTTCGTCGGCTTCGCGGAGGAGGTTCGCCAGCAGGAAGCGGAATTGGGCTTCAAGTTCGACTACATCGTGGTCTGTTCTGTGACCGGCAGCACGCAGGCCGGCATGGTGGTGGGTTTCGCCGACGACGGCCGCGCTGAGCGTGTGATTGGTATCGACGCTTCGGCGAAGCCGGCGCAAACGCGCGAGCAGATCACCCGCATCGCGAAGCAAACCGCGGAACAGGTTGGGCTGGGACGCGATATTACGAGTAAGGACGTGGTGCTCGACGAGCGCTTCGGCGGCCCGGAGTACGGCTTACCGAACGACGGCACGCTGGAAGCGATCCGCCTATGCGCGCGTTTGGAGGGCGTATTGACCGACCCCGTCTACGAAGGCAAATCCATGCACGGCATGATCGAGATGGTGCGCAACGGCGAATTCCCCGAAGGTTCGCGCGTTCTGTATGCGCACCTCGGCGGCGTGCCGGCGTTGAACGGCTACAGCTTTATTTTCCGCAACGGCTAAACGAGGCGCTTCCTCAGGTGCTCCCTCAGGAATTCCACGAACGCCCGAATCGTGAGGGAGCTTTGCCTGTGCTGCGGATAAACCGCGTAGACGCTAGTGGCGGTAGGCAGGAATGCTTCGAGCACCGGCACGAGCTGACCACTTTTGAGCGCGTCGGCAACGATAAAGTCAGGAAGCCGAACAATTCCCAGGCCCGCGACCGCCGCATCGCGCACCAGTTCGCCATTGTTGGCGCGCAACGGACCGTGGACCTCGACGCCCTTCGTCGCGCCATCGACGACAAACTCCCAGCTCACGGCGCCGCCGTGGCCATACAACAGGCACGCATGGCGCTCCAGGTCAGCGGGCACCTTAGGCGCGCCACGACGCCGCAAATAGCCAGGACTGCAGCAGGCCACCATCCGGATATCCACGAGCTTCTGCCCGATCAGCGTGGAATCCGGCAAGGTGCCGATGCGGATCGCCATGTCGAAGCCCTCGCCGACCACGTCGACGGTACGGTCGCTCAATTCCATCTCGAAGCGCACTTCGCCGTGCTCGCGCAGGAACATCGCCACCAGCGGCGACAGATGCGCCATGCCGAACGACATCGGCGCGCTCACGCGTAACAGCCCGCGCGGCCCGGCACGGCGCAGCGACATGGCCTGCTCGGCGTCTTCCACTTCGCCGAGGATGCGTTTGGCGCGTTCGTAGAACTCCTGCCCGAGGTCGGTCACCGCCAGCTTGCGCGTGTTGCGGATCAGCAATTGCACACCGAGCGTTTCCTCCAGCGCCATCACCCGGCGGCTGACGAACTGCTTCGACAACGACAGCCGGTTGGCGGCCGCCGTGAAGTTATGCGCGTCGACCGTGGCCACGAAGATCCGCATGTCATCGAGTTGCATCGTATTGTCTACTCCACAGTGACAGTGTTTCCGGTTTGATGGCGATTATACCCATCCGGATTGACCTACACTCTCATTCATGGATCGCGGACAAACATCTGGCCGGATCGCACAACCCAAGGAGAAAAAAGATGCTTGAAATCAGACATGCCAATCAACGCGGCCGCGCGGAGCACGGCTGGCTCAGCTCGCGTCATACGTTTTCCTTCGCTAACTATCACGATCCGAAGCAGAATGGCTTTTCCGACCTGCTCGTGATCAACGACGACCGTGTCGCGCCGGCGCAAGGCTTCGGCAAGCATCCGCACCGCGACATGGAAATCTTTTCGTACGTGCTGGAAGGCGCGCTGGAGCACAAGGACACGATGGGCACCGGTTCGGTGATCGTGCCTGGCGACATCCAGTTGATGAGCGCGGGAACCGGCGTCGCGCACAGCGAATACAACCATTCGAAGAGCGACCCGGTGCACTTCCTGCAAATCTGGATCGCGCCGGGACAAAAGGGTACGGCGCCGCGTTATCAGCAGCGTCACTTCGGCGCGGATCAGAAGCGCGGTGTGTTGCGCCTCGTGATCTCGCCGGACGGCGCGGACGATTCGCTGGTGGTGCAGCAAGACGCGCGGGTCTATGCCGGTCTCTTCGACGGCGATGAAACGGCGCGGCTCGAACTGGCCAGCAATCGCTATGCGTATGTCCACGTGGCGCGCGGCAGCGTGAGCGTGAACGGCGTCGAGTTCAAGGAAGGCGACGGCGCGCGTGTGCGCGGCGAAGAAGCGCTGACCTTCACGCAAGGCCACGACGCGGAAGTCCTCGTGTTCGACTTGCGCGACATCGAAATGTCGGAGTTGTGGGCTTAAGCGGCTGAATGAGCCCAGTGCGGGCTCGCCGGAGACATGCTGGCGAGCCGCCCTCTTCCTACCTTGTTGAGAAAAAATCATGCGCTATACGCTGTTTGAAAATCAGAAAGACGCGGTCATCCTCGTCGCCCGCATCCTGTTGATGGTGCTGTTCGTCATGTTCGGCTGGTCGAAGCTCGCCGGCTTTTCCGGCACCGTGGCTTATATGACGTCGAGCGGCGCGCCGGTGCCCGAGTTGTCGGCGGTGATCGCCGTGGTGATGGAGTTTGTCGTGGGCATCGCGCTGCTGGTCGGTTTCTATACGCGGCCGCTTGCGTTGCTGCTCGCGGTTTATACGCTCGGCGCCGCGTTCATCGGCCACCACTACTGGAACATGACCGGCGCGGTGCAGTACGACAATATGATTCACTTCTACAAGAACATCAGCATCATCGGCGGATTATTGCTGTTGTGTGTGACGGGCGCCGGGAAGTATTCGATCGACCGGCGGTGAATCTGCTGTCTTGCACGGCACGCCAGAAAGAAAGCCGCCCGGTTGACGCCGCGCGGCTTTTTTCTCGTGTTGCGCGGTTCATGCTAGCGCGCGAACGCACTTGCGAATGGCCCGGAGGATATACGACTGCGCCATGTCGCCACGATAGTGCGCGGCAGAAACGCCCAGAACGATTCGCCATAGCGCGCACTGGCCGGATCGGATGGCGTCGCCACCCGCACGTATTGCCCACGATTGTGATCGACGAAAAAATGGCCGTAAGCGACCGGCGCCAGCGTGATCCTGGCGAGCCATCGCTCGAAGCGATCGGTCTTGTGGCCGAGTTCGTGCGTCGTGTCGATCGACACGCCAATTGCCGCATGGAGTGAGAGCGAGAGCGCGAAGCCCTGGCAGTCGTTCCAAGTCATCGCATGCGTGCCCACGATCCATAAACCACAAACAAAAACGGCGGCCCAAAGGCCGCCGTCCACTACTCACACAACCGCATCAGGCCACTACCTCAGCCTCAGCTTCTCCAACCACTTCCACTTCTTCACTATTGCGGATCAGATGATCGAACGCGGAGAGCGATGCCTTCGCGCCTTCGCCCACGGCGATCACGATCTGCTTGAACGGCACCGTGGTCACGTCGCCGGCGGCGAACACGCCCGGCACCGACGTCGCGCCGCGTGCATCGACGACGATCTCGCCGTGCTTCGACAACTCGACCGTGCCCTTGAGCCATTCGGTGTTCGGCACGAGGCCGATCTGCACGAACACGCCTTCCAGTTCGATCTGCTTCACTTCGCCCGAACGCAGATCTTTGTAGACCAGACCGTTGACCTTCTTGCCGTCGCCGGTGATTTCCGTGGTCTGGGCCTGCGTGACGACGGTCACGTTCGCGAGGCTGCGCAGCTTGCGTTGCAGCACTTCGTCGGCACGCAGCGTGGCGCCGAACTCGAACAGCGTCACTTCACGCACGATACCCGCGAGGTCGATCGCCGCTTCGACGCCGGAATTGCCGCCGCCGATCACCGCGACACGCTTGCCCTTGAACAGCGGACCATCGCAGTGCGGGCAGTAAGCCACACCATGATTGCGGTACTCGCGCTCGCCCGGCACGTTGATTTCGCGCCAACGCGCGCCCGTCGCCAGAATGATGGTCCTGGCCTTGAGCACCGCGCCGTTTGCCAGACGCACTTCGTTGATGCGGCCCGGGATCAGCGCTTCGGCACGCTGCACGTCCATGATGTCGACTTCGTAGCTCTTCACATGCTGCTCGAGCGCCGTGGCGAACTTCGGCCCTTCGGTTTCCGTCACGGAGACGAAGTTCTCGATGGCCAGCGTGTCCAACACCTGCCCGCCGAAGCGTTCCGCCACCACGCCCGTCGCAATACCCTTGCGCGCCGAGTAAATCGCCGCAGCCGCGCCCGCAGGACCGCCGCCGACGATCAGCGTATCGAACACCGGCTTCTTTTCCAGTTCCTTTGCGGCACGCGCACCGGCGTTGGTATCGAGCTTCGCAAGGATTTCCTTCACGCCGCTGCGGCCCTGGCCGAACACTTCGCCGTTCATGAACATGGTCGGTACCGCCATGATCTGGCGCGCTTCGACTTCGTTCTGGAACAGCGCGCCGTCGATCGCCACGTGGCGGATGCGCGGGTTGATCAGCGCCATCACGTTCAGTGCCTGGACAACTTCCGGGCAGTTCTGGCATGACAGCGAAAAATACGTTTCGAATTGATAGTCGCCGTCGAGGTTGCGGATCTGTTCGATCACGGCGTCTTCGAGCTTGACCGGATGGCCGCCGACCTGCAACAGCGCAAGCACGAGCGACGTGAATTCATGACCCATCGGAATGCCGGCGAAACGGATGCCCGTATCCTTGCCCGGCTCGCCGATCGAAAACGACGGCTTGCGCTCGGCGTCGCCACGACGCTCGATCACGTTGACGCGCTCCGACAACGTCGCGATATCGTTCAGCAATGCCAGCAGCTCTTGCGATTTCGCGCTGTCGTCGAGCGACGCGACGATCTCGATAGGCCTGCTAACCTTTTCGAGGTACGTTTTCAACTGGGTCTTGAGATTGGCATCAAGCATGGCTATTCGATTCCGTGACGATGGGTGTTGGGTTCCCGGCGCCGCACGCTTCCGGATAGGATAGGTGCGGCCCGGGGACGTGCGAACCGCTGTAAGAAGCGGTCCGCACGGTGATGCGCCGCGAGGCGCTAACTGCGTAAGGTGGTGAGACCTTAGATTTTGCCGATCAGGTCGAGCGACGGGGTCAGCGTTTCTGCGCCCGGCGTCCACTTGGCGGGGCACACTTCACCCGGGTGAGCCGCGATGTATTGCGCAGCTTGCACCTTGCGCAGCAGCTCGCCGGCGTCACGGCCGATGCCGTTGTCGTGAATTTCGGCCAGCTTGATTTCGCCTTCCGGGTTGATCACGAACGTGCCGCGCAGTGCCAGACCTTCTTCTTCGATCAGCACGTCGAAGTTGCGCGAGATTGCCAGCGTCGGGTCAGCGAGCATCGGGTACTTGATCTTCTGGATCGTGTCCGACGTGTCGTGCCATGCCTTGTGCGTGAAGTGCGTATCGGTCGACACGCTGTAGATTTCGACGCCGAGCTTCTTGAATTCGGCGTAACGATCGGCCAGGTCGCCCAGTTCGGTCGGGCACACGAAGGTGAAGTCAGCCGGGTAGAAAACGAAAACCGACCACTTGCCCTTCAGGCTTTCTTCGGTGACGGTCTGAAAATCGCCATTGTGATAAGCCTGTGCCTTAAACGGTTTGACTTGACTGTTGATGATCGGCATTTACTGAGTCCTCTTTCGAAGTGGTTGGAAAGTGGAGTCAGTATGTCAGACGACGCTTAATAGGTAAAGCGGTGTGTTTTAATGGTAGCGATAGTCTGACGCTATTTATCTCGCTACGCCTGCCTATCACGCCGTGGATCAGTCCTTCAGAAGCCGCCAGAGGGTAGTGCGGCCGATTCCCAGCGCCCGGCTGGCCGCAGCGCGGTTGCCGCCAGCCTGTTCGAGGGCGTGGAGAACGTCCTCGCGGGTCGGGCTGCTGCGGTTCGGGGCGGGTTCAGCGGCGGCATTCGCGCCGTTTGTACCGTTTTTTGTGCCAATGGTGCCGTTAGTGCTCGCCTCAAAGGCCGCCGCCTGCCTCATGCGCCCAAATTCCGGAAACACCGCCTGCCAATCCTGACCGGCAACACCCGCTGCGTCGCCGAGATAGATCGCGGCGCGCGTCAGCAGATTTTCCAACTCCCGCACGTTGCCGGGCCACGCGTACTGCTCGAACAGGGGCGCGAGAAACGCCAGCACCCGCTCGAGCGCGGCCTCCGACAGCCCATATTGAAGCGCGCTGCGGCTCAACAAGTGCCGCGCCAGTTGTGGAACATCGTCGCGCCGTTCGCGCAACGGCGGCAATTCTATCTGAAGCAGGTTCAGACGAAAATACAAATCCGCGCGAAACGCGCCCTGCTCGACGAGCGCGTGCAGATCTCGATGAGTGGCGGCGATCACCCGCACATCGACCGGCGTGGCGCGTCCCGAGCCGAGCTTCATCACCTCGCGCTCCTGCAGGACCCGCAGCAGACGGCTCTGCAGCGCCGCCGGCATCTCGCCGATTTCGTCGAGGAAGATCGTCCCCGTGTGGGCGATTTCGAACAGCCCCGGCTTGCCGCCGCGCCGCGCGCCCGTGAACGCGCCTTCCTCGTGGCCGAACAGTTCGCTCTCGATCAGGCCTTCCGGCAGGGCCGCGCAGTTGAACGCGACGAACGGATTGCCGCGCCGCCGGCTGGCGTTGTGGATGCCTTGCGCGACCAGCTCCTTGCCGGTTCCGCTTTCGCCGCTCAGGAGCACGGTCGCGTCGTGCGCCGCGCCTGCGCGCGCCAGCCGCCGCACGCGCTCGAGCGCCGCCGAGTTGCCGATCAGATCGTCCAGTTGATGCCGCGCGACCAGATGCTTCGGCCGCTGGCTGGTGCGCAGCGACCGGTCGATCCGCTGCGCGACCAGCGCGTCCTGCAAGGTCACCACGGAGCCGGAGCGCACGCCCTGCTCCACGATCGGCACGCAATTGACGATCAACGCGCGTCCGCCGATCTGCTCGACACGCTCCTCGATCGGCAGGTCGTGCTCGAGCGTTTCGCGCAGCAACGGCCCGACAGCGCGCTCGACTTGCGCGGGCACGTCCTGGTCGCGGTCGAGACCCAGCAGATCCAGCATGGCCGGATTGACGGCTTCGACCTGGCCGGCATCGTCGAAAGCGGCGACGCCGTCGCGCAGATGCGCCACGATCGTGTTCAGGCGAACGCGCTTCGATTCCTTCTGGCGGCTCACGCGCGCCAGTTCGACCGAGCGCTCGAACGCTTCTTCGACCGCCCCGAGCGAGTACAGGAAAACGCTCGCGAGGCCGGCCTGCTGGGCAAAGTCGCAAGCCATGCCGGGCCCGATGATGACGCTGCAGCCTTCGGCGGCGAGGCTGTCGACGGCGAGCCGCACTTCGTCGATCGAACGGTAGGCGCGCTGTTTCAGGCTGACTTTCAGCCACGCGCTCAGGTCGGCCAGTTCGTGCGAGATCGTTTCGTGCAGCACGAGGCCGATCTGCGCGTTCGGCCACGTGGTCGTGGCGCGGGTGATCGCGCTCAGCACGTCGAAACCGTTCACCTTGACCATCACGACCGGCACGTTCAGGTTGTCGCGCAGGTAGGCGCCGTTCGATCCGGCGGCCAGCACGACATCGACCGAGCCTGCATCCACGTAGGCCTGCAAGGCCGTGACGGCCGCGCTGTAGCCTTCCCGGACCGAGAAGAATTTTGCGCGCCCGGCGTAGCGCGGCGCGACGGTCTCGCAAAGCGACTGCAACCGGCTGATACTCACCAATGCAATGCCTGGGCGGCCCGGATCGGAATTCGCAAGGGACGGCGTGAAAGTGGACATCGCGGCACTCGGTCTATGTTGAAACGTTCCATGGAACGTTTCATGGAACAGTACGCTCATTGTGCCACAGACCGCCGCGCCGCCGCCTTCCAGCTAACTTATTGATTGTTTGGGACAAACCACCAAGGCCGCGAAATGGCACGCTTCCTGCGATTTTTCGTTCGCGCCATTTATCCGACTTCCTGAAAGGAGACACACCGTCATGACCGCATCCGCCACCCGCCGCGCCGCCTTCCGCGCCAAAGTCAACGAACGCCAGGGCCTGCTCGTGCCCGGCGCTTTCAATGCGATGAGCGCCCGCGTAATCGAAGATGCCGGTTTCGAGGCGATCTACATCACGGGCGCCGGCGTCACCAATATGTCGCTCGGCCTGCCCGACCTCGGCTTCATCGGTCTTGCCGAAGTCGCCGAACACACGGCGCGGATTCGCGACGCGGTCGCGCTGCCGCTGATCGTCGATGCCGACACCGGCTTCGGCAATGCGCTGAACGTGCGCCAGACGGTGCGCGTGCTCGAGCGCAGCGGCGCCGACGTGATCCAGTTCGAAGACCAGATCATGCCGAAGAAATGCGGCCACTTCTCCGGCAAGGAAGTGGTCAGCGCGAGCGAGATGGTCGGCAAGATCCGCGCGGCGGTCGATGCCCGCGAAGACGGCAATCTGCAGATCATGGCGCGCACCGACGCGGCCGCGGTGCACGGCATCGAGGACGCGATCGAGCGCGGCCATCGCTTCATCGAAGCCGGCGCCGACATTCTCTTTATCGAAGCGACCGAATCGCTGGCCGACATCGAACGTTTGCCGGCGCTGTTCGACAAGCCGCAACTGATCAATATCGTGATCGGCGGCAAGACCCCCGTGCAATCGCGCGAGGCGTTAGCCAAGCTCGGCTACGGCATCGTGCTGTACGCGAACGCGGCGCTGCAAGGCGCGGTGCTCGGCATGCAACGCGCGCTCGGCACGCTGAAGAGCAATGGCCGGCTCGACGAGGACGCCACGCTGGTCGCGCCGTTCAGCGAACGCCAGCGGCTCGTCAACAAGCCGTTGTACGACAAGCTCGATCGCGAGTACGCCGCGAAAGACTGAGCGGTGTAGAGAAAACAGTATTTCCGGTAGATGGGGGGATGGGCGCTCCCGCTTGCGGGCACGCCGCTTCCGCCTGCGGTCGTCAGCGGTATGGCGCCGTTTATTGCGTTAGGATTCAGGGCTAGCAGTCGTTTGCGACTGCCGGCGTGCCATCTTCGATGGCTTCGCCGGCGCGTCAACTGCGGCCGCGATCCTGTCGCTCGTCCGCCTCGTCCGGATACCGGAAACACGTTTTCAATAAGGGTAGTCGCAAGAACATGAAGGCCAAACCATCGCGCGCAAAGCGCCGGCACCGCATCGGCGCTGATACGCGTTCGCACGACACTGCAGGCAGCGCGGCGGGAGCAGCGCAATGAGCGGCAGCGACACGCGCAACGCGCACATCGGCTGGCTGCCGTATATCGTCGCGGCCACCTTCTTCATGGAGTACCTCGACACCACGGTGATCGCCACCGCGTTGCCGCAGATGGCGCACTCGTTCGGCGTCGGTCCCAACAGCCTCAGTCTCGGCATGACGGCCTACATGCTGGCGCTGGCGATCTTCATCCCGGCCAGCGGCTGGGTCGCCGACCGCTGCGGCTCGCGCACGGTGTTCTTCAGCGCGATCGGCGTGTTCACCGTGGCTTCCATGTTGTGCGGCCTGTCGCAGAACGTCACCGAGTTCACCGCTGCTCGTCTTTTGCAAGGCATGGGCGGCGCGATGATGGTGCCGGTGGGACGGCTGATCGTGGTCCGTAGCACCGAAAAAAGCCGCATGATGCAGGCGATCTCGACCATCACGTGGCCGGCGATTGCCGCGCCGGTGGTCGGGCCGCCGATCGGCGGTTTCATCACGACCTACGCGTCGTGGCGCTGGATCTTCCTGCTCAACGTGCCGTTCGGCCTCGCGGCCATGGCCGTTGCGCTCGCGCTGGTGCCGAACCTGCGCGGCACCGAACGCAAGCCGCTCGACGTGGTCGGCCTGCTGCTGAGCGGCACGACCTTGACGGCGATTCTCTACGGCGCGGAGTTGGCGAGCCAGCCGGGCGAGAATCCGTGGATCGCCGGCGCGATCATCCTCGGCGGCTTGCTGATGGGCGTGGTGGCGTTCCAGCACGCGAAGCGTCATCCGCATCCGCTCGTCGACGTCTCGACGCTGAAGATTCCGACCTTCTCCGTGACGGTGGTGACGGGCTCGTTCACGCGCATCGGCATCGGCGCGGTGCCTTATCTGATGCCGCTGCTGTTCCAGGTGGGCTTCGGTTTGTCGGCGTTCAAGTCAGGGCTGCTGCTGCTCGCAAGCGCACTCGGCAACCTCGGCATGAAAGCGCTGACCACGCGCATCCTGCAGCGTTACGGTTTTCGCATGGTGTCGATCGTCGACGTGACGGTGGCCGGCGTGTTCATCATCGCGTGCGGATTGCTGAGCCCGAACGTGCCGCTCGCGCTGGTGCTGTTCGTCGTGTTCATCTACGGCGTGGCGCGTTCGATGCAATTCTCGACGCTCGCCACGCTAGCCTATGCCGACGTCGCGCAACCGCAGATGAGCGCGGCGAGCACGCTGTGGAGCGCGGCCGCGCAGATGACGATTGGTCTCGGCATCGCCTTCGGCGCAGTGTCGCTGCGGGCGGCGGCCTTCTTCAACGGCGAGACCACGGGCCGCGTCTTCACGCTCGACGATTTCCGCCTCGCGTTTCTGTTCGCGGGCGTGGTGACGCTGGCATCCGTGATCGGCTACATGGGTCTTGCACGCGATGCCGGCCAGAGCATCGGCGGCGGTTCGCGCGGCAGCGAAGATCCGGCGAAGGGTTGACGGCGAAGCACTCTGATAAAACGGGCGGAGATACGCGGTGCAAGCACAAGAACTGACTATTTCAAATGACAAGGCCGATCTCGACATCGAGTTGGTCTACACGTTCCTGTCGCAAGAAACTCCGTGGGCCAAGGGCATGCCGCGCGAGACGTTCGAGCGGGCCATCGCGGGCTCGATGTGTTTCGGCGGCTATATCGATGGCAGGCAGATCGCGTTCGCGCGCCTGATCACGGACGAGGCGACCTTCGCGTACCTATGCGATGTATTCGTGCTGCCGGACCATCGCGGCCAGGGACATGCGTCCGCATTGATGAAGCGCGTTTTCGCCAGCCCCTCGCTGCAGGGTCTGCGAAGAATCGTGCTGGTGACGACAGACGCGCATCGCGTGTACGAGCCGCACGGCTTCACCGGACTCGCGACGCCGGAGCGTTACATGGAGCTGCACAACCCGGACGTCTACAAGACGGCCTGAGCGCGGCGCGCGGCGCGAACCTCGCGGCGTTGTCATCGGCGTGCCACGTTGGACGGTTAATTTGCTGCGGGAACACAAACCGCAAAAACAGCAAAAACCGTCCCCTGCCCATGCCACAGCATTTCGCGCGCGAGTCCCGCAGTGATTCCGTCAATGGCGGCCGCCTTGTTTAAGGCCGCCTCCGCCAGCGCGCTGCTCAATGCCTTCCTTTCGGCGATGCAGATCGCCATCGGCCTCATGGCGCATTCGGACGGACTCTTTGCCGACGGCGTGCACACCTTGAGCGACCTCGCCGCCGACGGCGTCGTGCTGATAGTGCTGTACCTCACTACGCGACACCAGCGTACGAAGCTGCGCGATGCTGGCCAAAGCGCCGACACCGGCATCGAGCAGGCGCTGGCCGCGCTGTTCATCGCCGCCGTATTGATGATTACCGCCGCCGACATGCTCTGGACCAGCATCGCGCAGACCTCGACGCTGAGCGGCGGCACCGCGATGCATATCGGCGCGCTGGCCGTGAGCGGCTTCGTGATGCTCGCCAAAGAAGCGCTATTTCGCTATATGCGCGCCGAAGGCGCGCGCACCGGTTCAGCGATTTTGCTGGCCAGCGCATGGCATGCGCGCGTCGACGCGGTGTCGGCGCTGGTGGCGACGTTGGGACTCGCCGGCAGTCTGGCCGGCATGCCGATGCTCGATCACATCGCCGGCGCGGCGATCGGCCTGATGATCATGCGCATGGGCTACGCAAGCGGCCGCGGCGCGTTGAAGCAACTGTTCGCCGGCGCGCCGGGCAACGCGCCCGCCACCGCTGGCCAGCCGGCTGAATAAAATCTGGATTCGGTTTGCGTCAGCCGTAAGCGCGTTCGCGCATCCACTTCGTCATGATCCATTTGTCGCCGCCGAGCACCGGCGCGCCGCCATGCAAGGTCAACGGATCGAGCTGGCGCTGGCCATTCATATAGCGAAAATACACCGCGCCGCCCTGCCTTGCCGCGACCGACATGCCCGCTTCGGGAAAGATGGTTTCGCCGCCGTCGGACACGTCGTTCAGATAGATCACCAGCGTGGCGACACGCTGGCCGCCCTGCGCGGTATGCACTGCGCTGCCGGGTTGATCGGGCGGGAAATAGTCGAAATGCGGGCGGTATTCGCCGGTCGTGCCGTAGTGCAGAATCTGCAGCCCTTCGCCGTTCTCGACCGGCCAGTTCATCAGACTCGCAATGCGCCGGTCCATCCGTTCGATGAACGCGTCTTCGCCGCGCTGATACCAGATCCCCTCGCTGGTGCGATTGCGGATCACGTCTTCCTTGCCAGTATCGGGATTGACCGTGGTGGAGCGCTTTAACCGATGCCGCGAGCGCTCGATCATCTCGGCGCATTCGTCCGGCGACAACACGTCGCCGAATACGATCACTTGCGGCCGCTCGCAGCGCATCAGCACACGCACGTCACGATCGTGCGCGCGGATCACATTACCGCGCGCGACGGGCGGGTCGTCGTATTGGTAAGTCTGTGGCGCGGCTTTGGCGAGCGCCGCCTCGGTCGCGGCCGCCGCGGCAAAGGCCGGATTCGCCGGATTCGCCGGATCCTGGCTGAAGGTTTTGTGCACGGCCGCGCGCGCGGCGTCGGTGGCGAAACCGGCCTGCACCATGGCGTCGACCATCGAATCGGGACTGCAGCCGCGCGCCACGTTGCTGCTCAGCCACTCTTCCCATGCGGCATCCACTACTGGCATAGCATTCCTCATTCGTCCGCTTGAACAAATTCAGCATCACGTGACTGAATGATAGCAAGCGGGCGTGGCTCGGCCTGACGTCAAGCCGCAGATCAACCGCGCTGCTGCCGGTGCCGGTACAGGTCGAGGCCCTTTCGCGCCTGCGTCCGAATGGCGCGCTGCACGAGCGGCGACCAGCCGAGCAGCGTCCCTTTGACGCCGAGCGCCTGGCGCGTCCAGCTCCACAAGTCAAAGCTGTCGCGATGTTCGACGATGCGGCCATCGCGGAACACGAAACGGGCGTCGATGCGGTTGACCACCGCGCGCCCCGTCTGGCTGAAGAGATAACTGGCCATCCAGTGGGCGCGGCCGCTGCGCTCGTCCGCTTCGACGCCCTCGAACGTGAGCGAAAAGTCTTGCGCGCGGGCCACCAGCATGCGCCACATGTCGCGCGCTTCCTCGCCGCGCAACTCGCCGAACGCGGGGTCGCTGAAGACGACGTCGTCCGCGTAACAGGCCACCATGGTTTCGGCGTCGCGTTGCTGAAACGCCGTGTAGAAACGCTGGATCAGTTCAGTGTTGGTGTTGGGATGGCTCATTGTTTTGATATCGTGCGATGCCCGTGTTTGAAGTCGATCCGGAAAAGGCGCCCGGCGACCATTCGATGGCGGGCACGCCGCACACGATATCGGAAAACTGAGCCCAACGGGCGACGCGGAGTGGCTACCCGTTCGAGGCCGCGCCACGCATCCGCGCGGCCTCGCTTTTGCCGGCCAGCAGCCAGACGCCGGCCGCGATCGACACCGCAATGACAGCGGCCAGACCCAGCGCGGCGGCAAAGCCGCTCGCAAAGCTCGCATGCGCGGCCGACATCAGCGCGGCCCGTACGGCGGGCGGCAAGCTCGCCGTGGCCTGCGCCGTGTCGCCGGCCAACACGCGCGACATGAAGCCGGCGTCGAGCGCGGTTTTCACCTCGGGCGTCAGCGGCGCCGCGGCGAGGAATGCCGTGTGAGTGCGCGCCGCCAGCACCGCGCCGAGCACTCCGACCGAGGTCACGATGGCGGTAAAGCGCGTCGTCGTGCTGATGCCGGAGGCCATGCCCGTGCGATCCGGCGGCACGCAGGCCATGATCGCCTTCTGCGTGTCGCCGTTCAGAATCCCGGCGCCGAGACCCGTCACGATCATGCCGAGCGCGACCAGTGCGTAGCGTTCGTCGCTCGCGATCAACGCCGTCAACAGGTTGCCGAGGGCGATCAGCAGCAAGCCCATCGACAGCACGGCCATGCTCGAAACACGCCTGCCGAGCGCGGCGCCGATGTACGGGCCGATCACCATCGACAGCGCGAACGGCAGCATGCCCACGCCCGCGGCCACCGCCGACAGACCGAACGCGTTCTGCAAATACAACGGCAGGAACGTCATCATCACCTGGGCGCAGGCGGCGTACCCGAACATGGCGAGCACCGCGGCGACAAAGCGCGGTTGCCGGAACAGCGCGAGATCGACCATCGCATGCGCTCGCACCCGCTGCACCTGAACGAACGCGCCGAACAACAGCACGCAGGCCGCGAGCCGCATGGCGGTCGGCCAGCTTGCGAGGCCGTCGGCCGGCACTTCGATCAGCGCCCAGATGCCGAGCGCGAGCGCGCTGCCGAACAATAGACTGCCGGCGATATCGAGCGGACCGGGTTTCGGATTGCGCGACTCGACGATTGCACGCGACGCGCACCACGCGAGCACCGCGCACACGGGCAGGTTCAGCAGAAAGATCCAGCGCCAGCCGAACCATTGCGTGATGACGCCGCCGACCAGCGGCGCCACCGTGGTCGCGAGGCCCATGCAGGTGCCCCACACGGCCCAGGCGCGCACGCGGGCGGGGCCTTCGTGAAACGTGTTCGCGATGATGGCGAGCGCGGCGGTGAGCAGCATTGCCGCGCCGACGCCCTTGACCGCCCGCGCGATGTTCAGCACCGCAGCCGTCGGCGCCGCGCCGCAACCGAGCGACGCCAGAAAGAACACCGCCAGCCCGAGCAGCAGCATTTTCTTGCGGCCGACGCGGTCGGCGAGACCGCCCGCCGGCAGCAGGCACGACGCGAACGCGACCATGTACGCGCTGACGACCCATTCGACGTCGGCGAAACTCGCGTGGAACGAGCGCGCGATCGACGGCAACGAGACCGCCACGACATTGGTGTCCAGCACGATCAGCGCGCAGGTGGCCGACGCGGTGGCCAGCACGAATGCGGGGTTGGCCGGCGCCGGGCGGTGGTCTGAGGAAGGAGACGGCATAGGGAGGCGAATGGCGGCGAGTTGAGGTCGACTCAATGTTAGCGACGCCTCTATTGCCTGTCATTGGCATAAAATAACAAAATAATTAGCTCCAGCGGAAATACAGAAAACCATGCGGCAACTCGAACTCCGTCATATCCATGCCTTCGTTTGCGTCGCGAAACAGCTTCATTTCTCGCGCGCCGCCGACGAATTGGGAATCGCCGCGCCGTCGCTGACCAAGCTGATCCAGGAGGCGGAACGGCTGCTCGGCGTGCGGCTCTTTCATCGCACCAAGCGCTCGGTCGCGCTGAGCGCGGCGGGCAGCGCCTATCTCGCCGAGGCGCTGGTCGCGCTCGATCACCTCGCGCGCGGCGAGGAGCGCGCGGTGCTGGCCGAGCGTGGCGAGCTCGGGCGCGTCGAAGTCGGCTATGTGGCGTCGGCGGCGTATGCGGGCGTGTTGCAGCGCGATGTCGGTGGATTTCGCGGCGCGCATCCGGGCGTCGACATTTCGATCCGCGAGGTGCCGATGGACAACGTCGCCGCCATGCTGCGCGACGGCCTGCTCGACGCCGCCTACGTGCGCCCGCCGATGCTGCTGGCCGACGGCATTCAGGCCACGACCGTGCATCGCGATCAATTCGTCCTCGCATTGCCGACCGATTCCGCGCTGGCGGCCTCGCCGAGCGTCAAGCCGGCGCAACTGCGCGACCAGTGCTTCGTGCTGCCGGAGCAGGAAGCCGGCACTTTCGAAGTGGCGCGGCGCGGGCGCTTCTCCGCGCGGCTCGGACCGCGCCCCGGTACGCTCGCCTCGGTGCTGGCCTGCGTGTCGCTGGGCGGCTATGTCGCCGTCGTGCCGCATACGCTGGCGGACTGCATCGCTTTGCCGGGTGTCGTGTACCGCGACATCACCGGTCAGCCCATCCCTTCGGAGATCGCGATTGCCTTCCGGAAGTACGAGCGGGCCCCGGCCGTCAAGGCGTTTCTCGACTTCGCACGGCATAAGTGACACCGGTCTGAAAGTAGCTTGAAGCCTGTCCGACGGGTCGGGAAACGGCGTCTGTTCAACACGCCGGCCGCTTTTCGTTATATCCTGCCGAATATCACGGTAGGCTTCGTGGTGCGTGGCGGCGCGTCTTTCTGCGCTTCTGGGAGCCCCGCGCGACGAGGCGAAACGAGCCAGCAGGAGCCAGTAGCGGTGCGCAGTCGATCCATTTCATCCGCCCCGGCAAGACGCCGCGAGCGTCTGCCCAACGAGCTTTCATCGACCATCGTCGCGGTGAAGTCGGCGTCCGAGCGCGGCCGCGCCGAATCGATCCGCGATGTCGTCGACGCCTACCGGCGTCTCTACGGCAGCGTGCAGCGCTTCGTGCTGATGCTGACCGACGACCAGTTGAATTTCGCCTCGGTCGGCACGTCCGGCTCGCATTCGCTGAACCAGTTGCTGTCGATCCTCGCCGAGCGGGCGAGAGCCGCGGCGTTCGCGCGTCTGCGCGACCTCAAAGCGGCGATCGAGGAAGCGCGCTGCGCCGAACAACTGCGCGACGCGATTTTTTCCGATACGTTCAGCAACGACCTGGCTGCCTTGCGCAAGGTGGTCGCGGAACTCGAACGGCTCGACGCGGCCTTCGTGGGCCTGTGCGTCGGGCATGTGCTCGAACAGCACGCACGGGCCGCGAATGACATGAGCCCGGCGGCAGGAAAGCGCGCCGGAACCGCGCGAAGCCCTGCGGACAGGTCGGCCGTGCGGCGCAAAGCGCGCGTCGCCGAGCCCGCCCTCGCCTCCTCCAACGACTGATTAACGACAGCCGCAGATGAACGCTCTCTTTCGCCCATCGTTATATCTTTCCGAATATATCGCCGGCCGCGCTCGCGCGGCGAAAGTGCGCCATGAGCTTCACCTGCACTTTCAACCCGCCTGACACCGAACCGGATTCGAGATTCCCATGCACACGCCCCCGTTCCGTCTCGCCCAGCCCGCGCGCCTGAAACTATCCGGCGACGAGCTTGCCGGCACCGGCATGCACGTCGCCGACGCATGTTGCGCCCCCGCCAGAGTGTCGTTCTCGAACACCAAACGACGCGCGCGCCTCGCCGAACTCGACAGCCATCTGCATTGTTCGATCATCGGCACGTGTCTGAGCACGCACGAGTTGCGCAAGCTGGTGCCGAAATTCACGGGACTCGATCGCCGCGACGCGAGCGATCTGGAGATCCATCACTCGGCGGTCGAACTCGCGATCGAAGGCGGCGCGGCCGCCAAGGCGCTGCACAAACTGCTCGACGAACACTATGCGGGCGCGATCCGCCGCTTCGAGAAAGCCACCGACGACGTCGACCTGCTCAAGCTCTGGGACGAAGCGCTGAAGAGCGGCGACATCCCGCCCGCCTACTGGGCGTTGATGACGCATCCGTTTGCGACCATGCCCGTGCGCCAGAAAGCATTCGGCGACTTGCACATGCTGTCGCATCTGGTGGGCGCGGCCAATCGCGCGGACATTCGCCGGCTGGTCGCACTGGAAGAGGAAAACGCCGCATTGAAAGAGAAAATCGAGCGTCAGCAGAGCCGTTTGCAGGAACTCAGCCTGCAACGCGACGCGTCGATTGCGGCGCTCAACGAGCAGATCGCGCAGCTCACGGCGCAGACAAGCCGCCAGATCCCCGCCGATGCCGCCGGTCTCGAAGCCGAAACGCAACGGCTGCGCGACAAACTGGCCGACGCCGATCAGCGCGTCGCGCTGCATACGAGCCGCCGCGAGGCCGCGGAACAGCGCGCGCTGCAGGAACAGGACGCGGCGCTCGCGCTGCGCAGAAGCCACGATCAGACGCTGACGCTGCTCAGGCTGGTGCAAAGCGAATGCGACGCCCTCGAACGCGCGACGGTGGACGCAGCGGACGCGGCGAGCGGAGCCGGCACGCGCCGGGCGAGCCTCGACAGCGTGCAAGGCAAACGGATCGCGTATGTGGGCGGCAGGCCGGGTTCCAACGCGGCGCTCAAGCGGCTGGTGGAAGCCGCGGGCGGCGAACTGATCGTGCACGACGGCGGTGTGGAAGATCGCAAGGGCCTGCTTGCCGCGGCGTTGCCGGGTGCGGATCTCGTCGTGTTTCCGGTCGATTGCATCGACCACGATTCGATGAATACGCTCAAGCGCGTCTGCGAGCGCCATCAGATCGACTATCACCCGCTGCGCACGGCGAGTGTGGCGAGCTTCGTCGAATTGATGGCGCGCCTGCACCCCGAGCAGCTTTCGCAATTGGGCAATCCGCCGCCTTCGGCGTTTTGCCTGCGCCACGGCTGAGCGCACTTGCGCGACCCGGCCCCGCTCAGGAGCGGATTAGCCTGGTCAACTCGGCGATCTGTTTCGCGCAACTTCGCTGCGCCTCGACTTCGACGTCGCGGTACAGGCGAATGATGGTTTCGCCCACGGGCGTGAGCGTGCAGCCGCCGCCGCTCTGGCCGCCCTGCTCCGAATGCGTGGCAGGCGACTTGAGCGAACGGTTCAGTTCATCGATCAGCAGCCAGGCGCGACGGTACGACATATCGAGGCTGCGCGCCGCCGCCGAGATCGAGCCGAATTCGCGCACGGCTTCGAGCAATTCGACTTTGCCCGGCCCGAGCGCGACCGCGTCGCCGCTACGGATGCGCATTCTGAAGCGCACTTCTGGACGCGCCTTCGCGGCTTTTTTTGCCGCGGGTGCGGGTTTGGTTTTTGGGGTGTCAGCCATGCGCGAAAGCATACACGAACCGCCTCATACTGCCACCCTGGCCGAACGGCCATCACAATCCTCCCTGAAGCTCCGGGAAGCAATGCCCGTAGTCTTCACAGCCGGGACAGCCTGGCGCCGGGCCTGGCTGCAAACCCAGTGACAACGCGCGTTGTTCAGCGAGGAATTTCTTCCACCGCAAGTTGGCGGTATTGAGCGCGACGAGCGTGGGGAAATAACGCGTCAGCATCCAAGTGACTTCGTCGCGGCCGGCGAGGCCGAGGTCGCGCCACAGGTGATCCGGACGCAAACAGGCATGGGCGATGATCGCAGCTAGACACTGCGCGTCGTCTGCATGGATCGCGGCGCTGGCGTACGTGAGCAATAGCGCGTGGAGCGTGCGGACGAATTCCGCGTGCTCGCTCGAAGTGACCACGAGCGGCAGCGCGGCCGGGACAGCGGCACGCGCGAAGTGCCGCGCCAGCAGCGCGCGCCACGCCGGTTGCTGAAGTCCGAGCAGCGCGAGTTCGTTGCGCGCGTCGCGCTCGGCGATCAGTTTGGCGAAGAGTTGTGTGTCGGGTGATGCGGCATTAGTCGCTGCGTCCAGCCACTTTGTCATGCGCGCGGCGGTCAATGCGTCCTGCGGCAACGACAACGACCGCACCCACAACGGCGCTTCTTCGCCAGTTGCGGCAACACCAACAGCGCGTGCAAGCGGATCGTCAGACATGGCGGCAACGTGATAAGGATCAGCGACCCATGTTACGCCTGCCGGCTGTGCCTCGCGTTCACCTACGCCAACGGTCCCAACACATGCGCCTCGATCCGCGCGAGCCGTTTGACATGGCGCGGCGCGGGCAGGATGTCGGATCCGGAAAACAGAATCGGCGCGCCGTCTTCAGCGTCGAGCGCTTGGCCGCCGCACTCGTAGGCGACCATCACGTTCTCGCCGATCGGTGTGTTAAAGAGTTCGTGCCACGAAAACGTCACGACATAGCCGTCGTGCCCCACCGCGACGAACACCGTGCGCTTGAATTCGCCCGGCATGCTATTCGGCAAGCCCGCTTCCGTGATCAGCGTCGTCAAGCGCACGCCGCGATACGGCTCGACGCTGCGAATAAAGCGGTTGGTCGTATAGCAACGCAGATCGAACGGCGTGGCCACCACGCTTTCGTAGCGTTTGAGTTCATCGAGCCCGAATGAAAGCGGCCGCTGGAATCGTCCGCTCAGGACGAGCGCGCTGTCGACAGCGGGCGCGGCAATCACATTCTCACTATCCATATCCGTTTATCTCCAGCATGTGCGCCTGAGCGGCTTGTTCACCCGTTATGTCCGTGTGTATATTACGCTGCGATGGCGGCTTGCGCGCAAAACCGCGTCGATACGCGTCATATCGCCGGGAATATAGCCCGGCCTCACCCTCATCCATAACAATCACGGCACGCGTGGGCGCGCCGGCATACGGCCGGTGCGCAGCCGGGCCGCTCAGGAGGTCACATGCGCTTCTCACCCGCCTGGCGACGCACCACGCGCCTCGCTTTCGTCTCCCTCGGCCTGATCGCGGCGCTCGCCGGCTGTGGCGGCGGCGAGATTACCGTCACGCCGCAAAAGGCCGCCGTCAGCGCGTCGCCGAACGGCATCGCGGTGCGCGCGGCGGACGGCGCCGTCTTCATCACCGACGACCAGACCAATAGCGTGCTCTCCTCGCCGGACGGCCGCACGTTCGCGCATTACGCGAGCGTGCCCGCGGTGGCCGGCCAGTCGAACAGCCTGAGCCAGTTGAGCTTCGCCGACGCGTCCACGCTGATGATCGAACGCTTCGGCTTCGGCACGGCGAGCGCGGTGTTCAGCATCACGGGCGTCGATGCGATCGCGGCGCTGAGCGGCCCCGATCCGGCGCGCCGCCGCCTCGGCCTGATCTCGATCGGCTCCAATCGTTTGCTCTCGACGTGGTTCGTCAAAATCGGCAGCAATCCGCTGCAAGGCGGCCTGAGTCTCATCACGTACGATCCGGCCGCTCACACGGCGGTCGAGCGCGATCTGCTGAGCGGACTCGGCAAGCCGGTCGGGATCGCCGTGTCGGGCGACGCGGTCTACGTCTCCGACCAGGCCAACAACGACATCGTCAAAGCGAGTCTGAGCGCGTTGCTCGGCGGATCGCAGGCCGTGACGCCGAGCGGCGCGTTCGTGCGGATCATCAGCCCGGACCTGATGGCCGTCGACGCGGGCGGCAAGCTGTACACCAAATGCAATACCACCAGCCTGTGCCGGATCGCGCCGGACGGCACGATCAGCGTGCTTGCAAACGACTTTCAGGACGCCCGCGGCGTAGCCGTCGACGCGCCGCGCGGCCGGCTGTACGCCATCGACCGCGCCGCCAGTGCGAGCGGCACCAGTTACGTGCGCAGTTTCCCGCTTAACTGATGCAGAGCGGCGTCGTCATACAAGACAATGCGATGACGTCGTAATATAGCGCTCTTAATAACGTATCGGGGTTATCGCATGATTCGCAAGCTGCTCGCTTCTCTCGTCGCTCCTCTCGTGGTCGTTACCGGCATCGTGACGGCCGCGCCTGCTTTCGCGCAGGACAACACGGTCAACGTGCTGTACGCCGGCTCGCTCGTCAATCTGATGGAGCGCAGCATCGGCCCGGCATTCGAGAAGGCCACCGGCCAGCATTTCCGCGGCTACGCGGCGGGCTCGAACAAGATCGCCAACGAGATCAAGGGCAAGCTGCGCCGCGGCGACGTGTTCATCAGCGCGAGCCCCAAGGTGAATGACAGTTTGACCGGCGCTGCAAACGGCGATCACGTCACGTGGTATGTGAACTTCGCCGAATCGCCGTTGATGATCGGCTACAACCCGCAGAGCAAGTTCGCGCCGCAGTTCAGGAGCAAGCGCTGGGACCAGGTGCTGCAGGAGCCGGGCATCCGCATCGGCCGGACCGACCCGAAGCTCGACCCGAAGGGTGCCTTCACCGTCGAGATGGTGACCAGGGCGGCTGAGCTCTACCACCAGCCGGACCTCGTCGAGAAGACGCTCGGCGCGGCGGAAAACCCCGAGCAGGTTTTGCCCGAGGAAACGCTGGTTGGCCGCCTGCAATCCGGCCAGCTCGACGCCGGCTTTTTCTATTCCACCGAAACGTCCGATCTGAAGATTCCGGCGATCCGCCCCGCACCCGAATTGCAGGCCAAGGCCAGCTACACGCTGACGATTCTCAGCGACGCGCCGAACCGTGAAGGCGCGAGCAGCTTCGTCGACTTTCTGTTGAGCGCGAAAGGCCGCGCGCTGCTCAGGCAACATGGCGTGGACGTCATCAAACCCACGGTAAGCGGCAACGGGCAAGCCATGCCGCCTTCGGTGCAAGCCGTGATCGACGCTGCCGCGCAGTAAGCGCGGTGAAACGTACCGCTGCGCGTCCGCTGCTGTGGCTGGCGGCGCTGCTGGCCGTCTATCTGTGCGCTCCGTTCGTTGCGAGCGTGCCGCAGCTCGGCGCGGCGGACTGGGCGAATGTCGATTGGCGCGCGACGTGGTCGGCGGTCGGCATCTCGGCGGCGAGCGCGAGCGTGGCCTCGCTCGCGATTCTGCTGGGCGGCGTGCCGCTCGGCTATTTCCTCGCGCGTTCGACTTCGCGCAAGGTGGCGCTGCTCGGCTTCGTCGTGCAGTTGCCGCTGGCGCTGCCGCCGCTCACCAGCGGCGTGCTGCTGCTGTTTCTGCTCGGGCCGTATAGCTGGGTTGGCCGCTTCACCAATGGCGTGCTGACGGATTCGTTCGCCGGCATCGTGCTCGCGGAAGTCTTCGTCGCCGCGCCCTTCCTGATCATTGCCGCCAAGTCCGCGTTCACCGCCGTCGACCCGGTGCTCGACGACGTGGCCGCGACGCTCGGCCATCACGCCGGCAGCCGATTTTTCCGCGTCATGTTGCCGGTCGCGTGGCCGGCGATTCGCGCGGGACTCGCGCTCGCGTGGCTGCGCGCGTTCGGCGAATTCGGCGCGACCGTGATGGTGGCCTATCACCCGTATTCGTTGCCGGTCTATACGTACGTCGTATTCGGCGGCCAGGGGTTGCCGGCGATGATGCCCCTGCTGCTGCCGACGCTCGCCATCGCGATCGTCTGCGCGGCGCTGTCGATTTACAGCCTTCGGCAAAAGACCACGCTCGAGCAAACCGAAAACGGCGACGACGCGCTCGAACCCGGCGCGGACCTGACGGCGAGCCGCGGCGAAACCGCGGACCTGCGCCTCGCTTTCCATTTGCAACGCCGGCTGGGCGCGTTCGATCTCGACATCGCATGGACGCCGGTCACACGACGCCTCGCGATCATCGGGCCGTCGGGCTCGGGCAAGTCGTTGGCGCTGCGTCTGATCGCGGGGCTCGAATCCAACGCGTCGAGCAGCGTGACACTCGGCACAACGCCATTGAACACGCTGCCGCCCGAGCGCCGGCAGATCGGTTATATGCCGCAAGACTACGGCCTGTTTCCGCATATGACGGTGGCGCAGCAACTGGCCTTTCCCGTCGATGCCGATCCCGCCGGCGCGCGTTACTGGCTCGATCATCTGGGCCTCGCCCAACTGGTCGCGCGCCTGCCGCATCAATTGTCGTTCGGCCAGCGGCAGCGCGTCGCGCTCGCGCGAGCGCTGACACGGCATAGCGAACTGCTGCTGTTCGACGAGCCGTTCGCCGCGCTGGATACGCCGCGGCGGCGCCGCTTGCAGCAGTCGTTGCGCGCCTTGCAGCGCGAGATCGCGGCGGTGACGATCATCGTCACGCACGATCCGGATGAAGCCGCGTTGCTGGCCGATGAAGTTCTGGTCGTCGAACAGGGCCGCGTGTTGCAAGCGGGTTTTATCGACGCCGTATTCGAGCGGCCGGCGTCGATGCGAGTGGCCGGCCTGCTCGGCTTGCACAATGTAGGCGAAGGCGTGATGAGTGCTTCAGGCAAGGTCGAGATCGCTCAGGGCCTCGTGATCGGAACGGGCGACAGCGGACTCGATCTCGCCGCCGGTCAGCGGGTCATGTGGCGCGTGTCGTCGCACGCCATTGTCGTGACGGTGGACGGCACACATGCCGGTGTGGTCGACGCGGTCGAATTGCGGCGCGGCGAGCGCTATGTCCGCGTGAATATTGCCGGAGTCCGCTTCGACATTGCCAATGAAGATGCCCGCCTGCGCGAAGGCGCGCCGTGCCGGATCGAGATCCGCGCTTCAGGCGTTGCCGTCTGGCAAGCGAGCGATTCGCATTAACCTTCGTGCGCGTGAGCGCGGCCTCTGATTTCGGCAAGCGACATATCGACCAGCAGCTTGCCGGAATCGAACACCGTCACCAGCGCATCTTCCCAATCGCCTTCGACGGTGCGCTCGTCCCACGCCACAGGCAGCGTCGTCGTTCGATATTCGCCCGTGTGGCGATTCACCAGCAGCGTCAGGCGCCCTTTCATCGAGCGCTTTCCGGCGTCCGTGACCGGGTCCTTGAGCACGTCGTGCCACTCGTCGCCTAAACGGATCGCGGAACACTTCATCGCGAAGCGCTGCGTGTCGCGGTTGATCTGCTGCAACAACGCGCCGCCCATGCCGAACACGATGTTGTCCGCCGCGAAGCCGGCTTCGTCCATAGCGGCAAGAATCGCTTCAATCGAATCGGGGTTCACGCCGTCGCCCTGGATCACCCGCACGTTGTTGAGCACGCGCCGCCCTTTGCCGTTCACTACCGATCCGAACGACGTCTCGAGTGCCCGCAGGGTTTGCAGCACGATCGTCCGTGGATCGCCGGAGTCGGGCCGGATCACCAGCGTGCCACCGGAGTCGAGCACCGCCTGCTTCAACTCCGTGCCCCAGGCGTCGAGCGCGGCGAACAGATCGTAGGAATCGGACACCACGGAAACGATTGCCCCTGGCTTGCCGAACTGCGCAATCATGTTGCGAAACGCGTCGGTTTCGCGCTCGCGGCCCCATGACGTGATCGTGCTGTGCTCCGCCGCCGGCACGGAAAACGCCGCCATCGTCTCGTTGTAGTAGTGGTTCGCCGCGACCACGCCGAGCACGGTGTCCGAGCCCATGAAGCTGACGAGGTGCGCGGCGCCGCCGATCGCCGCCGACTCCGCGCTCGACACGCCACGCGCGCCGAAATCGTGCAGCTTGAACGGCAGTTGCGTGAGGTCGTCGCTGCTCTTTAGCAGATAGCCGCGGATCGTCTTGCGCAGATGCCAGCTTTGCGTCGCCACCGTAATCGGATACCACACGCGCAGAAGCATGGTCTCCATATACGACGCCAGCCAGAACACCTGCGGATCGTCGCATTCGACCGTGACGAGCACGTTGTGCGTCGGCACGACCGAGCCTTCCGGCACCGCGCGAATGCGCACCGGCAGAAAGCCGCCGTGGTGTTCGACGATGTAGCGCCAGCCCGCTTCGTTGAACGGCTCGCCGTGCGCCGTGAA
The DNA here is from genome assembly GCF_050281145.1 of Paraburkholderia sp. NPDC080076. Classification (NCBI taxonomy): domain Bacteria; kingdom Pseudomonadati; phylum Pseudomonadota; class Betaproteobacteria; order Burkholderiales; family Burkholderiaceae; genus Paraburkholderia; species Paraburkholderia sp. NPDC080076. The sequence goes on along the minus strand of NZ_JBNNWQ010000001.1, from coordinate 1,232,799 downwards.
AAAAGCCTTGGCCTGCTCGATCATGGCCGGAGTCACCGGGCGGCACAGATATTCCTTGATCAGCATCTGCAGGCCGAAGAACAGCGTGCGATCGTAGCGCCCGCCGCGCGACTCGATGTAGGAGAACATCGCCGACGCTTCGGGCGGATATTGCAGGTAGTGCGACGCCTTGTACGAATCCGTGTTGAGGATCGGATTGGACAGGATCGACGCGATATCGTTGAGACCGTTGGACTCGTTTTGCATGGACGATGCTGCGCTCACAGGCGCTCTAGAGAGTAATCAGACAGGCCGCGAAGTGGCTGGCCACAACGACACGATACACTGTCAAAACACACCGGGAATCAAGCGAAAGCACAGCTTGCGTCGATACGCGCGATAGCCGCTCGCCGCGACGCTATGACGCCGGAGCGGTCCACGTCATTGCCTATTCGTTTCGACATGCGAATTATTATTCTGGCAGGTTACGCCAAAGGCTGCCCGCCTCCCATGATCGGAGCGTGGCAGCGGCACGGATCCGCTATCCAGATCATGCCACGGACGTGCGGATTCGCTTCTGACGAGTGTGTCCAGTTTGACAGAACGGCCTCAATGGCCAGGTTTGAGCTGCGGCGGCACATTCGGCCGCGACGCGAACAGCCGGCCGAGCACGCCTTTGCGGCGCTCGGCGCTGGACGGCCACAGCATGTCCGCCAGCAGGCTGATACCTTGCGCAAGCGTGCTGTCCCGGGCCGATGTCACCAGCGGCACACCGCGGCTGAGCGCTTCATTGGCCTGCTTTTCGTCGCGCGGAAGCTGATGCGCCACCCTCGCGCCGAGCGTCTGTTCGAGCTTCGACAGGTTGATCTGGGCGTTCTTGTCGTAATGATTCACCACCACCCGCACCTTGCTGGCCGGATAACCCAGTTCCCTGAAAATATCGAGCATGCGCCGCCCGCCGTGCAGGTAAAGCAGGTTCTGACGCACCACCATGCAGATCGCGTCGCTGCGATCGAGTGCATGGATCGTCAACGGATTCAGGCTCTGGCCGACATCGATCAACACTGCGTCATAGCGCTCGCGCGCCAGCGCGAGAATGCTCTCCATCTGCGCGGGCAGCAATTCCGCGGCCTTGAGCGGATCGCCCGCACCCGCCAGCACATCGAGATTTGCGTGGACATGCATCACGCATGATTCGAGTAGCGCGGCGTCGAGGCGCTCCGCGTGGGAGCAGAGATCGGCAAGCGTGGTGGGCGGCGGTTTGTCGGCCATGAGCAGGCTGGCGTCGCCGAATTGCTGGCTGAGATCGATCAGCAGCACACGCCGGTTGCTCAGCGCGGCAAGCGAATACGCGAGATTCACGGCGATTAGCGTGGTACCGCTGCCACCCTTGCTCGAAGCGAGCGAGACGACACGGCCGACGCGGCGGCCGATGGCTTTTTTCCGCACGTCGGCCTGGATGAGGATGGTGGTGATCTCGTCGGCGTCGAGCGGCCACGCCAGCACATGCCGCACGCCGACGCGCATCGCCGCGCCCAGCAAGGCGGTGGACGGCGCCGCCGTCATCAGCACGCAGTGCAGGGCGGGCGTGCAGGCCAGCGCTTCCTCGACGCCGTCCAGGTCGCGCGCATTCAGACCGGCATCGTCGACGATCAGCATATCGGCGCTTCGAATCGCACGGTCGTGCGCCCGCACTTGCCGGGCCGTGCCGTGAGCGGTGCGCAGCCGGTAAGCCACGCTGCTTGCCTCGAGGCGAGCGACGATGTCCGGCGCGCGCTCCATGCTGGATGAAATCAGGAAGATGTCGATCATGTCGGCTCTCCGCCGGTCTGACGCCGTTCGGTTGGCGAAGCCACCTCGATAGCGATCGATGTTCTGGTTATTCGTCGGAATCGGACCGGTAAATGTCCGCACCGCGTTCGTAGTTTCGTTCCTGCGACACCGGCATCTCATACACCGAGTCGCGCAACGCCTCGCGCTGAAGCTCCGCTTGCGCCCGGCGCTTGATCGCCTCGGCAATCACCAGCGTCGTCAGATCGACCGGCGGCGCGGCGAACAATGCGCGCGGCGCGGCGATATGCCGTTGATAGGCGACATCCGTTGAGTACACGGTGGTTTGACGAGCTGGCTGTGCTGTGCCGGCCGGCTTGGTGAACTGTCTGGTCATGACAACCCCCAAAAAAGATCTGTTTTTTTCACTGCTCTGTCCAGGTGAGCCGTGTCCGCAAATTCGCGGACACGGCGCCCGGTCCACCTCGTAAGCTGCGCCTCTCTACGGAGACTCTGGCCATTCCTCCCCGCTCCATCGCGCCCGGTTGGTCCTCGACCGCGCGCTACCCCGCCGCTCTTCTTTCGCTGTCTTCTTGTTGTTGTGCGTATCGTTCGCTCACCCACTCCGCGAGCGCGGTACTTGTTGTTTTTTGCCATCCCCTTCATGTCCGCCGAAACAGACGGAAAAAGTGGCGAGGTCGACCTTTACATCGTCCGGTCACATTGACCGGTACGTTGTACCGATCATTCGCGCCGTGCTCTTATGTCGTTTGTTTTTCAGTGGCCCCGCCGCCCCCTCGTAAAACGCATTGGCTTCCCCCCGCCGCGCCTACGAAGTTTTATGTGCCGCCGATCTCTCTTCACTCCGGCTTCCCGGAGTTCGGACCGGGCGGCAACAGCATTCGCTGTGAAGTGCTTATTGCAACGGCTATGCCATGTGCCCTCAAACCCTTATGCCACCGTGATCGTTGCTGCGGCGCACCCTGCTCGCGCACTCTTCGCATCTCGCGTTGATTCGAATTCGACACGCACTTAGGCGTCCGCCGACGCGCCGCGGCGACGCGTAGCTGGCCGTTGGCTCGCCGGGCAATCCGCAGGTCCCGCGTGGGGCCGGGCGCTGCGTTACATCCCGGTCAAAGATGCCGATGCTTCGGAACCCTACCGGGTAGTCTCGACCCCCTGTCCGATGTGTCGCAAGCCTGAGACGAGGCAAATCCCGAACTACAGTTCCGTTTCACATTTGCCGTAAAACGAATTGAGGCGCTATGTGGGATGCCGAGCATAGCGGGACTTGACCGTCCATTTTTTTACCGCAAGCACAATGGGGTGATATGAAAAACGTTTCTGAATCCAGACTTGTTTGTATGGCGCTCGAAAGCGGTTTCGCTTATCGTTAAGCCCATGCGCCAAGAAGAGTGCTTGTATCAGGCCAACGAGGTTAAAAACGGTTTGAGTGATTCGGGGAAAAGATCGTGTGACGGTTACAACGGTGAACACCGTTCCCGCCATTCGTCCGATATGTAGCAGCTCGCGGCTCGCGCCGCCCGCTCCATGCCCCCCGAGATTGCCGCTACCGTGAATCGTCACCGCCGGGCGTCGAGTCGCAGAACCCCAAAGCGGTGGATCAATCCATGTCCGGGTCCGCACAAGCGGACCGGCTGGCTCAGTTGGCCGGAAGCCGGCATCTTGCCGGTCTGTTGGGTACGTCGCAGAACAGTCCTGAGAGCTGCATCAAACCGGGGGTAACATGAACACGACTTGCACGCCTGTCGACACGGAACGCACTGTTCTGTATGTGTCGAATTCGCCGGATCAGAAACTCGCCGCTTTTCTGGCGGCTTCTGGCTGGCAAGCGGTGCATGCCAAAAGCACGGCCGTCGCCGAGCGTATGCTCGAGCGCGGCAATATCAAGGTCGGCCTAGTCGAGCTGCCGGGCGACTGCACCTCACAGCATCTGTCCGCACTGGCGTCCTGCATGCGGCGCGTGGAAACCAACTGGGTCGCCCAGATCGCGCCGGGCCAGGCGGAAAACGAACTGGTCAGCCGTTTCATCCTCGACTATTGCTTCGACTTCGTCACGCGACCGTGGCTCAACGACCGGCTCGTGTTCGCGCTCGGCCACGCGCATGGGCTGTCGAGCCTGCGGCATGTGGAGGTCGCGCCGGAGCCGTCGCTCGGGCGGCACGGCATGGTTGGACAATGCGAGGCCATGCAGCAGTTGTACCGGCGCATCGACAAATGCGGCGTGACCGACGCGCCGGTGTTCGTCGCCGGCGAATCCGGCACCGGTAAGGAACTGACCGCCAAGGCGATTCACGAACGCTCGCCGCGCGCCGGGCGGCCCTTCGTCGCGATCAATTGCGCGGCGATTCCGCCGAGCCTCCTGCAAGCCGAATTGTTCGGCCACGAACGCGGCGCCTTTACCGGCGCGCTCCAGCGCAAGATCGGCCGGATCGAGAGCGCCCATGAAGGCACCCTCTTCCTCGACGAAATCGGCGACATGCCGCATGAATGCCAGGCGGTCCTGTTGCGCTTCCTGCAGGAAGGCACGATCGAACGGCTGGGCGGCAATGGCCCGATCAATGTCAACGCGCGGGTCATTTCGGCGACCCACGTCGATCTGGACAAGGCGGTCGAAGACGGGCGCTTCCGCTCCGACCTGTATCACCGTTTGTGCGTGCTGCGCCTCGTCGAGCCGCCGCTGCGCGAGCGCGGCGGTGACATCAAGCTGCTCGCCAACTATGCATTGAGCATGTACAAACAGGACGGCGCGCGCAAACTGCGCGGTCTGTCGAGCGACGCGATCGTCGCCATGTCGAACTATCCGTGGCCGGGCAACGTGCGCGAACTGATCAATTGCGTGCGCCGCGCCGTGGTGATGAGCGAGGGCCGCTTTATCACGGCAAGCGATCTGGGTTTGCCGGAAGCCGACAACGGGCCGGCCGTGACGCTGGCGGAAATCCGCAGCAAGGCCGAGAAGGACGCGATCGAGCATGCGTTGCAGCGACATGGCTACAAGTTGTCCGAGGCGGCGGCCGAACTCGGCATTTCGCGGGCCACGCTGTATCGATTGATGCATGCCAACCGGCTGCATCAGGAGCCGGCAGCCGGGCGCGCTTCGAACGCCGCCGGCGGCGCGGATGCCGACGGCGAGACGGAGCGGCGGGCGGCTTCGCTGGTGTGAGCGGGTAAGTCCGGCGTCGCTTCTGCTTCGCTGGGGTCCGCCGGGTCGGGTCTGAACCTCGCTCGCCCGGATGATCGCGGGCCGCGCGCGCCGCCATTTCGCGCGCACCATAGGGCGAAATGACGTGACAAGGTGCGCTAGCAGCGCCTGACGCATTCTTCGCGCCTTTCGCCGACACGCCGGCATTGCTATGCTGAAGGCCGTTCATCCATCCGGGAGCGGACTTGGCCGACCAGCACGTACCGGCGCTCGAGCGCCGTTCCTCGTCCGTCCTGCCCGCTCAGGCGAGCCCGTGCGACGCGCTCGTCATTCGCGCGCAACATCCCAGCCTCGTCCATCCGTGCCGGCGTAAAAAACTCGCGCTGGCCGCGACCATTCTCGGCTCGAGCATGGCCTTCATCGACGGTTCCGTGGTCAACGTCGCCTTGCCGTCCATCCAGACCGAACTGGGCGCGAGCGTGGCGGCGATCCAGTGGGTCGTCGATGCCTATCTGCTGTTTCTCGGCGCGCTGGTGCTGGTGGGCGGCTCGCTCGGCGACAAACTCGGCCGGCGCACGGTGTTCATCGCCGGAATCGGGCTGTTCACGCTGGCCTCGATCGGCTGCGGCCTCGCGCCGGGCGCCGCCGCCCTGATCGCGGCGCGCGCCGTGCAAGGCGTGGGTGCGGCGTTGCTGGTGCCGAGCAGCCTCTCGATCATCGGCGCGGTATTCGACGACAAGGAACGCGGCCAGGCGATCGGCACCTGGGCCGGCGTTGGCGCGATCACCTCGGCGCTCGGGCCGGTGGCGGGCGGCTGGCTAGTCGATGCGTTTTCGTGGCGGGCCATCTTCTTTCTGAACGTGCCGATCGCCTGCGCGACCGTCGCGCTGGCGGTCATGGCCGTCCCCGACAGCCGGCAGGACGACGACGGCGATCCGGCAACCCCCGCCGCCGGCGCCACCGGACATGCGGCAGCCGGACTCGACTTGCCGGGCGCGGTCATGGCCACCGCCGGACTGGCCGCCTTGACCTACGGCCTGACTCTCGCCTCGACGCATGGCTTCGGCAACCGCTGGGTGCTGGCGTCGATCCTCGGCGGACTGCTGGTGCTGATCGCCTTCGTCGCGCTCGAAGCGAGAACCCGCAATCCGATGATGCCGCTCGACGTGTTCCGCTCGCGCGACTTCGTCGGCGCCAATCTCGTCACACTGCTGCTTTACTTCGGCTTGGGCGGCGCGCTGTTCTTCCTGCCGTTCACGCTGATCCGCGCCTATGGTTACAGCGCGACCCAGGCGGGCGCGGCATTGCTGCCGGTGCCGGTGACCATCGGACTGCTGTCGCGCTTCACCGGCGGCCTGACGAGCCGCTACGGCGCGCGAGCCTTGCTGAGCGCGGGACCGGTCGTCGCCGCGGCCGGCTTCGCGATGCTCGCGCTGCCGTGGGTACGCGGCGAGTACTGGCGCGGCTTTCTTCCCGCGTTGACCGTGCTCGGACTCGGCATGACCATTACCGTCGCGCCGCTGACGACGACGGTGATGACCTCGGTATCCGCCGCCCGCACGGGCGTCGCTTCGGGCATCAACAACGCGGTGGCGCGGGTGGCGAGCCTGCTGGCGATCGCGGTGCTGGGGATCGTGTTCGTGTGGTCGCACGATGCGGCGCTCGCTGCGCGGCTCGATGCGCTGCATGTGCCGCAGGCGGCGCGCGCAGCGGCGAGCCTGGCGCAGGTCGGCATGGATTCGGGCGCTGGGACCGGTGCGTCGGAAGGAAAAGTGAGCGCAGCAGCGGCAAGTGCCGCAGCGGCGCAAACCCACGCCGATCCGGATGCAGGCGTGGCCCAAACACATGCAGAACCGGCACGAGCGCAAGCCGACATCGCGCAGGCACAAGCCGAAGCCTTGGGCGCGGCATTGCGCGCGGTGGCGCTGGTATCGGCGTTATGCGCGCTGGCCGGCGCAGCGCTGGCGGCCTTCACGATCCGCTCGCAACGGCCGCTTTAGATGCCCGGCGTCTGATTCATGACTCGCGCACGGTCACCATCCATAGTTCAGAGCGCGCTGAAACATCGCCGGCCGGCGCCCGCCATACTGCAGTCATGATGCTTCAGACCATGCCCCTCAACCGACCCGGAGCTATGCACATGACAATTACCTGCTTCATCCGCTATCAGATCGATCCTTTCCAGCGCGATGCCTTCGACGAATACGCCCGCAACTGGGGCCGCATTATTCCTCGCTGCGGCGGCCACCTGATCGGCTACTTTCTGCCGCACGAAGGGACCAACGACATCGCGTGGGGCTTGATCGCGTTCGACAGCCTCGCGGCTTATGAGACATATCGCGCGAGACTGCGCGCCGATCCCGAGGCACGCGACAACTTCAAGCTGGCGCAGACGAAGCGCTTCATTCTGCGCGAGGAGCGCACCTTCACCGAAGTCGTGGAAGGCACCTTGGGCGTGCCGGCGGTGCGCGCGTCGGCAGCGACGGAGTAATTGCGAGGGGTTGCGATTGCGGCTGCGGCGGTGAAGGTATACGCACGCGCCGGGGGGAATTCCTGCGCGTCGCAGCCGGCATGGGACAATCGGGTACTGTCCGACAGGCAAGTTTTTTGCTACCGCAAGGTGCCGCTGCACGGTGCTCGCCGGATTTCCGGCGCCTCGCGCCACGGCAGGTCAAGGAACTTGTACCGCCAAAACCGTGTCGGTTCATGGTCACGCCGCCGAACCGGTCCGTACGTATCGGCACAGCCGTCCGCATCTGTCCCCCGCTTTACACCCTATGCGCAAATTATTCCAGGTCTGGTTTTTCGTTCTTCTCGCCTTCATCACCGCGCCGGTTTTCGCCGCAACAGCGCCGGCCACGCCCGCGTCGTCGGCCTCCGGCGTCGGCGTCACGCTGACACCCGAGCAGGCCCGCCAGGCTCTCGCCGTTCTCAATGACCCCACGCGCCGCGCGCAAGTCGCCGACACGCTGCAGGCCATCGCCGCCGCCGGCGCGCTGAGCGCGCCGCCCGCTTCCGCGCCCGCGGCCGCCTCGGCGCCCGCTGCGGCGAGCGGCGCCGCCGCCATCGTGCCGGCGGCGTTCAAGTCCAACGGCCTCGCCTCGCAACTGGCCCGCCAGGGCGCGCATTGGGCCGTGCACCTCGGCAAGTCGTTACGCAGTTCGGTCGCCGCGCTGCTCGACCTCGCATCGGTCCGCGCCTGGTGGAACTGGCAATCGACCAACCCGCAAGCGCGCGCCGTGCTGGGCCACGTCGCGTGGTCGCTGCTGGCCGCGCTGATCCCCGCGCTCGTGCTCGAATGGCTGGCGCGCCGCCTGCTGCGCCGCGCCTACCGGGCGCTGGCCGCGCGCCGCGAACTGGCAGACGAAGACGACGCCGCGCAAGCCGACCTGCCCGTCGACGTCGCGCCACAACCCGCCGACGCGCCGAACGCCGCGCCGCCCTTGCCCGTTTCGCCGCCCTCGCCGGTGAGTACGGCAGAGGCGCAAGCCGCGGCCGTGCCGTCCGGCACCTCCGCCGCGACGAAGGCCAAAGGCCGGGTCAACGAAGCCAAAGGCAAGCAGAACGCCAAACATCACTGGACGCTGCTGCGGCGCCTGCCGCGCGCGCTCCTCTCCATGGCGCTGCGGCTGCTGCCGCTCGTGGTGTTCGTCGGCGCGGCGAGCGCGCTGATGTCGATCTTCGCCGACGACGGCACGCCGCAAGACCGCGCGCTCGATTCGCTGGTCGACATCTACGTGCTGTGCCGCGTGATCGTGATCGTCAGCGGTTTCTTCCTGCAACCGGCGGCGCCGCGTCTGCGTCTGCTGCGCATGAGCGACGCGTGGGCCGCTTTCGTGCAACGTTGGATAGTGCGGATCGTCAGCGTGGTGGGCGTGGGTTCCGCGATCGCCGAGATCGCGCAGTCGCTCGGTCTGAACGACGCGGCGCATCTCGCCTTGATGAAAGTGGTCGCGCTCGCCGGCCACGTCATGATCTCGATCCTGCTGCTGCAATGCGCGACCCCGGTCGGCGAATTGATCCGCAAGCGCCTCGCCGCGCGCAAGTCGCTGGAGATGTTCGGCAACGTATTCGCCGAAGTCTGGGCGTGGGCCGCGGTGTTCGTCGTCATGGCGCTGTGGTTCATCTGGGCGCTCGACGTGCAGAACGGCTATCACGCGCTGCTGCATCTCGGCGGCATTTCGCTGGCGGTGCTGGTGGGCGCGCGGGTCGTGTCGATCGTGGTGTTCGGGGCACTGGCCCGGCTCTTCAATGTGCAGGACGACGCGGCCAAATCGCTCGTGCATCAGCACGCGTACCGCTATTACCCGCTGTTGCGCCTCGTGGTGGCGTGGCTCATCGGCATCGTGACCGCGCTCGCGCTGTTGCAGGTGTGGGGCGTGCACGTGGGCGACCTGTTCCGTACCGGCACGATCGGGCACCGGCTCGCGTCGGCGATCATCACGATCGGCGTGGCGGCCGTGATCGCGCTGCTGGTGTGGGAAGGCGTCAACGTATCGGTCGAACAACGGCTGGACAGTTGGACCACCAGCGGCGACCTCGTGCGCGCCGCGCGCTTGCGCACGCTGCTGCCGATGCTGCGCAGCGCGCTCTTCTGCGCGATCGCGCTGGTGGTGGTGCTCACCGGTTTGAGTGAACTCGGCGTAAACATCGGGCCGCTGCTGGCGGGCGCGAGTATTTTCGGCGTGGCGCTCGGATTCGGCTCGCAAAAACTGGTGCAGGATTTCATCACCGGCATTTTCCTGTTGATGGAAAACGCCATGCAGGTCGGCGACTGGGTCACGCTCGCGGGCGTGTCCGGCACCGTCGAATATCTGTCGATCCGCACCGTGCGGCTGCGCGGCGGCGACGGTTCGCTCTACACCGTGCCCTTCAGTTCGGTATCGACTGTGAACAACACCAACCGCGGCATCGGCAATGCGGCAGTGAAGGTCAATATCGTGTTCGGCGCGGATGTCGATCTTGCCATCAACACGCTGAAGGAAATCGGCGCGGCCCTGCGCGAGGACGACAAGTTCAAGGACGGCATTCTGTCGGACTTCAGCTTCTGGGGCGTCGATGCGCTGGACGGCTCGGCCATCACGCTGGCCGGCCAGATCCAGTGCCGCGACAGTGCGCGCTGGGGCGTGCAGCGCGAATTCAACCGGCGCATTCTCGACCAGTTCCGCGAGCGCGGCATCGAGATCGCGAACCCGCAGCGCAATCTGCTGACGTGGGACCCGGAAAGCGCACCCGCGAGAATCGAAGCGGATGACACACGCAAAGACGCACCTGACGCAGTTGATGCACCGAAGGCCGCGCCGCCCGCCGCAGCGGCGCAGAAGGACGCGCCGGTGGAAGACCAGTTGCCCGTCGACCCTAAGCCGGCTGGCGGCCCAGGAACGCCAGCAAATCCCGGTTCAACCTCTCCGCATGAGTGAAGTAAAAGCCGTGACCCGCGCCTTCATAGACATGCAGTGACGCGCCGGGTATCAGCGCCGCGGTGGGCCGCCCGGTTAGTTCGAGCGGCGCCGACGCGTCACGATCGCCATGCAGGATCAGCGACGGCACCTCGATCTTCGCCAATTCCGCACGGAAATCGGTGATGGTCTGCACGCGGGCCAGTTCGAGCATCGCCTGATGCGAGGTTTGCAGCATCATGCGGATCGTCCAGTCGAGCGGCGCGCGCGACACGCCCGGCCCGAAGTACGGCGCCGCATTCGCCTCGATCCAGTCGGGAAAGGAACGGCTCAGCGCGAGGCGGCCTTGCTCGAATAAAGCGGCGTCGATGCCGTTCGGGTTGTCCTCGGTTTTCAGCAGATACGGCGTGGCCGCGGGCGCGACGAACGCGACCCGGGCGACGCGCGCCGAACCGTAACGCGTCAGATAACGCACCGCTTCGCCGCTCGCAATCGAATGCGCGACCAGGGTGACGCCGCTCAGATCGAGCGCGCTCAACACGCTTTCCAGATCGTCGGCGAGCGTGTCGAAGTCGTAGCCGCGGCCCGGATCGCTCGAACGGCCATGCCCGCGCCGGTCGTACGCAATGCAGCGGCAATCGAGACGCGACAGCGGTTCCATCTGGTACGCCCACATGTCGGAGTTCAGCGTCCAGCCGGAGAGGAACACCAGCGGCGTGCCCTGCCCCCAGTCGCGGTAGAAAAGACGCGTGTTGTCGGCGGTGCGGATGGTGTTCGGTTCGTCGGCGAGATACGGTGCGGTCGCGTTCATGGAAGTCTCCTTGCCTCAAGTGGGAGTCGTGATGCCGTGACGCCACTGTGCCGGGCGACGGTAGGCAGGTCGATTACCTGGGAGGTAAAGAGGCGCGCTAATAACGCGCCGGGCTGCCGCGCTATTGCACGTCCCACCAGCGCGGCAGCAACCGCCGCACTTCCGGCCGCCGGTAGCGGTCGTCGATCAGATGCACCACACCCTGGTCCTGCTCCGTGCGGATCACGCGTCCGGCCGCCTGCACCACTTTCTGCAAACCCGGGTACAGGTACATGTAGTCGTAGCCGTTGCCGAACTTCTCCTCCATCGTGCGACGCATCTGTTCGTTGATCTCGTTCATCTGCGGCAAACCTAGCGTGGCGATGAACGCGCCGATCAATTGCTGGCCGACCAGATCGACGCCTTCCGAAAACGCGCCGCCGAGCACCGCGAAGCCCACGCCCTGATTCATGGTGCGAAAGCGCGCGAGAAACGCGTCGCGCGCCGCTTCGTCCATGCCGGGTTCCTGCGCCCAGACCGGCAAGTCCGGATGCCGCTCGCGCATCAGCGCGACCACGCGCTGCAAATACTCGAAGCTGCTCAGAAAGCCCAGATAGTTGCCCGGCTGCGCCGCATATTGCCGCGCGATCAGATCGACGATCGGCACGAGCGAACGCTCGCGGTCGCGCCAACGCGTCGATACGTTGCCGGCCACGCGCACCTGCAACTGTTCGGCGCGAAACGGCCCTTCCACGTCGAGCCATTGCGTTTGTTCAGGCAGGCCCAGGGTGTCGCGATAGAAATGATGCGGGTTGAGCGTGCCGGAGAACATCACCGTGGTGCGCGCGGCCGCGTAGCGCGGCGCGAGGAACGGCGCGGGAATCACGTTGCGCACGCAGAGCGTGGCATTCGTTTTGTCGCGCGGCGCGTAACGGTCCGCGCTCAGCGTGAGATCGAAGATCGAATGCTCGCCCAACTGCTCGGCCAGCGCGACGAAATGCATCGCGTCGAAGAAAAAGCGCAGCGACGCTTCGTCGATGGAAAGCGGTGCTTCCGCCAGCTGATCGGTGACGGCGCCGATCAGATTCTGCGCGGCCGAGAGCAGTTTGCCGGGGACGTCGGCATAGACCTGATAGGTCGCGGTCTGCGCGCGCTTGACGGCGTTCCACTCGCGTTGCAGCCGTTCGAGCGGCTTGCGCAAGGTGGCCGGCGCCGTTTTGCGCGCGAGCCGGAACGTCGCCTGATCGAGCGACGCGGTGTACATGCGGCGCGCGCGGTCGAGCAGATTGTGCGCCTCGTCCACCAGCACACCCACGCGCCACTGGTTGATCTGCGTGAGCGCATACAGCATGGCGCTGCTGTCGTAGTAGTAGTTGTAATCGCCGACCACCACGTCGGCCCAGCGCGTGAGTTCCTGCGCCAGGTAGTACGGACAGACTTCGTGGGCGAGCGCCGCTTCGCGCACCGCCGCGCGGTCGAGGCGCGGAGCGGCCAGCGCCGCGCTGCGGGCCGCGTCGAGCCGGTCGTAGAAGCCCCGCGCAAGTGGACAGGATTCGCCGTTGCAGGCTTTGTCGGGATGCTCGCAGGCTTTGTCGCGCGCGACCAGTTCGAGGGTTCTCAACGGCAGGCGCGTGACGCCTCGATGGAGCGTTTCGATCGCGTCCAGCGCCAGCGCGCGGCCTGGCGTCTTGGCGGTCAGGAAGAACACCCGGTCGATCTGGTCCGACGCACACGCTTTGAGCAAGGGGAAAATCGTTGCGAGCGTCTTGCCGATGCCAGTCGGCGCCTGCGCCATCAACGTCTTGCCGTCGCGTGCCGAACGATACACCGACACCGCCAGCTCGCGCTGTCCGCTGCGAAACTGGCCATGCGGAAACTGCAGCGCGTCGAGCGCCGCATTGCGCGCGGCCCGATGCGCTTCTTCCTGAACTGCCCAATCGAGAAACCGTTCGCATTGCTCGACGAAGAAAATCTCCAGGTCGCGCGCGGTATGCGTTTGCGTTAGCAACACTTCTTTCTGGGTGCCGATATCGAAGTACACCAGCGCTACCGTCAATTCTGTGAGTTCGCGTGTCCGGCACAGCAGATGTCCGTAGACGAGCGCCTGCGCCCAGTGCAGCGTACGGTGATTGGCCGGCATTCGTTCGAGATCGCCGCGATGCGTCTTGACCTCTTCCAGCCGGTTCGCGCTCGGGTCATAGCCGTCGGCGCGGCCGCGCACGGTCAGGCTGCGATGGGTGCCAGTCAGCGTGATTTCGGCTTCGTAGCCGCTTGCCCGCCGGCCGGCGACCGTCATGTGGCCCGCCATGCCTTCGAGCGAGGTCGGCGCCGGCGTGAAGCGCAGATCGAGGTCGCCCCGCCTTGCGGTGAATTCGCACATCGCCCGCACGGCGACGATGTAGGTCATGCGGTGGCCTCGGTGGTGGCTTTGGCGGCGACCTCGGTGGTGGCCGCGGCAGCAACTTCAGCCACGCCCCCACCTTCCGCGACTACGGCTTCATCGGCCCAGCGCACGTCGAGCACGCGTACCGGCATGCCATGCTGCGCGCAATACGCGAGCCAGCGAATCTGATTGTCCTGCAAGCGGTCGCCGGGGCCTTTCACTTCGATCAACTCATAGCGGCGCTCGGCCGGCCAGAAGCGGATCAGATCCGGCAAGCCGGACCGATTACCGCGAATATCGCGCAGCAAACGCTCGAACCACAGTTTCAGATGTGCGGCCGGCAGACAGTCGAGCGCCAGCGCGACGAGTTCCGGCGTGAGCATCGCCCAGAACACGAACGGCGATTGCAGCCCCGCCTTGCCATGCAGATGCCGCAAAATCGTCTCGCGATAGACGCCGCTATCGAGTTGTTCCAGACACCCGGCGAACTGATCCGCGCGGCGCGCATGAAAATCCGGCGCGTGCAGATCGGCCGGACCACGCTGGAACGGATGAAAAAACGCCCCCGGCACCGCCGCGAAAACCGGCTCCCAGCACAGCAGCCCGAACAACGAGTTGATCAGCGCGTTCTCGACGTAATGCACCGGTGCGGTCTCGCACGTCAAATGATCGCGGGCGACGTACTCGACCGGTATCGGCGCCTCGGGCCGCGGCAGCACCAGCGCGCTGCGCTCGACCGGACGGGCCGCCGGCACACGCGCGACCGCCTCGCCACGCTTGCGCTGCAAACGCGGCAGCATGCGCGCGAGGCGTTGCGCCTCTTCTTCGCTTTCAGGCGCGGCGAAGGCTTGCAAGGCCAGCCCGAAGGCATCGTCGAAACGCTCGCTGCGTTCGAGTACGCGCATGCGCCGATGGCGCGCGCCGGGCCACGCACAACGCTCATAAACCGCGAGCGCGGCCGCCCAGTTCTGCCGACGCTCGCACAGATTGCCGATGCGGAACAGCAATTTCGCGCGCCGCGTCTCGAGCCAGGGGTTGGCAGTCTCAATGGCGGCGACCGAGGTGACAAGCTCGTCGATTGCCGCCGCTTCCGCGTCGCCACCGGGCAGCCATTCGAGCGCCTCGCGGCACGCATGCAAGGCGAGATAGACGTCGACGTCCGCGCGCTGCTGGAAAGCACGCGACGAAGGCGCGAACGCCACTTTCTCGTACTGGAACACACCGAGGTCGGCGAGCACGAACTCCGACCACTCCTGCTGCAAATTGCCGAAGAACATCAAACGCAAACGTTCGCAAAGCGGCGCGATCGCCACGTGAAGGACGCGGTCTTCAGCTCGACCGTGCCATGCCGAAAGCGGGCGCGCTGTGGCGCCTTCCTCGTCGCTCTCACTCGCAGAGAAAGGGCGCAGTGTTTCCAGCAGGTCCGGTTTGCGCAGGCTCCTCGCGCCCGGAATCAACGCGATGGTGTCCGCGAAAATCTCCATCAACTCGGCACGCGTGGTGAGCGAGAACAACTCGTCGAGCGTCAGACACGGTTCGGTGTCGACCCAGCCGAGCGCCGCGATCTGCGCGGCCGCCTGCAACGGGCAGCCGATCTCGTCGTAAGACAGGCGGCTCGCGCGGAACAGCGTGCCTTTGCGCATCAGCATGCGAACCAGCAGCGCGCGCGAAGACTGCGGCAACGCGGCGAACTCGCGCAGAAACGCGTGTTCGTGAGTGTCGAACACATCGTCGTAACGCTGCGCGAGCCACGCCAGGGCGCGCTCGAAGTTCAGCAGATAGTAGAGAGCGTAGGGAGAGACAGGTGTTGCCACGGCACTTTCATGAAACCTGTATGTTTATACAGTGATGATAGCAAAATCCGTGGGGGGCGCAGCCACATTGCCTCAAGGTAGCGTCATGGTGCGGCGTCAACGTATTGCCATTCGAATCCGTCCGCGCCGCGCCTCACCCGCCCCGCCGATGTCTGCGGAAAATGCGCGGTGAAGAGCGTCGCGTTGCGGTCGGCCGCGTAGTTCAGCAACCAGTGCCGCGAGTGACGCGCCGACGCCGCATCGAGGCAGAACGTCGAGTTCCATTCCGGGCGGTAGACCTGGATGGGGTTATGCATCACATCGCCGGTGAAGATCGCTTCCTCGCCGCGCGAACGGATCGATATCGACATATGTCCGGCGCTATGCCCCGGCGTGGGATGAAATACGATACCTTCGCGCCACGTGCCGCCGTCGGCAGGAATCGTTACGGCTTGACCGGATTCGATCACAGGCACCACGCTGTCATCGAAAACCATGCGGCGGCTGTCACCGGCCGGGGTCGCGAAGAAATCCTGCTCCGCTTGCGGGAACACGTATTTCGCGTTCGGGAAGGTCGGCTGCCAGCGGCCGTCGATCCACTGCGTATTCCAGCCGACGTGGTCCGCGTGCAGATGCGTGAGCAGCACCTCGTCCACCTGCGCCGGCAAGATGCCCGCGTCGGCGAGACGCTCCAGGTACGGGTTGTTCAGCTGATGAAACAGCTTGCTGAACGGCCGCTCCTTGAAATTGCCGATGCCGGTGTCGATCAGCACGGTCAGGCCGTCGATCTGCACGACCCAGGTGTGCACGCTCAGCGTCACTTCGTTGTGTTCGAGGTCGAGACTTGCCGACGACAGGCGGCGGCCCAATTCGTCGGCTGCCGACGACGCCCACTCCGGATAGAGGACCGTGGGCGCTAACGGAAAACAGGTTTCGCTGACGCGGGTGATGCGCGCGTCGCCTATTCGGTGCGTGAGGACCTCAGTCGGCATCATGTGACTCCGTGAAAAGTGCGGCGGCAGCGAGTGGATCGGTTATGCCACTCTTCTGCGGTGAATGGCCTCACTATCGCAAATCCGTGGCTTGCCGGCTAATGCCGTTTTCTGCGTTTGGTGATGCTTTGTGGGCATCGCCATGTGAGGCTCGGTGTCCATCGGTCTATGGGGGCGCGACGCGCCTCCATGCAACCGTCTCTTGCGCCGGTTCACGCGGCCGCCACCATGCGGGCCATGTCATGCACCGGTTCACGCGGACGCGGCCATGCAAGCCGCGTCATGCGCGGGCGAACACCGGCGTGCGTCGCGCCGCCACGCCATACAGCAGCGCGCTGAGCGCAGCCGCCACACCGCCGACGCACGCCAGCGCGACGCCCAAACCAGCGCTTTGCCCGCCGAGCCGCTCATTGATGAAGCCGACCGCGAACGGCCCGAGTCCGCCGCTGATCGCGTTGGTAAGAAACACCAGCAACGCAATCGAGCGTCCGCGCATACGATTCGGAATCGCGATCTGGATCGGCACCGGCGCCAACGCCATCGCGACACTCGCAGCAAACGCGGAGGCGCCATACAGGACCACCGCGATATGCACATCGCCGACGAGCGGCATCGCAATGGCGGCCGGCACGAGCAACGCAGCCGCCGACGCGGACAGCACCAGCACCTTGCGCACCGCTGCGGCATCGCTGACGCGCGCGGCGAGGCACCCCGCGCTCAGCACGCCGAGTATGCCGCCGAACATATAGGCCGGCGCTGCCATCTGTCCGACTACGCGTGGCGTCAGATGAAAATGCCGGATCAGCAGCGTCGGAAACCAGGCCGCGTGTGAGTAGAACAGCGTGATCAGCGCGACATAGGCGGCGAAGTACGGCAGGCAGAAGCGGTTCTTCACGAACAGTTCACGCAGCACGTCTTTCAGCGGCGGCGTACTGTCCTGCAACGCCTCGGCCACCACAGCGGCCGATGGCGCAGTTTCAGTCGGGACGACACCCTGCGTGGCCGGGTTCGCGACCACGTTCCGAAGCGTGGACGAGACCCCACGCCGTTGCGGCTCCCGCACCGACAACGCGACAATCGCCGCAAGCGCCAGCCCCGGCAATCCGACCGCGACGAACACCGCCTGCCATCCGTTCAAACCCATGCCCGCGAGCCACGCAGCGCCCGCGCCGTGCTCGATCGAACCGAGCAGCATGCCGCCGCCGAACAGAGCGACGCCACCACCGATGTACGGTCCCAGCATGAACACGCTGCTTGCCCGCGTGACTTTGCGCGGCGGATACAGATCGCTGAAGATCGACAGCGCCGCCGGGCTCAGGCCCGCTTCCGCGATCGCCGTCCCCGCACGCGCCGCGAGCAGTTCGCCGAAATTGTGCGCGAACCCGCACAGTGCCGTGGAGACCGCCCAGATCGCCACGCACACGGCAATCAACCGCACGCGATTGGAGCGATCAATCAAGCGCGCGATGAACACGCCCGCCGTCGCGTAGCACAGCGTGAATGAAAACCCTTGCAGCAGGCCGATTTGCGTATCGGTGAGCGCCAGCGTTTCCTTGATCGGTTGCACGAGAATGCTCACGATCTGCCGGTCGAGATACGAAAACGCAAAGCAGACAAAGAACAGGACGACGACGTAGGTGTGTCCACGACGCGCATCGGCGGCGTCGGCATCGGTCACGGTGGTGACTGCATTCATGGCGAATCTCCGGCTGGCTTCTGTTCGATGGACTGGGTCACTGCCACTGCGCATCCGCAGCCAGCACGGCGATACAGTCGCCCGGTTCGACGCGTGCGAACGAACGCATGCAGACCACCACACCATCGCCCGCAAAACGGATCTCCTGTGGTTCGCTCCACGGCGCGTACGGATCGAACACCCGCGCGGCCAACTGATCCTTTTTGACCTGATCGCCGAGTGCGAACACGGGTTCGGCCACGCCCGCCCGCGAGGCGAACACGTAGTGCCGCGCGCCGTCCACTTTCAACCAACGCGTGTCGTGCCGCGGCGCAGGCGGACGATCGTCAGGCGTGACGCCGAGCGTATGCAGCACACGCCGCAGACCATCCTCGACGATCGCGACGCCGTTGGGATCGCAGGCCGCGTAGCCGCCGAATTCACCGCACAGGAACAGCTTGCCGTGCCGCTCGACAGCCGCGCCATACGTGCGGTCCTCGCCGAGCAGATCCATGAGCATGGTTTGTGGCGCGGCAAACGCCTGCACGAGCCGCCGGTATTCCGCACGGCGCGACGCGTCGGCTGGCGGCGCCGCGAGCAAGGCCGGCAGATGATTGAACGACGCGCCGCCCGCATGCAGATCGATCACGACGTCGGCGCGCGGAAACAGTTCGGTGTCCGCATAGTGCGCAATCATTTCGGTGATATGGCCGTTGCGCGCGCCGGGAAAAACGCGGTTCAGGTTGCCCTTGTCGATCGGCGAGGTGCGCGAGCCGTTGATAAAGGCCGGGAAATTCAGCGCCGGCACGACGATCAACCGACCGTTGATCGACATCGACGGCATGCGCCGGACGAGTTTCATCAGCGCAACGGGGCCTTCGTATTCGTCGCCGTGATTGCCCCCGCTCAGCAACACCGTAGGACCGTCACCGCCCTTGAGCACGGTGATCGGAATCGGAATGTGCCCGTACGCGGAGCGGTCGTGCGAAAACGGCACGCGCAGCGTGCCGTTTTGCAGGCCGAGGCGTTCGTAGTCGATGTCGGTGGAAATCAGCGATGGTGTGGACGGCATGGTTGTCTCCCGATAAGAAAGCGGACCACGGCGCTGTCGTCGGATGACGCGCCGCGGTCGTGCATTCAATATCGTCGAGGCAAAAAAACAGCGCCAATGCCGATTTTTAGGGAAGCCGATGCCTTAAAGGCATCAAAGCAAGGTATTGCCAGCCGCTCACTTCTGCGCCTCGAGCAAGGCAATGAACTGCGCGAGCGCCGGATTGCGATGCTGCTCGTGATACGCAAAATGCAGCGGCAGCACGATCGACAGATCGGACAGTGCAAGAAATTGCACCAGCGCGGGCGGCCGTTCGCGATTGGCCGAGTTGACGATCGCCGCGCCCACACCCGCCGACACTAACGAGAGAATCGCGGCTTCCGTCGACACTTCCTGCACCACGTCGAGCGTCAAACCAGCGCGCTCGCACGCGCCGATCAGGCGGTCGTAGTAAGCGGGATAAACATGGCGCGGAAACGTGATGAAGGGCTTGCCGGCCAGTTGCGCGGCAGGCACGGTCTTGCGCCGGCCGAACGACCACGAAGCCGGCGCCGCCAGCACGACACCGTTTTCGAGCAAGGGCAAGCTGGCGAATTGCTCGGGCAGCGCGCCGAAGTGGTAGATGAAGCCGCCGTCGAGTTGACCCGCGTCGATCGCGTCCAGTTGCTCGGGCGTGTTCATCGGCGTGAGTTCGATGCCGACCTGCGGCGCCTTCTGCTGGAACGCTTGCAGCGCGTTCGGCACGAGGCCGCCCCACACCGCGTTTTCCACGAACCCCATGCGCACATGACCCGACACGCCTGCCGCGACTCGTTGCGCGACGCGCGCCGCTTGCTCGACCTGCTGCAGAATGCCGCGCGCCTCGCGCAGATAGGCGTCGCCCGCCAGCGTCAACTTGAGGCCGCGTGGCGTGCGCTCGAATAGCGCGACGCCCAAGGTTTCCTCGAGGTCCTGGATTTGCCGCGAAATGGCCGGCTGGGTCACGTGAAGTTGCTCGGAGGCGCCGCGCACGCTCGCGTGCTCCGCAACGGCGACGAAGTATCGGAGATGCCGGAGTTCCATGTCAGCAGAGTGGCAGGCTTATCGAACGGGATGCCGCATTGTGCCATTCGATCACGCCGCGGTTACTGCATTTTCATTGCGCCGCGAGCCACACCACCGTCAACGACCGCACGCCTTGCGCGCCGCGAATCAGCACGCCCTCGATATCCGCCGTCGCCGAAGGTCCGGTGACGAGCGCCGCATAGCGGGCGTCACGAAAATCATCGCGCCGGTACACGTCCTGCAAGCCGTCGATCAATTGCGCCGGGTCGAGCAGCACGACCAGATGCTGCACGATGTAGCCCAGCGCGTTGACCACATACTCGCGTTCGCTGAACCACACCGAGCCGGTTTCGGCGACGCCGAAGCGCGCCCGCACCACGCCGACGTCGATGTCCTGCAACGAGGCGGGTTCCGTATCGGCTGTGAGCGCGCGCGTGCCTGGCACTTCGGCAGTCGCCGAAGCCACCGATGCCGCCGCACCGAAGCGCTCGCGAATCAGCCCGCTCACATCGGTTGCGGACCCGGCTTCGACGCAGGCGCCGCCCATTGCCTGCAAGGCCGCCGTGAAGCGCGCGCGCAGATCGCCGCCTGCCGAGTCGAACAGCGGCACTTCGGGTCGTGGCCGCGACGGCGGCTGCGCCTGCCGCACCTTGTCCAGAAAAGCCTCACGTGTTGCCATTGTCGCCTCCACGATTCTTCTTGTACCAGGCGTGGAAGGTCAGCTTGGGCGCCTCCGGCAACTCGCGCTGCTTGCCCCAGATATTGAGCGGGTTATACAGCACGAAGTTCGGCAGCCGCCGCAGCGCGCTACCCATCGACGACACCGTCGCGCGATACAAGGTCGGACTCGCCAGCAAGCGCCCCGCCATTTTCAGCACTTCCTGCTTCACGAACGGCACTTCATGACGCTCGGCGATCACCGTGCGCCATTTGTAGATCTGCTCGTGGATATTGATCTTCACCGGACACACGTTGGTGCAACTGCCATTGAGCGTCGACGCGAACGGCAACGCGCTGTAGCGCTTCAGATCGAAGGTCGGATTGATGATCGCGCCGATCGGCCCCGAGTACGTGCCGCCATACGACAGCCCGCCGCTGCGCCGGTACACGGGACACGTATTCATGCAGGCGCCGCAGCGAATGCATTTGAGCGAGTACCAGAAGTCCTTCATCGCGAGCCGCTCCGAGCGGCCGTGATCGACGAGGATGAAATGCATCTCCGTGCCCGGACGCGGCGCGCGGAAATGCGAGGTGTATTGCGTGATCGGCGAGCCGAGCGCGCTGCGCGACAGCATGCGGATGAACACGCCGAGGTCCGATACTTTCGGAATCAGCTTCTCGATCCCGATCGACGCGATATGCAAAGGCGGCACGTTCGCCGACAGATCCGCATTGCCTTCGTTCGTACACACCACGACCGTGCCGGTCTCCGCCACCGCGAAATTACATCCGGTCATGCCGGCCGTTTTCTCGCGCACGAAGTACGGCCGCGTGTTCATGCGCTGGCTTTCCGCGAGGTAGTGAATGTCGCTATTCTTCGGATCGGTGCCGATGGTGCGGCCGAACAGTTCGGCTACGTCGGCGCGCAGTTTATGCACCGCCGGCACCACCATGTGGCTCGGGTCCTGATGATCGAGTTGCTGGATCCGTTCACCCAGATCCGTTTCCATCACCGTGATGCCGCGCGGTTCGAGATACTCGCGCATCTTGCATTCGTCGGTGAGCATCGACTTGCTTTTGACGAGCGTGGTCATGCCGCGCTCCGACATGATCTGGTGCACGAGCGCGTTGTGCTCTTCGGCGGTGGCGGCCCAATGGACCGTCACGCCGTTGGCCTCGGCCGCCGCCGCGAACTGTTCGAGATATGCGGACAGATTAGACAGCGTATGTTCCTTGATACCCGATGCGAGTTCGCGCATCGTCTCCCATTCAGCAATGCCGTGCGCCTGCACATCGCGCTTCTCACGCAAATCCCACAGACGCTTGTCGTGAAACGCCACGTGCTCCGTCTTGCTGATAAAAGCGCCCGCGGCTTTCGCGTGATCGATCCGGTTGCTCATACGCGTGCTCCATTGAGGACCTGCGCGATATGGATGAAACGCGCGTCGGCTTTCATGCGTTCCGCGCAGCCTTGCTGATGCATGAGGCACGACATGTCGCCCGAGACGATGTATTCGGCGCCCGCGTTCAGATGATCGCGCACCTTGTCCTGTCCCATGCGCACCGACACCGGCTCTTCGGTGACGGAGAAGGTGCCGCCGAAACCGCAACATTCGTCGGGCCGCGCCAGCTTGACGAACTCGATGCCCTTCACGCCTTCGAGCAAGGTGCGCGGCTTCGAAAACGGCGTGCCCGCCACTTCCGAAATCGACGCTTCCTTCAGATGCCGCAACGCGCTGCAACTGTTATGCAAGCCCACGCGATGCGGAAACTCGGCCCAGGGAAATTCACGCGCGCCGACCACGTCGTGCAGAAACTCGACCAGTTCGTAAGCGTTCGCGCGGACTTTCTTCACTTCGTCGGTTTGTTCGAGCGCGGTCAGATGCTCGCGCACGTGGTGGATGCAACTCGCCGATGGCCCGACGATGTAGTCGTAGCCCGCGAAGTTGCGCGCGAACACACGCTCGGTGCCGGCTGCCTCGGCATGCGCGCCGCTGTTGGCCATCGGCTGGCCGCAGCAGGTTTGCTCCTGCGGATAGTCGACCTCGATGCCGAATCGTTCGAGCAATTCGAGCGTGGCGATCCCCACTTCGGGATAGAACGCGTCGATGAAGCACGGGATGAACAGGGCGACTTTCATAAGCTTATTGAAAAGAAAAATGGCAGCCGGCGACCACCTACTCTACTGCGGAATCGCGCCGGGGACCCAGTACGGCGTCGCGGCGGCATGAATCGATTGACAAGGTTTTCGTCGTTTCAGTCAGACTGGTAAGGTTGGTCTGACCAAGAATATAAGGGAAGTTGTGAGGGGGTGTCAATCGCGGGATCGCGACGGATTAGCGGCGATCAGGAACGATAAGGCCGCGCCGTGCGCGCAAGCATCCGCGGCAATGAACCAGCACTGAAGGGGATTTAAAGCGAAAGATTGAAACCGCGACCACGTGGGCGCCAGGCTAGCGTCCAGACAGCATTCAAGCGCTTACGCAATCAAGAAACCACGCTCGACGAAGGCTTCGCCGCGTCTTCCTTGTACATCTCGCGCACGAAAGTCAAATGACGCTCGGCGGCCTTGCGCGCCTTTTGCGCGTCGCGCGCCATGACGGCGTCGTAGATGGCCTGATGCTGGCTCATCAACTGCTTTTCCATCGCGTCGTCGTAATCGATCAGCCGATGGTACTGGCGCATGCCCTCGCGAATCAGCGTATGGATGCCGTGCATCACATGCGCGAGCGCGATGTTGTGCGTGGAGTCGGCGATCGCGAGGTGAAACGCGGCGTCCAGCTCCGCGAGGTTCACGCGATCCTGCGACTGCGAGCCGGCCTTCAATGCCTCGAACGCCACGCTGATCTTTTTCAGGTCGGCGGCCGTGGCGCGCTCGGCGGCATACACCGTCGAAATCGATTCGAGCCCCTGGCGCAATTCCAGAATATCGGCACTGGTACGTGGATTTTGCAGCAGCAGCTCGGCAAGCGGCTTGGAGATGATCGGCGCCGTGACGTCGACCACCGTGAAACCGCCCCGCCCGGAGGTCTCGATGTAGCCATCCGCTTCCAGCCTGATCAGCGCCTCGCGCAACGACGGCCGCGACACGCCGAGCTGCGTCGCCAGATCGCGCTCGGCCGGCAAGCGGTCGCCGGGCATCAGCGTGCCGTCCGAGATCAGTTGCTTGATCTGGTCGGACACCACGTCGGACAACCGTTTGCGTGTGAAGGACTGGATCGGGAGAAATGGCATGGGCAGCGGTGAGTGAAGCCGGTTGAGCGAGCGGTTTTCAGGCGGTGGATAAGCGTCCAGGCGCGGTGCGTTGCAACGTTGCAGTCATACCGCGACGTTGCAACGAATTATACCGTTCAACCGAACACGCCGAATCCGCTTGTAAGGCAAGCCCCGAGCGCCGCGCGAGTTCTTCAGAGCCAGCTAGCGCGCCCCCGCCGCATAGAAACTCGCCAGATCGCGCTTGAGCGTATGCAATGCCGCGTCGTCGAGATAGATCATATGACCGGTCGGATAGTAGGCGATCCGCACATTGGCGCGCAGCGGCCCATCCACGCCAAGATGCGCAAGCGCATATTCGGTCGCATAGAACGGCGTGGCCAGATCGAAATAGCCGTTCACCGACATCACGCGCAAATGCGGATTCTGTCGCATCGCCTCGGCCAGATCACCCGCCGCGTACGGCACAGGCAGATGCTCGCCCCACCATTCGCGATGCTTCCAGTCCCACTGCGCCAACGCTTCGTCGTTGAAGACGCGGTAGCGCTCGGCCGGCGTGAAGTGCAGATCCTGAGCGAAATGCTGGTGCAGCGCCGCGTCGAAAGCACTCGAGACGCTGCTTACCGAGGCATCGTAATCAGGACGCTCGGATACGCTGTCGAAGTCGATGCCTTCGAAACGCGCATCGTAACGGCCGACGCTGCGCGCCTGATCGCGCAGCAATTCACTGCGATAACGCGACGGATAGAGACGCAAGCGGCTGCGCTTCACATAGCCGACATCGAGACCGGTGAACTGCGCGACTCGCGCGGCGATCGCGTCGCGCTCGGCGTCGGGCAGCGCATCACCTTGCGCGAGCGCCTGCGCATACGGGCCGCGCGCGAACGCGCGGGCTTCGTCGAGAAAGGCCGGCAGACTGGCCGGCTTCGGCACGATCTTGTCGTGATACCAGGCGATCGCCGCGAAGCTCGGCAGATAGCTTTCGCTTTTGAAATCCGAGCCGGCCGAAAACGCGGCGGAATCGAGCACCGACGACATCAGGATCACACCGTTGAGCGCGATATTGTTCTGCCCCAACTGATACGCGAGCATCGTGGCGCGCGCGGTGCCATACGATTCGCCCAGCAGGTACTTGGGCGAATTCCAGCGCTGATTCACCGTCAGATAGCGGTCGATGAATTGCGAAAACGCGCCGAGATCCTTATCGACGCCCCAGAAGTCTTTGCCGGTGCCATGACCGACCACCCTCGACAGGCCCGCGCCGACGGCGTCGATGAATACCAGGTCGGTGGTATCGAGCAGGCTGTCGGGATTGTCGGCGAGCGTGTAAGGCGCGGGCGGCGTGATGTCGGGACTCGCGGTGCGCACCCGCTTCGGTCCGAACGAGCCGATCATCAGGAACACGGTGCCGGCGCCCGGCCCACCGTTAAACAGGAATGTGACCGGCCGCTTTTCCGGCGTTTTGCTGGCCACGGTGTAAGCGACATAAAAGACGCTCGCGTTGGCCTGCCCCGTCCTGTCTCGCAACAACAGGTTGCCGGCGGTGGCCGTGTAGTCGATCTTGCGGCCATCGAGCCGGATGGAATGCTGCGTGACCGACGAGGTTTCAGGCGGTACCGGAATCGCCGCCGGCTCAGGTTTCGCGTTGCGCTGCGCCGTGCTGCCCGATGCTTCGTTCTGCGTCGTCGCGGCGGGGCGTGGCTGGCGAGGCGTGCGCTGCGGCGGGGCTGCGTGCGGCTCATCGAGCGGTGGGTCGTTCGCCTCCGCGCGTTGATTGGGCGTGCCGCTCACGATGCGTGGCGCGTCCGGCGCCGACGCCTCGACGTCCGCGCTTGCAGCGGCTTGCGGCGAATCGTCTGGTTCAGCCGCCGCGCACATCGTGCTGAACGTGGCGAGCGCGAGCAGCACGAGCGCCATCGCGACGAGCGCGGCCGCCATCGATCCTGCCATCAGTGATTGGCGCAACCAGAAGGTGAAACGAAGGCCCATGAGTTTCCCGACCGAGAGTCGATAGGCGCCGATGTCCGGAAGGTCAATGGTTAAGACGAACTCGGCGCTCGATTTTTGACGCAAGCATTTGCCGCGTCAATCGAAAACTGGCGAGGACGCGCCCTCCTCCCCACGACGTATCGCTGCGTGACGCTAATCGAAAAGCAAACGAAATGTTGACGAAAGACTCAACGACCCGGCAATGCCCCGACGAATACAGCGATCCGCTCGCACGCATCGATGAGGCGCGCTTCGTCGACGACGAATCCCAGCCGCACGAACCCATTCGCCGTCTCGCCGAAAGCGCTCGCGTCGAGCAGCGATACGCCCTGCGCGCGAAACAGTTGCCAGGTGAAATCGACCGTATCGAGGCCCGTGCCGCTCACGTCCACCATCATGAACATGCCCGCCTCGGGCAACAGGCACCGCAAGCCCGGCACACGATGCAAACGCTCGAATACCACGTCGCGCCGGCGCCGGTAGATCTCACGCATCTCGGCGGCGATCCGGGCCTTGTGCTGCAACGCCGTCAATGCGGCCTGCTGGATGAAGCCGGGCAAGCCGTACAGCATCGCAAGCGCGAGCCGCCCCATATGCTCGATCAGTTCGGTGGGCCCGATCGCCCAGCCCACGCGCCAACCCGCCATTGCATGCGATTTCGACAGACTGCCGAGCGTCACGGTGCGCTCCGCCATGCCGGGCAGCGCGGCAATGCTCACGTGCTCGCGTTCGAAGGTCAGCTCGGCGTAGACCTCGTCGGACAGCACCCATAGGTCGTGCTCGCAAGCGAGCCGCGCGATACGTTCGAGATCGGCGCGTTGCATGACCACGCCGGTCGGATTGCATGGCGTCGCGAAGAAAATGGCCTTGGTGCGCGACGTGACGGCCGCCTCCAACGCGTCGCAGTCGACGTGAAACGCCCGCGCCGCATCGACCGGCACCGTCACGAGCGTGGCGCCGGCCGCGCGCACGCAGGCCTCGTAGGTCAGATACATGGGCTCGGGGACGATCACTTCATCGCCCGCTTCGAGCAGACACAACGATGCGGCGAACACGCCGTTCTGCGCCCCCGCGGTCAGGATCACGTTGGCGGCGCTCACGGCACAGCCGGTCATGCGCGTGTGTTCCGCGGCAATCGCCGCGCGCACCGGCTCGCGGCCGGAGACGGCGCTGTAGTGCGTGTCGCCGCCGCGCAAGGCCTCGATTGCACGCTCGACGATCGGCGCGGGCGTGGCGAAATCGGGGTCCCCCACGCTCAGCACGATGACGTCTTCACCTCTCGCCTCCGCCTGTTGCGCGACACGATGGATTTCCCACGCGGAGGTGCGCCGGCCCTGCAAGCGTTCGACCAGATTCGAGTACTTCATTGAGCCCACCCCGTTTCCCATGGACCCGCCAATGTAAAGGGGCACGCGCGAAACGTCCAGATACGAAAAAGCGCCACGCGAGCGAACAGCCTCGCGTGGCGCTTGAGCGTTGCCCCGTTTTAAGGGGCGGCGCGTTAAAGCTGGCGGCGCAACTCCGCCGGCGGCACCTTCATCAGATGCCGGTATTTCGCCACGGTGCGGCGCGCCACCAGCACGCCCTGATCGGCGAGCATTTTGGCGAGCGTCACATCCGAGAGCGGATCGCGCGTGTTTTCCGCGGCGATCATTTCCTTGAGCAGCGCGCGCACGGCCGCGGCCGAACACGTACCGCCGCTTTCCGTGCCCAGTTCGCGCGGGAAGAAGTGCTTGAATTCGAAAATACCGCGCGGCGTGGCCATATATTTGTTGCCGGTGGCACGCGAGATGGTGGACTCGTGCAGGCCGAGTTCCTCGGCGACGTCGCGCAGCACCATCGGCTTGAGCGCGATTTCGCCGTACTGGAAGAAGGCCTTCTGATGCGCGACGATGCATTCGGCCACGCGCTGAATCGTGTCGAAGCGTTGCTGCGCGTTACGGATCAGCCAGCGTGCTTCCTGCAGTTGCTGCGCGAGCGGCGAACGGCTCGCGCCGGCAGACTGCGCGAACAGTTCCGCATACATGCGATGGATACGCGCGCGCGGCTGCACCGCCGGGTTGATCGCCACGACCCACTTGTTGCGGACCTGACGCACGATCACGTCCGGCACCACGTAGTTGTCTTCGGTACGGCCGTAGCTGTTGCCAGGTTTCGGGTCGAGCTTGCGCACCAGCGCGCAGGCCACCCGCAATTCTTCGGCGCTGCAGCCGATCTGCTTTTGCAGTTCGGCCTGCTCGCGGCGCGCGAGCCGTTCCAGATGATGTTCGACGATTTGCCGCGCGACTTCGCGCCCCGGCGTGTCGGCGGGCAACGCGTTCACCTGCAGCGACAGGCACTCGGACAACGAACGCGCGCCCAGACCCGGCCGATCGAGCGATTGCACGAGACGCAGCGCCACCAGCAATTCTTCTTCGGTCAATTCGGGTTCGAGATCGACGCTGTCCGCCAGATCGGCGAGTTCCTGGCGCAGATAGCCGTCGTCGTCGAGCGCCTCGATGATGAAGCGGGCCACCGCGCGGTCACGGTCGTCGAGTCGGTAAAGGCGCAGCGAATCGTGCAGTTGCTCGCGCAAGGTCGGCTGCGAGCGCGCCCATTCGGCCGGGTCGCTGCTGTCCGAGTCGCCGTTCTGGCGCGTCGAACTGCGGCTGCTGTAATCGCCCGAGAAGTCGCCCGGCATGTCGTCCTGGCCCGCGCCTTCCAGCGTATCGTTGGCGCCGGATTCAGCCTGCACCGAATCGGGTTCGGCGTTTGCGACGGTGTCGGCGGCGGGCAGCGCGCCGCCGTCTTCGCCGGAGGTTGCGGTTGACAGCGCAACGTCTTCCGTCTCCGACGAGTCGTACTCAAGGAACGGATTGGTGTCGAGCGCCGTGCGCAACTCCTGCTGGAACTCCAGAGACGACAACTGCAACAGACGCACCGATTGCTGCAGACGCGGCGTGAGTGCGAGAGACTGCCTTGTGCGTAGTTCAATTGAAGGCATTGTAGTGAGGTCCCGTTAATAGCCGAAAAATGGTGAGTAACCTCCCAAGAGCAACTGTCGTACCAGCTCGCGCAACGCCCTGTTTTTTCTACGCTTTGCGTTTTCAGGCCCGCCAATTGCGCAGGCCGCCAGGCGCTTTTTTTACAAGCACCCGGCAAATTCCGGTCCCTCCCGCCGCGTGCCGCCGAGCGTGCCGCCCGCGCTTCGCGGCGGCCCATTCCTCAGCCTAAATACCTGTGTCGTAACGGCTTTCCTGCGACGGCAGTCTTTTGACGCCATGGCGGGCACACCGCTTGCGTCCAGGCACTATGTGGACGGACGCCGGTCTTTGCATGCGACGCGCAAGCGCAGCGGATGCAGACCGTCATCCGGTGTCGATAACGGGCCCTGACGGAACCGTAGCGGCAACGATCCCACGCGTGTCATCGGCGGTTCCGGCCGCGATCGACCGCAGGCAACAAGACCGCAATTTTCATCAACACCCGAAGGAGAAACCATGAAGACCATCCAACTTTTGAAGACCGCAGGTAGCATCGCTTGTGTCGCTTTCGCACTGAACGCGACCAACGTCATGGCGCAGAGCAGCGCTCCGTCGGCGGCGTCCGAAACCATCGGCCAGCACGTCGATGACGGCACCATCACCACCAAGGCCAAGGCAGACCTGCTGGCCGCGAAGAACGTCAAGTCGACCCACATCCACGTGAAGACCCGCAAGGGCGTGGTGTGGCTCACGGGTACGGTGCCTTCGGCCGACGACAAGGCGGCAGCCGGCGAAGTCGTAGAGGCAGTGAAGGGTGTATCGAGCGTCAAGAACCATCTGAAGATCGCTGCTGAATAAGAGCGGCCGGTCGACCCGGGAAGTGCCGGCTTCGGTTGGCGCTTCCCGGTGCTTCTGGTTCAGGAAACAGAAAAGCCATCCGCGTTGCGGATGGCTTTTTTATGTGCAATCGGCTTCCGAATGGACGCCGATTGCGGTTAAGAAAGAACAATAACCGGCGCCCTATCGAGCGCCGGTTGCTCAGCCACTTTTAGCGCTTGGCCGCCGCATATTGATCGCGCAGATCACGCACGCGGTCATGATTCTGCAGCACGCCCTGGTACTGCCGCTCGACGATCGCCCGCACATCCGCCGGCAATTCCTTTTCGAGCGCATCGTGATAGCGCTTCTTCGCGACGTCCTCGCCCTTTTCGCACTCGGCCAGAATCTCGTGGTCGCTGCGATCCGTCACGGCCGACTTCACGTCGACCCAGCCGCGATGCAGCGCGCCGCTCATGCTGCCGCCGGTTTCGGGCTTGCCGCCCAGCCCTTGAACCACGTCCTGCAGCTCACGCGCGCCGCGCGTGCAGTCTTCCGCACGTGACAGGAACAGCGTTTTCAACTGCGCGTCGTGCGCGTCTTCGGCTGCTTTGCGAAAGCCCTTCTCGCCGTCCTTCGACGTTTCGACCAGATCGTTCAACACGGAAACAACGTTCGTAGCCATTCAATACCTCCAAGGGTTTCGTTAGTCATGGAATCCGTCGCCGGAGAATCGTCAGGCTGTTGCCAGGCGCCCGCCCTCCGACGATGGAGTTCATGGATCTATTCGCACGAGCCGTGCCCGACGGCTATCGCCGTGGACGTATTGCGCGCTGCGACGACGACGCACGCGCAATCTTGCCAACGCGCGTAAATGTTGCCCGCCGCGAAGCCTCGCGACCGCATGCAAAGCCCCGCCCAGCGGGCTTCCGCTCGATGGCACAGCGGTTGCTTCATATGCTCCGCCCCCAGCACGCGTGCAACGCAACAACACACTGCAAGACGTGCCAATGGATTGAAAACAATGGGCAGGCAACAACGACAGGGAATATCACCATGAAGATCAGGAGCGCAGAATTTCTGGCCGCCGTCGCGATCATCACCTCGGCCGCCGTGATGCAGATTCGAGAACATGTGCAAGTGCGGGAAGCGCCGTCCGCGAATGCTCAGGCAACGTCGCCTTCGTGTGGCGTGATGCATGATGGACTCGTGCCGGCGGCTTGCGAGCCGACGCGCGATGAGCGCCAGGTGGAGAGCGCGCCGCAGCCGCAACGCAATGCGCCGCAAGTCTGGGTCTGAGCAGAGAGTCGAGTACTGACAGGCACCAAAAAAACGGCCCGACTGGTGTCGGGCCGTTCAGCTAATGACCGCAGCGAAAACGCGCGCCAACTCAAGCGCTCCTCTCGCTGAACTCACTGAGCGGCACAGGCTGCTTCAACGGATCGAAGTCGGCCCAGCGTCCCTGCTGCCAGCGTCCGCTTGCCCGCTCGATCGCCATGCCGCCTGCTTCGCGCAAAACGCGCGCGGCATCGAACTGATTATCCGGCGAGACGTGCACGGCCACGAGCACGCCGGAATCGCGCGTCTCCTCGTGGAATGCCGGACGGTGGCCCGTATGGCCAGCGTCACGCGTTCGCGACATCGCCCCGATCAGCGAGCCGACATACGCGCCGACGCCCGCGGCAATCAACGACACGATGATCGGCGCGGAGAACGCCGCGAAGATCCCGACGCCAACCACGGCGCCGACCACCGCCCCGATGGTGACGCCCATGCCGGCACCTTTGGGCGCATCCCTCGCGCCGGCATCAGTGCTGGTGTCGCCGCCGATCGGAAAACGCGCGTGCTGGCCACGCGGATTGACGAAGAACAGCGTGACGTCTTCCTCGACGAAACCTGCATTGAAGAGCTTTGCCGCCGCATCTTCGGCGGCGGGAAAAGTCGTAAAGCGTGCTGCGACGATGAGTGACATGAGGCCTCCTTGCATCGTTGGATAGCGTTTGCGGACCATGCCGCCGCATTTCGCCGCGCCGCACAGCGCGCGAGCGACGGCACGCGCCGGCACTACGCCGTGGTGCCGCGATCCGGTTCCATGCCTTCCACTCTGAACAGTCCGCTATGCAACACTACGCCTTCACCGTCGTTCTGGTCGAGTGCTTCTGCGCAAACCGAACGGATACGTTGACGGCCTTTGTCGAAGGCGGCCATCAGCGCGGCTTCCAGGGCGGAATCGGCGCCGAAATGATCCTCGAGCGCTTCGGCGGTAATCGTGCAGACGACCGGTTCGCCATCCACCCGCGCCATGAAACGCACGGTCAGATTCGCTCCGTCGAAGACCGGCTTGTCGTCGGAAAAAGTGATCTGCATAAGGGAATCCTCATAGGCCGGTCGCGGCAGGATCGCGTTCATGGCGAACCCTTCATTGCGCCGGCGAGTTGCTGCGCCATCGCGAGATGATGTTTGATGGTCGGCAGCGCGTGCAGAGCCGCCGCCTTGAGTTGCGCATCGGTGCCGCTGGTGCTTTCCTGCTGGAACAGATCGACCGCTCGCTGATGCGCTTCCACTCCGATCTGCTCGACGTAGGCTTGATCGAATTCCTTGCCCTTGAGGGTCTGGAGTTTGCCGACCAGCGCGGAATCCGCCGACGGCGTCGAGGTGAAGCCCTTCTTCGAGACGAGCGCCGCCATCGCGTGGGAGAGTTTCGTGTGGTCCGTAATCATCTGCTGCGCGAATTTCTTCACTTTTGGATCGCTGGAATTCTTCAGCGCAACCTT
Source organism: Paraburkholderia sp. NPDC080076 (assembly GCF_050281145.1). Classification (NCBI taxonomy): domain Bacteria; kingdom Pseudomonadati; phylum Pseudomonadota; class Betaproteobacteria; order Burkholderiales; family Burkholderiaceae; genus Paraburkholderia; species Paraburkholderia sp. NPDC080076. The sequence continues at coordinate 1,200,345 of NZ_JBNNWQ010000001.1, read as the reverse complement.
GCTGGCCGCGATTTCGGTGGCGTCGGCCTGCGAGGCGTCCTGCACGAATTGCTGATCCGCCGGCGAAAGCTTCGTGCCGCTGACCGGTGCATCGCTCGCCGGAGCGTCGCTGGCTTGCGCGTAGACCGCGCCGATGGACGCCGCGCTCAAACTGAGCGCGACAGTCATCGCTTGTAGGGAATACCGGAATTTCATGCACTTTCTCCCAGGTCGACGGATACACCGAAGCGGAACCGGTGAAACGTGGCGCGACATTCATCAAATGCGAATGCGCGCGCTCCGCGCGTCACTCCGCTCATGCCGCCTTGCGCTTCGACAATTGCGCAATGAGCGTTCTGTTAAAAGCCGGCAGGTCGTCGGGTTTGCGGCTGCTGATCAGATTGCCGTCCTCGACCACTTCCTGGTCCACCCACGTGCCGCCCGCATTGCGAATGTCGTCCTGCAAGCTCGGCCAACTCGTGAGTGTGCGGCCCTTGACGATGCCCGCCGACACCGGCAACCACCCGCCATGACAGATCACGGCGATCGGTTTCTTCGCGTTGTCGGCGGCTTTGACGAAAGCTTGTGCCTGCGGCAGCAGACGAATCGCGTCGCCGTTCACCACGCCGCCCGGCAATACCACGGCGTCATAGTCGTCGGCGCTTGCCTTGTCGAACGTCGCGTCCACCTCGACGGCGTCGCCTTTGTCCACGTGCTTGAAACCCTGGATCTTGCCGGGCTTGGCTGAAATGACGTGCACCGTTGCGCCTGCTTCAACCAGTGCGCGTCTTGGCTCGATCAGTTCTGCCTGCTCGAAACCGTCCACCGCGAGTACCGCCACCTTGTAACCCTTCATCGTGTCAGACATGCATACTCCCCTTCCTGTAGGTGCTGGACCGGGCTTGTCGCGACGCCCGACCCCATCATTAATGTCAGTTCAGCAAAAGACGTGCCCACGCATTCGACCGCCTGCCCGAGCCAGGCGCCCATCTCTGATCGCTGCCCGAAGCAGAATCAAAGACCTTGCGGGTCATCGTCGAGGCCATCATCGTCGTTAGCCAGCGGATCGATCACCCGGTCGGGCTCGATATCACCGTCCGGCACAAGCGTCGAATCACCGTCGGCAGCGGCGCGTTCGCCTGTGCCGGCACGATCCGTATCGCTGCCAAGTTCGGTGTCGCCGGTTTCGAGCGCGTGGTTGTCCAGTTCGGTATCCACGTCGAACTCATGACGCTTCGCACCGGCGACGTCGCTGCCGCTATCGGACGAATCGCTCGGACCGAGCGCGCCGGTCGTGCCGGCAGTTTGCTTGACGACCTGTTGCGGCTCTTCATCGGGATTCAGTGTGCTGCTCATCGCGCTCTCCTTGGTTCGTTCGTTCATTCAGTACCCGTAGCGAGAGTTCGCAAGGACTGTTCCGCTCGTTCACGAAGTAACCAGAAGCAACCAGAAGCAACCGGCAGCAGCCATGCGCGCCACGCCGAAGGCGGTGCCAGGCATTGCCTTTGCTTGCAGGCACAGTCACCGGCGCAAAGCGCGCCCTCTGCTTGAAACTTCTACCTGCGACGATGGCTGCCACACCTACTTCGATTCAACGCCGCCCTGAACGCGCGGACGACGACAACGCGAAACAGCCCGCGCCGGCCGCCATGCCGCCGGGCTTGCGCCATGCCGACGATACGAAAGCCGGCATCACGCGTCAGCGTGAGAAAGACGGCTTCGCGTACTTCGATGTGGCGGGCAAACGCATCGACGATGAAGACGAAATCAAACGCATCAATGCGCTCGCGATTCCACCGGCTTATGAGGACGTGTGGATCTGCCCGGATGCGCGCGGCCATATCCAGGCGACCGGCCGCGACGCGCGCGGCCGCAAGCAATATCGCTATCACGCGCGCTGGCGTGAGACGCGCGATGCCGACAAATACGAACGCATGGCCGAGTTCGGCCGCGCGCTGCCGAAGATCCGCGCCCGCGTCGCGCGTGACCTGAATCTGCCGGGCATGCCGTGCGACAAAGTCATCGCCGCGATCGTGCAGTTGCTCGACACGACGCTGATCCGGATCGGCAGCGTCGAATACGCGCGCGACAATCAGTCGTACGGATTGACGACGCTGCGCAAGAAGCACGTGAAGATCGAAGCCGGCCAGTTGCGTTTCAGGTTTCGCGGCAAGAGCGGCATCGAACACGACGTGACGGTGAACAATCCACGCGTGAAGCGCATCGTGCGGCGCTGCGCAGAACTGCCGGGCCATGACCTGTTCCAGTACCTCGACGAAGACGGCACGCGCCGCACCGTCGGCTCCGCCGATATCAACGACTATCTGCGCCGCGCGAGCGGTGCGGATTTCACCGCCAAGGACTATCGCACGTGGGCCGGCAGCGTCTATGCGTTGGCCGCGTTGCGCCGCTTGATGTGCAGCAGCGCAGCGGAAGCGCGCCGTCATATCGTCGCGACCGTGAAGGATGTGGCGGCGTTGCTGCGCAATACGCCGGCCGTGTGCAAGCGTTGCTACATTCACCCTGCGGTGATCAGCTCATTCGAAGCGGACGAATTGCAGAGCCTCGCGCCCGCTCAATCGCGCCGCGGGCTGAGAGTGGACGAGGTCGCGTTTGCCGCGCTGCTTGCGCAAGCCGAGAAACGCGCGGCGAAGCTCGCGCGGCAGGCTGGCGCGAAGGGGCGCAAGGCGCGCGAAGCGGCGGTGGCGGACAGCATCGACGATTCGATCACTAGCCTGCTGAAGAAGTCGCGCGTGGTGCGTAAAGCAGCGGCGGCAAAGGCCGATGCAAAGGCTGGTGCGCAAGGAACCCGGCGCGCGGCTGCGCCTCGGGTTGCGGGCGTGCGCGCGACGGGAGCATCGCGCGCAGCAAAACAGGCGGCGCCTTAGAAAAGAGCCGCCACTCAGGGCTCCGTCACACCTCTTCCGCGAATGCGGCCATCACGAGCCACATGTCGCGCTCGCCGTCGTGTACCTCGGCAGCGAGCGCATATGGATCGCCGGGCGAACAGACGCGCTCGAGCGCTTCATGCGCGACCTCGCCGTTGTCGAACACATGGGCCGACAATGGCCGCACTTCCTGTTTTCCTTCGAACATCTGCTGATTCCTTCGATAAACGAGGGTCTGCGACTTCCAGTTGCGAAAGCATTCCCTGACGTGCGCGAAATCACCGCCGCAAATGTTCATCTGATAGTGGATCGTTTGCGTCATGATCGTATCTCCCGCGATGCACCGGGCGTGCGCCTCTGCTTCCTGGTGTCCTTGAAACAAGAGAGTCGAACCGCACGCTTTAGTCGCATCGATACAGGCGGAGCAGTGTCTCCGTAGTTGCCGACATTCCACTGCTCCGATACTACCCGTTCTTAGGCGTTGATTTTTTCCCCGCCCATCGGGATTCCGAAAGAACCGGCGCTGGGCTCGCGCCGATTGCACCTCACTGATCGGAAAGCTGCCCGACCCTTCGTCATGGCCCCGCCGCTCGACAGAGTGCTCTCACTGGCCTTTCGTATCGCTGCTCGCATCCGCCCCCGGCATATTGGTGGAATCGGTCTTCGCCTTCTTGGCTTTTGTCTTCGACATGTGATGGGATTTCGAGCCAGTGGAACCCATCGCGCCCGATGCGGCTTGTCCATCCGTGGTCGGCGCTGCGGTCGCCGCGCCGTGCGCGTTGCCCGAGCCGCCGGAGCCACCATTGCCGCCGTTACCGTTGCCACCGCCCGCTTGCGCGAACGCCGCCCCCGACATGGCGAAAAGTGCCGATACCAGCAGTGCTTTTGAATATTTCATTGAAGTCTCCGAGGATAGATGGACCACATAGACAGCGTTCGTACGTGATTGATCGCGCTGCTGCCTGAACAGTCAGCAAGGGCTATGCCTCATAGCGGCGCCGTACCGGTATGCTGGTGGCAGGCCATGTTGCCGCCAACCCGTGAACGCACTTTCTCAGTTCTCCTCGTCTATCTATCCCGACGAAATATTTTCAAACGCGCCAGCACGCTTTACGCGTTCAGCGTGACGCTTCACACGCGCTCTTTGCAAACGCAGACGAGCTTCAACCAAGGATCACACCACTGCGCCGCTGCACCCCGTCCGGAATTGGAAGGAACGCCGGTTGCTCAGCCTTGCACACACTTACCTGTAGAGGAGGCTCATCATGCTGAACCAGACACAGACACAAGCCGGCCTGCGACAAGACCAAGGCGCCCGAATCGTCGGCAAGGGCAGCGCGACCGCGGACGGTCCCGGCCCGGACGTGATGGCCGCCGCCACGCTCGACGGCAACAAGGTGCTCAGCAGCGACGGCGAGGACATCGGCAAGATCAAGGACATCATGCTCGACGTCGGCTCGGGCCGCGTTGCGTATGCCGTGCTCTCGAGCGGCGGCTTTCTCGGCATCGGCGACAAGCTGCTCGCCATCCCCTGGCATGCATTGACGCTCGATACCGGGCGCAAGTGCTTCGTGCTGAACATGACCGCTGAGCGCGTGAAGAACGCACCGGGCTTCGACAAGGACCACTGGCCATCCATGGCGGACCAGACGTGGGCCACGTCCGTGCATCAGTACTACGGCAGCGAACCCTACTGGGGTCGCGACTCGTATGCGCGCCGCGACGACTACGGTGTCGGCGACGTTCCGCCCGCGTCGTCGGACGCGCCGGAGGCTGGCGGGCTGAAGTTGTAACGCAGGCTCGCGGCGGACGCGCGCGAGCGCAACCGGTCACCCGCGTCCGCGCCGATGCGCCGGCATGCCGCCATCGCGGCAGCCGGCGCGTTTCAGTTTGAGCGCACAATAAGCTCGATCAGCGCGCACGACCCGTTGAGGAGGCGCCATCATGGCCACCCGGAAATCCACCAGCAAGTCCAAACGCCCCGTCGCGCGCGGCAAGTCGGGCCGGCCGCCACGCCAGCGGCACGCCCAGGCACACGCGGCGCATCGCGCCAAAAGCCCGAAGAAATGGTCGCATCACGTGATGGAAACCAGTGACGCGATGGATATCCAGCACGATATTTTCAAAACCGGCAGCGCGGAGTCGATCGCGCAATCGCTCAAGCAGTCGTCCACCAAAAGCCGCCGCCGCAAAGGCACGCCGTTCCAGTCGGCGATGTCGATGCTGAACTTCTATATCAATCGCGCCGGCAGGAACCTGCCGAAAACGCGCCGCGACACCTTGCAGCAAGCCAAGCGCAAACTGCGCGAAGCATTCGGACGCGCGCCTTGAAATGACGCGTCAGCGACTGACGCGTTCCGGCGCACCTTTCTTCAACCGGCCACGCATACGGTACGCGTATGCGGGCCCTCACCGGATGCTCATGCACGAAACTTTGTGGTTTCTCATCGTTGGCGCCGTGCTCGTTTTTATGGGCCTGGCGGCAACGGCGCTGCGGCGGCTACCCATCAGCGCCGCCATGTTTTATCTCGCGATCGGCTACTTTCTCGGGCCGCCCGGTATCGGCCTGTTGCGCCTCGATATGATCGCCGACGCACATCTGCTGCGTACCATCACCGAAGTCGCGCTGCTCGTCTCGCTGTTTGCCATCGGTCTGCGGCTGCGGCTCGGCATGCTCGAAAAACTCTGGACCGTGCCGCTGCGTCTCGGCTTCCTTGCGATGCTCGCGACCATTCCGCTGCTGATGCTGTTCGGCGTGTACGTCCTGCATCTCGGCTGGGGGCCGGCCTTGCTGCTGGCGGCGATTCTCGCGCCGACCGATCCGGTGCTGGCGCACGACGTGCAAGTGCACAACCCCGGCGACCACGACCTGCTGCGCTTCGCGCTGTCCGGCGAAGGCGGACTGAACGACGGCATCGCGCTGCCCTTCGCGATGCTCGGCCTGGCCTTATGCGCGGCGCCCGCCGCCGAAGCGGGCGACCTGTTGAACCTGGAACTCGCGGGCAGCATCGTGTGGGGCGTGGCGGGCGCGATCGCGATAGGCGGCGTGCTTGGCTGGGCCACGACGCACGCGGTGGCGTGGCTGCGCACGCGCCACGCGCAGGCGCTCGGGCTGGAGGGTTTCTTCGCGCTCGGATTGATCGAACTGTCGTTCGGCGCCGCGCAACTCGCGCATACCTACGGTTTCCTGGCCGTGTTCGCGGCCGGTGTCGCGATGCGCCGTGTCGAACATCGCGCGAGCGGCGGCCAGTCGCCTCGCGAAACCATCGGCACCGTCGATTCGGAAGACGTCGAAGCGACCGCGGCGAATCCGAGCAAAGCGCACGCTTATATGACGGAGTCGGTGCTCGGCTTCACGATCGAACTCGAACGCATCGCCGAAGTCGCCGTCATGGCGATGGTCGGCAACGTGCTCGCCACGATGCACACGCCGCTCTTCACCTGGCAGACCATCGCGCTGACCGCTGCGCTGTTCGTGCTCGTGCGGCCGATATCGGTGGAGCTGTCGCTGGTGGGATCGAGCGCGACGCCGACGCAACGGCGTTTGATGAGCTGGTTCGGGATACGCGGCATCGGTTCGTTTTACTACCTGGCGTACGCGCTCGAAAACGGCGCCGCTGCCGACGTCGCTCCGCTCGTGCCGCTCACGCTGGCTGTGATCGCGGCGTCGGTGGTGATTCACGGCGTCTCGGCGACACCGTTGATGAATTGGTATCGCCGGCTGCGCAGTCATGAAGGTTAGTCACGATCGCTCAAACACGTGAATGCCGAAGCATGTAGTCGCAGGTCTGATGGCCGCCTTCGCCGGACTCCGCGTGTTCTTCACGGCAATCACGCTGCCACTCGATCCCGCGCTCCAGCGCCACGGCTTGGCCCGTTCGGTGCCGGCACGCCGGTCTCTGCTCGACCGTCAATTGGAGTCGCTAGAATACGGGACCTTCATGCTGCAATAAACCTTCTCACCTTCGATGACCCCACCCGACGATTCCCGACGCACGGCACGGGCGAGCGCCACCAACTCGCTGTTTGCCTTTCTCAAGTCGTTGCCGCTCGGCGAGCGCCTGATCGAAGGTGGCTTCATGGCCGTGCAGGCGGTCGCCGGCGCGAGTCTCGCCGTCGCCATCGGCCGCTTGCTGCATACCGAGCAGACCTTCTGGGCCGCCATTACGGCCATCGCGGTCAGCCAGCATAGCTACGTCGACACCCGCAACCTGTCGCGCGATCAATTCATTGGCGCGATGGTCGGCGGCTTGTGCGGACTCGTGGGCGCCACGTTCGGCGAGGGCTATTTCGCGGCCTATGCCGCCACGGTGGGTGTCGCGATCGCCCTGTGCTGGGTCCTGAACGTCGGCAGCGCGGCGCGTCTGGGCGGCATTACGGCGACGATCATGCTGTTGGTGCCGGGCATGGGTCCCGCGTGGGACAAAGCCCTCATGCGTCTCGGCGAAGTGACGCTCGGCACGATCTGCGCACTGCTGGTGGCCTTCCTGATGTCATGGATCGAACGGCGCTGGTTCGGCAAACCGGGCAAGCCGGGCAAACCGTAACTAGTTCTCCGCCCCATCGTTCTCTTGCGGCCGACGCCGGTAGCGTCCCGGCGGCATGCCGACGCTTTGCTGAAACGCCTTGCCGAAGGCGGCCTCCGATTGATAGCCGACCGCCTCGCCGATCTCGGCCGCGCTGCGCTGCGTGCGGCGCAGTAGATCGCACGCGATGGTCATGCGGATCTGCGTGAGAAAGTCCATCACCGTCATGCCCGCGCGCTCGTTGAAATGGCGTGCGTAAGTCGCGCGCGACATGGCGGCGAGTTCGCCGAGTTCGGCGATGGTCCACGCCCGTTCGGGAGCGCTTAGCATGCCTTGCACGGAAGCGCCAAGGCGCGCGTCGGCCAGCAGCGCGAGCACGCCTGAAGCCGATGCGTTCTGCTCGCCGTGCACCCGTAGCGCCATGGCGAGCAACGCGTTGCTCAAGGCGGTGACGATCGCGAGGGCGCCCGCCTGCCGTCGTTCGGCCTCGCTGCGCATCAGCGCAATCACCGTTTGCAACGAGTCCAGCGTTTCCATGCCGCCGAGCGAGACATGGAACGGATCGGGCAACGCGTTCAGCAGCAAGGCCGACGAACCGGGCGAGTAGACAAAGCGGCCGCACAGAAGATCGAGGTCGGCGGGGACGTGGGCGCCGTCATGGCCGTCGTTGCGCCGTAAAGGCAGCATGCCGTCATGGCCTTGCGTCACCGGTGCAGTGGCGGCCGAGCGTTGCACATCGCGCACACGATGCGCCGCGCCGCGTGGAAATAGCATGAAGTCGCCCGCGTGCAATGCACGCTGCGCGCCGTCAGCGGTTTCGACGACGCATGCGCCGTCCAGCACCAGGTGGAACGGCGCAATGCCCGCTTCCTCCCGGCCATGATCGATATCGAAAGCGCCCGAGAGCAGGCAACGCAGATCGAGGCTGGCTTGCGGGCGGGCGAGGTCGATCAGTCGGCTGAGCGTATCCATGAGACGATCGCGCTAAAAGTTGAGCGAATCGAGTATTCAGGATATCGCGGCGCAGCGCAATACTTGTCTCACGACGCCGGCACCCGCCGACGCGCAACAGACCAAGGAGCACTGCCATGTTGAACTGGATCGATTACCGTCAAGAACTGTTCGGCCGGATCGGCGAGATCGCCAAACTGTCGCCGGACACCGTCAGGGGCTATCAGGCGTTGTCGAGCGCCGGCCAGAAGAAGGACCTGCTCGGGGCCAAGACGCGCGAACTGATTGCGCTTGCGGCGGCGGTCAGCCTGCGTTGTGACGGCTGTATTACCGTGCACACCGCCGAAGCGCTCAAGCATGGCGCGACGCGCGAGGAAATCGCCGAAGCGCTGGGCGTGGCGGTCGCGATCAATGCGGGCGCCGCGATGGTGTACTCGGCTCGCACGATGGATGCCGCCGCGGCTTATACGGCGCAGGCGGCTGAAGCAGCCCAAGGCGCGGCGGAATAAGCGGCCGCACTGCGAGCCGCTTAAGTAGCCGACGCAGCGGATGCGGCCGCAGCCGCATAGGCGCCCGCTCCGCCAATCGCGCCGGGGGGATGCGACGACCAGGCACCGCGTTCACAGTCCGTGCTGTTCTCACGCGGTGTCCAGCCGGCGTCGGCTTGCTGCGGTTGGCTTCGCTGACGGCTGCCGCTACGCCGCCGGATGCCGCGCCTCTTCAAGCTGCTTGCGGCGTGGCTCACCTTGCCGCTCCAGCATCCAGCCCGGATATTCCGCGGGCAGCGTGCTGACCTGATCGAGCTTCGCAAGCTCATCGGCGGTGAGCGAAACGCCCGTCGCGGCGATATTGTCGTCGAGCTGCTCGACCTTCTTCGCGCCGACGATCACCGTGGTCACCACCCGTTGATGCAGCAGCCACGCTAGCGCGATCTGCGCGACCGACACTCGCTTTGCCTCGGCGATGTCGCGCATCACGTCGATACAGTCATAAGCGCGCTCGCGATTGACCGGCGGAAAATCGAACGTCGTGCGGCGGCTGCCCGTTTCGCCCTGCTGCTCACGTCCATACTTGCCGCTCAGCAAGCCGCCCGCAAGCGGACTCCACACCATCAGGCCGAGGCCTTCGCTGTGCAGCATCGGCGCGAGTTCCCGTTCGAGGTCGCGGCCCGCCAGCGTGTAATACGCCTGCAGCGTTTCGAAACGCGCGAGCCCAAGGCGCTCGGAAATGCCGAGCGCTTTCACGATCTGCCACGCGGCCCAGTTCGACACGCCCACATAGCGAACATGGCCGTGCTGCACCAGCGTGTCGAGTGCGCGCATGGTTTCCTCGATCGGCGTGGCCGGATCGAAACCGTGGATCTGATACAGGTCGACGTGATCGAGTTGCAGACGCTTCAAGCTCGCCTTCACACCGTCGATGATGTGATAACGCGAGGCGCCGCGCGCATTGGGAAACTCGCCCGTCTGGCCGAAGACCTTGGTGGCCACCACCACTTTGTCGCGCGGCACCTTGAGGTTCTTCAGCGCCTGGCCCGTGATCTGTTCGGACAGGCCCTCCGAGTAGACGTCGGCTGTGTCGATGAAATTGATGCCCGCGTCGAGCGCCCGGCCGACCAGCCGCTCCGCGTCCCCCTGCTGCAGATCGCCGATCTGCTTCCAGATGCCCCCGCCGCCGCCGAAGGTCATCGTGCCCAAACATAATTCTGAAACAAACACACCGGTACGGCCCAACTGGTTGTATCGCATCGTCGAGACTCCAACGTGGTTCGTGGATGGGTGAGGCGTAGAGAGTACTGCAATTGGCAAAATCCGGCAGAGCGAGCGGCAAGCTGTGCCCCGCGGCAAAAATTGCCGTAGCGCAGGCTCTCCATTGCGACATAAATGCCGATCTGTAGCGCTCGGCAAAACCCGTGGAAACCTGCCAGACTGGTTCCTGATCCTTGCAACCGGTTGCCTTAGGCGCCCTCTGGATATGGCACGCCCCGCCCCCATCTACGCGAGCATGACTTCGGCTTCCACTACCGCCGCCTTGGGCGCGGCGTCCGCCAATGCATCCGTCGCGACACCCGCCATCGGGCTCTCGACGGCCGGCGCGCTCGCCGATTTCCATCCGGCTGTCGCGAGCTGGTTCCTCAAGACCTTCCCCGCGCCGACCGCCGCGCAAGCCGCCGCGTGGCCGCAGATTCGCCGTGGCCGCTCCACGCTGGTGGCCGCGCCGACGGGTTCGGGCAAGACGCTCACCGCCTTCCTGTCCGCGCTCGACGATCTGGTCCAGCAAGGCCTCGCCAGCGGCGGCGCATTGCCGGACGAAACGCTGGTGGTCTACGTGTCGCCGCTGAAGGCGCTCTCCAACGACATCCGCCTCAATCTGCAACTGCCGCTGCAAGGCATCGCCGCGGAACTCGACGCGAGCGGCTTGCCGCCGCTGGATATCCGCACCGCCGTGCGCACCGGCGACACCACGCAGCAGGAACGCAACGCGTTGAAGAAGCGCGCGCCGCATATTCTCGTGACGACACCGGAATCGCTTTACGTGCTGCTCGGTTCGGACTCCGGCCGCCGCATGCTTTCGACCGTGCGCACGGTGATCGTCGACGAAATTCACGCGCTCGCCGGCAGCAAGCGCGGCAGCCATCTCGCGCTCAGCCTCGAGCGGCTCGACGCGCTATGCCAGCGGCGCTTGCCGCGTATCGGCCTGTCGGCGACACAAAAGCCGGTAAGCGCGGTCGCGCGCTTTCTGGTGGGCGGCGGCAGCATCGACAGCGGCATTCCCGCGGATTGCGCAATCATCGACGTGGGTCATATCCGCGAACGGGACCTCGCGCTCGAAATCCCGCCCGTGCCGCTCGAAGCGGTGATGCCCAACGAGGTATGGGAGCGCGTCTACGACCGTCTCGCCGAGCTGGTGGCGATGCACCGGACCACGCTGATTTTCGTCAACACGCGCCGCATGGCCGAGCGCGCCGCGCGTCATCTGACCGAGCGGCTGGGCAAGGACGTGGTCGCCGCGCATCACGGCAGTCTCGCCAAGGAGCATCGTTTCGACGCCGAGCAGCGCCTGAAACGCGGCGATTTGCGGGTGCTGATCGCCACCGCTTCGCTGGAACTCGGCATCGATATCGGCGACGTCGACCTGGTCTGCCAGATGGGTTCGCCGCGCGCGATCGCACCGTTCCTGCAACGCGTCGGACGCTCGGGCCATCACGTGGGCGGCATGCCGAAAGGCAGGCTGTTTCCGAATTCGCGCGACGATCTGATCGAATGCGCCGCGCTGCTCGATTGCGTGCGACGCGGCGAACTCGACGCGCTGTGGATTCCGCGCGCGCCGCTCGATGTGCTCGCCCAGCAGATCGTCGCGGAAGTGTCGAGCGCGGAATGGAGCGAGGACGCGCTGTTCGAGCTGATGCGGCGCGCGGCGCCGTACGCGGACCTCGAACGCGAACAATACGACGCCGTGCTGCGCATGCTCGCCGAAGGCTACACGAGCCGCAACGGTCCGCGCGGCGCCTATGTTCATCGCGACGTCGTGAGCGGCACGCTGCGCGGCCGGCGCGGCGGCAAGCTGGTCGCCGTCACGTCGGGGGGCACGATTCCCGAGAACGCCGACTATGCCGTCGTGCTCGAACCGCAGGCGATCAATATCGGCACCGTCAACGAGGATTTCGCCGTCGAAAGTCTGGCTGGCGACGTGTTTCAACTCGGCAACGCGTCGTACCGGATTCTGCGGATCGAAAGCGGGCGCGTGCGTGTCGAGGACGCGCAAGGCCAGCCGCCGAATATTCCTTTCTGGCTTGGCGAGGCGCCGGGGCGCAGCGACGAACTGTCGTTCGGCGTCGCGCGATTGCGCGAACAGATTGGGCGTCTTCTAGATGGCGTGGGAACGGCGGCCGGTTTGACGGACACGACCGGCACCGAGGTCGAAACGCTCCCCGCCCGCATCGACCACGCGATCGACTGGCTCGTCGACAACCTCCATCTCGACGAAGCCGCCGCCCGCCAGATCGTCGACTATCTTGCCCGCGCGCGCGCCGCGCTCAGCGTGCTGCCCACGCAAAACACGCTGGTCATGGAACGTTTCTTCGACGAATCCGGCGGCACCCAGCTCGTCATTCATGCGCCGTTCGGCAGCCGGGTCAACCGCGCGTGGGGCCTCGCGCTGCGCAAGCGCTTTTGCCGGACCTTCAACTTCGAGCTGCAAGCGGCGGCCACCGAGGACGCGATCGTGCTGTCGCTGACCGGCAGCCATTCCTTCGTGCTCGACGACGTGTGGCGCTATCTGCATTCGAACAGCGCCGAGCATCTGCTGATTCAGGCGCTGCTCGATGCGCCGCTGTTCGGCGTGCGCTGGCGCTGGAACGCGACCACCGCGCTCGGTCTGCCGCGTTACACCGGCGGGCGCAAAACCGCACCGCAATTGCAGCGCATGCGCAGCGAAGATTTGCTGGCGAACGTGTTTCCCGAGCAGGCTGCGTGTCTGGAGAACGTCGTCGGCGAACGCGAGCTGCCGCATCATCCGTTAGTGAACCAAACCGTCGACGACTGCTTACACGACGCGATGGACAGCGAACGCTGGCTCGCGCTGCTGCGCCGTATCGAACAGGGCGACGTGCAACTGGTCGCGCGCGATTTGCCGGCGCCCTCGCCGCTCGCCGCCGAAATCCTCAACGCCAAACCGTACGCCTATCTCGACGACGCGCCAATCGAGGAGCGCCGCACGCAAGCCGTGCTGAACCGCCGCTGGACCGACCCGTCGAGCGCCGATGATCTCGGCGCGCTCGATGCCGAAGCCATCGACAGCGTGCGCGACGAAGCATGGCCGCAGGCGCGCAACGCCGACGAGATGCACGAAGCGTTGAGCGGCCTCGCCTGTATCACCGAGGCCGAAGCGCGGCGCAACGAAGGCTGGCCGGCATGGCTCGCGTCGCTGGCCGAATCCGGCCGCGCCACTCGCCTGCAACTGGCCGGCGACTCAGCCGTGTGGCTGCCTGTCGAACGCCTGACCTGTTTTCAATCGCTCTATCCCGACGCCCGCTTGGCGCCGCCCGTTGCCGCGCCGAAAGGCTACACGGAGACCTGGAACGCCGACGACGCCCTGCTCGACGTGCTCCGTGCGCGCCTGACCGGTTTTGGCCCGTTGCCGGTCGGCGCGATCGCTGAAGCGCTGAAGTTGCCGGCGGCATCGGTCGAACAGAGCCTCACGCGCCTCGAAGCCGAAGGCTACGTGATGCGCGGCCGCTTCACGCCGCAAGCCGCCGAGGAAGAATGGTGCGAACGGCACCTGCTCGCGCGGATACACCGCTACACGGTGAAACGCCTGCGGCGCGAAATCGAGCCGGTGGAACGGCACGACTTCATGCGCTTTCTGTTCGAGTGGCAGCATCTGACGCCGGACACGCGCAGCGAGGGGCGCGACGCGCTGGCCGCGGTCCTCGAACAGCTCGAAGGCTACCAGGCCGCGGCGGGCGCATGGGAGGAAGACATTCTGCCCACGCGCGTGAAGGCCTACGCGAATACTTCGCTCGACGAACTATGCCGCGCCGGCAAGATAGTCTGGACCCGCCTGACGGAACGCGCGCGTGGCGCCACCGGGCCGGTCCGCAGTACGCCGATCGTGCTGTTGCCACGCGCACAGGTCCGCGTGTGGAGCGCGTTGCTCGATCCGTCGAAGCAACCGGAGTTGTCGGCGCGCGCGCAAAGCGTGTATGACACGCTCGTGCAACACGGCGCAATGTTCTTCGACGAATTGCTCGCCGAAGTTCGCGTATTGCGTATGGAATTGGAGAGCGCGCTGGGCGAGTTGGTGGCCGCGGGGATCGTGAATTCCGACAGTTTTGCCGGCTTGCGCGCCTTGCTGAAGCCCGTCGCCAAACGCAACTCGTTTTCCAGCAACCGGCGCGCGCGTTCGAGTGCGCTGATCGGCGGCATGGACGACGCCGGACGCTGGGCGCTGGTCAGCCGGCCCAGCGCTGCTGCGGCATCAGAGACCGTGCCGGAGCGCCGCCGGCAGTTCCCACCCGAAGTGCTGGAGCATGTCGCGCTGACGCTGTTGCGCCGTTACGGAGTGGTGTTCTGGCGTCTGCTCGAACGCGAGGCCGAGTGGCTGCCGCCGTGGCGAGACCTGCTGCGGGTTTTTCAGCGGCTCGAAGCGCGTGGCGTGATTCGCGGCGGGCGCTTCGTGAATGGTCTCGCCGGCGAACAATTTGCTCTGCCCGAAGCGATTCCCGTGCTGCGAGAAGTGCGGCGGCATGCGAACGACGGTGCTTTTGTGTGTGTCGCCGGGACCGATCCGTTGAACCTCGCGGGCACTTTGCTGGTCGGCGAACGTGTGCCCGCTGTGACGGGAAACCGGATTCTGTATCGCGACGGCGTTGTAGTGGCCACGCTCGTGTCAGGGACTTTCTGGTTCGAACCGTCGCTGGAAGCGGTTCCCGTCGAAAGGGAAAAGGCTCGCGCGTGGCTGGCGCGACGGTTTTAGCTGTTTAGAATGGGCGCGGGTTGCCGTAAATCACCTGTGCCTGACGGGAAGAGCGCGGGGAAGAGCGCGTAAAAAAGCACCTGAAAAAGCCCTAAAGATGGAAGTCTTACTGACCGTTAATCTTTATAAGCCCTAATTCCAATCGCTTCGCTACAATGGGGACAGTCTTAAGTATGATGAAGACTGTTTGCCGACTCCGCCTTCACGGCGGCCACCGGCACACACCGCCCGGGGATCTCATGAACGACGACCAACACGAGCAGGTGCTTTATGCCCAGTTCGGCACAAGCAGCCCATGCTGGCGTCTGTCGAACGACAGCAACGCGCTAGAACTCACGCCCGTCACCGGCGACGTGCCGGCCAATGTCGCCATTCCGCTGAATCCTCAGCAGGCCTCGCAAATCCGCTGCCTCACCGGCGTGACCTCGCATCTCGTCCTCGACGTGCGGCTGTTCGGCGAACCGCTGCGTTTGCATCTGGTCGGCAAAAAGCTTAGCAGCAACAGCTGGGCCGGCACCGCCTCGGCCTATGACGACACCGAATCCGTCGCCCGCGATCTGGTTCACGGCCTCTCGTTCGCCGAGCAGGTCGTGTCCGAGGTGAATTCGGTCGTCGTGATCGTCGACCGGCATGGCCGAATACAACGCTTCAACCGTCTTGCCGAAGAACTCACGGGCGTCAAGGAAGAGAACATCATCGGCCGCAACGTATGGGCGTTGTTCATGTCCACCGAAGACGGCGCGGCCTCCAGCCAGAACATTGCAGGCTTCTTCAATCGCGGCGTGTCGTACGAAGTCGAGCGGCGCGTCAAGACGGTGCATGGCGAACGGCTCTTTCTGTTCCGCAACAAGTTCGTCCACAGCGGCAGCGGCGTCGAGGAGCAATTCCTGATCTGCTCAGGCACCGACATCACCGAGGAACGGCTCGCGCAGGAACGCCTCACCGAACTGGCGAACACCGACTCGCTCACCGGGCTCGCGAACCGCAACGCGATCCAGGACAAAATCCGCACCGCCATCGAAGACGCCGCGCCGGGCGAAGCGGTCGGCGTGCTGTTCCTCGATCTGGACAACTTCAAGAAGGTCAACGACCACTACGGCCACGTATTCGGCGACCGCCTGATCCGCGACGTGTCGTCTGCCATCAGCGAGTGTCTGAATGAAGGCGATACGCTCGCGCGCCTGGGCGGTGATGAATTTATCGTGCTCGCGGCCAAGGGTACGGCGCACCAACTCGAAACCACCGCGCAACGCATTCTCGAGCGCATGCGCACGCCGTTCGCCCTCGGGCTCGTGGAGGTCTACACGGGCTGCTCGATCGGCATCGCGCTGTATCCGGAACACGGCGACAGCCTCGAGTCGCTGATCCGTTCGGCCGACACAGCCATGTACGTCGCCAAGGACGAAGGCAAGCGCACGCACCGCGTGTTCTCGCCGGAAATGAACCGCCGGGTCGCCGAGTACATGTGGCTCGACACCAACCTGCGGCGCGGCCTCGAAGAGGGCCAGCTGACGCTGCACTACCAGCCGAAACTGTCGCTCGCCACCGGCGTGGTGCAAGGCGTCGAAGCGCTGGTGCGCTGGAATTCGCCGGAGCGCGGGCAGATCATGCCCGCCGAGTTCATCCGTTACGCGGAAGAGTCCGGGCTGATCGGCGTGCTCGGTCGCTGGGTCATGGTAACGGCCGCGAAACAGGCCGCCAAATGGAAGGCGGACGGCTACAACCTGCGCATCGCGATCAACGTATCGGCGCGGCAACTGGTCGATACGGCCGTGGTCCGCCATTTCAGCGAGGCGCTGCAGGCCGCCAATCTCGATCCCTGCCTGATCGATCTCGAACTGACCGAGAGCTGCCTGATCGAAGACGAAACAGCCGCGATCGATCTGATCAAGCAGTTCCGCCAGCTCGGCGCGCAGGTTCATCTGGACGATTTCGGCACGGGTTATTCGTCGCTGTCGCAGCTCGGCCGGATTCCGCTCGACGTCATCAAGCTCGACCGCAGCTTCGTGCGCTCGATCAACGCCGACACCAAAGCGCAGGCACTGGTGCGCTCCATGGTGGCCGTCGCGCAGGAGTTGAATTTCAAGGTGGTCGCCGAAGGGATCGAGACCGAATCGGAAGAAGTGTTCATGAAGGGCTTGGGCGTGGATTACGTGCAGGGCTTCCTGTACGGCCAGGCCATGCCGACGGCTGAATTCGAACGCTGGTTGCAGGATAGACAGAAGCTCAGGCTGATCGCCTGAGCTTCCGGACCGCCCCCCTTTACGGCTTATTGTGTTCGAACCCAGGTCAATTCAGCCGAAATTGGCCGCGCTGGCCGTCTGGCGCAGGTTCGAGGTACGGCGGTTCTGCAGCATCACCAGCCGCTCCATGAAGGCGAGATCCTTCTCCTCGATCGTGAAGGCGGCGTCGACCCAATCCTCGGTGATTTCCATCAGCTCGGCGCGCGAGAGTTGCAGCACGCGCTGGCGCGCCCGCAGCATCGCCCGGATGCCGTTCATTTTCGGCTTGAGCGTGTCGATGAAAGTACGGGTCGCCATATAGGCTTCGCCCGGTTCGAACAGCTGATCGACCAGACCTTTGCCGTAGTGCCATTCGGCCGTGTGCGATTCGCCGACGCCGATCAGCTCCTCCGCGAGCCGCATGCCGGCCTTGCGCGCCACCAGTGAATAACCGCCCATGCCCGGGAACAGATTGAACGCAATCTCCGGGAAGCCCATGCGTGCGTCGTTCTGCGCGAGCAGGAAATGATGCGCGAGCGCGGCCTCGAAGCCCCCGCCGAGTGCCGTGCCTTCCACCATCGCGATCGAAATCGCCCCCGTGTCGAAACCTCGCGACGCCGCATGCACGCAATCCACACAAGCCCGTGCATAAGCCATGAGCGCCTGACGCTTGCCGGCGCGGATCGCATCCGCGAAGAAATCCAGATCGCCGCCGACGTTGTACATGGTCGGAATCAACGAACCGGTGACCCAGAAATCGATCGGCAATCCCGACTCTCGTGCTGCCTGCGCGAGTTCCAGGATGTCATGGACCAGATCGAGATTGAAACAGGGACGCGGCTGCGCCCGCAACATCATCCACATGACGTTGCGGCCTTCTTCGTAGTAAGCCGAAATTTGCGAAAGATTGCCGGCTTCGAGGAACGGGCGGCAGGCGTGGTGGTTATGCAGATTCATTTTGAACGGTCCTTTTAAGGTTAAACACTGGTATTGCAATGCGAGCCTAAAGCAGACCGGAATCGGATGGGAGCGGGGTAACCAACAGATGAATGCAAGCCGCGTTCAAAAGCCCGCCAGCAGGCGCTCTGCGGGAAAGAGGAAGATCGATGGCATGTGGCGCGCACGCAAACGCTTGCGCACCGAAGATGGGCGAAAATTGACCCACAAAAAGGCACGCGGCGGCAATCAATATGCGCCCGCGC
This sequence comes from Paraburkholderia sp. NPDC080076, assembly GCF_050281145.1. Taxonomy (NCBI): domain Bacteria; kingdom Pseudomonadati; phylum Pseudomonadota; class Betaproteobacteria; order Burkholderiales; family Burkholderiaceae; genus Paraburkholderia; species Paraburkholderia sp. NPDC080076. Next base: position 1,182,100 of record NZ_JBNNWQ010000001.1, on the reverse strand, counting down.
CGGGATTGAATTTCTTGCCGGATCGAAAAAAGAAAGAAATAGTCGCCGATTAGAAAATGCAATCGAAAATAATCAGCGACGAATGGTTTTTTCTCTGATTGGTGGGCTAACAGACGGTGTATCCGCTTCGCATGATAAAACGCGGGCGGCCCACCGCGCGCCGCTTTTGCATCAGCGTCTTATTGCAAACGCGCGGACCAGTGGCCGGCTTCTTCCGCGCTCATCCCGACGGCCAGCGCCGCGGCGAGAATCTGCGCCCACGTGGCCGCGTCCACGGGAATACCCTCGGCCTCGCGTTGCGCGCGCGTCACGCGCTCGGGTTCGCCGGGCTCATAGATACGGTCGACGCCCGATGCGAGCGGCGAGGCCTTCACCCAGTCGATGAACGCGTCGGCTTCGGCTTGCGCATCGGGCGCGTCGAACGCGGCCGGATCGATGATCACCGACAGCATGCAGTTGATGATCGCGTTGGTCGTGCCGAGCGTGGTCGAGTGCGTGGTAAAGCCGCCCGACAGCGCGCCGCCGAAGATCTCGCACAGGGCCGCGAGCCCGAAGCCCTTATGCCCGCCGAACGGCGTCAGCGAACCGAACGGCGCTTCGTGCATGACTTTGGGTTCGAGCGTGGCGCGGCCCTCGTGATCGATCAGCGCGCCGGGTTGCACCTGCTTGCCTTGGTTATAGGCGACGCGCGTCTTGCCATACGCGACCGTGCTGGTCGCGAAGTCGAGCACGAGCGGCGGCTTGCCGGGCCGCGGATAAGCGGCGCAAAACGGGTTCGTGCCAATGCGCCGGTCGGCGCCGCCGAACGGCGCGACGAGCGGATCGCCCGCCACGTTGACGAAATGGAACGACACGAGACCGGCACGCGCGCACTGTTCGGCCCAATGACCGATGCGCCCGATGTGATGTGCGCCGCGCAAGCCGACCGCGCAGATGCCGATGCGTTTGGCGCGCTCGATGCCCTGCTCCATGGCCTCGAACGCCACCACCTGGCCGAAGCCTCGGCCGCCTTCGACCGTCAGCACGGCGCCCGCGTCTTTCACCACGTCGGCATGCAGGTTCAACTGAAGCTCGCCGTCGGCGAGCGACGCCACATAGCGCGGAATCATCCCCACGCCATGCGAGTCGTGACCGGTCAGATTCGCCGCCACCAGATGATCGGCGACCAGCTCCGCTTCGCGTGGCGTGCTGCCCGCCTTTTCCCAGATCGCCCTCACATAGGCATGCAATTGATCGGCCGGAATCCGGGGCGTGGCGAGTTGAGCGGTCGAGTTATCGGTCATTCACAGTGTCGGCGGACGTGACGGGTTCAGGGCAAACGACGGTCGAAGAGATGGCTCAAGGCGCGGCGGCGATCACCTCGGCGACCGCGGCCGTGAGCTTCTTGCCGTACGGCACGTGCAGGAACTCGTTCGGCCCGTGCGCATTCGACTTCGGTCCGAGCACGCCGCACACCATGAACTGTGATTTCGGGAAGCCCGCCTTCAACACGTTCATGAGCGGGATGGTGCCGCCCTGCCCCATGTAGGCGACGTCGGCACCGTAGTGCTGGCGCGACGCGTCGTTGAGCGCCGTGGCAAGCCACGGGGCGAGGTCGGGCGCGCTCCAGCCGCTTGCCGCGCCGGCGTCAGGCTTGAACGTCACCTTGGCGTTGTACGGCGGATCCAGTTCGAGCAGCGCCTTCAGTTCGGCGACGGCCTTCTCCGCCTCGATCATCGGCGGCAGACGCAGCGACAGCTTGAACGCCGTGCGCGGACGCAGCACGTTGCCGGCATCGGCCAACGCGGGCAAGCCGGCCGCGCCGGTTACCGACAGCGACGGACGCCACGTCGAATTGAGCAAGGCCTCCTTCGGATCGGTGGTGGTGGGCAGCACCTGACGGCCGTCCTGGCCGCAGGCCCACGGCAGCTTCTTCCAGACGTCGTCGCCGAGAATCTGGGCGGTGGCTTCCGCTTCACGCAGACGGTCCGCCGGGATATCGACGTGAAAACCCTTCGGCAATAGCGTGCCGTTGGCGGAGTCTTCGAGACGGTCGAACAGTTGCCGCATGATGCGGAAGCTCGACGGCGCGATGCCGCCATAGCCGCCCGAGTGAATGCCTTCGTCGAGCACCTGCACTTCGAGGTCGCCGGCGACCAGTCCACGCAACGACGTGGTGAGCCACAGTTGATCATAGTTGCCCGCGCCCGAATCCAGGCACACGACCAGACCCACCTTGCCGAGCCGCTCGCGCAGCGCATCGACGTACGGCAGCAGATCGTAGCTGCCCGACTCCTCGCAGGTTTCGATCAGACCAACGCAACGCGGACGCTCGACGCCTTGCGCGTCCAGCGCGGCAAGTGCGGTGATGCTCGCGTAGATCGCGTAGCCGTCGTCGGCGCCGCCGCGGCCGTAGAGCTTGTCGTTCTCGAGCTTGGGCGTCCAAGGCCCGAGGTCGTTGCGCCAGCCGTCGAACTCGGGTTGCTTGTCGAGATGGCCGTACAGCACGATGGTTTCCTCGCTGCCCGAACGGGTCGCCGCCGACTCGAAGAAGATCACCGGCGTGCGGCCCGGCAAGCGAATGATTTCGAGTTTCAGGCCGCGCACCGGCTGCTGTTCGGCCCATTGCGCCGCGTCGGTGATCACGCGCTCCAGATAGCCGTGCTTGACCCACTCGGGATCGAACGCCGGACTCTTGGCCGGCACGGCGATGTAGTCCGTCAGCGCGGGCACGATCTCGTCGTTCCACTTGCGGTCCACGAATTCGCGTAGCGTCTCGGGGTTGATGCGTTGGGCCTGCTGGGTATCGTCGGAGATCATGATGGCGGTCCGTGGGGATCTGTTCTGTCGAAACGATCATGATAGACCCGATGCGGGATTGGCTGAACCCCTCGCCGCGCATCGGCTTGGTGAACGACCAGGGCGACTGCCCGTCGCAGCCGTCTCACGAACGGCATGCAACCTTTGCGGCGAGCTTACGCAAACAAAACAATCGCGCGACAATTGCGGCATAGGTCGCGTATCGGGAGCCGCTTCATGGAGGGCAACGTCGTCGTGCAGGCCATCGCCGCGGTGCTGGCACTGGCGCTGTATTTTCTGCCGGCCCTGGTGGCGGACCGGCGCAAGCGTCATGACGTGCTGACGCTCGCGCTCTTCAATGCATGCCTCGGCTGGACCGTGTTCGGCTGGCTGCTCGCGCTCTATTGGGCGTTGCAACCAAACCCGCCGAAGAACATCGCCGGCGAGATCGTGGAGACGCGCAAGCTCGTGAGGATGCGAGCGTTTTCGTCCGCGCTGCTGGTGCGCGTGCAACGACGCGCAAGCACGCGGGATCGCTCGGAGAAGTGAATCTGGCGTGGCGTGGATGAAGCAGAAAACGGACTGGCCGGCCGGAGCACCGGCCGACCACGCGGGCTGTTCAGGCCGCGCGGCTCATGCGGTTCCACAGAACGGAACCGGCGGGAATCGAGCGCGGCTCGGTGCGCACGCTCGCGGGTGAAAACATCTCGCGGCGCAATTCGCCGTGTTCGTCGAACCATTCGCAAATCAGCCAGTCGCCGGGGTTGAGCGCCACTGGGCCTGCATACGTTACCGTCATGCGCGAGCCCCCTTCCTTCAATGTGACGACGTCGCCGACATTGAACTGGGCGGCTGGCGGTGTCTGGAATGCGTCAATGGTAGCGGTCAGCATATTCATCCCCCTACGGAACCGTTGTGCGGTATTTAAGTCATTGCGCCGGGTTTTTCGACTTTAGACCTGCTGAAGGAAAACGCTAAAAAGTTTGCCAAGATTAACAATCGAAATTAATCGCCGCAAGTGCTTTTTATTGATACCGTTTTCATCGACGGTGGAATTGCTTCCACCCTCGGGCTATCGATGGGCAAAACCGGGAAAACCCTTCAATGCCCCGCCAGGCCGCCCCTTCATGCGGCAGTGCACGATCGCAAAACTTACAGCGGCGAACTGCCGGCGGACAGCAGAAAATACGAACGTCTTTCGTCATATCTAATGCCCCGACCAGAACCATTCAGGGTTTATTCTGAGCCGCCACAAGCGAAATTACCTGTGAATGACTAACTCACCGGTAAATGCGCCATGCTTAAAATCGGCCCTGTTTAAAAAAACGCCTAATAATTTCCGATAGCTTTGTTGAAAACGATTCCCGCTTCCGGATTTTCAAACCGGTTGCGCCGAGCGGCGCAGCGCGATTTGCTGATGCCGCACGAGCAGCACGCTCAGGCCAATGCACACGAACATCAGCAGTGCATTGATTGCGAGGCTGACCTGGAACGCGTGCGCGTAATCGCCCGGTGCCGCGCGGCCGCCGATCGCGCCGAAGAACGCGCCGCTGATAGCCGCCGTGCCGAATGCGGAGCCGATCTGCAGCGTCGACGACACCACGCCTGAAGCAAGCCCGGCCTTCTCCGGCACGACCTCCAGTAACACGATGCGCATGATCGACGGCAGCAGCAAACCATGTCCGACGCCCGCGCACACCAGTCCGCAATAGAACAGCAGATCCGGGGTGGCCGACTGGGTGGCGGACCAGCCGGTGACCGTGAAGCCGACCGTCATCATCGAAAAACCGAGCGTGAGCACATGGCCGCCGATGCGCTTGACCACCGCCGGCGAGGTCAGCGGCCCGACCACGAAACCGATCGCGAACGGCATGATCGCCATGCCGGATGCGAGCGGCGTCCAGTGCAAACCGGTTTGCAGGAAGATCCCGTAGGTCAGGAAAAACGCGCTATTGCAGTAGAACAGGAACGCGAGCACAAGCCCTAACGCGAAGGCCCGGTTGCGGAACAATTGCAGGTCCACCAGCGGATGGCCGCCGCCGCGCTCGACGCGCTGCTCGGTCATCACGAAGAGCGCGAATGCCGGGACGGCAAGCGCGAACATCACGAAGGTCCACGCCGGCCAGCCGGCTTCACGGCCGTGCGTCATCGGGTAGATGACCAGCAGCAGCACGGCGGACAGCAGCGCCACGCCCTTCACGTCGATGCCGGTGCGGGTGGCCGGCTGATTCTCCGGCACGAACTTCCACGTGCCGACAAACGCGGCAATACCGATCGGAATGTTGATCAGAAAGATGATGCGCCAGTCGAGCCCGAACGGGTGATACGTGATCAGCGCACCACCGCCCAATTGGCCGACGATCGACGACAAGCCGAACACGAAGCCATACAGGCTCATCACCTTGGTCTGCTGATGCAGCGGCACGACCGCGCGAATCGTCGCGAGCACCTGCGGCGCCATCACGGCGGCCGCGATACCCTGCACGATCCGCGAAATCACCAGCATGTGTCCGCTGGTCGCGAAGCCGCATAGCGCCGAGGCGACTACGAACGCCGCCATGCCCGTCATGAACATGCGGCGGCGGCCGAACAGGTCGCCGAGCCGCCCGCCCGTGATCAGCAGCACCGCGTACGCCGACGCATAGGCGGAAACGACGAGTTGCAATTGTGCGTCGCTGGCGTTCAGGCCGGTGTGAATCGAGGGCAGCGCGAGATTGACGATGAAGTAATCGAGCGGTGCGAGGAACGCGCCGACGAACAGCACCGCCAGCGCAAGGCCCTGCCGTTCGAAACGCGGCTGAGCCTTGTCGACCGCTGCTACCACGTCAGTTGCCACGCCCGTTGCCATGCTCGCGGCCGCGGCGCCAGGACAGGTCACCGCTGAAGCTGCGGCGCCTTGGGGTCCAACGAATGCCGCCGGAGCGGACTTGATCGCTTCGCTGTTCATGACTGATCGTTCAAAAATTCGGCAAAAAAATTTAGACGAGCGCGCGCATGGCGACGTCCACGATTCCTGTCAGCGCATCTTCCTGATGAGCGACCCGCCCCAGCACGCGCAGACCTTGCATCACGCAGAGGAGGAAATCGCCGACGGCTTTTTCGTCGAGTGTGGAGTTGAACGCGCCGCTCGCCTGGCCGCGAATCACCGACGCCGCCAGCAGCGTGGCCATGCGGCGCTGAATCGCGGCGACGCGCGTGCGCAGTTCTTCGTCGCCGGGCTGCATTTCCAGCGTGGTGTTGGTGATGAGGCAGCTGCGTTCGCCGGTCAGCGCGCACGCGACCCGCGCGTAATGCAGCAAAGCGTTGCGCAGCGCCTCTTCCGGCGGCACCGGCGCATTCAGCCGCTCGGCGAGCCGCGCGACCGACCCTTCCGCGTAGTGATCCAGCGCGGCCAGCATGATGCCGTGCTTGTCGCCGAATACGCCGTAAAGACTGCCGCGCAACAGGCCGGTGGCTTTGCACAGGTCGTCGATCGAGGTGGCGTGGTAGCCGTGGTTCCAGAACACCTGGCTCGCGCTCGCCAATACCGTGTCCGTGTCGAACTCGCGCGGCCGGCCCCGAGAGCAGACCTCGCCGGCTTTCTTCGCGGATTGTTTCGAATCGCCTGATTGCTTCATGCAGTGGATATTATGACTAACCGTTCAATAAAGCAAGACGAGTTTCCGTAGGGCGCGGCACGAAAGCACGAAGGCGCGGAGCGCCGGCGGCATAGCGGAAAATCGTGCAGTGCAGTACAACGGTTAAAACCGCGTCGGCACTTTCGTTTTCCCCTATGAGTTCGACGACTGCTGGGCGACCGCACAACGGAGGTCAGAATGGCAACGACAAAAGACATTCCCACGATCGGTCTTGCCCTCCAGGGCGGCGGCGCGCACGCGGCGTTCACGTGGGGTGTACTCGACCGGCTGCTGGACGAAGTCGAGCGCGGGACACTTTCGATTGTCGCGATCAGCGGCGCGAGCGGCGGAGCGCTCAACGCCGCGGCCTGCACATACGGCCTAAGCAGAAGTCCGACCGATGCCAAACGGTCGCTCGAACAACTCTGGACGCTGGTCGGCGCCAGTTCGAAGTGGCAGCCGTTCTTTAACTTCCCCAAGGATCTGCTGAAGTCTCCCGAGCGCTGGAATGTCGATCTCAATCCCGCGATACTCGCGCAAAGCATGCTCCAGCCGTTTGCCTCTCCGTATGCGATGCCATGGCTGACCAATTCCCTTGGCTCGATCATGGAAACCGTGATTCCGGACTTCGGGGTCGTCAATGACCCGAAGGGCGCCGTGCCCAGGCTCTACGTGGCGGCGACCAACGTCAACCTGACCGCATTGCGCATCTTCGAACCCGGCGAAATTTCGGCGAAGGCGCTGATGGCCTCCGCATGCTTTCCCACGCTCTTCGAGGCGGTGCAAATAGGCGGCGAATTCTATTGGGACGGCGGGTACATGGCCAATCCGGCGCTCGCGCCGCTCGTCGAGTGGGTCGACGACATTCTGAGCGTTCTCATCGATCCGCTCTGTACGAAACATGGCCCGCCTGAGCGCCCCAGCGAGATCAACAACCGGATCAACGAAGTCAGCTTCGGCGCGTCGTGGGTCACGGAAGTCCGTCAGATCCAGTTGATCAACGAACTCGCCGCTGAAAACCCCGGCCTCGTTCACCGCGGAAAGGCCTACACGTCCAAGCGCTTTCACGTGATTCGCGCCGACCGCTTCATGGACGAGATCGGCGCGGCATCGAAGAACACGCCCTCCATCGAATTCTTCCGAGCCTTGCGACACGCGGGCCATGCCACGGCGGACACATGGGTACGCGATTGTCTGCCGAGCGTCGGCAAGACTTCCACTTTCGACCTCGACAAGCTCGTGAGAAGCCGGGTCAAAGGGACGCCCGCTGCAATTCATACCGTTCAGCAGGCCGAGGGGAAAACGCTTAGATGAGCCTTGTCTGACCGGGCCGAATCGAGTGGCCTCGTCTTCGCGCCAAGCCGGTTTCATCGCGCTGCAAGAAGGCGCAGTTGTAGCGGCATCGGCATCTCTAACCAAGGCGAGTACACAAAAACCGGCGCCGGGCTTGACCCGTGCGCCGGTTTAATCGCTGCCAGATCACCAGCAAAAACTCGACTCAGGTTTCGAGCTTCGCGTCCATCGTGATCGTGGCGTTCAGCACTTTCGACACCGGACAACCGGCCTTGGCGTCGGCGGTCGCCTTCTCGAAGGCGGCTTTGTCGCCGCCGGGGATTTTCACGGCCACGTCGAGATGCACCGCGGTGATCGCGAAACCGCCGCCGTCCTTATCGAGCGTGACGGTGGCCGTCGTGCCGATGCGCTCGGGCGTGATGCCGGCCTTGCCCAGTTCCGCCGACAGCGCCATCGAGAAACATCCCGCATGCGCAGCCGCAATCAGCTCTTCCGGGTTCGTGCCGATGCCGTCCGCGAAGCGTGTCGAAAACGAGTATTGGGTCTCCTTGAGGACGCCGCTGTCGGTGGAAATCGAGCCCTTGCCGTCTTGCAGGCCGCCTTGCCAGACTGCTGATGCCTTGCGCTTCATCGCTCTCTCCTGTTTGTGCCTGCTTCGCGCGCAATACGACCGAATCTGATGCCCACCGCAACGGTCCAGCCCAGGATTTGCGGTTTCGGCATCGGTCGCGAGTGTCGCGCACCACTGCGGGCGCGGGCGTGGACCGAACTTCATCATAGGCGCTTCCGTGTGCCAGCGTCGTGACGACGCCGGCAATCGATCAAAAGAGAAGCCATCCCAGCAATTATCTCGATAACAGTAATAATCTTTCCTCCGAAAGCCGCTTTTTCACTGACCTCGTAGGAAATAGACTGGTTTCAACGGATCGGCACCGCAGCATTGAACCGATCACATCAACAATCGAATCCAGGAGGTCATCATGAAATCGCTTTTTTCCGCAGTCGTTATTGCATCCGCGCTTATCGTCCCGGCTGTTTCGTTCGCCCAGCAGGCCAATGGTCCGGTGACCCGCGCACAAGTGCGCGCTGAGCTGGTTGCCGCGCAAAAAGCGGGCCTTCTGAATCAGAACGACACCGACTATCCGAAGGCCGTGCCGCAAAACGCTACGACAGTGGCCGCCGAGGCGCAGGGCTCGCAGGACGTCGGCGGCGTGAAGGCAGCTTCGTCGGATGCCGGCGCGCGGGACTCCGTGCAGCAACGCCTGTTCTCGACGTATCGCGGTCAGTAAGCCGGTAAACCGCGGTTGGCGGTGTCGCAGCAAAAAAGAAAAAGCGCCCCATTGCGAAGTTCGCAACGGGGCGCTTTGCTTTGTATTGCGTGGCGGAAAGTTGGGCGAATGCGTTGTAAAGGAGGCGGCGTTCGATGCCGAAGCTGGCCGCGCATCAAGACTGATTACGCCATTGCGGGCCGCGCCCCAGTCCGCTCCCGCACCGCCCGCCCACGCAATCGCCAATCGCACAGCTGCGCCGCCATGCCGCCCGCACTACTCAGCGAACGGCAAGCTCTCCTGCCCCACCGCGCGCATGCCGAACACGTTCAGCGTCATTGCCACCAATGCGTAATAGCCGAGCAGGCCCACCAGATTGATCACCACCTGATGCCCGAAGCGTTCGACCGCCTTCGCATAGATTGCGTCCGAAACGCGCTTCGTGTCGTACAGCTCGCTCGCGAAGTCGTGAATCAACGCGTCGTCGGCGTCCGCGAAATCCGGGCGCTCTCCCTGGCGAATCGTTTCGGCATCCGCTTCGGACACGCCGGCTTGCAGCGCGATCGGATAGTGGATGTACCACTCCGCCTGCGCCTGCCAGCGCGCCGCGGTCACCAGGATCGCCAGCTCCGACAGGCGCAGCGGCAAACCCGTCCGATAGCGGCAGAACGCGCCCAGGCGCTGCGCCTGCTGAGCCAGTTCCGGGCTATGAATCCAGCCAAGGAACGGCCCGTTCAGATTGCCGCGCGGGCCGGACAGAATTTCGTCGAGCACCGTTCTCTGTTCGTGCGTGGCGTCGGACAGGTCGAAGTGGGGCAAACGCTCGGTCATCATCGTTCTCGCAAGTCGTGGTGGTGTCGTAGGTCTCAGATGGCGGACAACAGCGCGCCGCTGACCGCATCCGTGAACCGGCTGACGATTTCGTCGATGTCGCGCTCGGTGCAGATGAACGGCGGCGCCAGCAGCACATGATCGCCGATCTGGCCGTCGACCGTGCCGCCCATGGGATACACCATCAAACCACGCGCGAACGCCTCGCGCCGGATTGCCGCGTGCAGCTTGAGGCCGGCGTCGAACGGCGTTTTGCTGGCGCGGTCCTTGACCAGTTCGACGCCGACGAACAGCCCCCGTCCGCGCACGTCGCCGATATGCGGATGTTGCGCATAGTGCTCGCGCAACCGGCCACGCAACTGTTCGCCGCGCGCCAGCACGTTGGGCAACAGCTTGTCTTCCTCGATCACGCGTTGCACTTCGAGCGCCGCCGCGCAGGCGGTGGCGTGGCCGATGTAGGTATGGCCATGCTGAAAGAACCCCGAGCCGCCGACGATCGCCTGATAAATCCGCTCGCTCACGAGCGTCGCGCCGATCGGTTGATAGCCGGCGCCGAGCCCTTTGGCGATGGTCAGGATATCAGGCGCGACGCCGTCTTCCTCGCAGGCATACAGGTAGCCGGTGCGGCCCATGCCCGACATGATCTCGTCGAGAATCAGCAGGACGCCGTAGCGATCGCACACCGCGCGAATCTTGCGGAAGTACTCGCGCACCGGCGGCACGGCGCCGGCCGTCGCGCCGACCACGGTTTCCGCCACGAAGGCGGCGACCGTGTCCGCGCCGAGTTCCAGAATCTTCTGCTCCAGTTCGTCGGAGAGACGCTGCGCGAAGCCCTCTTCGGTTTCGTCGGCACGTTGCTCGCGGTACGCGTAACACGGACTCACGTGATGCGCTTCGATCAGGATCGGCAGGAACGGCTCGCGGCGCCACGCATTGCCGCCGATCGCCAGCGCGCCCAGCGTATTGCCGTGATAGCTCTGGCGACGCGCGATGAAATGGCGGCGCTGCGGCTCGCCCTTCTCCACGAAATACTGGCGCGCGAGTTTCAGCGCCGCCTCGATCGCCTCCGATCCGCCGGACACGAAGTACACATGTTCGAGCCCTTGCGGCGCGCTCGCCACCAGGCGGTCGGCAAGTTCTTCGGCGGGCGCGGTGGTGAAGAACGACGTGTGCGCGTACGGCAACTGCTGCGACTGCCGTTTGATCGCGTCGATCACGCGCTGGTTGCTATGGCCGAGACACGAGACGGCGGCGCCGCCGGACGCGTCGATATAGCGCTTGCCGGTGGAATCGATGATCTCGATGCCGTCGCCCGCGACGGCGACCGGCAGCGACTGTTTCGGCGAGCGATGAAATACGGTGGTCATGGTGTTCGGTTCCTGTGGTTTCGGCAAGCGCTTAGGCGCCGGCTTGTTCAGATGCCGTGCGGGCGATGAAGGTGTCGAATGCGCACTGCCCTTGCCGGTAAACTTTCATCGACACACCGGCAATGCCGATGTCGAAGAGCGCGGTGGCGAGCGTGTTTTCGTCGTCCGGATCGAGCGGATCGTCGCGGTAGATCGGCAAGCCCGAGGGCGCGCGATCGTGTAAGACGTCGAGCAAGGCGGCGGGTTGCAACGGGTGGGCGATCGCGGGCAACAAGGCCTCCACGCGCAATTGACGGTCTCGCGAGGAATCCGTGACGATTTGCGCTTCGGCTTCGCAGCCGCGATGAATCATGTGGTTCGCGTGGCCGTAGAGATGCGGCACGGTTTGCACGGAGCATCGCTGCGCGCTTGCTTCGACGCTGAAGATGCGCGCGTCGCCCGCACAGCCGAGCGTGTGATGAAAGCCGCTCGCGGCCGGCGTGTCGCGCAGAATGTGCAACGCTTCGTCGAGCGAAGCCGCATCGAGTACGGCACGCGCGAGGATCATGCGCGGCACGCCGGCAACGGGCGTGCGAATGCGCAAATTGTTGATCGCCTGGACGACGCCGGCGCGGCTCGCGGCAAAGGTGTGCCCCGGCAGCGATCCGGGGTAATAGAAACTCACGAAGCCAGGCTTGCCGGCCGGCTGAACCTCGACCAGCGCGCAACGCTCGCGCAGAAACGGATCGCCGTCTTCGTTATGCGCGATGAAGCGCGTGTCGCCAACGACCGCCGCCAACGTGGTGCAACCGTCCGGCGCGTTGTGAATCAGTTCGCCGCGGCAGTTCCAGAGAAACACGTCTTCCGCCGGCCAGCCGAGGCCCGCCGCCATGCCGTCGAGTTCAGCGAGCAGCGCCGGGAAATGCGCCTGCGCCGCGTCGCGCAGTTCCCGCACGAACGGAGTGCCGCGCCAGCGCCGAACCGCCTGCCATGCGCCGCTCTGTTTCATGTAGTCGCCGAAAACCGGACGCGCGAACTCACCCAACTGGTAGCCGATGTCATACGGCCCGCCGCTCACCTGCAAAAGACTCAAACCCTGCTTCGACGCCACCATTCGCACCCATTCAACAATCGGTACGTATTTATACGTTAAAACAACATTTGTTGTCAAACGGCGCGACGCCGAACCAGATGGAGCGGAGCTGCGTCGCGCACGATCTGCGCTCGATCCAGACGGGAATGTTCAAGGCACGTACGCGCCTTTCGCGTGCAGCGACTGCTCGGCGATGGCGAGTTGTTCGACCGCATCCGCGCCTTCCAGCGCAAGCAGATGCGCGACCAGCGACTCGGCCAACGCCGTAGCCGCCACCAGCGACGGAAAGAACGACGGACTCTCGTGTGAAAAGATCAGCACCTTGTCGGCGTTCAAGGCGATCGGCGATACGGCGCTGTCGGTGATGGCAATCAGCTTGCTGCCCTTTTCGAGCGCGGCTTCAGCTACGCGCGCGGCTTCCACCGAGTACGGCGCGAAGCTGATCACGATGGTCGCGCTGTCGCGCTCGATCGTGCGCAACTGCATTTCCAGCGTGCCGGCTTCACCGTTGAGCAAGGACACCGAGGAACGGAACAGCCGGTAACCGTACACGAGGCCGAATGCGACCGCGTAACAGGAGCGGAAGCCGGCCACGTGCACATGCGGCGCGCGCCGCAACAGACGCGCGGCTTCCACGATTACACGGCCGTTATGCGCGGCGGTGACCTCGAGATTGTGTTGTTGAGCGACGAGTAGATCGTTCGCCAGTGCGTCTTTCGATTTGACGAGCGAACGCGCGCGGCTCGTAAGCGGCTCGGGCCGCGTGCGCACGCGCGCGACGAACAGGTTGCGCAATTCGTTCCAACCGGGGAAACCGAGTTGCTGCGACAGGCGCACCAGCGAAGCCGGTTGCACCTGCGCCCGTTCCGCCACTTTGCGCATGGACGAGACCGCAACCTCGTCGGGATGGTCGAGCAGGAAACCCGCTCCCATCTGAAACTGCGGACTCAGTTCGGAAAAGCGCGCCCGGATCAGGGCGGCGAGCTGGTCGAAACTGTCTGGCATGCGGATGTACCGGGCGAACGGTCGATAAGGATGACAACAAATGTTACCACCCGGCACCTCGCATCCAACAGCAGTTCCAGCGTGCTTTCGACGCTTGTTTAAAGAAGCGCGACCACTCGCACGTCGCCCTGCTCCGCCGAGGCGACGACCTTGTCGCCGATGCGGCGGAACGTGATCGACACCGAGGCGTCGCCCACCCGCAAATCGCCCACTTCGAGCCAGTCGATGCCTTCGGGCAGCATCGGCTGTTCGATCAGCACTTCGCGCCGCTCGGCGTCGATCGTGATGCCCAGACACGCTTCGAGCATCATGAACGGCGAACCCGCTGCCCATGCCTGCGGCAGACAGGCGACCGGATAGGCGGTAGGCGGCTCGCCGCGCCGCCGTGGGAAGCCGCAGAAGAGTTCGGGCAGGCGCATGTCGAAATTGACCGCTGCCTGAAACAGCGCTTGCAAGAGCCGCACGGCCGCCGCCTTGCCGCCGTAGCGCGACAGGCCGCGCGCGCAGAGCGCGTTGTCGTGCGGCCAGACCGAGCCGTTGTGATACGCCATGGGGTTGAAACGCGACTGGCTCGCGGCCAGCGTGCGCACGCCCCAACCGGTGTGGAACAGCGTGGATTCGAGCGCGCGCACCACCGATTCGCCGCGCTCGCGTGAAGGCAAACCGAAGGCCAGCAAGTGACCGGCGTTCGACGCCATCACGCGACACAATTCGCCGTGGCCGTCGAGCGCGATGCCGTAGAAGCCGGCCTCTTTCATCCAGTACTTTTCTTCGACGCACTGACGGATTTTCTTCGCCCGCTCGCTATATTGGGCCGCCGAGTCGTGCAAGCCGCGCAGCTTCGCGAAGTGGGCCATGGTGTCGAAGGCGGCGCTCGCATAGGCCTGTACTTCGACGAGCGCAATCGGGCCGTCCGGGAAGCGGCCGTCGGCGTGAAAGACGGAATCATGGCTGTCTTTCCAGCCTTGATTCGCCAGACCGCCGTCAGATTCGCGCTGATAGTCCAGCAGGCCAAAGCGATTCTTGTCGCACACGCCCGCGACCCACTGCGCCGCGCGCTCTAGCGCCGGCCACAATTCGTCGATCAACGCGAGGTCGGCCGTGCGCGCTGCATAGGCGCCCGCCAGCACGATGAACAACGGCGTGGTGTCGACACCGCCGTAATAGAGCGCGAACGGCACTTCGCCGGTGGCGGCCATTTCGCCTTTGCGCATCTCATGCATGATCTTGCCGGGCGCGGCGTCGCGAAACGGCGAGTTCTCACGCGCCTGATGTTCGGCGAGAAAGCGCAGCACGCCCGCGGCCAACTGCGGCTGCAGCCACAGCGTCTGCAGCGACGTGATAACGGCGTCGCGGCCGAACGGCGTGGAGAACCACGGAATGCCGGCGTACGGATACGGGCCGGTCACGAGGTCCGTGGTCAGCAGGCCAAGGTCGGCGAGCGAGCGGTCGATCCATGCATTGAAAAGCGGATTGCTGGAACGCACGCGCGCGGTGGCGCGGCGGCGCTCGCGCATCACGAGGTGAGCGTCGACGAGCGCGGCACGCACGGCAGCGCGGCCGACACGCGGGCGCTCCGCGTCGATCTGCGACAGGTGCGCTTCGCTCAACGCATGCGTGGGCTGCGAGACACCGGCGCTGGGTTTGTCCGACTGCGCGACGACCTGCACCGACACCGACAGATAGATCGACACGCAGGCCTGGGCCGGCAGCTTGACAGTGTAGTCGGCGCGGTTGGCGAAAAGTTTGTCCGGTTCCGGCGAGAAAGCAATCTGCACATTGCGCGCCACGTCATCGAGGCCCACATAGCCGAGCAGCACTTCCCGATTCTCGACGCGCGCCGGTTCGACACGGCCCTGCTTGTCGCGCTTCAGGCCGCGCACTTCGAACATGTCGCGGAAGTCGCTGGCGAACGAGATGGACAGCGGCACCACCGCGTCGCTCGTGCCGTAGTTGGTGAGTTCGATGGCTTCGTTGAGCACGGTGCCCGACAGCACCCGCACGCGCTCGACGTGGATCACGCCTTCGGGCGTGCTGTCGCCGCCGAGCGGTGGCAATGGACGGTTGGTCAGATGCGCGGTGAACGACGTGTTGTCGCTGCTGACGCTGCCCGATAACAGCGACGGCGCGCGTCCCCCGAAGGTGAGACGCAGTTGCGAGAGAACACGTGTGTCGTTGACGAACAGGCCGTCGTCGTGGCCGGTGATATCGCCGAGCGGATCGTTGACGATGAAGGTGTCGCCCGACTTCAGCACGTGCTGAGTGGCGCTGGCGACATTGAGGTTTTCTGTCGGGATGAATACGCCGTCCGGCTCGGGTTCGCGGTGATCGATTCCGCCCGAAAGGCCGCCGAGGGCTTCTGGCTGCTGCATCAGGGTCACTCCTATGGGTTCGCTGCTGCGTTCACGCTTTTGCGTTCGGTCTACATCCGGTTGCTACCTGAGTCGCTTCCGATTGTAGAGGGTCTGTCCGCGTCAGACGAACTTATCACAGAGGAGTTTCGGTTTTTTTTCAGTGGCACAGGACGTGCAGAGCGATGGCGCGGCGCTCCTCGTGAGAGCGCCGCGCGGGCGTCGGGCGGGTGGCCGCCGCGACGCTTTAGCGCTTCGCCAGCGGCGCGGCTTCGCGTTGCGATTCGCCGACGAAAAGCTGACGCGGACGACCGATCTTCTGTTCCGGATCGGCGATCATTTCGTTCCACTGCGCAATCCAGCCGACCGTGCGCGCCATCGCGAAGATACACGTGAACATGGCCGTCGGAATGCCCAGCGCGCGCTGCACGATACCCGAGTAGAAGTCGACGTTCGGGTACAGCTTGCGCGACACGAAGTAGTCATCTTCCAGCGCGATTTTTTCGAGCGCCATGGCGAGCTTGAACAGCGGGTCGTCGTGCAGGCCCAGCTCTTCCAGCACTTCGTGGCAGGTTTCGCGCATCAGCTTCGCACGCGGGTCGTAGTTCTTGTAGACGCGGTGGCCGAAGCCCATCAGCTTTACGCCGGAATCCTTGTCCTTCACCTTCGCGATGAACTCGGGGATGTTGTCGACCGAGCCGATTTCTTCCAGCATGTTCAGCGCCGCTTCATTCGCGCCGCCATGCGCCGGGCCCCACAGACACGCGATACCTGCTGCAATACACGCGAACGGATTCGCACCCGACGAACCGGCGAGACGCACGGTCGAGGTCGATGCATTCTGCTCGTGGTCCGCATGCAGGATCAGGATACGGTCCAGTGCCCGCACCAGCACGTCGTTGACCTTGTACTCTTCGGCCGGGTTCGCGAACATCATGCGCATGAAATTCGCGCTGTACGACAGGTCGTTCTTCGGAAAAACGAACGGCTGACCCACGGTGTACTTGTACGCCATGGCCACCAGCGTCGGCAGCTTCGCGATCATGCGGATCGCGGAGATTTCACGGTGCAGCGGATTATTGATGTCGAGCGAGTCGTGATAGAACGCCGACAGCGCGCCGACCGCGGCGACCAGAATCGCCATCGGATGCGCGTCGCGACGGAAGCCGCGGAAGAAGAAGTGCATCTGGTCGTGCACCATCGTATGCTGCGTAACGGTCTTGACGAACTCTTCCTTCTGCTTCGCATCCGGCAATTCGCCCTTCAGCAGCAGGTAGCAGGTTTCAAGGAAGTCGGCGTTCTGCGCCAGATTGTCGATCGGGTAACCGCGGTACAGCAGCTCGCCTTTGTCGCCGTCGATATAGGTAATTTCGGAGTTGCATGCCGCCGTGGACATGAAACCCGGGTCATACGTGAACTTGCCGGTCTGGCCATACAGCTTGCGGATATCGATCACATCCGGTCCGAGCGTGCCCTGATAAATCGGCAGATCAATGGTTTGGTCGCTGTCGGAAAAGCTCAGCGTTGCGTGTGTCTTCGAGTTCATCTACACGTTCCTTTTACTTTCACATCGCACACGTGCCGGCATGCTCGATCGTCAAAGGCGCTTTGGCATGCTCAGGCTCCGCTTGGCATTTTAAGGTCCAGCGGCCCTCGAATTGCGACGATTGACCGCAACAATGCATCTCGGCTGGCGCAACATTCGTTGCCGGCGTTTCCTCTTACAAGGCTTGACGTCGCCGGGAAACCCGCACCGGCGCGGCGCGAGCAAACCGGCTGCGCGGCGCCTGCACACACTGCCAGCTAAATGAAAGTTGAGCGCTTATTGCAACAATGTTTTGCGGCAGTCAGGCTGCGGAGGCGCGGGTGCATCTGCGATACTGCACTCGTGTTTTGCTTCCCCTGCGAACACATCGCTGTGTTTGGCCCGCCGTTCTACGGCGGGCCTTTTTAATCAGCCAAAAGAACAGGAACGACCACATGAACGCCTCTCTCGAAACGCTGTTTCCGGATCACGTCCACACCGACGAGAACATCGTCACCGCGCTGAATCACCAGGACATCGTCGTCGCGTTGTCGGCGGCGCTGAAGACGCAGGACGTGGCGGTGTTGCATATGCTCTACCCGCGCACCGACGCGCGCACGCATCGCAGCCTCGATACGCTCGTGAACGTGTTGCACGGTCACGGCCTGCATGAAGTCGCGGATCTGATCGCGCAGGAAGCGCACTATCTGCTGTTCAAAGATCCCGTGAAAGCGTGGAAAGCCTTCCACGAAATTCGCAACGACTCGCTCGCGATCGGCGTGCATCTGTACTACCACGGGCTTGTGGGCGAAGCGGCGGAACGCGCGCTCGATAAAGACGCGCATCGTAAGGCATGAGGTCGAGCGTTTGATGCGTCGCCGGGGTCGAGCCAGCCCGCGGATCATCGCCGCGAGCGCGAGCCACCCGGCACGGCGTCGTCGTGCATTGATTGCACGTTTATTACGGGTTCATTGCGCTCATTGGTCGTTCACTTGTCGCTCACTGAACGAATGAATTCGTCGACGTAGCGATTGAACGCCGACGGATGCGCGAGATTCATTCCGTGCGACGCGCCGCGCACCGTTTCGCGGCGCGCATCCGGCAGCCAGTTTTGCAGCGCGGCCACGGTACGGCGAAACATGTCGGGACTCTTTTCGCCGTCGATCAGCAGCACCGGGCAACTCACCTCGGCGGCCTCCTCGGGAACATAGGCGGGCAGCGGGTCGCGGAATTGACGCGCGAGCGTGTGCGCGTTGTCGGTCGCCATCCGGCGAAAACCCGGCGTGCTCATCGCCCAGAAACCGGGCCGGCTGACCGAGTCGACGAACAGTTGCAAGCCGGCCTCCACTTCCCCGCTTTCGATCAGTTGCGCCGCTTTCGCGCGCAACGCATTGACCGTCTCAGGCATTCGCGCGGGCGGGCGTCCGGCAATCTGCAACGGACCGCCCGGGTCGGCTAGCGTCAACGTCCGTACATGCTCAGGATGGCGCCGCGCGAAATGAAACGCCACACAACCGCCGCGCGAATGTCCGACCACGTGCGCCGGTCCCACGCCAAAACGTTCGATGAACTCCGCCACTTCGTCTGCGTGCGCGCTCCAGCTGAACGGCAGGCCGGACTCGGTATCGGCCGCCGGCCAGTAGTGCGTGAGACTCACCGCGATACAGCGGTAGTGCTTCGACAGGCCCGCGAGTTGCGGTTGCCAGTAGCGGTAGTCGCACAGCGAACCATGCACGAACAACAGCGGTTCGCCCTCACCGGCTTCCACGTAAGGCATGCGCAAACCGCTTCGCAGTTCGATGAAAGATGACGAAGCAGACGACGCGGTAACTGATTGAGTCACGAGTGGTTCACGGGCAGCGCGGCAATGCCCGAGTGCGGCGCTGTCGGCTCGAAATGGAATGGGGAGCGAAAGTGCGTCCCTGAGATTGGGACGCGAAGCGTATTGTCACACAGCCGGTCGAACAGCGTGGCAGCCCGGCCCAATGGCGGACGCGAGCCTCCCGAAGGCAGCAGCGCGGCAAGCCCTGCGCGCAATTATTCGTAAGCGAATTCGTCCAGCAGGCCGGCGGTGGCCGCCGTGCCCGCGCCGCGCACCGCGCAGGTCAGCGGTTCATCGGCGACGCGCACCTCGAGGCCGATCTCGTTCGTCAAGCGGCGGCTCAGGTTGCCGAGCAGCGCACCGCCGCCCGTCAGCACGATGCCGTTGTTGGCGATGTCGGTCGCCAGTTCGGCCGGTGCCTCTTCGAGCCCGCGTTTCACCGCGCCGATCATCTGACGCAGCGGCCCCTCGATCGCATCCGCGATATCGTGGTTGCTCAGTTGAACCGTGCGCGGCAAGCCGTCGTCGACGCTGCGGCCGGTCGCGTTCATATGCTCGCGCGGCACGTCGCGCACGGCCGAGCCGATGCTCTTCTTGACGTGCTCAGCGGTCTGTTCGCCGAGCAGCACGCCGTACAGATTGCGCACGTAGCTCACGATCGCCATGTCGAAGCTGTCGCCGCCCACGCGGATCGAGCCGCTATACGCCATGCCGCCGAGCGCGATCACGCCGACCTCGGTCGTGCCGCCGCCGATATCGACCACCATCGAACCGGTTGCCTCGGACACCGGCAAGCCCGCGCCGACTGCCGACGCGAGCGATTCGCCGATCAGGCTCACCTTCCATGCGCCGGCCGCCACGGCCGCCTCCTTGATCGCCCGACGCTCGACTTGGGTCGCGCCGGCCGGCACGCACAAGGTGAACGCGGCGCGGCGGCTGAATAGCGGCCGCAGGCGCGCCATGTCGACGAATTGCCGGATCATGTGCTCGGCGGCGGAGAAGTTGGCGATCACGCCGTGGCGCATCGGCCGCACGGTTTCGAGGTTGCACGGCGCGCGGCCCAGAAGCTGGCGCGCCTGGGTGCCTACGGCGGCGACGCGTTTCGGCCGGTCGGCGGCCTCTTTCTGGAAACACACGACGGACGGCTGGTTCAGCACGATACCGCCGTCGTCGGTATAGATCAGGGTGTTGGCCGTGCCGAGGTCCACCGTCACGGAATGACGGAACAAGCGATCGAACAGCGGGTAATGCGGCGTCGGTCTGGCCATAAGAAGGCTCTGATGTGTCGTTATCCGCCCGTACCGGGCAGTCTGGAAAATGCGCCCCCGGTCACCCGAGCCGCATGGGCCGCCCTGTTGGGGCGTTCCGCGGTCCGCGCGGCGGGGGTGATTCTCATGCTATGAGCAGTTAACGGCAAGCAGATCAGAAAACTTAAGGGCCGCTTTTCAGGCACGACCGTGTCAGTCGCGCGACAAAGCGCCCAGCGCGTGTTCCAGCGCTTCCTGGCCGAGCGCGACGCCGTCGGCGTTAATCGTGTGACCAATGCCTGGAAGCGCATAGGCGTCGACGGTATAGCCGGCGTTGCTGAACGCGTCGGCGGCGTATTCGAGTTCCTGCACCGGGATCACTTCGTCGTCTTCGCCGTGGATCAGCGTGAGCGCCGTGCCGTTCTGCGCGACGATCACGGAGGCGAGCCGCCCCGAATACGCGACCACGCCGGCCGCGCCTTCCGCGCTGGTCGCCACATGGTGCATCGCCATGATCGAGCCTTGCGAGAAACCAATCAGCGCAAGGCGCCCGAAAGATACCTGCCAGTGCGCAAGCTCGGCTTCGAGCATGCGCCGCAACGCCGGATAGGCCGCGGCGACACGGGCCTCGCGATTGCCTTCGTTGACGTCGCGCAGGCTGAACCACTGACGTCCGCCGAAGCCGCCGTCGAAGGCGTCGGTGCCGTCGAGCGAAGTGAAGGCCACATCGGGCAGGCTCTCGCTCCAGATGTCCGCAAGCGGCATCAGGTCGCGCGCATTGCTGCCGACGCCGTGCATCAGCACCACCAAGCCTTTGGCAGGCGCGGTCGCCGGCGCGCGTCGCCAGCCGTGTTCGAATTGCTCCCAGGCCATATTCGTTCCTTCTATTTGTTGATTCGTGGATGGTCGTTCCGCACGCGCTGTGCCAGGCGTGACGAGGGATCGCGCCGTGCGGCCGTGTGCAGCCTCAGCCGCGAGCATACGCTGCCGGATTTGTTTTCGCCGCCGCCTTTGCGCGCGCCGATGACGTCCAAACGTGAATACAGGTATGCTTTTGCGAGCATTCAGCGGACCTGCGGCCCGACGCATCGCGCGGGCACGAAATACAACTTCCCCGCAGCATGTCCGCGGCACACCGATCCGGAGAACCGTTTGAGCCAGTCCACTTCCGCGCCTGCCTCGGCGCCGCCTGCACCACCGCCGCCGCTGAAGGGCGGCCAACTGGTGCTGGCCACGATCGCCGTCGCGCTCGCCACCTTCATGAACGTGCTCGACACGTCGATCGCGAACGTTGCGATCCCAACCATTTCGGGCAATCTCGGCGTCTCGGTCGATGAAGGCACGTGGGTCATCACCGTGTTCGCCGCGGCCAATGCCGTGTCGATTCCGCTCACCGGCTGGCTCACGCAACGCATCGGCCAGGTGAAGCTGTTCGTCGGCGCGATCCTGATGTTCGTGCTGGCGTCGTGGTTGTGCGGCATTGCGCCGACGCTGCCGATCCTGCTGCTCGCGCGGATCTTCCAGGGCGCCGTGGCCGGCCCGCTGATCCCGCTGTCGCAAGCCATTCTGCTCGGCTCGTATCCGAAGGAGAAATCCTCGACCGCGCTCGCCCTATGGGCAATGACCGCGACCGTCGGCCCGATTGCGGGCCCGGCGCTCGGCGGCTGGATCACGGATAGTTATAGCTGGTCGTGGATCTTCTACATCAACATTCCGGTCGGAATTTTCGCGGCCGGCGTCACGTGGATGATCTACCGCACCCGCGAGTCGCCGACCCGCAAGCCGCCCATCGACGTGGTCGGGCTGGGCCTCCTGATCACGTGGGTCGCCTCGCTGCAGATCATGCTCGACAAGGGCAAGGACCTCGACTGGTTTTCGTCGCCGGTGATCGTGATTCTCGGCATTACCGCGCTCGTCAGTTTCGCGTTCTTCCTCGTGTGGGAATTGACCGAGGAAAATCCGATCGTCGATTTGCGGCTTTTTCAGCAGCGCAACTTTCTCGGCGGCACGATTGCGATTTCGGTCGCGTACGGCGTGTTCTTCGGCAACCTCGTGCTGCTGCCGCAATGGATGCAGGAGTATCTGAACTACCGTTCCGTCGATGCCGGTCTCGTGACCGCGCCGCTCGGCGTGTTCGCGGTGCTGCTCGCGCCGGTGATGGGCCGCGTGCTGCCGCGCTCGGATGCGCGTGTGATCGCCACGCTGGCGTTCATCGGCTTTGCGATCGTGTTTTATATGCGCTCGAAGTACGTGATCGAGATCGACACCTGGCATCTGGTGATACCCACGCTGCTGCAAGGCATTCCGATGGCGTTGTTCTTCGTGCCGCTGACTTCGATCATCCTGTCCGGCCAGCCGCCGAGCAAGATTCCAGCAGCGGCGGGTCTGTCGAATTTCGCTCGCGTATTTTGCGGCGCGGTGGGCACGTCGATCGCCGGCAACGAATGGAACAACCGCACGGTGCTGCATCACGAACGGCTTACCGAGCAGGCCTCCATCAACAACCCGGTGTTCAATCAGCAGATCGATTCGACCCAGTCGCTGCTGCATCTGAATCCGCAATCCGCCCATGCGTTGTTCGATTTCACCGTGAACACGCAGGCGGCGATGATGGGCCTGAACGATATCTTTTTCGTCTCCGCGGTCATCTTTATTCTGATCATTCCACTGATCTGGATTACGCGGCCGAGCAAGGGCGGTGGCGGCCCGGATGCGGCGGGCGCGCATTGAGGGCGATGCCGATGGCCGTGCGTCAGCGGAAATAACGTGCGGGCGTGTCGCCGAACGCGTCCCGGAACACGGCGATAAACGACGACACGTCGCTGTAGCCCACCTCGAGCGCCACCTGCGTGACGCTCGCGTCCGCGCCAAGGTGTTCCAGCGCGACCAGCAGGCGAAGCTGCTGGCGCCACTGCCCGAACGTTTGCCCCGTTTCCTTGACGAACAGGCGCGCCGCCGTGCGGGCCGTCACGCCGGCGGCCGCGGCCAGTTCTTCGAGTACCGCGGCGTCGGCCGGGTTAGCGCTCAACGCGTCGGCGATCCGTTCGGCACGCGGATCGCGCGGCCAGTTCAACCCCAACGGCGCAGTGCGCAGAGTCGGTAGACGGTCCAGCAGCACTTGCACGAGACGCGCGGCGGGTTCGTCGAACGGTTGGTCGCGCGGCAGATCAGCCGCGGCGGTCAGCAACGCTGCCACCAATGGGTCGGGCACGACGGCGCAGCTGTGCGGCGGGAGCGGCGCGGCGTCCATGCCGACATAGAGCGCATGAAACTCGACAGGACCGGCGGCGGACAAGCGGTGCAGCAGACCCGCGGGCATCCAGACCGCATGGCCTGGCGGCACGACCCAGCGCTCGGTCTCGGTGCGCACGATCAGCACCCCGGCGCTCACGTGGATCAGCCGCGCGCGACGATAGGCGCCCAACGGTTCGTCCAGCGTCTCGTACCGCTCCCCGATCACGAAGACCGGTTGCTCGACGCCGTCTGGATCAAAAGTCTCCATCATGGAGTCCGTTTTGCCCGATTGTTGCCAGAAAGACAGCAAGATTAGCATAGCCGCTCGGGGACGCTCGGGGACGCTCGCCGAACGCCGCCCGAACCTGGACGCGACGCACGGCGACGTGCGCGATGTCCGGCGGGAACAATTCGCTCCGGCTTGCCAGTAGAATCGCGGCTCCAACGGTCCGAGCCCCATGAACTACGCATCCATCCTCGATCAGATCCACGGCGATCTGCAGCCTTATCTGGGCACCGGCAAGGTTGCCGATTACATTCCCGAACTCGCCAGAGTGCCCGCCGATAGTTTCGGCATGGCGATCGTCACGGCATCGGGCGAGGTCTTCCGCACCGGCGACGCCGACACGCGTTTTTCCATTCAGAGCATTTCGAAGCTGTTCGCCTGCACGATGGCCTTCCGCCTGCTCGGCGACGCGTTGTGGCAGCGCGTGGGACGCGAACCGTCGGGCACCGCCTTCAATTCGCTGGTTCAGCTCGAGGCCGAACAGGGCAAGCCGCGCAATCCGTTCATCAACGCGGGCGCGCTGGTCGTCACCGACGTGCTGTGCCGCCGTTTCGTGCAAGCCGAGACGGCGCTGGTCGAATTCATGCGCCGGCTGACGGGCGAAACGAGCATCGACTACGATTCGCGCGTCGCGCAATCGGAATTGCAGAATGCCCACCGCAATCGCGCGATGGCGCATTTCATGGCGAGCTTCGGCAACATGGAGATGCCACCGGAGGTGGTGGTCGATGCTTACTGCCGGCAATGCGCGATCTCGATGAGTTGCGTCGAGCTGGCGAAGGCGGCGCTGTTTCTGACCAATCACGGGGTGGTGCCGGCCACCGGCGAGCGGATTCTCGACACGAGTTCGGCCAAGCGTCTTTCCGCGCTGATGCTGACCTGCGGCACCTATGACGCGGCGGGCGATTTCGTCTACCGGGTCGGCTTGCCCGCGAAAAGCGGCGTGGGCGGCGGGATCGTCGCCGTGCTGCCCGGCGAGATGGCGGCGTGCGTGTGGTCGCCGGGGCTGGATAGCAATGGCAATTCGCTTGTCGGCGCCCTGGCATTGGAACGGCTGACCACGCTTACCGGGCAGTCGATTTTTTGATAACGCCCGCGCAGACGCCCCAAAAAGTTAATTTACGCTGAGCGCAAGCGTGACCGACGCCGGTTGTTCCTCTGGCAGGAGTCGCCCCACAAGCGCCACCCGCAGCTCTCTAAAGCGGCTGCCACCTGACCAGGGTCTGAGGTTAGCCCTTGTCGCGGGTTTCGATCAGTACCGGACAGCTCGAGCGGTCGATGACTTCTCCGCTGGTCGACGGGTTGGCCCAGCGGCGTAGCCGTGACAAATGGTGATGTCCCATCACAATGACCTCCGCTGTCAGCAGCCGGGCTTGTTCGATGACGACGTCGGCCGGATTTCCCGCGCAGAAGTGCTGTTCCACCGTGAGATTCCGGTCGGCAAGCTGTGCGGCTGCGGCAGCCAGGACGGATCGTGCGAACGATGTCTGCGCCTGTGCTGGCGGATAGGTCAGGCCATCGGGCGCGACACCGTTTTCGGAACCGGGAGGCAACGCGTAGGACGGGTCGACAACGCATAGAAGGTGTACGGTTGCCGTACCTGGCACCGCCACGCGGCTCGCCAGGTCGACGACGTAGACACTCTGGGCTGAGCCGTCCAGCGGAACGAGGAGAATATTGAACATGGTGGGAGATACCCTTCGAAGATCGGATTGCCGCGCAGGCTGGCATCGCCGCCGGGAAGCGTGTCGGGCCAGTAGTTGCCGGGATCCTCAAACTGGTTCAGCCAATGGTAGAACTCTTGCAAGACGCGGGTCTTCCCAAGGCGAGCCTGCGCGCCAAACGCGACCACCTGCGGCTGCCCACCAAGCGCGTCATGCCACGCCTGGAGCAGCACGGAAAGCTCGTTCTCCCGGCCCACGAATTACATAAAAAGCTCTCGCCATCTGGCGAAGACGCAACCTGTACATTGCAGAATGTGCGAAAGCCCTGTCAAGTACACGATCGAGTGAACCGGAAAACCTGTGCGCGCCGCCGGTTGATGCCGAATGGCTGAATGTGGCCAGGATACTGGCCTACCCAAACGGCATGCTTCGCCCGATTCTCGCGAGCGCGCAGATTAACGCCGCCGGCGCACCAGTCCGTAAATGACCAGCAGGACGATCGCGCCAATGACCGACGCGACCCAGCCCGCCGCCTGGCCTGGTTGATACCAGCCCAGCCCACGCCCGACATAGCCCGCAATCAGCGAGCCGGCAATGCCGAGGATGATGGTCAAAATGAGGCCCATGCTGTCGTCTCCGGGCTTAAGCGCCCGCGCAATCAATCCGACGACCAGCCCTACGATCACCGTACCAATGAAGGAAAGCATGTCGACCTCGCAAGAGTGTGAGTGCTACGGTTTCTTTTAATGCTGGCTACTTACTGTTTCACTGCGATGCTTTTCGGGAGCATACGCGCTAGATGCGGTAGCCGGCCGCCATATGCTCGTCGGTTCGCACATCGAGCACCAGTTGCTCCCGGACGTTCGTCGCCGTCCAGTTGATCCACGAAAGCGTCGTCGCGACAAATTTCGACCATCGCCCGCTCGGTCATTCGACTGACAGGACGCCACCGAAGGCTACCGGTTCGATAGCGGTCCTTTTGACGCCCAATATACAAGAGCATTTTATGCCCGTCTCTGCAATCGTCTGCAGTGTCAGAGCATCCCGTTCGCGCGGGAGATAAACAGCACGGCCCACACGTCGTGCGGCCTCGCGCTATCTGCCCATCGCCGCCTTTCCAGCCTCACAGGGCTTGCAAGGCCCCGACCATCCGAACGTGTCGTCTGGCACCCGATCTCAATGCGCGGCGCCCACTTCGGCCCGTCAGAACAGCCATTCTCAACGGCGGCTTTCGGGTGGCGGATTCAACCGGTGCAAAGCGGTTGCTTTCTCCCCGCGGCAGCTGGCGGGTTCGTTGCAACCTGTGATCCGCCCCATCGTCAGTTCGCCAAGTTATGCGGCGCATCTAATGGGCCTGCCGCAAGGCACTCTCACGGCCGAACCGGTGCCGCCGCCGGTAGATACAGCAGCAGGACGCTGGCGAGCAGGAGCGCCGCGCCCGCCAAGGTACGCAGCGATACCGCCTCGCCGGAAAAAAAGCCGAACAACAGGATTTCCAGAATCGTCACCGCGACCATCAATGGATAGGCAACGCTGAGTTCAACGCGCCTTAGTGCCAGCGCATAAAATAGGAACCCAGCTCCATACGCACCAATCGCCGCCATCCGCAAAAGCAAGGGTCGGCTAGCAAACCCTGCTATCAATACGTCTCCTTGAGCAACGACTATTTTCCCGGCCACACGCAACAAAATACTGGCCATCGCGCTAAAAGTACCGCTCAGCAAAAGAAATAAAATGGACATAGGAACGAAGGGAACCAGTCAGATAGCGACAATAACTGTCGCGATGCAAAGGCCGATGACCAGCATGCTCAGCCGGTCCTTGATTGCAAACACGATTGGATCGTCGTGCATCTGGCCGCGGAATGCAAGCATCCAGACTCGGCTGATCCAGTACAACAAAAGGCCGAACAAGAACCAGAGGGCGTGTTGATGATGATACAGGATGCTGATTTCGGAAGAGTTCATGTAGAGTGCAAGAACCAGCACGGCAAGATATCCGGACGCGGTACCGAATGAACGCAGGATCCCCAGGTCTTGAGTGATATAACCGCGCCCTGCTACCGCGCATTCGCCGTCTCGCAACAAGAGGGCATCGAGTTCCGTGTAACGCTTGACCATCGCAAGGCTCAGGAAGATAAGTACTGAAAACAT
Organism: Paraburkholderia sp. NPDC080076; assembly: GCF_050281145.1. Lineage (NCBI taxonomy): Bacteria > Pseudomonadati > Pseudomonadota > Betaproteobacteria > Burkholderiales > Burkholderiaceae > Paraburkholderia > Paraburkholderia sp. NPDC080076. The sequence goes on along the minus strand of NZ_JBNNWQ010000001.1, from coordinate 1,154,587 downwards.
GATCAACCAATGCGAAAGCGGAATGTCGTCGGCCGCGCCGCCAGCGGCAATACGTACGGTGTACAACGCGGCGAGCGTAAAGACGTCGACGAGCATCATGCGCTTGAGCGCGAACGAATAAGCCACGGTCGCGATGAGATAACACGCCAGCACCAGGCCGAATTCAGAAGGCAGCAAAACCGTCAGCGCGGCGCTTGCCGCGAGCAGCGCAAGCGTCAGAAAAATACCGAAGGTCAATGATAGCTGGCCCGACGCGAACGGCCGGTTGCGCTTGCGCATGTGACGCCGGTCGGCATCGAGATCGAGCATGTCGTTCAGCAAATACACGGATGACGCGCAAAAGCTGAAAGACAAAAAGGCGATGCCTTCGGCGAAGATGGAATTGACATCGGTGAAGCGATGCGACGCCAGTAGCGGCACGAAGATCAGCAGATTCTTGACCCACTGATGAACCCGCATTTCCTTGATGACGAGGCGCACGAAGGAACGTTTCCGCTCGAAGAAAAGGGTCGTATTGTTGACCTTCTGCGCCGCGGCAGCGATATGACGGCTTCCCACGACAATCGCCCTGCGCGCCTGCTTCCAGACGGCGACATCGGCGAGCGCATTGCCGCAGTAATCGAAGCCACCCACACCGAATTCCGCCGATAGCGCGCCCGCCTTGTTTTTGCCGGACAGATTACGCGCCTCGTTACTCGCCATGACACCTTTGAAAAAGCCGAAGTGGGTGGCGACTTGTTCCGCGAATCGTTGGTTCGATGCAGTGCAAAGGTACAGGTCGCGCCCGTTCGACTGTTCCTCGCGCAAGAACTCGACAAACCGCGGGTCGTACGGAAGCACCGACACATCGATTGCCACGCGCGAAGCAATCTGTGCTTTCAGATTCGCCTTCCCTCGCAGTAACCACACGATGCAGTAGAACGCATAGAGAGGATTCCTCTTAAAAAGAACAAGAAAAGACTCAACAAGAAGATCGGTGCACGTTAGCGTCCCGTCGAGGTCGACACACAGGGGAATGCTTGCATCAGACATGTTTTGCCTCGGACTGTCGTCGTTAGTTTTACTTGTATGCCGACGCAACGAACTGTCGGCCTATGAACAGCCTGCTTGGGGTGATTTGCATGCGATGGTACGCGGCGTATCATATCGATCCGTGCGATAGGCCACCTTCATCGCCCCGAAAACCGGGGAACATTCAGCCAGCGCATTTCTTTTGCTCGACGTATTCCTGTGCGGACACGCGGCTACATGCGGCGACTGCGGTAGGGAAAGATATCTGGCGCCTTGCCAGCAATCCCATCTTCTTGGAGGAAGTCCTGATGAACGAACCACTTTCCCGTCCGGGCATTCGCTGGCTTTTTCTCGCTTTCATCTATTTCGTGATGGCTTCCGCGTCGTTCAGCGGCTTCTTCACAAAGTGGCAGTTTCGCGAGGACATGCCAGTTCTGTTTGCGACCGATGCGTCGCTGCCTGCGATGGTCGACGGAACCGCCGAGCGCCCGTATGTATACCGACAACTATTGCCGCTCATTGCCAACAGCATTGAGCGCGCGTTGCCGATCAGCGTTCGTGATCACGCCACCGCCGTACTGTTCGACAAAAAGCGCAACTATCATCCCATTGCAGAGTTCTACCCAAATGCCGTCGACGCCCGCAACCCCCAATACGCCCTACGCTATTACCTGATCTATGCCATGTCGTTCGCGTCGCTGCTGCTGGCGATGTTCGCCCTGCGCGCGGTATGCATCGACATGCAGCCCAACCGGGTTGCCGCCACACTGGCGCCGGTCGCCTTTGCAGCGATCCTGCCGCTTATCCTCACCGTTGGCGGCTATTTTTATGATCCGCCGGAGCTACTTTTCATGGCGATAGCGGTCTGGTTCTCAATGCGAGGGCGGGTGTTATGGCTCATCGCGATTACCGCACTGGCGACGTTGAACAAGGAGTCTTTTTTCTTTTTCATCCTCACGTTGTTCCCGTTCTTGCGCACACGGTTTTCGGTTAAAGCAACGTTGGCGGTTCAGTGCGTGTTGCTGGTCGTCGCAGGGGCGGTCAACGTGGTGATCAAGCTGAAGTACGCGCACAACGGCGGTGGCGTCGTGACATACCACCTGATGGAGAATCTCGTTTTCCTTATCCATCCGTCGAGTTACATAGGCTTCGAATACAACTACGGCATTCCAATGACCAAGGGCTTCAATGTGATCAATATCGTTTTGGTCGCGGCGCTCGTGCGCACCGCGTGGGGCAAACTTTTGCCGGCCGTGCGACAGCATTTGAAGATTGCCCTGCTGGTCAATGTGCCGTTATTCCTGGCGTTTTGCTATCCCGGAGAATTGCGCAACTTCAGTATGTTGAACGTCGGGTTCGTAATCACTATCTGCGTCAGCATTGCTGCGTATCTGGACCGGAGTTATCGAGCGCTACCTGCAGCGGCGGTGCCCGTGGGCGCAGCTCCCGAAAGCACGGTGCCTGCAGTCGCGGAGTCTGTAAGCGCGCGCACAGCGGTGCCGTGATGATTAACCCAACCGTTTAATCCGTTGGTCGCGGGTTCTAGTCCCGTATGGACCGAGATGAACTAGCTCCCAGTGCATCGGGAGCCTTTTCATTCGTGTCGCGAGTGGTGTGCCGACCGGCATGGAGGAAGTCTGCAGCCTCAATGCACTTTGCTTGCCTCAGTCACCCACTAATCAAAATGGGGCTTGTCGGTCGTGACCCTGCCATCGGCGAACTTCGTGATTAGCGTCGAAGATCCGCCGGTCTTGCTAATAGCGAAACTGGACCATGTCGCGACAGGGGACTTGATCGGGTCGATCAGCGTCTTGGCCGCGGGTTGACCGTGATTAACTGATCGTCCCCAAGGAGCCGAGTTTCAGGACCGCATCGCCATGCGGCGCGGGTCCGCACCGCGGAACGATTCGCCCGGGCAAGTGGCCGCTTTGTGGCGTCATAGCTCAGGGAGAGCAACCGGCCAGAACCAGCCACCGAAACTTAAGCTACGACCGTCCGTTTCCGATTCAGCTTAAGACGGCCGCTGAGGCTTATCTATCTTGCGTAGCGATCGAAACCGCTGATTAAACAGCTCGACGCTGGCGGGAACACTTTGGTGTTTGCATATGCAGGTAACCGACGCTACCATCGCTTCGCTCTGGAGACTCGCTATACGCGGTCCCGTACAATGAGTCGTTTCGAATCCCGCGACAGATCGTACTTTGCTCCAGCCTCCAGCGCCATGAATCACGATATTGAACACGCTCTCGCCGCCGCGCAGGAGAACCTCATGGCCGGTCGGCTCGACGATGCCGCAGGTCTGCTGCTCGGCATTCTGGCGAGCGTCCCCGACCACGGCGAAGCTCTTGCAGGTCTCGGTTATATCGCCGCCAACCAGGGCGATCATGCATGCGCGGCGGAGTACCTGATGCAGGCATCGGCGCACATGTCAATGTCTATGGATCAACTGAACTTCGCCGCGCAGGTGTGTCAGTTGGCGCAGCGTCACGATGCTGCGATAGCGCTGTTCGAGCGCTGCCTGACCCAGTTTCCGAACCATGCCGCCTCGTTGTACGGTGCCGCAATGTCGCTGATACAGCTTGGCGAATCGCAGCGGGCACTTGAGCTGTTGGTGCATCTGTGCAAGATCCAGCCACAATCAGCCGAAGCGCATTACAACCGTGGAACGCTGCTCGGTACGATGGCACGCTATGAGGACGAACTGGATGCCTACCGGCAGGCGATCACGCTCAAGCCGCGTTTCGTACGCGCATACGTTAATCTCGGGGTCGCGTTGCGAGATCTCCGGCGCTTTGATGAGGCATTGCTTCAATTCAAGAAGGCGCTTTCCATCGATCCGAACGACGCCGGCGCGCGCACCAATCGAGCTCAGACGAATTTGCTGCTCGGCGAATTCGAACACGGCTGGCGCGAATACGAATGGCGTTGGCGTGATGGCACCTGCAGCCACGGTTTTCCGCAGAACACCCTATGGACTGGCACCCAACCGATAGACGGCAGGACAGTGCTCGTTCATCATGAGCAGGGGTTCGGCGACACGCTGCAATTCGTGCGTTTTGTGGATCGGCTCAGTGCAGCTGGCGCTCACGTCGTGTTGCGTGTTCAGGATGCCCTGTTGCCGCTCCTCCAAAATTATCGGGGTGCGGCCGAAGTCATCGGTGAGACAGGGCAAGTGCCACATTTCGACTATCACATTCCAACCCTGAGTCTGCCGTTTGCGCTCAAGGTTCGTGCACCCGATCTCGCGCTATCCGGTGCATATGTGCAGGCAGACAGTGCGCTTGTCCCTCAATGGGACGATTTTTTTACAGGCTCCATTCGACGGCCGAGCATTGGGATCGTGTGGTCGGGAAGCCGTACGCATCTGAATGATCACAATCGGTCCATTTCGCTTGAGCAACTGAAGCCGGTGTTCGATGCCGACGCGGATTTCTTCGCGTTGCAACCGGATGTACGCGACAGTGATCGCGCGTGCCTCGCGCAACTTGAGCAGCGCGGGGTGCTGCGCGATGCTTCCGGGCGGCTCACCACGTTCGCTGAGACTGCTGCGCTGATCGCTCGCCTCGACCTCGTCGTCAGCGTCGACACAGCTGTGGCGCATTTGGCGGGGGCGCTTGGGAAACCCGTATGGATTGCTTTGCCGTTCATGCCGGACTGGAGATGGCAACTCGACCGAAGCGATAGTCCGTGGTACCCAAAGGCGCGGTTGTTTCGACAAACGACGCGAGGCGATTGGACTGGCGTAGTTGCAGCGCTTCGCGCAGAGATCGACGCATTGCGGGGCGCCTGAAAGGCGAGCCGCCCGACAGAGAGCGCCCCATCCACTGCTCGCCGCAGGTTCGGGTCGCAAATTTGGTCGTGCCTGTTCCGTCGTGCCGCTTGCCCGCTTTGAGCGACTAAGGCGCGTCGGATTGCCGGGTCGGGCCAGTTTCTGCCATTCGCAACCGTCCGCTATCGAGCCGACATTGATGTGGTAAAACGGTGCTGGCCAGGCTGCGCTTCGTGCACTAGTCTTTTGCATACAGAGCAGGCGCCTCACATCCAAGCCGCGACCGATGTACGGGCCAGCGCAGAACTCAACCGTTGGAGATACTGGTATGAACGGTAAAGCTCTCGTTACCAGTGTATTGCTACTGGTTGGATTATTCTGCCCCGCGTCGCCTGCATTTTCTCAGTCATCTCCCCCGACGTCCGAGACAGCAAGACAAACCGAAGCGCTGGTCGACAAAGCCGCGGCGTTGATCGGGAGTAAAGGCAAGGTCGCGTTTTCGGAGTTCAGAATCAAAGGGAGCGAGTGGTTCCACGGCGACACCTATCTGTTCGTTTACGATCTGAAGGAAAATGTCTTGTTGAATCCGGCCTTTCCCGCCCGTGAGGGAACCAACGTCAGCGGTCAGAAAGATACCAACGGCAAGCCGTTTCATGACGCCATGATCCAGACGGTTGAAACGAAGGGTTCGGGCTGGGTTGACTACATGTTCCTGAGACCAGGGCAGACTCAGCCATCGCATAAATGGACATATGTGAAGGCAGTGAAGATCGACGGAGTTCCAGGCCTGGTGGGTTCGGGTTTCTATTCGGAGTAGGTTCTGGCTAGCCTCGATTGATCGCCGCGCGACCATGGCAGAACCCGTTTCGGCAACTGGTGTTGAGCGACCGCTCTCGGCCTTCGAATTCCACAGCTTGTAATTCCGCTCCGGGTCGCGTGTCGCCAATCGACGGCCGGCAGTGACCGGCCCAGTTAGAGACGATCGGCGTTCCGATGAAGATTGTCGACAATCGGAGCTTGGCAGCGTGTGCGTGTCGGATCTCTAAGACGGTCCGCCCAACTGCGAAAATACAGTCGCAATGGCCCGAGGTGCTGTGAGCGCCGCTCGTGACCTCCATAATCGTGTCTTTCGGCAGAAATCGCACAAGTTGATCGCCGGGCGCCACGGGACCGAATTGTTTCGGTCGGCGCATCCAGTTATCGGCTTTTGCAAGGGCTGGGTCGAATCGCCAATCGCCCACGTCGCCGTTCTTGGACCGGGCAGTTGAAATAAGGATGGTCGCCCGCTGCATGCAAGGATATGGTCGCAACGGTGAGAGGCAATCCGTGCCAGTAAGGGCGGTAACGATTGCGGCCGACAAAGAAGGGCACATCCAGGTCGCCGTCAGCGTTGCTCGCCAGCGGCGCCCTGCGTACAGCCAACACGACTGGACGTTTGCATCATCGCAGCGTTATTGGCATGTCACACTCACATTGGAGATGTCGCCGTCCGGGACGGTGCCGGTGCCGTTCGTCACTACGCACGTCCGCGTTGGTGGGATCGGTTGCGCCGAGACCGTAACCGAATAAGCATCACCGTAGCGCACCTTCGTGGGAAAGTTGAAACTGCCGTTAGCTGCGAGAGCGAGGGAATTCGCGCCGTTGTTCTGCAGCGTGATGGTCGTACCCGGGGCGAGACCATTCAGGGTGCCACCCAAGGTATGACTGTTTGGGGTACAGACGACGTTAACATTTGCGTCGGCGGGGCCGTAGCCGCTTCCATCCTGGTGGTAGATAGTGCATGACTGCCCGACCGGCTGGGTTAGAACCGTAACGCTAAAGTTGCGGGAGCTGTCCACCGTGTTGTTAAACGAAAATCCCCCGTTGTTGCTCAGCGTCAGATTGTCGGTGCCGTTGTCTTGAAGGGTAACCGAACTGTTGGCGAGAAGCCCGGAGAGGCTGCCACCGACCGTATAGCAAGTGCCCTCGTCCAGACAGTCCCAACCACCCCCGCACGAAGACAATGTCAGTGCTATCGCAGCAGCAGCCAGATACGGGCGACAACGAAACAGGTGATGCGCGCTTTCGGCTGAGGAGTCAGCGGAGTTCATCTAGATCAACCTTAGGTCTGCATCAAAAGGGCTACCTTGCGTCGTCGGGCAACGCGTCTGTCGGTGCTCGACGATCAAAATAAGGTCGTGCGGGGAACCGACCGCGCCGCACCGGAATCATCACGACCTATGCACACACCGGGCAGGACCACCGTCGGCGGCCATGTCGGCTGTGTCAAACCGCACGCTTCGATCGAGGCTTGTCGAAGCTGCGCCGGCGAGAACAGCGCACAACACTTCAGTCGTCATTCGGAGCATCGTTTGACACGCCAGCGTGTGGAGCGCAGTCGTGAAACCTGTGCGTATTGCGCAGAGCGCGAGAGCGGCTGGCTTACCCGGCAACCTGCGAATAAATTATTACCAAATCATTACGAAGGCTATGCTTCGCATCCGTCCACGACAACCGGGCAAACCCGAGGGTGCACTGCAGCAAACCGTTCTGTAACAAGAGGTGTCGCTGAGCCGTGCCGGGTTGATCCCAAGTAATTTTGGAAACCTGTGCATTCGCGATCCATACGCCACCTGAACGGGCCCAGCGTGAAAGGCGGCTTCCGAAGTGCAATGAGTCGCCATCCGGGGCCACACTGACCCGACGCCACGGACCGCGAGTGATGACCACTGCATCCTGGAATCGGACGGCTAAGTAGGACTTGGTCCGACGTCCGTAGTGGGTCGAAAGTGTGAGTTCACTGACCCTGGACTGGGCTTTAACCCGCGATCCATTGCAAGGCGCGTGGTACGCGTTCTTCCATTCGAAAGAGTTGCGTGCAAACTGGAAAATGGGCAAGACGAGAAACGCCCATACGTTGCAAGCGTGGCCAACGCGAGCCACAGGAGCCTCAACTCTCGTCTCTCTATCGGGCCCACCTGCAGATCAGCCACGCCAAAAACTGTGCGCCGCACCATGAAATTCCGCTTTGCCGCATGTTTTGTCGTATCTAAACAGCCGTTCTTTCGATCCCGCAGACTGTGTTGCACGCCCATAAATCGCAAAAAAGGGATTTGACAAACTATCTTTAGATATATATCTTAAGACACATCTTAAGACACAAGCGGGAGTACCAAGATGCGTCATCAACACCGTTTTTCGCGTCCGCGCCCAACGGACGACACTTTCTACACCAGCCACGAACGCGGCGCACTCCATGCGTTCTGGCACGCCTTTGCCCATCACCACGACTATCGCGGCGAGCGCGGCGGCGAAGCACCCGGTGACGGCTTCGAACGCCGTCGCGGCGAACGCGGCCGCAGTGACCGCGACGAATTCCGTGGCGACCTGCGCGGCGGCCCTGGCCGTCACGGCTACGACCGCTTCTCGCTGCACGCGTTGTGGCACGCCATCGGCCGTCATCACGAGCATCGCGGCGGCGGGCGTGGCGGGCGCTTCGGCGGCGGCCCGGGCGGCTTCGGCGGCGACGGCGACGGTTTTCCGCGCGGCCGCAAATTCAGTTCCGACGACCTGCAACTGCTGCTCCTGTCGATGATCGGCACGCAGCCGAGCCACGGCTACGAACTGATCAAGGCGCTCGAAACGCGCTCGAACGGCTTTTACAGTCCGAGCCCGGGCATGGTCTATCCGGCGCTCACGTATCTGGAAGAACTCGGCTACGTGACCGTGCAACTCGAAGGCAACCGCAAGCGCTACGAACTGTCGGAAACGGGCCGCGAATATCTGGCCGCCAACCGCGACCGCGTCGAATTGATGCTGGCCAAGCTGAGCCATATCGCCCGCAAGATGGATTCGGTGCGCCGCGCGTTTGCAGGCGAAGAGCCGGCCGACATCAGCGAAGGCGGCTGGCTGCCCGAGCTGAACGAAGCGCGCCGCGCGCTGAAGCACGCGTTGCTGCGCCGTGACAACGCGTCGGCGGCGCAGCAGCGCCGCATCGCTGAAATTCTGATGCGCGCGGCGAAAGAAATCGAAAGCGAAGTCAAACCGGACAACAGCGAAAACGGCAACGGCGGCGAAGCGGCCCGTTGAAATCGTGCCGCCCGTTCCCGCGTGCGCTTGCGCGCCGGGAGCGCCGCCCGTGCGTGAGCGCGCGCCCATCGAACCAACCGCAACCATCTTGCATGGGACCGGAGCAAGGCGCTCAAGCGCCAACCTCTGGTCGACAGGAGCACCACTCTTATGCCGACTAAAGACCACCAAGCTGACAATCAAACCGACCTCGCAGTCCACCGCGTACGCCATCCGCTGAAGTTCCGTCTGCTGCAAGTCAAGCAGGTGCGCGCGCTGACCCCGCATCTGATCCGCGTCACATTCACTGGCGAAGATCTGCACGACTTCGTCTCCGCTTCGTTCGACGACCACCTCAAGGTGTTCTTCCCCGAACCCGGCGCGGACAAGCCGGTGCTGCCTGAAGCGGGCCCCGACGGTCCGGTGTTTCCCGCCGGCCAGCCACGTCCGATCGCGCGCGATTTCACGCCGCGCCGCTTCGATCGCGAGGCGGGCGAACTCGACATCGAGTTTGCAATGCACGAAGCGGGCCCCGCGGCGACGTGGGCGGCGCAAGCCAAAGTGGGCCAGTATCTCGGTATCGGCGGCCCGCGCGGTTCGCTCGTGATACCTAAGGATTTCGACTGGCATCTGCTGATCGGCGACGATACCGCGTTGCCCGCCATCGCCCGGCGTCTCGAAGAGCTGCCGGCCGGCAAGCGCGTCGCGGCCGTGATCGAAGTGGCCGATCCGTCGGCGCAGATCGAATTCACGACGCAGGCCGAGTTGCATCTCGTGTGGCGCTATCGCAGCGAAGCGGGTGTGCGCGGCGAGGCCTTGCTGCAGGCCGTGCGCGACACCTACCTGCCCGAAAACGGCGAAGGCTATGTCTGGGCAGCCGGCGAAGCCGCGACGATGCGCGCAGTGCGCTATCACCTGTGCACGGAACGCGGCGTCGACAAATCACGCATTCGCGCGGCCAGCTACTGGAAACAGGGCGCCGAAGCGGTGCACGAAACGCTCGACGATTGAGTGTCGGCCGTCCGCGGATCACATGCGTCTTGAGGCGCGTGCGATCCGCCGGCGGCGCGAGTCGCGCGAGCACTGTGCTTCCAAAAACAACAACAAGGAATCGATCGATGTACTCAATAAGCGCAAAGCACGAACGCCGCCTGCTGTGGCTGCTCGCGCTGACGCAGTTCACCATCATCATGGACTTCATGGTGATGATGCCGCTCGGCCCGCAGATCATGCACGCGTTCGCGATCACGCCGGCTGCATTCGCGACGGCCGTGTCGGCGTATTCGTGGTGCTCGGGACTGTCGGGACTGTTCGCCGCGACCTATATTGACCGCTTCGACCGGCGCCGTCTGCTGCTGACCATGTATGCGCTGTTCGCGCTGTCGAACCTGGCGTGCGCGCTGGCGAGCAGCTTTCCGCTGTTGCTGGCCGCTCGCGCGTTCGCGGGCATCACGGGCGGCGTGCTGGGCTCGGTGATCATGGCGATCGTCGGCGACGTGATTCCGGTTCAACGCCGCGGCGCCGCCACCGGCACGATCATGACCGCCTTTTCCCTCGCGGCGATTGCGGGCGTGCCGGCCGGCGTGATGCTCGGCGCGCACTTCGGCTGGGCGGCGCCGTTCTTCCTGCTGGTGGCGCTGTCGCTGCTCGTGTGGACGGCGGGACGGCAACTGGTGCCATCGCTGGCGGAGCATTTGAACCGCCGTCAGCCGCCGCTCGCGGAAGTGCTGCCGGATTTGTGGCGGCTCCTGAGCAACCCGCGGCATCTGAATGCGTTTGCGCTGACCTTCATGATGATGGTCGCGCACATGCTGGTGATTCCGTTCATTTCGCCAGTGCTGGTCGCCAATCACGGCGTGGCGCCCGAGCAATTGTCATGGCTCTATATGGCCGGTGGCGCAGCGACGTTCTTCACTTCGCGCCGGGTGGGCGGACTCGCGGATCGTTACGGCACGCGGCGCGTGTTCCGGATCGCGGCGGTACTCGCGTTTGTGCCGGTGCTGTTCGTCACACATCTGCCGAATCTGCCGTTTTACGCGCTGGTGATGTTCTTCCCAGTTTTCATGGTGCTGATGTCCGGGCGCATGGTGCCCATGCAGGCACTGCTGACCACCGTGCCCGAGCCTGCCCGGCGCGGCGCTTTTCTCAGTGCGAACAGTGCGCTCCAGGCACTGGGCACGGGATGCGGCGCATGGATCGGCGGCTTGATGCTCAGCAGTTCGCCGAGCGGCCAGATCATCGGTTACGGAACGGTCGGCTGGGCTTCGGTTGCGGTCGCGCTGGCCGGCGTATTGTGGGTTTCCCGCGTACGCGGCGCGCAAGGCGATGCGCCGGCGGCTGGGATGTTGCATGCTGAAGCGGTCGGCGAAAGTTGATTGCGTGTCTCGCGCGGCGCTGTTGTGCAAGGCGCCGCGCGGAGATGCTTCAGTCTGTCAGGCCGGCATCGTTCAGCTGGCCGGCCACCACCACGACCTTGATGCCGCCTTCGGCCAGACGCAGCGCGGCTTCCTTCAGCGGCGCTTGCACACAGTGCCCTCCCGACTTCACCCCTGCTGCGCGCCCAACGCGGCCAGTGGATGCGCCTCGCTCTTCCACGGCGAGGCGAGAAAATGTTTGACGCGCTCGGGCCGCACCTCGGCGAGCGTGGCAGGCGCCCAGCGCGCCTTGCGATCCTTATCAATCAACTGGGCTCGCACGCCTTCACAGAAGTCACCCTCCTCGATCACGCGTTTGACGATACCCAACTCCATGCGGAAGCACTCGGCCAGGCTCATCTGCCGCCCACGCAAAAGCGCCTCACGCGTGACGTAAAGCATGGTGGGCGAATGGCTGGTCAGCGCATCGTAGATGGATTGCAACCACTGCTTCACCTCGCGCGGCGGCTCGCGCTCCAGGTCGTGCCGCACCGTCGCGACCATCCGCTCGACGCTCGAACGGCGGTCGAAATGCCGCAAGATCAGTTGCGTGAACACGGCCAGCGGCGCGTGCGGAATGATATTGCACGGTGGCTCGAACACGCCGCGCAAGGCGGCCATCAGATCGCCTTCGAGCGGCATGCGCTGCAGTCGCTCTTCGAAACTGGCGAGCCATTCGGCCGGCACGCACAGATCGGCTAGTTGCAGGCGCAACGCATCGGCACCGGACAAGGTCGCGCCGGTCAGCCCGACATATAGCTCGAGCTCCGCCGGCATCACGCTCAGAAAGCGTGTCGCGCCGACGTCCGGCAGAAAGCCGATGCGCGTCTCCGGCATGGCGATCTTGCTGCGCTCGGTCACGATGCGCAGCCGCGCCCCCTGGCCGAGCCCCATGCCGCCGCCCATCGCGATGCCGTCGAGCAACGCGACCACCGGCTTCGGAAAGGTGTGCAGCGCATTGTCGAGCCGGTATTCGTCGACGAAGAACGCGAGCCACCGGCTGTCGCCGTTCTTCGCGAGCCGCTGCACTTCGCGCACGTCCCCGCCCGCGCAGAAACCTTTGGCGCCCGCGCCTTTCAGCACGAGCGCGACGATGCCGTCGTCGGTGCGGCAATGCTCGACCAGCACGGCAAGCTCGCGCACCATCGCATGCGAAAGCGCATTGAGCGCGGCGGGACGGTTCAGCGTAATGATCGCCACGCGATTCACCACGCGAAACAGGATCTCGCGTTCCGCTTCGAGGCTCGTTTCGGCTATGACGCTTTGCAATGCACTCATCAACGCGTCTCCTGCTGCGAGGAATCCGCCAGCGCGGCCTGCGTCACCTGCCAGCGCGGCGTGCGCTTTTCGAGGAACGCATTGACGCCTTCGCGCTGATCGGCGCCGTCGAACAGATCGACAAAGCGCTCGCGCTCCAGCGCCAGCGCCGCCGCGCGTGGCACGCCGTTGCGCCCCTGATGAATCAGCGTCTTGCTGAAGCCGACCGCCTGCGGACTCAACGTAGCGACACGCGCCGCCATGGTCAGCGCGGCCTCGCGCGCCGCGCCCTTCTCCACCACTTCTTCGACCAGACCGATGCGCAACGCCGTCGCCGCATCGACGCGCTCGCCGGTCAGAATCATCCGCTTGGCCCAGCCTTCGCCGACCAGCCACGGCAGCGTCTGCGTGCCGCAACCACAGGGCAGCAAGCCGACTGCCGTCTCGGGCAACGCCAGCAACGAATGTTGTTCGGCGATGCGAATATCGCAAGCGAGCGCGCATTCGAGCCCGCCGCCCATCGCATACCCGTTGATCGCCGCGATCACCACCGGCCGCGCGTTCTGCAAGGTCTCGAACGCCGCGCCGAAACGCGCCGCCGCGGTACGCGCGACTTCGCGGTTGCCGTCGGCGAACGTGTTCAGGTCGGCGCCCGCGCTGAAGAACTTGGGGCCGTCGCCGGTAATCACGATCGCCCGCACGCGCGCCTCGCCGTTCAGGCGCTCGACGGTCTGCTGCAATTGCAACAAGCCCTCGGGCGTGAACGCGTTGGCGGGCGGCCGCTTGAGGGTGAGTTGCGCGACGGCGCCGTCGTGCGCGTAGTCGAGTTCGATCATGCCGCGCCTCCGTCCTTGCCGTCCTGGCGATACAGCTTGATGACCGCGGAAAAATCGAGACGTCCCGCGCCTTTCGTGCTCATCGTCTGGTAAAGCTGTTGCGCGAGCGCGCCGAGATAGAGCGGTTGACGCGCGGTTTTAGCGGCGTCGGTGGCGAGCCCCAGGTCCTTGAGCATCAGATCCGTGCCGAAGCCGCCGGTATAACCACGCGTGGAGGGCGCCGTCTCGATCACGCCGGGCATCGGGTTATACGTGTCCGAACTCCAGCAGCGCCCGGTCGACGTATTGATGATGCCGCCCAGCACTTTCGCGTCGATGCCGAGCGCCTCGCCGAGCGACATGGCTTCGGCCACGCCCGCCATCGTGATGCCGAGCACGAGGTTGTTGCAGATCTTCGCGACCTGGCCCGTGCCGGTATCGCCGCAATGCACGATGTTCTTGCCCATCGCCGAGAGTACCGGCTTGACCTGCTCATACGCGCTCGCGCTGCCGCCGACCATGAAGGTCAGCGTGCCGGCCGCCGCGCCGCCAGTGCCGCCGGACACAGGCGCGTCGACAAAAGTATTACCGTGTTGCTGCGCGAGTTCGGCGAATGATTTCACGCTCGCGGGATCGATCGTGCTCGAATCGATAATGGTCACGCCCTTCGCGATGCCGGCGAAGATGCCGTCGTCCGCGGTCAGCACGCTGCGCACATGGGCGGCGGCGGGCAGCATGGTGATCACGCATTCCGCGTCGGTCACCGCCGCTTTCGGCGAACCGGCCGCTTTCGCGCCCGCATCGACGAGCGCCTGCACGGCTTGCGCGTTGAGGTCGAACACGTTGACCGCGTGGCCCGCCTTGAGCAGGTTGTGCGCCATCGGCGCACCCATGTTGCCGAGTCCGATAAAGCCTATTTTCATGATCTCGTCTCCAGTCTTCAGAAGCCGCGTGACTCAGCGCAGGCTGATGGTCGTATTGACGCCGTCGTTGACGGTGTCGTCGTCGAACCAGCGGGCGGTGACGGTCTTGGTCTGCGTGTAGAACTGCACGACCTGTTTGCCATACGGGCCGAGATCGCCGAGTTTCGAGCCGCGCGAACCGGTGAAGCTGAAGAATGGCACCGGCACCGGAATCGGAATGTTGATGCCGACCTGACCGATATCGATCTCGCTCTGGAATTTGCGTGCCGCCGCGCCGCTCTGCGTGAAGAGGCCCACGCCGTTGCCGAACGGATTGCGGTTGACCAGCGCGATCGCGTCATCGAGCGTTGCCGCGTTCAGCACCACCAGCACCGGCCCGAAAATTTCCTGACGGTAGATTTCCATTTCGGTGGTGACGTCGCTAAAGACCGTCGGGCCGATGAAGTTGCCTTGCTCGTAGCCCGGCACTTTTACGCCGCGACCGTCGAGCGCGAGCGTGGCGCCTTCTTTCACGCCGGCTTCGATCAGGCCGAGAATGCGTTGCTTTGCCGCGCGCGAAACCACCGGGCCGATGTCCGTGTTCGGTTCGTTGCCCGCGTTGACTTTCAGCGTCTTGGCCTTGGCGACCAGGTCCGGCAACCATTGCTGCGCCGCGCCCACCAGCACGACCACCGAGGTTGCCATGCAGCGCTGTCCCGCTGCACCAAATCCTGCGCCGGCCAGCGCGTTCAGCGTCTGCTCGCGGTTCGCATCGGGCAGCACCACGGCGTGGTTTTTCGCGCCCATCATCGATTGCACGCGCTTGCCGTGCTCGCTGCCGAGGCGGTACACGTGCGTGCCGACCGCCGTCGAACCGACGAACGAAATCGCCTTAACCAGTTCGTGCGTGCAGAGCGCGTCGACCACCTCCTTGCCGCCGTGCACCACGTTCAGCACGCCCTTCGGCACACCGGCTTCGAGCGCGAGTTCGACCAGTTGCATGGTCGAGAGCGGGTCCTGCTCGGAAGGCTTCAACACGAACGTATTGCCGCATACGATCGCCATCGGGAACATCCACAGCGGGATCATCGCCGGGAAGTTGAACGGCGTGATGCCGGCGCACACGCCGATCGGTTGCCGCAGCGTGTACGTGTCCACGCCGCCCGCCACGTTCTCCGCGAATTCGCCCTGCTGCAAGGTGCCGATCGAGCATGCGTGCTCGACCACTTCGAGGCCGCGGAAGATATCGCCTTCGGCATCGGGAATCGTCTTGCCCTGTTCCGCGCTCAAGGTCTTCGCGATACGCGGCATATGCTCGCGAATCAGCGCCTGGTACTTCAGCATGATGCGCATGCGCGCACCGATCGGCGTGTCCTTCCAGGTCTTGAACGCGGCGTGGGCGGAACGGATGGCTTCGTTCACCTCATCGGTGGTGGCGAACGGGACGCGCGCCAGCACCTCTTGCGTGGCGGGATTGACGATGTCGCGCCATTCGCTGGTCTTCGATTCGACGAACTCGCCGTTGATCAGCAACTTGACGGTGGCAACGGCAGCAATTGCGCTCATGCTGAAACTCCTCTGCAGTGGCCGCGAGGCGGCCGGACAGTGACTGGGGACAAATAAAATCAACGCAGATCCGGGAAATCTTCTTCCCAATACTCATCAGGCAGGCGCGCGGGCTCGGCCTCGCGCTCCATTTCGCGGCGCCGCAATTCGACGCGGCGAATCTTGCCGGAAATGGTCTTGGGCAACTCGCTGAATTGCAGGCGGCGAATCCGCTTGTACGGCGCGAGCTTTTCGCGCGAGAACGCGAACACGGCGCGCGCGAGTTCGGGGCCGGCTTCGTAACCCTGGCGCACGGTGACGAACGCCTTGGGCACCGACAGACGCAGAGCGTCGGCGCTCGGCACCACGGCGGCCTCGCCGATCGCCTCGTGTTCGATCAGCACGCTTTCGAGTTCGAACGGACTCAGGCGGTAATCGGACGATTTGAAGACGTCGTCGGCGCGGCCGACATAGACGTAGTAGCCGTCGTCACGGCGCAGCGCGACGTCGGACGTGCGGTAGAAGCCGTTGCGCATGGCTTGCGCGGTAGCGTTGGCGTTGTTCGCGTAACCGGTCATCAAACCGAGCGGCCGTTCGGCCAGCGGCAGCGCGATTTCGCCTTCGGTGACGGGCTGGTCGTCGGCATCGATGAGCTCGATGGTGTAGCCCGGCAGCGGGCGCCCCATCGAACCGGCCACGACCGGTTGGCCCGGCGAGTTGCCGATCTGACAGGTGGTCTCGGTCTGGCCGAAACCGTCGCGTATCGTGATGCCCCACGCGTGTTTCACGCGCTCGATGACCTCGGGATTCAGCGGCTCGCCGGCGCCGACGATTTCGCGCAGCTTGACCGGGTAGTCGGCGAGATGCTCCTGCACCAGCATGCGCCAGACGGTCGGCGGCGCGCACAGCGTGGTGATGTTGAAACGCACCAGCGCGTTCAGCGTGTCTTTCGGCACGAAGCGCGGGAAGTTGAAAACGAACACGCAGGCCTGCGCATTCCACGGCGCGAAGAAGCAGCTCCACGCGTGCTTGGCCCAGCCCGGCGAGCTGATATTCCAATGGATGTCGTTCGGTTGCAGACCGATCCAGTACATCGTCGACAGATGGCCGACCGGATAGCTTTGGTGCGTATGTTCGACCAGCTTGGGCTTCGAGGTCGTGCCTGATGTGAAGTACAACAGCATCGGATCGGTGGCCCGCGTGACGCCCTCGGGCGTGAATTGCGGCGATGCGTCATAGGCCGCGGAGAGATCGATCCAGCCCTCGCGCGGCGTGCCCACCGACAGGCGTGTGAGCGGCGCTTCGAGCGCATCGAATTTGGCCAGCTCCGCGCTATCGACCACCGCGAAATTCGCGCCGCCGATCTGCACGCGGTCGCGCACGTCGTCGGCGGAAAGCTGGGTGGTGGCGGGCAGCACGACCGCGCCGAGCTTCATGGCCGCGAGCATCACGTCCCACAGTTCGACGCGGTTCGGCAACATCAGCAGCAGACGGTCGCCGCGGCCCACGCCCATGCCGCGCAGGAAATTCGCCATGCGCGCCGAGCGCTCCGACATCTGCGCGTAGGACAGGCGCAGGCCGTCGCTGGCGGGATCGTCGACGATCCACAGAGCGGGATTGTCGTTATTGCGCGCGATTACGTCGAAATAGTCGAGCGCCCAGTTGAACTCGCCTAGTGCCGGCCACGCGAATTCGCGGTACGCGCGGTCGTAGTCGGTTCGATGGCGCAATAACAGGTCGCGCGCGTCGAAAAAGGCCTTCGCTGCAGTCATCGTCGTCTCCTGGTGGCGCGGTATGCGCTCCGCTTTTTTTGTCCCGCGTTGCACTGCTTTCTACTCGGCGGGCAAGCTATTTTGCACTCAAAACCAGCCTCACTTCTATTTACACGTGCCGCGCGATCAGCATGCGCTGCACTTCGCTGGTCCCTTCGTAAATCTGCGTGATGCGCGCGTCGCGGTAATGGCGCTCCACCGCGTAGTCTTCGAGATACCCATAGCCGCCGTGAATCTGGATCGCGTTCGAGCAGATTTCCTCGGCCAGTTCCGACGCGAACAGCTTGGCCTGCGAAGCCTCCGACAAACAGGGCTTGCCCGCCGTGCGCAGCCGCGCCGCGTGATGCACGAGCAGGCGCGCGGCGTTCAGGCGCGTGGCCATGTCGGCGAGCATGTTGGCGATAGTCTGATGCTCCTTCAACGCCTTGCCGAACTGGATGCGTTCGTTTGCGTAGAGACGCGCGGCGTCGAACGCGGCCCGCGCGATGCCGACCGCCTGCGCGGCAATGCCGATACGGCCGCCTTCGAGATTCGACAGCGCGATGCGCAAGCCTTCGCCCGGCTCGCCGAGCAGATTGGCTTCCGGCACGGCGCAGTCGTCGAGCGAAATCGGACAGGTGTCGGAGGCGCGAATGCCGAGCTTGTGTTCCGGCTTGCCGACGTTGAAACCCGGCGTATCGGTCGGCACGATGAAGGCCGACAGACCACGCTTGCCGCGCTCGGGATCGGTGACGGCGAAGACGATCGCAAGGTCGGCGCGCGAGCCGTTGGTCACGAACTGCTTGCTGCCATTGAGAATCCACTTGCCGTCGCGCAGCACGGCGCGCGTGCGCAGATTGTTCGCCTCCGAGCCGGCCTGCGGCTCGGTCAGACAGAACGCGCCGATGCGGCGGCCGGTCGCGAGGTCCTGCAAATAGCGGTCTTTTTGTGCTTCCGTGCCGAAGTTGAGAAGCGGCCCGCAGCCGACCGAGTTGTGTACGCTCATCAGCGTGGCACACGCGGCGCAGCCCGCGGCGATCTCTTCGAGGGCGAGCGCATAGGCCACGTAGTCCGTGTAGGAGCCGCCCCACTCCGCCGGCACGATCATGCCGAGAAAACCAAGGTCGCCCATCTGCTTGACGACCTCGGCGGGCAGTTGCGCGTCGCGGTCCCATTGACCTGCATGCGGGGCGAGCCGCTCGGTGGCGAAGTCGCGAGCGGCGTCGCGGATCATCCGTTGTTCGTCGGTGTAGAAGCTGTCCATGGCGCTCGGTCCTGTGCTGTGCGTGTGATCGCGGCTCATGCCGCGCCTCGCGGCGGCGTCGCCCAAGGCAGGCTGTGCGCGATCGGTTGAGGCCCAGTGTAGGCAAGCCGCCGGACAGGTTCGATGCTCAGCCCGATCATTCTGATTGAGCGCATTTGCCATGCTGGTACGATATGAGGCCGCATATATCCACGATTTCAGGCACTTGGCGAATCGCCACAAGGAAAACGCTGAGCGCTTTTGCCAGATTCTCCGTAAAGCCGGACACGCATGAAAAACGATAAAGGGACGATTTCCGTCAGCATGGTCGACGAAGCGCTCGCGCTGGCGCGCTCGCGCGGCCTCGACGCGCTGCCGCTTGCCGAAGCCGCCGGCATCGCGGCGCCGATGCTGGCGTCGCAGAAAAGCCGGGTGTCGTCGGCGCAATACGGCGCGCTGTGGGCGGCGATTGCGCGCGCGATGGACGACGAGTTCTTCGGCCAGGATTCGCATCGCATGAAAAGCGGCAGCTTCATCGCCATGACGCAGACGGCGCTCACCGCGCGCAATGGCGCCCAGGCGCTGGCGCGCGCGGTCGGTTTCATGCGTCTGGTGCTGGACGATCTCGGCGTGCGGGTCGAAACGGACGCGCAGCGCGTGCGCCTGCGCTTCGTGGAAAACGCCGGCGCGCCGCCGCCGGCCATGTTCGCCTACGCGACCTACTTCATCCTCGTGTACGGGCTGTTGTGCTGGCTGGTCGGGCGGCGCATTCCGTTGCTCGAGGCGCGCTTTCGCTGCACCGAGCCGCCCGCCGCGCACGAGTACCGGCTGATGTTTTGCGATCAGATGAGCTTCGATCAGGCCGAGTCGTACGTGGACCTCGCGCCGGCGTTTCTCGACCTGCCCGTGATTCAGACGACCAAATCGGTCAAGCCCTTCCTGCGCGATGCGCCCGGCAGCTTCATCGTCAAGTACCGCAATCCCGGCTCGCTCGCGGCGCGCGTGCGCAAGATGCTGCGCGCCATGCCGATGGCCGGCTGGCCCGCCGCCGATCAGATGGCCGATCGCCTGCACGTCGCCGAGGCCACCATGCGGCGGCGTTTGAAACAGGAAGGCTATACGTACCAGTCGATCAAGGACGACCTGCGGCGCGACATCGCGATCGGCGAACTGCAGGACACCGACCGCACCATCGCCGACATCGCGACCTCGGTGGGCTTTGCCGAACCGAGCGCGTTTCATCGCGCGTTTCGCAAGTGGACCGGCATGCGGCCGACCGATTACCGGCCGGCGCGCGCGGATTTCACGCGCCGGGCGGAATCGGACTAAGCTGTAAGGAGCAGGCCAGCCTTCTTTTGGGGTATCGGCCCGCGCCGGTCGATACGCCCTGACCGCGCGCGGCAGCCGTCAGCGATGAGCACGTATCCACGTCTCCCGTTCCGGCAGTCTGGCTCGCGCATGTCGCTTATCCGTGGCGATGTCGTGGGCCGGTTGATGCGCGGCATGACCGTGCTCGGCGTGCTTTTGACGTTTGGATTCGCGTCATGCGAATTGAATGTCGCTAATGTCCCACTTCGCGCCGCCGTCGCCCCCAACAGCGTCGTCGTCATTCCCGTGAACGGGGCGATCAGTCCGGCCAGCGCCGACTTCATCGTGCGCAGTCTGCAGCATGCCGCTGACGATCGCGCGCAGCTCGCCGTGCTGCAACTCGATACGCCGGGCGGGCTCGATACGTCGATGCGGCAGATCATCAAGGCGATTCTCGCCTCGCCCGTGCCGGTCGCCACGTTCATTGCCCCGAGTGGCGCGCGTGCGGCGAGCGCCGGCACGTATATCGTCTATGCGAGCCACATTGCGGCGATGGCGCCGGGCACCAACCTCGGCGCGGCGACGCCGATCCAGATGGGCATTGGCGGCGCTGAGCCGCCGGGGGGCGGCGGAACGCCGGGCTTGCCCGGCATTGGCGGTGGCGGTGGCGGTGGCAGCGGCGGGTCGGCAAAACCCGCGGCATCCGCGCCCACCGGCTCCGCCAGCGCCCTGCCGCTCGACACCCAGTCGACTGAACTGCGCAAGCAGGTCCACGATGCCGCCGCCTATATTCGCGGCCTCGCCCAGATGCGCGGGCGCAACACCGACTGGGCCGAGCGTGCGGTCCGCGAAGCCGTGAGCCTGTCGGCGGCGGACGCGCTCGCACAGCACGTCGTTGATCTGAATGCGCGCGATGTACCCGACCTGCTGCGCCAACTGGACGGTCGCACGATCGTCACGGGCGCGGGCAACGTCAAGCTCAATACGGCCAACGCCCCGATCGTCACGCTCGAAGCCGACTGGCGCAGCCATTTCCTCGCCGTGATCACCGATCCCAACGTCGCGCTGATCCTGCTGATGATCGGCATGTACGGCCTGTTCTTCGAATTCGCCAATCCAGGTTTCGTGCTACCCGGCGTGGTCGGCGCGATCAGCCTGCTGCTCGGCCTCTTCGCCATGCAGATGATGCCGATCAACTACGTCGGCCTCGGCCTGATCTTTCTCGGCATAGCGTTCCTGATCGGCGAGGCGTTTCTGCCGACCTTCGGCTCGCTCGGCTTCGGCGGCGTGGTCGCGTTCGTGATCGGCGCGCTGATGCTGATCGATACCGACGTGCCCGGCTACGGCATCCCTCTGCCGATGATCGCCGCCGTGGCCGTGTTCAGTGTGGTGTTCGTGCTGGGCGTATCGCGACTCGCGTTGCACGCGCGGCGGCGTCCGGTGGTGACGGGTTCGGAAGCGCTGATCGGCAGCGTCGGCGTGGTGCTCGACGGCGGCCTGTCGCCGGCGGACCTCACCGCGGATGGCGCGCTGGGCGGTTGGGCACAAGTGCATGGGGAACGCTGGCGGGTGTCCAGCACGGCCCCGGTTGCGGCGGGCCATGCGGTGCGCGTTACGGCGCGGCGCGGCCTGACGTTGACCGTGGTGCCCGCGGAAGCACGACAACAAGGAGAAAGCTCATGATCGGTTTCACATTCGGCTTCAGCAGCATTCTGATTCTGCTGGTGGCCGCGCTGATTGCCTCATCGATACGGATTTTTCGGGAGTACGAACGCGGCGTCGTGTTCATGCTCGGGCGCTTCTGGAAGGTCAAGGGACCGGGCCTCGTGCTGATCATTCCGATCGTGCAGCAGGCCGTGCGCATGGATCTGCGCACCGTCGTGTTCGACGTGCCGCCGCAAGACGTGATCACGCGCGACAACGTCTCGGTGAAGGTCAACGCGGTGGTGTATTTCCGCGTGGTCGATCCGGAGAAAGCGGTGATCCAGGTGGCGCGTTACTTTGAAGCGACCAGCCAGTTATCGCAAACGACGCTGCGCGCGGTGCTCGGCAAGCACGAACTCGACGAACTGCTGGCGGATCGCGAGCAATTGAACGCCGATATCCAGAAAGTGCTGGACGCGCAGACCGACGCATGGGGCATCAAGGTATCGATCGTGGAAATCAAGCACGTGGATATCAACGAAACGATGATCCGCGCGATTGCCCGTCAAGCCGAAGCCGAGCGCGAGCGGCGCGCCAAGGTGATTCACGCGGAAGGCGAATTGCAGGCCTCGCAGCACCTGCTGGAAGCGGCGCAGACGCTCTCGCGCCAGCCCCAGGCGATGCAGTTGCGCTACCTGCAAACGCTCACGACGATTGCCGCCGACAAGAATTCGACGATCGTTTTCCCGCTGCCGATCGATCTGCTGAGCGCCGTGTTGGACCGCTTCAGCAAACCGTCGCCGCCCTGAGTCACAGGATCATTCAGCCCGGTTTGATTCGCTGGGCGAAATGGTGCATTACCTTCAATCGCCTTACTCGAAATGCATATGAAAACTAGAATACCGCTGTCGTTTTTAACCGCTCCATAGGAGCTCGTCATGAAAATCGTTTCTCGAGTTGGACTCGGCGCGCTGTTGGCCGCCGTGAGCATGAGCACCGCGTTTGCGCAGACTTCGGCGCGGCCCTACGATCCGTCGGCGCCGAAAACGCGTGCCCAGGTGAAGGCCGATCTGGCCGACTGGCGTGCAGCCGGTTACGATCCGCTCGACTGGATCGACTACCCGGAGAATGCGCAACGCGCCGGCCGTATCGTCGCGCAACGGCGGGCGCAGGGATCGGGTGGAACGATGGCGCAGTAAGCGCCAGTTGCCGCGTGGCATGCGGGGCTGCCTGCGACTGCAACGGTCGCGGGCGCTGTTAGCCCCACATGCCTTTCCCGTTTCCCGTTTCCCGTTTTCCGCTTCCCCGCTTCCCCGCTTCCCCGCTTCCCCGCTTCCCCGCTTCCCCGCAACATCGTAAATTCGCTTGCCGCGCCGCCCCGCGCGCTGGCAAGGTATCATCTCGCCCCTTCGACAACCCGCCGCCGGAATCCGAACCATGTCAATCTGGGTTGACGCCGACGCCTGTCCGGTCGTGATCAAGGACATGCTGTACCGTGCCGCGCGCCGCACCGGCATGACGCTGACGCTGGTCGCCAATTCGTTTCTGCGCGTGCCGCCGTCGCCGTTGATCCGCGCGATCCAGGTGCCGGCCGGCTTCGACGCCGCCGACGACCTCATCGCCGAACGTGTCGCCGCCGGCGATCTGGTGATCACCGCCGACATCCCGCTCGCCGCCGCCGTGCTGGCCAAAAACGCCCAGGCGCTCGATCCGCGCGGCAACTGGTACACGCCCGGCACGATCGAAGAACGGCTGCGCATGCGGTCGATGCTCGACCAGTTGCGCGGCAGCGGCGTCGATACCGGCGGCCCTTCGGCCTTCAGCCAACGCGACAGTAAGAGCTTCGCGGGCGAACTGGATCGCTGGCTGGCGCGCCAACGGCCGCAGCCTGATGCATCGGCGCCACAATCTCCCGACGAACCGCCCGCCGAATGAGCGTTTACACAGCCGCTCAACCACACAATGCGGCACACCGCCGCCAATCCTGACTACAATCCGCCCGTGACCCCAGCGCCCGCAGCCCCGGCGACGCGGCGCCTTCACCGTCCCAACCACAAGAAACGCTTTCTGAACGACGAGAGACCCGCCTCATGGACTCCATAAAACGCTACTTCGGCTTCGAAGCCGCTGGCACCAACCTGCGCACCGAAGTGCTCGCGGGACTGACCACCTTCCTGACGATGGCCTACATCATCTTCGTCAACCCGGCGATTCTCGGCGACGCCGGCATGCCGAAGGACGCCGTGTTCGTTGCGACCTGCATCGTGGCCGCGCTCGCGTCATTGATCATGGGTCTCTACGCGAACTATCCGATCGCGCTCGCGCCGGGCATGGGGCTGAACGCGTACTTCGCGTACACCGTCGTGAAAGGCATGGGCTTCACCTGGCAGGCCGCGCTCGGCGCGGTGTTCATTTCCGGCTGCCTGTTCCTGATCGTCACGCTGTTTCGCGTGCGTGAGGTGATCGTCAACGGCATTCCGCATTCGATACGCATTGCCATCACCGGCGGTATCGGCCTCTTTCTCGCGATCATTTCGCTGAAGTCGGCCGGCGTGGTGGTCGGCAGTCCGGCCACGCTCGTGACGCTTGGCGATCTGCACAACCCGCACGTGATTCTCGCGGTGATCGGTTTCTTCGCGATCGTGACGCTGGATCATCTGCGGGTGCGCGGCTCGATCCTGATCGGGATTGTCGGCGTGACGGTGTTGAGCTTTTTCTTCGGCGGCAATCAGTTCCACGGCATCGTCTCCGCGCCGCCGTCCATTTCGCCGACGCTGTTCCAGCTCGACATTCGCGGCGCGCTGTCGGGCGGTGTGCTGAACGTGATCCTCGTGTTCTTCCTCGTCGAGCTGTTCGATGCGACCGGCACGCTGATGGGCGTGGCCAATCGCGCCGGGCTGCTGGTGGAAGGCAAGATGCACCGCCTTAACCGCGCACTGCTTGCGGACAGCACTGCGATCCTGGCCGGCTCGATGCTGGGCACTTCGTCGACCACCGCGTACATCGAAAGCGCGTCGGGCGTGCAAGCCGGCGGACGCACGGGCGTGACGGCCATCACCGTGGCCGTGCTGTTCCTCGCGGCGCTCTTTTTCGCGCCGCTGGCGGGTGTGGTGCCCGGCTATGCGACGGCGCCGGCGCTGCTGTACGTGTCGTGCCTGATGCTGCGCGAAATGCTCGACCTGCCGTGGGACGACGCCACCGAAGTCGTGCCGGCCGCGCTCACCGCGCTGCTGATGCCCTTCACCTATTCGATCGCCAATGGCGTCGCGTTCGGCTTCATCTCGTATGCGGGCCTGAAGCTGTTGACCGGCCAGGCGCGCAAGGTGAAGCTGGTGGTATGGATCATCGCGGCGATTTTCCTGTTCCGCTATTTCTATCTCGGCAGCGAGTAGGCGCGGCGCGGACGCTCGTCGGCCAAACCCGGGTCTGGATCAACGACGGTTTTATTCGCGGTGCCCATTCCGGTCGGGCACCGTTTATCATCTGACGATTAATAAAACGATCGACCTGGACACGGGAGTCCCCTACATGTCTTACAGCCGCACCTCGGACCGCTATACGGCGCCCGCCATTTTCTTTCACTGGGCCATGTTTCTGCTGATCGCGCTGGCTTATCTGGCGATCGAGATTCGCGGCCCCAAGGGCAGCGACAGCCGCGCGTTCTGGAGCAGCGTGCATTTCTGGTGCGGCACGCTGGTGCTGGGGCTGGCCTGTTTGCGTCTGCTCTGGCGACTGTGGGCCGGCGCGCCCGCCGAAGTCGACAGCAACCGGCTGCTCGCCTTTCTGGCGCGGGCCGCGCACCTCGCATTGTACATTTTCATCTTCGTCCAGCCGCTGCTCGGCATCCTGATGATCAACACCGGCGGACATCCGGTCACGCTGGCGTGGGTCAACATCGATTACACGCTGGTCGGCGCCGATCCCGTCGCGCGGCCATTGCTCAAGACCGTGCATGAGTGGCTCGGCAATGCCTTCTACTGGGTGATCGGCTTGCACGCGCTGGCCGCGATCGCGCATCACGTGGTGTTGAAGGATCGGACGCTGCGGCGGATGATTTGAGCGCACTCGCGCGCAAGTTGGGACGCCGGCGGCACGGCTGGCCGCGGACGGTTTGAATGATCGATGCCGCGCGTGGGTTTCCTCGCCTTCTGCTTCTTGCGCGGCTTTCCTGCTTGCGGCGTTGACCGACAGGACGTCGGAAACGCCTTCAGTCAATTACGCCAATTGGCTTCGTAGAAGCGCACATAGCCGCTTCTCAGCACGAGACATTGCGCTCTCGTTTCCGATATCAGGCGTCGCGTGGCCGCTTCGATCCTGGCGCGGTGCGCGTCGAACGCGCCGACCATGTCTTCCAGACGCGGCGATGCGGCGCCGTAGTGGTCTTCCAGTGCCTCCGCCGTGATCATGCATTCCACCCTCTGCCCATCGACCATCGCCGGGAACGCCAAGGTGAGTTCGCGACCTGAATATTCAGGAGTTTCATTCGGGAATAGGATCTGCATGGGTGTTCACCTGGAAGGTAGGTGCTGCGCATGGTGTAGCCTGGTAGTGCGCAAGCCGGTTGCGTCTGATCGCGTCGCTCGCCCACAACCTCCTTGTCCAATGCTGACGACGCGGGCTCGTCACCTGATTGCGGCGGCGGAATAGTTCGCGGCCCGCGGAGGTGATTTGATTCACTTTAGACGAGTTCGGCCACGGCGCAAGTTTTCCTTTTTGTTTGCCTGATTTTGGTGCCCCGCGCGTTTTTTTGAGGCATGCGGCGCCGCACGGCCTCCGTTTTTTCCCTGCCGTGCGCCGCGCGATTCGTCCTGTAATATCGGTGTTCGGCCGTGGGCGCGCATGTTGCGCTGCGGCATCGAGCGGAGGGCAACGTACCCGCCGTGTCCGTTTCACCGGAGACATGCCTTGACCCAACGTTCCGCCACGCCGCCCACTGTGGGTCGGCCCGATGTCATCGCGCAAGCTCACGCCCGCTCGCTCGAAATCGGCCTGCGCGCGTCGGAGACGCCGGACTTTCATCCGCTGCCCCGGCCTGCGCTGCGTGAGCTCGTCGATCGCAATCAATCGCTGTTCACGCATGCGCTTCCCGTCATGGAGACGCTGCATGCGCAGATCGTCGATACGCAAAGCATGGTGCTGCTCACCGACAATCACGGCGTGATCCTGCACAGTCTCGGCGACAGCGACTTCGTCGAAAAGGCCAATCGCGTCGCGCTGTGTACGGGTGTGTCGTGGGCCGAAGCGGATCGCGGCACCAATGCGATCGGCACCGCGCTCGTCGATGGCCAGCCGACCGTCGTGCACGCCGGCGAACACTTCCTGCACGCCAACCGGATTCTCACGTGCTCGTGCGCGCCGATTGCCGATCCGTTCGGGCGCACTATCGGCGCGCTCGACGTGAGCGGCGACACGCGCGGATTTCATAAGCACACGCTCGCGCTGGTGAGGATGTCGGCGCAGATGATCGAAAATCATCTGTTCTCCAATCAATTCGTCGACGCGATTCGCGTGCACTTTCACGCGCGCGCGGAATTCATCGGCACCCTGTTCGAAGGGCTCGCGGCGTTCGCGCCGGACGGCACGTTTCTGTCGGCCAATCGCAGCGCGCTGTTTCAATTCGGGCAGCCGCTCGCCGAGCTGCAACGGCAACCGTTCGATGCGCTGTTCGGCGTGGCCTTCGCGAGGCTGTTGCAGCAGATCGCGCGCGCACCGGGCGAGAGCATTCTGTTGACGCTGCCGAGCGGCGTGCGCGTGGTGGCGCGCGGCGAATATACGCTGCCACGCTACGTCGGACCGACGGAAAGCCTCGCCGGCACTTCGCGCGCGCCATTGTCCGGCGAGGCGCGTCATGCGCCGCGCTGCATCGATCCCGCGCCGCTAGCCACGCTTGAAACGCTCGACACCGGCGACGCGCAAATCGCCGCGATCCTGCGGCGTGTCGCCAAACTGCGGGGCCGCGATATTCCGATCCTCGTGCTCGGCAAGACCGGCACCGGCAAGGAGTGGCTGGCGCGCGCCATCCATCACGATTCGCCGCGCCGGGCCGCGCCGTTTATCGCCCTGAATTGCGCGTCGTTGCCGGATACGCTGATCGAGGCGGAGTTGTTCGGCTACGAAGACGGCGCGTTCACCGGCGCGAAGAAACGCGGCAGCATCGGCAAGATCGTGCAGGCCGACGGCGGCACGCTGTTCCTCGATGAAATCGGCGACATGCCGCTCGCCCAGCAAGTGCGTCTGATGCGCGTGCTGCAGGAGCGTAACGTCGTGCCGCTCGGCGGAACCCGGGCGATTCCGGTGGATTTGCGCATCGTCTGCGCGACCCACCGCAACCTGCGCGCGATGATCGAAGCCGGCACGTTCCGCGAAGACCTGTACTACCGGATCAATGGACTCGTCCTGACCTTGCCGACGCTGCGCGAGCGCACGGATCTTCGTGTGCTCGTCACGCGCATACTGGAATTGCAAGCCGACGGCGAACGCCTGCCGCGGCGCGTCTCCGCCGAAGTGCTCGAACGATTCGCGCAATGCCGCTGGCCGGGCAATCTGCGGCAACTGGCCAACGTGTTGCGCACCGCGAGCATCATGGCCGAAGGCGCGGAACAGATCGAACTCGACGATTTGCCCGAGGACTTCTTGCAGGATTGCGTCGACATCGCGGCTGAGCCGCGCGTGAAATCACTGGCAGCGCTTGCGGGCTCAGAATCCTGCGATGAGGTCCGCGCCGCGGCGCAAGCGCAGGGGCAGCCGGCGTCCAGCAAGATGGAGGCATGGCAGGCCACGCTGATCGCGCAAACGCTCGAACGGCTCGACGGCAATGTGTCAGCGGCGGCACGCGAGCTGGGATTGGCGCGCAATACGGTGTACCGCTATTTGCGACGCAACGGCACGACTCATTGAAGATGCAACGTGTAAAGTGTGGCGCAATCCGTCACAGATTCACACGATGTCCGACTCTACCCGCCCGCCTCTCGTTCGCGTCGAGCCGCTCGGCCACACCTTCGAAGCGCCCGATTCGCTCACGATTCTCGAAGCCGCCGGCTTTGCGAATCTGCGCTTGCCGCGCTCGTGCCGAAATGGGACGTGCCGCACGTGTCTGTGCAAAATGACTGCGGGACGCGTGCGCTACACGATCGAATGGCCTGGGCTCAGCCGGGAAGAAAAACAGGAAGGCTATATTCTGCCGTGCGTAGCGATCGCGGAATCCGATGTGGTGATCGAAGCGCCGGATGCGGTCGAATTGCCGCCGCTCAAGTGAAGCGCGGCGCGCATCGCCGGCCTTAACGCCCGTTACCCATCGCCTGGGCGATTTTCTTGTCGGTGTTGTACTGGCTCAGCGCGTACACCGACCAGATCGCGGCCGGAATCCAGCCGATCAGCGTGATCTGCAGGATCAGGCAGATGATGCCCGCGAACGGGCGGCCGATCGTGAAGAACTGGAACCACGGCAGAATGATGGCAAGCAGTAGCCGCATGCAGATTTCCCTTTGTTGATAATGGCTAGTTGATCGGTGCGAAGCGCGGCACCTTGGCGCCGTCGACTTCGACCAGTTCGAAAAATACCGAGGCTGGACGCGTCCAGGTCGTACCATCGCTGGCTTTGTAGACGATCATCGTGACCGTCGGATCCGGCTCGAGCGTGGCCTCGCAAACCAGTTCGTAAATCCCGCCTTTGTAGTGCCGGTAACGCACCATGCTTATCCTCCCTGAATTGACCAATCGGCGATTCAGCGACGGTTGAACCGTCAGCCGCCCTCTTTCATCTGCTTGAGAATCTTGTAGACGGTGGCGCGTCCCATCGTCAGCACGGCGGCCACGTAGTTCGCGGAACTGCGGCCGCGAAACGCGCCTTGTGCGTGCAGCGCCTCGACGATTTCCCGCTTGTGTTCGCGCGTGAGCGCATTGATGCCGATCTGGCGTTCGCGCAGCCACGTATGCAGGTATGTGTTGATGCGGTCCTGCCAGTCGTCGCGGAACAGTTCCTCCGCGGGCGCGTCCGTCAGATTGCCGCCCTTGATGAACAGATCGAGCGTGGAGCGCACATCTTCGAACACCGCGATATTGAAGTTGATGCACAGCATGCCGGCCGGCTTGCCGTCGTCGTCGAACAGGATGTTGCTCACGCAACGCATGCGCCGGCCGTCCCAGTTGAGCTTCTCGTACGGTCCGATGGTCTGGCCGCGCGCCGCGTAATGGACTTCGTCCAGCACCGACGGCCCGCCGACTTCGAGCTTCGACAGGTTGTTCACGAGGTACGCGATGGTCTGATCGCGCAGGTCGTGAATCACCACTTCGGCGCACGGATAGAAAAGCGCCGCGATGCCGTCGGCGATGGGAGCGTAGCGCTCGAGCAGCAGGTCTTTCACAGGAGACACGTTTGGGTTGCGCATGGGGTCGCAGTGTTCGAAGGATGCGGCAACTCGCCATTGTAGCCACCCGGCCCGGCCACGGCGACCGCGGCGCCGGCCACGTCGTCAAAAAAGCAAACGCTGCCCCCATAGTCATGCGGCGATTTTTGTCCGCTTGGCGAGCGATTTTTTTTCGTGCGATAAAAGACCCATCTATTTGACGGAGCAACAGATGGCCACGCTTGAAGCGTTTCGCGCCGTGCTCGATGACGAAGGCACGCCGGAAATCATCCGCAATCACATCATCGATTCGCTGCAATACACGCTGCGCAATCACGGACAGATCTTCACGTCGAAGGAAGTCGAATGGCTGGCCGGCTGGGACGACGCCCGCATTCCGCTGGCGGCGTCGCGAGAGTTGCAAAAGCGCGTGAGCGAAACTTCCCGCTGAAACGCGAGTCTGTTGATCGTCCAGCGCCCGCGCCGTCACGGCGCAACCCCTCACCCGGCGTGCCGCTCATGCCCCGGCACGCCGTTCGCGACGATCGCGTCGCTCGCAAAGCCCCGCCGGCCGGGCGGTTTGTCCCTGCGTGGAACTTTTTGCTATCCAATTAGCCCTATTTAGTGCATCATATTGGAATAGCTGTATCCCGCATTCGCCGCATTCGCATTACCAGGCAACAACCGGCTTGATCAGGCAACACCGGGCAGTCTAAAACCGGCGTCTGCGCACCACCCCCGACTGTTCGACCGCCTGTCGGCGATCCCGTCACCCCGGCAATGCGTCGCATGCATTCGCCGTCGCGAGTTGTGCAGCTGAGTGTTCAGCTTTACGCGCCCGATGTCCGCGCGACATCAGCGTGTTTCTTCTCCATCGAATCCGCGATTTTGCGCGGCCGCGCTCAAGCCCTTGCGATCGGGCCTGTGCCAACCTTTTTCCATGGCGGCGCGCCCCAAGGTGCTGCGCTGCCCGGCCTGTCGTGCCGCGCGTAACACGCGTGACACGCCGGCCACGTATTACAGGACACGTGCTTCATGAATTCAGTTGTCAAGACGTACAAGGGTTATGAAATTCACCCGCTCGTCTATCCGCGCCGCCCGGCGGACGGTCAGACGAGCCGCAATCCGGACGCCGGCTACGACGCGTCGGTGCGCATCTGCCGCGTGGGCGCCAATCCGGCCGCCGACGGGCGTGTGTTCCGTCTGCAGTACCTGTTTCCGTTCGACGGCACGGGCAAGGCGCGCATTGCGTGCATGGCCCACGCCGAGCAATTGATCGACGGCCGTGTAGACGGCCAGTCCGTCGCCGATCTTTGAGCGGTACTATCAGCGCATAGGCTGATGCCGCAGGACGGCGGGCTCGAAAAGCCCGCTTTTGCCCCCATCTGATGTTGTGCTGCCCGGCGTGGGCGACCAACACCCCTTATCCCATCGACCAGGAGTTATGCATGGCGAAAGAAGAACTGCTTGAACTTGACGGTATCGTCGACGAAGTACTTCCGGACAGCCGTTACCGCGTGACGCTCGACAACGGCGTCGTGGTTGGCGCTTACGCGTCCGGACGCATGCGCAAGAACCACATCCGTATTCTCGCGGGCGACCGCGTGACGCTGGAACTGTCGGTCTACGATCTGACCAAAGGCCGGATCAATTTCCGTCACAAAGACGAGCGCGCCACCGGTGGCGGCGGTGCTCGCAACACGCAATTCCGTCGCCGTTAAGGCTGGCGGCACGCTGACCGCGCCGCGCACGGTCCTGGCGTGATCCATTGCGATTAAGTTGTACGCGAAGCCATTCGCGCGCCTTCTCCGGCTTGACTCGTTGACTCGAGCCTGAGCGGCGCGCTGCGGCATCGCTTCGTTGCAGCCTGGTTTTGCCCGATTCGCTTTAGCGCCTGGCCCTTTCTGTCGCCAGCGTGCGTTTCACACGCTTTCCTCGCTTCCTGCATACACGCGCTTAAAGCCCGAACACCGTCCCGAGATCCTCGCCGACGGCGCTTTTGCGCACCTGCTCGACTACCCGCTCCTCCAATTCCGCCAGATGCTCGCGCATCGCCGACAGTGCCACGTCGAGATCGCCCGCATCGAGGGCGTCGATGATTTGCGTGTGTTCGTCCGCGGAGCAGGTCGAACCCTTCGACGGGTCGAACAGCGCTTTGTACAGTTCCGTCTTGGCGACCAGTTGCCCGACCAGCCCGAGCAACTCCGTGCCGCCCGCCAACTCAGTCAGCAGCACGTGGAACTGGCCGGCAAGACGCACGGACTCTTCGACGGCGCCCGCGCTCAACGCCTTCTCTTCGCTGCGCACATGCGCGCGCAAGCGCCGCTTGTGCTGCGCGCTCAACGCCCCGCACAAAGCCGCGACGATGCCCGCCTCGACGATCTGCCGCGCGCGATACACCTGGCGAATGTCCTCTTCCGACGGCGACGGCACGAACGCACCGCGATTCGCCTCCAGCACGAGCTTGCCCTCGAAGCCCAGCCGCGCCAGCACCTTGCGCAGCGCGCCGCGCGTGCAGCCGAACGCGGCAGCAAGATCGCGTTCGACGAGTTGCGCGCCCGGCCGCAGGCGCCCCTGCAACAGCGCGGCGGTAATGCACGCGTAAATACGCTCTTCGACGCTGATCGAATCGTCGTCGCGTGCAGCTTGAATGGGCGTTTCCGTGTCGGCAGACGACGGACGCCGGGGACGTGGAGCCATGAATTATGTAATCGGGAATGGAGCGATATCGGCTGGCATTCTAGCGGCGGCGGGCAGCCTGCGCCATCATCCACGGTTCGGGCAAGCGGACGCCCGTGTCGTGCTTGCGTTGAATCTTCTCCGCGCGAAGACGGTCGATGGACATCGCGAGTTTTCAACGTGAACGCCGAAGAGCCGCGGCGATGCTGCTGCGGCACTTCGTGGTTTAAGTTGAAGAGATGCAGGCTTCCGGCTTCGCGGCAGACGTTCTAACACGACGTGGGATCGTAGGGGCGTCGACCGTGCCGATGTGAAGACGCCTCAAACACGGCCGAAAGTCGCGCGCTTCTATTGTCCCGTGTTGAGCACAACCCTGAACCGCGCGGCGCCACTCATCATCCGGTCGTAGGCCTCGGCAGCTTTCGTTAGCGGGAATTCTTCGATCATCGGTTTGATGCCCGATAGCGCGCTGAAGGCGAGCGTGTCCTGAGAATCCGCCGACGTGCCCGACGGCCAGCCTTGCACCGAATTTCGCCCCATGATGAACTGCGCGATCGGCACCTCGACGGGCTCTTCGGAGAGTCCAACCATGATCAGCTTGCCGTTCAATCCGAGGCCGCCCACTACGGCGCTCATCGCTTTACCGCTGGTGACCGTGGCAAGAATCACGCGAGCGCCGCCCAGAGCCTGCAACGCCTCTGCGACGTTCACCGCCGTGCTGTCGATGTAGTGATGGGCGCCAAGCTCTTTCGCCAGACTTGCCTTGTCCTGCCCACGCGCGATGGCTACCGTGACAAATCCCATCTTTCGCGCGAACTGCACGCCGAGATGGCCAAGTCCGCCAATGCCCAGAACGGCGACCACGTCTCCGGCACGCGCGCCGCTGTTGCGCAGCGCGTTGAATGTCGTGATGCCCGCGCACAGAAGAGGGGCGGCATCGACATCGGAAAGATCATCCGGAATGCGCGCAAGTGCTTCGACCGGGGCCACCATGAACTCGGCATATCCGCCGTCGTAGCTGATGCCGGGTACGAGTGCGCGCTGACACAGAACAAAATCGCCTCGACGGCAATGCTCGCACCGTCCGCAATGTCCGCCGTGCCAGCCGACGCCGACTCGCTGCCCCGCCTGCCATGCTTCAACGCCCGCGCCGACCTTGTCGATGACGCCTGCGATCTCGTGCCCGGGCACCCGCGGATATTCCAGGCCCGGCCACTGCCCTTCTTTCGTCAACACGTCACTGTGGCAGATACCGCACGCCTGGATCTTGATGAGCACCTGTCCGGCACCGGGTTCCGGCACGTCCCGTTCAACGACCTCCAGGGGTCCGCCGGCCTTTGCCACCTGCACTGCCTTCATCGTCCGCATCGCTTTCCTCCTTGTGAAAGAGACGAACGCGAGTCGACCGAACCCGGTTCGCAGATTTGCCGCCGATGTCACCCTCCGGTCGAGCGCTCAGCTTACGCCATATTTTCGGCGGCGCGCCACGGCCTTGCCAATCTGGCCATGAGCGCTGACTCTGTTTCGAACGGGTCTTGCAAGCGGGATCATGGTGGCCGATGGAGCATGAGGCATGGCGTATGGTCACCGTTGGAGAAAGCCGCTTTCCAGGTCCGCGAACCGCGTCGAGTTCCAGGCTGTGGCCGTGGGGACGGGCATTCAACCGGATCACCGAGCGGGTAATGGAAGCGATGAGCTCAGCCCCCGGCCCTCTTCGCGCTGTGGCCATACTTTTTTAGCGCCTCGATGACTCGCTCGCAATGATCACCCTGCACTTCGATCACGCCATCCTTGACCGTTCCACCAGAACCGCAGGCCGTGCGCAACTGCTTGCCTAGCAAGGCCAAGGCAAGAGGATCGAGCGCCAGCCCTTTAACGAGCGTCACGCTTTTCCCGCCCCGGCCCTTGGTCTCGCGACTCACTCGCACCACACCATCACCTACCGCTCGTGCCTTGGCGAGCGTCTTGCAGACACATTGCGCGAGCACCTGGCTGCACTCGGGACACATCCGTCCGCCATCGGTGGAATAAACAAGGCCGCCTTTTGAACTACTCTTCATGATTGGCTTACTCAAAGACACTTAAGTCGGAAATCACGACGAGTTTAGCAGGGGCTCCTGTACTGCCTCTCAATGTTTAACGCGCCGCCGCTCGCCACGCGGCGACGATTTCTCGTGTCCTGCCTTCTCCCGGAATCTCTACGGCGACTACACCGATTCAGTAGAGATAGCCGCGAATCCAGTGATAGCCGTCCTTGCCGCCCGCTTCAATGACGAGCGAGCCCGGTTCGGCTTACCGGGCCACGGGCATCGCGAATTCCGCACCTTTAGCGATGCTGTCGGGCCAGCGCTGCATGACGCTCTTGTAGTGCGTGTAAAAGCGCACGGCTTCCTCGCCGTACGCGTGATGATCGCCGAACAACGATCGCTTCCAGCCCCCGAACGAATGCCACGCCGGCGGCACCGGACTCGGCACGTTGATGCCCACCATGCCGATGTGAATCTGCCGGGAGAATGCGCGCGCCGCGCTGCCATCGGAAGTAAAGAGCGATACGCAGTTTCCCAGTTCGTGCGCATTGACGAGTGCTATCGCACTCGCGAGATCCGGCACGCGGACAACCGACAGGACCGGCCCGAAAATCTCTTCCCGATAGATGCTCATCTCAGGCTTCACGTCGTCAAAGAGCGAGCCGCCGAGAAAGAAACCCTCTTCGTGGCCGGGCACGCGATGGCCGCGACCATCGACGACGAGCCTGGCGCCCGCCGCGACGCCCGCATTGATATAGCCCAGCACCTTGGCGCGATGCGCGGCGCTGATGAGCGGCCCCATGTCCAGATCGGGCTCCATGCCGCCGCCGATCCTGAGCGAGCGCACGCGCGGCGCGAGACGCTCGATGAGTTCGTCGCCGATACGCCCTACCGCGACCGCGACCGAGGTCGCCATGCAGCGCTCGCCGGCCGAGCCATACGACGAGGCGATCAGCGCATCGACCGCCTGATCGAGATCGGCGTCGGGCATGACGACCAGGTGGTTTTTCGCACTGCCCAACGCCTGCACGCGCTTGCCGCGCTTTGCGCTTTCGCTGTAGATGTATTGCGCGACCGGCGTCGAGCCGACGACCGATATCGCGGCCACGTCGGGGTGCTCGATCAGCGCATCGACGACCGACTTGTCGCCATGCACGACATTGAACACGCCTCTGGGAAAGCCCGCCTCGATGAACAGCTCGGCGAGCCGGATCGATGCCGACGGCGTGCGCTCCGAGGGCTTGAGCACGAACGTGTTGCCGCATGCAGCTGCCATCACGAACATCCAGCACGGCACTACCATCGGGAAATTGAACGGCGTGACGCCCGCGGCCACGCCGAGCGGCTGACGTAGATTCCAGTTGTCGATGCCACCGCTGATCTGATCGGTGAAATCGGTCTTGAGCAGGTTCGGAATGCCACACGCGAATTCGACGATTTCGATACCGCGCACCACCTCGCCCTTCGCGTCCGAAAACAGCTTGCCGTGGTCGCGCGTAATGAGTTCGGCGAGTTCGTCCGAATGCGCCTCGAGCAGTTCCTTGAACTTGAACATCAAACGGGCGCGCTTGAGCGGCGCGGTTTCGCTCCAGGCCGGGAACGCGGCTTTCGCAGCGGCGACGGCGGCGTCCACTTCAGCTGCGTTTGCGACCGGCACGCGGGCCGCCACCCGGCCTTGCGCCGGATCGAATACATCGCCGAACCGCCCGCTCGCGCCAGCGGCGCGTCGGCCGTCGATGAAATGACTCAGCTCGCGCACAGCGCGTTGATTTGCTTCGCTCATGTGTACTCCTATGGCGGGATGCGGGCGCTGCGCGCGCCACGCCTCCACATGTCTTCGAACATGGGTCGTTCGGCTTCACTGTCGATCGGGCCGACGGCTCCGATAGAGGACAATGTAGGCGCATTGATTCGGATTTCGAACGCCCGCGTCCGACAAACAGTCTTGCGCAGCAGGA
Source organism: Paraburkholderia sp. NPDC080076 (assembly GCF_050281145.1). Lineage (NCBI taxonomy): Bacteria > Pseudomonadati > Pseudomonadota > Betaproteobacteria > Burkholderiales > Burkholderiaceae > Paraburkholderia > Paraburkholderia sp. NPDC080076. The sequence goes on along the minus strand of NZ_JBNNWQ010000001.1, from coordinate 1,117,872 downwards.
ACAAATCGAAATTAGCGGGAAGGCTTGGCAGGCCGGAGTGAACGGTGATGTTCTGTGCAGTGCAGCCGCTAAAGGCGCGAAGTCGGATTGATGTGCGTATCTTCTCTCGACGTCGGCTTCACTTTTTTTGAACAGGGCTGACGAGGAGCTTCGACGGATCAGGCAGGGCCGGAAGCGAGATGACACCGTTCTTCGGTGCCAGCGGCACGATACCCGCCTGCTCGACGATGCTCGTTTCGATGCGTGACAACCATCGAGGCGCTGACGCATACAGCAGTCGTGCACCATTCCGAGAGTCTCTCGGACAAAGCGTTTGCAGCGCTCGTCGACGAAGCCACGCGGCTGATAGTCCGATATCTGCAGTAATCGCCGCGGTTGACGGAAGAGCAACGAGCACTCACGGAGAGTTTCCCGTGAGTGAGCGTCTCTTTTCCGGCTAACACATCGCCTCTCCTTCGCTCGCTCATCCATCTCGAACAAAAGCCAGAGCGACTCTCTATCCGTTGAACGCGCAACCCTCGCAAGTTGCCCGCATCTCGTCGCGCCCCACATCGTGAGCGGCGCAAGCTGAAGCTGCGCGCTAACACTTCCACGAACACCTATTGCACTCGGCACGCAAAGCCGAGAACTGCCCCTATACAGCGAGCTATACCGGACATTAGGAAATGGTTAACCATTTTTTGTTATTATGGTTGACCAAAACCAGGCCTTCGCACGGTTTTTCACACCGCCCAACCCTCGCCACAGGACCCTTGTGAATTCGCCTTCCAGCGCCAGCCCGCCCCGTACTCCCGCTCACCACGCCGCCACGGCGCTGAAGTGGCGGGACATCGTGTGGCTGGCTGCGATCGTCGCGATCGGCATCAATCTGCGCCCGCTACTCACGTCGATCAGCCCTTTGATGACGACGATCCGCGACGCAACCGGCCTCAGTTTCTACGGCGCGTCGTTGCTGACCAGCCTGCCGGTCGTCGCGATGGGCATCGGCGCATTCGGCGCGGGCGCGCTGACCCGCACGATCGGCGAAACACGCGGTGTCGTGCTCGGCTTGCTAGCGATCGCGTTGGCCTGCGCGGCACGGTGGACGGCGTCGAGCGGCACGGCACTGCTCGCCACCGCGTTGCTCGCGGGCGTGGGCGTCGCGGCGATCCAGGCGCTGCTGCCCGCCGTGATGAAGCAGCGCTTTCATGCGCGCGTGCCGCTTGCGATGGGCGTGTTCTCAGCGTCCATCATGGGCGGCGGCGGGTTGGGCGCGAGTTTGAGTCCGTGGGTGAGCCGCGCGACGCGGTCGTGGCATGCGGGGCTCGCGGCGTGGGCGATTCCGGCTTGCGTCGCGCTGGTCTGCTGGTGGGCATTGAACCGGCAGGCTTCCGCCGGCGGCGCCATGGCAAAGGCTGCTCCCGTCAACGGCGTTACCCTTTCGCTTTGGCGCACGCGGCGCGCGTGGACGCTCGGGCTCTACTTCGGCATCGTCAACGGCGGCTATACGAGTCTCGTTGCATGGTTGCCGGCGTTTTATCAGCAGCGCGGCGTGAGCGTCGCGGCAAGCGGTTCGCTGCTGGCGGGCATGACGGTGTTCCAGGCCACCGCCGCCCTGTTGCTGCCGCTCGCCGCGGCGTCGTTCCGGGATCGGCGGCCGTGGCTCACGCTCGGCCTCGCGGCGCAACTGTTCGGATTGCTTGGCTTGATCGTCTGGCCCGACGCGGCGCCCTTGCTATGGGTCGGCGTGGCAGGCGCGGGACTCGGCGGCACTTTTTCGTTGACGCTCGTGACCGCCATGGATCATTCGGCCGACCATCGCGTAGCCGGCAAGCTCGTCGCGTTCACCCAGGGCGTCGGCTTCATCGTGGCGGCTATTGCACCGATCGTAGCCGGCCTCGTGCGCGGCTGGAGCGGAAGCTTCGGTGTCGCGTGGATCATGCTGGCCGGCTGCGTCGTCGCAATGATCGCGGTGAGTTTTCTGTTCTCGCCCCGCAGTTATAGCGAATGGCGTCGATGAAGTAAGCGGCGCAGCCGTGCGCCGCTTCGGTGCATTGGCCTTGCGTGCCCCGCGCAGGTGCAGCCGCGGCGGCCCATGCAGCCGCTAAGTCCGTGATTGCTTTCGTTTCACCTTCGGGCGTACCGCCTGGCATAGCCGTTGCTTAATACGAGGCTAGCCGTCGATAAAGCCCCACTCCATGCTGCGCGTTCTCCTCGTAACCGACACCGATAAGCCCATCGGCGACCTTCGCGACGCCCTTGCCCGCCTCGGCTACGAGATGCTGGCAGGCACCGCCACGCCGCAAGCGCTGCATCGCGTGGTGCAGTGCGAGCGGCCGGATGTCATCATCATCGATACGGAATCGCCGTCGCGCGATACGCTCGAACAACTCGCCGTGATGAACGCCACCGCGCCGCGTCCGGTGCTGATGTTCAGCCACGACGCCAACCAGCAGTTGATTCGCGACGCCGTCGGCGCGGGCGTCACGGCCTATCTGGTCGAAGGTCTCGCGACCGAGCGCCTCGCGCCGATCCTCGAAGTCGCGCTCGCGCGTTTCGCGCAGGAATCGCAGTTGCGCGAACGTCTCGCGCAAGTCGAGAACGAACTCGCCGAGCGCAAGCTGATCGATCGCGCCAAGCGCATCCTGATGGATCAGCAGAAAATCACCGAACACGCCGCCTACGCCAACCTGCGCAAACGCGCGATGAACCAGGGCGTCAAACTCGCCGAGGTCGCGCGCGCCATCATCGCGGCGGCTGACTCGCTCAAATGAAGCGCCGTCCATGAACTCTCCTACTTCACTCGCCAGAACGTCCACATCGGGGCAACTCGAGAAGACCCATTTGCGGCTCGGCTTCGTGGCGCTTTCGGACGCCGCACCGCTCGTCGCCGCCAAGCTGCTCGAATTCGGCCATGCGCACGGCCTGACGCTGGAGCTGTCGCGTCAGCCGTCATGGGCCGCCGTGCGCGACAAACTGCTGTCGGGCGATCTGGATGCGGCCCACGCGCTCTACGGACTCGTCTACGGCGTGCAACTGGGCCTGGGCGGACCGCAAACGGATATGGCCGTGCTGATGGTGCTCAACCGCAATGGCCAGGCCATCACGCTGTCGAACCGTCTCGCCGATGCGCTCGCCGAACACGGCACACTACCCAAGGCACTCGCGACGCTCGGCCGCAAGCCGGTCTTCGCGCAAACTTTCCCGACCGGCACGCATGCGATGTGGCTGTACTACTGGCTCGCGTCGCAAGGCGTGGATCCGCTGCGCGAGATCGAGAGCGTGGCGATTCCCCCGCCGCAAATGGTCGCGGCGCTCGCCGAAGACAAACTCGACGGCCTGTGTGTCGGCGAGCCCTGGAACGCGCAGGCGGAAGCGCAAAGTGTCGGCAGAACGATCGCTTATACGAGCGACGTGTGGCCGGATCATCCCGACAAAGTGCTGGCGTGCCGGCGCGATTTTGTCGGCGCGAATCCGAATGCAGCACGCGCACTCGTGCAGACCATGCTCGAAGCGTGCCGCTGGCTCGACGGCGCGGGACATCGCGAGGAAATCGCGCATTGGCTTGCGCGGCCCGAGTATGTCTGCATCGATGAAACGTTGATCGCCGCGCGCCTGGACGACGAAATTGCCGCTTCCGCACCTGGCGGTCTACCCATGCGCTTCTTCGACAACGGCGCGGTCAATTATCCGCAAGCGTTCGAAGGCGCGTGGTTTCTCACGCAGTTCGAACGCTGGGGCATGATCGACGCGCGCGCGGATTACGCGGACATTGCCGCGCGGATCAACCAGACGCAGTTGTATCGCGAGGCGGCCACCGCTGTGAACGTGGCGGTGCCGGAAGAAGGCGCTTCAAAGGTATTGATCGATGGCGAAACGTGGAGCGACGGCACGTCACCCACCGCTTACGCACAGCGCTTTCCGATCCGCCGCTGAGTTGCTGAGTTGCTCGCCAACGTCACATCGCTTTCAACGGTGGAAACAACACGCTGACGACCAACCCGCCACCTTGCGCGTCGGTGAGCGCGACCTGCGCGCCGTGCACGCGCGCGATCTCCCGCACGATCGATAAACCCAGGCCGCTACCCTCGACCGCCTGCGTCGCTTCGCTGCGATAGAAACGTTCGAACACCGCGTCGCGTTCGCCGGCGGCAATGCCCGGCCCGTTGTCGATCACCTGCAGCAAGGATTGTTCTCCTTCGCGCGCAACCCGCACGGTAATCACCGCGCCATCGCCGGAATAACGGATGGCGTTGTCGATCAGATTGCCGACCAGTTCCGCAAGCAGATCGATCTGGCCCGTCACGTCGACACGCACGTCCTGTTCGAAACCGAGATCGATGCCGCGCGAGCGCGCCACCGGCGACCAGTCGAGCGTGACGCTGCGCGCCACCTTATGCAGCGGCACCGACGCATGCTTGACCGTGTAGCCGCTGTCCGCGTCGAGCCGCGAGAGCGACAGCAACTGCTGCACGATGCGCACCGCCTGCTGCACGGCGCGATTCAGCCGCCGCAAATGCACCCCTTGCCGGCGATTGCCCCCCGTACTTTCCTCCACGACATCGATATCGCGCAACGCCAGTTCGGACTCCGCCTGAATCACCGCAAGCGGCGTTTTCAACTGATGCGCGGCGTCGTTGAAAAACCGCCGGCGCGACGACTGCATCAACTGCGTGCGGCCGATGTACTGATTGATCGAATCGACCAGCGGCGCCACTTCGCTCGGCAGACCGACGGTGTCGAGCGGCGTCGGATCGTCCTCGGCGCGTGCGGCCACTTTCGCCGACAGGCGGTTCAACGGCCGCAAGCCGCGCGCCACGCCCAACCAGACGATGCCGAGCGCGAGCACCACCAACAATCCTTCCTGTTGCAGCGACCCGGTCAGAATCTCGCGCGCCAACGCTTGACGCTGCTCGATCGTTTCGCCGACTCTCACCAGTACCACGCGCGTCTGCGCGCTCGGCACGTCGTGCACGGGCAGCCTGAGCATGGCGATGCGCAGCGGACGGCCGCGAAACACGTCGTTATAGAACCGCACGCTGTAGGGCTCGCCCGGCACTTTTCCGGGGTCCGGCAAGTCGGGATAGCCCGTCACCACGCGGCCACCTTCCTCGCGAATCTGATAGTAGATGTTGCCGCCGCCGTTCGATTCGAACATCTCCAGCGCGAGGTACGGCAGATCGACTTCGATCTCGCCGTCGCGCAAACGGATGCCGTCGCGGATCGAGCGCAGTGAAAATTCGAGCGCCCGGTCGAAGGCCGCGTGCGCCGCGTTCATCGCGCGCTGATAGGTGAGCCATGCGTCCAGGGCGAGCAGCAGAAGTAGCGGCAGCAACAACCACAGCGCGATCCGTACGCGCAGATTCGGCCGCGTCATGCGCTTTTTGCTTCCAGCAGATAGCCGAGCCCGCGCAGCGTCACGATGCCCACCGAACTGTGTTCGAGTTTCTTGCGCAGGCGGTGCACATAGATTTCGATGGCGTCCGCGTTCACCGATTCGTCGAGCCCGAAGATCTTCTCCGACAACGTGTCCTTGTTGATCGCGCGGCCGTTGCGCAGGATCAGCACTTCGAGCACCGAACGCTCGCGCGGCGTCAGCGCGAGTGCTTCGCCGTCGAGCGTGAAGCCGCGATCCACACTGTCGTAAAGCAGCGTGCCGCATTGCGCATGCAACGGCTCCTGCCCATGACTGCGGCGCAAGAGCGCACGCGCGCGCGCTTCGAGTTCGGTGAGCGCGAATGGCTTGGCGAGGTAGTCGTCGGCACCGAGATCGAGACCGCGCACGCGCTCTTCCACCGAACCGTGCGCGGTCAGCATCAGCACCGGCACTGCATTGCGGCGCGCCCGCAAACGGCGCAGCACTTCGAGGCCGCCGAGCTTCGGCAAGCCGATATCGAGAATCACCAGTGCGTAGTCCTGGGTGCGCAAAACATGGTCGGCGGACTCGCCGTCATGCATGCAGTCGACGGTGAGTTTCGCGCTGGTCAGCGCGTCAGTCAGCGAGCGGGAAAGGATCGGATTGTCTTCGACGAGGAGCACACGCATAGAACGGAATCCCAGGGAAATCCATGAGGCGAATTCGACCATTGTGACGCATTTCCTTCGAAAACTGAAAGCGTTCAGAAAGCCCCTGTCTCTTACCATTCGCCTACACAAAACCAACACGAAGTTTTCTGGAGGAAGACGTGCAAAACGCTTTGAAGGTTCTCGCAGCCGCTCTCGCATTCGCCGCACATTCAGCGTGGGCGGCCATTCCAGCCGGTTATCCGAGTGATTACCAGGCCACGGTCGACGGTGCAAAAAAGGAAGGCAAGCTGATCGTCTACTCGGTCACGGACACCGCGCTGGTGCGCCCGCTCATCAAGGATTTTGAAAGCCTGTACGGCGTCAAGGTCGAGTACAACGACATGAACAGCACCGAACTGTACAACCGCTACATCAGCGAAAACGCGGCGAGCAGCACCAGTGCCGACGTGCTGTGGAGCTCGGCCATGGACCTGCAGGTCAAGCTCGTCAACGACGGCCTGATGGCCACTTACGAATCCCCCGAAGCGAAGCAGTTGCCGCACTGGGCGCAGTACCAGAAGCAGGCTTACGGCACCACCTACGAGCCGCTCGCGATCGTCTACAACAAACGCCTCGTGCCGACCGGCGACGTGCCGCAAACGCGAGCCGATCTGATCAAATTGCTGCAAACCAAGCCCGATCAGTTCAAAGGCCGGGTCACCACTTACGACATCGAAAAGTCCGGCGTCGGGTTCAACTACCTGACCCAGGACGCACGCGTCAACCCGCAGGTCACGTGGGATCTGGTCAAGGCCATGGGCGCCACCGGCCCCAAGCTGCAATCGAGCACGGGCGCGATGATGGAGCGTATTTCTTCCGGTGAGAACCTGATCGGCTACAACATTCTCGGCTCGTACGCGCTGACCAAGGCGAAGAAAGATCCGTCGATCGGTTATGTCTATCCGAAGGACTACACGCTGGTCGTCAGCCGCCTCGTGACGATTTCGAAGAAAGCGCAAAGCCCGAACGCCGCGAAGTTGTGGGTGGACTATCTGCTCTCGCAACGAGGTCAGACGCTGCTGGCTAATCAGGCGAGCCTGTTCTCGATTCGCGCCGACGTGGAAGGCGAAACGTCGATGGCCGGCCTCACGAAGCAACTCGGTGATTCCCTCAAACCGATCCCGATCGGTGCGGGACTGCTGGTCTATCTCGACCAGTCGAAGCGCCTCGAATTCCTCAAGCAATGGCAACAGTCGATCAAGCGCTAGCCATGCGCGTTTGATACGCAAGCGGCCGCACTGCGACGCGGCCGCCGGCCCTTCCTTCCACACCTGTCGATATGCGGCCTGCGTGCCGCAGGGGGACCCTCATGCTTTCCACTAGCGCAACCGGACGCCGCGCCGCGCCGCCGCACGCGGCAGACGGCGGCTCCATCGGCGCGCTGCCGCGCGGCGGACTGCAGCCGTTCATGGGGCTGCTGCGCTGGCTCGTCGTCGCGGTGCTGACCGTGGCCGTGGCGCTGCCGCTCGGCTTCATCCTGTTGCAGAGCGTGCTGAGCGCGCCGTTCTTCGACGCGAAACGCACGCTCGGCCTCGCTGGCTTCGAATTCATTTTCAGCGACCCGGACTTCTGGTCCGCGCTGAAAAACTCTTTTGTCATCGCGTCCGGGATGCTGTTCATCTCGATTCCGCTCGGCGGCATTCTCGCGTTCCTGATGGTGCGCACCGACCTGCCGGGCCGCCGCTGGCTCGAGCCGCTGCTGCTCACGCCCGTGTTCGTCTCGCCGATGGTGCTCGCCTTCGGCTATGTGGTCGCGGCCGGCCCGGTCGGTTTTTACTCGGTGTGGTGGATGGAGTTGTTCGGCACCGCCGAAGCGCCGTGGACCGTCTACTCGGTGTTCGCCATCACGGTGATCGTCGGCCTCACGCATGTGCCGCACGTGTATCTGTATTCGTCGGCGGCGCTGCGCAATCTCGGCTCGGACGTCGAGGAAGCCGCGCGTGTCGCCGGCGCGCGGCCGTTTCGCGTCGCGCTCGACGTCAGCCTGCCGATGACATTGCCCGCGCTGTTGTTCGCCGGCGTGCTGGTGTTCTTTCTCGGCTTCGAAGTATTCGGCCTGCCGCTCGTGCTCGGCGATCCCGAAGGGCACCTCGTGCTGGCCACGTATCTCTACAAGCTCACCAACAAGCTGGGCGTGCCCTCGTATCACCTGATGGCCGCGGTCGCGATGTGCATCGTCGCGATCACGTTCCCGCTCGTGCTGCTGCAACGCCGGCTGCTGAAGAGCGCGAACCGTTTCGTCACGGTCAAGGGCAAGGCGGGACGTCAAACCGTGCTGCCGCTCGGCGCGTGGCGCTGGGTCGCGCTGGCGATCGTGGCGCTGTGGCTGCTGCTGACGGTGTTCGTGCCGCTCTCCGGCATCACGCTGCGTGCGTTCGTTACACACTGGGGACATGGCGTGCATCTCGCGGATACGCTCACGCTCGCCAACTTCACCGAACTGTTCGAGCAGAACAACCTGGTCCGCGCGATTCTCAACACGCTCGGCATCGGCGTATTCGGCGGCGCGTTGGCAGTGGGCTTCTATTCGCTGGTGGCGTTCGCCGGCCACCGCCGCAACGACTGGGCCACGCGCCTGCTCGATTACCTCGTGCTGCTGCCGCGCGCGGTGCCGGGCCTGCTCGCCGGTCTCGCGTTCCTGTGGGTGTTCCTGTTCGTGCCCGGCCTCAAGGAACTGAAGAACTCCATGTGGAGCATCTGGATCGCGTACACCGTTGTGTGGCTCGCCTACGGCATGCGTCTGATTCAGAGCGCGCTGCTGCAAGTCGGGCCTGAGCTCGAAGAAGCAGGACGCAGCGTCGGCGCAACGCGCGCACGCGTCAGCCTCGATGTGACGCTGCCACTGGTGCGCTTCGGCCTGCTCGCTGCGTGGCTGCTGATTTTCATGATCTTCGAGCGCGAGTATTCGACCGCCGTCTATCTGCTCTCGCCCGGCACGGAAGTGATCGGCGCGCTGCTCGTCTCGCTGTGGGCCACCGGGTCGGTGGATCAGGTCGCCGCGCTTTCTGTCATCAACATCGCGATGGTCGGCGCCGGACTCGGCGTCGCGCTGCGCTTCGGAGTGAAATTGCATGGATAAGCTCTCGGTCGACAACCTCTTTCTCAGCTATGGCGACAACCCGATTCTCAAAGGTGTGTCGTTCGAACTGAATCCCGGCGAAGTGGTCTGCCTGCTGGGCGCGTCGGGCAGCGGCAAGACCACGCTGCTGCGCGCGGTAGCCGGTCTCGAACAGCCGTCGTCGGGCCGCATCGAACTGGACGGCAAGGCGTTTTTCGACGGCGCGGCGCATGTCGATCTGCCGGTCGAGCAGCGCTCGCTCGGGCTCGTGTTCCAGTCGTATGCGCTGTGGCCGCATCGCACGGTGGCCGAGAACGTCGGGTATGGATTGAAACTGCGGCGCGTCAGCGCTACCGAGCAGAAAAAACGCGTGCAGGCCGCGCTCGACCAACTCGGCCTCGGCCACCTCGCCGCGCGTTATCCGTATCAGCTTTCCGGCGGCCAGCAACAACGCGTGGCGATTGCGCGGGCGCTCGTCTACAACCCGCCGGTGATTCTGCTCGACGAACCGCTCTCCAATCTCGACGCCAAGCTGCGCGAAGAAGCGCGCGCCTGGCTGCGCGAGCTGATCGTGTCATTGGGCCTCTCGGCGTTGTGCGTGACGCACGACCAGACCGAGGCGATGGCGATGTCCGACCGCATCCTCTTGCTGCGCAACGGACGTATCGAACAGGAAGGCACGCCGGCCGAACTGTACGGCGCGCCCCGCTCGCTCTACACGGCCGAATTCATGGGCAGCAACAACCGCATCGAGGCGCGCGTGACCGCGGTCGACGGCGAACGCGTGACGCTTGCCGGCGACGGCTGGCAACTGCAGGCGCAAGCACGCGAAGCGCTCACGGCCGGTCAACACGCGCAAGCCGTGATCCGCCTCGAGCGCGTGCAGGTCGCCGACGGTCCCGGCACCAACCGGCTCGAAGCCGAGCTCGTCACGTCGATGTATCTCGGCGACCGCTGGGAATACCTGTTCCATTGCGGCGACCTGCGGCTGCGCGCCTTCGGGCACGTGCCGCGCGCGGCCGGCCGTCACTGGATCGAATTCCCCGCCAACGACTGCTGGGCGTTCGCTCAGGCGAGTTGAAAGCGGCACGCCACGAACCGAAGCAAAAAAAACCAACCACCGGAGACTATTGATGAAGTGGAGCATGAAGAAAGCGACTGTCGGCGTGACTTGCGCCGGGCTCGCCGGGTTTGCGGCGGGCACGCACGCGCAGTCGAGCGTGACCTTGTATGGCATCGTCGACGCGGGTGTCGAATACGTGAACCATGCAAGCAAGGACGGCGGCGCCACGCGCCTCGTCTCGGGCGGCAAGAACACGTCGCGCTGGGGTTTGCGCGGCGTCGAGGATCTCGGCGGCGGACTGAAGGCGGTGTTCCAGCTGGAAAGCGGCATCAACATCGCCAACGGCCAGTTCGACGACGGCCCCGGCGCGATCTTCGACCGCCGCGCGACCATCGGCCTGAAAAACCGCTTCGGGCAAATCACGCTCGGCCGCAATTTCACGACCACCTACGATTACATGCTGCCGTTCGATCCGATGGGTTACGCGCCGAACTACTCGTGGGCGACGTCATCCACGGCGACGGGCGGCCGTAAAGACGGTCTGTTCTCGCGCTCGGCCAATGCGGTGCGTTACGACGGCACATTTTCCGGCTTCAAGTTCGGCGCGATGTATGGTTTCGGCAATGTGCCGGGCAGCATGAAGTCGAGCTCGAAGTACGACTTCGGTCTCGGCTACGAGAACGGTCCATTCGCGGCGGTCGCGACCTTCGACCGGCAGAACGGCGCGAACGACAGCGTCACGCCCGCCGATACGACCAACTACATTCAGGGCATTCACGCGGGCTTGAGTTACGACTTCGGCGCCGTGAAGGCGATGGCGGGCTACCGGAACTACCGGCGCACGTTCCACACCAGCGCGCCTACGCTGCGCAGCGACATGTACTGGATCGGCGGTCAATACGAAGTGACGCCGTTCATCTCGCTGTTCGCCGCGCTCTACCATCAGGACATCAAGGACGCGAGCGATGCCGATCCGACGTTGTTCTCGCTGCGCGCGCAGTACGCGCTGTCGAAACGCACGGTGCTGTATATGGCGGGAGGTTATGCGATGGCCAAGCACGGCAATGCAGTGAGTCTGTCGCGCGATTTGATTGGCGCGGCGGATACGCAAGCGGGTGTCACGGCGGGTATCCAGCATCGCTTTTGAAGTTTTTCGCTCGCCGCGTCGCACGGCGACGAAGTGGGCACGCTCGATGAATTTTGCCACCTGTAAGGCAGATTTTTCTCGGATCAAATGGAGGTAATGTGAAACCACAACTGATCCACCCACCGCGCCCACCGTGAACATGAGTCCACACGCAAGCGTGTGGACAGATACCGAAACCACGTGAGCAAGGTTAAAGAATGTCTTACGTAGCAAATATGGCTGAAGCAAATTCTCTTTAAGGACAAAAAACACGCGGCGTGTGGACCGCTGAATCGCCCTCGCGCCGCGTGTTTCGTGCGTTGCCAAACACTTCAGCCGCGCAACGTCACGCGGTGAAGTGTTGCCGCTCAGAAATTGAAGTTATCGATATTGCTCGAATCAAACGTGGTCGGCGGTCCAAGAATGATTTCGCCTTGCGGCCCAATGGTGCGTTTGCCGAGCTTGCCAGCGTCGAACGACTCGCCTTCCTTACCGCTGATCGTGCCCGACGACAGCGCCGCCGCGGCATATGCGGCCAGGTAGCCGAGTTGACCCGGATCCCACAACTGGAACGCCTTCACGGTGCCGTTCTTCACGAACGCGCGCATCTGGTTCGGCGTGCCCAAGCCTGTCACCGCCACCTTGCCCTTGCTCGACGAGGTCGAGATATAGCGCGCGGCGGCGGCAATGCCGACCGTGGTCGGCGCGACGATCGCCTTCAGGTTCGGATACGCCTGCAACAAGCCCTGCGTTTCGACGAACGACTTCTGGTCGTCGTCGTTACCGTAGGCGATTTTCACGAGCTTGATCTTCGCGTACTCCGGCTTCTTCAACTCCTCCTGCATCCACTTGATCCACGTGTTCTGATTGGTCGCGTTAGGCGTGGCCGACAGCACCGCGAACTCGCCCTCGCCGCCCATCAGTTTGGACACCAGTTGAATCTGGCCACGGCCGATGCCTTCAGCGTTCGCCTGGTTGACAAACAGTTGCCGGCCCTCGGGCGCCGTGTCCGAGTCGAAGGTCACGACCTTGATGCCTTGCGACATCGCCTTCTTCAGATACGGCACCACCGCATTGGCGTCGTTGGCGGCGATCACGATCGCGTCCTGGCGCTGTGTGATCAGCGTATTGATGTACTGCACTTGCGACGACGCACCTGCGTCCGACGGACCCACCGCTTTGCCCACGCCGCCAAATTCCTTGATCGCGGCCATGCCGCCGTCGTCGGCGATCACTTCGTAGGGGTTGTTGATCTGCTTCGGCAAGAATGCGATTTTCAGCCCGCTTTTCAGGCCCGCGGCGGACGCGGCGCAACTTATCGCGATCAACGCGACGCATAGCGCCGCGGTGCCGGTGTGACGTAGAGGTTTGAACATAGAGTGTCTCCTGCCTTGTTGTTGGACGTGGTGTTGTCCGGGTTGTCGGTTGTTGGACTTTCTCTTCGTAGACGCAGGCCTTGCTGAAAACGTTAGATGGAAGAAGCGGACTTCGCGATGAAACGCCGGTCGCGCGCCGCGCGCCAGCGGGCAACCAGATTCGGTATCAGCACCGACGCCAGCAGCAGCACGCCGGTAACGATGGTGAGCGTTTCGCTGGACACGTCGTCGAGCGTCAGCGCGTTCTTCAGCACGCCGATGATCAGCAGCGACAGCAACACGCCGATCATCGACCCGCGTCCGCCGAAAATACTCACGCCGCCGAACAGCACCGCCGCGATCACCGACAACTCGAAACCTTCGCCGTTGTCGCCGCGCGCGCTGGTAAAGCGCAGCGTATAGACGATGCCCGCCAGCGCGCTCATGGCGCCGGACAGCACGAACAGCCGCAAGCGGATCTTCGCCACTTCGATGCCGGAGAACGCCGCGGCGGTCGGATTCGCGCCGATCGCGTAGAGACTGCGGCCGAACGCCGTGGACTGCAGCAGCACGGTGAAGACGATCGCGCCGACGATCACGATGACAAACGGCAACGGTATGAAACTCCCGCCCAGCGTGTCCATGCCGAACGCCGTATAAGCGGGCGGGAAATCCGCCACCGCCTGGTCGCCGAGCAACACATAGGCGAGGCCGCGAAACAGCGCCAGCGTGCCGATCGTGACCGCGAGCGAAGGCAGATTGAGCTTGACGATCACGAGGCCGTTCAGCAACCCGGCCAACGCGCCGGCGGCCAGTACCAGCACGATCACGAGCGGCATCGGCAAGCCCATGTGCCACAGCACGCCCATCAACGCGCTGGATGCGCCGAGCACCGACGCCACTGACAGATCGATTTCGGCGGCGACGATGATGAGCGTCATGGGCAGCGCCATCAAAGCGATCTCGGTCAGATCGGCTAGCACGTTGCTCAGATTCGCGCCGGTCAGAAACACCGGCGACAGCAAGCGTCCGAGCGCGAGCGAGAGAATCAGCACGATTACCAGCAGCACTTCCCATTGCAGCGGCGTTTCGCGTTTGCGCGTGAGCAGCGCGGAATCGGGTTTAGCCATGATCGCGTTTCCTCATCATGCGTTTGGCGACGGAGCGGGCCAGCAAGGTATCGGCGGTGATCGCGGCGACGATCAATGCGCCTTCAATGGCCTGCTCCCAGAACGGCGACACGTGCAGCACCACCAGCGCGATGCTGATCACGCCGAGCACGAGCGCGCCGAGCGTCGCGCCGAGAATCGTGCCGACGCCGCCCGTGATCGCGACGCTGCCCACCACCGCGGCGGCCACCACCTGCAATTCGATGCCCTTCGCAGTGCTGGCATCCACGGTGCCGAAGCGGGCCAGCCACAATGCGCCCGCAAAACCGGCAATCGCGCCGGACAGCAGAAACCCGGCCATCACGCGACGTTCGACATTCACGCCGGCCAGACGCGCCGCCTCCGGATTCGAGCCGATGGCGTAATGTTCGCGCCCGCCGCGAAACTGTTTCAGATAAACGGCGAGACCGATCAGCACGACGATCGCGATCAGCGCGAGTGTCGGGATGCCGAGGAACGTGCCGGTGGCAAGGCGCGAAAACGCATCGGGCAAGCTGGTGGCGTTGATCTGTCCGCCGTGCACCCACGCGTAGTCCGCACCGCGAAAGATGTACAACGTGGACAGCGTCGCGACGAGCGACGGCACGCGCCCTACCGCGACCAGCAGCGCGTTGATGGTGCCCGCTACCAGACCGATGGCTAGCCCCGCTCCCAAAGCGACGATCACCGGCATATGCGGAAACGCGACATACAGGCTGCCGACCGCATACGCGCTGACGCCGACCGTCGATCCGACCGAGAGATCGATATGCCGCATCAGGATCACCACGGTCATGCCGGCTGTCAGCAAGCTGATAATCGACACATTCAGCAGCACGTCGCGCAGATTCTGCAGATTCAGGAACTGAGGCTTCGCGAGCCCGGTGCCCACGATCAACAGAACCAGCACGACGAAGAGCGTCGTCTCGCGGCTCTTCGCGATGCTCGCGGCGAAACCGCCCGGCGAACTGACCGCGCGCTTCGGGACCGGCGCCTGCACCGGTGCGGGATGAGTGGAAGAATGGCGCATCATGCGGCGTGCCCCAGCGGTGAAATCGGTTGGCCGGGTTGGCCGAGCGCGGCGCCCATGATGCGTTCCTCGTCGGCATCGGCACGCGCTATATCCGCGCTGATACGCCCCTCGTGCATCACCAGCACGCGGTCGGCCATGCCGAGGACTTCCGGCAATTCGCTCGAGATCATCAGCACCGCCATGCCGTCGCGCACCAGTTCGGCGAGCGCGCTATAGACCTCGGCCTTCGCGCCGACGTCGATGCCGCGCGTGGGTTCGTCGATGATCAGCACTTTCGGTCCGGTGGCCAGCCATTTGCCGAGCACGACCTTCTGTTGATTGCCGCCCGACAACGTGCCGACCGGCGCGTTGGGGTCGCCTGCCTTCAGGCGCAGGCGCGTGCCCCATTGATTAGCGAGTTGCGTCTCGCTGCGCGTGGAGATGAGGCCGTGTTTGACGAGGCGGCCGAGCACCGTCATCGATGCATTGCGCGCGATGCTCAATTCCAGCGCGAGTCCTTGCTGGCGGCGGTCTTCCGGCACGAGCGCAAGTCCGGCGCGCACCGCGGCGGCGGGCCGACCTGCCGTCAGACGCTCGCCGGCAATCCAGATTTCACCCGAGTCGAGCGGATCGATGCCGAAGATCGCCCGCGCGACTTCGCTGCGCCCCGCGCCGACCAGTCCGGCGAGCGCGACGATCTCGCCCGCGCGAACGTCGAAGGAAATGTCCTTGAACACGCCGATGCGCGTGAGGCCACGCACCGACAGGCGCACTTCGCCGGGCGGCCGCTCGGCCTTCGGATAGAAGGTTTCCAGATCGCGCCCGACCATTTTGGCGACGATCGACTCGGTGTTGAGATCGGCGGTCAAACCGTCGAAGACTTTCGCGCCGTCGCGCATGATCGTGACGCGTTGTGTCAGCGCGAATACTTCGTCGAGCCGGTGCGTGATGAACAGAATCGCCACGTCACGCTCGCGCAGCTTGCGCACGATGGCAAAGAGCCGCTCCACTTCGGGCAGCGACAACGCCGCGGTCGGTTCGTCCATGATCAGCACGTGGGCGTTCAACGACAACGCCTTGGCAATTTCGATCACCTGCTGATCGGCAATCGACAAACCACGCACCAGTTGATCGGCGCGCAGATCCACACCGAGCGACGCCAGCAAGCCGTCCACCTCGCGGCGCATCGCGTCGTACTGAATCCGGCCGATGCGGTCGACCGGTTGCCGTCCCATGAAGATGTTCTCCGCGATCGACAGATCGAAGAACAGCGTCGGTTCCTGATAGATGACCGCGAGCCCGGCGTCGCGCGCCTCGGCGGGTGTCGCGAAGCGGCGCGCCGCGCCGTCCACCAACAACTCGCCGGTGTCCGGCTGATGCACGCCCGCGAGAATCTTCACGACCGTGGATTTGCCTGCGCCGTTTTCGCCGAGCAAGGCATGCACTTCGCCCGGCCAGAGCGCGAGGTCGCCGTCGGAGAGCGCGCGAACCCGCCCGAAAGATTTACTCGCATGCCGCAATTCGAGCCTCGGCACAGCGGATGTGGGTTGCTGCACTGCGTGTCTCCTTCTTTTTCGTGTTTCCAGGCAACGTGTTTCAGATGCGGTAGCAACGTTCCGCGTTATGGCAAAACAGCGCCTCTTTTTCGGCGACGCTCGCGCCTTCCACAATCGACGCATACGCATGCCACAAATCCGCGTAAGAGCCGAACAGCCGGTCGACCGGAAAGTTCGAGGCGAACATCGCCCGCTCGACACCGAATGTATCGATCGTTTCGACCACGTAAGGCCGCAGGCTTTCAACAGTCCACTTATGATCGAACATCGCGAGTCCGCTGATCTTCACGGCGACATTGCGGCAACCCGCGAGCAAGCGCATGCCGTCGCGCCATGCGCGATAACCGGCCACGCTGCTGCGGTCGACGAACATGCCCGCGTGGTTGATCACGAACTGCGTGTCGCCATGCGCGCGCGCCAACGCCGCCGCCTCTTCCATCTGTGACGGATACAGTTGCAGATCGAACGACATGTCGTAACGGCGCAGCAACGCAAAGTGCTCGCGCCATTGCGGCTCGCGCATGAAATGACGGCCGACGTAATCGAACAGCTTGTTCTCGTGCACGTTCAGAATCTGCCGGATGCCACGCGTGTTGGCGAACGATGCATGCGCTTCGAGCACGGCCGGCGCATTCGGCGCGGACAGATCCACCGCGGCGACGATCGCGTTCGGCATGCCGCGCGATTCCTTGCGATCCGCAATGGACTGCAGCCAGCGCGTTTCTTCGACCGGATCGGCGGGATCGTGATTCGCTTCGACGTGCACGAGTTTCAGCACGTCGATATCGCCCGCTTCGCTCAACAGATCGTCGAGCAGGTAGTCGTGCTTCAGATCGCGCGCGTCGCCCACGAACGACACGCCCGGGTTTTCCAGCCACGGATAGCGATGTGTTTTCAGATCCCACAAATGGATATGCGAATCGACCACCTGCATGCGACATCCTCCGTCCGGTAAAGTCGTTTCGAGGTTTGAGATCCTGCCGGATCAGTTCAGCTTAGCGAATTCAAATGAAAGACCGGTTCGAGCGGCTGCTGCACGGGCGTGTGATCCGGGGCCGTCTGCATGATGTCGGCCATGTAATCCCACCATTTGCGCATCACCTCGAGTTGCGGCAGTTCGTCCATGGTGTGGTGGCTGTTTCGCGTCAGCACGGCGAAAAGATGATCCGAGCCCGGATCGAAGAAAATCCGATAGTCGCGCACACCGGCGTTGTGCAATGCATCAACCAGCTCAGGCCAGATTTGCGCATGACGTCGTTCGTATTCCTCGCGCATGCCGGGGTTGAGCACCATCCGGAAAGCGATTGTCTCCATTGCGGCCTGTCTCCCGTCGTATCCGGGCGCTTTTCCAGCGAAGCGTGGAAGCGTCTGATACGACTATAATTCCTGCGTCGATAGCATCTCAATCCGAAGTTGGGATTGGGCGATCCACAAACCGAATCGCACTCGCCCCATGAGCCAACCCTCAGCAACTGTCGCACTCGTCAATCGGCTCAAGTTCAAGCACCTCGCGCTGCTCGTCGCGCTCGACGACGCGCGCAATCTCCATCAAGCCGCCGAGGCCGTCAACGTGGCCCAGCCGAGCGCGAGCCGCATGCTCGGCGATATCGAAGAAGCGTTCGGCTTTCTGCTGTTCGAGCGCAACGCGCGCGGCATGACGCCCACGCCGCTCGGCGTCGTCACGCTGGCTTACGCGCGGCGCGCGCTGGCCGAACTGACCCGTTTCGCCGAAGACCTCGACGTGAAACGCCGCGGCGGTCATGGCCAACTGACGGTCGGCGCGATCATGGGCGCCGCGCCCGATCTGCTCGCCATGGCGGTCGCCGCGCTGAAAACCGAGAGCCCACTGCTGAACGTGCGCATTCTCGGCGAAACCAGCGACCAGGTCGTGCAATTGCTGCATCGCCGCGAAGTCGACTTGGCGCTTGGGCGCCTGACCAGTCCGCTGCAACACAACGATTTCAGTTTCGAGCCGCTCGCGCGCGAGACGTTGTTGCTGGTGGTGCGTTCGGTGCATCCGCTCGCGCAGCGCGCGCGCCTCACGCTGCGTGAACTGATCGACTGGCCGTGGGTGGCGCAACCTGTCACCAGTCCGGCGCGTGTACTGTTCGAAGAGGAACTCGCGCGCGCGGGACTGGCCACGCCGGTGAACCTGACCGAATGCGCGTCGATTTTCGCCACGCTGCAATTGCTCGAGAATTACGATGCGGTGGCGATGCTGCCCGAGTCGGTGGTGCGGGATCATTTGCGCGGCAAACTGCTGGTCGCACTGCCGCTCGAAATCGGCAAGAGCCTCGCCGGCTTCGGCATTCTCACGCGCAAGGAAGAACCGCTCGCCGAACCGGCGTTGCGCTTCATCGACCTGTTGCGCGGTTTCTCGCGCAAGCTCAAGCGCGATGACACCGCCGCGGCCGCTCCCGACTCGGTGATCGCGTCTTCGGCTCCCGTGAACTGAAATCGGCATCGGCGCGTTACTGCAGGTTGACGAAGAGACCGCCGTCCACCAGCAGCGCCGCGCCGGTCACATAGCGCGCGCGGTCGGAAGCGAGGAACGTCACGCAATCGGCGACATCTTCCGGGCGGCCCAGTCTGCCGAGCGGAATGCGCTTTTCGAAGTAGGCTTTTTTGGCTTCGTCGGCGAGGTCTTCCGCATTCAGGTCGGTTGCGATGGTGCCCGGCATCACCGAGTTGCAGCGAATGCCGTACGGTCCCAATGCGACTGCGCAGGATTGCATCAGCGAATGCACGCCAGCCTTGGTCGGCGTGTAATGCGTTTGCATGCCGCCGCCCACTAGCGCGCTGATCGAACTCGTCGCCACGATCGCGCCGCCCGTGCCTTGCAGCTTCATCTGTTGCGCGGCGGCTTGCGTGACATAGAAGGCGCCGTTCAGATTGACCGCCACCGTCGATTCCAATACTTCCGGCGGCATGTCGAGAAACGCGTGGAACGGACAGATGCCCGCGTTGCTGGCTAGCACGTCGACTTTGCCGAAAGCTTCGACCGTATGGCGCACCAGTTGCTGACCGGTTTCGCGCGCGGCGACGTTGCCCTCGATCGCAATCACGCGCCGCCCCAGCGCCTCGATTTCGGCGACCACCTCCGCGACCGCAGAGCGGCGTCCATACGATGCATCGTTATCGCCCCAGTAGTTGATCGCCACGTCCGCGCCTTCGGTTGCGCACGCAACCGCGATCGCACGGCCGATGCCGCGCGATCCGCCGGTGACGATCACGACCTTGTCCTTGAGCAGCACGTCATTCTCCTTTTATGTTTCTACGTTGCGGCGGGTTACGCGCAGCGAGCGCCGCAACTCAACTAACGCAATCAACGCGCGTAATCAACGCGCGCAATCAACGCGGGTAAGGCCGCACCAATGCACATTCCGGATTCAGCCTCACGCCGAATCCCGGCGTGTCCGGCACCTTCATGCGTCCGTTCACCGGCACCGGCTCGTCGAGCAGCAGCGGCGTGAACATCGGCACGACCTCGTCGGCCTTGGGCGCCATCATCAGAAACTCGGCGAACGGCGAGTTGTGCCGCGTGACCACGAAGTGATAGCTATACACCGATGAACCATGCGGCACGACCATCACATTATGGGCATCCGCTAACGCGGAGATCTTGATCAATTCGGTAATGCCGCCGCACCAGCCGACATCCGGTTGAATCAGATCGCAACATTGCATCTCGAGCAGCATGCGAAAGCCCCAGCGCGTCGCTTCGTGTTCGCCGGTCGACACCATCATGCCGCGCGGCACGTTGCGGCGCAGTTCGGCGTAACCCCAGTAGTCGTCGGGCGGCAGGCATTCTTCAATCCACTTGAGGCCGTATTCGTGCGCCGCTTGCGCGAGCCGCGTCGCATACGGCACGTCGAGGCTCATCCAGCAGTCGTACATCAGCCAGAAGTCGTCGCCGACGCGGCTGCGCATGTCCGCGAGTTTTTCCAGATTCTGCTTGAGACCCGCTTCGCCTTCAGCCGGACCGTGCTGCAACGGCAGCTTGCCGCCGATAAAACCCATCTCTTTAGCAAGATCGGGCCGCGCGCCGGTTGCGTAGAACACGAGTTCGTCGCGCACCGGACCGCCCAATAGCTGGTACACCGGCTCCTTGCGCACTTTCGCGAGCAGATCCCACAACGCGAGATCGACGCCCGAGATCGTATTCAGCACCACGCCTTTGCGACCGTAGTACAACGTGGAGAAGTACATCTGATCCCACATCTTCTCGATGTCGGTAACGAGTTGGCCTTCGAGAAAACGCGCGAGATGTTTCTCGACGATGAACGCGCCGATCTCGCCGCCCGTCGTCACCGCGAAACCGACGGTGCCGTCGCTCGCTTCGATCTCCACCACCAGCGTGCCGAGCACGTTGATACCGAACGACTGGCGGCTCTGCCGATACTCCGGATAACGCGCCATCGGCGTGGAAATGTGATCGTCGATCCAGTGTCCGCCGGGTTGGTCGTGATAATCCGCACCGCCGCCGCGGACGATGAAGGCACGCACGTGCCGGATGGTAGGCATGGCCATGAATGGGGCTCCGTTATGAGTGCGTCGAGCGAGCGCCTAGCGGGCGCGATGCAGTAAGGTTTCGAAAGTGGTGTGCGGTTGCGCGGGATCGCGGCGCAAGAGCGTGCCGATCAGCAGCGCGGCGAGCAGACTCGACACGCCCAGCACGACCAGTCCCGCCGACGTCGACGAAAACGCGTGTTCCGCCGCGGTGCGCAAGCTCGGTGCGATGAAGCCGCCGAGTCCGCCGAGCGAATTGATCAAGGCGATCCCGCCCGCCGCGGCGGCGCCCGTGAAGTAACGCGTGGGGAAGGTCCAGAAGAGCGGCTGCGCCGCGATAAAACCGCTCGCCGCACAACACAGCGCGAGCAAGCCGAGCAGCGGGCTATGCACGAGTCCCGACACGCCGATGCCGAGCCCGGCGACGATCAGCAAGGCCACCGCCCAACGCCGATGCTCACCCGTGCGATCCGCGCGCCGCGGCACATACCAGGTCACGGCCAGCGCGCACAGCCACGGTAGCGCGGCGACGAGTCCCACACGCAAACCGACCGTCGTGCCAAGGAATGCCGCCACCTGTTGCGGCAAATAGAAGATCACGCCGTACACGCTCATCTGGATCAGCAGATAGATCGCCGACAGCAGCAACACACGGCGGTCCACCAGCGCCGCGAGAATGCGATGCGGGCCGTGCGCGGACGCAAGCAGTGCGTCGTCGTCGAGAGCCGCGCGCAAGCTGGCGCGCTCTTGCGGTTCGAGCCAACGCGCATCTTCGGGACGATTGTCGAGATACCAGAAGGCCCACACGCCGACCACTGACGCCAGCGCGCCTTCCACCAGAAAGAGCCATTGCCAGCCGGTAAGTCCAAGTGCACCGTGCAATTCGAGCAGCGAGCCCGACAAGGGGCTACCGAAAATAAACGCCAGCGGCGCGCCGAAATAGAAGACGCCCACCGCGCGCGCCCGGGACGACTGCGGAAACCAGTGCGTCAGATAATAGATCACGCCGGGAAAGAAACCCGCCTCGGCGACGCCGAGCAGAAACCGCAGCGTGTAGAACGCGGTCGGCGTATGGGCAAGGCACATGGCCGCCGATACGAGCCCCCACGTCACCATGATCCGGCACATCCAGGCACGCGCGCCGACCCGATGCAACAGAAGATTGCTCGGCACCTCGAACAACGCATAGCCGACGAAAAACACGCCCGCACCGAACGCAAACGCCGCATTCGACAGGCCGGTATCGTGCTGCAAAGCCTTCTGCGCGAAACCGATATTGGCGCGATCGAGAAATGCCAGCACGTACATCAGCAGCAGAAACGGCAGCAGCCGGCGCATAACCTTGCTGTTGATCGCCTCGAGTGAAACGGGCGCAGGCGCTTCCATGTCGTCTCCTTCGCAGAGCGCGGGCGGCGGCTCTGCGTTTTCTTGTCTTGTGTAGCGCTACTGAGATCAGGCTCGCGTGATGCCGCGGCGCCTCAGTACGTTGCGCGACCGCCGGACAGGTCGAACACCGATCCGGTGCTGAACGCGCAGTCCTCGGACGAGAGCCACAGAATCAGCGACGCCGCTTCTTCCGGCAACAGGAAACGGTTCATCGGAATCTTCGAGAGCATGTAGTCGATGTGCTGCTGCGACATTGAATCGAAGATCTCGGTTTTGGCCGCGGCGGGCGTGACGGCATTGACGAGAATGTTCTTCGTCGCGAGCTCTTTGCCGAGCGATTTGGTCAGGCCGATGAGACCTGCCTTGGAGGCGCTGTAGTGCGAGGCGTTCGGGTTGCCCTCCTTGCCGGCCACCGAGGCGATATTGACGATCCGGCCATAGCCCTGCTTGAGCATTTGCGGCACGACCGCGCGACAGGTGAGATACGGGCCGATCAGGTTCACGTCGATCACGCGGCGCCAGACGTCGGGCTCCAGTTCCCACGTGGCGCCGTTGCCGCCGGTAATGCCGGCGCAATTGATCAGCACGTCAATCGCGCCATGATCGGCGACGGTTTGCGCCACCGCCTGCGCGACGGCGGCTTCCTGCGTGAGTTCGACGGTGACCGCGGTGACTTTGCCCAGTTCGCTGAGCTCACGCTGGCTGCGCGCGAGGCGGTCCGCGTCCACGTCCCATAGCGCGACCGAGGCGCCCGAGTTCAGCGCCCGTTGCGCCACCGCGTAGCCAATGCCACGCGCGCCGCCGGTAATGGCGACTACGCGCCCCTCCAGATCGATTCGATTCATCGCTGTGCTCCTTGGCAGGCCTATGCGGCGTGCCTTTGTGTTGTTGTATGCCGGCTGGTTGTGCTGTCAGTGCTGCTTGTGCTGACGGTTCAGCCAATATACGAGCGCTGCGATGCGCTAACAATTCGAGTATTGGAGAGGGTGATAACAAAAGTGGATCGCGGACAGCGAGGCAAACCCTGGTATTAATCCGCCCTCCCCGTCATTGAAACTTCATATATTGACGGGACAATCGCGCCACTGAGAGAGAACGGGCTGTTGTTGCCCATAAAAATCGAATGCAAATCCAGCTGAATACACCGGCCAGCCGAGTCAGTTTTCATCGGGGATTCGGTCTGCGTGCAAGTACGACGCCCACGGGCGATGGCTTGCACTCGGCGGATCTCATCATCGAAGAACCCGGACGCCCTCCGCGCGCGTTCAACTCGCTAGACTTTTTCTACGACCACGAACAGGCAATCGGCTACGCAACCGCTTGGGGGCGTATCTGGGTCGACTCGAAGATGTAGAGCGCTTCATCGGGCGTCCGTGCCTGCGTCACCGTTGCCAGGACGACGCCTTATCCCTGCGGCCGTGCATGCACGCCTCGCTAGTCCATACTAGTGCAGCGCAATCGCGCTCAAACCCCGGAGGGACGGCCCCATCCAACCCCTTTTACTTTATTTTTTTGCACTTGCACAACCGCTCCATCGAGCCGGATACTGATTTGGCTCGCGCTGTCTCCGCGTGCATCAGTCTTCGCCCGCTCCGCGCGGGCTCATTTCGAACGATGGATGCGAACGTCAGGAGGCGCCATGGAAGTCTGCGATGGATGCTCCGACATCGACGGCCTGCCAGTCGATGTGCAACGGCAGGAAAACCTCACGCTCATCGGTGTCGCGGAGTGCAACGGCACGCTCGTCCTCGAGCACTATCGCTGCGATAAATGCCGGGCTGTTATCGCCAGACAATTCACGGGCGACTCCGACGAACGGGTCTGGAGCGTGATCGAAGCCTCTCCTTAGGCAAGCGACGCCACCATCCGTCAGCTCAGTGCCATTCACGGTGAACGCCTACAATCAGCAAGGCATGATGCGGCACACACACACCGCAGCGCTTCCCTGTTGATTCCGGAGGACCCATGAGTCGAACTGAGACTGCATTGATTGTCGGCGCGGGCAAGGGCTTGAGTGCCTCCCTCGCACGCCTGTTTTCGGCGGAGGGCATGCAGGTCGCGCTCGCCGCCCGCGATACGAGCAAGCTGACGGACCTGGTCGATGAGACGGGCGCCCTGCCCGTGAGTTGCGACGCCAGTCAAGCGGACCAGGTCACGGCACTCTTCGAGCGCGTGGAAAAAGCATTCGGCGTCCCCGATCTCGTCGTCTACAACGCGAGCGGCCGCTATCGCGCGCCAGTTGAAGCCATCGAGCCACAGAAGCTAGAAGACGCCTTCAAAGTGACCGCCCTCGGCGGCTTTCTCGTGGCCCAGGCCGCGGCGGTGCGCATGTTGGCGCGCGGCCACGGCACTGTACTGCTGACCGGCGCGACTGCCAGCGTGAAAGGACTGCCCGGCTCCACTCCATTCGCCATGGGCAAATTCGCGCTACGAGGCATGGCCCAATGCATGGCGCGCGAGTTGGCGCCAAAGAATATTCACGTTGCCCATTTCGTGATCGACGGCGGCATCGCCAGCAGCGCGAGAGGTCCGGAAGAAGGCGGCGCGGACGACAAATGGCTGGACCCCGATGCCATTGCAAGGGAATACCTTCACATTCATCGTCAGCACCGCAGCGCGTGGACGTGGGAGGTCGAACTGCGCCCGTGGGTCGAGCGGTTCTAGGCCTCGTTGCTCGTCTGACCTAACGCACCAGAAATCCGTGGGTCAGCGGGTCACGCTCGTCGATAATCCAGGTCGCGAAGCCGCACACAAAGGCATTGCCTTCGACTTCCGGAATGACGGCCTTGAAATCGCCCACCGTGGTTTCGCTCAGGACGCGCCCTTTGAACACGGTGCCGATAATGGACTCGTTCACCAGGGTGTCGTCCTTGCCCAGCTTCCCACGCAGATAAAGCTGCGCGACCCGGCCTCCTGTTCCGGAGCCGGTCGGTGAACGGTCCACCTCACGATCGGCAAACACACAACAGTTCGCTTGCGTCGAATCCGCATGCCGCGGCGCATTCGCAATGATGGTGCCGTAGATGTGGTTGATCTCGGGGATGAAGGGATGCTCGACAGGAAACGCCTTGTTGGCCGCCCGCTTGACTTCATCGCCGAAGCGGATGAGCTCTTCCACCGACGACTCCCGCACCGCGAGACCATGCGGCTCGCCGTCGGTGTAAAAGTAGAACGCGCCGCCGAACGCGATATCGCCCGTCACCGAACCGAAGGACGGCGTCTCGACGGTCACGTCCTGCTTCCAGATAAACGACGGCACGTTGACGAAGCGGACATTGCCGGCGTGCTCGCCATCCCACTTCACGAATGCTTCGATGAACCCGCACGGCGCGTCGATGCCCACGCGCGTTTCGGGTATCTCACGCTGAACCCAACCCAGTTCGACCGCCGCCGTCGACAGCGCGATGACACCGTGGCCGCAATGGTCGCTGTACCCTTCGTTGTGAAGGAAGATGATGCCGAAGTCGGCATTCGGGCTGACCGGTTCTGTCAGATACCCGCCGTACATATCGGCATGCCCACGCGGTTCGAACATCAACGCCCGGCGGATATCGTCCGCGTTTTCCTTCAGCCATGCGCGCCGCTTGACGATCGTGTCGCCGGGCAGACGCGGCAAACCGCTGGTGACAATGCGGAATGCCTCGCCGCCGGTGTGAACTTCAACAGTCTGGATAGTGCGTGAAATTTTCATGTTTGCTTCATGAAGTCAATGGGTCGCTTGCCGTTACTGTCCGTACGGGACCGGCAAGCCGTTCTTGATGACGTACACGGTAGTCGGCGCGCCCTTCAGGTCACCGGACTCGTCGAACGAATAGGTGCCCGCGACGCCCTTATAGTTTTCCTTCGCGAGTTGGGCGGCCAGCTTGGCCTTGTCCGTTGTGGTTCCCGCCTTCACCATCGCGTCGGCCAGCAACTTGACGCCGTCGTAGTAGCTCACGGCATAGACCTGCGTATCGATGTTATAGGCCGCCTTGTACTTTTGCAGAAATTCGCGGCCGGCCGCTGTCTTCTCCAGCGCAATGCCGCCCTGCGCGCAATACACGATCGATGCCGCTTCGCCCGCGACCTTGCCCATGTCAGCCGAGCAGATGCCGTCGCCGCCGAGCAGCTTCGCCCTCAGTCCACGTTGGCGCATCTGTTTGGCCATCGGCGCCCCCTGCGACGCGTACCCGCCGAAGAAAATCACGTCGGGATTTTTGGCCTTGATGGTCGTCAGAATGCCGAGGAAGTCGGTCGCCGACGAGTTGGTGAATTCCTGAGCCACGATCTGAATGCCGTTCGCCTTGGCGACCTTCGTGAACTGTTCGGCGACGCCTTGACCATACGCCGTGCGGTCGTCGATGACAGCAGCCGTCTTGGCCTTCAAGGTCTTCGCGGCGAACTGCCCCATCGTGCCGCCCAGTTGCTCGTCGCTCGCGCCGATCCGGAAGATGTTCTTGAAGCCCTGCTTCGTCAGTGCCGGGTTCGATGCGACCGGCAGCATCGGCACGTTTCCGGCGTTGTAGACGCGCGAGGCGGGAATCGCCACGCCCGAGTTGTACGGTCCGACCACCGCGACTACGCCGCTATCCACCAGTTTCTGCGCAACCTGCACGCCGATTTTCGGGTCCGCCTGGTCGTCTTCCGAGTCCAGTTTAAAGGTGACCTTCTGACCTGAGACGGTAACACCCGCCTTGTTCAGCTCGTCGATGGCGAGCCGCGCCCCGTTCTCGTTGTCCTTGCCGTTCGGTGCCTGCGGACCGGTGAGCGGCGCCGAATGACCGATGGTGACGACAACCTGGGCACTCGCGGACAGGGTGAAACCAGCGGCCATCAATGCGGCCGCAGTCATTGCAAGACATCGCATACCGGACTCCGATTGGACTAGGGAGCAATCACCTTATGCTCAATTGGGTTCCAGTTCAATCGAGCGGTACGCCACGCTCCGCGTCTCCAGATGATCCGTGCGTCACCGCTCGGCTCGAAAATCATCAAAGCCGCAGCAGTTCGTTTTTCATCCACTCGTGAACCGCGTGACTCAATTCCTGCTGGGTCATGTCCTGCGGAGACAACGGCGGGCCGACCACCACGCGAATATGCCCGCGGCCGTCGGGCCAGCCTTTCGTCGGCCAGACCTTGCCCGCGTTCAACACCACGGGCACAGCCGGCACGCCGGTCGCGCACGCCAGCCGAACGCCGCCGGACGTCATTCGCAACGGTGCATCGTGCGCCACCCGGGTGCCCTCCGGGAAAATGACGACGACGTCGCCCTTGGCCAGCCTCTCCGCGCTCTCCTTCGTCACAGCCTGGTGAGCCTGTCGCGCGGAACCGCGATTCAGGCTGACCATATCGAGGCCGCGCAACACCCAGCCGAAGAACGGGATGCGCAGGAGATCCTCCTTGAACACAAAACTGATGCGGCGCGGGAAAAGCGCGAGGAATGCGAGCGTTTCCCACGTCGACTCATGACGGCTCAGGATGATCACCGGGCCGTCGGGAAGATTGTCGAGCCCGTCTACCGAACATGAAACGCCGGGTAGCCAACGCATGACGAAAACCAGCGCGCGACACCACTGCTTGGCGAGCCAGTATCGTCCAGCGCGTCCGACGAAGGGAAAGAGAAGCAGAATAAGGATTGAATACAGCGTGCCGCTACCGAGAAGGTAGACGATAAAAAGCCATTTGGTAAAAGTTGAGCGCATCGGGACCTGAATCGGATGGTAAGCGGCGGAAGGATTTCATGGTAACGCGTTGAGACTCCGACGTGAGTGATACGTTCGGTCGCGCGCGGGAGACGCGCGCCGGGCGCTCCCGCCGCTCACCGACGGATCGAATTCGGCTTGCGTTCCTCGTCCTTGTCACGCATCCGTTTCTGGACGACACCCGGCGCACTCAGAACGGTCCACGACTCGCGAGCCGGGCATAGTCGTCCTTGAGCGTCCCAATGCGTCGCCGGTAGGCATTGAGCAGACACGATTGATTACCGCCGCATGCTTTTCTGGACTTCAGCCACGCCTGCTGCTCGTCCTGCATATCGCCGCGCGTGCCCATTGCAACCAGACCCGTCAGCATCTGGTAGCGCACGGACATTTCGACGTCCATCTCACTCAGCTGCCGTGATGCGCATACGGCCTTTTCGTCCGGCAAGCGCGCCCGGCCGCAGTCGAAGCTGGCGGCGAAGGCAGACGCGGAACTGAGCGTGACCATTGCCAACAGCGTCCATCGCAAGTGTCGTTTCATGCCTTGATCGCATTGTCGATTCATCACTCTTTCGCGGTCGAGTTGAACTACCGTGAGCATGGTCCGAACGGCTTGACCGATACCCGCCAATTATTCCGTACACGCCGGGCAAGCCACCGCTTCAGTGGCGACCTTCTGCTCGCTGCGGCCAAAGCTCGCCAGCGCGGCGAGCCCCAGCAGCGCGAGGCCGCTACCGAACAGAAAGTCGGCGGAAATCCCCACATGATCGACCACCACGCCGCCCACCAGCGACCCCAACGCAATCGCCACCTGAATGATGCTCACGAACAATGCCGAGCCGGCTTCGGGCGAGTCCGGCGTGGCACGCTGAATCCAGATGCTGAAACACAGCGGCAACGCGCCGAAGGAAATGCCCCACGCAAGCACCAGCGCCACGACGCCGATCGTCGAATGCTGCAGCAGCGGCAGCAACACCAGGGCGAACATCAGCAGTGAAACCATCGCGCCGACCGACACTTTCAGATTGCGAGTGACCGTCGACGATACGGCGAAGTTCGAGAAGAACCCGATAATGCCGAAGCCGAGCAGCAGCCACGTGATGGTCGACATGTCCAGATTCGCGTTGCGCAGCAGGAAAGGCGTGATGTACGTGTACGAGGAAAAATGCGCGCCGAAAGCGAGCGCCACCATCAGCATGCTTCGGCGCGGATGCGGCTGGCGCAGCAGCGCCACCAGATCACGCAGACGCAGCGCGGCAGTCGACGGCAAGGACGGCACGAAGAACAATTGCGCGACCAGCGCGACCGCGACCAGCACGCCGGTCGCCATGAACGACACGCGCCATGATGCGAAGCTCGCGATGAACGTGCCGAGCGGCACGCCGATCACCGTTGCGCACGTCACGCCGGTGAGGATCGTCGCCATGGCGCGCGCGGAATCCCTCGGCTTCACGAGACGCCCGGAGGCCGCCGTGGCCAGTGTCCAGAAACCGCCCAGCGCGGCACCGAGCAGCGCGCGCCCGAGCAGCATGCAGAGGAAATTCGGCGCAAACGCGGAAATCAGATTCGACGCCAGCAGCAAAGCCGTCAGTAAGAGAAAGACCCGCCGGCGATCCATGCGCCCCGCCACCAGCATCAGCCCCGGCGCTGAAATAGCCGCGATGACGCCGGGGACGGTGACCATCAGGCCGGCCGTGCCGGGCAACACGCCCAGATCGGCGGCGACGCGCGGCAACAGTCCGACCGGCAAGAACTCCGTCGTCACGAAAGCGAACGCGCCAATGGCGACAGCCATGACAGCCAACCAGGAACGCAGGGACGACGAGGCGCCATCGTCCAGCGAGGCGGTGCTCGCGGGCAGATTGTCTTCGATCAACATAGTATTGTTTGCGAGTCTCTTAACAACGGGTGGGATTGGAGCGGCCGCACCGCGCTAATCCAGTCGCAGATCGCCCGGCACGATTAAAAAAGCAGGCCATATTGGCCTGCTTGCCGGAAAGTGACGCGATTGCAGTCTGGACAATCAGCGGGTGAAAACCCGAATGGACTACACCATAACATCGTATTAATTCGCTCGCTGACGACTCCGGAAAATTGCAGTCGAGCGTGGGGTTATTGGTGCGGATTTCAGGTTGGCTACCTGCGTGCGAATGACGCGGCAGGGCATGGCGAAGCGCGAGCGTCTCCTGGGCACAGCGCTTGCTGAAGCGCACGTCAGCGTTTTTGACAACCGCTCATCCGCTCACAAGAAAAGAGGACTTTGCCCATGGTTACTACCCGCCCTTGCACCGCCACTTGCGTGATCGACGGCATGCCGCTCACCGTCACCTTCTATCCGGACAACGGCGTGCTGCGCATCGCGGATTCGTTGGGGACGTGCATCAAGGAAACGCGCTGGCATGCGTCGTGGCGCGCACTGCTGGACGAATTGCGCGGATTCAGCGAACGCGCCGCGGTGGAAGGACAGGGCTTCAACACGATGATGGGTCGTTTCGGCGAGCGCGCCGACCATCCGCTACACACTATGGCGCTCGCATAACGGCGGCTGACGGGAAGCGGTGCCCGCCATCGCGCACCGCATTCCCAAAGATAGACCGGTCATTGACCAAAATAGATTCTGCATTGCGGCCCGGAAGACGTGCAAGGCTGGCCTTGCCGGCCTCCCGCTTCCGATTGCCCCGTGGCCACGCCTCCGTAGGACACGTTGCGCACCGGCTGGGCGCCGGGCATGCCCTGTCCCGATTCGCTGAACGACATGTCGGTCGTCGCTTGCGCCGATTCGTTCGCGTTCTGTTGCATCAGCGCGCGGCCCGACATGCCGGTGCTCTGCTGGCTTTCGATGCCCAGCGCGGCCGCCGTTTTCGGCACCAGCAGAAGCACGGCGCTGGCCAGCGCCATCCATAATCGTAGTTTCATGTCCAGACTCCTTGAATCCGGCGCAGCAGTTCTCGTCCTCCAAAGAATTGATCCGCGAAAAAAGCCAGGCTGCCCAATGGGCTGACGGACGAGTCGATGCCGATGCCAACTGCTGCGGCGAGTCATCGAACTAAACGAGTAATGAGTTGCCAGACCTGCAACCGATGTCGGACGCGTTCTCGCGGCTGGCCGGAATCAGTCGCCGCAGGCTGGAAGCACGGATTTTGGCTCCGCTGTTTTCTTTATAGCTCGGCCATTCAGGAATTCAATCGCGGAACACCCGGTCCGGTCTGCCGCAGCCGGAGTAGTTCGATAGAAGGGATTTGCACAAAATCATCCAGACCGGTACGTGCGTTGGCCGCACAGTGCGTTATGATGCTGACATAACGTCAATAATCGGCCCCACGCGAAGTACCGGCGAGAGACGGAGCGTGGAGATGAAACCGGCCTGCCGCAATCAGTGCATCGTCAATACCGTTTTTTCCCTTGTGGGCATGAGGCTCAGCGTGAGTCGTACGCAGCCTTCCTTGCCGCGCGGCAAAGCGCTTGAATATTCACTGATCGACATCCCTGAATTTGATAGGCGGTCGGGTCGGCTAATTGCTGCGCCGCGATATATGGTGCGACGTTTTTTAAATGCTGCCTTTGGAATTTCCTTCAATCGATAACCACACTGCGGGCCGTCCCCATTTATATGGGCCGATGCTTTCGCGGATTTCCCTTGCAATCTGTAATTGACAGAACGCCGGACGTTTTAGAAGGACGAATATCTTATGGACGAAAGGAAGCGAGATAGCATGATTGCGTATCTCCGCCATCGCATGGAAGAGTTTGGCATCAAACCAGAAGACCTTGCTGCAGTGCTGGCATCCGAGCCGGCCGCGCAAAAGGCTGAACGCTACCGTAGCGCAACTGGAGATAGCTGGGACGGCCAGGGCGAAATGCCCCAGTGGCTGAAACAGGCAATCAGCGCAGGTCAATCCATCGACCACTTTGAATTGTCGGCCGCGCCGGCGCCTGCCCCGCAGCCGAAAAAGCGCGTGGACTGGCAGAACGACCCGTTCGCCGGAAGTCCGCTCGCGCGTTCGAACAACCGATAGACCACCGCAGTTTCCAGCCGCTAGCGTAGAGAAATCACCCCGCACTTCCTTAGTGGAAATCGCCGTTTCGGCAGATTCGCAAGCACGCCTGTACCCGCGTCACGCACGCATGTGATGCGTTGTCGCGTGCGCTTGACCTGCGTCGCCCCGCACTGCTCATTTGCATCCAGACGCCTGTGCCCGCTGTATATCCCGAGAGAACAGCGCAATCGCGCGTTGCATCTCGAGGACCGCTCACGGCAATCACGAGCGGCATACGTCCGGCTCAGAGCGGTCCTGATGCCGATGAGCTCGCAAGGAGAAAAGTCATGCGCAAATCAATGCTGAAAATCATGCTGGGGTGCGTCGCCGCGCTTTCCGCGGCAAGCGGTGCGGCGCTCGCACAAGGCGGCGGCAACGGCCAGGGCGGCAGTGGCGGAGGCAACGCGCACAGCGCGGCGACCGCGGGCATGACTCATTGGGGCGATCCCGTCTCGAAGCCACTGGACCCGATGCCGGGATCCACCATGAAAAACACGGATTCGGCCAATGGCAAACCGCAGCCGGTGTCGCCCGGCGATTCAATGAATGCAGGGAAACCCGCGCAGTGACTCTTGCTGGCGTTTCGCCTCAGGCCTGACTAAGACCGAGACGGCGCCTGCGCAAACTGTTCAGGCGTCACACGTCGTGACGCGCTGCGTCGAGGCACTCAAAGCGGGGATCGCGGCCGCAGTGGCCGCAACGCTGGCCGGCGTCGCATATTGCGGCAGTTCGATAAACGCGCTCATCTGCCGCACGATTTGCCAGAACACCTTCTCGAATAGACGCGCCCGCTCGGGCTCGGCGATGTCGTCGGCGAGCGGATCGGCGAATGCCCAGGTGCACGACGCAGGCTCGCCAGGAAACGCGGGCGTGTGATGTGCGTCGACGGATTCGTCCAGCGCGACGACTAGATCCATGCGCGGTGCCCACTCGCCGGTGAATTCCAGCCAACTTTTCGGACTGAGAATGCCGAGGTCCGAGATGCCGGGCCGCAATTGCGCGACCGCGAATGGATGAACCCGCGCGGCCGGTTCCGGCCCCGCGCTGAACGCGTCGAACCGGTGTCCCGCCAGTTCCCGCAACAAGGCTTCGGCAATGATGCTGCGCGCTGAATTCTCTCGACAGAGAAACAGCACCTTATATTTTCTGGTCACGCTTACCCCGTACCCGTGTTTTTTTGTTTGATTCTGTGTGCAATTCTGCCGGCTCAGTCTTGCGCCCTCGTGACACTACGATGTTCAAATTTGTTGCGCCACGAGAATTTGTACCAGGGTTGGTCGCTCACGGGCACCACGCGTCGCGCTTGCGCGGGAGTGTACCAGCGCACGCGTCGAGCTTTCATTAGGCCTTCAGTGGAGCACCAGCCGAGATCGAGCGCTTCAGACAGCAGCGTCGCTCTCGCGTCGGCCGGAGACGATCCGGTTGGCCGCGTCGTTTCCGTCGGACGCCGCGGCGGGCGACGTGTCGAACATCATGGCCGCGGGCGGGTTGCTGATTGCCTTGACGCCATTGGCGATGCTCGGTGCCGCGACGTAGGGAACAAATGCCGCCACCGCAACTACAACGATGAAAGTGAACATGGCCGTCGTGCCTCTCGGGATTGACTGCGTGAAAGTCAAGCGAAGCAGGACCGCGTGGCAATGAGCAGGCGTCGCTCTTCACGGCGGCGTTCGAGCGACCACTGTCGCGGACGTGTCATTGATTCTAGAAGTGCAAATTCGAACGCTAAAGGCCGCTGTCTATATCAATTCGGTCTACCTCTATCGCCTACCAGCCAGAGCGTCATTCCTCACACGGCTGCGGATTCGGTGGTCTCGCATTGCGGCTCGCCGCTTCGATCGTCGCGCGATCCTGTGCGACTCAAAAACACGAACGACGCAAATGCGGACAGCAGCGTGATCGCGATCAACACGTGCAACAGGCGAGTGAACGCGTGAGTGTAGGTCAGCGCCAATTCGCGCCTGCCGATTTGGGGCAGGCTCGCGGCCGCTTGCGCCAGGTCGCCCGTCGTCAAGCGCTGCGCGGCTTCGGCGAGATGGGCGGCCATCGCGGGGTCGGCGTGCGGCACGAGTCGCGCGAGGCTCGCCTGCGCCAGTCCGGCGAGCAAAGCCGTGACGATGGCCAGCGCGATGCCCTCGCCCGCCACGCGCGTCGTGCTGAAAATGCCCGACGCCATGCCCGCCCGTTCCTTCGGCACGACGCTTACCGAGAGGCCGTCCATCAAGCCCCACGGCATGCCCGCGCCGATGCCGGTGACGAGCATCGGCAGGATGATCGACGCCCGCGAGGCGCTCATGTCGACGCGGCTCAACCAGTAAAGCCCCGCTGCGGCGACCAGAAAACCGATACCCGACAACACGCCCGCCGGGATCCAGCGCGTGAGTGAAGCGGCGAGCATCGGCACGACGAGCATCGGCGCCGACAGCGCGATCATCAGAAGACCGGCGTCCATCTCGCTGAGACCTTCGGCGCCAATAAAGCGCAGCGGCAGCATCACGATGAGCACGATGTAGCAATAGCAGGTGCCGACCGGCAGAATCTGCACCCCCACGAAGCGCGGGTAGCGGAACAGGCTCAGTTCGAGCATCGGCCGCGCGACGCGCATTTCCACCAGCACGAACGCCGCCAGCAACAGCGCCGACGACGCCAGCATGCCGGCCACCAGCGGGCTCGACCAGCCGCTTTGCGGCGCCTGGATCACGGCGAAAGTGAAGAGCGCCAGCGTGGCGGTGAAGGTGATCGTACCCGGCCAGTCGAGGCCGCTTGCGACCGGATCGCGCGTCTCGCGCATACGCGGCACGCCGAAGATGAAGGCCAGCGCGCCGATCGCGGCAATCGCCAGGAAGATCGCGCGCCAGCCGAAGTGCGTGATCAACGCGCCGGCCATCAGCGGACCGAACGCAAGTCCGATGCCGAAGCTCGTGCCCAGCATGCTGAACGCCCGGGTGCGGGCGTGGCCGTCGAATTCCTGCGCGAGCGCCGCCGATCCGCTCGCCAGCGACGCCGCCGCGCAGACGCCCTGCACCGCGCGCAACACGTCGAGCCAGACGACGGACGGCGCGAAACTCATCGCCAGCGAGGTCACGATGAAGCCGCCCAGGCCGCTCACGAAAAGCCGCTTGCGGCCGAACTGGTCGGCGAGCGCGCCGGCGGCCATCAGCAGGCTGCCGAAACTGAGCATGAAGGCATTGGTGATCCAGGTCAGCGCGCTCGCGCTGCCGCCCAGGTCGCGCCCGATTGCGGGTGTCGCGACCGCGCCGCCGGAAAAAGCCAGCGGCAGCACCAGCGCGGCGAGACAGACGGCGGCGAGAATCAGCGGTTTGCCGCTGTCCGTTCTGTATGAGGTTGCAGTGTTCATCGATTGGCCCTTCGCTAAAAATCCGGCAGTGGCGCGGACGATCGGGCACCGGCCAGGCGCGGGCCGAGCGCGCTTCGTCAAGCGCTCAAGGGCGCTATTCTGTTGGCGGATTGGCGAAGGATAAAGAGCGTGCGTGTCGTCACTGAGCCGCCTGAAATGCGGCAATCGCCGCCGCCTGGCCCGGCCCGCCGCCAGGGCATTCGGCGTTGCGTGCCCGCCGATTGTGCTGCTGAGCGCGACGCTCTATTTACCCCAGACGGATTTATCGCGGCCAGTCCCGCCTTCATACTGAGCTTGAGAGTTTTTGCGCGGACGTCATGCCGACCGGCCGAACGCCACGCCACGCCACACCACGACGGAAATCACGGGATGCTGAACAGAAACGCCATTAGCTCGGGCGCCTACCTCGAAAGTTTTGAATCGCTGCCCAAGGAAATGCTGTGGACGCAGGCGCAAATCGACGCGTCGCTCGCGCACACCATGCAGCAGCGTCCGAACACCGGCGATGTCTGGGTGTTCGCCTACGGCTCGCTGATGTGGAATCCGATCTCGGACTTCGACAGCCGCCGCATCGCGACCCTGCACGGCTGGCATCGCAGCTTCTGCATCCGCATGATCGCCGGACGCGGCACGCCGCAGCAGCCGGGCCGCATGCTTTCGCTCGAACAGGGCGGCAGCACGCAAGGCGTCGCGTTGCGCCTGTGCGGCGAGACGCTCGAAGAAGAGCTGCGCATTCTCTGGATTCGCGAGATGGTGACCGGCGCCTATCGTCCGACGTGGGCGCCGCTCACGCTCGAGGACGGCACCGAACTATCGGCGATCGCCTTCGTGGCGGATCACGGGAATTCGCAATACGAAGGCGACGCGCGAGCACCGCTGATCGCACCGTTGATGGCGGTGGCGACCGGTCTGTTCGGCACCAACGCGGAGTACGTGTTCAAGCTGCAGAGCGCGCTCGCGGACTGCGGCCTGAACGACCCTTATATCGACGAACTCGCCTCAGAACTGACGCGAATCGCCGGGCAGCCGGCGTGATGCGTCAAAACCGCAAGCCGTTGAGAAACTGAAACCACAAACCTTCCAGTACGCCGGCCGGATGGGTCTCGGCAGCGGGTTCTCCGCGCTTGCCCGAATTGGCGCGGCCGGCCGGCGCGCCCTTGCTGGCGGCGTCCTGTTTCACTGAAGTTGCCTCGGACTGGGCTGAAACATCGGCGACCTCAGACGCCTCTGCGGCCTCGGCCTCCGCCTTCGCCTTCGCCGCTTCGCGGCGCGAGGCCTGCAACGCCGACACGCTGTCCGCGATCTGCGCGGCTCGCCGTGCCTCGCATTGGCGCCCGAGCAGCACGCCGAACAGCACATCGCGGTTGTGGCCGTCGTCGGCGAAACGCATGGCGAGCGAGACCATCTCCGCATACGCGGCTTCGTCGGCAGCACGCGCCGCCGCTTCGCGCTCGGCTTGCGCCTTCTGCTGGCGTGCGTGCTGCGCTTCCCAACTGCGCATCTGCTCGGCGTAGACCGCGTCGTACACCTTGCGCTGCGCGGCGTCGGAGAGGATCGCGTACGCGTCCTTGATTTCCTGGAAGGTGGCGCGTGCCACTTCTTCGGCGCCGCTATTGCGGTCGGGATGCCACTTCATCGCGGCCTTGCGGTAGGCCCGCTTGATTTCTTCGTCAGTGGCGTGCGTGGGCACGCCGAGGGTGTCATAAAGAGTTGCCATTGCTTGCTCGACCTCGCCGTGATTGGCTTCGCGGACGATCGTAACATGCAAAAAACGGCTTTATCGTGAAGTGGCCCGCGTGTGCGCCCTTCGGCCGGCGGATAAAAAAAGGCCCCGCCACTGGCGTGGCGAGGCCGAGTCCCATGTCAAGGAGGTGTCATGGAGGAGACGATTCGATCATAGCCGCAGGTCATCGCGCCCCCAAACAATGCTTCGCCATATGCTTATCCGGCGCGGCTTCAAGTGCATTGCAGCGTACGCGGCATGGGCTCCACGACGCCGACAGCGGGGGCGCCGCCGCGCCGCCAACACGTCGCGCGGTTATATCGTTAGAACAAAAAGTCGCTTCGTGCGGCGCCCGGCGCTGATTAAGATGACACTTCAAAGTCCGGTTCGCCCCGGTCCGCTGCGCGCAGCCCCGCGCCGGCGCGCCGTGAGCCGCTACCGAAGGAGCATTTCGTTGACCAGTTTCGACCATCATCGCCGGCCGCTCGTCATCGGCATTGGCGGCACGACACGCGCCGCCTCGTCGACAGAACGCGCGCTCGGCTTCGCCTTGCGCGGCGCGCAAGCAGCCGGCGCGAACACCCGCCTGTTCGGCGGCACCTTCCTGCATAGCCTGCCTCACTACGCCCCGGAACAGGCTCACCGCACGGACGAACAGCTTGAACTGATCGAGGCGGTGCGCCATGCGGACGCGTTGATCATCGCCACGCCCGGCTATCACGGCGGCGTGTCCGGTCTCGTCAAGAACGCGCTCGACACGCTCGAGGAATTGCGCGCCGACGAGCGCCCCTATCTGGATGGCCGCGCGGTCGGCTGTATCGTCACCGCGTATGGCTGGCAGGCCGCGGGGTCGGTGCTGACGTCGTTGCGCTCGATCGTCCACGCGTTGCGCGGCTGGCCAACGCCGTTCGGCGCCGGCATCAACACGCTGGAAACGCGCTTCGACACCGTCGATACCTGTTCCGACGCCAAAGTCGTCGATCAGCTCGCCACCGTCGGCCAGCAGGCCGCGCAATTCGCGCTGGCATTCAATGCGCACCGCACGCCGGACGCCGCGCCGCTTGCCGGCACCGCGCTCAAGGAAGCACAACCCGCTCGCCTCCTGCACGCGGTTTAAATCCCCGGTTTACATCCCTTTCGCCACAAGACTCACCACGCCGTGGACCCGCTTGCGCGGCCCACGGCGCGGTCGTTCGCGCGAACCGTGCGGCACATAACAGACCCGTGATCCGCAACACCGGATAGTGTGTCTGAACACAGCGAATATGATCCGATCGGGGCTCCTGTACACCTCCCTCCTGATTTGCTTACGACGAAAGATTGGTTCACCCGCTGCGCAGCGCGGCCTAGGCTTGATCCTGCCCGCTGATTTACCGGCCGCGTGACGCTACGGGTTGCGTCCGACGTGCCGGCCTTTTCGCAACGCAAGCGGGGCACAACGATTGCCAAAAATCATGAACGCACATATTCGCTACAAGGGTTACGAAGTTGCACCGGCCGCACAACAACTCCCCAACGGCCTGTTCGCCGCCAACCTGACCATCGAAAAAACTTCCGCGAATCACGAGCAGCATTATTCATTCGACGCGCTCGATTACTTCTTCGACGAAGAGCACGCGCTGGCCTACGCATTCCGCTGGGGACGCATGTGGATCGATAACCACCAGTAGGATCGCCGATCGCGTCAGTTGCATCATTTTGCGCTGGGAGCGGCGCGGGCCAGCTTGCGCCGCTCGGCATCGGAATTTGAACGGTTGTGCCAGAATAGGCGACACATCGAGTTCGCCCTCTGTACGCCTGCCATGTCCGATACACTGACAGATGTTGCCGAAGACCGCACCCTGCGCCACTGGACATTCCGCGGCCCCGCCCGCGTGAAGATCGGTTCCGAGGCGCACAAGCAGATGTTTTGCCGGATGCTGCTTGAAACCCACAACCCTTATAAACCCGCCGTGATCGAATGGCCGGCGCTGCCGCCCGATGCGCTCGAGCGGTTGTGCTCGCTGCCGATCTGGGACATCGCGGTGCAGACCGAAGGCCGCGCGTCGATCGCCGTCCATACCTATGCCGCGCAACTGAGCGATCCCCTGCTGCGCGAAGCCATCACCATGGACGGCGACGAAGAAGCCCGTCACAAGCACGTGCTCTCCAAGCTGGTCGCCGCGTACGGCATCGAGATCGCGCCCGAGCCGGACTATCCGCCGCCGCGCGACGCCGAATGGGAATGGATGCGCACGGGCTATAGCGAGTGCATCGACAGTTTCTTTGCGTTCGGTCTATTCCGCTCGGCGCAGCAGTCGGGCTTTTTCCCCGAGGCGCTGGTCGAGACTTTCGAGCCCGTGATTCAGGAAGAAGCGCGCCACATTCTGTTTTTTATCAACTGGGTCGCGTGGTATCGGCGCACCATGCCACTCTGGCGCAGACCGTGGCATTCGCTGCGCGTGGCCGCGATCTGGGTGGTGCTGGTGTGGCAGCGCCTCGCCATCGCGAGAGGCATCGACGCCAAAGGCATGGCGCACGATTCGAATTTTCTGCCCGCGAGCAGCAGCGTAATCGGTGAAGCCATGAACGCGCGCGACCTGTTCGCGCTCTGCCTCGCGGAAAACGACCGGCGCATGAGCGGTTACGATGCGAGACTGCTGCGGCCCAAGCTGGTGCCCACGCTGGCGCGCTTCGCACTGCGCTTCATGAAACCCTCGCGCCGGGAAATCCCATCAGGACAAGGAGACGCCGGCCATGACATGGACCGTCGATGAACAACTCGCGTTGACCGCTACAGAAGCCGTCGCCGCGATCCAGTCC
Organism: Paraburkholderia sp. NPDC080076; assembly: GCF_050281145.1. Classification (NCBI taxonomy): domain Bacteria; kingdom Pseudomonadati; phylum Pseudomonadota; class Betaproteobacteria; order Burkholderiales; family Burkholderiaceae; genus Paraburkholderia; species Paraburkholderia sp. NPDC080076. The sequence goes on along the minus strand of NZ_JBNNWQ010000001.1, from coordinate 1,078,016 downwards.
GGCCGCCTGAACGCCGCCGACTACGTGGCCACCTTGCTCGCGCGCGCAGCGGCGCTCTCGAGCCTCAATGCGCTCACCACGCTCGAGCTCGACGGCGCGCTCGCCGCCGCGCGGCGCATCGACGCCTTGCCCGCGGCCGACAAGGCTCGCTTGCCGCTCGCCGGTTTGCCTATCGTCGTGAAGGACAACATCAACACGGCGGGCATGCAGACCTCGGCGGGCACACCGGCGCTCGAGGGCTTTATGCCGAAGACCAACGCGCCCTCGGTGCAGCGCCTTATCGACGCCGGCGCGATCGTGCTCGGCAAGGCGAATATGCACGAACTGGCATTCGGCATAACGAGTACGAACCTCGCCACGCATGCCGGGCCGGTGCGCAATCCCTACGATCCCACGCTGATTCCGGGCGGCTCGTCGGGCGGCACCGCCGCGGCGATTGCCGCGCGCATCGTGCCCGCGGGTCTGGGCACCGACACCGGCGGCTCGACCCGCATCCCGGCCGCGTTGACGGGCACGGCGGGGTTTCGTCCGTCGGTCGGCAACGGCGGCCCCGAGCGGCGCTATCACGATCCGAACGCCGTGGTGCCGATCAGCCATACGCGCGACACGGTCGGACCGATGGCGCGCACCGTCGCCGATATCGCGCTGCTCGACGGCGTAATCACCGGCGCCGGCGCATTGCCGGCGGTCGCCTTGAACGGGTTGCGCATCGGCTTGCCCGCGCCGCTCTGGGAAGGGCTCGAGCGCCAGGTGGAAGACGTCGCGCGGGCCGCGTTGAAGCAACTCGAAGCGGCGGGCGTGGTGTTCGTGCCGGTGGCGATGAGTGAACTGGACGAGTTGAACGGCATGGTGGGCGGCCCGATCGCGATCCATGAGCCGCTCGAGGACGTGCTGGCCTGGCTCGTCGCCAACGACGCGCCCGTCAAAACCATCGTCGAAATGGCGGCCCGCATTGCCAGCCCGGACGTGCGCGCGATCTACGACGGCGTGCTCGACGATGTGCTGGGCGACCGCTACGAGGCCGCGCTGAATCATTGGCGTCCGCGCTTGCAGCAGTACATGGCCGCGACGTTCGCCGACGAGCGGCTCGACGCGCTGCTGTTTCCGACCACGCGTCTCGCCGCCGTGCCGATCGACGACATCAACGGCTCGTCGGTAGTCTCGATCGACGGTTCAGCAGCGATCGACACCATGGACGCGTTCCTACGCAACACCGATCCGGCCAGCACCTCGGGCATACCGGGGCTTTCGCTGCCGGCGGGCATGACCGCGAGCGGCTTGCCGGTCGGACTCGAACTGGACGGCCCGCTCGGCGAAGACCGGCGTCTACTTGCGATTGGCGTGGCGTTCGAACAGCTTCTCGGCGCGCTGCCGGCGCCGGTGCTTTGATACCGCAACGACCTTCACAACGCCTCTAAAAAACTAGACTAAAACACCGATGAAAATACCAATGCCCGCTCTCCCGCAGCGGGTCCTTTTGCGCCACGGCGCGCGAATCGCCGCGGCGTTAGCCATCGCCTTGGCCGCCAGCGCATGCGCGCGCCTCGCCGCGGTCGACTCGAATGCGCTGTGGAAGATCGTCGATTTGCGTTGCGTGCCGTCTCAGCAGGCCACCAGCACACCGGGTCAATGCACGTTCGTCGACCTGAACAAACGTTACGCGATCCTGAAGGATATCGTCGGACGCTCGCAGCATCTGCTGATTCCGACTGACCGCATTACCGGGATCGAAAGCCCGCTCGTGCTCGCGCCGCATGCGCAGGATTACTGGGTCGACGCTTGGGACGCGCGCACCTATGTCGAGAAGTCGGTCAAGCGTTCGCTGCCTGACAATCAGCTCAGCCTCGAAATCAACTCGCAATATCGCCGCACGCAGAACCAGTTGCATATCCATATCGATTGCATACGCGGCGATATCAGCGAAGCGCTCGCGCGTCACGCCAAAGACTCGCCCGATGAGTGGCGCTGGGAGACGCTCGACGGCAATCGCTACCGCATCATGCGCGTGACCTCGCTCGAGGGGGCCGAAAACCCGTTTCGCATCGTCGCGCGGGACAATCGGGGCGCTGCGGCGATGGCCGGGCAAACCATTCTCGTGACGGGCGCGGGGCCCTCCGCTCAGAAGGACGGCTGGCTGGTCTTGAATAGCGGGCTCGACGTGGACAACGGCAGCGGCTCGGCAGAAGGCCTGCAGGATCACGCCTGCCGCGTAGCGGACGCGCCGTAAGCGCCTGCCCCGCAAGCTCGCAGAGCGCGCCGGTGCTTAGGCCCGCGCGCCTATGCACGTTTGAGCAGATGCATTGCTGAACAAATTGGTTCTGGCAACGCGCGCGGGTCCGTAGGATCGGTCTGAACCTGCATTCCGACCGATCCCGCCCATGGCGATTTATCTCGACGACACGCAACGCAACGCACTCGCCCGCCTGGCGACAAGCTGGACCTGGCGCACGCAATGGCCGACCTGGGCGCTGATCGTGACGATCTATGGAGGATGGTTCGGCGTGGCGACGCATGCGCGCGAGCTCGGCTTGCCGCTCACCGCTCTCCTGCTGGCCGTGCTCGGCACGTGGTACATGTCCTTGCAACATGAACTGCTGCACGGCCATCCGACGCGTTCGCCGTTCGTCAACGCTCTGCTAGGGTTCGCGCCGCTCGCCGTGTGGTTTCCCTACGGCATCTATCGCGACTCACATCTTCAGCATCACGACGATCCGCATCTGACGCATCCCGAGCGCGACCCCGAGAGCTACTTCGTCAGCGCGCTCGTGTGGCGACGCGCGGGTTGGGCGATTCGCGCACTGCTGACCTTCCGCAATACGTTTATCGGGCGCCTGCTGATCGGGCCGGCGTTCGCCATTGCCGCAACGGGCGTGGAAGCGCTGCGTCGAATCAGAAGCGGCGATTGGCGCGATGTCCCGGTGTGGCTCGCGCACTTCGCCGCACTCGCCGGGCTCACGGCCTGGCTGCAACGTGCGTGTGGGATTCCGGCGTGGGTCTTTGTCGTCGGCGCGGGGTATGGCGCGCTGTCGTTGGGCTCGATCCGCTCGTTCCAGGAACATCGTGCGGCGCAGGCACACGAGCATCGCACGGTCGTCAACGAAGCGGCGTGGTTCTGGCGTCTGCTGTTTCTGAACAACAACTACCATCTGGTCCATCACGACTTGCCGCATGTGCCGTGGTTTGCGCTTCGAGTCGTCTACGAGACCTCCCGCCAGCAGTACATAGAACGTTCAGGAGGCTTTCTCGTACAGGGTTATAGCGAGTGGTTGAGGCTCTACGCATACGCACCGGTTGCGCATCCGGTGCATGGCAATCTGCCCGATTTCATCGAGAGGAATCCGCCTGCTTTCGGCAGGGCGTAGCGCAGTGGCGGTCCGAATCGCCGAGCAAACGCGAACCGGGTGGTCTACTACCAGCCGCATGCATGCGAAGCTGCCGGTCGATAGAAGACGGTGAACGTCCGCACGCAATCTGCTGAGAGAACATTCGCAGGTGACGCGCCGATACATTGATTGTTCGCGCCGGTTCCAGCAGCTGATGTGAAGAGTCTACGGAATCGCACGATCAGGGCGTCCAGCGATAAACAGTAATGCTGGAGCCCTTGACGTTGTTCTTCGTGACCACGTACTCGCCGGTAGATCGAAGGTATGCCCTGATGCCGTACATCGCATCGATCGCGCTGCTGGCGTCCACGGCACGGCTATTGGTGTTGACCAGCGTCGTGTCGAGGTTGCCTGTGGCGAGATTGAAGGCATCGATGTTCGGCAAAGCTTGGCCGCTGCCGAACCAGTAGCCGACGAAAAGATAGCGGCCGGCCGCGTCAATCGACTTGGCGCCGGCATGGGTGAGGTTGATCACCGGATTAGGTGACGTGGTGTTGCCCGCGCTCCAGCCGTGATACACCTCGATCCGCGTGCCTATCGAAGTCCAGTCCGTACTCCCGACGACACCCTGCCCGAGAATCATGGTGTCGCTGTCCGCGAGGTAGACGATGCGCGTCAGCGGCTGGATGCTCGCGGGAATGCGGATAGGGATGCCGGGTCCCCATGTTGGCTTGCCGCTGGCGTCGAAGCCGGTCAGCGGGTAGTGGTAGATGAAGCCCGTCTTATCCAGACCGGCCCACACGCCCCCCTTGCTGTCGATGCTGAATCCGTCCCTGACCGCTGCGGTTGTTTTGAACGCCGGACCAGGAAGCGTGGCGTCCGGTATGGCGATGTAGCCATTCGCAGCATTGAAGTGGAAGAAGTAGAAGATATCGGGATTCTGGCCGGACGCCACGAGGATCCGGTTGGCACCGACGGTGGCAAGTTGACCGAAGTGCTCGTCCCGTGAGTGATCGTTCATGTTGATGCGCGGGTCCGACGGATAAGTGAACGGATCGACGGTGTTCGCGACGAAGGTGCCTCCAGCGCTGCCGCTGTAGATGTTGGTGCCGCCATAGAACAAGGCGCCATCCGTGGCCGGGTCCGGGGCGGCGATGCCCTCGAGGTTGAGGGACTGAAGCGTCCACCGCAGGTTGCCGGCACTGTTATACGCATGAAGGTCGGTGCCGCCGTTGCGGCCGAGGTCCCAGCTTCCGCCCCACGGGTTGTTGAGCACATAGAGGTTGCCCGCGGTGTCCTTGCCGATGCCAGTGACGCGGGTGAAGCGCTTCGCGCCGACCTGGCCTTTGATTCCCGTCGTGGTGTCGAGATAGCCGCCCTGAATGCCGAATGTACCGGCCAGCGTCGGCGTGCCCGAGAGTTTGTAGCGCTTGATGTTCATGTCGGGGCCCTCGTCCCCTATCATGAGCTGCCCCGACGATGCATCGAAGTAGAGCGACGACGGCTGCGATCCACTGGGCATACGGATGGTGTTCAGCAGCGCGCCAGTCGGACTGAACTCGACAGTCGAGCCCTCGCTCTTCTGAGCAACCCAGACGTTGCCCGCGGCATCCAGGGCGAGCGCGCCCGGCCCCGACACGTTGATGTCCCGCTTCCAGACACCGTCGGTGGTGTAGATGCGGACGCGATTGCCATAGAAGTCGCTCGCATAGAGGAGCGAGCCCGCCGTGGCGAGTCCGGTGATGACGTCGACCCGAGGCTGGTTGGTCGACGCACTGACCTGAATCAAAAGATCGCGAGCCTTGGTGGTGCGGTTGTATCGTCCCACCGCGCCGCTTCCGTACGACCCGCCGGGCTGCAGTGCCGCGAAGATCGACGTCGCGTTGCCCGTGATCGCGCCGCCCTGAAACTCGCCGTGCGCGCCGATCGAGCCGAGGCTCTTGCCGTTCTGGTAGATCGCGACGCCACCCTCGAACTCGTCCCACATGGATGCCGTATAGATGACGCCCTCGGGCGCGACCCACATGGAACGCGCGGTGTTACCCACGTGGGCGGCGAGAGTCCCATAGGTGTTCGCCAGCCAGTCGGTGGTATTTTGCGCCTGACAGGCCGGCGCAATCGTGGCGATCGCCGCGGCGAAGAGCGCAGCATGAATTCGTTTTATTTGCACCATGACTGCTGCTCTCCTGGATGTAGCGATCATTCACGTGAATGACCTCATTAACTCGCGACGCATAGCGTGCAATTCGCGCCTCCTCATTTTTAGATCATATTGAGGATGGACTCCAGAGCTTCGTACAGTTCATGTGTTCTTTCGGTCAGGGACCTCTCGAGCGAAGATCGACCGTTTCCTGTTGGCAGCTAACAGGCTCATGCAAGCGGCATACGCGACTCATTCGGCGCGGGTCTGAGCCGCGTTAGCGCGCGGCTTGCAACCTCGCGTGACAAGCGCAAGGCGCCAATTTAACTCCTCGTCGATGACAGTTCGATGCGCTTGCGCTGCAAGAACCGGCGCACGGCCGGATCGCGTTCGAGTCCGATCGCGAGATCGTAAGCGCCGAGCGCTTCGGCCGTCGCGCCGGCACGCGCGAGCAGATCGGCGCGCGCGGCCCAGTACGGCTGATAGTCGGCCAGCCGCGGATCGTGCGCATACGGTTCGAGCGCGTCGAGCGCCGCCTGCGGGCCGTCACGTTCGGCCAGCGCAAGCGCGCGGTTCACCGCGACCACCGGTGATGCTGCAATCGTAAGTAGCGCATCGTAGAGTTGCAGGACCTCGTCCCAGTTCGGCCGATGCGTCCGGCAGCGATGGACGTGCGCGGACTGCAGCGCGGCCTCGAGCTGAAAGCGTCCGATTGCGTTGAGCGTGTTCGCGCGCCGCAGCAGTGCATTGGCTGCGTCGATCATCGGCGCGTTCCATGTCGCCGGATCCTGAGCCGACAGCGGCACGTAGTCGCCGGCCGCATCGCGTCGCGCATCGCGCCGCGCCTGCGCATACAGCATCAGCGCGAGCAGACCAAGCGTCTCTGGTTCCTCGGGCAGCAACTCGACCAGCAGTCGTGCAAGAAACAGCGCCTCGCCGGCAAGATCGCGCCGCGCGGTATCGCCGCCGACCGGATCGGTCCACCCTTCCGCATACGCCGCATAGACCGCTTCCAGCACCGCGGCGAGCCGGCCGGGCAACTCCTCGCGCTCGGGTACGCTGAACGGAATGCCCGCTTCGCGAATCTTGTTCTTTGCCCGCACGAGGCGCTTGCTCATCGCGGCCGGCGACATCAGGAACGCGGACGCAATCGTCTTCGCTTCGAGCCCCAGCACCACCTGCAGCATCAGCGGCGTGCGAATCGCGGCCTCGAGCGCGGGGTGCGTGCACGCGAACAGCAGCGCAAGCCGCCGGTCGGGCAACATGCCTGCTTCACGCTCGTCGATCTCGTCGGCGAGGATCGCCAGCTGGTTCACCACTTCGTCGCCGACACGGCGATGACGCGCGCCATCGACTGCCCGGCGGCGCGCAACCGTCATCAGCCACGCTTCGGGATTCGCGGGGCAACCGCGCTGCGGCCAGTCCGCGAGCGCGGCCGCAAACGCGTCGGCCAGCGCGTCCTCGGCCGCGGCGACGTCGCGCGTGCGCATCGCCAGCAGCGCGACGAGCTTGCCGTAACTGCGGCGCGCGACCGCCTCGGCAATCGCATGCGCGGCGCCGTCAGCGTCACGGTCGCCGCCGCCCGGACTCATGCAGCGGATGGCGCATCGTAAGGCGCAGTCCAGACCGGGCGCACTTCCATGAGGCCGTGCGCCGCGCCGGGACAACGCGACGCCCACGCGATCGCCGCGTCCAGGTTGGGCACGTCGATCAGGTAGTAGCCGGCGAGTTGTTCCTTCGAATCGGAATAAGGTCCGTCCAGCACCTGCGGCTTACCGTCGACGAGCCGCACCGTGGTGGCCGTGCTCGTCTGCTGCAACCGGTTGGCCCCCACCAGCGCGTCCGCTTTTTTCAACGATTCGGTGTACGCCTGATAGGCGGCAACCCCTTGCTGCCGCTCGCTGTCGGTCATCTGGTTCCAGCCGTTTTCTTCCGAATAGATCATCAATAGGTATTGCATATGAGCCTCCGTCATGGGGTTAAGGCGGCTGAATGACATCGGGCCGCCATTACAATGACGCTCGGACCGCATGCTGACGGACAGGCGGCGTTAAAAAAATCGCGAATGGCGCACCCGCGTCAATCGGTCGCCTCCGTCGAGGACCCTGCGCGCGGTCACTTCGGGCGAGGCCGCCATCCGCTCCGCGCGGCTATCAATTTCACCGCACCATTGCAGACTGCATTAAAGCCCGGTTCCCGCAGGTGTCGCAACAATCTCGGTGAGGATATCTGACTTTCAACTGTCCCTCGCTCGACACCCACCAAGGTCGCTCGACTTCTCCCGCAACTGCTCTATCGATAACCTGCCGAGCAACTCGAAGAGTCAATAACTACACCTTGAAGCTGTCGATCAGGTGACACCCGGCCCGCGGTCCGTTTCACCGGCGACGATGCCTGACTGTCGGCAACGGCCGATTGCACGACAGCGGCGATTACGGATGTACAAACCCCTCCACCTCCTGCAAGAATGCGGGACAACGAGGGCTCCACGATCCGATCCGCGCACGGCGCCCCGCCACCTGAGCCAAAAGTAGGAGTGCGTCCATGAGCAGGCTTGCCAGATCTGCAGCAAGCAACCGCAGTCAGTGGCTGATGGCCGCGATGCTGGCGGTGCTCTGCTGCCTGTGCCAGAGCGCCTTCGCGCAAGCGGCCGGCAACGCGGCGAGTCTGCGCGACAAATACCAGAGTCTGACGCAGCAGCTCGCGCACAACCAGTTCCAGCGACCGCTCTACCTCGAATCGCAGGAGTTGCCCTCGGCGCTCAAGGGTGATATTTACGGTGTGCTCAACTATCCGTTCGCGACGGTCAACGGCACGCTCAACGACCCGACTCAGGGCCCGGCCAACTGGTGCGACGTGCTGATCCTGCACCTGAACACCAAGTACTGCCATGCATCGACGAGCGCCAGCGGTACGGTCCTCGCGGTGAACATCGGCAAGAAAACCGAGGAATCGCTTTCCTCGTCCTACCGTGTGCAGTTCAACTATCGGCCGGCCGCGACCAACCCGGATTATCTGCGCGTGGAACTCTCCGCCGCCACGGGTCCGCTGAGTACGAAAGACTACCGTATCGTGATGGAGGCCATTCCCGTGGGCGATAACCGCACCTTTATCCATCTGACCTACGCCTACGGGTATGGCACGACAGGACGGCTTGCGATGAAAACCTATCTGGCGACCATCGGCAGCGACAAGGTTGGTTTTTCCTCCACGCCCGATCAGTCGACGGGCGAGACGCAGTATATCGGCGGCGTGCGCGGCCTGGTGGAACGCAATACCATGCGCTATTACCTCGCCATCGATGCGTACCTGGGTGCGCTTTCCAGCCCGCCCAACGCCCGCCTCGAAAAACGCCTCACCGACTGGTTCGATGCGACCGAGCAGTATCCGCGGCAATTGCACGAGGTCAGCCGCGCCGACTACATGCAAATGAAGCACAACGAGTATCAACGTCAGCAGACCGCCCAGTAGATTGCGCAGCAGCGCGGGCGTCGTTGGGACCGGCAGGTTCTGCGAGGCCGCGCAATGAATTCGGAAGCGCGTCGTCCGATATCAATTCTCGCTGCCGGTGCACTCGACCCGAAGGTCTGATCATCTGACGGAGCGTCGCAACGAACGGCCCTTGAACGCACTCGTTCCCCTAGGCCTACAGTCAGATCGACGCACGCACCTGGATACGATTGACGACGCCCCCGATCGCATCCATGCACCAGGCGTCCTGTTCCGCTTGCCGGCTTTCGGCTTCGGTCGCCACCCAACCTGCTAGCGTGATCCTGTGGTTTTCCACGTTGACGGTGATCTGCCCGGCGCGCACGCGCGGATCGGTTTCGAGCACCAGGTGCAGGACGTCGGACATTTCATCGTCGCCGTCCGCTTCGGCGGGCACCAACTCCAGCAGGTTCACCACGTCGCGGCAGCCGCCGACCCACCAGGCAGTTACACTCGCCAGGCGCCTGTGAGACAGGCTGATCACTTGCCCCGTCAAGGTCACCACACCGTCCTTGACCGTTATCTCGATGACGCCGCTGCCGTCGTTGCCCGCTTCGTCCATGGTGCCGCGCAGCACTTCGAGCTCGCCCTTCACCCGTGCACAGATCACACAGTTGCGGAAATCCACGGCCTGAGCCAGCCGTTCGCAGATACGTGTGCGCAATTCGCCATCCGCGACCGGCGGGTTGGCGGTGACACGCAACTGGTCGACCACGCGTTTGCCCTCGCTGTGTAGCCGGGTCAACTGAAGGAGGCGCTTCTTGGATGCGACATCCGGCACCTCGCCTGCCACGGTCAAGGCATCGTCGTCGAAACTCATATGAATGGGATGATTGTGAAGCTTCAGGTGTGATTCGCGTTCGAAGGCTGCCACCACCTGCTTCAGGACCGTATCGCTGCGTTGCATGATCCGCCTCGCGCAAAGGTTGGGGACGCAGCGCGCTTCAAGCCGCGCTGCGCAAACCGGGCCGGTCACATCGGCATACCCTGCATGCGACGGGCGAAGCGTGCCCGCTCGGCTCGGTCCATCAGATCCAGGAATTGATCCGTGTCCATATGGATCAGCTCTTCATGATCGCCGGCCTCGAAATAAACGTCCGGCTGCAAGGCGAGGCTCTCGTCAAGATAGGTTTGCATGCCATAGGCCGTACAGACCGGCGGGAGCGCTCCCGCGTCGCAATCCTTGAACAACTCCCGCAGATCGGTCTCTTTGGCGAGCACGAGATGGCGTCCGGTCTTTGCCCATAGCTCGGAGAGCCGCACGGCGTAGGTCGATGGCAGCACGGTGGCCACATAGCCGTGTTCGTCTTCAAAAAGCACTGTCTTGGCGAGGCGATCGCCGGGAATATGCGCTGCCGCCGCGGTTTCGACGCTGGAATGGCTGTATGGATGATGCACGATTTCGTACTGCGAGCCCTTGCTGCGCAGGCAGTCCTGGAGCGTGGCTGAGATTGACATGACACACCTCCGCTGAAAGCAAACAGGAAACTACTTCGCGAGATCCTTTAAGAATAGTTCGCTTTCGCTAGCGTGTGAAAAACATGCGGACCGCAGCGCGGTGACTGCGCGGGCGCGACAGTGAATGGGATGGTTACCTCATATGGCATATGGCCCACCGCCGCTATGATAGGTAACGCCGCCGAAGGTTTCATGGGCCGCCGCGGTGGGCAAGGGCCAGGTCACTGATTCAGTTCAATGCCTGACGCGTCACGATGGTTGACCCGCTCCGGAACCTCCGGGCGCTGTTGCGGGTGCAGTCAGGTCATCAGCCGCCGCATGGCTAGCCGGCATGCCGCCTGATTGGGTTATTTCAACCCGCAGACTTCCTTGATTATTCCAGTACGCCCAACTGGCATCGTTGGCGAAGCAATACAGGTACCCCGAGTAGGGAGCCTTGATCTCCACTTCCCTACCAATCCTGAAGTAGAAGGGTTCAGGCGGCACGCCTGTCCTGCCCGGTTGTCCTGGATGTGAGATTGCACCGCAGAGTTCGAACCAGTTCGCTTCCCTGACCCGCCTCGCCCACGCAAACAGGTGTTGCATCCAGTTACCCGGCGTTCCTTGCGCGCCGGATGCAGTGTCCCCATTCAGCCACGCTTGCCCTTCAGGCACCTTGAACCGGTAGCTCGTCCCTTCCTTCATGAAAATACCTGTCCAATTCCACAACGAACTGGCGAAAACCCGCACCTGAACCGCCGACGCAGGGTCTATGTTCGGTCGATAGGGAGCCTGAAAGATTGGCGGACCAGCCTGCCGTTTCAATGTCAGATCCGATATCGATTCAGAACATCTTCGTGAACCCTTCGCCAGATATGGAAAGGATCGAGGGCGAAAGCCGATTCTCCTGTAAAAGCCGGTGAGCGAATTGTGAAGCACGCCATGTATTGCCGATGGCGACAACTGGTCCGCATGGGCTAACTGCTTCAACATATCGGGCTCAAACACCGCGCCGCACTGCGCGGCCTCGGAGATCATCCATTTGAGCGTGGCATCGGAAAGGCCGGTCTCTTTGTAGCCGCCCCCAACGTCAGCATGCACGCCAGGAAACCACACTTGCGTCACGCGAGCCAGGTCGCAACCATCCGAGTCCATCCACAACGTTGGAGAGAAGTTGTTCCGCTGCTCATCGATTGCGAGGGCATGTACCGCGCGTTCAACTTCCGGCGGGAGCCTCGTGTCATGAAATTCATAGCGCTTTCTGCCGAACCCGAATACGTCCACAATTTCCGGGATGCCGAGCGCGCCCACCGTCTCCCACACCCCCAGGAAACGAATGGGCGGAGGTTTGCCATGCTCGATGCGGAACCGTTCCTGCCGGGTGACGCTTTCCGGTATTTTCGGGTCGAGCCGGTAGAGGTTCCATGCTTGCGTCACCAGCGTCCAGCTTGCCTCGTGAGGAAGTCCGCAGTGGTGAAGCATGCCGACCAGGCTTCGAGCCGTGAACGCGCCACGCGAGAAGCCGATGACAAAGATTTCGGAGCCTTCTTCGTAGTGATCGGACAGCCACTTGTACGCGGTTCGAATGTCGCGGGAGAGGCCTAGTCCTAGCGCGCCATCCACGAGGCGACGCACCCGGCCTTCGTTGGCGCCAATGCCGACGTGATAGTACCGGAGCTGCTCGACGCCATCGTCGCCGCGCTCACGCAATGCGTTGAAAAAACGCACGACATTGGTTGGTACGGGCACTCCCTGAAACTCGTCGCTCTCCGAGTTCCATGTGCCGTCACAGCAAACGAAGAGTCTCTTCATGTTTGCGGCCCTGCTCGTCCGGCGCGATTCTGATACGAAAGCATGACCCGGCATGTCGGGAAACGAAAGGTGCGCGCCATTTGCCTTCACGGCGATTCACGCGCAGCCCGGCCTTTCCGCCAGGCCCTGGTGGTCGACACCAACATGATATTGAACCACGTCCCGGCTCGCTACGCGCCGGCCAGTCTGCGCGCGAGCGTATCCGCCACCGTTGCGAGGTTCGGCTCGACGACGAGATCGGTATGCGCGCCGTCGATGTTCTTCACCAGCAGACCATTCCTCGCGACGCGCTGCCAGGCCGGCAGTGGATCGCCCTGCCCGCCTTCCCTGACGGACGCGCGCACGTAGACAATCGGGCTGCCGAGATAGCGGCGCGGACGATACGTCGCCATCGCGACGCGCATCGACTCGCGTACCTGCCGCAGTACTGGCGGCAGACCCTGCGTATCGGCTGCCGGCCTGGAAGCCATCTTGCCGAGCCGCATGCGAATCCGGTCGGCGGCTCCGGACACCCTGTCCTTCAGATAGGCAAGGCGACCGCTTGCGGAAAGCGCACGGAACGCTTGCACGCGCTTCGCCATGACCTCGCACTGGAAGCCGAACCACGCATGCAGCGGCAAATAGCGTTCATCGACGTAGGTATCGAGCAGACACAGCAACTCGATCTTCTCGCCCGCCGCGACAAGCTGCTGCGCTATCTCGAACGCGACTAGCCCGCCAAACGAATAGCCGACCAGCGCATACGGACCGCTCGGCTGCACCGCGCGAATCTGCTCGACATAGACACTCGCCATCTCCTCGACGCGCCGCTGCGGCTCCTGGTCGCCATCGAGCCCGCGTGCCTGCAGGCCGTACACAGGCCGCTCGCTTTCCAGCGTGCCGGCCAGCGTCAGGCACTCCATCACCGAGCCCGTGATGCTATGAAGCATGAAGACAGGCCGCCCGCGCCCCGCACGCATCGGCACGACGTTGGGATGCGCGCCCTGCACGCCTTCTCCCGCGATGACGGCCGCGAGCCGCGCAATGGTCGGCGCGATGATGAGCGTCGCAAGCGGCAGGGTTCGGCCGGTTGCCAGCCTTATTTCGGCGAGCATCTGCGCGCCGAGCAGCGAATGGCCGCCGAGTTCAAAGAAGTTGTCGTCGAGACCGACCGGCGAGAAGCTGAAAAGCTGCTCCCAGAGCGCGCATAGATAGACTTCCACCTGCTCGGCCGATTCGCCGGGTTCCGGCAACTCGCGACGTGTGCGGGCAAGCGCGGGATGCGCGCTGATATTCTCGACGCATCCGGGGTTCGCCAGCGACGACAGGTTGCGCACCGGCAGCCCGTTCACCGCATCGCGCGCGGCCGCCTCCGATGCCTTGCCGTTATGCGTGACGGGCAGCGCTTCGACTTCGGCGATCACGTCCGGCACGAGCGCCGCCGAACCCTGCAGCATCAACTCACGCCGCACGCGCGAAGCGAGTGCCGCGCTCATCTTCGCGCCCCTGCGCAACACGAGCAGCAGCACGACGCGCTGGCCTGATCCGCTCGCGTCATGGGCAGTCTGCGCGACGACCATCGACTGATTGATCTCGCCAATACTGCTGACAATGCGGTAAATCTCACCGGGGCTCACGTTGATGCCGCGCACATTCAGCACGCCGTCGCTGCGTCCATGCAGGCGCGCCGATCCCTGCGCCGAAAACTCGATGATGTCGCCGTGCGTCCACACGCCCGGGTTCGCCTTGAAATAGGCGGAGTGAAAGCGGGCGCCGTCCGCGTCGCCGAAGAAGCCAAGCGGGCGCGACGGAAACGGATTGACGCACACCAGTTCGCCGGTCATGGAGGTGAGTGCGCCCTCGTTCCACGCCTGCACATCGAGGCCGAGACTCCTGCACTGTGCTTCGCCTGCATAAACCGGCAGATTCGGGTTGCCGAGCACGAAGCAGCCGATGATATCGGTGCCTCCTGAAATCGACTGGAGCTGCAGCGGCTTGACGTAGGAGCGCACCCATTCGAACTGCGAGTCGTAGAGCACGGCGCCCGTCGACATCATCGCGCGCAGCGCATCCAGCCCGAACTGCTCGCCAGGTTTCAGGCCCGAGTCCTCGCACATCTTCAGATAGGCGGGACTCGTGCCGAACACGGTCACGCGTTCATCGGCGACCAGCCGCCAAAGTGTGTCGACTTCCGTAACCGGTCCGTCGTACGTGACGATCTCGGCGCCCGAGGCCAGCACCGACAACTGCCAGTTCCACATCATCCACGAACAACTCGTGTGAAAGTACAGCTTGTCGCCCGGACCCAGATCGCTGTGTAACTGATGCTCTTTCAGATGTTCGAGCAATGTGCCGCCGGCGCCGTGCACGATGCACTTGGGCTTTCCCGTCGTGCCCGACGAGAACATGATGAAAAGCGGATGATTGAACGGAAAATGCCGCCATTCGAACCGTGCTGCGTCGCCGTGAACGATGAGATCGCGCAGCGAGTGCTGAGGCTGGCTGACCGTGCTCGGCAGCGGCGTTTCATCCAGACAGATGACGTGGGTGAGCGTCGGCAATGCCGCGGCCACCGCGGCGACGTGCGCGGCGATCGAGCCAGCCGTATCGAATGAGCGCTGCGTCGTGTGCGCAAACAGCATGCGTGGCTCGAGCGGCTCGAAGCGGTCGAGGATCGCCTGCACGCCAGTCTCAGGCGCCGCGGTGGATAGCGTCGCGCCAACCGCCGTCACCGCGAGCGCCGTGATGATGGCCTGCGCGTCATTTCGCATCATCGCGACCACGCGGTCGCCCGGACGCAAACCGAGTTCGCTGAGCGAATAGGCAAGGCGCGCGACCCGGTCGCGCAGATCGCCGCGCGTCATCGTTTCGCGGCGGCCATCGGCATAACGCGCAGTGAGTGCCGGCGAGTCGTCCGGCGCGATCCTTCGCCCAAGAACGCTTTGGGCGTAATTCAGTTCGACATGCGGAAAGAAAAGCGCGGTCTCGCATTCGTCGCCGATGCAGGCCGTCTCCATGCTACCGCCCCATTCCATTCCTCCGGTCCACTGCAGAAAGCACTGCCAGAAGCGACGGAATTCGCGCGTCGAATAGGCATGCAGTTCTGGATAGTCCGCGAAACGCTCGCCGGTGAAGTTCTCCAGCGCCGCAGTGAAGCGTGACATGCGCGATTGAGCGACGCGCTCCGGCAAGTTCTGAAATAGGGGTTCGCGCGCATACATGCGTATGCTCGCCCCGACCACCCTCTCGTGATTCATCCGCGCACCCGTATTGGAACAAAGCTTTATAAGTATTTATCTGTCTGCCGGCAGGCGCCGGCGACCAGTCGCATTCCGACAATGCCTTGTGCTTGACCATGAGCACCGTCCCCTCGCAAACAGATTACTGCGCGAGGCAACGATGCTATGTGCGACCTCACACAAAATTACATGCGTCGCACAGAACGTCTCGCGGCACGATGCTTTAAATACCGATTTGTTGCGAGCAGATGAATCTAATTCTCGCGCCGCTTTGCGCTGTGTTATCTAGCGTACCGAACGCCCGCGCAAAGCACGCTCCAATCGACCGGAAACCATCAAACTGGAAAGAGGATCAGGCTCATGCGCTGCACGATAAGAACATTGGGCGGTGCGTTTGCAAAAGAGATTGCAATATCCGTTCTTCGCCACGCGGCCGGCTTCGTGCCCCCTCTTCGGCCGTCCACGAGGGGAAGAATGTGAAACGATGGATTCCAGCGCTTCTAAAAGCGGTCGTGGTCATCTCCATCGCGCTGCCTGATGCAACCCGCTATCGTGCGCAAGGGATCGGGACGTCCGCACCCTGGATAGGCACGTGGTCAGTTTCGCCATCTATTACGGACGATGACGGCTTCAATAATCAGACGTTGCGGCAAATCGTGCGCACCAGCATCGGCGGAACATCCGCGCGAATCCATCTGTCGAATCTATTCGGCTCCGAGCCCCTGGTAATCGGCGAAGCTCAGATCGCGCGGCGCGCGCAAGGTCAAAAAACAGTGGCCGGCAGCGACCGCGCCGTCACGTTCGGCGGCCAGCGGAACGTCACGATTCCCGTGGGCGCTTCGGTCGTGAGCGACCCGATCGCGTTCGAAGTCCCTCCGCTTGCCGATGTCGCCATCAGCCTCTATCTCCCCGTGCGGACCCCGCCGCGTTCGACGGGCCACGTCGATGGCCTGCAAGACCTGTATATTGCCGCTGGAGACGTGGGCGCCGACCCGGCCTTTACCGGCGGGACCACAATCTCCCCAGGCGGCCAGTCCTACTATTTCTTGACGAATCTCGACGTGCAGAACGAGGCGGCGACGGGCGCGATCGTCACGTTTGGCGCCTCCATAACCGACGGCCTCATATCGAGTGTCAATGGCAACCGGCGCTGGCCCAATCGCCTCGCGATACGGCTGCAACAGGCCGGAATGACGGTGGGCGTGCTGAACCAGGGCATCAGCGGCAATAACTTCTTCACCAATAGCGCCGGCCAGGCTGGTCTCAGACGCTTCGGTCGTGACGTGCTCCAGCAGCCGGGAGCGAAATGGGTGGTCATCTCGGACGATGCAATCAACAATCTGAATACCGACAGACCTTCCACGGCTCCCCAGTTGATCAGCGCATTGCGACAGCTCGTCGAGCGGGCGCATCGCGCCGACATCAAGGCAATCTGCTCCACGCTGACGCCGTTTGGCGCGACGGACAGCATCGAAGCTGCGCGTCAGGACGTGAACGCATTCATCCTGAGTTCGACTAGCGGCTGCGATGCGGTACTCGATCAGGCGAAGGCAGTCAGCGACCCCGCCAATCCCGCTGTTTTACTGCCGGCCTATAACAGCGGCGATAACCTCCATCCAAACGAAGCGGGCTTGCAAGCAATCGCCAACGCGTTAGATCTGGATGCGCTGACGGCCGGGTCGCCCATTCAGGCGCCGTAAGCGTACGGTCAGAGGATCGCGTTCCGCGAGAACGACTTCACCGCAACATGCGAGCCGAAGGCCGTCTGACGGTTGTGCAGGCAAACTCATTTACGCAACCATCTTCGACGTCCGTTCGGCTTTCGTGCTCCAGCATTGTTCTTTGACATCTTCTTTTTGTCGGACGTAGAAAACAGGACGTCCACCACCGCCAGCAACGAGAGCACGACAACCGCGACGAAAACAACCGTCCCGATGATGCCCAAAAGAGTCATATGACCTCCGTGAGTCAAGGGCAAGCGCGGATCGATGCAGGCTTTACCAATCCCAGGGTTTGCAATCTAATCACATGTCATTGCGCATGCGGACGTTGTTGGCACATCCGGGTGCCACACCCGATTAGCTAGCTCAACCCTGCCTTTCCTATAACGCTCCATTAAGTTGTTAGCAAGACACGCGATACCCGCGCCGCACCCCTGAACGGCTGGCAGGCAATGGCGCCCGGAGCGGTTCAGCGGCGACGACGAGTTCTGCACTGTACCTCACCTGCCCGCGTCCGTTAAGCCGCAGCAAGAATCCCATGGCTGGGAATATGACCACGGCGGCGTTCATCGCGCCTGGATCACTGCCCATTAGCCGGGTTGCTTATTGTCCGCGTATTCCCGCGCAGTTTGATTTGAGTGTGCGCAGCGCCGCAGAAGAGGCGTGCCTTTAGCTCCAACATCGCCATCAAATACATTAAAAGAAGGGGGACCAAAATGGCGATCGGTAAATATACGGCACCAGGTTGAATCGCCTGGATTGAACGCTCCACAGTCGTTCGCGCCCATCAATCGATTCCAATAAAGCAGGCTCGCCATGACCACATTAACCACAATTATTCTAATAGTTTCAGTATGGCTCTTCGTCGTACTCTTCCTTTGCGCGCTGGTTCACAACGGCGCAATACGGGAGCGAGAGGAATATGAAAGGCCGCTCGCAAGCAGGAAGAGGAAGGCTCAAGCACGACGTCCGGTTACCCGCGACGATGCCGATAGCGCTCACGCAGACTCGCCCGAGATTCATGGGCCGTCCGGACGAAAGAGAACGCCGTGATAGGGAAGGATGTGAATTCTGACAGCCCCGGCGTCACGCGGGGCTGTTTGCTTAAATAGCCCCGCATGCAAGATTCGCTGAGTGCCGTCTACGACTCTGCTTGATGACTCGCCATCGCCAAGGCGCTGTGCAGTCTGCCGAGATGCAGTATCGAGAGGGGATTTATACTGCGGTGAGTCACAATTTACCGCGCGTTTTCATCCCGTCGATAAGAGTCAATCTCCCCGCCCGGTTGAACGTATGCACGCGATCTATGCTTGCGTCCCAGTTGGCTTCTATCCGGCTCGCCGGCGTTTCCTTGTAGGTCGTCTCGTCGATTACGTCGATACGCTGAAACGACAATGCGCGCCCGTACTTACCGCTGCAATCCTGCGCGGGCCGATACCACTGCCCCCGGTGCTCGAAAATGTTCCCTGCGGGGCGGGCAGTTCTGATATCCGACACGATCGGGTTGCACGGATGAGGATGCCAGTCCTGCGTCAACAGCGAATCGGACCAGAACAGAAACAACTCGTCGGACAGCGGTGCGTGCTCGTTTTCCCGCATGCAGGCGAACAGCCAATACTTGCCGTCGTGACGCCAGATCGTGGTGTCGACGGCCATGACGTCGTCCATCAGGTTCATGACGTGTTCCCATTGCTCCGGGAACCGCGTGCACCGGTAAATCTCGATGGCCTTGCTCTCGTTCGTCTCCGGAATCATGTAGAGCTCACCGTCCTCCTCCAGCATGAAAGGATAAGACAGGTGATACGGCCGCTCCAGAATCTTCACAGGAGGCAAGATCGGTTGATCGTTTGCATCGAAACGGATGACCGAAAGATGACCCCTGTTCTTCGAGTATTCGAGTTCTTCGAGGAACACCGCATACTCGCCATGTCTTTCGACGACAAACGGGTCCGCCCAGAAACGGTCCTTGGGAGGCACCAGTTGCCTGAATTCGAAAAGACGGTCAGGGAGATGACCGTTCTCGCCGAAGTGATACAGCAGCATCCACTGTTCGAACTTGCGCAGTCCGCTTGCCTTCCTTGCGACGGTGCGCGCCAACAACTGGCCGATGAACTTGCCATAGGATCCGCTGGTCGGCTCGGCGATTTTCTCTCCGGAATAGAACGCCGGCGGCGTATCAGCCTTCGTGTATTTCAGCCTGAAGTTTTCCTCGCCGATCTGCCTAAGCTCGCGCAACCTTCTCGGCGCGAACGAAAGCGTCTTCCAGTAGCAGTGACTGCGATTCCGGTGAATCGACACCGGGTAGGTCATCGACCATGATCTTTGCAGCGTGTGCGGGCGTTCGCCCGCGCGGGTCTGAAACTGCAAGGCGGACGCCGTCGTTGTGCGGTCGAGAAGGATGTCCCACACGCCGACGGGCCCATCACGTTCGACAACCTCATCACCATGCCGATACGACCAGATGCCGCAAGAAGCCGTGTCGAAGATCTCGCCGCAAGGGCGCAGCGAGCCCAGCCGCAAGAATACGGTGATGCCATAGGCGGCGATGTTCGCGAGGTCGCGAGCATCTAGGTGATCCCCGCATTCCCTGCTCTCCACCTCGACATTCAAGGTCGGGATTCCCGGCAGCGTCGAGACCAACGGCTCGGTCCTGAACGCGTCATGTCCAACCTTGACGAGCCGCTTGTCGAGCGCCATCCACAGCGACAACAGCCACGGAGCGGCCTGCGCAGCGATCTTCTTTTCCGGCCGCTGTTTATACGCATATTTGACGACAAGGGCGACCTCCATGCCCTCCTCCGTGGCAATCTGCCCCAGCATGTGATTCACCCAGGCCGGCAACGCAATGTCGTCGACGAGAACCCCGACCTTTATCTTGTTCATCGCTGATTGTCTTCGTAGATCAATATGCATGTGCCACGCGCGTCATTCCACCGTCACCGATTTCGCGAGGTTGCGCGGCTTGTCGACATCGGTCCCTCGCGTGCACGCCGTGTGATACGCGAGCAATTGCAAAGGCAGCACGTGCAGGATCGGCGACAACGCCCCGTAGTACTCGGGCATCTGGATGACGCGCAGCCCTTCCTCGTTTGACAGGTTCGCATCGGCATCGGCGAAGACGTACACCTGGCCTCTGCGCGCACGAACCTCTTGGATGTTCGACTTGAGTTTCTCCAGCAAGCCGTCGTTCGGCGCGGTCACGACGACCGGCATCGCATCGGTCACGAGCGCAAGCGGCCCGTGCTTCAGTTCACCGGCGGGATAGCCCTCGGCGTGAATGTACGAAATTTCCTTGAGCTTTAACGCGCCTTCCAGCGCGATTGGGAAGTGCGCCCCGCGGCCGAGGAAGATCGCGCTGTCCGTGCGCGCAATCTCGTGCGCCCACGCGATGATCTGCGGTTCGCGCGCAAGCACGCCCTGCAGCGCCGTGGAGAGGCCCGAGAGCTGCGACCGATAGTTCGCTTCCTGCTGGTCGTCAACGTACCCGCGTGAGCGGCCGAGCGTCACCGCGAGAACGAACAGCGCCACGAGTTGCGTGGTAAAGGCCTTGGTCGATGCGACACCGATCTCGGGGCCGGCTTGCGTGATGAACGACCAGCGCGACTGTCGCACGATCGCGCTCGTCGCCACGTTGCAGATGGCGAGCGTGTGTTCCTGACCCAGCGATTGCGCATGGATCAGCGCACCCAGTGTGTCGGCGGTCTCGCCCGATTGCGAAACGGGCACCACGAGCGTGTTCTTGCCCGCGATCGTCTCGCCGTATCGGTATTCACTGGATATCTCGACCTGGGTCGGAATCTTCGCGATCGATTCGAACCACGCCTTGGCGGTCATCGCGGAATAGTGACTCGTGCCGCAGCCGAGCAGCAGGATGCGGTCGATCTGTGCAAACGCATTCGGATCGGTCGCGCCGAAGAGCGTGGCGTCGAACGCGCTGTTGCGGGGGAACGTTTTCGACACAGCGAGCGGCTGCTCGAAAATTTCTTTTTGCATGAAGTGACGGTACGGCCCGAGCGCTGCCTCGGTGGGCGGGTGGCGCAAAGTGCGCGCCTCGCGCACGACCGGCTCGCCGTCGCGGTTCATGATGCGAGTGCCGCTGCGGGAGAGGTCGGCGATGTCGCCGTCCTGCAGAAACACGAACCGGTCCGTGACATCGGACAGCGCAAGCGGGTCCGACGCAAGAAACGATTCCTTGCCGTTTATCCCGATCACGAGCGGCGAGCCATATCGCGCGCCCACCACGCGTTCCGGTTCGGCTTTGCAGAAGACGGCGATCGCATAGGCGCCGCGCAGTTGGCTTACCGCGCGACGCACCGCATCCGCCAGATCGCCCTGGTAGCAACTGTGAATCAGGTGAGCGATCACCTCCGTGTCCGTCTGGCTCGCGAATTCATAGCCCGCGCGGCTCAGTTTGATTTTCAGCGCCTCGAAGTTCTCGATGATGCCGTTGTGAACGATCGCGACCTCGTTCTTCGAGAAGATGGGATGCGCGTTCTGGGTCGCCGGCGCACCGTGCGTGGCCCAACGCGTGTGCGCGATGCCCGTCGCGCCTTCGAGGCCCATCTCGCGGACCTCGGCATCCAGGGAGCGAACCCGCGTCAGACTGCGCACGCGGTGTGGCGCGCCGTCCCGAAGCACCGCCACTCCGCAGGAGTCATAGCCACGGTATTCCAGCCGCCGCAGGCCTTCGAGCAATACCGGAACGACATTGCGTTCCGCGATCCCCGCCACGATTCCACACATATTCCCCTCCGATGGTTTAGCCCGTATCGCGACTCAACAGTGTTGGAATATCGCGTGGACTTCATAAAGCA
This sequence comes from Paraburkholderia sp. NPDC080076, assembly GCF_050281145.1. Classification (NCBI taxonomy): domain Bacteria; kingdom Pseudomonadati; phylum Pseudomonadota; class Betaproteobacteria; order Burkholderiales; family Burkholderiaceae; genus Paraburkholderia; species Paraburkholderia sp. NPDC080076. Next base: position 1,056,062 of record NZ_JBNNWQ010000001.1, on the reverse strand, counting down.
TGCTGTGATGCGCTAAAGCGATCCGTTGCTTCGCGCATATTTCTTCTCTATAGGCATCCGAATTAAATCGTCCGCCTCCAGGCAACGGCGGCGCCCCACAATCAACTCAAACCGTTTCCCCAAGCAGCTGGTCCGCGCTATGGCTGATGAGTTGCATCATCGCCGCCTTCGCGCCCCCCGCATCGCCAGCTTCGATCGCACGCACGACTTTCCCGTAGTCGGCGACCCGCGTATCGTACGCGAGCGCTTGCACGTGGGAGATCGCCTGCATGGCCCTTAGCCCCATCCGGACGATACTGCCCATCTGGCTGAGCAACGCGTCGCCGCTTGCATCGACGATGGCCGCCTGCAATGCGTCTTCAGCAGCTTTCTCCGCGACGTAATTCCCACTCGCACGCTGGAGAGTCTGATACATGGCGGTGATCGCAATGCGCTGATGCCGGTTCGCGCGAGTGGCCGCGAACGCAGCCGCACGGGGGTCGACGAGCTTGCGGAACTCGATCAGCCCATGCAGATACTCCGGATCTGGCGTGGCGCGAAGCCGCCACTCGGCAACTTCATGATCGATGATCAGCCAGTCTTTCGCAGGCGTGATGCGGGTCCCCGTCTTGGTCCTGACATCGAGCATCCGGCGCGAAACGAGGATGCTGATCGCTTCGCGCATGATGGCCCGGCTCACGCCATGCTTCTTCGAGAGGATCACCTGCGGAGGAAGCACGTCGCCGTCGTAATCCCCGTTGATGATGCCGGTCACCAGTTGATTGACCACTCGCTTGACGAGCGAGGCTTCGAATCCATGGTTCATTTTATTTTCTCGTCACACTGTGAAGTGTTATGTGCAAGATCCGCCTTTTCTCGAATCTTCGCCGTGGTTTACAAGGCTTTCCCCCGTGCCTTTGTATAACCACATGGTGCATCGGGTTTCGCTCCCGCAACGTACGTCCTCACACACTGACCATCTAAAGAAATTCAAATCGCAGCGCAACACGCCGCTCGCAACAGCCCGGGCGCCACGCATGAGCTACTCCGTCCTGCCGCCCGCACCTCAGTGGCGCGGCCGCTCCGCCCCACGCGGCGCGACCACCGGAGCGTGCCGCGTGATCATCAGCCAGCGCGGCGTCCTGATGCGCACGATCGCCACATAGAGCTGAACGTAGACCAGAATGAATGCGATGGTTGCGCCGGCAAGCGCGATCGGGCGGTCCCAGAAGAACGTAGCCGGAACAATGCCGACGAGGCTCAGCACCCACAGATAAACCGAGGTAAATGAATTGCGCAGCGCGCGCTGGCGCAGATTGCCCGCGTCGAGACCCTTTCGCACGATGCGCCGGTACACGAGCGTATGCAGATGAAGTCCGTCAGGAGCGCCCGCCGGCCTTCCGCGCACGATCCTGCGGCGATAGATGGAAAAGAGCGTCTCGAAGGTCGGATAGATGGCGACAGCCATGGCGTACCACGCAGACACGCTCGGGTTGCGCACGATCAGGAGGATGAGCAGCTCCGCCATGATGAACCCGACGAAATAAGCTCCGCCATCTCCGAGGAAGACGGAAGGCACCGGAAAGTTCCACAGCACGAAGCCGCCGATCGCTCCGATCATCGTCAGTGCCATGCTCATGATGAGCCAGTCGTTGACGCTGTGCGCGACGTAGCCGATCGAGGCGAAGATCAGCATCGTCACGACCGACGCGAGTCCGTTAAAGCCATCGATGATATTGACCGCGTTCGTCAGCCCGGCGACGCCGAGCATCGTGAAGCCGATCCCGATCGGCACGATGCGCAGCCACTGATCGACGAGCGGCAAGTCCACCCGCGTGAGCGTCGCGTGCATCAGCAGGCAGGCCGCGAGCGCCGAAGCGAGCGCGCACAGGAGCCGCACGCGCGGACTCACGCGCTTGGTCATGTCCTCGATCACGCCGCCCGCGAACGCCGGCACGGCGCACAACAGGAGCAGCAGTTGACTCGTCCCGGGGTTGGTCGCCCACAGCGGCTGTATGAGCGGTACGACAGTGGCGGCACATGCAATCCCAATTCCGCCGATTCGTGGCACCGCGTAGGCGTGGTTCTTCTGAATGCCGCGCAAGTCGTGGTCCATCGTAAGCGACCCGTGCAGACCCGAACTTCGCACGATAAAAAAGATAACCAGGAATGAGACAACAAAGCCAAGCGCAAGATTTAACATCTCGGTCTCCAATATTAACGGAGGAATTTTTATTTTCTTGTCGCTTGAACGTCTTTTTAGGACAAGGATAGTAATGCACACCGTCTCTTATTTTGAGTCTTTCCTCTGTGGCATTCCCAACACAACCCCGACACGATCATTTTATGAACCGACAAATAAGCGTAAATGCGGCGTGCTGCCGAATACGCCGGTTCAGGTTATCGGCGGATCGGGACGTGTATATGAAATGACCATTGCTCATTCTTGCGTCCGGTTCGCACAGGAAGCGCGCTTCGCATCGGCGAGCTCCCCGGCGGCTATCGGACACCTGCTCAGAGAAAGTATTTGTACGTGTCCAGCAGGTAGTTCTTGATAACGTCGTAGGTCAAAATACCTAAGACAAAAGCGACGGTCCACAGGACCAGCGAATTCTTGAGGCGGATCTCCGGCAGCAGGAACGCCAACAGCAGCGGCCCATAGTAGACAATGCGCTGGGTCCCGAACGGATACACGAAGAAGGAAATGATCAGGAACATGAGCAGGCCGATATGCATGATCGCGATCTTATGGACGACCATTTCGCGCACCGTGTTCTCGATATTTTTTCGACGCAGCATGAGCACGAGCGTCGGTACGATCAGATACAGGGCGAGCGATATCAGGAAGTTCACCGTGAACTCTTCCTGCTGGGTGTATTCTTCGAGCCGGCGGCCGCCGAACGTGTTGAAAAGCCACGCCGACGCCAGCGACATCGCGAGCGCCGCACCGACCACACCCACGATTGCCAGCGCCTTGCTTCGTCTCATGAGAACGTGCGCGAGAATCAGGAACAAGGCCGGATACGCGAACGTGGTGTGAACGATGCTGGCGAGAAGCGCGCCTCGAATGGGCTGCTGCCGGCACATCGCGAAGTACATGGCAATCGACAGAGCAAATCCCTGACGGATCTGAAATAGCCCGACCGTCGCGAGGCCGGTAGGGATCACCGCCCACAAAAGCAGGCCGAGAAACGGGCGGCGCGTGCGGCTGAGGGCAAGCGCCATGAGCACGTTCAGCACGACAACCGTCAGCCGCACCGCGGTCTCAGGTGAGAAGCCCAGTGAATCGATGCCTAGTACCCAGAGCCGCCAGCCGAGCTCGTCCGTGATCGTCTTCACGATGAAGAGCACCGTCGAATGGCTAGTGGACCAAAGATGCATGATCCAGAGCGGATCGGCATCCCTGAAGTACGCAACGTAATTGTCCTGATCGAGCAGTTTGCTCCGATCGCCGAAGGCGATCCTGCACAGGATGAGCACTGCCAATGCCAGGAATGCCAGCATGGAAGGCCGCAACCATCGGTAGCCGACTGATTGGAACTGGAACTTCGAGTTGAGTTGTTGTGCCACTTTCATCTCCCTCTTGCCCGTCGGCTTGCCAGCCCTGCGCAAACCGGAGGAGGTGTTGATTTTTATGCCGCTCAAATGTGCTCCCGGCAATCGCCGTTCAGCGGACCGGGCTCTGTAATCGACGATGCTATCGAGCCATTGAATGGCCGTCGAACTGACATCGCATTACGCCCCTGCACGCTATCAGGCTTTTGTTCGACATTACGAGCGGAATGGCACACAAGTTTTGAATCGACCACGGAACGTTAGTCCGTCAATTCGTATCAACAATAAATCGCATCCGGAATGGCCGCGGACAATTGTCCCGGTCTGTGTACGATGCCGAACGGTAAGGCGGCTGCCCGATCACTTAGCCTTTCACCAGTCTTACCGCGATTACGGATATCAACTCCGTTAAACGACGCGACAGGAAAAGGCGGCCGTCCGCAAGGCATGAATGGCGTTTGTGGAACTCAGTGCTGCTGCAAATGAAACCTGTTTGCCCAACCGAAAAAGATACGGGTTTACATCAACGAATGCCGAACCGTGCGAACGAAATGAAAATCGTCCATATAATCTCGGGCCTCGGTTTGGGCGGCGCCGAAACGCTGCTGCTGAACCTCGTTTCGGAGTCGCGCAGCACCGGCGGCACGCATGTCATCATTTCCCTGTCGTCGCTGGATATCATGGCGGAGCGTCTGCGCGCCGCCGGCGCGGAAGTCAGGCTGCTGGGCATGCGGCCCGGCATTCCGAATCCGCTGCTCCTGATTCGACTGGCCAGGTGGATCGTCAAGGCCAACCCCGATGTCGTCCAGACGTGGATGTATCACGCGGATATTTTCGGCGGCGTGGCGGCACTGCTGGCGCGGCTGATGTTCCGGCTCAGGGGGCAACGCCACCGGTTCGTGCTCGTCTGGGGCATCCATCGAACCGAAGTGCCCACGGCCAAAGTCGGGCGCGTTCTGAATGCGCTTGCGCGAATCGGCGCAATGACTTCCAATCAGTTGCCGGACTCGGTCATTTGCTGCGCCAACGCGTCGTACAAGACTCACGCCGAGTACGGTTACGATCGCTCCAGGATGCGCGTGATTCATAACGGCTTCGATGTCCGCAAGTTCGTGCCGGATGCCACTGCAAGGGCTACGCTCCTGAACTCGCTCGGCTTGCCGCCACGCTCGATACTGATTGGCATCGTCGGACGCTCCAACCCCGCCAAGGATTACGATAACTTCCTGCGCGCGGCCGCCCTGCTTCATCAGCGCGTGCCGGAATGCCATTTCGTCATGGTCGGCAAGGATGTCGATGCCAACAATAAGGCGCTTGCACGCATGATGAGCGAGCTTGGCTTGACCCGCGTATGTCACTTGCTGGGCGCCCGGAATGACTTGCATCGAATCATGCCGGCGTTCGACATGTTGTGCCTCTCATCCCGAACGGAAGGTTTGCCCACGGTCGTCGGCGAAGCGATGGCCTGCAGCGTTCCGTGCGTGGTCACGGATGTGGGCGATACCGGCCAGCTCGTCGGCGATACCGGTCTGGTCGTTCCGCCGCGAGATCCCGTCAGTTTGTCGGATGCGCTTGAAGAGATGGCGACGTTGAGTCTGGAGCAGCGCGAGAAACTCGGCAAGCTGGCACGCGAACGGATTGTCGAATGCTTTTCTATTACGGTGTGCTGGCAGAAGTATCGGGACATGTACGCGACATTACTGCGTGCGAAAGGCGTAACGCGTTGAGCGTTACGCTATTGAACGCCGCTACCGGATGATCGTGGGATTCGTGATATCGATCTTCGGCCCCGCACGGTCGTAGTCGGTGCTGACAAAGGCGTCTCTTCTCGGACGGATCCACGTCGGTGAATTGCTCGTGATATAGCCGGTCACGATGCGGCCTTTCGTCGCCAATCCGGATACGCTGTAGGCCGCTTCCCTGCTGTCTTCATCCTTGTGTCCACTGATCACGACGCTGACGTACTTTTCCCGGCTGCCCGGCAGTGCCTCCAGATAGACGAGAATGCCGAACTGGCAGTGTCGTGTCGTCGGATTGACGATCCGGATATTTTCGATAACGTCCGTGTTGGCGTTCGGCTCGATGTCGAGTCCGGCGGAAGGAAGCGTACCGGCGATGTTTTCCCACACGGGATGATCGAACAGGATATTCCTGCCGCTGATGATCGACACCCCTTGTCGACGGCAACCCGAGGCATAGTGATTCATCACCCGGATGTCGCTCGAGTAAGGCAGGCCGTTGCCGAAGCTGTTCGCGATATAGATGCCGTCGCCCCAACAGTTGGTCGTGTTGGGGGAAAGTATCGTCACATCGGTGCTTCCCGCGATCGATATGCCCATGCCCCACTCTCCGCCGGTCACGGTGTTCAGCTCCTTGCTGCCGTCCACGCGCGGATTTTCCAGCCGCACATGCCGCACGTCCCAGATACGGATGACCTCATAGTTTTGAGTGTCGTGAGGAAGCAGTTTGAGCGACGCGCCGGGAGCAAAGCGCACGCGGCTGTTGCTGCGCATGTGCAGCCCTTGCGCATCGATCCTGCATGGGCCTGTGATGACCAGTGTCTTGCCGACTGAACTGTCGACTGCCTTTTGAAGCGCGGCACGGTCATTCGTCTTGCCGTCCGCGCTGACGCCGAACCATCGATCGACGACCTCGTCGGCCGCGGCGCGCTGATTGGTCACGACGTCGGCCACCGCAGCGAGCGGGCGCGCGATCGCACCCACCATGCTGCTGAGGAGAAAAGCATTCACCGCTCTTCGGCTATTTCGCACCGTACACCCCCATAAGAAGTTCAGCCCCTCATGCGGCGCATGGCACGCAACGGAGTAGACGTTAAAAAGCGCATCGCCATCGCGATGCCTGGGACGGGGGCTTCGACGCTCGCGGCCTCTGCGAAAGAAATGAACCGCGAGCGGTTTTTCTTCACGAATCCGATGATTCCGTCGATCTCGGCCTCGCTTAGCGTATTGACATGCAGGCAGATGGAATACACGCCAAAGCCAAAATGCACCGGCGTGGCGAACAACTGCGGCACCGCGGTCAGACCGCCGAATTTGTACGGATAGACGCCGCTGCCGTCCGTCAGGTACTTGAAGTCCAGATCGGCTAGTGCGCGGAGCGTCGCTTCATCGAACGAGTGGGAAGGCGCCATGAATACCGGCTGCCAGACACCTTGTTCCTGGAGTATCTTTTTTCCCGCCTGCAGCTTGGCAAACTGCTCGTCGTATGAGAGGCCGGCCAGTTCCGATTTGCTGCCAAGACGCAACAGCCCGGGGTGCTGGGTGACGTACTGATGAGTGTATCCGTGCTGCGCGATGCTCCAGCCGCGATCGACCCAACCGCGGACCGCATCCCAGAACGCATCTCTCGCCGGCTCGACAACCAGCGTCTGATCGAGGCAGTTAGGCACGACGCCGACGAGCAACGGCAGGTCCTGATCCATGGAAAGCTCATCGAACGGATCGAATCGCGACCAGGCCATTTCCGGGGTGACGTCATCGAAGCGCAGTATGAATTTCGGAGCGACCATACGCACTCAATCTCCTTCAGGATATTTCTTTGAATCTGCCCTGGCGTCCGGCGGATATCCGCACGGAAGCGCCAGCCGGGTTCAAATCTGCCGCTCGCGCTGACCCGCGATGACGACTTCTTGAGGCACGGGGTCCAGCAATTCGCTGTAGACCCGTAATGTCTTGCTGATCACGATCGATTCGTCGAATTCGCTCAGGGCTTTTTCCCGCGCCGCGAGACCGAGTCTGCGGCAGAGCTTCCGGTCGTCGTCCAGGCGGCGGATCGCGTCGGCCAGCGCCGCGCTGTCGCGCACGGGAACGAGCAAGCCGTCTTCTCCCGAACAGCTCACGACCTCGCGGCAGCCCGGCGCATCGGTTGTGATCAGCGGCAACGCGCACGCGGCCGCCTCGATCAGCGTCTTGGGCAAGCCTTCGCGATAGCTCGGAAGCACGACGACGTCCACTTCGGACAGCAGCTTCGGCATATCGCTGACATGCCCCAGCCACGTGAGAAGGCCGTCGTTGACCCACCCTTCGACGAGTTCCCGGGAGACAGAGGCGGGATTGCCGTCGTCGGGAGAGCCGGCAAGAAGGAACTTCACCGAGCGGTTTTCACTTCTCAGTGCCCGGGCCGCCTCGACGTACTCGGCGATCCCTTTGTCCCACAACAAACGGGCAGCCAGCACGACCCGCAATGGCGCCCGGGTTTCCTCGTCCGTCTCCTGCCGGGCGGAGAACCGCGAACAGTTCACGCCGGATCCCTTGATGAGCCGTATCGACCGGTCATCGACGATTCTCGCCCGTTTGAAAACCGCGACGTCGTCGGGATTCTGCAATATCAGCGCATTGCGCCGGCCATTCAACGCGGAGCGCATCAACTGGCGCACGATAGGCCGCAGTACACGGGCTTTCAAATCCCGGCTCGTGAAGACGTAACCCATACCGGCGACGGCATTGATTCGCGCGGGCACGCCGGCAAGCTTGCTCGCCAGCGATCCGTACACCGCGCTCTTGATCGTGAAGCCGTGGACGAGGTCCGGCTTTTCACGTTGAAGAAACCGCACGAGCCACGCGAGCACGCCGAGTTCGCGCAACGGATTGAGGCTTCGACGATTCATCGGCATGGCATGCCAGCTAAACCCCAGCGCCTGCAGCTTGGGCCCGAACTCGCCCGGCGGAGAGAGCAACACCACTTCATAACCGTCTTGCCGCAGCTTCTGCGCCAGCGAGAGGCGGAAGTTGTAGAGATACCAATCGGTGTTGGCAAAGAGAACTACTTTACGTCCGTTCATGTCCGCTCCTGAATCTCTGAGCTTTTTGTGAATACGGCAGGTCACGACCACAACGATGCCATCGGTTCAATTCAATGCGTCGACTCAACAGGTCTCACCCGCGCCCCGACCCGCTCGAACAACTCGTCCCAGATCTGCAATACCGCCTTCAATGAATAGCGTTCCCGTACCGACTTGGCGGCCTTCCTGCCCAGCTCAGCGCGCAGCGGGTCGTCCGAAATCAGGTGGTGTAAAGCGGCGGCCATGGAATGCGCGTCGCCTGGCGGGATGAGCAGTCCGTCCTCGCCGTTTCGCGTCAACTGCCTCGGTCCGCTAGGACAGTCGAACGACACGACAGGCAATCCAATCGCCATGCCTTCCATCAGCGCCATGGGCAAGCCTTCATGACTCGACGACATCGCAAAGACCTGCCCCTTGGCCAGCTCGCTCCACGGGGTCAGCGTCCGTCCTGGCAGAAAAATCCGTTCCCCCATGTGCAGTTGCTCGATCTGAGCCTCCAGTGCGGCGCGCTCAGGTCCTTCTCCCCAGATCCACAAGTCCCAATCAGGGCAATCGTCTGCCAGCAGTGAAAAGGCGCGAATCAGCAAGTCGAACTGTTTTGTCCTGTTCAACCGCCCCAGAGAAATGACGCGCTTGCGCGCCGTCGCTTGTTGCCGTTGCTGCACGAACAGTTCATCGGGCAGTGGATTGGGCATCACCGCGATGTCCTTCATTCCCGGCACGACCTTTCTGAACGGCGCGACCACGTCGTCGGTCAGCAGGGTCAGGAGATCGGCCTTCGGATAGATAAACCGGCACAGCAGTCTCCATAACAACGAACGGCGATCGGCCAGAGGATTGGTGTGCTCGCTTACGATGATGGGAATGCCGAGGCCTCGCGATGCGAGAATCGTCGCGACATTCACATTCGTCAGAAACGACACGATCACATCCGCCTGGCTCTCGCGCATGAGCGCGCGCAACGCACTCATGCGCTCGACAAAAGCGAGCGGCCCCCGGCCTCGCCGCGTCACCAGGTCAGCCAGATAGACGAACTTCACACGCGATGAAACGGGGTAATTGCAGGTGCTCCGCCCGGAATACGTGGCGACTAGCGTGACCGAGTCGCCGCGCTCGACCCAGGCATTGACAAGCGTCGCAGCGACACTCTCGGCACCGCCATCCTGCATCGCGCTAATGAACAAGACGATATTCATGGAATGTCAGGTCTCCGCCCGCTTGATGATTGGAAGCAGCGTGGGGTTCACTCCGTCACCCGCACGGAAGGACGATCGATGATCCCCGAAGGTTTCACGCCGGTTTGCGTGAACACGTCACGCCACATCGAGAAGACCCTGGCCACCGAAAACCGCTCGACGACCGCACGCGCGCGCGCTGCCATGAGTGCCCGCATCTCGTCATCGCCCATCAAGGTCGACAAGGCATTGGCGAGTTCCTGCGGGTCGCCGACTTGACGAACCAGCAGGCCGTCATGGCCGTGCGTGATGATGTCTCCGGGCCCCGCGTCGCAGTCGAAGCTCACCACCGCACAACCGCTCGCCATCGCCTCGACGATCGTCATCGAGAAGCCTTCGAACCGCGAACTCAACACGTATAGGTCCGCACGCTCGTACCAGTCAGGCATATTGCCGACCTGACCCGGCAGGAGCACGCGCTTACTCAATCCCGCCGCGGCTATCTGTGCAACGAGCGCATCCCGGTCATGGCCATCTCCGAGAATGACGAGATCCCACGCGGGAAAATCACTCGCGATCCGACCGAAGGAATCGATCAGAATATCGAAGCCCTTTTGCTCGGCCATGCGTCCCGCCGCGAGCAATACGCGACGCCCGGCGCCGACCACCTGCTGGGGCGGCACGATAGGTTCCACGACAGGAATCGGCAGCGAGATCGAATTCGGAATCACGGTGACGGCCTTGCAATTGCAGTTGTCCTGCAACCACAGCTTGCTTTTCTGCGTCAACGCGACGACCTTGTCCGCGAAGGGGTATGTCCAGCGGCGCAAGGACTCCCAGAGCTTTCCTTCGAAGAGCATCGGCGGATGAATGTGCTCGGTCGCAATCACCTTGCAAGGCAGGCCGAGGCCGGCCAGGATGGCGAGGATCGACGGCCGCGTCTCGATGCCGAGCACGACATCCGGCTTCACCTGTCTGAGCACGCGGCGCAGAGCCAACATCCGGCGCACATTCGCGAATACCGCGCCCGCCAAACCGCCACTGCCCCCCGCGAGGTCGAGGGTAATGCGGTCGACCGAGTCGTGCAGCAAATAGAAGTCGCTTGCGGTGGATGTCAGCGTCACGACACTGACGTCCAGCCCTTGCGCGACCCATTCGCTCGACAGGTTCATTGCCACGCGCTCCGCACCGCCGTAATGCAAGGAATGGATGAACAGCAGAATCTTCATAGCGGACCCGTCTTGTTCTTTAATGAGCCGTTTGACAACGTGAAAAACAGATAGCAGACGAACGAACAGAGGCCCATGACGCCGGTTGCAAGAACGACCCCCGTGATGCCGAGCCATCGAATCAGGAAGTAATTGGCCACCACCTTGACGGCGAAATTCGCGGCCGCGATGCCCGCCATTGCTTTAAAGCGGCCTTCGCTAGCCAGCAGCTGAACCAGCACCAGCACCGAGAAGTAAAACGGTATCTGAATCAATCCCCAGCGAAACAGGCCAGACACCGCCACAGTGTCCGCAGCGCTAAAGGCGCCGCGCTGAAACAGCAGCTTCACCACCATCGGCGCGAGAAGCCACGCCACCACCGCCACCACGCAGCCGACCGCCAGCATGAATAGCGACCACTTTAGCGCGATGCTTCGGGCGCGAGCGTTGTCTCCTGCACTCAACAGCTCCGATAAAACCGGCAAGGTCGCGCGGCTGATCGCCACGGCGCCCATGCTGACGAGCAGGCCGAGCACGCGGCTGGCATAGCCGAGCGTCGCGATGTTGCCGTCGCCGAGGCCCGCCACGAAATACTGGTCCAGCGGCGTGGCCAGACTCATGATGAACTGGCCGATCATGAACACGCCGACCGCACGGTACATGTGTGGCCACTGCGGCGAGCTGACAGAGAAGCTGAGCCGCGCGCGGATGTTGTCCGCACGCCCCGAAAGCACGCCCAATATCACCGCCTGAAGGAGAAAGCCGAGCGTGCTGCCCAAGATCAGCGGCAAGGGGGAGCTCGGATCGTGCCAGGCCAGCACGAAGCCCAGCAACACGACGGCCGGCACGCACTCCAGCAGCGTGTTGACATGCTTTTCGCGTGCCTGGAGCCGTGCCGCATACACGCAGATCGTCAGCATGACGATGCCGACCGGCGCCATGCCGAGCATCATCCGGCGCGACATCAAGCGGGTTTCTTCCGACAGGTTGCGCGCCATCAGGTCGAGCGCATGCGGCCAGGCGAAATAGAGAAGGACCGCGAACACCACGCCGACAAAAATCGCCATCACGTCGAGTTCGCCGAGAAACTTCGCTTGCTCCTGCCTGGGCCTACCGCGCAGCTCGACGAGAGCCGGCACGAGCACGACGCTCAGCACAGCGACAAACGTAGCCGGCAGCCAGGTGACCAGCGTGAGCGTGAGCTGATAGGCATCGACGACATTGCTGATGCCATACCGATACGCGATCGCCATTTCCTTGAGCGCGCCCGCCGACTTGCCCATGAGCGCGAACAGGGAAACCCAGACCGCACTGCGTGCGATCCGCGAATGATCGGGATGAATCTGCAGCAGACGGCTTCGCCAACCTGCGATCTGAGACATTGACGTTACTGCCTTAAAAAGATCAACGCGTTGCGCATCCGTCATGCCGAAGCACGCCCGTGAGACCGGGCGTCTGAAGACATCACCTTTGCGATACGAACTCGATGTACCAGGGCATCGCTTTGGACAAGCCTTCTACCAAGGGAATCGTGTTTTCATAGCCGAGCAGCCGCTCCGCCTTGTCGACATTTGCCTGTGAATGCCGGACATCGCCGGCGCGAAAAGGCCCGAACACCGGGCGCTTGTCGCAGGAGACACCGTTGTCGGCGAGCACGGACCGCAAGCCGTCGTAGAGCTGGATCAACGTCGTGCGATCGCCGACGGCGACGTTGTACACCTCGTTGCGTGCCACCTCGTCCGCCGTCGCCGCCAGGATGTTCGCCTTCACTACGTTGTCGATAAAGCAGAAGTCCCGGCTGGTTTCGCCGTCGCCATTGATCACGACGTCGTCGCCGGCAATGAGCGCGGCCGTCCATTTGGGAATGACCGCGGCGTAAGCGCCGTCCGGATCCTGGCGCTTACCAAACGCATTGAAGTAGCGCAGGCCAATCGTCTTGAAGCCGTAGGCACGAGCAAACACCGATGCGTACAGTTCATTGGCGTACTTGGTGACGGCATACGGCGAAAGCGGCTGCCCGATCTGGTCTTCGACTTTCGGCAAGCCGGGATGGTCGCCATATGTCGCGCTCGATGCGGCATACGTGAAGCTCGACACTTGCGCGTCGCGCGCGGCCACGAGCATATTGAGGAAGCCGCTGATGTTCACTTCGTGGGTCGCGATCGGGTCAACCACCGAACGCGGAACCGAACCCAGCGCCGCCTCATGCAGCACGTGATCGACGCCAATGACGGCGTTCACACAATCTTCCGCACGCCGGATATCGCCTTCGATGAATCTGAAGCGCTGCCATTGCTCCGGCGAAACGACGGAGCGTACTTCGTCGAGATTGCGCTGGTAGCCGGTAGAGAAATTGTCGAGTCCGACCACGGTCTGGTCGAGCTTGAGCAGCGCCTCCAGCAGATTCGAACCGATAAAGCCGGCCACGCCGGTAATCAACCACTGCTGCGGATGCCCGGCGAGTTGTTGCCGTGTTGTGTCGTAGCGATCAGGCATCAATGCCTCCGGATAAGATGAGGAGGTCATCACGTCGTGATGGCCTCGCGTGCGATGTGCTTAGGGTCTGCTAGAGACGCAGATCACTGGCGTCCGCGGGCAGCAGGTACTTCAGGTCGTACAGTACATGCCCGGGCTTGCCGAAGACACGAATGGCTTGCGCGCCCAATTCCTGGAACCGGCTGTGCGCGACGGCCAGAATCGTCGCGTCGTAGACGCCTTCGGCGGGATGCTCGATGGGGTCCAGGTTGTGTTCGCGCCGGGCCTCCTCTTTCGAGACCCACGGATCGTAGACATCGACTTCGACGCCGTATTCCCGCAACTCGGCAACGATATCGACGACCTTGGTGTTGCGCAGGTCCGGACAATTTTCCTTGAAGGTCAGACCCATGATCAACACGCGGGCACCGGCGACGCCGATCTGCCGCTTGGTCAACGCCTTCACCAGTTGCGACGCAACGTAACCGCCCATGCTGTCGTTCAGGCGCCGGCCGGCGAGGATGATCTCCGGGTGGTATCCAATGGCCTGCGCCTTGTGCGTCAGATAATACGGATCGACGCCGATGCAGTGGCCACCCACCAGACCCGGTCTGAAGGGCAGAAAGTTCCATTTGGTTCCGGCTGCCTGCAGGACCGATTCCGTGTCGATGCCCATCTTGTTGAAGATGATCGACAGCTCGTTGATCAGCGCGATATTGACGTCGCGCTGCGTATTCTCGATGACCTTGGCCGCCTCGGCGACGCGAATGCTGCTCGCCTTGTGCGTGCCCGCGACGATGATCTCGCGGTACAGCGAATCGACGAGTTCAGCGATCTCCGGCGTCGATCCCGACGTGACCTTTCTGATATCCATCACGCGGTGCGCCTTGTCGCCCGGATTGATCCGCTCGGGACTGTAGCCGACAAAGAAATCCACGTTGAATTTCAGCCCCGAGGTCCGCTCGAGAACCGGCACGCATTCCTCTTCCGTGGCACCCGGATAGACGGTCGATTCATAGATGACTACGTCATTCTTTTTCAGCGCGCGGCCGATAGTCTCGCTGGCGCCGATCAGGGGCCGGAGGTCAGGACGCTTGTAGTCGTCGATCGGCGTCGGAACGGTTGCGATGTACACGTTGCAGGCTTTGAGCTCCTCCACGTCCGACGTGAAGGTCATGCCCGTGGCCGCGGCCAGTTCTTCATCGCTGACTTCGAGCGTGATGTCCCGTCCTTCACGTAACGCCGAGATGCGCACGCCGTTGATGTCGAATCCCACCACCGGGCGACGCTTGCTGAACTCCACCGCAAGCGGCAATCCGACATAGCCAAGACCGACCACGGCGAGTTTCAGCTCGTTTAACGAATGCATGATTGTTGCTCCCCTTTATTATAGATACGCGTCTTTTCTAAAACCCCGTGCAAGATTCAATTGGCCTGAACCTTTGCACGGGCTACGCGCGCTATTTCATTGCCGAATCGGAGTAATAGGCGTCGTATGCGTAGCCGCCATACCGGCGCGACTGGGCGTAATTGCCGCGACTGACCTTGAATCCATTCAGCAGAATGCCTTCCACTTTCGAACCGGTTTGCGCCAGGCGCTTGACCGATTCCGAGATCTCGCCGGCGCGCGTATCGGCGAAACGCGCGACCATGAATATCGAGTCGGCGACGGGCGCCATGGTCACCGTATCCGACACGGCAAGAATGGCGGGCGCGTCGAGCAGCACAATGTCGTAGCGCTCCGAAGCGGCACGAATGGTTGCCCTGAAATTGCTGCTCAACAGCAGTTCGGCCGGGTCGTGCGGATACTCGCCGCACTGCAGGACATCGAGATTCGGCAGCACTTCCTTGTGCACGGTGTCTTCGAGCGAGCCAGTGCCGGCGATCACGTCTGCAAGCCCCGCGGCGCGCGGCAAGCCGAAGTACTGGTTCAGATGGCCGCGGCGCAGGTCACCGTCCACCAGCAGCACGCGCTTGCCGCCCGCGGCGAGCAACGTGCCGAGATTGGCTGACAGGAACGACTTGCCGATACCCGGCAACGGCCCCGCGAGCATCACCACGTTGTTGCGGTCGCCGTTCATCGCGTATTGCAGCGACGCGCGCATCGTGCGCAGCGCTTCTACAGCCGGGTCCATCGGGTATTGGAAAGCCAGAGCCAGCTTCTCTTCGCCCGTGGTGGACATTTTCCGCGTCAGCTGGAACTGCTGGTCGCTGACCGGGATCGTCGCGTACACGCTCAGGCCGGTGCGGGACTCCAGCTCTTCCGGATCGGCCACGCCCTTGAACAGGAAATCACGCAGGAAGGCAAGCCCGATACCGATGAACAGCCCCAGCACCGCCGCGATCAGCAGCACGAGCGCTTTCGCGGGCTTGACCGGCCGCTCGGGGACGTCCGCCGTATCCAGCAACTGCACGGAAGCGGACTGACCGGCCTTGACCAGCCGCAGGGTGTCGATGTTGCTACGCAACGCCGCGTACATGTCGGAGCTCATGCGCATGTCCCGCATCAGGCGCAGCGCGCCTTGCTCCGCCGTCGGCATGGCCTTGACGCGGCTCGCGAGACTCTCGACGTACTTGTTGGTGCTGGCGATCTGCTGGTCTATCGCCACCACGCTCGGGTGCTCGGCCGTCAAGTGAGCGGTCAGGTCCTGGCGCTGACGTTTGAGGTCGTAGAGGCGCGAGTCCGCTTCAGTGGCCTGTCGCAGGATCAGCCGGCTTTCCTCGTCCGCATCCAGAAGTCCGTGACTGTTGCGATAGGTGTTATAGGCTTCTTCCGCCTGCTCCATCTGGCGCTTCGCCCCCGGCAGCTGCTGCTCGAGGTAGTTCAGCGACTTCTCGGCGTTGGCACCCTTCTGGTTCACGTTCTGGCGCACATACACCGCGCCGATATCGTTGAGGATGTTGGTCACGAGAACCGGGTCGCGGCCTTCCAGCAGGACGCCCAGCACATTCGACTTGTTGCCTTGCTCGTCGATCTGGAGGCCCTTTTGCAGCTGTTCGAGGGCCTCCTGACGCGAGTGGCGCGTGAGATTGAACACCGCCCCGCTCTCGCCGTCGATCTTGCTCACGAGCAGATTGATCGGCCCGTGGCTGCTTTCGAATTGCTCATCGACGCCGACGCGTCCGGTGACCGGCTGTTCCAGTCCCGGTCCGCGCAACTGGTACTGGCCGCCGGACAATGCGGTGACGGTGTACGCGTTGCCTTCCTGTTTCCTCGGCACTTCGAACGTCGCCACGCTGATCGATTCGTCACCCCAGACGAAGCCGCCCCAGCCGAAGAGTCCGGGCGTCATCCGTGTGTCGGTGTGACGCGCGATCAGGCCGCCGAGCACCGGCAGGCGCTTCGGCTCGGCTTCGATATAGAGCTTGAGGTAATCCACCGTCTGCATGGCGATGGCTTTCGACCTCAGGATCTGCATTTCGCCTTCGGCCGAGGACTTCTCCTGGAACAACGACGACGCATTGCGCACCAGATCTTTCGAATCCGGCAGCGCGGTCGGTGCATTGTCCTCGACCCTGATCGAGATACTTGCTCGATAGATCGGCGTCGCGCAGAACGCGTACAAGGCGCCCATCAAAATGAAGGCCGCTGTTATCGCGGCGATCATTACGCGGTGATTAATCAACGTATCGATGATCGATCCAGGATCGAATTCATCATTACGTTCGGATAATCCCTCTAACGCTAGATTTTTGTGTTTCATGGGCACGTCTCGTCACGTAGTTTTATTTGACCGCTTTTGCAAGCGGATTCGAACGAGGGAAATGCGCGATTTAGCAGTAATGGTCCTTTTCCCTGACGCCACAATACGCACCGTGCTGCGCCAAGTATGCGCGGTAGTGCACACAATCTTCCCGGTGCTGATTCGCTGTAAGCGGCCTTGCAAGTTTTTGAGGAAGCGGGAATCGGATTTTTTAAAATAAGGGAAAACCACAAAATGTCCGACCAGACAGATTCGAGTTTTCACGGTGCTCTGCTGGCGCGCGCAGGCAGAGTCTCCCGTCGTTTTCAGGGAGGTCAGGAACGCAGGTTCGCAGCCGGGCGGCAGCGAATTTTTGGATTGCCTGATGGACGCGTCAGGCAATGCATCCGAACATCGCCTGACAGACAACGGCTATAAGAAGGCTTGTGAGCTTGCCGCGTTCCAGCCGCGGCTTGCCCTTTCCAGAAGACGATGATGCGTTCGCGGACGAGCTACCGCATCAAGTAATTCGCGCTGTTGTGACGCGACGCTGTGCGGCCAGTTCGCGACCGACGCGGCGTATCTCGGCCTCGCCCCGCGCAAGCGCGTCTGCGTTCGTATGCACCGAGTAGTAACCGAGCACCAGTGGATACGGATGCTTGATAGCGGAGCCGATGACGAACGACGTCGCCTCCTCGGCGTGTAGCTCAATGGGCGCGCCGTCGGATTCCTCGAACACGGCGAGTTGCCCTGCCTCGATCGGCTCGGACGCGTTCAGGCGGCCCTCGTCAATCGCCAGCCACGCGACGTTGTGCCCGGCAGGCGGCGCATGTCGCCAGGTCTCTCCCGCGCTCAGTTGAACATGGAAGTAGTTGATGCCTTCAGGCGCGCGAATGTCGCTCGCCGCGGACCCGTGGCGGCCGAGGATGACGCGGACCGGCCCATCCCGCTGGACCTGGGCCGGCGAGATGTACTGGCTTTCCGGCGGCGAGTTCTCCATCGAAGGCGGTAGCGCGACCCAGAGTTGAAAGAGGCGTACGGTTTCCCCCGGCAATACATTGCCGTCGTGCCAGACACCATTGCCGGCCTTCATCCATTCGAGGCCGCCGGCTGAAAGCTCGCCATTCTTGCCGGTCGTGTCCGCATAGGAGATGCCGCCACTCAGCACGGTGGTGAGCGTGGCGATGCCCGAGTGCGGGTGGAAGCCG
Organism: Paraburkholderia sp. NPDC080076; assembly: GCF_050281145.1. Taxonomy (NCBI): domain Bacteria; kingdom Pseudomonadati; phylum Pseudomonadota; class Betaproteobacteria; order Burkholderiales; family Burkholderiaceae; genus Paraburkholderia; species Paraburkholderia sp. NPDC080076. The sequence continues at coordinate 1,037,978 of NZ_JBNNWQ010000001.1, read as the reverse complement.
AACATCGGTTTACCGGTGGGCACGACCACGGCGTGATCGAGGAACACGAAAGGCTTGATCAATTCTCCGATATCGCCGGGACTGGCCAGGCGAGTAATGCCGCCGTGCGCGCTGCCGCCGGTGCGAAAAGCAATCCGGCGCGGCGCAAGCGCTGTTTCCTGAATCGGGGTGAGTACGGCTGTGTCGATGTTCATAGCGCTGCCTCGAGAAAAAAACGATACACATAAGGTAAGAGCTTGCACTCCATCTTAAAAGCCTATATTTTTAGATTTCACCTATCGTCTGGAGCGATGGACATGCTTGACGGCCTGACACTGGACCAGCTTCGGACCTTCATCGCGGCAGTCGACGAAGGCAGCTTCTCAGCGGCCGGACGCAAGCTCCGGCGCGCGCAGTCGGTGGTCAGCCAGACCCTCTCGAATCTCGAAGCCCAGCTCGGGGTGAAACTGTTCGACCGCACGGCCCGTTACCCGCAGCTCACCGACGCCGGCAAGAGCCTGCTGCTTGACGCGCGTTCCGTGGCTGACACGATCGATGGATTCAAGGCGCGAGCGCGCGCGATGCGAGACGGTCTGGAGCCCGAGCTCTCGGTGGCGATGGACGTGATGTACCCGATGGACAGCTTGACGAGCGCGGCCGCTCAATCCCAGAAGGATTATCCGCACACGCCGCTGCGGCTCTATGTCGAGGCGCTGGGTGGTGTGATGAAGCTGGTACTCGACCGGATTTGCAACATTGGCGTGATCGGCACTCTGCCGATCGTGACGGACGAACTCCAGGTCGAACTGTTGCGCGAGCTCGAGCTGGTTACCGTCGTGAGCCCTGCTCATCCGCTTGCGAAACGCCGCGGCCTCGTTTCGGCGGCCGCCATCAAAAAGCACGTGCAACTTGTGCTCAGCGACCGAACCGCACTGTCCCAAGGAAGCGAATTCGGTGTCCTGTCGCCCTCGACGTGGAGGCTCGGAGATCTGGGGGCCAAGCATGCCTTCCTGAAGGCGGGACTGGGCTGGGGCCATATGCCGCTGCACATGGTCAAGGAGGATCTCGAAAGTGGCAGCCTGGTGACGATCCGCATTGAAGGCCTGCCGCGCGAAGTCATGATGCCGATGAAGGTTGTCTACCGCAAGGACGCGCCGCCGGGGCCGGCTGCCCGCGCCTTCATCGCACAACTGGGAAAATAGGCTAATTACCGCGATTTGGTCTGAACTGGATCTGCGTAGAGAGAGTACAGAGACGCGATCAGCCCGCGTCCACCATCACCAGTTCGGAATCTTCGAGGGCGGAGATCTGCACCGCGGCGACCTTCGTGATCGCCACGCCGTCTAGCGGCCCAACGGGCTCGCCATTCACTTCGATGCGTCCCGACGCCACGACGAGATAAGCGCGACATGCCGGACCCAACTCGTGTCGAACGCTTTCGCCTGCCCTTAGCATTGCGCCAAGCACACGCGCATCGGCGCGAATAGGAAGCGCGCCTTCATCGCGGGCGAACCCGCTGGCGAGAGCGACGAAACGCCCTGACCGGTCGCTTTTGGGAAACGGCCGGGTATCCCATGCCGGTTCACCACCGGCCTCACGAGGCAGCAGCCAGATCTGGTAAAGCTTGAGCGGCACGTCGCCCTTGTTGAACTCGGCGTGGCGTATGCCCGTGCCGGCGCTCATGACCTGGACATCGCCTGCGTGGATCGCTCCCTCGGAACCCAAGGTATCTCGATGCCCGAGCAGGCCCTGGCGCACATACGTGATGATCTCCATGTCACGGTGTCCGTGCAGGGGGAAACCGGTGCCGACCGCGATCTCGTCGTCGTTCCAGACAATCAGCGGACCCAGGGCGGCGTGCGCGGGATTGCCGTCGGCGCTGACCACGAAGTGATGTTTCGCGCGCAGCCAGCCGCGTTTCGCCCCGTCCAATGATTTCCAACGTCTGTGTGTGAGCATGTTCTCCTCTGTTTCGAGCCACCGCCAATGCGGCGCGCGTCACCTGTGCGAGCGGCCGAGTTGAGCGCCGCTGCAGATGATGAGCGTGGTGTTTCGGGTGGATTCCGCCGTGGTTTCAGCGTGCGGTATGCAGGCCGGCGCCTGCCAGCAGTTTCTCAGTGACAAGCATGCCGATGGCGATTCGATACCCGGACCGGTGTCGGCCAGGCGGGAAAACGCCTGGCTGTCTCACGCACGCGTAGGCGGTGTGAATTTGAATGACGTTCAGCCAAACAGCTTGTTAGCCGTCCGGGCGATCAGTTCGCCCTGGTGGCGAGCACCGGCGAGCTCGATAGCGCTCGGCTGGCGCTGACCTTGTGCGCCTGCAATGGTCGTGGCGCCATACGGAGAGCCGCCGACAATTTCGTCCAGCGTCATCTGCCCCTGGTGGCTATACGGCAGGCCGACAATGGTCATGCCGAAGTGCAGGAGGTTGGTGATAATCGAAAACAGCGTCGCCTCCTGTCCGCCGTGCTGGCTGGCGGTCGACGTGAAGGCTCCGCCGACCTTGCCGTTCAATGCGCCGCTCATCCAAAGACCGCCGGCCTGATCCAGAAACGCCGCCATCTGCGACGAGATGCGCCCGAAGCGGGTCGGTGTGCCGACGACGATGGCGTCGTAGTTGGCGAGTTCGGCGACCGTCGCAACGGGTGCTTGCTGATCGAGCTTGAAGTGGGCGCCCTTCGCCACGTCCTCCGGCGCGGTCTCAGGCACCCGCTTGACGTCGACCGTCGCGCCCGCCGAGCGCGCGCCTTCAGCGACGGCTTCCGCCAGCGCTTCGACATGGCCATACGAGGAATAATATAGAACCAGAACTTTCGACATTTCGACCTCCTTCCTATATCTGCGGTGATGCCACTGTGGGAAAAGATGTGCGCCCGACAACACGCACCGTGTTGCTGCAAGGGCCGATCCAGTTGAGACGATCCGGACGGTCGGTCGGTCGTCTCATCGGAGCCGTCTTCCTAGCTCGCGGTCAGAGGCGAGACGCCCGACGCTGTCCGCCTGGAGCGCGCATCGAGGCTGAACGCGCCGGCACCGAAGTAGGTGATCTGCAAAAGACCACCGGCCATCATCACGTTCTTGAGAAAGTGAATCATCTGGTTCTGATCGGCGAAGTTGTGGTGAAAAAACAATGCCGTGACCACGCAGAATACCGCCATTGCCAGTGATACGGCGCGAGCCCTGTAGCCCGACAGCAGCAGCAAGCCGCCGCCCAGTTCGGTCAGCACGGCAACGACGAACGCGAGCGGCGGCACCGGCAAACCCATGGCGGCAATATAGCCAACCGTCGCAGCATATGCTCCGAGCTTGCCCAGCCCACTCATGACAAACGGCGCGCCGATCAAGATGCGGCCCAACAACGGAAGAAACTTAAAACGGTCCATGACAATCTCCTGAAAAGAAATGACGACTGGCATGAATGCTACGGCCGCAATGTTGATGCGCATATCTCCATGGAGGCAAAGTATCGTTGCTTCTGGCAGAACGATAAGATTCAGTCAGCGCATGCCAATGGACCGGATCGCTCGCCTGGGCGATCGCCGGCGCTTCGCAGAGGTTGTGGGGCGTGGAAACTATTCGGCGGCCCTGGCGTGGGCCGGCCTAGACGTCGAAGCTCGAGCGTCGCGTTCGCGCCCGGCCTGCAATTCGGGAGGCGTCAAAACAAGCCGCCCGGAGCAGTAATGTTGCGAGATGAGCGCCGTCCACGGCTAGATCAACGTCCGTCACGAAGGAGGTGATGGCGGTCGCCCGTGACGATGCTCGCTTTCCGTTCAAGAGCCCGGCTCATGTTGCCTCTGGCGTCAATGCGTGAACAGCGGCGCGACGTCGATGTAAATACGGTAGTCGTCGATTTGCCGATCGCGCACCCGCCAGATCGTCACGGGCAATCTTTGCGCGCCCGATAACGGGGTCGTTATTGGCATAGACAAACGTGCAGTTGTCCGTCAAGAAGCGCGCTAACCGACGCTCGTCCTTCGAATCAACCGCCCGTACACCTCCGATACATATTCGAATGCCGCTGTGGACGCCTCGGTGGACATGTCGAGTCTCCTTTTCGAATGGTGATTGAGTACGACGTTGCAGATAGCAAGCGCCGCGAGGCAGCCACTACCGGCGTCGAGAACGCGGACACGAGACAGGCAACGCCGAAGAGGAATACGGAGGCGATCATCAGAGACCGTCGTCCAACGCGGTCGGACAAAGGGCCGGACACGAGCGCGCCGAACGCGAGGCCGAACAGCGCGGCACTCAGGACCGGTGCGAGATCGGGCTTTGCCAGATGCCATTGCGTCAGTAACGACGGCGCGATGAAACCGATTGCCGCAGTGTCGAAGCCATCCAGCACGACAATCACGAGGCACATGAGAAAAACGAGTCGTTGAAAACGGCCGAACGGGTGCTCGTTGATGAAGCCTTGGACGTCGACGACTGAAGCACGTTTCACGGTTTGTCTCCTGTGTCGACCGGAGTTAGCGCTTTAGCGCTTCTCCGGTCCCATGCAGCGCGAGTCGACCTGAGTTGGCGCTTTAGCCAAGTCTCACGTCATCCCGCTAGCGGGAAGAACGGCACATAGGCGATGCCCTGCTGCGCGAGCGCATCGACTAACGGGCCGTCGTGGCGTTGCATCACATTGAACATGTTTTGCACGCAAACGACCGGGGCAATTGACTGGGCTTCCTCGACCTGCGCGGCGGTCACATTGCTGAGACCCAGATGCCGTATCAAGCCTCGCTGCTGCAACTCGGCAGGACCGTAGACTGCTCGGCAATCGATCCCTCGACCGGACGTCTGTCGTCCATCATGGTGCGCAGATTGACGACATCGAGGACATCGACATGCAGATTGCGCAGGTTGTCGTGCACGGCAGCGGTAAGTGCTGCCGGACTCTGCGCGGGGATCCATGAGGCATCGCTACCGCGCACAGCGCCCACCTTGGTCACGATCGTAAGGTCGTCACGATACGGATGCAGCGCCTCGCGAATGATCTGGTTCGTTACGTGGGGACCGTAGTAGTCGCTGGTATCGATATGGTTGACGCCGCGCTCCACTGCCTCGCGCAGGACGGCAATCGCCGTGTCTCGATCCTTCGGCGGCCCGAACACGCGCGGGCCGGCGAGTTGCATGGCGCCGTACCCCATGCGGCTCACGTTGCGGTCACCGAGCATGAACGACCCGGGAGCGTTCGTCTTCGTCATGATGAAATTGCTGTGTTGCATTGGTTTTGCTTCTGCCTGCAGGCCGATGGTTTGACCCGTTAGAGATGCTATATCCACAACGATATTTCGCCTATGTCCTGAATTGCAAAGCAACATTGCGAGTGGTAGAACGTTAAAGGCCCCACTCAGAGCCCCCGATGAACCGAATCACTGACCTCAATGATCTTCGACTCTTCGCTGAAGTCGTCGAGCACGGAAGCTTCACGGCAGCGGCCCGCAGCCTCGGCGTACAGACGTCGAAACTCAGCCGGCGTGTTCGCGCACTGGAGGAAGAGCTTGGCGTTCGTCTGCTCAATCGCACCAGCAGGAGCCTGTCCCTGACGGAAACCGGGCGGCGGTTCCATCAGCATTGCCTCGCCCTGGTGGCGGAATCGAAGGCTGCCAAGGATTTTGTGGACCAGACGCGCTCAAAGCCGCAGGGCACCATACGGATAAGCTGCCCCGTGGGACTGCTGACCTCCGGCATCTCCACAATCATTGCGCAGTATGTCCATGACAACCCGCAGGTGCAGGTCCTCGTCGATGCAACCAACCGTCGCGTGGATGTGGTCGAGGAAGGTCTGGACTTCGCCATCCGGGTCAGGCTTCCCCCTTTGGAAGACACCGATCTCGCAGTCAGGCAACTAGGCTTATCCGTGCAGATTCTGGTCGCCAGTCCGCAACTGGCGGCGCGCCATCCGGTGCCCACGTCCCTTGAGTCGCTCGAAGAATGGCCCACGCTCGCCATGTCCAGCAGCAGCGAGCGCTTCGCGTGGAACCTGGTGGACGCCGAGGGTCGCACGACGTCATGGGCGCATCAGCCTCGTCTGGCGACGGACGACCTGGCGAGCTTGCGGATTGCGGCTTTGCGAGGCGTCGGCGTGGCCATGCTGCCCCGTGAACTGGTCGACGCCGATATTCACGCCGGCCAGTTGCAGCACTTACTGGCCGGCCTGGCCACGACGCCGGGCCTCGTTCACGCGATCTTCCCCACACGACGCGGCATGGTTCCAGCCGTCCGGCAACTACTGGACGCCCTGGTTTCGGGGTTCGAAGACCTGAACCGGAAGTGATAGCGCGAGCGTGACTACCCGAAGCTTCGCGAACGGGCTCACGTAGATAAATCCTGCTCAACATGTATCGCCTCCGACGATAGGTCTCATCGAAACATATAGGCTTCTTCCTCGACACGCCAACGCTTACTCTACCCTCCACTTGATCTGAGATCTTCTCTCACGATTTAACGCAGGATTCCTACGTGTGACCTTCAATACAAATTCTTCCGGCTCATCTTCCTTGACACTTAGTCCATAAGGAATAGTTCATGCAAAACGTCCGCGCCGGTAACGCGCTCATTCCGGCCATAGGCTTTGGCACCTACGGGATGAATGGCGACGACATCTATCGAATGATCCCCGCAGCCCTTCGTGCTGGCTTCCGCCATATCGACACCGCGCAAATCTATCGTAACGAGGCCGAGATCGGCGAGTGCGTCGCCGAATCCGGCATCCCAAGAAACGAAATATTTCTGACGACCAAGGTCTGGGTCAGCAACTACTCCGCAAGACACTTCGATGCGTCCGTGAACGAGAGCCTGCGCAAACTCAAGACGGACTATATCGACCTGCTCCTGCTGCACTGGCCTGGCTCGGATGTGCCGTTGACCGAACAGATCGCGAAGCTCAATGCGGTTGTGCGCGCCGGCAAGGTTCGGCACATAGGCGTGAGCAATTTCAACCGTGCATCGATGACGGAAGCTATCCGGCTTTCGGCGGCTCCGTTGGTCACGAATCAGTTCGAATACCACCCGTACCTGAACCAGTCCTTGCTCATCGGAAGCACCCGCCAGGCCGGGCTTGCCGTGACAGGATATTGCGGCATGGCGATTGGCCGCGTGTTCTCGGACCCGACGCTCATGGAGATCGCGGCCCGTCATGACAAAACCATCGCCCAGATCGTCTTACGGTGGCTTGTTCAGCAGTCCGGCGTGGTAGCGCTGTCGAGAACCACGCGGGTCGATCGACTGGCACAAAACCTGGCGGTATTCGACTTCGAGTTGGACGGTGCGGACATGGCCGCCATACACGCATTGGCGACGGCAAACAGCCGAATCGTAGATCCCCCCGGTCTTGCCCCGCCGTGGGATAGCACGGGCGCTTGACGACCTGATCCCCGCCGCGAGACCGGAAGCACAACAGCGTGATCGATCATCATTTTGGGCTGTGCGAGCCGGCTTTACCGAGTGTTCCCAATGGCCGCTGCCATGATCCGTTCAAGAGGGTTTACCCGCTACGACGCGAGGCCTCTCTCGAACACGGCGGGTATTTTCTGGTAAGAGAATCTAAGGAATGAATAGCGAACCACGCATTGACACCGGTCAGCCGCTGGCAGCCATTCGCGTCGTCAGCGATACCGGCTGATCTCCAGACCGGAACCCACCGGCAACGATAGACTCGTCATGCCCGGCTTCGAGCGAACCGCGCGGATATAGCGCAACGCGTTCTCGCCGCCCGGCCGAACCATATTGTCGGCGACGATGATCGCCCCCGGATTGAGCTTCGGATAAAACGCGTCGAGACACGGCACGTAGAGATCTTTCCAAAGATCGATGAAGACGAAATCCGGCTTGAGCGGCATGTCCTCGATCAGCGTGACCGCATTGCCGACCTTGAAGTCGACGTAAGCCGCGAGGCCGGCGCGGGTCGCCATTTCGCGTGCATAGGCCGATTTGTCGTCGTGCAATTCCATGGTGGTCACACGGCCGCCCGCGACCCGCGCCGCTTGCGCGAGCCAGAGCGTCGCATAGCCATCCGACGTGCCGAGTTCGAGAATGTGCGGCGCGTGCAGGCTTGCCGCGAGGATGTTGATGAAACGCGCGGTCTCCACGCCCGCCGCGCAAACATAGCGACCTTTCGTTTCCTTCTGCTTGCGTCGCGGGCGCGGCTTGCGTTCTTTCGTCCGCTCTTCATCTGCGCGCTCCTGATAGGCGTCGAGCACGGCCAGAAAGTCCGGGTCCATCCGTCAGCGGCAACCAATCGCGCAGCCGAGCAGACTGAACGCGCCAACAATCCCGACGCCCGCGCCGAGCCCGAACGTTTCGAGCGACGTGGCGCAGCCCTGCAGACCGCAGGCGCACGCCAGCGTGGCCACCATGAGAAGTTGCCGGGTGCAGTTGCGCGCCGGCCGGCTGTATCGGCTCCTGTGGATCATCGTTCCCCCTTCCGTGTTGATTGGCCTGAGCCAACGCGAAATCGCTGAAACGAGTGTAGCCAGCGCACTTCGCGCAAAACGGTCGAATACCGGGGGCAAAGACGGAGCCGCTTACAAAAGCTTGCGCAGCCGTATTCAGCTTCTGTTCGGCGCAGCCCATGAAGTCACGGCCATTTCATCGCAAATGCCGGTTTTCCCACATACCGCCAGCTTACGACTTGTCATCCTGAAGGCTCAGGCGTGTGTATGGCGGGAGATGGCTATGTCGGTCTATGTCGATGAAGGGTTCAGGCCCTGTGTGACGGAATGCGCGACGGTCGCGTTCCGGGTGTGCTGTGATGATCGGGCGCAGATTTTCGAGGTCAGCGCCGAGGCACTCGTGGCCTATTGTGGCGCGGCGAGCAAGCGCAAGGAGGATCTACTCGTCGCATTCGAAGGTGCGCAACTGGAAATCCTTTCAGTCGCCGCACAGAAGTGGGCCTTCAGACCGACGGAGCCGGTGCGTCTCGGCCTCGACGAATTCCGAATGGTCAGACATTAAACAGCAGGTATGCCAGAATCGCATCATGACCTGGATCGCCGCCCTGCCGATGTATAACGTCACGCCCGCGCTCGACCTCGAGTGGCGCGAGTGGCTCGCCGACGTGCTGCGCATGGTCAAGCCCGCGTGCCGCATCGTCGAACCGGACGAGGAATTGCACGGCTTCTGGCGGCGCCCCAATCTGCTGATCTCGCAGACTTGCGGTTATCCGTTGATGCACGGCTTGCACGAACAGGTTCAACTGATCGCGACGCCGCGCTTCGACGCGCCGGGCTGCGAGGGGGCGCATTATTCGAGCGTGCTGGTGACGCGCGCGGACGCGCAGTTCGACACGCTCGCAGCCTGCCGCGGCGCACGCGCCGCCTACAACCAGGACGATTCGAATAGCGGCATGAACGTGTTTCGCCACGCCGTGGCGCCGCTTTCGAGCGGCGGCATGTTCTTCAGCTCAGTGTTGCGAACCGGCTCGCATCTCGGCTCGCTGCGCGCGGTGGCGGAAAATCGCGCGGACGTCGCCGCGATCGATTGCGTGACCTTCGCTTTCGTGTGTGACGAAATGCCGGAACTGGCCCGCCAGGTTCGCCGGATCGGCACGACTGCGCCGTCGCCGGGCTTGCCTTTGATCGCCTCCGACACGGTGCCCTCGGCGACGATCGAGGCATTGCGCGAAGCGCTGAACGAGGCGCTCGCCAATCAGCCCGAGCGCGCGAAACGCCTGCGTTTGCAGGGCTTTTCCGTGTTGCCGCCCTCGGACTACGAACGCATCGAGCAGCTCGAAAACGAAGCGCGCGCCGTCGGCTATACGCGCCTCGCCTGAAATCTGAGCCGCCGATTCATTGCTGCTGCACGTCCAGCACCAGAAGCTGCGCGCCGTCGGCAACCTGATCGCCGACCGCATACAGCACCTCCGACACCGTACCGGCCGCCGGCGCACCGATGGTGTGCTCCATCTTCATCGCTTCCATCACGATCAGCGGCGTGCCCTTCTCCACCACGGTGCCCGGCTCGACCAGCACCGCGATCACCTTGCCGGGCATCGGCGCAGTCAAACGGCCTTCGCCGCCTTCGGCGTCCGCGGCGTGCGCAAGCAGGTTCTGCCACTCGAACGAGAGTGCCTCGCCAAGGCAGAACACATGGAACGTATCGACGTCGACGAACACGCGGCCCGTTGCGCGCGCGTCGCCGATCGTCGCGCGGAATTCATGCGGACCGCTGCCGTCCGACCAGCTGAAATCCTCGCGCACGCCGTCGTGTTCGAGCGTTTGCGTATTGCCGTCGCGCGCGAACGTGACGGTGAAGTTGCTTTCGCTGTCGTTAGCCGTGCTGCCGCTGTCCAGATCGCGCCAGCCGAGCGTCTGCGTATAGCCGCTATTCAGGCGCCAGTGCGACAGCGCATCCCACGGCGACGCGCCGTGCGCCGTGCCGCCCTCGCGCTTGAGCAACGCCGCGCAAGCCAGCGCCAACGCTTCCTTGAACGGCTTCTTGCGCGGCGCGAACAGGGCGTCGTGATGACGTTCGATCAGGCCCGTGTCGAGATCGCCCGTTGCAAACGGCTCGCTCGCGACGATGCTTTGCAGGAACTCGACATTGGTATGCGGGCCGACCACCTCGCATGCATGCAGCGCGCGGCTCAGACGCGCGAGCGCCTCCTCGCGCGTGGCGCCGTGCACGATCAGCTTGGCGATCATCGGATCGTAGAACGGCGTGATGGTGTCGCCTTCACGCACACCGCTGTCGATACGCACCGGCGCCTTGCGTCCGGGCTCGCCGAGACCGGCCGCGTCGATGGCGAACTCCACGCCATCCGGCATCCGCAGATGCTTGAGCGTGCCCGTCGACGGCAGGAAGCCGCGCGCCGGATGTTCGGCGTAGATGCGCGCTTCGATCGCGTGACCATCGATTTTCAGCTGGGCCTGCGTAAGCGGCAGCGGTTCATCGGCGGCGACGCGCAGTTGCCATTCCACCAGGTCCTGGCCGGTCACCATCTCCGTGACCGGATGCTCGACCTGCAGGCGCGTGTTCATTTCCATGAAGTAGAAGTCGCCCGTGCCGGTCATGATGAACTCGACCGTGCCCGCGCCGACATAATTCACCGCACGCGCGGCCGCCACCGCCGCCTCGCCCATTTCGCGCTTGATTTCACCGGACAATCCGGGCGCGGGCGCTTCTTCCAGCACTTTCTGATGCCGCCGCTGCACCGAGCAATCGCGATCGAACAGATAGACCGCGCCGCCGTGCCGGTCCGCGAACACCTGCACTTCCACGTGACGCGGCCGCGTCAGATACTTTTCGATCAGCACGCGATCGTTGCCGAAGCTGCTTGCCGCTTCCCGCTTGCATGAAGCCAGCGCCGCCGCGAAATCCTCGCTGCGTTCGACCACGCGCATGCCCTTGCCGCCGCCACCCGCGCTGGCTTTGAGCAGCACCGGATAACCGATCGCATCCGCCTCGCGATGCAGCAGTTGCGGATCCTGATCGTCGCCGTGATAACCCGGCACGAGCGGCACGGCGGCCGCATGCATCAGTGCCTTCGCGGCGGCCTTCGAACCCATCGCGGCGATGGCCTCGACCGGCGGCCCGATGAAGACGATGCCGGCCGCTTCGCAAGCATGCGCGAAGTCTTCGTTCTCCGACAGGAAACCGTAGCCCGGATGCACCGCCTGCGCGCCGGTGGCGCGCGCGGCTTCGATAATGCGCTCGACGCGCAGATAGCTTTGCGCGGCTGTCGAGCCGCCGATGTGCACCGCCTCATCGCACGCGGCCACGTGTTTCGCGTTGGCGTCCGCATCGGAATAGACGGCCACGCTCGCAATGCCGAGCCGCTTGCAGGTCGCGGCGACGCGGCACGCAATCTCGCCCCGGTTGGCAATCAGGATCTTGTTGAACATGAAGTGTCTCGATGAAGTGTGCCGTTTTTTCGGGGCTGTTGTTCTGGTCAAGGCGCGGCGCGCGCCCTGGAATGTGTGCTTCAGTTGCGCCAGGCGGGCGTGCGTTTCTCGAGGAACGACGCGACGCCTTCGCGCCCTTCCGCGCCGGCACGCGTGCGCGCGATACGCGCCGCCGTGTCCTCGATCATCGCAGCGTTCAACTCATGGCCCGCGATGTCCTGCACGAGCTGCTTGCACGCGCGCACCGCTTGCGGACCGTTCGCGCAGAGCGTCCCGGCAATCTGCTCGATAGTGGCGTCGAGTTGCTCCATGCTCACCGCTTCGCTGACGAGCCCGAGGCGCAACGCCGTCGCGCAATCGAATTGCTCGGCGGTGGTGAAATAGCGACGCGATGCCTGCTCGCCCAGCGCGCGAATCACGTACGGCGCGATGGTGGCCGGAATCAGACCGAGGCGCGCCTCCGAGAGGCAGAAGCGCGCGCTGTCGACAGCCACCACGATGTCGCACGCCGAGATCAAACCCATGCCGCCCGCGTACGCGTCGCCGTTGACGCGCGCGATCACCGGTTTGTTGCAGCGATAGATCGACGACAACATGTTCGCGAGCAGCATCGCGTCGGCGCGGTTCTCGTCGTCCGAGTAGCCGGCCATCTTCTTCATCCAGTTCAGATCCGCGCCCGCGCAGAACGCCTTGCCGTTCGCGGCGAGCACCACTGCTCGCACGTCGTCGCGATCGTTGAGCGCGGTGAAGGCCGCGGTCACTTCGGCGATCATCGTTTCGTTGAACGCGTTGCGCACGTCCGGACGATTCAACGTGACCGTCGCGACCTGGCCGGCGAATTCGACATTCAGTGTTTCGTATTGCATCGTCGCTGCTCCCGCGCTTCGTCGCGCATCGTCACATTCTGAACACGCCGAAACGCGTGTCTTCGATCGGCGCGTTCATCGCGGCGGACAAGCCAAGACCGAGCACATCGCGCGTTTGCGCCGGATCGATCACGCCGTCGTCCCACAGGCGCGCGCTCGCGTAGTACGGATGGCCCTGATGTTCGTATTGATCGCGGATCGGTTGCTTGAACGCCTCTTCTTCTTCAGCGCTCCACGAGCCGCCCTTGCCTTCGATGCCGTCGCGCTTGACGGTGGCCAGCACCGACGCCGCCTGCTCGCCGCCCATCACCGAGATGCGCGCGTTCGGCCACATCCACAGGAAACGCGGCGAATACGCGCGGCCGCACATGCCGTAGTTGCCCGCGCCGAACGACCCGCCGATGATCACCGTGAACTTCGGCACCTTGGCCGTAGCCACCGCCGTCACCATCTTCGCGCCGTTACGCGCGATGCCTTCGTTTTCGTATTTGCGGCCCACCATGAAGCCGGTAATGTTCTGCAGGAACACGAGCGGAATCTTGCGCTGACAGCACAGTTCGATGAAGTGCGCACCTTTGAGCGCGGACTCCGAAAACAGAATGCCGTTGTTCGCGATGATGCCGACCGGATGCCCCCAGATATGCGCGAAGCCGGTGACGAGCGTGGTGCCGTAGCGCGCCTTGAATTCGTCGAATGCCGAGTCGTCGACGATCCGCGCGATCACCTCGCGGATATCGAACGGCTTGCGGGTATCCACGGGAATCACGCCGTACATGCTCTTCACGTCGTAGCGCGGCGGCTTCGGTTCCTGCAAGGCGACCGGCACCTGCTTGCCGCGATTCAGATTGCCGACAATGCTGCGCGCAATCCCCAGCGCATGCGCGTCGTTCTGCGCGAGATGATCGACCACGCCCGACAGGCGCGTATGCACGTCGCCGCCGCCGAGATCTTCGGCGCTCACCACTTCACCGGTGGCGGCTTTCACGAGCGGCGGACCGCCGAGGAAAATCGTCCCCTGATTCTTGACGATGATCGACTCGTCGCTCATGGCCGGCACGTAGGCGCCGCCCGCGGTACACGAACCCATCACGACGGCAATCTGCGGAATGCCCGCTGCGGACAGATTCGCCTGATTGTAGAAGATGCGGCCGAAGTGATCGCGGTCCGGAAACACATCGTCCTGGTTCGGCAGATTCGCGCCGCCCGAGTCGACCAGATACACACACGGCAGGTGATTTTCAGCGGCGATTTCCTGCGCCCGCACGTGTTTTTTCACCGTGACCGGATAGTAGGTGCCGCCCTTGACGGTTGCGTCGTTGCAGACGATCACGCACTCCTGCCCGGCGATCCGGCCAATGCCGGTGATCACGCCCGCGCCCGGCGCATCGTTGTGATACATGCCGTAGGCTGCGAGTTGCGAGAACTCGAGAAACGGTGTGCCCGGATCGAGCAGCTTCTCGATGCGATCGCGCGGCAGCAGTTTGCCGCGTCCCGTGTGTTTGTCGCGCGCCGCCTGACCGCCGCCCAGCGCGAGCTTCTCGACCTTCGCGCGAAGGTCGGCGACCAGCGCTTCGAGCGCCGTCGCGTTGGCGCGGAAGTCGTCCGAGCGCGGATTCAGCTTTGATTCGATGATCGGCATTACGGGCTTCTCCTGTCGATCGGAGTGAGTGCTTCAGCACTTACTCCGATCCCATGCAAGGTAATTGCTTTCGCCGCTTCTTTATAGGCTTGCGCTGACACGCAGCGTCACGCGCCGTACGATGTATGGTGCGCTGCGAAGTGCACTAAGTGCACAACCGCTCAGGCCGTTTCGGCGAACAGTTCGCGGCCGATCAGCATGCGGCGGATCTCGCTGGTACCGGCGCCGATTTCATAGAGCTTCGCGTCGCGCCACAAACGGCCGACCGGATACTCGTTGATATAGCCATTGCCGCCGAGAATCTGGATAGCCTCGCCGGCCATCCACGTCGCTTTTTCCGCGGTGTAGAGAATCACGCCCGCGCAGTCTTTGCGCACCTGGCGCACATGCTCCTTGCCGAGCGTGTCGAGTTGACGACCCACGGCGTAGAGATACGCGCGGCACGCCTGCAACGTCGTGTAGAGGTCCGCCACCTTGCCTTGAATGAGCTGGAATTCGCCGATCGGCTGACCGAACTGCTTACGGTCGTGGATATACGGCACGACCGCGTCCATGACCGCGACCATGATGCCGGTCGGGCCGCCTGCGAGCACGGCGCGTTCGTAGTCGAGGCCGCTCATCAGCACCTTCGCGCCGCCGTTCAACTGGCCGAGAATGTTTTCTTCCGGCACTTCCACGTCCTGGAACACCAGTTCGCCGGTATGCGAGCCGCGCATGCCGAGCTTGTCGAGTTTCTGCGCAACGGAAAATCCCTTCATGCCCTTCTCGACGATAAACGCGGTAATGCCGCGCGAATTCGCTTCGGGATCGGTCTTGGCATAGACGACCAGCGTGTCGCAATCCGGGCCATTGGTGATCCACATCTTCGTGCCGTTGAGCACGTAGTGGTCGCCCTTCTTCTCCGCGCGCAGCTTCATGCTGACCACATCCGAACCCGCGTTCGGCTCGCTCATGGCGAGTGCGCCGATATGTTCGCCCGACACGAGCTTGGGCAGATACTTCTGTTTTTGCGCTTCCGTGCCGTTGCGATGAATCTGGTTGACGCACAGATTCGAATGCGCGCCGTACGAGAGACCGACCGACGCCGACGCGCGCGAGATTTCCTCCATGGCGATCATGTGCGCCGTATAGCCCATGTTCGCGCCGCCGTATTCCTCCGAGACCGTCATGCCGAGCACGCCCAGATCGCCGAACTTGCGCCACAGGTCCATGGGAAACTGATCCGTGCGATCGATTTCCGCGGCACGCGGGGCGATTTCTTTGGCAGCGAATCCCGCGATGCTGTCGCGCAGCATTTCGATTTCTTCGCCGAGCGGGAATTGCAAACCGGGCAGGTTGCTCATTGCTGTGTCTCCAGAGTTCGTTGGCGGCCGGCCGTGGGTGGGCGCCGGCTGGTCCGGTTGCGGCTCGGCGGACGGCGGCGGCCTTGTGGGCCGCCCCTGTCGTCCCGCACGAGGCGCGAAACGTTCAAGGCGCATTTCACGCTAGATTTACGTAAGCGTCAATAGGTATTTTTGAGTGTTACTCAGAAACTGAAGCGACCGCCTACAACATCGCTGTGGCGTGATAGCATCGCAGTCATCGGACTTATTCCACACCTTTACGAGCCGAATTCGCCTCGCAAATCTGAACTGGACTCATATGACGGTTGCCACGAAGGCCGAGTTACCCGCCTCGCGCCGCCAGCCGGCCGGGCGCAAGTCGCAGCAGCGCGTGAAGGAGATCCTTCAGGCGGGGCGCGACGTGTTTTCCGAAAAGGGCTACGAGCGCGCGACAACGGCCGAAATCGCGCAGCGCCTCGGCATTTCCGAGGCGACCGTGTTCAGCTATTTCCGCGGCAAACGCGAGCTGTGCGCGCGGGTGATCGGCGACTGGTACGACGAGATCATCGACGCGATCGAATCCGGCTTGCCGCGCGACGGCAATGTGCGCCAGCAGTTCGCGTTCATCGTGCGCACGCATTTGCGGCTGATGCTGGTCAACGGTACTGATCTGTGCGCGCTGGTGTTATCCGAAGGTCGGGCCCGGCATCATGAGCTGAGCGAGGCGCTCACGGAGTTGCAGCGCCGCTATACCGCGCCGTTGATGCGCGTACTGGCACAAGGCCAGGAAAGCGGGCAGATTCGCGCCGACATGCCACTGCGCCTGTTGCGCTCGATGGTGTTCGGGCCGATGGAGCATGTGCTCTGGGACGCCACGCTCGCGAACCGGCATATCGATATCGATGCGACCGCGGATCAGCTCATCGACGTCTTGTGGGCCGCGCTGACGCCGCCGGATCTGGCGGTGAGCGCATTGCAGCAGTTCAGAGTGGAAGTGGCGGAGGCGAACCGGCGGTTCGAAGAGGCGGCGCGCGGTGCAACGGATATGTCTCACGGCAACGAATAGCGGCCGCATTTCCTGCGTTTGCCTCACTTCTGTTCTTCGGCGAAAAAACGGCTAATCTACTGCTTCCCGGTCGAAGTCAGATGGAGACGCCAAGTGCCGAAAGAATCAGCCGCAAAGATCGCCAAGCCAGCCAAGACCTCGAACATCCGCATCGGCATAGGCGGCTGGACCTATGCGCCCTGGCGCGGCACCTTCTACCCCTCCGACCTCACGCAAAGCCGCGAACTCGAATACGCGAGCAAGAACCTCACATCGATCGAAATCAACGGCACGTTTTACGGATTGCAAAAACCGGCGAGCTACGAGAAGTGGTACCAGGAAACGCCGGACGATTTCGTCTTTTCGCTGAAGGCGCCGCGCTACGCGACCAACAGAAAAGTCCTCGCCGACGCGGGCGAAACGATCGAACGCTTCTTCGGCAGCGGCGTGCTATTGCTCAAGCAGAAGCTCGGCCCGGTCAACTGGCAATTCGCGCCCACCAAAAAATTCGACAAGGAAGACTTCGAAGCCTTTCTGAAGCTACTGCCGGCCAGTATCGAAGGCCAGAAGCTCAGGCATGCGGTCGAAGTCCGCAACGACACCTTCAAGACGCCGGACTTCATCGCGCTCGCCCGCAAATACAAAGTCGCCGTGGTACTGGCGGGCGACAGCGAATACCCGCAGATCGCGGACGTCACCGCGCCCTTCGTGTACGCCCGCATCATGGGCACGACCGACAAACAGGCCAAGGGCTATTCGAGCAAGGCGCTCGACACGTGGGCCGAACGCGCGCGGCAATTGGCGGCAGGCACGACACCGGACGACCTGGAAACCTCGGCAGAAGCGCCCGCGAAAACAGCCACGCGCGCAGCCGCACGCGACGTCTATCTCTACGTGATCAGCGGCTTCAAGGAACGCAATCCGGCGGCCGCCATGGCGCTGATCAAACGTCTCTGACACGCGCCGCCCGGCCGCATCGCGCGAGTGTCATAATCCCGGCAGCGAAGACAAGCACGATCAACGTACCCACACTTACGCAGTCAGGCCGCGAGGCCACTTCATCACCAAGGTCCGGGAGAATATTTTGAGCGCCATCGACAATCCTTTGCACGATCAGGAAGTCGGCTCGGCCGACGCCACCCAGGACACCACGCGCATCGACGACGTTCGGATCGGCGCGGTCCGTCCACTGATTTCCCCTGCGCTGTTGCAGGACGAGTTGCCGGTGCCGCCTTCGGTGCAGACGCTGGTCGAGAAAACCCGCACGGAAATCGCCGATATTCTGCATGGCCGTGACGACCGGCTCGTGATGATCGTCGGGCCGTGTTCGATTCATGACCACGATCAGGCAATCGAATACGCACACAAACTGAAGGTCGCCGCCGACACCTACAAGGACGACCTTCTGATCGTGATGCGGGTCTACTTCGAGAAGCCGCGCACCACGGTCGGCTGGAAAGGCTATATCAACGACCCGCGTCTGGATGGCAGTTTCCGCATCAACGAAGGTCTGCGTCTTGCACGGCAACTGCTGCTCGACATCAACGGTCTCGGCTTGTCCACGGCCACCGAATTTCTCGACCTGTTGAGCCCGCAGTACATTGCCGACCTGATCGCGTGGGGCGCGATCGGCGCGCGCACGACGGAGAGCCAGAGCCATCGTCAACTGGCGTCAGGCCTGAGCTGCCCGATCGGTTTCAAGAACGGCACCGACGGCGGCGTGCAGATCGCCGCGGACGCGATCGTCGCAGCGCGCGCGAGCCACGCGTTCATGGGCATGACGAAAATGGGCATGGCCGCGATCTTCGAAACGCGCGGCAACGACGACGCGCACGTGATCCTGCGCGGCGGCAAGAAAGGGCCGAACTACGACAGCGCGTCGGTGGAAGCCACCTGCGTGGCGCTCAAATCAGCGGGTTTGCGCGAGCAGGTCATGGTCGACTGTTCGCATGCGAACTCGGGCAAGTCGCACTTGCGTCAACTGGAGGTGGTGCAGGATCTGGCGCAGCAGTTGTCGCAGCGCGAGCGCCGCATCATCGGCGTCATGCTGGAAAGTCATCTGGAAGAAGGCCGTCAGGATCTGAAGCCAGGCGTGCCGTTGCGTCACGGCGTATCGATCACGGATGCCTGCGTCAGTTGGGCGCAGACCGAGCCGGCGCTCGAGACGCTCGCCGAAGCCACCCGCAAACGTCGCGCCGGCTGAGCGCGAGCCGGGACGCAAGCGCTGAGTCGGGCACCCCCCAGGAAGCCCCTTGGGGAGAGCACAAAAACACACGCGCCGCACCAGCCGCCGATCGATCCACCTTACCGGGGTTGGGCAGCGCGTGATTCCTCACGCCCGACGCATCGCTCGCCGCGCGCCAGTTTGGCGCGTGTGGATGCTCCGGCGTGAAGCGCGTTGCATTAAGACGCGTTGACGGCTTCCTTGAACGCCTTGCCAGCGGTGAATTTCACCGTCTTGGCAGCCGCGATCTGGATCTCGGCACCCGTCGACGGATTGCGGCCCACGCGTGCTGCGCGCGCGCCAGTCGAGAAAGAACCGAAACCGACCAGTTGCACCGTATCACCACCCACCACGGCTTTGGTCACCGCTTCGACGATCGCGTCGATGGTTTGGCCGGTGGCCGCTTTGCTTTCGCCCGTCGCTGCGGCGACTGCATCAATCAGTTCCTGTTTGTTCATAGCACTTCCCGTATGGTAATCATGGAACCGGCGCCACATCTGTTGCGCCGGGACCGACACACTAACGCATAGGCGCGGGTTCGCGCAAACCTTGGGTGTAAGCCTTGTATCACCCGCCCACAGGGAATTTGACGATTTTTTCCTGCAAAGTGCCATAAGAATCGCGCGCTTACACGTTTCTTCGGCTCGACACGGCTTTTTGCGTTATCACAATCCGTTGCAATTTCAGTGCTTTAGCGCGTCCCAAACCGCCACCAGCGGGCTTTTTTACTATGTTATGGTGGATCGCAGAAAGTCGGAATTTGTCAGGCGCGGCGTCCGGTAAATAAAGAATCCGGGAGGAATAAAAAATGAAATTTCGCCATATTGCAACATGTGCGCTGCTCGCCGCGACGTCCTGCGCGGCCCTCGCAGCCGACGACAAAAGCTGCGCCACGCTCGTCGGCACGGCAAATTCACCCGCTCCGCAGAGCTTTCAGGTACGTGACGGCGAGCCGGTCGACCTCGTCAGCGGCACTGGAACCGTGCACGGCAAGCTGCTGGTTTTTGGCGACAGCGGCGTTTTCCGGGCCTATTGGCAGCCCGAGAACAGCCCGGAGAAGTATGTGCTGGCGAATGCCGGCATGAATACCGTGCGGCTCGTCTCTACGCCGCCACAAGGCACGCCGGCACAGAACGGCCAACCCGGCACGACGCTCACGCCGCAACGCGTGCTCTCCTGTCCGGTGCTTTGATGCGACGAGTCTGTCACTTCGGCCGTTCGAGCGCAGCACAAATGACCCATCACGCATCGTAAGCAGGTCGTACTTACCGCTTGTTCGCGAGGCAATCGATTTCTATCTGACACGCCCCTCAAGGTCTCACCCGTCCTGCCGATATACAAAGCTGCGTGTGCTGCGCAAACGTTTAAAGGAACGGGGATGGTTCTGTTAGCCAAATTGAGGGATGCGCTGTCGGTCGCGGAACGCGACCCCGAGCTCGTGCGTTCGCAGCTCGAAGCATTCAGCCACCAGGTCCCGCTTCTCTATTTCATTCTGCTCGTCAATACGGCGGCCGTCGCCATCACGCACGTCAGCTGCGCGCCGGCATGGTTGTCGATCTACTTTCCCGCGACGCTGTGCACCCTGTGCATCATCCGTTGCATACGATGGTGGCGTCTTCGGCACCGCCCCCTGACTCTCGACAAGGCAGTGTCCGAACTGCGCAAGCTGACCTGGCTTGCCGGCCTCTTCGCCGTCGCATTCAGCAGCTGGTCGTTGCTGCTCTTTCCCTACGGCACCGCGTACGAACAGACGCAGGTCGCGTTTTACATGGCGACCACGCTGGTCGGCTGCGTGTTCTGCCTGATGCACTTGCGCGCGGCTGCCATGCTGCTGCTGTCGATCGTCATCCTAAGCTTTTCGACCTTTCTGGTTTTCACCGGCTATCCGGTTTTCATTGCGATGGCCGTCGACATGACGTTGGTCGGCGTCGCGCTTGCCTTCATCATTCAGCTGTATTGCCGGACCTTTGCCGACGTGGTGCACGCGCAGCGCGAGTTGCAGGCGAGCCAGCAAAAAACGCAGCGCCTCAGCGACGACAACTTCCGGCTCGCGAGCATCGACAGTCTGACGGACCTGCCCAACCGGCGCAGTTTCTTCGCCTCGCTGCGCGCGCTATCCGAGCAGGCGCTCGGCACCGGTAGCGGCTTCAATGTTGGGCTGATCGATCTCGACGGCTTCAAACAGGTCAACGATATCTACGGCCACGCCTGCGGCGACCTCGTTCTTCAGGAAGTCGGCTCGCGTTTGCTGGCGCTCGCCGAGCCCGGCATTTTCTTCGCGCGCCTCGGCGGCGACGAGTTCGGCGTGCTCGCGCAGCACAAACTGGCGAACGAGACGCTCGTCGAATTGGGCGAGCGTATCTGCGAGGCGCTCGGTCAGCCCTATCGAGTTGCCGGCAACGTCGCCGAGTTGTCGGGCACGATCGGCTGGGCCGCGTTCCCCGAAGCCGGCACGACGGTGGCCCAAGTGTTCGAACGCGCCGACGCGGCACTATACGTGGGCAAGGAAAGCCGGCGCGGCACGCCGGTCATCTTCTCCACCGAACATGAAACGCGCATCCGGCGTTCGAGTCTCGTGACCCAGGAACTCCGCCATGCGGACCTCGAGTCCGAACTGTTTCTGGAGTTCCAGCCGATTTACGACGTCGTCACGCAATGCACCCTCGGTCTGGAAGCGCTCGGGCGCTGGCACAACGCACGGCTCGGCGCGGTCAGGCCGGAAGAATTCATTCGGATTGCCGAGCGTACCGAACTGATTCTGCGCATCACGGAAGTGCTGCTGCATAAAGCGCTCGACGAAGCGGCGCGCTGGCCGTCCGAGCTTTATCTGTCGTTCAATCTGTCGGCGATCGATATCTGCACGTCGGCGCGCGCCCGACGGCTGATCGATATCGTCATGGCAAGCGGCGTGCCGCCGCACCGCGTGTCGTTCGAAATCACCGAGACCGCCGTGACGCGTGATTTCGAACAGGCCCGCTGTTCGCTCACCATGATCAAGAAAGCCGGCTGCCGCGTGTCGCTCGACGACTTCGGCACCGGCTATTCGAGCCTCAGCTATGTCCATCGCCTGCCCTTCGACACGATCAAGATCGACCGCAGCTTCATGACGGACGTGGATACCAATAGCGCGTCGAAGAAGATCGTCAAGTCGGTGCTCGACCTGTGCGGCAACCTTGGGCTCGAATGCGTGGTGGAAGGACTCGAGACGGCGTCGCAAGTCGAGGTCGTCAAGGCGCTAGGCGCACGCGCGGTGCAGGGTTATCTGTTTAGCCGGCCGATGCGGGCAAGCGCGATCGCCGCCTATTTGCAGACGGCGCGCGGGCACGATTTTGCGATTGAGGTCCAGCCGTAGTCCTATCGTTCCGCGACACGGTGCGGTGCTGAACCCGCTTCACCGTCGCGCGGCCAGGCGCCACCTGACCGCCCTCATCAGCGCGCTAACGTGCCGCGGTATCGTATTCCAGCTTCGGATACCAGTCCGTGCCACGGCCACCGGGCGTCATGTCGAGCACGGTCCAGATCGGCATCACGTCCGGGGCGCCGCGTGGATCCTGTCCGGGGTCCGCAGTCGACGGCCCCATCTCCTCCGCCCAGAAGTGCCGCACCGTGTCGCCCGAGCGCGTAAACACGTTGAACGCGGGATTGTCGTCGCCCGCCGGATCTTCCGCCGCGTAATCGCGATTGAAGGTGTTGCCGCCCGATGAATACAGCCGCAGATGCCGCCAGCCCCGCTCCTTCTTGAACGCAACCAGCTTCTCGATCGGCGAGCGGCCGATCACCGCGAACGCGACGCGCTGCAGGATGTCGGGCATTTCGCCGTCGTATGCACTCAAAAGCGAGGTGCACATCGGACACGGCCGGGCGCGCTGCGGGCCGAACATCCAGTTGTAGGTGACGAGCGTGTCATGCTCGCCGAACATCTCCGATAGCTTCACCGGGCCGGCTTCGCCCATGAACAGGTAATCCTCGGGCACGACGCCGCCGGCCGGCAGCGCGCGGCGCTGGGCGGCAACCCGTTCGATATGGCGGCGCAATTCGATTTCCTCGGCGAGCAGGTCGTTGCGCGCGCGCCGATAGTCGGCGCTTTCGCCGGGAAAGCGGCTCGGCGTGTCGGCCGCTAGTTGGCGGGCCGGCTTCAACGTTTGTGCGGATGCGGATACGTCAGTCATCAGCCATCTCCTCTTACGGAACAAGGATAAAGGGCGCGAGCAGCGCGCCGCGAACGCGGCCGCGTTCTCGTCCTCTATATAGCCACGACGAACCGCGCGGCGGCAAATCGACAGCATCGGCAAAATTTTTTGGCGATGCTCAGGCGCACCTTGACGGCAACCCAAAGCGCCCGGCAAGGTATCCTTGAGCGCAACAGCACGCGCGCCGAGGCGCGCCGTCCATGGGGATGCAACATGCCGCTTCGTCTGCCACCGCTGCCGGCGCTTCGTTTCTTTGAAGCGGCCGGCAGGCATCAGAGTTTCAAACTCGCCGCCGCGGAACTGAATGTCACGCCGAGCGCGATCAGCCACGGCATTGTCGGACTGGAACAGGCGCTCGGCGTCGAACTGTTCGTGCGCGAGCCGCGCGGCATCTCGCTCACGGCGAGCGGCGCGGATTACTTGTCATACGTCTCCGAAGCGTTTTCGCTGATCGCGATCGGCACGCAGCGCCTGCCGAATCACCGCGCGGATCGGCCAATCGCGCTGAGTTGCGCGCCGACCTTCGCGTCGCGCTGGCTGCTGCCGCGCCTCGCCGGCTTTCGCGCGCGCTGGCCGAATGTGAACGTGAGCGTCGACACCTCGCATCGTCAGGTCGGTTTTCCCGTCGACGGTTTCGACTTCGCGATCCGCATGAGCCGTGCGCCGGTTGCAGGCACCGCGTGGACGCGGCTGTTCGGCGAGCGCCTCGTGCCCGTGTGCAGCCCCGCGCATCTGGCGGATCTGCGCGACGAGCACGGCAACGCGGACCTGCGTCGCGCGACGCTCATTCACGTGAACGCCGCCAGCGAGGACTGGCAGGCGTGGCTGGATGCGACCGGCGCCGAAGGCGTCCAGACCACCGCAGGCCTGCGCGTCGACACGATCCAGCTCGCCTTTGAAGCCGCGGCAATGGGCCTCGGCGTCGCGCTCGGCAGACGGCCGCTGGTGGATCGGGATATCGACAGCGGCGTGCTCGTGGAGGCTTATCCGGCAACGATCGCGTCCACCACGGCCTACTGGTTGGTGAGCGCGGAGAACTCTGACCGCCGGCCGGAGCTTTTCGATTTCAAACGCTGGCTGGTGAGCGAGGCCGAGCAGTTCGACGCGCACACCGACGTTGCCGGCCAGGCACTGCAGAACGCCACCAACTAAACCACAGGTCCGCTTCGCACAGGTGAGCCACGCTCACCTGTCGTCAAAAACTTATCTTTTGCCGCTTCTGACGCTCGCTGCGACCATGTGTCGAAGGAGATCAGAACCATGTCGACCGCCAACAGCAAACGCTTCGCCCCCGCCTTCAACCAGACGACGCTCGTGATCCTCGCCGGCGCGCTCATTCTGAGCGCCGCAATGGGCATCCGGCAGACGTTTGGTCTGTTCGTCGGACCGTTCTCGTTCGACCGCGGCTTGCCGGTCACGCTGATTGCGTTCGCGATCGCGCTGCACAATCTCGTGTGGGGTTTCGCCCAGCCGTTCGCGGGCGCCGCCGCGGATCGCTACGGTTCGGCGCCGGTGGTCGCGTTCGGCGCGACGACATTCGCGGCGGGCCTCGGCCTCGCGGCAGTGGCGCCCAGCGGCGCCATGTTGATCGTCGGCATGGGGCTGCTGGTCGGCATCGGCGTGAGTTGCACGACCTTCGGCGTGGTGCTGCCGGCGGTCGGCCGCATCGCCTCGCCTGAAAAACGCAGCATGGCGATGGGTCTGGTCAGCGCCGGCGGCTCCGCCGGCCAGGTGCTGATGGTTCCACTCGTGCAAGGCATCCGGCTCAGTTCGGGCATTGCCACGTCGCTCTTCGTGCTGGCTTTCCTGATGCTGCTGATCGCCCCGCTCGGCATGGTGCTCGACCGGCGCGCGCGGGTCGGCACGCCCGTTCACGAAGAGCATGTCGCGCCGCTTCGCAAGGTGCTGGGTCAAGCCGCCGGGCATCGAGGCTACCGGCTGCTGACGCTCGGTTTCTTCACCTGCGGTTTCCAGCTTGCCTTTATCGCCACGCATCTGCCCGAGTACCTGTCGCTTTGCCATATGCCGGTCGGACTCGGCGCCACCGCGCTCGCGCTGATCGGGCTGTTCAACATGGCGGGCAGTTGGGCGTGCGGCTGGCTGGGTGGCCGCTTCCGGCAGCATCATGTGCTCGGCTGGCTGTACGTGATTCGCAGCGTGACGATCGGCGCATTCTTTCTACTGCCGAAAAGCCCGGCGTCGGTGGTGATCTTCGCGGCCGTGATGGGTCTGACCTGGCTCGGCACCGTGCCGCTCACGAGCGGGCTCGTCGCGAAAGTGTTCGGCACGCGCCACCTCGGCAGCCTGTTCGGAGTCTGCTTTCTGAGCCATCAGATCGGCTCGTTTCTCGGCGCGTGGCTCGGCGGTCTGGTGTTCGATCTGACCGGGTCGTATTCGCTGCTCTGGGAAGCGACGGTGGTCGCCGGCCTCGTCGCCGCGATGCTGCACTTTCCGATCGACGACACCACCGTGAGCACGCCCACGCTTCGAGCTAACCCGGCGGCGGCGTGAGTGAGCGTGCCGACAGTGGCCACGAACGGCGCCCACCGGCATGAACTCAAAAGCAGCGCGTGCGGCTATTTTTTCGGCGTATCCGCCGCGGCTTTCGGCACGCGTCCCATCAGATAGAACTCGTCGTTCGGACGCATGGAAATCACGTTGGCCATGCGGTTCGACAAACCGAAAAACGCCGTGATCGCCGCGATATCCCAGATGTCTTCATCGGCAAAGCCGTGCTCGCGCAGCGTTTGAAAATCGGTGTCGCCGAGCGTGCCGGACGCGCTGCACACTTTGACCGCGAAGTCGAGCATCGCCTTCTGACGCGGCGTGATATCCGCCTTCCTATGATTGACGGCGACCTGATCCGCGACCAATGGCGCCTTTTCGTAGATGCGCAGAATCGCCCCATGCGCGACCACGCAATACAAACACTGGTTGATCGCGCTGGTGGCGACCACGATCATCTCGCGCTCGCCTTTGCTGAGGCCGCCTTCTTTTAGCATCAACGCGTCGTGATAGGCGAAGAACGCGCGGAATTCGTTCGGGCGGTGCGCCAGCGTCAGAAACACATTCGGCACAAAACCGGCTTTCTCCTGCACTTCGAGAATGCGCGCGCGAATGTCGTCGGGCCATGCGTCCGGTTTGGGCACGGGGTAGCGGCTGATCGGCTGAGGCTTTGCCATGCGATGTCTCCGTCGTATCTGTTTGGGTATGACGACGATTCTAGCAAGCCGCACAGCCGCAGCACGTCCACGCTCGACAAGGTCCGATATCGACGCCCATATCGTCTAGACTTTCCACTCAAGGGAGCTTGAGCCGCGCCGCGACGACCGGCGCCGGCCGGATTTCAGCAGGAGCTGACCATGTCAGACGTTTTGCACGACGCGCGAGCGCCCGTCGTCAAGGTGCGCCCCGACCGGGAAATGGCGACGTCCCAGCGTCTGCCGTACTTTGTCGGCATCTCCGCCGGCACCGCGGGCACCACGGGTTTGTCGATGTATCTGGTCGTAGTGCCGCCGGGCGGTCACGCCGAGCCTCACTTTCACGCCGACTACGAAACCGCGATCTACATGCTCGAGGGCAAGATCGAGACCCGCTATGGGCCCGGCTTGCGCGAGTCCGTCATCACCGAACCGGGCGATTTCCTGTTCATTCCGCCCGGCGTGCCGCATCAGCCGTTCAATCTGGACGCGACCACCGCGGCGCGCGCGATCGTGGCGCGCAACCATGCGGACGAGCACGAACGCGTCGTGCCGTATGATCCGGCCTCTGACGCATGATTCAGCCTCAGACGCGTGATCCAGCAAATGAAGGCAGCGGGGCTAGTACCGGCTAACGGCTGGTACACCGGTCTCGCCGCCGACCGCGACCACGCGCATTTTCCGCCCCGCCATCCCGCGTCAAGCGCCCCGGCATCCAGCCTGCCCCGCAGCGCCGTTTTGCCACCTGTGCTTAAATCCGCTTCTCATATCATTCTTGTACTATGGCGGCCGCCTGCCGACGCGGCATGGCGCTCGCCGTCGTGCGGGAACGGAACATGCGCGGACTGTTCGCCATGCGCCACCCGGGCGCGGACGTTTCAAATCCCAACATTCCATTCTCAGGAGCGCGGTTGTGTGGCATTTTCCGGTTGCTATTCCACCCTCGCTGGGCGTGTGGGCCGTGTTCATGAGCGTGCTCATCACGCAACTCGGCGTGCCGATTCCGGCCGCGCCGATGCTGATCCTCGGTGGAACCATGGCCGCCATGGGGCAAACCTCGTATACGAGCGTCGTGTGCGCCGCGGTTGCCGCCACGCTGATTGCCGACTCGCTATGGTTCTTCACCGGACGAATCTATGGCCGACGCCTGCTGAACTACCTGGTGCGCTTCTCCCTCTCGCTCGACACCACGGTGCGTCTCGCGCGCAATACCTATGAACGCTACGGCGCGCCGATTCTCGCCGTCGCGAAGTTCCTGCCCGGACTCGGCCTGATCTCCGCGCCGCTGCTCGGCACGACAGCGATCAGCGTCAGCGTGTTTCTGCTGTGGGACTTTATCGGCGCGGCATTGTGGTCCAGCGTGTGGGTCATCGGCGGCGCCGCTTTGCACGACCAGATCGTGCAACTGATGCTGCTCGTGCGCCACAACGGCGGCACGATTTTCGATGCGTTCGCGGCCATCTTCGTGGCCGTGCTGCTGTATCGCTGGGTGCGCCGCTGGCAGTTTCGCCGCTGGCTCGCGCATACGCGTATTTCGCCGGACCAGCTCGACGAGATGATGAAGTCGAACGAGCCGCCGCTGATCTTCGACGCGCGTCCACGCAGCGTGCGCGAAAGGGAGTCGCACCGGATTGCCGGCGCGCGGCGGCTGGATCTCGATTCGCCCGAGCCAATCGATCCCGAGTTGCTGAAGCGGCCAATCGTCGTCTACTGCGTGTGCCCGAACGAAGCGACGGCAAAGCGCATTGTCGACCAGTTGCATCGCAAGAATATCCACCACATCCGCGCGCTCAAGGGCGGCCTCGACGCGTGGCAGAAACGCGGTTATCCGGTCGAACCGTTGCCGGCCGACTTCCACACCGCGAAGGCCCATATGATCGAGGACGAGGGCGAAGAAGGCGAATACACGGTGCGCGCGCGGCTGGCGAAGTAACGACACCGGGCCTCGAAGGCCACGCAACGCTCATCAAAAACCGCTTGCGCTTCACACCCAATGTGTGCAACATGCATATATGCACGTTGCACACATTGAGGCATCCCCATGACGCAGCGCACAGAAAATCTGCTCGGCGTGCTCGCCCTGCTGGTCACGGACGAAATGAACGCGCAACCCACCGTTGACGCGCTCGCCGGCCCCACCGCCCGCGCCATGCTCAACGCGGTCGGCCAATATCCCGATTCATCGATTGAAGTGCTGCGCGAGGCGGTCGATCTGTCGCATCCGGCCGCCGTGCGCGCCGTGGCGGGACTGGTCGAAGCGGACCTCGTCGAGAAAAAATCAGGCGCGGACAAACGCGCTGTCGCGCTTGCGTTGACCGCGGCAGGCAAGCGTGAGGCCAAACGCCTGCAAACGGCGCGCGACAGGATGCTGCAACGCATTGTCCGCCGGCTCGAAGACAGCGAGCGCGAAGTGCTCGAAAGCCTGCTGATCAAGATCTTGTGGAACGAGACCCGCGACTCCGCGCACGCGATGCAACTGTGCCGCCTGTGTGACGACGGCCCGTGCCTGAAAGCCGGCTGTCCGGTCGAATGCAGCGAACAGGGGCTGCCCATGCCCGCGCGGAGCGGCACATGAAATCCGCCGCGCCGGTGCGCTGGCCGGCAATCGCGGCATTGACCGCGGTGTCGGCGCTCTCGCAGGTCGGCCAGTTCGGCATCGGCTTCATGGTGCTGCCGGTGTGGCTCGCCCATCGCGGCCTGGATGCGCCACGCGCCGGCCTCTTCTCCGCTTCGCAATGGACCGGCATGCTGGCCGGCTTGCTGATCGCGCCGTGGCTGATGGCGCGCATCGGCGCGAAACGTACCGTGTCGCTGGGTCTGCTGGCCACGCTCGTGGCGTTCGCCACGATGAGCGCGCTGTCGTGGCCGCTGTGGCTCGTGCCTGGTCTGTTGACGGGGCTCGGCATCGGTTTGCGCTGGATTGCCAACGAAACCTGGCTGTACGGTCTGGTCCCCGCAAAATCGAGCGGACGTGTGGTGGGCGTGCACGAAGCACTGATCGCCACGGCGGGCGTCATCGGACCGGCGCTCGCAGTGTGGTGCGATGTCGATGGACGCATCACGTTCGCGGCCGGTGCGGCCTTCACGTTCGCCGCCGCGCTGCCGCTCTGGCTAACCGCATCGGACGAGAAACGGCCTGCTTTGCAAGAAGCACGGCCTGCGCGAAGAGAAAGCACTCAACGGCGCATCCTCATCGGCCCGCTGGTGAGCCTCGGCATGGTGGTCATCGCAGCGGGCGGAATCGGCGACGGCGCGCTTTACGGCCTCTTCCCGCTGTTCGCCGACGCGCACGGCCTCAGCGCCACGCAAACCGCCACCCTGCTGACGCTATTCGGCGTCGGCGGCATGGCGCTGCAATTTCCGGTCGGCTGGCTGGCCGATCGCGCAGGGCTCGCGGCCACGGTGATCGTGTGCGCCGCGCTCAGCACACTGGCGATCTGCGGCTTCGCGCTGGCCGTGCCCGCATCGTGGCTCGCGGCCGCGAGCGCGCTCTTGCTCGGCGGCATGAACAGCTCGTTCATCACACTCGGCATGTACACGGCGGCTTGCAGCGACAAGGCCGCGCTCACACGGAACATGCGGCTGTTGTCGCTTACCTTCACCGCGAGTTCGATCGTGGGGCCGCTCGCCGCGGGCTTCGCGATGAACGCGCAGGGCAGCGATATGCTGATGTGGCAACTCGCGCTGATGAGCGGCGCGCTGGTGGTCTACACGCTCGGCTTGCGCGAAGGCCGGCGCCAGCCCGAACGTTCTTCGTCGATGGGCTGAGCTGGTTTTTTTGCATCGATTGGCAGGAAGGTTGGACGCGTCTAAGCCTCGCGTCCAGCAACCTTGCGTTGGCGCCACAGACACAGCAGATCGCACGCAATATGCGCGGCGGCAATCGCCGTGATTTCGCTCTGGTCGTATGCCGGCGCGACTTCGACGACGTCCGCGCCCACCAGATTCAACGCGCCGAGCGCGCGCACGATCGCCAATCCCTGCGCCGACGACAAACCGCCCGCGACCGGCGTACCCGTGCCCGGTGCGAACGCCGGATCGAGACAGTCGATATCGAAAGTCAAATATGCGGGACGTGCCCCCACAATCGACACGATGCGCTCCACTGCCGCTCGTGTGCCATTCTCATGGACCCAGGCGGCATCGAGAATATTGATGCCCATGAAATCGTCGTTCCATGTGCGAATGCCGATCTGCACCGAGGTCTTCGGATCGATCAGGCCATCCTTCACCGCCTTGTAGAACATCGAGCCGTGGTTCAGGCTGTCGGGACTGTCGTCGGCCCAGGTGTCGCAATGGGCGTCGAAATGAATCAGCGAGAGCGGCTTGCCGTACTTCTCCGCGTGCGCGATCAACAGCGGATAGGTGATGTAGTGATCGCCGCCGAGCGTAAGCATCTTCGCGTCCGAGCGCAGGATCGTACGCGCATGCTCGACGATGGATTCCTTGATCGTGAGCGGATTGTGCGCGTCGAACCAGCAATCGCCATAGTCGGTCACGGCGAGGTCGTCGAACGGATTGAAACCCCACGGATATGGATGCAACTCCGACAACTGCACGCTGGCCGCGCGCACCGCCGCGGGCCCGAGACGCGCGCCCGGGCGAAACGTAGTGGCCAGATCGAGCGGCACGCCGGAGACCACGACGTCGACGCCGTCGAGTTCACGCGTGTACTTGCGGCGCATGAACGACAGCACGCCCGCATAAGTGTTTTCGATCGACGAGCCATAAAGCGACGCACGGCGGATCGCGCCGTCGCCGTAGACGAGTTCAGTCATGGATGACCTGATACCTATAGACAGTCCGGCGCGGCGCGCGAAGCTTCGAAGGCACGCGCAACGCCGGCTTCGGATTCATTGGGAACGCGACGGCGCGCATCACACGCGGCGCCGCGCTGGCTTCGCGAATCCTTTAGCGCAGCCGCACCAGCGTGGACTTCAGTTCGGTGTATTTCTCCAAAGCATGCAGCGACTTGTCCCGGCCGTTGCCCGATTGCTTATAGCCGCCGAACGGGAAGTTCATGTCGCCGCCTTCGTCGTAGCAATTGACCCACACGGTGCCGGCGCGGAGTTGGCGTGACACTTCGTGCGCCGTGGTCAGGTTCGAAGTCCAGACCGCGGCGGCCAGACCATACTCGCTGTCGTTAGCGATCCTGATCGCCTCTTCGACCGTGTCGAACGTGATCACCGACAACACCGGCCCGAAGATTTCCTCTCGCGCGACCTTCGCGCCGGAAGCCGGAATTTCGAAGATGGTCGGCTCGATATAGAAGCCGCCCGTTTCCTCTTTCACGCGCGCACCGCCGAGCAACAGTTTGGCTTCGGCGCGGCCTGCCTCGATATAGCCGAGCACACGTTCGAGCTGAACCTTGTCGACGATCGCGCCCATCGACGTTTTCGGGTCGAGCGGATTGCCCGGCGTATAGCTGCGCGCCGCGGCGACCAGCTTGTCGAGGAACGCGTCCTTGATGTCGCGATGCACGAGCAGGCGCGAACCCGCGGTACACATTTCACCCATGTTGTAGAAGATCGCACCCGCCGCCGCATTCGCCGCGCGATCCATATCCGGGCAATCCGGCATCACGATGTTCGGCGACTTGCCGCCGAGTTCGAGCCACACGCGTTTCAGGTTCGATTGTCCCGCGTACTGCATGATCAGCTTGCCGACGTTGGTCGAGCCGGTAAAGGCGAGACAGTCCACGTCCTGATGCAGCGCCAGCAGCTTGCCCGGCTCACCCGCGCCCGGCACGACGTTGAACACGCCGGCGGGAATGCCTGCGTCCAGTGCGAGTTGCGCGAGTCGGATCGCGGTGAGCGGCGATTTCTCCGACGGCTTGAGCACCACGCTATTGCCCGCCGCCAACGCCGGGCCAAATTTCCACGACGCCATCAGAATCGGGAAGTTCCACGGCACGACCGCAGCCACCACGCCGATCGGCTCGCGCGTGACGAGTCCGACCAGATGATGATCGGCCGGCGCGACTTCGCCGCCAACCTTGTCGATCGCTTCAGCGAACCATTCGACGCAATACGCCGCGCCCGGCACGTCCACGCTGGTGGTATCGGCGATCGGCTTGCCGGCGTCGAGCGTTTCGAGCAACGCGAGTTCGTCCATGTGCTCGCGAATCGACGCGGCCCAGCGCAGCAGCACGGCCTTGCGTTGACGCGGGTTGAGGCCCGCCCACACGCCAGAGTCGAACGCGCGGCGCGCGGCGGCCACGGCAGCGTCGACCTCGGCCGCGCCGCTGTCGGCGACCTTGGCGAGCAGTTTGCCGTCGATCGGGCTCAGGCAGTCGAACGTGCGGCCGCCTTCGGCATCACGGTATTCGCCGTCGATAAACGCGCGGCCTTCGATCGATAGCGTAGCGGCCTTGTCTTGCCAGAAAGCGAGAGATTTCTTGTCCATCAGGATGCCTCAATGTTATGCGCTCGACGCGAACCTGCATCGACTTCATGCGGCACCGAACTACGGCACTGAGTCGAGTCGAGGCGCGTTGGCGCGGAGTCTTCAGAAGGTGGGCGGCGAATTGGCCGACACGATCTCGCAGAGATGCTCCGCGCTGGGATTGCGAAAACGGTGCGGAAGACGGCTTTCGAAATAGTAGCTGTCACCGGGGTCGAGCAGCCACGTGGTGCCGTCCACTGTCAGTTCGATCTGACCGCTCACCACTACCCCGCCCTCGTGCCCTTCGTGCTCCAGCATTTCCGGCCCCGTGTCCGACAACGGCTGATAGACCTCGCGCAGAATGCCCATATTGCGGTCTTTCACGCTCGAACCCGCGAGATAGAACTCGATCGACTCATTGCCGAGGTTCGGCATGTCGGCACGGCGCGACACCACCGAACGCTCCGCTTCCACTTCGAAGGTGAAGAATTCGGCGAGACTCATGGGTATGCATTCGAGCAGTTTCTTCAACGAGCCGACCGAGGGGCTCACGCGATTCTGTTCGATCAGCGAGATCGTGCCATTTGTCACTCCCGCCCGTTTCGCCAGTTCACGCTGGGACAAGCCGTTCTTCTTGCGGATGTATTGCAGACGGGTCGCTACTTCTATGGACATCGCTAGGTTCTCTGACATTGAAGACGATCGGGGCGCTAAGTGACCAGATGAATGGACCACATGACTTGGGCAACGAGAGGTGCCCGCGAGTGTTGAATATTCTAATCACTTTGATTGTTGCGCCGCTGGGGAAAACCCTGAAAGGTTTCCGAAATATGAATGACGCAACGAACGTTCCCAATGGGCGGGATTCTAGCCGCGCCCTCGGGAAAGCCCTGATAAATGTTTTATCAAAAAGGGTTTGACGGCTTTATTGGCTCGTATATGCTGGTTCCCAGGCGATCGTCATGCCGATGTCACGGGGCACCCAAGTGTGCTTCGCGGCGCAGCGAATTCAATTCGCTTAGGTTCAAGGCGATCAACCCAGCGTCCTGTTTCTTTAAACGCCCCCGTGCGGATTTCGAGCAGGCCGTTCAATACTTTCAACGTCGCCAGTCGAGTGTAATCGTGAGAGTCCGAGGCCCTTTGGTGAGATGGAATCGTAGTCAGGCGAGTTGTCCTCGCGCTGACGGCGCCATCGCCGACGGCAGCAGCGGCAGCCTTGCGTTCCGCCGCTTTCTGTCCGTCTTCACGATCCTGTCCCGCCGTTCAGTTCGACGCCACAACTCTATCTCCGCGCGCGCCTTCATTGCCGTGCGCACGGACGAAGTCGCCTCGCTGCTGCCGTAGCGCCTCCCCCTTTTCGCCGTTCGATTCATCCGTTTGCGTGAGCGCGCTCTTTCGAGCCGTGCGTTCCTGCATGTGCGGTGCCGTCTGCCGCCTGCGCGTTTCACGCTCTTCGGAAAAGTTGCGCACCGCAGCGGATCGAATCGAACAGCCCATCTGACTATCACGCGCGGCGCGTCTCAGTTGACGACGACCGCCTGCACTACCCGGTGGCCTTGCGCACGGCGCACGGCTGCTGAATCGTGCCGCGCTGTGTTTAACGTTGTTCATGCCGCGTCCCGCGGGGAACACACACGTCTATTCGTTATGCGAAACAAACCCCTGGTCGGCATCAGTGCCGACAGAACGATGATGGGAGTCCACCCGTCGCACGTGGTCGGCGAGAAATACATCGCCGCGATCGTGGACGGTTCACAGGCGCTGGCCATGTTGCTGCCTGCGCTCGGCGAGCGTCAGCCCGCCGAAGACGTGCTGGCGACGGTCGACGGCCTGTTGTTTACAGGCAGCTATTCGAACGTCGAGCCGCACCGCTACGGCGGCCATCACAGCGCGCCGGGCACGCTGCACGACGCCGCACGCGATGCGACGACGCTGCCGCTGATGCGCGCGGCGATCGCCGCCGGCGTGCCGGTGCTGGCCGTCTGCCGGGGCTTCCAGGAAATGAACGTGGTTTTCGGTGGGACGTTGCATCAAAGCGTTCACGCGGTGGAGGGTCTGAACGACCATCGCGAGAACAAGGAAGACGACCTCGACGTGCAATACGCACCGTCGCATTCGATCACGCTGACGCAGGGCGGCTTGTTGCAGCGCCTCGCGGGCGGCACGAATGAAGCGCGTGTGAATTCCTTGCACGGCCAGGGCGTCGAGCGGTTGGGCGTGGGCCTCACGGCCGAAGCCACCGCGCCGGACGGCTTGATCGAAGCGGTGAGCGTGAAAGATGCGCGCGCGTTCGCGCTGGGTGTGCAGTGGCACCCGGAGTGGAAGCATGCCAACGACGCACTATCTACCGCGATCTTTCGGGCGTTCGGCGACGCCTGCCGCGATCGAATGCGCACCAAGGCCGGCTATGGCGCGGCATCCGCCGCTGCCACGCATGCCTGAGCCGGTCGCGCACCAAAACTGAGAGAATAAACATGCATGACATCGACGATTTTCTGAAGAAGAACCGTGTCACCGAAATCGAAGCGATCATTCCGGATATGGCCGGGATCGCGCGCGGCAAGATCATTCCGCGCAGCAAATTCGAATCCGGCGAGTCCATGCGCTTGCCGCAGGCGGTGATGATCCAGACCGTCACAGGAGACTATCCGGAAGACGGCACGCTCACCGGCGTGACTGATCCGGACATGGTGTGCGTGCCCGACGCCAGCACCATCCGCATGATTCCGTGGGCCGTCGATCCGACCGCTCAGGTGATTCACGATTGCGTTCACTTCGACGGCACGCCCGTCGCGATCTCGCCGCGCCGCGTACTGCGCCGCGTGCTCGAACTCTATAAAGCCAAAGGCTGGAAGCCGGTCATCGCACCCGAGCTCGAGTTCTATCTGGTCGATATGAACAAGGACCCGGACCTGCCGCTGCAACCGCCTATCGGCCGTACCGGTCGCCCGGAAACCGGCCGTCAGGCGTACTCGATCGAAGCCGTCAACGAATTCGACCCGCTCTTCGAAGACATCTACGAGTACTGCGAGGTGCAGGAACTGGAAGTCGACACGCTGATTCACGAAGTCGGCGCCGCGCAGATGGAAATCAACTTCATGCACGGCGATCCGCTCAAGCTCGCCGACAGCGTGTTCCTCTTCAAGCGCACGGTGCGGGAAGCCGCGCTGCGCCACAAGATGTACGCGACCTTCATGGCCAAGCCGATGGAAGGTGAACCGGGCTCGGCCATGCACATGCATCAAAGCCTCGTCGACGAAGAAACCGGCCACAACCTCTTCACCGGCCCGGATGGCAAACCGACGTCGCTGTTCACGGGCTATATCGCTGGCTTGCAGAAGTACACGCCTGCGTTGATGCCGATCTTCGCGCCGTATATCAACTCGTATCGTCGTCTGTCGCGCTTCATGGCTGCGCCGATCAACGTGGCATGGGGTTATGACAACCGCACGGTAGGTTTCCGGATTCCGCATTCGGGGCCGGCTGCGCGCCGCATCGAAAACCGTATTCCGGGCGTGGACTGCAACCCATATCTGGCGATTGCCGCGACACTCGCCGCGGGCTATCTCGGCATGACGCAGAAGCTCGAAGCCACCGAGCCGCTGCTCAGCGACGGTTACGAATTGCCCTACCAGTTGCCGCGCAATCTCGAAGAGGGTTTGACGCTGATGGGCGCGTGCGAGCCGATCGCCGAAGTGCTGGGCGAAAAGTTCGTCAAAGCCTACCTCGCTCTGAAGGAAACCGAATATGAAGCGTTTTTCCGCGTGATCAGTTCGTGGGAACGCCGGCATTTGCTGCTGCACGTGTAAGGCAAACGCAAAAAAATTGGAGGCAGTATGAGCTACAGAACTGAAGAAGTCGCTTACGTGCAACCGGCCCAGCCGGCCGCGAGCGCACAGGCAGCACAAGCCGCGCAACAACAACGCAGCACCGCAGAATACCGCGCACTGGACGCCGCGCACCACATCCATCCGTTCTCGGATATGGGCTCGCTCAATCGCAGCGGCAGCCGCGTGATCGTCAAGGCGCAAGGCGTGTATCTGTGGGACTCGGAAGGCAACAAGGTGATCGACGGCATGGCCGGCCTGTGGTGCGTGAACGTCGGTTATGGCCGCAAGGAACTGGCCGACGCCGCGTACAAGCAGATGCAGGAACTGCCCTACTACAACACCTTCTTCAAGACGACGCACCCGCCTGTAATCGAGCTGTCGGCGTTGCTCGCGGAGTTGGCGCCCGAACCGTTCAATCACTTCTTTTACTGCAACAGCGGTTCGGAAGGCAACGATACGGTGCTGCGCATCGTCCATCAATACTGGGCGACTCAAAACAAGCACTCGAAGAAATTCGTGATCTCGCGCAAGAACGGCTATCACGGTTCGACGATCGCGGGCGGCACGCTCGGCGGCATGGGCTACATGCATGAACAGATGCCTTCGAAGGTCGAGAACATCGTGCATATCGACCAGCCCTATTTCTTCGGCGAAGCAGAAGGCAACCTGACGCCGGAAGAGTTCGCGCTGGCCCGTGCGCAGCAACTGGAAGCGAAGATTCTCGAAATCGGCGCGGACAACGTCGCCGCGTTCATCGGTGAGCCTTTCCAGGGAGCGGGCGGCGTAATCTTCCCGGCTCCGACGTATTGGCCGGAAATCCAGCGCATCTGCCGCAAGTACGACATTCTGCTGGTCGCCGACGAAGTGATCGGCGGTTTCGGCCGCACCGGCGAATGGTTCGCACATCAGCACTTCGGCTTCGAACCGGATCTGATCACGCTGGCGAAAGGCCTGACGAGCGGCTATGTGCCGATGGGCGCGGTCGGCCTGCATGACCGCGTCGCCAAGGCGATTATCGAAAACGGCGACTTCAATCACGGTCTCACGTATTCGGGTCACCCGGTCGCGGCCGCCGTCGCGCTCGCCAACCTCAAGCTGCTGCGCGACGAGAAGATCGTCGAACGCGTCAAGAACGACACCGGCCCGTACTTCCAGAAGCAACTGCGCGAGACCTTCGCCAATCACCCGATCATCGGCGAAATCTCCGGTGCGGGGCTGGTGGCCGGTTTGCAACTCGCAGAGGATCCAAAGGCGCGCAAGCGCTTCGCCAATGGCGGCGACGTCGGCACGATCTGCCGCGACTTCTGCTTCAACGGCAACCTCATCATGCGCGCCACTGGCGACCGCATGCTGCTGTCACCGCCGCTCGTGATCAACAAGCTGGAAATCGACGAAATCGTCTCGAAGGCCAAAAAAGCCATCGATGCGACAGCACAACAACTCGGCATTTCGTAACGGCAGTCCGTTCCGGCATGAGCACACCCACAAATCACGCCCATGCCGGTTCTTCACATCAAGGGAAAAAACCATGAGCGTTAGTCATCTTCGTCATGCGGTCGCGGGGGCCGCGCTTCTCGCCTTCACGGGTTTTGCGGCGCTGTCGGTTACGCCGGCCCTTGCGGCCGACACGGAACTGAATGTGTATAACTGGTCGGACTACATCGCGAAGGATACGATTCCGAACTTCGAAAAGCAGGACGGCATCAAGGTCAAATACGACAACTACGATAGCGACGACACCTTACAGGCGAAACTGCTCGCCGGCAGCTCGGGTTACGACATCGTGGTGCCGACCTCGAACTACATGGCCAAGCAGATTCAGGCCGGCGTGTACCAGAAGCTCGACAAATCGAAGTTGCCGAACCTCGCGAATCTCGACCCCGTGCTGATGAAGATGATTGCCGACGCGGACCCGGGCAACCAGTACGGCGTGCCTTGGGCATACGGTACGGACGGCATCGGTTACAACGTGCAGGCCGTGCAGAAAGCGCTCGGCGCCAATGCACCGGTTGATAGCTGGGCGCTGGTTTTCGATCCGGCCAATCTCTCCAAGCTGAAAAGTTGCGGCGTTTCGATCCTCGATCAGGCCGTCGACGTGTTCGCCGCCACGCTGCAATACATGCACAAGGATCCGAACAGCACGAACCCCGCCGACTATCAGGCCGCGTTCGAAGTGCTGAAAAAGATCCGCCCGTATATCACCCAATTCAATTCGTCCGGCTACATCAACGACCTCGCCAATAACGACGTGTGCGTCGCGCTGGGCTGGTCGGGCGACGTCGGCATTGCCAGCCGCCGTACCGAAGAAGCCAAGCGCTCGTACCAGATCAAGTTCTCGAACGTGAAAGAAGGCGGCCTGCTGTGGTTCGACGTGATGGTGATCCCGAAAGACGCGCCGCATCCTGAAGCCGCGTTGAAGTGGATCAACTACATCTCGGACCCGAAGGTCAACGCCGCGATCACCAACGAAGTGTTCTACCCGACCGCGAACAAGGCCGCACGTCAGTTCGTGACGCCGGCTGTCGCACAGGACAAGACCGTTTATCCGGGCGATGAAGTGCTGAGCAAGATGACGCTCATGAAGCCGATGCCGACCGACATTCTGCGCCTTGAAAACCGTCTTTGGGCGCAGCTTAAAACCGGCCATTAATCCAGTCATTCAAATCGATTATTGATCCCGCGCTCAGGGATCGCTCGATCCCTGAGCGCATGAATAGCAGTAACGGTAGTCAGCCTGCGCGCTTTTTTAAAGTCCCATCCGCGCGCAGTCCCATGTTTTCCGATCGCAGCGCACGTTGCGAGACGCTTCCCGCGCCTCGTATGGAGACACTTGCGCCCGCGATCCGCAAGGAACGGTTACATCATGAACTCGACGACCTCAAAAAGCGCAGCCGGCGCCACCCAGATGGCCCGCCCCGCAGTGACGACAAAATCGAAATCGGACGAATTCGTTCGCATTGAAAATGTCGTGAAGAAATTCGGCGACAGCACCGCTGTCGACAACGTCAACCTGAGCATCGCCAAGAACGAGTTGTTCGCGCTGCTCGGCAGTTCCGGCTGCGGCAAGTCCACGCTCCTGCGCATGCTCGCGGGGCTCGAGACGGTGACGTCCGGGCGCATTTTCGTCGACGGCGAAGATCTCGCTGCGATGCCGCCGTACAAGCGGCCGGTCAACATGATGTTCCAGTCGTACGCCCTCTTCCCGCACATGAGCGTGGAGGCGAACATCGCCTTCGGCCTGAAGCAGGAAGGCACGCCGAAGAACGAGATCAAGGAACGCGTCGCCGATGCGCTCAATCTCGTGCAGATGAGCAAATACGCGCAGCGTAAGCCGCATCAACTGTCAGGCGGCCAGCAGCAGCGTGTGGCGCTCGCGCGTTCACTCGTCAAGCGCCCCAAGCTGCTGCTGCTCGACGAGCCGATGTCGGCACTCGATAAAAAGATCCGCCAGAAGACCCAGCTCGAACTCGTGAACATCATCGAGAAGGTCGACGTGACCTGCGTAATGGTCACGCACGA
This sequence comes from Paraburkholderia sp. NPDC080076, assembly GCF_050281145.1. Lineage (NCBI taxonomy): Bacteria > Pseudomonadati > Pseudomonadota > Betaproteobacteria > Burkholderiales > Burkholderiaceae > Paraburkholderia > Paraburkholderia sp. NPDC080076. Next base: position 997,943 of record NZ_JBNNWQ010000001.1, on the reverse strand, counting down.
TCAGGAGGAAGCCATGACGATGGCCGGGCGCCTAGCCGTGATGAGCGAAGGCCGCATCGTGCAGATCGGCTCGCCGAGCCAGGTCTATGAGTTTCCGAATAGCCGCTTCTCCGCCGAATTCATCGGCTCGACCAACCTGTTCGAAGGCACGGTGGTCGCGGACGAACCGGATCACATTTTCGTTGAAAGCGAAGACCTCGAATCGCATATCTACGTGAGCCACGGCATTACCGGGCCGCTCGGTATGCCGGTGGGCATTTCGGTGCGTCCGGAGCGCATCAAGGTATCGCTCGACAAACCGTCGACGCCGCACAACTGGGCGCGCGGCGTGGTTTCCGATGTCGCGTACATGGGCAGCTATTCGCTGTATCACGTGCGCCTGCCAAGCGGCAAGACCGTCGTGTCGAATCTCTCCAGCTCGCACCTGATGGCCGAAGGTGCGCCCTCCTATAACGACGACGTGTTCGTCTACTGGTCGCCGGCTAGCGGCGTGGTGCTGACGCAATGAGCAATCCCACTACCTCCTCCCCCGCGGCGCTCGGTGCGCCGTCCGGCAGCCGCCTGTTCGGCTCGCTGAAAAAACGCCTGTCGATGCTGGTACCGTCGGGCCGCACGACCGTGATCGGCGTGCCGTTCCTCTGGCTTACCGTGTTCTTCGCGTTGCCGTTCGTGCTGGTGCTGAAGATCAGTTTCGCCGATCTGCGTCTCGGCATTCCGCCGTACACGGATCTCGTGTCGATCAAGGACGGCATGGTGCATTTCGCCATGCAACTCAGCCACTACGCGTTCCTGCTGCAGGACGACCTGTACGTCGCCACGTATCTCAGCTCGCTGAAGATGGCCGCGGTCTCGACCTTCTTCTGTCTGCTGATCGGCTATCCGATTGCGTACTACATCGCGCGCTCGGAGCCGACCAAACGCAACCTGTTGATGATGGGTGTGATGCTGCCGTTCTGGACGTCCTTCCTGATTCGCGTCTACGCGTGGATCGGCATCCTGAAGGACGACGGCCTGCTCAATCACACGCTGATGGCGATGGGCATGATTCATTCGCCGTTGCGCCTCTACCACACGGATATTGGCGTCTATATCGGCATGGTCTATTCGTACCTGCCCTTCATGGTGATGCCGCTGTATGCGCACCTCGTGAAGATGGACCTGACGCTGCTCGAAGCCGCTTACGACCTCGGTTGCAAACCGTGGACCGCGTTCACGCGCATCACGTTGCCGCTCTCCAAGAACGGCATTATCGCCGGCAGTCTGCTGGTGTTCATTCCGGCGGTCGGCGAATACGTGATTCCGGAACTGCTCGGCGGTGCCGACACGCTGATGATCGGCCGCGTGATGTGGGATGAATTCTTCAACGATATGGACTGGCCGATGGCATCCGCCGTCACCGTCGCGATGGTGCTACTGCTGCTCGTGCCGATGGCCGTGTTCCAGTACTACCAGGTCAAGGAACTGGAGGGCGCGAAATGATCAAGCCTAATAAGACGCTTTCCAATAGCGTGCTGACGTTCGGATTTCTGTTTCTCTACATTCCGATCATCAGCCTGGTGGTGTATTCGTTCAACGAGTCGAAGCTCGTCACGGTGTGGTCCGGCTTCTCGCTCAAATGGTACGGCGCGCTCTTGCAGGACGGCGAACTGCTGAACGCCGCATGGCTTTCGCTGAAGATCGGTCTGTTGACCGCGTGCGCCTCGGTTGTGATCGGTACGTGGGCCGGTTTCGTGCTCGCGCGCTTCGGACGCTTTCGCGGCTTCACGCTGTTCGCCGGCATGATCAACGCGCCGCTCGTGATTCCTGAAGTGATTCAGGGCATCTCGCTGCTGCTGCTGTTCGTCGCGCTCGAACAGATGCTCGGCTGGCCGAAGGGGCGCGGGCTCTTCACGATCTGGATCGGCCACGTGATGCTGTGCGTGTCGTATGTGGCGATCATCGTGCAATCGCGGGTGAAGGAGCTCAACAAGTCGCTCGAAGAAGCCGCGCTCGATCTCGGCGCCACGCCCTTCAAGGTGTTCTTCCTGATCACCCTGCCGCTGATCTCGCAGGCGCTGATGTCGGGTTGGCTGCTGTCGTTCACGCTGTCTTTCGACGACCTCGTGCTCTCCGCGTTCCTCTCCGGTCCCGGCTCGACCACGCTGCCGCTCGTGGTGTTCTCGCGTGTGCGTCTCGGCCTGAATCCGGAAATGAATGCGCTCGCCACGATCTTCATCACCACGGTGACGATCGGCGTGATTGCCGTGAACCGCTGGATGCAGTTGCGCGAACGCAAGCGCAACCGCGACATGCAAATGGCTTTCGCACTCGCCGAAGCCGCCGACCCCTTGCCCGCGGCACCACAACAAGCCGCCGTACGAAAGTCGCTCGATACGGCACGCGCATAAGAAGTCCTTTCGCAATACGACCAATAAGGAGAATTTGAATGAGAAGAAAGCTTATCTGTCTGTTGGTGGCGGGGAGTCTGCCTGGCATAGCCATGGCGGACGCCACCAGCGACCAGATCAAGGCGCTCCAGGCGCAACTGAATGCACTGCAAAAGGAGGTAAAACAGTTGCGCGCCGAAGTCGCCACCAAGCCGAAGGCAGCCGCCGCGGCGACGGCGGCGACTGCGGCCCCCGCCCCGGCGGTGGTGGCCGCGCCGGTGGATGTCTCGTCGCCTGATTACGGCAAGGCTCAGGCGACGCTGACCAACGACGACGTGACGGCGATGAAGCAACAGATCGCCAATCAGCAGTTGAAGGTCGATTCGCTCGAAGACGCGGCGCAGACCGGACCGATCGCCGGTTTGTCGGTGACGGGCTATATCGATCCGACCTACCTCTATAACCGTGCGCAGAGCAGCTCGTCGTTCCTGTTCGCGAACCACGAAAGCAGCTACAACTACTTCAACAGCACGTTCGGCGATCTGTACCTCGACATCAAGAAGACCTTCGGTGTCGGCCCGATGGCGCCGTCGGCCGAGATCACCTTGATGCCGAACCGCGGCAACGGCATTACGCTGCTGCAGAACTCGCACGGCGATATCGGCAACAACATTCTGAATACGGCCGTGGTCAATGTGCCGTTGACGGCGACCACGACACTCGTGGCCGGTTTGATCCCGAGCTTCGGCGGCTATGAAGTGCAGCAGTCGAATCAGATGCTCACGCTTACGCACAACCTGCTGTACGACTTCTCGGATCCGGGCAGCTATGTCGGGATCGGCGCGAACTACACCGCCGGCAACTGGGCGTGGAAGTTCTTCCTCGGCAACGAACAGTACCGCACGTTCGGCGCAGTCACGCAGACGGGCACCAACGCACTGGGCGATCCGATCACGACCAGCAACAAGATCCCGACCTTCACCGCACGTACCGACTACACGTGGTCGAGCGCACTGGATATCGGCGGTTCGTTCAACATCGGCCGTCAGACCTTGCCTAGCTCGATCGACGCGAACGGCGCGGTCAGCTACGGCGTAGGCGGCCAGTCGCCGAGCTCGGGCGGCACGTTCTTCTTCACCGAAGCCGACCTGACCTACACGCTCGCCGATGTGCAGTACAACGCCGAACTCGACTACGGTCAACAGCAGAACGCCGCGTACAACGGCGGCCAGGCACAGTGGTATGGCCTGTCGCTGCTCGCGCACCGCAAGTTCAATCTGCCGGTGGTGGGCCGTATGGGCGCGACCGTGCGTTATGACCTGCTGGTCGACAGCAAGAACGGCGGCGGCGGCGGTGGCATCGCGTTGAACGGCAACGGCATGGACACGGCGAACGGCTTCGGTATCGGCGCGGACTGTCTCGCCAATTCGCAGGCGAACGGCGGCCTCGGCTTCGAATGCAAGGGCGCGACCCGCCAAGACGTTTCGCTCGACCTGCTGTTCTATCCGACCCAGCAGATCACGGTCAAGGTGGAATACCGCCACGACTGGGCCAACAAGCAGGTGTTCCTGAAGAACGACGGTTCGTATGGCAAGTCCAACGACCTGCTCGCGACCCAGTTCATCTACTCGTTCTAATCCGACTTGCCGGCGCGTGGCCTTGCTGTCGAAAAAGGCCACGCGCATAGGCTCTTTCCGCATGCTCTGCCTATGCTCCGATTCTCGAACCAGCCTCACGTCGCCTCGTACTACGCCGCCACCGCCAACGACACCACCCGCCATCCCGCGCTCGACGAAACGATTACCGTCGACGTTTGCGTGATCGGCGCGGGACTGACCGGCATTTCCGCGGCGCTCAATCTTGCCGAACGCGGCCATTCGGTCGCGGTGCTCGAAGCATCGAAAGTCGGATGGGCGGCGAGCGGCCGCAACGGCGGCCAGTTGATCGGCGGCTTTGCGTGCGACATCGATACGTTCGCGAAGTACATGCCCGCGGACGACGTGAAGCGTGTTTGGGACATGGGGATCGAAACCCTCGACATCGTCAAGGAACGCGTCGCCAGGCATCAGATCGACTGCGATCTGACCATCGGCTATCTGACCGCGGCGAATAAACCGCGCGATACCGACGCGCTGCAAAAATGGCGTGACGAAGCGCAACAGCGCTTCGGCTACGACCGCTTCCGTTACGTCGACGCTGACGGCGTGGGCAACTATGTGCAATCACAGCGCTACCTGGGCGGCCTGTTCGACGCGGACAGTGGCCACCTGCATCCGTTGAATTACACGCTAGGTCTGGCGCGCGCGGCACGCGAAGCCGGCGTGCGGATTTTCGAAGACAGTTGCGTCACGTCCTTGCGTGAAGAAAACGGCCGACATGTCGCCGAAACCGCGCGCGGCCAGGTGCGGGCGCGCTTCGTCGTGCTCGCCTGCAACACGTACCTCGGACAGCTTGCACCGGACGTGGCGAACAAGATCATGCCGGTCGGCACCTACGTGATCGCCACCGAAACGCTCGATCCCGATCGCGCCGAAGCGCTGATGCCCGCCAAAGCCGCCGTGTGCGATAGCCGCTTCGTGCTCGACTACTTCCGCCCCGCGCCCGATAACCGCTTGCTGTGGGGCGGCAAGGTGAGTTATTCGAAACTCGCGCCGCGCAATCTCGGCGAAGCGATGCGCCGCGACATGCTGAAAACTTTCCCGCAACTCGACGATGTGAAAATCGACTATGCGTGGGGCGGTTTCGTCGATATCACCATGAACCGCGCGCCGCATTTCGGCCGGCTCTCGCCGACCGTGTATTTCGCGCAAGGCTTCTCGGGGCACGGCGTGAACACCACCGGTCTCGCGGGTAAACTGATCGCCGAGGCGATCGACGGCCAGGCGTCGCGCTTCGATCTGTTCGGCAAGATTCGTCACCGCGACTTCCCCGGCGGCGCTACACTGCGCACCCCTGCCCTCGTACTCGCGATGGCCTGGTATCGAATGAAGGACCTGCTTTGATGAACACTGCGACTCCCGGCCTCAACACACTTAACACGCTCGACCGCCGTGCCGATGCGCTGATCGCCAACTCCTACTACGAAGCGAGCGCCGCCCGTCCGCTCGCCGACGACCCCACGCTCGACGGCTCGCTGGAAGCCGACGTGTGCGTGATCGGCGCGGGCTTCTCCGGTTTGTCGGTGGCGCTGGAGTGCCGGGCGCGCGGTTTGTCGGTGGTCGTGCTCGATGCGCATCGTCCCGGCTGGGGCGCGTCAGGCCGCAACGGCGGGCAGACGCTGGTGGGTTTCGCGAAAGACGAGATCATGGAGCGCCAGCTCGGTCTCGACGGCGCGCGCGCCGCGTGGGCGATGTCGGTGGAAGGCGTGGCGCTGGTGCGCGAGCGCATCGAACGCTACGGCATCGACTGCGATTTCACGTCCGGCTATCTGACGGTCGCCACCAAACCGAAACGCGTGCCCGATTTGCGTTCGTGGATGGAAGCGGCTTCGCAACGCTGGGGTTATACGAAACTCTCGTGGCTCGATACCGACGAGGTCCGTTCACGCGTCGCTTCGAAGCGCTACCTGGCCGGGGTCTACGATCCGTTTTCCGGCCATCTGCATCCGCTCAAATACTGCCTCGGTCTCGCGGAGGCGGCGCGCCGCCAAGGCGCGCAACTGTTCGCGCATTCGCCGGTGATCGAGGTCGTGCGCGGTACTCGGCCTGTCGTACGGACCGCTCGCGGTGAAGTGCGCTGCCGTTTTGTCGCGGCGTGCGGCAACGCCACGATCGGCGACGTGCTGCCCGCGCCGGTGGCCGCGCGCATCGCGCCGATCGCGTCGTATATCGTTGCAACGGAACCGCTCGGCAAAGAGCGCGCGGATGCGCTCATCAAAGGGCGCGAGGCGATTTGCGACAACAACTTCTTTCTCGACTATTTCCGTTTGTCGGCCGACCATCGCGTGCTGTTCGGCGGGCGGGCGAGTTCTACCGGCGCTTCACCCGTGCAGCTTGGCGAAGAGATTCGCCAGCGCATGATCGGCGTGTTCCCGCAACTCGGCGATGTGAGAATCGACTATGCATGGGGTGGCTTTGTCGACGTGACGCGTAATCGCGCGCCCGATTTCGGGTCGATCGATCCAAATTACTTCTATGTGCAGGGGTTCTCGGGGCATGGCGTCGCGTTGACCGGTATTGCCGGGCGCGTGGTTGCCAAAGCGATGGCGGGTGAGACGGCGGCCTTCGACCTGTTCGCGCAGTTGCGGCACGCGCGATTTCCGGGCGGCCCGGCGTTGCGGGGGCCGGCGCTAGAACTCGGGATGATGTATCACCGGATTCTGGAGCTGTTTTAGGCGTCGTCGCATGGTGGAGGCGGTCCGCCGCCCCAAGTAGACGGCTGCTACGCAACCGTGTCGATGTTAGTCCCCGTATGGTCGAAGCGGAACGGTGCAGAACCGTTTTGCGCCGACGAGTCGGACGCGGACGCATCGAGCACCGCCTGACTATTCGCCGCTTGAGTCGCGTCTCCGGCCGCAGCACCGGATTCCACAGCACCCGACTGTTTGGAGGTGGCTTCAACTGCGGCAACCGTTCGAAGCATCTCCGCATGGGCCGTAGCCGCCGACGCCGAGGAAGCGCCCGTATTCGTGATCTGCGTGATGTCCCGCTGCAAGGCAGTAATCTGGCTGGTGAGCATCATGACGCGCGCATGATTTTCCGGCGACTGCCCCGCCGTTTTCCACGCCTCTTGCAGTTGTTTGCTGAGCGCTTCCATCTGCTTCTTCAGGCTTTCGACGTCGGGCGTGCTATCAGCGCTGTCCTTTTTCGGGTCCCACGGGTAAGGAACGGGGGTATCGGTGGTCGCTGAAGTAGAGCTGACTCGCATGGAAACCTCGTTTATAACCTCGATCGCGCATCAAGGCCCGCTCAGAATATTTGGCGGGTATTATTGGGTAGAAAGCCGGCCGTCAGATTACCAGAAAACCGCTGTTTTCAAGTATTTACCCTCCGATCTCGCCGGAATCACGCGCTCCGCTATCGTGCCGTTTGCGCTGCAGAAGCTGAAAGATCCGAACGGCATAATCAAGTCACAAAAGCCAACCGCTTTACTATTGTTGATCCTCAACAGCATACTGTTACATCTATGTGTATTCCGCTTTTGAGGAGGCGCCGATGACCATTCAACTCACTCGCCAATTCGCATCAAAATTCGCCAACCTCGCGCTCGCCCATCTCACGCGCGAATACCCGAACAAGCTGACGCATTCGCTCGCCGGACCGCAGGACGTGCAGGGTCCGCGCGCGCTGCATCCGATTTTTTACGGCAGCTACGACTGGCATTCGTGCGTGCACGGCTACTGGTTGATTCTGCATCTACTCGAGCGCTTTCCCGATTTGCCTGAAGCGGCGCGCATCGTCGCGGTGGTCGACGAGCATTTCACCGCGGCGAACGTAGCTGGAGAACTTGCGTATCTCGATCTGCCGCACAACCGCGGTTTCGAGCGTCCGTATGGCTGGGCCTGGCTGCTCGCGCTCAGCGCGCAACTCAATTCGCTGAAACTCTCGGAAGCCGCGCGCTGGTCGAAGACCTTTGCGCCGCTCACCAAGGCGTTTGTCGAACGTTTCGAGGAATTCCTGCCGAAAGCAACCTACCCGCTGCGCGTGGGCACGCACTTCAACATGGCCTTCGCGTTGGCGCTGACGCTGGATTTTGCACGGCAAACGTCGCGTGATTCGCTGGAAGCGCTGGTCGTGAATACCGCGGAACGCTGGTTCGTGAACGACGTCGCGTGTCAGGCATGGGAACCTGCCGGTGACGAATTCCTCTCGCCTTCACTCATGGAAGCCGAGTTGATGCGCCGCATCTTGCCGCCCGCGCAATTCGTCGACTGGTTCGGCCGCTTTCTGCCGGATCTCGGCGTGAAAAAACCCGCCACGCTGTTCGAGCCCGTTACCGTGACGGATCGCACCGACGGCAAGATCGCTCACCTCGACGGCCTCAATCTCAGCCGCGCATGGTGCCAGCGTTCGCTGGCGCGCGCACTGCCGGCAGGCGATATTCGCCGGACGGTATTGTTCGATGCAGCCGAGCGGCATCTGCAAACCGCACTGCCGCACGTGGCCGGTGACTATATGGGTGAGCACTGGCTGGGCACATTCGCCACGCTTGCATTGGAAGCCTGAATAAAGGCCTGATTCAGGGCTTAGAATCAAACTCAACTCAGCGGCATGGTCCGCTGAAAATGCGAAAGCGGCGCCGCGCACGCGAAACGGTTTCTCCCACCAACCGATTTGCGCGGCGAGCGCCGCTGTTCCATGATTGCGTCGATCCAGAGCCGCTTCCTGCGGCTCAGCCGGCGACCGCGCCGGCTTCCAGGATTTACTGCCCCGTCAGCTTTTTAGGCTTCGGCGGCGCCTGGACCTTGTTGTACTGGAACTCGGGCGTCGCCTTCAGTGCGTCCTTGGTAGCGCCAGCCAGATAGAAATTCCCCTCGCGGATGTCCAGCGCGGCGATGGGCACCGCCACGTCGTGCGACGCTACGCCCAGGAAACCGCCAGCTGAGACGATGGCTGCGGACAGCGAGCCGTCCGGCGCGATCACCAGATCGCGGACCGTGCCGATTTTCGCGTTCTGGTCGTTGTATACCGATTTGCCGAGAATGCTCTTCTTCACACTCCAGCCGCTCAGCAGTGCATTCGACTGCTCGACCGTGACGCTCAGCGGTTGCGTGCCGGCGACTTGCGCCTGTGCACCGAGGCTGGTTGCAGCTACTGCGACGACAACAACAAGTTTGCCCAATGTCATATCGTTCACTCCACTCTTAGTAGACTTGGCCGGCGCATGGCGTGCGCCGAAAGGAATCGCTGCACCACGATCATACAGACTGCGCGGCACGGCTGCATCCAGCGTGCAGGAAGGCCGCACGCGGGCACCGCATCGAGCCTGCACGGCAACGCTCGGGGATGGCGTCACGGCCCGCGGCGCATGGCGGTAAAATCGCGCAAGGCGATCACGCCGGTTTTAGAGGTGGCAGTTGACTGAGCTTGAACAGGGTTTCATTTTGACCCGACATTGGCGGGACACGCCCGCCGGCACGGAGGTCGATTTCTGGCTGGCAACGGACAGCGGGCCCCGGCACGTCCGCCTGCGCCCACAGCCTTCGGTGGCGTTCATTCCCGCCGAACATCGCGAGCGCGCCGAGACGATCCTGCGCCGCGAAGCGCCGCTCGATCTACGAACGCTCGATCTGTGCGACTTTCAGCATCGACCGGTCATGGGACTTTACTGCCCGCAGTACCGGCAATTGACGGGCTTCGAGAAACGCCTGAAACAAGGCGGCGTCGACGTCTACGAAGCCGATGTCTTTCCGCCCGAGCGCTACATGATGGAGCGCTTCATTACGGCGCCGGTGTGGTTCAGCGGCGACAGCGACACACAGAGCACCGGCCACCACGGCCCGCTCCTGAACAGCGAACTCAAGCCCGTCACTGGCTATCGTCCGCCCTTGAAGCTGGTGTCGCTCGATATCGAAACCAGCGCTCACGCCGAGTTGTATTCCATCGCGCTGGAAGGTTGCGGACAGCGCCAGGTGTATATGCTCGGACCGCCCAACGGCGACGCAAGCTCGCTCGACTTCGACCTCGAATACTGTGAAACCCGCGCACAGTTGCTGGAAAAACTGAACGTGTGGCTGGAGCGGCATGACCCCGATGCGATCATCGGCTGGAATCTTGTGCAGTTCGATCTGCGTGTGCTGCAGCAGCATGCCGAACAATATCGCGTGCCGCTGCGGCTCGGCCGTGGCGGTGCGGTGATGGAATGGCGCGAGCACGGACTCAAGCAGAACCACTTCTTCGCCGGCGCCGCCGGACGGCTGATCATCGACGGCATCGAAGCGCTGCGCTCCGCAACGTGGAGTTTTCCTTCGTTCAGTCTCGAACATGTCTCGCGCACGGTGCTGGGCGAAGGCAAGGCGATCGACAATCCGTATCAGCGCATGGACGAAATCCAGCGCCGCTTCGACGAGGACAAGCCCGCGCTCGCGCGCTACAACCTCAAGGACTGCGAGCTGGTCACGCGCATCTTCGCCAAAACGGAGTTGCTGCCGTTCCTGCTGGAACGTGCGAGCGTCACCGGCTTGCCGGCGGATCGCAGCGGCGGATCGGTGGCGGCGTTCACGCATCTGTACATGCCGCGCATGCATCGGCAAGGCTATGTCGCGCCCAACCTCGGCGATGTGGCCGGTGCCGCGAGTCCCGGTGGCTTCGTCATGGACTCGCGCCCCGGTCTCTACGATTCGGTGCTCGTGCTGGACTACAAGAGCCTGTATCCGTCCATCATTCGCACCTTTCTGATCGATCCGGTCGGCCTCGTCGAAGGCATGTTGAATCCCGCCGACGATCAGTCGGTGCCCGGCTTTCTCGGTGCGCGCTTCTCACGCACGCGCCATTGTTTGCCGTCGATCGTCGGGCAAGTCTGGCAAGGCCGCGAAACGGCCAAACGCGAGAACAACAAGCCGCTTTCGCAGGCATTGAAGATCATCATGAACGCCTTTTACGGCGTATTGGGATCGACCGGTTGCCGCTTTTTCGATCCACGCCTCGCGTCGTCGATTACCATGCGCGGCCACGAAATCATGCATGCCACGCGCGAACTGATTCAGGGCGAAGGCTACGAGGTCATTTACGGCGACACGGATTCGACCTTCGTGTGGCTGAAGCATGCGCACAGCGAGGAGGATGCGAGCCGTATCGGCCGCGCGCTGGTCGAGCATATCAACGCGTGGTGGCGGCAAAATCTGCAGGAGCGGTTCGGGCTCGACAGTGCGCTCGAACTGCAATTCGAGCGCCACTATCGGCGCTTCTTCATGCCGACGATTCGCGGCGCCGAGGAAGGCAGCAAGAAACGCTATGCGGGCCTCACCGTTTTGCCGGACGGCAGCGAGGACATCGTCTACAAAGGACTCGAAACGGTACGCACCGACTGGACGCCGCTTGCGCAGCAGTTTCAGCAGGAACTGTACCGGCGCATCTTCACGCAGCAACCGTATCAGGACTACGTGCGCGACTATGTGCGCGACACGCTCGAAGGCAAGCTCGACGATCAGCTCGTGTATCGCAAGCGCCTGCGCCGGCCGCTCGAAGAATACGAGCGCAACGTGCCGCCGCATGTGCGCGCGGCGCGTGTGGCGGACGAGTTCAATCGGCGGCAAGGGCGTCCGTTGCAATACCAGAACGGCGGCTGGATCAGCTATGTAATGACGGTTGCCGGACCCGAGCCGCTGGAAACGCTGCGCTCGGCAATCGATTACGAGCACTATCTGACGCGGCAATTGCAGCCCGTCGCCGACGCTATTCTGCCGCTGCTGCGCGATGACTTCACGACCTTGATGTCAGGCCAGAAGCAGTTGTTCTGAGGCAGTGCTAGCATCGAGCGTATCGACGCAACGCACAGGTCACGCATGAACGAGTCGAATTTGAACGCGGCAGACGAGCTGAAAGATCAGGCGCAAACCACCGCGAACCGCGTGTTTTCACACGGTGCGCTCAGTCTCGGACTCACCCTGCCGATGCTGCGCGCCGGCACGATCGTGGCCGATTTCGACGAGCAACTGGCGCTCGCACGGCTTGCCGACGAACGCGGCTTTCGCGCACTCTGGATACGCGACGTCCCATTGAACAGCGCGGACTACCCGGACCCCGTCGGTCACCTCGACCCGTGGGTGTTGCTCGGCGCGCTCGCCGCGAACACGCGGCGTATCGCGCTCGTGAGCGGGGCCATCGTGCTCACGCTGCGTCATCCGCTGCATATCGCCAAAGCGGCGCTGTCCGTCGATACGCTCAGCCATGGGCGCTTCATTCTGGGTCTGGGTTCAGGCGACCGCCCACCGGAATATGCCGCATTCGGGCGCGATCCCGACGAACGGCGCGAACTCTATCGCAGTCACTGGGAGACCGTTGCCGCCGCGCTCGGCGAACCGTCGCGCGTGATTCCCGATCGCACGCCTGAGGGCGCGCCGACCTTTCAACTGCTGCCCGAGAATTCGCACGCAGTGCCGCTGCTTGCAGTCGGTTCGGGCGGTCAGAGCGTCGACTGGATCGCGCGCCATTCGCTGGGGTGGATGACCTATCATCGCGAACCCGACGCGCAGCGCGCCCGTTGCAGCATGTGGCGCGCCGCCGTCGAACGCGTGGCGCCCGAGGCCTTTCGCGCGTTCGGTGTCGCGATGCGGCTCGAACTCAGCAGCGATCCGCATGAGCCGGCTCAGGCCGTGTCGCTCGGCTACCGGACCGGCCGACATGGGTTGATCGACATACTCAAAGCGCTACGCGCGGACGGGACACATCACGTGACGTTCAATCTGTCGTCGGAGCGTCCCGTCGCCGAGGTCATCAATGAACTCGCCGATAAGGTGTTGCCGCGGTTTCATCAAGAGAAATAGAAAGCGCGTCGCGCACACCTGCTTCGACTCACGGCGTGGACGGACGGTCCGTGTCGTACAAGCGGTCCGGGATGAACACCGCGGTCACGCCGCTCAGGAAGAACACCGCGCCGACCACAAGGAAGCCCAGACCGATGGAGAACTGTGTGGCCAGGAAGCCGATGACGATAGGCGCCGCGCCCGAGCAGAAACGGCCCAGGTTGTAGGAGCCGCCCACAGCAGTGCCGCGGATCGAAGTGACGAAACTCTCGGACATGAAAGTGCCGATCGTGCCCAGCGGTACGCCGTACAGAAAACCGAAGAAAAGCATGAGAACGGCAATGTTCTCTCGCGTATGCCAGAAGATGATCACCGGCAGAAAAAGCGCGGCGCCCACGCAGCCGAAAATATACACACCACGCCGGCTCCAGCGGTCGCCCAGCCAGCCGGCAAAGATCTTGCCGACGAAGGCGACGACGTAAGTGCCGATCATGTACCCGGTCAGCGCGCTGAACTTGATATGCAGCTCTTTTTCGAGGTACGTCGGTAGCCAGTTATTCAAGCCATAGAACCCGGAAAGAATGAATACCGAGGTCAGGGTCCACAGGATAAACAGGGTTCGTGTCTGCCGATTGCTGAAAATCACGTGGTAACGGCTGTCGCGCCATCGACGTTGGCTCGTGCGCTCGACGGCATGGCTCGCCTGCCAGCTAGCCGGCTCGGGGACCGCGAACTTGATCGCCAGGGCAAACACCACGGGCAGCGCCGACACGTAGTAGAGCGTGCGCCAGCCGTAGTGCGGCAATATCCAGCTGCTCAGCGCAATCACGACGATATAGCCGGCCGAAATGCCGGTCTGCAATGCGCCGAGAATCAGCGAGCGCCGTTCCGTGGGCACGTATTCGGCAACGAGCGTCGTGACCAGCACCATAGAGCCGATGCCCAACGAACTGATGAAGCGGACGATCGCGAATTCCACAAAGCTGTGCGTGAGCCCGAGCAACCCCGCGCCGAGAGAAAAGAGCGCGAGCGCCCAGACCACCACCCTCACCCGCCCTATACGGTCACTCGCCCAGCCGCCGAGAATCCCGCCGACGGCCATGCCTAACAACGTCAGGCTGCCCAGTGCTCCCGCCTGGACATTGCTCAGCCCGAAGTCGTCCTTGATTCGCGTGAGCGTGAGGCCGTACATCATGACGTCGGCGCCATCGGCCATGAGCGCAAGATAGCCGAGGATGAAAACGAGCAGCCAGCGGCCTTGCGATACGGAGGCCTGGCTCACCGGTGACGCGGTTGCAACACGATGGGTAGTGGTCATGTCAGAGAGGAGTCAAGCTGCTGGCGGATATCGTATTGCGCGAAATGAGAGCGGGCGCCAGGAAGGAACCGATCAGTAATCCCAACTCTTCATGCCTCGTCGTGTACCAGCTCTCCTGATGCGTCAGGTTCATGGTGCCGATGCACACGCCGTCGTACGCGATCGGGATGTTCAGGATCGATCCGAGGCCCATCTCGGTCATCACGGTGTGATCGTCGAACGCTTCACGAATGCCTTGCGGCGTCTCCGCACGAAATGGCTTGAGATCGTGCAGTATCTGTCTGGCCCACGCGGTGCCCTGTTTTTTCTTGCGCCCACCAATCGGATAGACGTCGGGCATGTTCGTGTAGACGCGTTCCACCTCCTGGTTTCGCGCATCGTAGGACATGATCGTGAACAGGCTGAAGCCGATTGCGCTTGCCGCCACCTCGTGAACGGCGCGGAAAATCGCCATCGGCTGACCCTTGAGCCGCATGGCCTTCGCGAGATGCTCAAGGTTCGAAATGTCCAGCGCTTGTGGAACTGGCGGCGCAGTTTCGATCCGGTTGCCTTGCATAGTCTGTACGGGAAGTTGGCAAATCACGGCGTTCAGCCGTGTAGTTCAGTGGAATTGAGCGGGCCTCGAACATCCTGCGTGCGCCCGAGTTCCTCGGCCTCGATGTCTTCGAGCGAGCGGTTGCGAGTCTCGATACCCAGGAAGAAAACCACACACGCCCCGATGAGCAGAACCGTCGTGGTCATGGCGAACACGCCGAGGAATCCGAGCACGGGATAGACGAGGCCGACCAGAATCGGCGCACTTACCGAGCCGATGCGGCCGAACGATGAAGACGATCCGGTGCCGGTGGTGCGCACCGCTGTCGGGAATACTTCGGGGGTGTACGCATACACGCCTGCGAATGCACCGTTCATGAAGAACGACAGGCATATGCCCGCAACCATGATCCCGATTCCGGTGTGAGAGAACGCAAGCGCGATCGCCGCGATACCTCCCAACAACATGTACGATGCGACCACGGCCTTCCGGCCGATCCGTTCATTGAGCCATGCGGCCGAAAAATATCCCGGAATCTGCGCCCCATAGATCGCGATGGAATAGCCGAAGCTCTTCGTCATGGTGAGCCCCTCCTTGAGGAGCAAGCTCGGAATCCAGGAGAAGAACGAGTAGTACGCGAATGCAACCGAGAACCACATCAGCCAGCTTACCGCCGTGGTGCGCGCGAGTCGCGGCGACCACAACGTCAGCACGTTCTGCAACGCGCTACCGCTCGCACGCGCCGATGCGGGAATCATGCCGGCGGCGGCGGCAGGCGGAAGATGAATGCCTTTGTCGGCAAACCATGCCTCGATCGTGCTCACGATGCTGTTCGCTTCTTCCGTTCGCCCCTGGCTCTCGAGCCATCGCGGCGACTCAGGCAGCGTCCTGCGCCACCAGAGCAGCATCACGACGGGCAACGAAGTCACCACGGCCAGGTAGCGCCAGCCATCGACAAAATTTCGCACCACGACGAAGCCGAGGATGGATGAACTCAGATAACCGAACGACATGAAGCCGACCAGCGCGCCGCAAAACATGCCCCTGTAACGACGCGGCACGAATTCCGCAAGGAATGGCGCGATCACCACCGTCTCCGCGCCGGACCCAAATCCCGCGACGATGCGCAACGCGAAGAACGTGTGCCAGTCCGTAGCAGCGGCACTCGCGAGCGACGCGACACAGTAGATTGCCAGCGCCGTCATCATGATGCGGCGACGGCCGATCAGATCGGCGAATACGCCTGACAGAAAGGCCCCGAAGAAGTAACCGATATAGGTGCTGCTCGCGACGAGCCCGGTCTCGGCGCTCGTCAGGTGCCATAGCTTGCTCACGACCGGCAGCAGGAACGCGAGCGACGATGAATCGAGCCCATCGAACAGATACCCCAAGCCACCGATGAGCAGGAGTTTCCGATGAAAGCCCGACAACGGAAGTCTTTCAAGACGAGCGGCTATGGCAGACACGGTAACTTTCTCCCAGGAGGAATGGACACGAGGTCCGCAATGCCGACGTTATCGCCCGACCGCATAGGCCTGCATCTGGCGAGGCGTCGCTGCGCCACGCATCAGACCGTTTCTGATCCCGACCGCGCAGACCCGCCCCAGCGCCCACGGTTCGGCCACGGTCAGGTCGTGCCCCCGCGCGCGCAACTCGGCGAGGGTGCTTTCCGGAAAACGGGACTCGGCTGACATCTTGCCGAGATGCATCGCGCGCGGGTAGAACGAGCCGGGAAAGTGCGCCGTCTGGAACGAGGGCGAATCCGCGGCGGCCTGAAAGTTCATGCCGGCGTGCACGTGTTTGAGGAATAGCTGGAGCGACCATTGATCCTGCTGGTCGCCACCGGGCGTGCCGAACGCCGCGTACGGCTTGCCTGCGCGGGTAACCAGCGTCGGCGACAGCGTCGTGCGCGGACGGCGCCCCGGCCCGAGCGACGAAGGCAGCCCCTCTTCCATCCAGAACATCTGTGCGCGCGTGGTGACGTTGAAGCCGAGACCGGGCACCGCCGGCGACGCCTGCAGCCAGCCACCCGAAGGCGTGGCCGACACCATGTTGCCCCAGCGGTCGACGACATCAAGATGAACCGTATCGCCTCGCAGTTCAGGCAACGGGGCGAAGGTCGGTTCGCCCTGGCCGAAGCCGCCGGACTGTTCCTTACCGGCCAATGCCATGATGCGCGCGGCACGCTGCTCGCTGTCGCCCAGCGTGCCGGGACGGAATTCGAGTGACGCCCGGCGCGGGTCGATCAGCCGACGACGCTCGTTGTTGTAGGCGTCGCTCAGCAGCACATCCATCGGCACGTGCGCGAACGCAGGGTCGCCGTAGAACACGTCGCGATCGGCGAACGCGAGCTTCGAGCATTCGATGATGGTATGGACGAAATCCGGGCCCATCGGGTCCATGGCCGCGAGATCGAAGCCCTTGAGCAGCGCGAGCTGCTGCAGGAACATCGGCCCCTGGCCCCACGGACCGGTCTTGTGGACGCGCAAATCCCCGTAGTCGTATGAAACGGGGTCCTCGTAGGACGGTTCCCAGCGAGCGAGATCGCCGGCGTCGAGCAGGCCGCGGTTGCGCTGACCCGACGTATCGAGAACGGCGGTCGAACCAAAGTACTGGTCGATGGCGTCAGCCACGAAGCCGCGATAAAAGACCTCGCGGGCGCGTTCGCACTGTTCGCCGCGGTCACGCCGGGTATTCGCTTCTCGCAGAATGCGCTTGTACGTGTTGGCAATGGCCGGATTGGCGAACAGCTGGTTTGGCATTGGTGCGTCGCCGTCGCGCAGCCATTGCTCGGCCGAAGTCGGCCACTCGGTCCGGAAGAAATCCTTGATGGCGAGAATCGACGAAGTCATGCGCGGCAGCACCGGATAGCCATTTTCCGCATAACCGATCGCGTAGCTCAACACGTCCTCGAGCGGCAACTGGCCGTAATCGCGCAGCATGGCCATCCAGGCGCCGAATGCACCGGGCACCACGGCAGGCAGCAATCCCGTACCCGGAACCACTTCCAGACCTAACTTCCGCATGCGCTCGATGGTCATGGCCGCGGGCGTCACGCCCTGCCCGCAAAGCACGCGCACGCGATCTTCGCGCGCGCTGTAGAACACCACCGGGAGTTCGCCGCCCGGACCGTTCAGATGCGGCTCGACGATCTGCAAGACAAAACCGGCGGCGGCCGCTGCATCGAATGCGTTACCGCCTTTCTCGAGCACGGCCATGGCCGACGCGCTGGCGAGCCAGTGCGTGGAGGCCACCATGCCGAATGTGCCGATCAGTTCCGGGCGGGTTGTGAACGACATGCGCTGCTCCTTTGCGATCGCGGGCGACTGGCAGCTGAACCAATCACCATAGGTACGAATTAGATAAACGTTAAAGATACGGCCAAAGCCAATCAGTTTTACCTGATGCTAACCCGAAACCTCGTTGTAACAAACCGGGTCAAAATAATTTCTGGAAACTGCGGGTCACGGCGCGCCAAATCTGCTACCGTTGATACCAATGATCATTGGTTCGGCTGAAGACAATGGAAAACACGGCACTGGAAGGGTTACTCGGCTATATCGCCAGCCATCAACTCAAGGACGGCGACGCGCTGCCGCCGGAAAGAAAGCTGGCCGAAGACCTTGGCGTCAGTCGAAGGGAACTGCGCGCGGTGCTGGCTTCGCTGGAGGCGTCAGGCCGGGTCTGGCGCGGTGTCGGGCGCGGTACCTATCTGGGCGCGCGGCCGCTGAAGTTCGGTCCCACGCTGCGTGGACTGCGCGCGGGGACCAGTCCGGCGGATATCGCCGAAATGCGGCTGCTGTTCGAGCCCGCACTTGCGGAACTCGCCGCTACGAAGGCCAGTTGGGACGATCTGCTGGAACTGGAAAAGTGCGCACGTAAAAACGCCGCCGCGAAAAACGACGAAGAGTGGCAACAATGGGATCATCGCTTTCATTTGCTGATCGGCCAGGCCACCCGTAATCCCGCACTGATCGCGCTGATGGAAGTCATCAACGGCATGCGTGTGAAACCGGACGTGCGTGAGAAGACCGTGGCCCAGGAGACCCGGCAGTATTTCGCCCAACAGCATCAGGCAATCGTCAATGCGATGAAAGCCCGTGATGGAGAGACAGCGGCCCGATGCATGCGCGAGCATCTGCTAAGTGTTCAGGGGCGTGCATCCGCCAGAGTGGGCGCGCTCTCGGATCAACAGGTTTGACGTAGCGGTCGCCTGCGCGAAGCTCGGCGAAAACGGGCGCACGCCCGCGCCGCCGCTTTGCAACATGGCGGCAATCTCGTGCTTCATGCAAAGAAACGCGCCGGTGAGGTCGACGTCGACGACGCGATGCCATTCAGCCGCGCTGATGTCGTGCAACGGCTTGTGGCCAGGAGCAATGCCAGCGTTGTTGAACACCGCCCTGCGCAGAAATCTGCCTGACGGTTTCTTCGCCGCTCCCGACATCGATGTCGGAGACGACCACGCGCCCGCCGGCCTGAGCAAAAATCAGGCTTGCTGCACGCCCGATTCCGCCGCCCGCACTCGTCACAATGATTGCACGACCATCCAGGGTTCCTTGCACGTCTACCTCCACGTAAGTTTGCGTCGTCGAGGCCGTCAAGCGACGACGCCAGCCGGCCTCGTGAATCGATCCGTATGGTTCAGACTGCCGTCCAGCCGCCGTCGACGGCCATCGAATGGCCGGTCACGAACGACGCCGCATCGGACAGCAACCACTTCACTGCCGCGGCGACCTCTTCCGGCTGTCCAGGGCGCCCCACCAGATGCTTGGCCTTGATCTCGTCGAAATGTGCGGCATAGGCCGGTGCGCGCAGCGCTTCCACGACGATGGGCGTCATGATGAGGCCCGGCAGGACGGCATTGACCCGCACGCCGCGCGTGCCGTAGTCGACTGCCGCGGCCTTGGTCAAGCCGATGACGCCGTGTTTGGCCGCTGTGTAATCGCCAGCCACGGGCATCGGCGAGGAAGGTTCCAAAAGCCGCGACCACACCTGATTCAGCAGCGCTTCGCCCTCTTTCAGTCTGCGGCAATTCTCGACCAGCACCGCAATGCTGCGCGAGAGAGTCTGCGGGGTGAGCCATGCCACGTGAGGCGTAGCGATTTCACCGGCCACTCAGATCGAACAGCGCATAGGACACGCGTTTCGCTCAATTCGCAGGCGTCGCCGAAAGCGGTTCGAGCCCTGTCCTCGAAATCGCGGATGCCGCGTCCGGCGACGACAGAAAATGGATCAGCGCCGCTGCGCCGGCTGGATTTTTCGCACTAGTGGCGATGCCCCCGGAGAACACCGTGTACCACTGCACTTCTGCGGGCAAACTGCCGACTACCGTCACCCCCTTCACCGTTAACAGTTCGACGATCTGTTGAATTCCGAGCTCGGCGTCTCCATTCGCGACTACATCGGCGACTTGCCCGGCCGGAATCATGCGGCTCTTGCTCTGCATCCGCCCCGCGATGCCGAGACGCCAGAACAGCTCGCTGCCGACAAAGACGCCACTCGGGCTGTCCGGATAGACGATCGACCTCGCTGCGAGCAGCGCTCGCCGTAATGCGTCGACCGAACTGATATCCGGCGTTGGCGCCCCCTGGCGAACCACCATGCCGATTGCCGAGCGTGCCAGGTCCACCTTACTGTCCGGCAAGACCTTGCCGGCATTGATCTGTTCGTCGAGCGCATACCCAACCACGATCAGCACATCGGCCCACTCGCCACGCGCAAGCCGCACAGGGATCGCATTCGCGGCCGTACCTACCGCGGGGCCCCAGACGGTGATTAGCTTACGGCCGGTCGCCTCTTCGAATTGCGGGCCCAGGTCGCGATAGGCTGACGCAAACCCGCCCGAAATCATCACTTTGACTTCGTCTGCCCATGCGGCCCCGCTGCCTAATAACGCGCCCGCTACGCAGAACGCAAGTGCGCGAATCCTCAGCTTGCGAATGGTCACGGCCCCGCCCCATGTCGATCGAATGGCTTAGTCAGGATATGCATCGAGTGTAAGAGCGGAGCAGGTTCCGAAGATATAGCGGCCATTCAGCCGGTCTGCGGTGAAGGAGAACCTCGCAGGCCCATCGTCCATTCGTCTGGTTCCACCCGCGCCCCCCTCAAAAATCAATCGACCCGTATCGAACGCCGCAACCATCCTGTCACTGTCTCTTTCGAGCACGCGCAGCTACGCCAGCCGATATGCGCGTCAGGCCGCACGCCCCACACTGTGCCGCCTGAGGCACGAAACGCGATAGTGAATTCATTTGCCGCATCCGTGAGCACAGTGAACTGCTCATTGGCAGGCACGTCACATCCCGGTGCCGCGATCAACACCGCAGACGCCAACTCACGAGGCAGGGCATCGAGCGCAGAGCTCCCCTCGACGAACGCATCGTATTGTGCGCCGGGTGCATCGATATAGCCGAGCAGGACATGCCGCCCGCGGCCGACATATTCATGCAGGCGCTGCGCATGGCCGACGAACCTTTGCTGGAAGCCGCCCACTTCGGGAACACGATCGCCGGGCGCGGGTAACGTCGCGTCCATCTCGGGACACTCGTCGGCGACGATGCGGCTGCCTCGATAGGTGATGAGCAACTGGGTTTCGCGCATGGCCGGTGTCGCCGCCTCGCGAGCGAACACCGCATTCAGCGCCGCGCTCGTCGATCGAACGACGTCGACCCCGACGGGATGCCGTTCTTCTGAATAACTCTCGAGCAATTCAGGCTGTGCGAGGTCCCGCGCCGCGAGCGATAGCTTCCACGCCAGATTGTGTGCATCCTGCAGCCCCGTATTCATACCCTGACCGCCCACCGGAGGATGGATATGCGCCGCGTCGCCGGCAATGAACACGCGGCCCCGGGCATAGGCAGGCACGATGCGATGGCTGACCGGGTAGACCGACGACCAGCGCATCGACGACAGCCGCGTGTTATCCGGTAACGCCGGCAGGAGCAGCTCGCACATCGTATCGAAATCGGGCGACGGAGTATCGACGAGCGCCGCCTTCTCTTCGGGCACGATGATCGAGAGCCGGTAGCGTTGCTCCGAGCCGCGAACCGGAACCGCCGCGAGCGAAGCTTTCGGGCGTGTCCCCGCGCTCCAGTCGAAGCGATACATGGGTCCCCTGGGCAGGTCCCATTCCACGTCGAGATCGGCGAGCGCGAATGTTTGCGGGTATTGACCGCCTTCGAACGCAAGACCAAGCGTCGAGCGAACCTTGCTGTGCGCGCCATCGCAGCCCACGAGCCAACGGCAACGCAGGGTGTGCGTTCGCCCGCTGGAATCGGTGAGTTGCGCGTGGACCGCACCCTCGCGCTCTTCGAAAGCGTCCAGCTCGACGCCATACTCCACACGTCCGCCCTGCGCAGCGAGTGCGGCCTCGAGCAGGCGTTCCGTTTCGAACTGCGCGAGCGACAGCGAGCCGTACGGCAGGCCTTGCCCCTGAATGCTCATACTGCGTGCGGGGACATGCGTACCGTCCTGCCACGTTTGAACGCCGGTGAGCCATACGCCGGCTTCGATCGCGCGTGCGGCGATGCCGATGTCTTCGAAAATCTCGATGGTGCGTGGGGTAACTCCGAGCGCCTTGCAATAGAAAATCCGGGCGGGCATACGGTCGACGAGGCGCACATCGACGCCGTCGCGTCGCAACTCTGTCGCGAGCAATAGACCGACCGGGCCGGCGCCGACGATCAGTATGTCTGGAGCATCGTTCGACATGTCAACGAATCCTCAAGATGAGCGGCGGGACGGCTGCCTGTCACGCCGGACTATCGATTCCTTATACAAATTGCCGCGATACGCAGGGTGACAGAGGCGGCGCTCTCGTGTTCGCGCAAGCGTCGAACGACGGCAGCTCGTGCAAACAGCTTACGCATATCGGAGTGTCGCTCTGCAGCTTCTGTCGAAATGTAGTCCCGAATTCAACTGTTTGCGCGCATTTTTCGACATTTCACGTATTTCACGTACCAGTGTCGAATGTCCATTCCTGGCCGCACTCGGTAGCCCGATCGTGCAACGCGGACAATCTGCCCAAACTTCTCAAAATCGTTATCGCAGCATCGCTTGTGACGGGCTGCCGGTACATTCGGCGTCGCTTTTTCATGCGACCGGTTGGCGCGATGATCATCGGCGCTTACGCGGACCGCGTGGGACGCCGCGCAGTGATGACGAGGACCTGCTGGATGACGGCTCTGGGAACCGCCGCGCTCGGCCTGTGCCCGTCGTTTGCCAGCATTGGTGTGATTGCGCCGCTCGTCGTCAGCGCCGCTCGATCGTCAGGGCTTTGCCGTCGGCGGCGACATCGTGAACTGGCGATCCCACGTCCACAGCCTGGTATGTGGCGCCGGCGTGTGCGGTGAGCTTCCGTGCGCTGACGCTTTTCAAGGAACGGCGCTTCGAAGCGGCCAATTGCGGTGCGCCCGCAGCCGACGCGTTTTGCCGGTCGCAGGGCATGGGAAACGCCGTGAGCTTTGCTGTCAAAGCGGATGTGCCGCTGACCATCGTGACATCGAGCAAACGCATCTGTCCGCATCAGGGATGCAAGGCGTCCGAGCGGGTCGATTGCGGGACGCGTAAATAGCCGTTGCATCCATTCAAGCCGTCGAGCGACATCTCAAGGCATGACTAGCGGATGGAACGTCGAAGCCGACACACATAATCGCCCCAGATTCAGCCACGTTTTTTCGATGGTTGCGATGCGAGAGTATCTGCGAGTACCGCTTCGATCGTCGTGGCGGCAAGCGTTTTTCGAACGCCATTATCGATCGAATCATAGACGTGGCTCAGCGTCGACCCGATGCCTCGCCCGACGGGGCAAGCCTGACTCGGTTTCGAAGGGTGCAGCGCGAAGCGTGCACCCTCTTCAAGCGCATCAAAGACGTCGAGCAAACTGATTGCATCCGCACTCCTCGTCAGACGCCATCCCGCATTGACACCGCGATAACTCTCGACAAGCCCGCCTTTCGCAAGCAACCCAAGCGTCCGACGAATCACCACCGGATTGGTGTTGACGCTCGCAGCGATGCGATCGGATGTGACCGGGTCAGAACTGCGCCGTGCGACGAGCGCCATCCACGCCAGGATGTGGGTCGCCACGGTCAAGCGGCTGTTGGCGCTCATGGAAAGTCTCTGTTAGTCGGTTTAGTTGTAACTATATTCGTTACAGCATGGGTAGTCAATCCTGCCATGTCTGATAATCCCGGCGACATAGCGCGTTCCCCGCCTTAAAAGACGGACGATTTCGGGCTACACGCATCGTCCCAGTGACGTGACGAAACACCCTGCCCCCGTCATTCGAGTCCCAGCGACGACGCCTCGTCACGAGAAGAGACTTGTGTTGATGGCCTGGATAGTTTATGTTGTAACAATTATTGTTACATCGAATGCGCTGTACTGGTAAACGTATGGCTTGCGACGCTCCATAACCAATGGAAACGGTGCATCCGTTCTTGCTACTTTCAACACCGAAATGAGAAGCCCGCAGATGTCCACACTCTTCGATCCCATCCAGATTGGCGCGCTGAAGTTGTCGAACCGCATTGTCATGGCACCGCTCACACGCATGCGCGCGTTCGCCGAGCGCAGTCCAGGTGTCCTCCACGCGCACCACTACGCACTGCGTGCGAGCGCAGGACTCGTCATTACCGAAGCCACTTCCGTCACGCCTCAGGGCGTTGGCTATCCCAACACTCCGGGCATCTGGTCCGAAAAGCAGATTGCCGGCTGGAAAGAGGTGACGTCAGCGGTACACAATGCGGGTGGCCTGATCGTCTCCCAGTTGTGGCACGTCGGGCGAGTTTCCGACCCGCTCTACCACGGCGGCCAACTTCCCGTCGCCCCCAGCGCCGTTGCGCCGGAAGGCCATGTCACCCGCGTGCGGCCCCAGCGTCCGTACACCGTACCGCGCGCGCTGGAGACCGAAGAAATTCCCGGTATCGTCGAGGATTTCCGGGTTGGCGCCGCCAACGCACAACGCGCTGGTTTTGATGGTGTCGAACTGCACGCGGCAAATGGTTACCTGTTCGATCAGTTCCTGCACGACGGATCGAACCTGCGGACCGACCGTTATGGCGGCTCGGTCGAGAACCGTGCGCGCTTCCTGCTGGAGGCAGTCGATGCGTTGCTCACGGTTTGGCCCGCGGACCGCATCGGCGTGCATCTGAACCTGATGTCGAGTTCATACTCGATGCACGACTCGGATCCGCGCGCGCTGTTCACTTATGTCGCCGAGCAACTCAACGCACGCAACATCGCTTTCATTTTCGCGCGCGAGGCGCTGGATCGCGGCGACGATCGCATCGGCCGTGACGTGCGGCGCATCTTCAAAGGGGCCTACATCCTCAATGAAGGGCTGACGCGGGAGAGCGCGGAACGGGCCATCGAACGCGGCGACGCGGACGCGGCAGCGTTTGGTCGTCCTTTCATCGCCAACCCTGATCTGGTGGAGCGCTTTCGACGCGGTGCGCCGCTCAACGCGGTCAATCCGGAAACCATCTACACGGACGACGAAACCGGCTACAACGACTATCCGCTGCTAGATGAAGCTGTGTGAAAGAGGCGTGCGATGGGCTTCCGGTATAAAGGATCGACCCGGGTACATGGCAGCTCGCCCAGTGAGAGGCGTCTGCCTTGCTATTGAGATATCTTTTCCAGTTCAATACCCTTCGTGCGCGGTCCCATCAATCCAATCGCCAGCATCACGATCAGCATCGCCCCGGCGATAAACACGAACACGCCGCTAGTGCCGAAGTGCTTCAACACCGCTGCAATCAGAAACGCCGTGAAAATCGCGGAAAACCGGCTCCACGAGTAAACGAAACCCACCGCGCGCGCTCGAATGCTGGTCGGAAAAAGCTCAGTCTGATACGCATGGAAGCTATACGAAATGATGTTGCCCGCGAGCGTCAGACACACGCCGAGACTGACCAGCAACACCGCGCCCGCCGCCTGACTGAACCACAGGCCGCAGACGATATTCACGCCCGCCATCACCACGATCACCGTCTTGCGCTCGAAGCGGTCGCCGATAAAGAGGCCGATCACCGGACCGATTGGCGCGGCCAGCGCGATCACGCTCGAATACATCAGGCTGGTGGTGATCGTAATGCCCTGCTTGATGAGCAGCGTGGGCACCCAGTTCGCGAAGCCATAGAAGCCCACGGTCTGGAAGATATTGAAGATCGTCATCATCAGCGTGCGGCTGCGGTACGGCGGCACCCACATATCGCGGAAGCTGCCGCGCGGTGCGACCGGCGCCGGCGGCGCGGGCGGCGGCAATTCGCGGCCATACTCGCGGCGCACTTTCGCTTCGAGTTCGGTCATCACGCGATCGGCTTCGGCAAGACGCCCTTGCTGCGCGAGCCAGCGCGGGCTCTCCGGCAATGCGCGACGGATCCACCATACGAACAGCGCACCATGTGCGCCGATCAGCACGACCCAGCGCCAACCGTCGAGGCCGAGCAGCGTGCGCGGCACCAGCAGATACGACAGAAACGCCACCACGGGCACCGCGGTAAAGCCGACCGCCTGCTCGCATGCAAACGCGCGGCCACGGATCTGCTTGGGCACCAGTTCGGAGATATACGTGCCGATCGTCACCAGTTCGACGCCGATGCCGATCCCCGCCACGAAGCGCCAGAAGTTCAGACCCGTGGCCGACTCCTGAAACGCCATCACGACGTTGGCCGCCGTGTACCACAGCAGCGAATACGTGAACACGGCGCGGCGTCCGAAGCGATCGGCCAGAAACCCACACGCGATCGTGCCGATAAAGAGACCGCTGAACAGCGCCGCGATAAAACTCGCGACGCCGGTCGAGCCGAACAGGCCGTGCGTGGTCGCCGTCAGCAGACCGCTTTTGACGAGGCCCGGCGCGACGTAGCCGGAGTACAGCAGATCGTAGAGTTCGAAGAAGAAGCCGAGGCTCAGCAGCAGCACCAGCTTCCAGACGGAGCGCGTGGCGGGCAGCCGGTCGAGGCGCGCGGAAATGCTGCCGGCGTCGAGCGGCGCGGCCGCAGCGGTGCGACTGGCCGCGCTATCGGAATGCGCCGCGCCGCCGTTCTTCTTCGCGACGGAGCCGGCGTGATCTGGGAATGCCATCTTGTCTGTCTCCTTTGTCGACCAGAGTTGGCGCTTTAGCGCTTACTCCGGTCCCATGCAACATAGTTGCCGATGATTCTGGCGAAAGAATAAGTCTCGCCGGGCCGGTCTCGTGCCGGCCTCTCGTACTTTTGCGCGTCACACGCACCACGATCCGCCGGGCCCAAGGTCCGGCCAGCATTCTAGCCGCGTGCGCGCTTCAATTGTTCGAAGGTCGTGATTTTTCCAGCCAGCGCGCTCGCCGCCACCGTGTACGGACTCGCGAGCCACACATCGCCCGGCCCCGAACGGCCCGGGAAATTACGGTTGATCGCGCTGATCGTCACCTCGTTCGCCTCGGCCGATTGACCCGGTCCGCAATTCGCGCACGACCCGCAGCCCGGCATGACGAGCGTCACGCCCGCGCGTTCGAAGACCGGCAAATAGCCCTGTTCCTCGCAATACGCGCGCACGGCCATGGTGCCGAACTGCAGGAACAGACGCGTGCCCTCGGGCACACGAATGCCTTGTTCGACACCCCAGCGCAGCACCTCGTAATAGAAATCGAAGTCTTCACGCTTGCCCGCGGTGCACGAACCACCGTAAGCGATATCGATCGCGACGTCCTGCTCCAGTTGCGGCGCCGGCACGCCGTTGCCGGGATCGCCGGGACGCGCGAGCATCGGTTCGATGGCGCTGGCGTCGATACAAATCGTGTCGCGATAAATAGCGCCCGCGTCGCTTTTCATCCAGTTTTCAAACGTGAAATCGACGCCGCGCCGCTCTTTGAGAAATGCGACCGTGCGTTCGTCCGGCTCGACGATGCCGGTGAACCCACCCAGTTCCGCGACCATGTTGGTCAAGGTCGCGCGCTCGTCGATCGACATCGCGCGCACCGCCGCGCCGCCGTATTCGAATACGAGGCCGATCGCCTGACCCGAACGGATCGCGTCCATTTGCAGCAGATGCAACACCACATCTTTCGCCGTCACGCCATCGCGCAAGTGACCGCTGATTTCGATGCGCAAGGTCTCCGGCACCTTGCAGCGCACATAACCCGTCACCCAGCTATTGGCGATTTCCGTTGCGCCCGCACCGAATGCGAGGCAGCCGAGCGCGCCCGAATGCGGCGTATGCGAATCGGTGCCGCACGCCACCTGTCCCGGCAACGCGTATTGCTCGGCCATCAACGCGTGACAGATGCCTTCGGAGCCCGGCAGGCTGTCGAGCGCGCCGTGCGAGCGCACCGGATAGTCGCGCGAGAACGACGTATGCCCTTCCATCAGATTGGCGACGCCCGGCAGCAAACCGTCGCGCACGTGTGGAATGCTTTGCGACGCGAGCACCAGATGATCCTGGAACGCGATGATGTGATCCGGCGCATGCAGCGGCGCAGGCTTGCCGAACGCGCGATGCATCAGGTGCGCGCACATGCCGGTGAAGTAATCGTGGCTGAAGCGCCAATCCGCAGCGATAAACACGCCGTCGCCGCGCTGCGCGCCCACGCTGCCGGGATGCAGATGCCGTTCGATGATCTTCTCGACCAGCGTCTTCGGCTCCGCGGCCTGCGTCGCGTTAGCGTTATCGCCCACGCGCGGCGCGGGCCAGTCGGCGAACTTGCTGTACGCGAGCAGGCCACCGCTGCGGATGATCTGCTGCGTGAGCGCGTCGCGGCCTTTGAGAAATTCGTCGATGGGCACCGCTTCTCCCGCGCTCAACCGATCGAGCACGGAAAAGTCAGTGGTGGTGAGAATGCCGATGTTGTCGCAATTCTGCTGATAGATCCGCTCGAAGCTCTCCGCGACGATCAGCCGGATACCGGCCGAGAGTTCCGCCAACGGACTCGATTCGCGCGATGAACCCTTGCCGTAGCGCTTGCCCGCCACCGTCACCTGAAAGCCGCCGTTCTTCACCGCATTGCGGCCGATCGGCATGCGCTCGCCGGCTTTGAAGCCGACATACGGATACTGGCCGAGGCGTTCGTCGTACGTGAGCATGACGGTGACCGGCGTGATCTCGTCGGTGGAGACGTTGTCGCGCAACGGACCGGCCGTGGCGCGCGTGAAGTTGTCGCCGGCGAGCTGCGCCTCGATCACCGCGGGGTCCTGGGACAGGTACAGCACGCGGCCGTCCAGACGAATCGTGTCGCTCATGGGCATTCTCCTTGCGCTCACTATACGGCGCGCGCAGGCAATGCCGAAGTGCCGGTACGGCAACGCAGACCTCTCGTTTGGCGATGATCGGCGCGATCGTGCTCGACGCGGTCCGGGCGCTGACGCGTCGCCGCCAGCATATGACAGCCGGCAGCCGGCGCAGACATGCCTCTGCCGATTCGCCCGCCGTTGCTCGCGTCAAACACCCTTGCCGAGAAACCCGACCAGCGCCGCCGCGCTAGCACTCAACTGGTTGCGCGTCTTGAAGATCATGATGAGGCGGCGCACCGCCCACGCGTCGCTCAAGGACAGCAGGCTCACGTCGAGCGCATTCACATAGAGCAGCCCGACCTGCTCGGGCACGATCGCGATGCCGAGCCCGGCATGCACCATCCGGCAAAGCGCGTCGAGACTGCTGACGCGAATCTTCACGTCGAGTTGCCGCCCCGCAGCGGCCGCCTGTTGCGTGAGCAGTTGCGTCAGCGCGCTCTCGCTGCGCAAGCCGACGAAGCTGTCGTCGAGCAGTTCGTCGAACCTCACGCGCAACGCGCCGGCGAGTCGATGGCCGCCCGGCACCAGCACCGCGAGACGATCCTGCCGGTACGGCACCTGTTCGAACGCCTCGCTGCCGGCCACCGGATTACAGATGCCGAAGTCCGCCGCGTGCTCACCGACGATCCGCAGCACGTCGGCGCTGTTTTCCTCTTCCAGTTCGATCGACACTTCCGGGAACGCGCGGCCGAACGCGGCCAGGTCTTCCGGCAGAAACTGCACGATCGAGGACAGATTCGCCACCACCCGCACGCGCCCTTTCGCGCCCGACGAGAAGCGCGACAGCTCCGCGCTCATCTGTTCGAGATTGCCGATGATCGCCAGCGCGTAGCGCAGCACGGTCTCGCCGACCGGCGTCACGGTGATGCCGCGCGACTGGCGCTGGATCACGGGCAGGCCGATCACCGCCTCGATCTCGGCGATGCGCCGGCTGACGGCGGACGATGCGATGAACTCGCGCTCCGCCGCGCGCGCGATGTTGCGCTCCTGGCAGACGGCGACGAACAGGCGCAGCGAGGTGAGGTCGAGCTTCTTGAGAAGGTTTTCCATGGTTGCTTCTTCATGCACGGTGAAGCCGAAGAACTCGCCAGCGAACCCGGCACCACGGTGAACGGATCTACGCAAAAAGATGGGCAAGTGTAACGCTCTTCTCCAGGCCAGAATGCCTGCCATTCCCGCAACCAGCTTTCGATTCGCTTCTTTGCTGCCTACACTACGCAACGCAACAACGCGGCGCGTCAAGCCGTCAGGGCCGCTGTACGAGCCTGGATTCAAACAAGCCAGAAGAAGTTATCCGGAGACACGACATGACCTCAGTGCAAGGACGCCGGCGCTTTCTCGGCGCGGCGCTATGCGGGGCCGTCACCGCATGCGGCGGTTCCAACGAATTGAACAATTCGGGCAGCGGCGGCAACACCAATCCAAACGGCCCCGTGCCTGATTCCCAGATCGACGCCGCCCTCGCGCAACTGGACACGCTCGTCAACAACCTCATGACCAGCACCGGCGTGCCCGGCATGTCGGTCGCCGTGGTGCGCAATCTGCGAACGGTCTATGCGAAAGGCTTCGGCACGCGGCTGGTCGGCTCGGGCCTCGCCGTGGATGCCGACACGGTGTTCCAGCTCGCGTCGCTGTCGAAGCCGGTCGGTTCGATGGTGGTGGCGCATCAGGTCGGCATAGGCACGGTGTCCTGGGATACACCGTTGCGCGCGCATCTGCCGTGGTTCACGCTGGCGGATCCGACCGTGAGCGCACAAGTCACGGTCGGCGACATGTACGCGCATCGCTCCGGCTTGCCCGATCATGCCGGCGATCTGCTGGAAGACATGGGCTACGATCAGACCACCATCCTCGAACATCTGCGTTATTTGCCGCTGGCGCCGTTTCGCCGTTCGTACGCCTATACGAACTTCGGCCTGACGGCGGGGGCGATCTCGGTGGCCACCGCCACCGGACTCGATTGGGCGACGCTCTCGGATCGCACGCTCTATCAGCCGCTCGGCATGACGAGCACGAGTTCGCGCTACGCTGATTTCATCGCGCGCGCGAACCGGGCCACCGGGCACGTGCAGCGCAACGGCCAATGGGTCGTCGGCCTGGGCTCGATGCCGGATGCGCAAGCGCCCGCGGGCGGCGTGAGTTCCTCCGCGAACGACATGGCGAAGTGGCTGACGCTGATGCTGGGCCAGGGCGTGTTCAACGGCACGCGCATCGTCGACGCCGCCGCGCTCAACGCGGCGATCAGCCAGCAATCGCAGATTCAGCCGGCCGGCAACGGCCAGAACGCGTCCTACTATGGCTTCGGTTTCAACGTCGGCACCACCGCGGCGGGGCGCGCGTCATACAGTCATTCGGGCGCATTCGGCGCGGGCGCCGCGACCAATTTCGTGGTGGTGCCCTCGACGGGCTGCGCGATCGTCGCGCTCACCAACGGCTATCCGCTCGGCGTGCCGGAAACGCTCACCGCGCAGTTCTTCGATATCGTGCAGTTCGGCTCCATCCAGCGTGACTGGTTTGCGGCTTATAGCGAGGCGTTTGCGGACCTCAACAAACCGGCCGGTTCGCTCGTCGGCGTGAAGCCGCCCGCAGCACCGCTACCCGCGCGGGCACTCGCCACCTATACGGGCACCTATAACAACGACTATTACGGGCCGATCCAGATATCGGCAGCGAACGGCGCCCTGCTCCTGACCATCGGCGCCACGCCCTTGCGCCTGCCGCTTTCGCACTGGGACGGCGATACCTTCACCTTCATGCTCGTCAACGAAAACGCCGCGCCGGGAACGATTTCCAAAGTGTCGTTCCTGAGCAATCAGGTGACGCTCGAGTACTACAACGCGGAAGGACTCGGGACGTTCACGCGGTGATGCCGCCGCGTTCATCTCAGGATGTCGGCCGCCTTGTGCCGCTCGCCCACGCCGTCGATCAGGATCACCGGCCCGCGCGCATGCCGCGTGCGCAACGGCAGGATGCGCTGATACGCGTCCGATGCGTACCAGGCGCGCGCGGCGGCGAGATCGGGGAACGCAATCGCGATCAGATCGCCGTGCCATTCGCCTTCGAGTATTTCCGGGCGTGCGCCATGCACGATGAAATGGCCGTCGAACGGCGCGAGCGTGCCGTCGATGCACTCGAGATATTCGACGATGTCGTCACCCAGTTCGACGTCGTGCAGATGGGCAATCGCGTAGGCGGTCATGGCGTGGCTCCCGGTGATAAGTGGATGCGGATCGAAACTTGCATGCCACTCATGGTCGCCTCGCGCATGACGCGTGTCGATTACCTGTGAGGTAAAAGAACACCCGCCTTCGTGCCCGAGGCCGCCACGCCCCGCCGCTATTCCGCGCTGACTTGCGCGAGCGCGGCAATCAGGTCGCCGAAGCGCTCGCCCTGCACCAGAATGTGCCCTCTCAACGCGGCGGCGGCGGCTTCGCCGTCGCCCGCTTCGAGCGCATCCACGACCGCCTGATGTTCGTCGAACGAGGCGGCGACACGCCCCTTGACGCGCAACTGCAAACGCCGGTACGGACGCAGCAGTTTGTGGAGCGCCTTCGCCTGGTCATGCAGAAAACCGTTGTGGCTGCCGTGATAGATCAGGCAGTGAAAGCGCTCGTTCAGGTGGTAATACTCGTCCGGGCTGCCGCCGTCGCGCGCTTTCTGACACGCGACATGCGCCTCGCGCAGCGCCTGCAACTCCTGCGCGCTCATGCGCCGCGCGGCAAGGCGGCTGCACATCGCCTCGAGCTCGGCCATCACCTCGAACATCTCGATCAGTCTGTGCAGGCTGATCTTCGCGACCACGGCGCCGTGCCGCGGCCGCATCTCCACCATGCCCGCCGCGGCCAGTTGCAGCAACGCTTCCCGCACGGGCGTTCTGGACACCTCGAAGCGCGCGATCAATTCCGCCTCATCCAGCCGTGCGCCCGGCGGAAGATCGCCGGTCGCAATGGCTTCCTCGATGGATTCCCGCAGCCGGTCTGCGAGCGTGAGCTTGTTTGTCATGTTTGGACTCCACACGGAATCGAGTTGACCACAACGAGCATGCTGCCACTGTACGCGTAAACGATAGTTGAGAACGGTGTCGGGCGAATTATAAATATCTACGAACGTTATAAATATAAATATAGACCCTTACAAAATATTGACAGGCCTTTTGGGCATATCGGCGGTTTTCGCCCGATGACGGTCCGTCCGTTCCATACGCACACTCCTTTTCCCTGACCGTGTTCGGAGGCCTGACCATGAAGGTGCAGTCGCTAGCTGTATCGCTGGGAGTCGGTGTCGGAATCGCGTTGCTAGGTGGATGCGGGCACGACAACGTGTCGCCGTCGTCGCCGCCCGTCACGGCGAAGGGCGCTGGCTTTATCCAGAGCTTCCAGATCCTGTCGAGCGCACCGGCGTTCGGCGGCGCGACGCCGGCCGGCGCGGCGGGTCCCTACCAGGTGATCACCGCGGTCGTGCACGGCGAACTCGATCCGAACAATCCGCTCAATGCGGGCATCGTGAACATCAAGAACGCGCCGGTCGGCAGCGACGGTTACGTCGCCTATACGACCGACGTGGTGATCCTGCGCCCGCAAAGCGCGGCGGCCGCCAAGCGCGTGCTGTTCTATGACGTCGTGAATCGCGGCAGCAAGATCGGCGCGGCGTCGTTCGTGGGCGGCGGCGCGCTCGATACCGGCGTGGCGCCCTCGTCCAGCTTCCCGTCGCTGCTGCGTAACGGCTATACGATCCTGTGGAGCGGCTGGCAAGGCGACGTTCCGGTCACCGGCAACAGCAGCACCGCCGGCGCGGGCCTGCTCGGCGCCAGCTTCCCCGTGGCGACCAACAAGGACGGCACGCCGATGACCGGCTTGAGCCGCGAGGAATTCATTCCGGACTATGCGGGCGGCCCGCCTACCACCATTCCGCTGACTTACCCGCCGGCCAATCTGTCCGACAAGAGCTCGGTCACCTTCACCGCGCGCCAGTCGTGGCTCACGGCATACGGCAGCATTCCGGGCGGCCTCGAAACCTATACCGCGCCTTCCCAGCCGGTGACGACATGGAGCTACGTCAGTACGCCGAACAATGTCTACGAAGGCAACTATTCCGTCACCTTTACGCCGCCCGCGACCGTGCCGGGCCCGAACGGCACGCAGGTTGCGCCTGACGCCGGGACCATTTACAGCTTCGTCTATCAGGCCGCCGCGCCGACCGTCGACGGCATCGGCTTCGCCGCCTTGCGCGATCTGGTGTCGTTCCTGCGCTACGACGCGGCCGACGCGCAAGGCGTCGCCAATCCGCTCAACGATCTGAAGAACGCGGGATGCGTCGCGTCGACATGCTCGACCAGCACGAACTTCGATATCGCGATCGGCGAAGGTATTTCGCAGTCGGGCCGCTTCATGAAGGACTTTCTGTACGAGGGCTTCAACGCCGACAAGAACGGCAAGATCGTGTTCGACGGCATGTTCCCGATCATCTCGGCCGCTCGCCGCACGTGGACCAATGCCGCGTTCGCGCAGCCCGGCCGCTGGTCGAAGCAGCATGAAGATCACTTCATGCCGGGCTTCCAGTTCCCGTTCACTTACGCGACGACGACCGACCCCGTGAGCGGCGCCACTGACGGCATCCTCAAGCAGTGCACGGCCACCAACACCTGTCCGAAGATCATGCAGCTCGACGGCGCGTTTGAATGGTGGGGCGGCGCGGCGTCGCTGGTCGTGACCGACGGACGCGGCAACGACATCCAGTTGCCGGCGAACGTGCGCTACTACCTGGTGGCGGGCACGCAGCACGGCGGCGGCAATGGCGTAACGACCGGCAACATGACAGTTCCGGCCGCGGGCAGCCAATGCCAGTTGCCGGGCTCGCCGGTCGAAGAAACGCCGGTCGAACGCGCGCTGATTCCGGCGCTCGTCAACTGGGTCGGCAAGGGCACGCCGCCGCCCGCCTCGCAATATCCGACGGTCGCCGCGGGCACGCTGGTCGCGCCGACTCAGACCGCGCTGGGCTTCCCGTCGCTCACCAACGTAATGGTGCCAAGCGGTGCGGCCGCGACGCCCACGTCTGTGCAATTGACCTTCAATGGCGAGTACAACCAGCTGTTCGTGACCGACTATAGCAATGCGGTTCCCGTGGTGAACACGGCACAGGCGTACACGATTCTCGTGCCGAAAGTGGATGCCAACGGCAACGAAACGTCCGGCGTGCTGGTGCCCGACGTCGCCGCCCCGCTCGCCACCTATACCGGTTGGAATTATCGCGGCGCGGGGCACGCGATCGGCGACGGCTGCATTTCGAACGGCGCTGCGATTCCGTTCGCGGTGAGCGCCGCCGCGCAGGCCGGCGGCACCGATACGCGCACCACGCTTGCCACGCTTTATGGCGGCAGCCGGTCAAAGTATCAGACCGCGGTCGCGGCTGCGGCGAACGCGTTGGTCAGCCAGGGCTATCTGTTGCAGGACGACGCCACCAACGTCTTCATTGCAAACGCGAGCGCCGTGTCCGCGACTTTGCTGCCGCAACCTTGAGACGCAACGCACCGGGGGCGACGACATGATGCACAGAGCAGGATGCACCGCCGCCGCGTTCGCCGCCGCGCTGCTTGCCGCATGTGGAGGGGGCGGCGGAGGCGGTGGCAGCGGCGGCAGCGCACCGCCCGCTCCGTCTTCGAATGCCTCGGTCTATCAGAACAGCACGACGCTCGGCAGTGTCGGGGCGGTTTCGTTGTCGCTCATCGCGGCGACCACGACCGCCAATGCAATGCTCGTGAGCCCTGTCGCCGCGCCGCTGCTGACGGCGGGGAACAATACGCTCGTGTCGACGCATCTGGCCACCAACGTGACGGGCGCCGGCACGGCATGCGTTTCGGCGCCCACGAACAGCATCGGCACGGTGACCGGGGTCAACGCGGGCGTCAATATCAAGAGCGTGGCCGCGCTGCTGGACAATGGCTGGACTGTGTCGGCCACGCCGTCCGCGAACTGGACGACGCTCGGCGCGAGCAGCGCCGTGTTCGACGGCTGGGAAAACTGCGGGGCCAAGGCCGAGGGCGCGCCGTCGCCGTCGTCCACGTTGACGGTCAACGCGGACGGCAGTTTCTCCGACAACGTGTTCGACGGCAATCCGTCCACTACCGTCACGACAGTCAACCAGAGCTTCACCGCGGCGCAGGCTGCCTCGTTATTGTCCGATGCCGGCTACCTCGACAGCAGCCAGCCCGCCAATCCACAGACCATCCGGTTGAAGATTTACCACAACGCCGCACAGCAGACCGTGCTGGTCGAACAGGGCATTCCGGTGAGCGGCCCGACAAGTCAGAATCCTGGGTTTGTCGCGATCTATTTCCCGCGTTAATTGGGTGCTTGCTGGCGCGACATGCCCGTACGACTTCGGCCCCGCGATCGTCGGCGTGAATTACAGCAACGTGCAATACCGCTCGGGCGCCGACTCGCTGTTCAAGGGACACGCTACGTTCAACATCGCGGGCGTGTTCGGACAATGGACCATCCGTCCGTGCAACTGTTCGCGGGCTACAGCTACACGCGCGGCGGCGAAGTGGATGACGTGGATGAACGCGCGCAATATCACAACGTGACACTCGGCGCGCAGTATGCGTTGTCCAAACGTTCGACGTTGTATCTGATGGGCGGCTATCAGCACGCGTCGGGCGACACGCTGAATGCGCTCGGCAATCCGGTCGCGGCGACTGCATCGGTCAGCGACAAGGGCAATGGCCACTCGTCGGCGACACAGTCGCAGGCGATTGTCAGCATCGGCGTGCGGCACAAGTTCTGATGCTTCCGTGCGACGCTGGAATGCGTCGCCGTGGTTCAGGAGCGACGGCGGCCAGCCGCCGATTGATCTAGCGGTGCGATTGCGGCGCCGCGTCGAGCATCTCCAGATGACGCGCTTCCGTTTCGTCGTCCGCGGGAAACATGCATTCCAGGCGCAGTTCCTGCGCCGCGATCGTTTGCGGCGTGCCCACGCTCGCGACCATCGAAAAATACTTCATGACGTGGCCGTTCCTGACGAAGCCAATGGGGATCACCGGCATGGCCGCCGCCGATGCATCCGCAACCGACGGATGGCCCGGCTCGAAGCCCGTTTGCATATTCGGGTAGGCACGCAACGCATCGAGCAACTCGCGCGTTCTGTCATCGATTACGCGCCCCACCGACTCGCGGTAGACGCGCTGGATAAGACTGTCCGCCACGGTCTGCCAGTCGGCCACGAACGGGCGCATGCCATCCGGATCGAACACCAGATGCAGCATGTTGCGCGGCCCCTTGCGCGCCGCCATGTCGATGAAGCAATTGAAGAAGCGCGGCGCGGCGTCGTTGGTCATCAGCACATTCCAGTAGCGGTCCATCACGAGCGCCGGAAACGGCTCATGCTGACGCAGCATGCGTCCTAGTGCATTCGTGACACTTTGCATCTCTTGCGCATTCCACGCGGCGTCGGCATACATCGGCGCGTAGCCCGCGGCCAGCAGCAGCGTGTTGCGTTCGCGCAGCGGGATATCGAGTGCCTGCGCGATATCCATCAGCATCTGACGGCTCGGCACGCTGCGCCCGCTTTCGATAAAGCTGATATGACGCTGCGAGACGCCGGCATTGAACGAGAGGTCCAATTGACTGATGCCGCGTACGTCTCGCCAATGACGCAGCAAGACGCCGAGATCGTTCGGTGGGGCTTTCTTGACTGGGTTCGCAGGATTCATCGCGCTCTTGTCCGCAAGTCGCTACAGATAAAAGGTTCGGTGAACGGCGAGCGCCGTTCAACCGAACCTCGCCGGTCAGCATACTCGCTTGTGCTGACCGAGCCCATCCCTCACGAAACTCAAGCCGTCCAGGCGTGAACCTGGAACTGTTCTTCCAGCGGCGGCTGCGTGATGCTGCCCACGTAGTTCGTGATCGTCGAAGCCGCCGCCACCGCGAGCACTTCGAGTACCTGATCGCGACGGAAACCGGCTTCGAGAAATGCGCCCACCTCACGCTCGTCGAGATGTCCGCGCTTCTGGATCGCGGTCTTCGTCAACGTGGAGAGCGCGGCGTGTTTGCGGTCCGCAGGCGTGCGGCCTGCGCGAATCGCATCCACATCGGCGGGCGTGAGTCCTTCGTTCAGCGCCAATGCGGTGTGAAACGCGACCGCCCACGTACATGCATTGGTGACGGCGTTCGTCAACAGCAGCGTCTGGATCTGCGCTTCCGTGAATGTGCCCGAGTGGACCTTCTGGAACAGTTGAATGAAGGCGCTGATCAGCACGGGCGATTCGGCCATGGTCCCCGCGATGTTGGGGATGAAGCCGAAAGTTTGCTGGATCTGCCGCAAGACCGGTTTGGATTGTTCCGGCGCGGAGTCGATGGTGTAGACCTGAAACGTCGACATGTTGTGTCCTCGATAGTGAACGCGGTTCGGAGTGAATTGCGCGACAACCGAAGATTAGGCGTGAGCGTGAGGCTCGCCAATTACCTCGCATGTAATAGGAACGGCGCGCAGCGAGAGCACACGCGCCAATAAAAAGGCCGGGTGCGATAGTCGCAACCCGGCCCGCGTCATCACCGAGGCTTCAAATCAGAACCGATGAATAATCCCCACCCCCACCGCCACCTGACTGCCTGACGAAGACGGCGTGGAGTTGTATCCATCGCCGAGCGTCGCCGTGGCGTCGATGATCTGCCCCGCGCCATTGGTGCCCAGCGTCTTGCCCTTCGCCTTCTGATACGCCTCAAGTGCATACAAGCCCGTGCGCTTGGACAACGAGTAGTACTGGGACAGGTTGAACTGGTGATACTGCGCGTTGTCGTCGATGCCGTTCGCGCGCGTCGCACGCGTGTAGCTGTAGCCCGCGCCGAAATCCCAGGCAACCGCCGGCTTCCAGTGCAGGACCAGACCGCCGGTGTTCCAGATCTCCGTGTCGTGGAACTTGGAGCCCGTGCCTGGAATGTACTGGACGTTCGAATACGTGGCCGTGACATCCCACGCGCTATTGAACGTGTAACCACCGCCAACCGCAAAACGCTGCTGTGCCTGCGCGGTCTGATAGCCGTTCGTCAACGCGGACACGCCAATCTGCGAGCCGCCGTTGGTGGTGGTCGAATCCGCGCCCCACGCACCGCCGCCCGACGTCGAATTGTTGATCCGCGAGAAGCCGACCGCGAGGCCCACCGGTCCCATTGCATACTGCACTGCCGTCGACCACGTCGAGCCACGGTTCGTGCTGCCCGCGACACCGCCCAGCGAATACGAGCCGCTCGCCGTCAAACCATAGAACTTCGGCGACGTGTACTCCAGCGTGTTGTTCGCACGGTAAATCGTGTCGAGGCCGTCGATATCGCCCGGGTGCGCGCCGTAGTATCCGGTGATCCAGGTGGTCGGGCTGTAAGGAGAGAGCAACTGGTAGTACGACGCGTATTGGCGACCCGCCGTGAATGTACCGTACACCGGGTTGGTCAAGCCGACCCACGCCTGGCGGCCGAACATCGCATTGGTGTATTGCTGGCCGCCCGTCGCCGAATTGAAACCGGATTCGAGCTGGAAGATCGCCTTCGTGCCGCCGCCCAGGTCCTCGCCGCCCTTCAGGCCGAAGCGGCTGCCGGCCCATACGCCAGGCGTCATCTTGACGGCCGATTTGCCGCCACTGGTGGAGCCGAGGGTCGACTGATTGTTGGTATACGACAGGCCGTTATCGACAATACCGTACAAGGTCACGCTGCTTTGAGCAAAAGCCGGCATGGCGGCTGCGATCGCCGCGCCGAACAGCACGGCGTCGACACGTCTGATACTTTTTTTCATGCTCCAGATCTCCAATTGCTACATCTCTTGTTGAAATACTTTTTTGCTAGTACCTGGGCGACGGGCATTCACGCGGCAGCACTATTGCCCCTCGTTTTGCAGCCGCCGTTTCACCGTCAGGGCCAACGGCACGGTGAAGAAGATGTGCGACATGAATCCGCCGATGATCACAGCGGGGTCGTAATAGTTCGGGTGGTTGTCGGAGGCGATCATGATCGCCACATGCATGGCGATCCACGCCAGCACCGCGTAGAACAACGCCACCAGCGTCGCTTCATATCCGCGTCGGGAGAAGTACGGCCAGATCGCTGCAAACAGCACGCCCCAGGCGCTCGCGAACACGAAGTGGATCGCCGTGCCCACCACATACGCCCAGATCCCGAGCGACGCCTGCACCTCTTTGCCGAACACGAGGCCGGTCGCGTTACGGGGAATGCCCGCGAGCGGCATCATGTGTTGCGCGGCCACCCACACGAGCGCCTCATAAATCCAGATGACCACCGCGCCGATCAATCCGCCGGTCACGCCGGCGCGAATCATCGCCGCGCGGTTCGGCCATGCTGGTTGCGATGCAGCCGAACCGCCCGCGAGTTCCGTTCCGCTCACGCTGAAATTGCCGCCCATGTCTCTCTCCTTGTAACGCGTCTCACATCAGTGATGTCATACGGGCAGCAGCGCGCGAGGTCTCGCGCGACGCTGCCGCTCTTTCTCGTATCGAATTGAAAACCGCTGCAGAGACGGCGCAGGTCACGTGCGCTTACTCGGCTTCGGACTCGGGCAACTCGACATGTTTCATCGCGGCAAGACGCTGTGGTTCATGCACACACGGGACCTCCCGATGCCACCCATGATCCTTGCCATATCGTCGTCTTCCGTTGCTTGCTGCTGCGCGAGAGCCGCTTGCCGATCGGATACGCGGTCGTTTCCGGCGAGGCGGCCTTCGCAGCCTTCTTGGGATACGAAGATAAGAATCGCGCAGGCTCTCAGAAAGTGCGGGTAAACCTCATGCGAGCCGGGAAATACAGTTCAAAGCGGCTTGGGTTACCGCTTTAGGGCATTCGCAGGACTGCTGCAACCCGCGCGGCGTATGGCTTTGTCGGGATCCCGAGCAGGCACATTGGGCTTTAGCGGACACTCTCGCTCAACCGTGCGCGATAAACAAAACAGATGACCCTGAAACGAAGACGCAAGCCTCTCGAGAAGCGTGGTGTACCGCTGCGCGCATGGCTATACTGACGGCGTCCAACGAGTCGATATCCATGAACGAGACCACCCAACAGGCGATTGTCCAGACCTTACGCGAGAAGATTCTGGCGGGCGAACTGTCGCCCGGCCAGCGGCTCGTGGAAGCGCAGCTCGCGCAATGGCTCGGCGTTTCGCGCACGCCGCTGCGCTATGCGCTGAGCGTGTTGTCCTCGGAGGGTCTGCTGGACCGTTCCGGCGGGCGCGGTTATGTCGTGCGCCGCTTCAGCGTCAGAGACGTGCTCAACGGCATCGACGTGCGCGGCGTGCTCGAAGGACTGGCCGCGCGTTCAGTCGCGGAGAGCGGCGTGGGCCCGGCGCTGGCTGCATCGCTCGACGAGTGCCTGCGCGAAGGCGACGAGATCTTCAGCAAGGGCCATCTGAACCAGGGCGACGACGTGCGCTACGCCGCCATGAACGGGCGCTTTCATGCGCTCATCATCGAGGCTGCGCAAAACACGGCCGTGAGCGCGGCGTTGAGCCTGAACGACAAGATCCCGTTCGTCTCGCCCGCCACGGTCGCCTTCGACGAATCCGCCAGGGAGCGCCAGTTCTTGATGCTCATGTACGCGCATCGCCAGCATCATGCGATTGCGGATGCACTGAACAAGGGCGAAGGCGCGCGTGTGGAAGCGTTGATGAAGGAACACACGCACATCTCGAAGGAAAGCCTGAACCTGTCGCTGCCCACGCTGCATCTGATCGCGGGCGCGGCATGACGAGTGCCGCTACTTCCTCCGTCAGCAACGCGGCGTCGACGAGGACGGCGTCATCCGCAAGTGGCAAAGAATTGCTCAACCTCGCGCAGTTGCGCGCGTTTCGACTCGTCGCCGACATGGGCAGCGCGACGCGCGCCGCCGCCGCGCTGTTTCGCGCGCAGTCGGCCGTCACGCGTTCCGTACAGGAACTGGAGGCCGCACTCGGCGAGCCGCTGTTCGATCGCGGCCCTTCCGGCATGCTGCCGACCGCTGTGGGACGTGCCGTGTTGCAGCGCTGCGAACGGATTTTCGCGGAACTGGAAGAGCTCGCGCAATGGTGCGGCGCGCGGCAGGCGCGTCGCCGGCCCGCGGCGGAAGGCGCACTGCCGGCGTATCTGCTCAACACGCGGCGATTGCAACTGTTCGTGGCGCTCGCGCGGCATCGGCACATGCCGAGTGCCGCGAAGACCTTCGGCATCAGTCAGCCCGCCGTGAGCACCGCGATTCGCGTGCTGGAAAGCGGTTCGGGCCTGAGTCTTTTTCATCGAAGCCCGCGCGGCATTCTGCTCACCACCGAAGGCGAAACGTTCCTGCTGCACGTGCGCCGCGCATTGAACGAACTACGGCACGTACCCGACGACATCGCCGCATTGCACGGCAAGATTCAGGGCTCGGTGACGGTCGGCGCGCTACCGCTCGGCCGCACGCTGCTCCTGCCCAAAGCGATCGCGCGCATGACCTCGCAAAATCCGGGCGTACGGGTCGTCACCGACGAAAGCAATTACGAGGCGCTCGTCGCGGGTCTGCGTGCCGGCGACATCGATTTCATTCTCGGCGCGCTGCGCGACAACGACGCCAGCAGCGGCCTGAAGAACGAGCGCTTGATGTCGGAAGACATGGTGGTGCTGGTGCGCCGCGATCATCCGCTTGCGCAGGCGCGCAACCTGACCATCATGGACTTGCGCGACGCGCAGTGGATCGTGCCGCGCAGCCACGCGCCGGCGCGCGCGCTGTTCGAAGCGCAATTCAGGCGCATGAAAGTGAAACCGCCCATGCCCACAGTCGAAACCGCGGACCTCGCGGTGATTCGCGGCCTGCTGTTCGGCACGGACATGGCGGCCGCGCTATCGGCGCAGCAGTTGCATCACGAGGTGCAGTCCGGGCAGCTGGTGGTGCTCGACGTGCAGTTGCACAACACCCGCCGCGAGATCGGCCTGACGGTGCGCGCAACGGGCACGCCCTCGCCTGCCGCGCGCGCGTTGATCGACGCGATTCGCCTCTCGGTAGTCGATGTGACGCGTACGATCAACATCGCCGCGAACTAGTCGCGGTGGACGCGTGTGGCCGGAGAAACGCTATTCCGGCAGTCCGTCGAAGAAGGCACGCCAGTCAAATGGCGTGGCTAACGAGCCGTAGTCGATGCCGCCTTCCTGCATCGCATCCACGATGTTGTCCTGCAAACGCGCACACGCGTCGCTCATGAACGGCACGATGCCGGCCTCTTCCAGCGTCTGCGAGACTTCGCGCATTTCCGCCGCGCGCCGCCGCCCATGCTCCGCGACGCGGCTGATCAGGTAGCCAGGCACGTCCGCGTCATCGCGCATCTTCGTGAACGTTTCGGCCAGCGAGGCCAGTACGATCGACTCGGCGTCGTAGTGCCGTGCGGCGCGCAGACACTCCACCGTCAATGCTTCGATGCCTTTGATCATGACGCTGCGGCACATCTTCGCGGCCGACGCCACGCCGATCTTCTCCGACACGGCACGCGCGTTGAGGCCCAGCGGCGTGAGCAGAGCCGCGACGCGCGCGGCCTCGGCGCCGCCCAGCAGCATCGGCACCGCGAGACCATAAGGCGGCACGGGCGCCATGACGGCGGACTCCACGTACCGCGCACCGGCGTCTTCGATGCAAGCCTGCGCGTGCTGCTTGGTGTGCGGCGAAACCGAGTTGATGTCGAGGTAGATTTGATCCGGCGCGATGCAGCTTGCGACCGCTTGCGCCACTTCGAGGTCGGCTTGCGCGGTCACCGCGGAGACGATGATCTGCGCATGCTCGATGGCACTTGCCAGCGTATCGCCGACACGAACGCGCGCGGCCTGCGCCTTCTCACGCAGCGCGTCGCGCCGCAGGTCGAACATCGATACCTGTACGCCTTTCGCGGCCAGCGCCGAACCGAGTATTCCGCCGGCCTCACCGAAGCCGACGAATGCAATGCGAGAAAGATCGTTCATGAGCGCGCTTCCTGCGCCGATACATCGCGCGAACTCATTGCAATGCACCCGACCTTCGCGCGATATGCATTGTGTTTGCGCGCAGCGATTGCGCTTCCTGCCCGCCGCAAGAAACCGGTGCGTTGCGTGCTCATCACCAGCATTGCCTTGTCCGCCATTTCCACCTCGCCAATGTTCGCCATGTGAAAATGATCATTGTAGGATCCGATAGCGCGATGGGAAGGATCTAAAAGTGCGCACATTGCCATCCAATCTGTTTATCGACGCCGCGAAGCCGCGTTGGGCCTCCGATTTCCTCATCAACCTGCGAAGAACCGTGCGAGTTTCAACGTCGTAACAGCGGCGCTCCCGCTTGCGACATGGACTTATGAAATCAACGCGATATATAAAGCGTGGCCGTGACACAGTCGGCGCCAATTGCCCGACAATAGGGGCCGCGACGGTCTGGCCGAGGCCGTCGCCCA
This sequence comes from Paraburkholderia sp. NPDC080076, assembly GCF_050281145.1. Lineage (NCBI taxonomy): Bacteria > Pseudomonadati > Pseudomonadota > Betaproteobacteria > Burkholderiales > Burkholderiaceae > Paraburkholderia > Paraburkholderia sp. NPDC080076. Next base: position 953,632 of record NZ_JBNNWQ010000001.1, on the reverse strand, counting down.
TCACATCGCCCAGAGACCACGCAATGAATAAACGCCACTTCCTGACCAGCGCCGCGCTACTGAGCGCGGCGGCTGCGCCTGCATTCGGGAGCCAGCGCGTCCGGAAAGAAGCCTGTGCGGCATCGCCCGTCGTTCTGACGATCACCGGCGCGATCAAGCGGCACAATCGCGGCGCGCTCGATCCCGCATTCGACCAGTTGCTCGCCAAGCATCAGGTGAAGTTCTCCGAAGCGTATGGCGTCGATTTCGCTACGCTCGCCGGCATGCCGGCCGTGACGATCAAGCCCACCACCGAATACGATTCCCGTCAGCACACCTTGAGCGGCCCGCTGCTCACCCAGGTACTCGAACACGTCGGCGCACCCAGCGCGGGCAGCACGCAAATCGTCATGCATGCGGTGGACGGCTACGCGGTCGCGACGACGCTCGACAAAGTGCGCGCCTACAAATTCATCGTGGCGACACAAATGGACGGCAAGCCACTGCCGCTCGGTGGCGTCGGTCCGCTGTGGGCCATCTACGACGCGGATAACATCCCCGAGTTGTCGAGCAAGCCGCTCAAGGACCGCTTCGAGCTGTCACCTTGGGGCCTGTATCACCTGCAGGTGACTGAGGCTTGAGGGTTAAGGGCACGTCGACGCAATCGCCCCACAAGCGCACCACGCGAGTCAACTGAGCGTGCGCCCCGCCGCGCCAAACCGTTCGACGCACGCCTGCCGCACCCGCTCGACCGGCATCGACCAATCCTCATCCGGCGCGCGGCGGAACAGGCGCAGCGTGTGCGGATACCACGGCGAATCGCTGCGATCGTGCAGCCAGCGCCAATCGATATCTATTTCCGGCAGCATCACCCAGCACGGCTTACCGAGCGATGCGGTCAGATGCGCGATGGACGTGTCCACGCAAATCACCAGATCGAGTTGCGCGATGATCGCGGCGCTGTCCGCGAAATCCGTCACGCGCGAGCCGAGGTCGAGCAGCGGTTGATCGGCTGGCGGATGGCGCGCCTCGTCCTCGCCGCGCCCTTTTTGCAGACTCACGAAGCTCAGTCCGGGCACGCTCCAGAGCGGCGCCAACATGGCGAGCGAAGGTATCGACCGGTTCGCGTCGTTATGATGATTCGCGTTGCCCTTCCACACGAGGCCAATCTTGCGACCCGGCGGCAGCGCGTCCAACACCGGACGCCACCGCTCGACCAACTCCGGCTCGGTCGCTAGACGCACGGCGCGCGGAATCGTGTCCATGCTAGTGCGCAGATGCAGCGGCGCGCTCAGCAGGCTCGTCCAGCAGTCGTAGTCAGACGACTGGGCGCGCGCGGTGTCGTGATCGAGCACGGCGTCGACACCGTCGACGCATGCCATCAGCCGGTGCAGCGACGGTGCGCAAGCAAAAGCGATATGCGAGGCGCCCTGCGCTTTCAGCAAGGCGAAATAGCGGCTGAACTGGATCATGTCGCCGAGGCCGTCTTCCTGCCACACCAGCAGGGACTTGTCGGCGAGCGTGTCGCCTTGCCACTGCGGGCAACCCAACATCGACGTGGTCTTGTGATGGACGAAACCGGGCTGCTCGTAGCGGTACTCGTACAGACGCCAGCCCTCTTCGAAGCGTCCCATGCCGAGCAGCAGCACAGCCAGGCCGAATTTCGCGTCGCCGTAATCGGCACGTAAAACGAGCGCCCGGCGATACGCGGTTTCTGCCTCGGGCAGTTGCATGAGTTGCGCCCGCGCCGCGCCGAGGTTGTAATGCGCCTCCGCCATCTCGGGACACACTCTCAATGCCTGCTCGAAAGCGTCGACGGCCGCCGGTAGACGGTCGAGCCGGCGGAGCACGCACCCCAGGTTGTTGTGCGCATGCACGAGATCGGGCCGCAGGCGAATCGCTTCACGGTAAGCCGATTCGGCCTCGAACAAATGCTCGAGTTTGCACAGCGCCACGCCGAGGTTGTAGTGCGCTTCGGCGTAGTCAGGGCGTCGCGCGATGGCTTCGCGATAAGTCGCTTCTGCTTCGGTTAAACGTTCGAGATCGGCGAGCACGGTGCCGAGATTCAGGAGAGCTTCCGCGTAATCCGGGCGAATGGCGAGGGCAAGGCGAAAAGCCAGTTCGGCTTCGGTGAGACGGAACATCGCCTTCAGCACGCCACCGAGATTGTTGAGCGCCTCCGGATACTGCGGCCGGATGGTCAGCGCCTCGCGGTAGGCGGCGTCCGCTTCGGCGAGACGGCCGAGCTCCATCAGCACGTTGCCCAGATTGTTATGGGCCTCCGCATGAGCCGGCAGTCCAGGCAGCGCCTGGCGGAACGCCGCTTCCGCTTCTGGCAGGCGGCGCAGTTCGTGCAGCACGATGCCGCGGTTATAGTGGGCTTCGGCGTAGTCGGGGCGAATCGCCAGCGCCTCGCGATACGACGCCTCCGCCTCCTCCTTGTAGCCGAGCCCGTAGAGCACGGCGCCGAGATGATTGCGGGCGTCGGCGTGGCCAGGCCGCAGCACGACCAGTTGCCGGTAGATTGCCTTGGCCGCCGACAGACGGCCGAGCGACTTGAGCAGCATGCCGAGACTGCCGTACACCTCGGCATAGGCGGGTTTGATTTGCAGGCAGCGGCGCCAATGGCTTTCCGCATCAGCGGGCCGCTGCAAAGCAAACGAGCAGGCCCCGGCGATATTCAACGCGTCGGCGAGGGCGTCATCCGGCATCGCATCGCCGTCGACGAGCGGCGTCACCATCGACAAAGCCTCGGTGAATTGTCCGGCCGAGAACAACGAGACGGCCTGCTGGTTGATATCGTCGATCGAGGATGCGAGCTGCGTGTGGTTCATGAGTCGTGGTAACTGGGGTCGGCGATGATCCGGCCGGGTCGATCGCATGTGCCGCGCCTAACCGGCGCTTCAGCAGCCGGATCTGGCGTGCCGAAGCCTCGGTGCGGCCGGGAAAGCGGAACATGTACCACGCAGCTTACGTGAATCGGCGCCCCTGTAACGCGGCGAAATGAGCGGATTTCGGCCTTCTAATCTCACGCTATAACCGGCATTACGCGAGAAAAGACGGCGCGGCAATGTTAGAATCGCCCGCGTCCCTTACGCCCACCATCATGATTCCACGCTCTCGCAACCGCATGACCGCATGGCTTGGCCTGTTCGCCATGTGGCTCGTCGTGTTCGCGCCGGTCGTGAGTCAGATGCTGGTGTCGAACAGCGCGCACGAGCCCTTCGCCGCGCTCTGTTCGGCGCTGCAGCCGCGCGATTTCAGCGTGGCAGGCGTGGTAAGCACGGCGAGCGTGACGACCCAGGCCGCCCCCGCGCCGGTCCATCTGAGCCATGACGACGCGTTCGGCGCGTGCGGCTACTGTCATCTGCTCCAGCACCACGTCGCCATGCCGACGGTCGCCGCGGCCGAGCCGCCCGCCGCCCTCGCGCTTGCCGGCACCGCGCCGCCCACGCTGTCCACCCGCTTCACGCCGCTCGGCGCCTTTCCGTCCGGCCGTCCTAGAGCTCCGCCCGTCGTTTCCTGATCGCTATCGGTCCTGATCGCGCATTCGTCGCACCCGTCGAGGGGGCGCGCGATCGCCTGTTCATGCATCAAGGAAACGTTCATGCTCAACTTCGCCCTGCGAAGGCTGCCCTTTTGCGCCCGCCGTGGCGCGCACGGCTTCTCGCGTCAACCGCTATCCCGGCCGTTTTTGTCCGGCTATCTGCCAGCCATTGTTCCGGCGTTCGTGCCGGCTTTCGTCGCCTCGCACGCTCATGCGCAGAGCGCGAGCGCCGAGGCCGCGCTGCCCGCCATCAGCGTCAGCGCGAATGCGAGCGCCGCACCCCGCGCCGTCGACCCCAACCTGCCGGCTTCAGTCGAGACCGTCGCCCGCGAGCAGTTCGACAACTGGAACGTCGTCAACACCGAAGACGTCCTGAAGTACATGCCGAACCTCGCCGTGCGCAAGCGCTTTATCGGCGATCTGAATTCGATCATCGCCGTGCGCGGCACCAGCAATACGCAAAGCGCGCGAGGTCTCGTCTACGCGGACGGTCTGCTGCTCAGCAATTTGCTCGGCAACAGCTACTCGTTTCCGCCGCGCTGGTCGATGGTGTTTCCCGACGAGATCCAACAAGTGGATGTGATCTATGGGCCATTTTCCGCGCTCTATCCGGGCAATTCGCTCGGCGCGACCGTGCTCATCAGCACACGCATGCCGAAACAGTTCGAAGCGACCGCCGACGTCAAGGGCTTCACCCAGCACTTCAGCCTGTTCGGCGTGAATCAGAATTTCAACGGCAGCGAAGCCAGCGCGACGCTCGGTGACCGCATCGGCAAATTTTCGTTTCTGCTCGGCGTGAATCATCTGGAAAACACCAGCCAGCCGCTGCAATTCGCCACGCTCGCCAAGTCCAGCACACCCGCCAAAGCCGGCGATACGCCGGTCACCGGCGCCCACTTCTACAACAACCAGACCAACACCCCGACGGCGGTACTCGGCGTGAACGGCGAAGGCATCGAACACACGGTGCAGGACCAGTTCAAGCTGAAGATGCAGTACGACTTTACGCCGACGCTGCAGGCCGGCTTCACGCTCGGCTACTGGCATCAGACTTACAACAGCCAGACCTCGAGCTTTCTGCGCGATGCAAACGGCAATCCAGTCTATAGCGGCAAGGTGGCGATCGACGGTTACGAATACACCATTCCCGCCGCCGCATTCGCGCCGAGCCTGGGCCATAGCGAGAACTGGCTCTATGGCCTGTCGCTAAAAACGCGCAATGCCACCGGCTGGAATGGCGAAGCGATCGCTTCGTACTACGACGTCGGCAATAGCGTGGCGCGCACCGCGAATTCCGGCGCGCCGGGCAACGGTCCAGGCACGGTGATCTTCGGCGACGGCGCCGGCTGGAAAACGCTCGATCTGCGCAGCACCTATACGCCCGCGACGCAACAGGCGGGGCTCGCGAATCATGCGCTCAGCTTCGGCTATCACTACGACAACTACTTCCTCGACAACGAGAGTTACAACACGCTGAACTGGCGCGACGGCGCGGCGACGTCGTTCGCCAATGCGTTTGCCGGCAAGACGCAGACCCAGGCGCTCTACGCGCAGGACGCGTGGCGCTTTCTGCCGCGCTGGAAGCTCGTCTACGGCGTGCGCTACGAAGACTGGCAGGCGTATGGCGGCTCGCAGTCGCTGGGCGGTACGACCCTGCCGTACAGCGACGCGAGCCAGCAGCACTTCTCGCCGAAAGCCTCCTTGTCGTTCGACGTCACCGACGATCTGATCGTGCGCGCGTCCATCGGCCGCGCCTATCGCTTTCCGACGGTCAGCGAGTTGTTTCAAGGGCAGATCAACGGCTCCACGATCGTCAACAACAATCCGAACCTGAAGCCCGAAGACGATCTCTCGAAGGAACTGACCGCCGAATGGGCGCACTGGAACGGCGTGTTCCGCTTCTCGCTGTTTCAGGACGACGTGAAGAACACGATCTTCAGCCAGACCGATACGACCGTGATTCCCAACGTGACGAACTTCCAGAACATCGGCAAGGTCCGCTCGCGCGGCGTGGAAACGAGCTACTCGGGAGAGAACGTGCTGCTGCGCGGCCTGGACCTGCTGGCGAGCGTGGCCTACACGCAGTCGAAGATCATCGCCAACGCGCAGAACCCGGCCACGGTCGGCAAATACTTCTACCGGATTCCACTGTGGCGCGCGGATCTCGCCGCGACGTATCACTTCGACGAACGCGCGGCCCTCACGCTTGCCGCGCGCTATTCGGGCCGTCAGTACAACACGCTCACCAACACCGACACGAATCCGGACGTGTTCGGCGGCACGAGTTCGTACACGGTGGCCGACGCGAAATTCACCTACAAGCCGACCAGGCTGAGTGAAGTCGGCATCGGCGTCGACAACCTGTTCGATGCCCGCTACTTCGTCTACCACCCATATCCCGGCCGCACGTTCTACGTGGAAGCGAAACTGCGCATGTAAGAGCGCTGAACGTGCCGCAGTCGAGTGCACAGCCACGCTGCTCGAACCGATCGATTCATTTTTTGCTTCAGGAGGATTTCATGTCCACCACCGCTCCCACCGACGCTCGGAGAATCACACCAGCGACCACCGCGGTCCATCCGGGCTACCGGACGCTTTGGCGCTGGCATTTTTATGCGGGCCTCTTCGTGATGCCGTTTCTGGTCGTGCTGGCGATCACCGGCACGCTGTATTGCTTCCAGCCGCAAATCGAGCCGCTGCTTTATCCGCAGCGCCTGATCGTCGCACCGCAAGCCGTACCGAGGCTGCCCGAAGACGCGCTGCTGGCGAGAGCGCGTGCGGCCATGCCGCCGGATGCTGTCGCAGTGACCGCGGTCGTCGCGAGCGCGCCGGAGCGCAGCGCCGAATTCATCTTCCGTCTCGCGGACGGCGATAAGCAGAGCGTCTATGTGAATCCCTACACCGGCGCGGTGCTGGGCACGCTGAGCGTCGAGCGGCGCTTCATGCAGGTGGACCGGATGCTTCATCGCAAACTGCTGCTCGGCAAACCCGGCGAGTTGCTGATGGAACTCGCCGCGTGCTGGACGCTCGTGATGATCGGCACCGGCGTCGCGTTGTGGTGGCCGCGCGAGAAAACCACCGCACGTGCGGCGCTGTTGCCGCGCTTCACGCTGAAGGGGCGCGCGCTGTGGAAGAACGTCCACGCCGTGATGGGCATCTGGCTCGCGCTCGGTGCGCTCGCGTTCGTATTGACGGGACTGCCGTGGACGGGTTCATGGGGCAAGCAGTTCAAGGCGCTCGCGACCGCCGCGAATCTCGGCGCGCCGCCGGGTTCGTGGGGCGGTTTGCCGTTGCAATCCGCCATGCCTGGAAAGAGCGGCATGCAGCCCTCCGCGGCGGACACGCGCGCAGCGGATGCGGCGCAAGATGAGCACGCCGAACACAACGGCCACGGCATCCATGCCGCTAACACGGACTCGATGCCCGGCATGGTCATGGACGACCTGCCTCTGCCGCTCACGCCCTGGGCCGTCGGCAACACACGCGTGCCAAACTCCGACGCCAACACCAACTCCGGCTCCGATGAGGCAACCGCGATACACCCGCTGCCGCTCGGCCGTGTCGTCGCACTGGCGGCCTCGCTCGGCGTGACGGACGGCTACAACATCGTGCTGCCTGCTTCCTCGACCGGCGTCTACACCGTCTCGTACTTCCCGGACGATCCCAAAGGCGAACGCACGCTGTACATCGACCAATACAGCGGCGCAATCCTGAAGGACATCCGCTATGCCGATTACGGCGCGGTGTCGAAGGCCGTGTCGTACGGCACGTCGCTGCATATGGGCCGCTATTTCGGCGTCGCCAACCAGATTCTCTGCGCCGCGATTTCGTTAGGGCTGGCGGCGATGGCCGTCACCGGCTGTGTGATGTGGTGGAAGCGGCGGCCGCAACGCACGCTCGGCGCACCGTCGCGCGAACGTGCCGCGCCGCCGATGCGCGGCTGGAAAACCGGCCTCGTGCTGCTCGGCATCGTGTTCCCGTTGATGGGCGCCACGCTGCTCGCGGTGTGGCTCGCCGACCGCGCGATTTTCGGCCGTGGTTCGCGCCGCGCCGGTGTCGTCCAGACGGAGGCTGCGCAACAGTGAGCCGGCCCGTGTTTCCGCGGAAACGGACCTTGGCTTGCACAAACACGTTGCAGTCTATGAACGTTTACGCTACATTTTGCTCGATTATGATCGTTTCATAGACCGAGCAAGGTGAAGACATGCAACGAACGCGACAGGAAGCCATCGACGGGCTGCTGCCCGAGCAGCGCGAACAGCTCATTCTGGAGCGGCTGCGGGCGCACGGGCGCGTGCTGGCGTCGGCACTCGCGGCGGAACTCCAGACTTCGGAGCACACGGTGCGACGCCATCTGCGTGATCTCGCCGATCAGGGCCATTGCAAACGCGTCTATGGCGGCGCCCTGCTGATCTCGCCGGCCGACAAACCCGCGTCGGTGCGCATGGGCGAAGCTGTGGATCGCAAGGCCTGCCTCGCCGCCGCCGCGGTGTCGATCGTCCGCTCGAAGCAGATCATCCTGCTGGATGCGGGTTCGACGAACGTCGCGATTGCCGACGCGCTGCCCGACAATGCGGACCTGACCGTCGTGACGAATTCACCCGAGGCCGCCGCCCGTCTGCTGAACCGGCCGGGATTCGAGGTAATTCTCGTCGGCGGACGGATCGCGCGCGGCGCGGCGGGCTCGCTCGGCGCAACTGCCTTGCTGCAGATCCAGCAGATCCGCGCCGATCTCTGCTTCCTCGGCGCCTGCGCGCTCGATGCGGACGAAGGTGTCGCCGCCTTCGACGCCGAAGATGCCGAACTCAAACGGGCGATGCTAAAGGCAAGCGGCCAGATCGCCATCGCCATGACTTCGGAAAAGCTGATGACGGCGGCGCCGTTCTCGGTGGCGCCCGCTTCCGCCGTCGACTACCTGTTCGTCGAAGCCGACGTGAGCGCCGCACGCCTCGCCAGCCTCGAAGCCGTCTGCGACAACGTGATGGTGGCCCGCTCATGACATCGTCCGCTGCTGCCCCTATCAAGCCCGTCAAGGAACGCATCGCGACCTTGGGCGTGTTTCTCGCCAACGGGTTCGGCATCGGCGCGTGGGCCGTCGAAGTCCCGCGCATCAAGGAAAGCCTGGCGCTGGGCGACGCCTCGCTCGGGATCGCGCTGTTCGCCTTCGCGCTCGGCGCCATTGTCGCGATGCCGCTGGCGGGACAACTGGCGCCGCGCTTCGGCAGTGGCCGCGCCACCGCGCTGCTCGGCGCGGCATTCGTCATCGCGCTGCCGCTACCCGCCCTGGCACCGGGCATGGCGGCGCTGTGCGTCGTGCTGTTTCTGCTCGGCGCGGCGAACGGCGCGCTCGACGTCTCCATGAACGGCCACGCCAGCACGATCGAAACGCAGTGGCACGCGCCGATCATGTCGTCGTTTCATGCGGCCTGGAGCGCGGGCGGCCTGCTCGGCGCCGCCACGGGCGCAATGCTGCAAAAAGGCGGTGCCGGCGTGATCGGCGGCCTGTTGATACCGGACCTGTTCATCGCTGTCCTGGTCGTCGCTGCCGCGGTGCTCGCGTTGCGTGATCTCGGTCCGAGAGCCGCTGCCGCGTCGAGCGGCCTGGCGTGGCCTTCGTCAGCCGTGATGAAGCTCGCGATGCTCGCGTTCCTTTGCATGCTGGTGGAAGGCGCGGTCGCCGACTGGAGCGCCGTGTATCTGCGCTCGGCATTGAACCGCGAGGCCAGCGTCGCCGCGATCGGCTACTCCGCGTTCGCCTTCTCGATGGCGGCGTGCCGCATCGTCGGCGATGTGTCCGTGCGCCGTTTCGGCTCGAGCAAGGTCGTTGCGCTGGGCGGTCTGATCGCGGTGGCCGGCCTTGCGCTCGTGCTGAGCTGGCCGACGGTCTTCACCGCTTGCGTGGGCTTCGCGATGGTCGGTGTCGGCCTCGCGAATATCGTTCCGGTGATTTTCAGCGCGGCGGGCCGCTCGACGCTCACGCCGGCGACCGGCGTGTCGATGGCCGCCACCTTCGGTTATGCGGGCTTCCTGGTCGGGCCGCCGTTGATCGGCCTCGGCGCGGGCCTGCTCGGCCTGCGCCTTGCGTTGTGCGTGCTCGTCATGGCGACGTTGGTCGTCTGCCTGGTCGGCGGCAAGGCGGTGCGCAGCGCACGGCTTGCTTAGAACACGCCTAGAACAGGCCCGGAATCACGCGGTAACGCACGCGGGCCTTGTAGGTACGATAGCCTTCGTCCGCCGAGAGAAGCTGCTCCTCGCGCACGATGCGCCCGACCTGCAACGCGAACTGACAACCGTACACCAGCAGGTTTTGCAGACCGAAGTTCACCAGCAGAAAACCGATGTCGGTGATGAAGTAACCGAGGTACATCGGATGCCGAACGAAGCGATAGGCGCCACGCGATACGACGCCGCGATTGGCCGGCAAGATGCCGAACGAGCGGCGCAGCGAGGCCTTGGCGAACATCTGCCAGCAAATCCCCAAAAGTTGCAGCGCCGCGCCGATGGTCTCCGGCACGAGCTGCGCGCCGGGCGCGAGACGCACGGCGAGAAAGTAGTACGTACCGCCCATCGAGCAAATGAAGGCGAACGGCCGCCAGTCGCGTTTCATCGGCACCCGCGTGAAGAGCGACAAGCCCACCGTGAAGCAAGCGGCGACCACCAGCAATAACAGCGTGATCCGCGACGGCGCCGCGCGCCATTGCGTGATCGCAGCGTAGGCAAACAGACTCAGCATGAGCGCGGCGCCCGCGCGCGCAACCACCTCCACCAGCGCGTGGCGCAGGCCGACCGCGCTGCCCGAATCGGCGGACATGGTGCTCGATGCCGAAGCGCCTTGCGCGCTGACGGCGAGTGGCAGGTCTTGCAAAGGTGTCGTCGGGGTCATGGCGCGCTCACTTGGAAATACGAAGGATTTGCGAAGCCAGTTGCGAAAAGCACGGCTTCAGATCGGCTGGCGTCGCGGCGTAGCAGTACACGCCGACGGGCTGTTTTGAGTTGTAGCAACGCGAGGGCGAATCGGCGGTGTTCGCCATGCACTTGAGCACGTCCTGGCCGATTTCGTTGTCCGGACCGGCGGGCTGCACCAGTTCGGGTCCGTAACCGAGCGTGAACACGTAGGTGCCTTCGGCGCGCGCCGCCGCGGCCATCGCTTCGAGCAGATTGCGCGACGCGCGGTTGACGTTCACATACGTGATGTCGCCGTTCGGCACGGCACGCGGCGCGGCCACGGGCCAGATCGGGAAGACCTGTTCGTTCTTGTCGTGCGCGTTGTACCAGTTCGGCATGGCCGTCACGAGCTTGGTCACGTTGCTCTGGTAGCACGGCGAACCGAGCTGCTGGCTGAGCGAATTCATGTTGTACAGCCCGGACATCGTGCCCGCGCTGTCCGGGCTCGCGATCGTGCCGGCGGTATTGTTGCAACCGCTCTGATTGGTCGTGAAGAAAGAGGAGAAACTGTTCGGCGCGCCGTCCGAGAAGAACACGATCACCCGCAAGCTGGACGGCTGCGTGATCACCGTATTCAACTGGTTGCGCGCGTTCCAGATCGCTTCGGCCGAATTGGTGCTGCCATTGAACGAGTATTTTTTGATGTCGGCGGTCATCGTCGCGCGATCGAAACCGCGCGTATTGCCTTTGAACGGCACGTCGACCACGGTGCCGTAAGCGAAGTGCATCAGCGCCACACGGTCGTTGGTCACATCGAAATTATTGAGGAAGGCCACCGCATTCGAGCGCACCGCGGCCGGCACGCCGGAAGTGTTCAGCGAGCCCGTGGTATCGATCACGAACGCCATATCCAACGTCTTGCGAATCGCCTGCGAGGACGAACTCACGTTCAGCACCTTGAATCCAAGTACCTTCGTGAAACTGACCGGCACGCTCGCCTGCGCGGTCATGCCGATCGTCACCGTGCCGCCGGTGTTGAACACGATCGAGGGTGTGCCCGCCGTCACGCTGGAGCCGAGAAAACCCGCGGGATAGTTCGCCGCGAAAAAGGCCGTCGCCGCCTGCTGTGCGTTATTGGTCTGCTCCGTCTGGTTGCTGCCGCGCGTGACCGCCTCGCCGGCCGCGATCACCGCGCCGTCGGTGGCGGCATCCAGACGTGCCTTGATCATGTAGCCGAAACCGGAATCCACCGCGAGACCGAGGATGCCTAGCAACGCGATCAGCGACACCGCCACGATGATGCTGACCGATCCCCTCTGCCGTCTTCTGAACGCCGCTGTTGTTTTCATTACTACCCCCGGTCCTGCGTTTTTTTTATTTGGCTCGGCTGTTCGCCCGGTCAGAACACCGTCATTGCGTAGAGATTCGGCGAGAGCGCAGGTGTCGTGAAGCCGCCGCCGAGATCCAGCGAACCGATCAGTGGCGTCTGCAGATAGAACGCCTCGACCACGTAAGCGATCTGGCCGTCGGAGAGCTTGCCTTGCAGCAGGTTTACCACCGGCGACGTCTTCCCCGCGGCTGGAATGCCACTGCAACTGCCGGTGCCGTCCGTCGCCCAGCGCGTGCCGGCGTTGCCGCAATTCCATAACTGGCTCGCCGGATAGTAATTGCCGCCGTTCCAGCGATACTGCGCGACCACCACGCCCGTGCAATTGTTGCCGCTGCTGTCGCAGTTGTTGTTACCCATGATCTCGGTGATGTAGATCATGCCGTTGGCGTTCATGTTCAGCGGCGGTGTGGTCGATGTGAGCGAGGACATGATGGTCTGCATCGGAAACGTGAGCGACGCGCGCGAAGACAGGCTCGCGCCTTCGCGGCTCACGTTGATCAGAATCATCTGTGCCTGGACGTTGCGCGCAATGTCATACACCGGCAGCGCGAGCGCCACCAGCATCGGCAGCAACAACGCCATTTCCACGCTGACGATGCCTTTGGACGCGCGGCGGCTCCGCAAGGAACGTGTACGCATGTCAGAAGCCCTCGTTGCGCATCGTCGCCGCGACGCTGAAGCTGAAATTGCCGCTGGCGAAGAACGGCTTGACCAGCGGCGTGAGAAGCGGCCAGATGCAGTTGATCTGCAACACCACGATATCGCCGGGATTACCGAACATGCCGGTGCTGTAACTCGTCTGCGTGTTGTAGGTCTGGCTCGCGCCATTGATGGTGATCACGTAACTCGGCGAGACGAGTGAATAGAGACCCATCGAGCTGTCCTTGATCTCCTGCACGACGGCCAGGTAACGCTGCTGGTTGGTCGCGTTCGGGTCGAGGTTGGTTTGCCCCGTTACCGAATAACGCGCGCCTTCCCTCACCGCGTATTGCATGGTCAGATTGACCCACAGCGCGACGCCGAGATCCATGGCGATGCACAGCAGCAGAAACAGCAGCGGCGCGACCAGCGCGAACTCGATCGTGGCGGCGCCGCGCTGCTTGCGCGCAGGTCCGCGCCTGCCCGCGCGCGCCACTGCGCTAAAGGTGGACTTCTGGCGAGCGGCTTTCATTTCGTCTCCTTGTCCAGCAGCGGCACCGGCTTGCCGCCGAGCCCCGTGCCGCGCTCGGCGTGCAGGCGCAGCGGCCAGCAGAATGCTTCCAGCAGCGAACGCGGTTGCGCGCCGTCGTCGAGACCGGTAGCCGGCCACTCCTCTCGGGCCGGCACCCACTGCGTGTCGAACAGGTGATCCCACAGCGGCAGCAGTTGCGTGAAGTTATGGTCGAAATGCTCAGTGCGGTTCGAATGATGCAGGCGGTGATATTGCGGATTGTTAACCCACGTGATGTAGCGGCCGAGGTCCACGCGCAGATTCAGATGCGCGAAATAATTGCCGAACATGAATACGATCGAAGTCAAACCGACAATCCACGGTTCGACCTTGAACAGCACGCCGACGAGCGGATAGAGCAGACAGCCCTTGATGAGCGATTCGATCCAGTGGTGCCGCCACGTGACCGTGACATTGAACTCGACCGCGCTATGGTGCAGCGAATGCAGCTTCCACAGCATGGGCCACGTGTGCTGCAGGCGGTGAAACGCGTATTCGAGCACGTCGATGGTCAACAGCACGATCACGAACGAGGCCAACGCGCCGAACCCGTGCGAGTTCAAGACCACCATGCCGCCGCCGAGCGCATTCACGATCGCAATGCTCGCCGCCGCAGTCAACGGCCTCATCGCTTCCGCCATCGCCAGATACACGCCCGCGTAGGCCACGTTGAAACGCTGCCCGGCGCGCGATTGCAGCATCACGGCAGGCCAGCGCCGTTCCAGCGCCGCGCCCGCGGCCATCACCACCAGCCCGAGCGCGTACGCGCGCAGCCAGATGCTTGCGTGATTCATCAGATCAGGAAACGGGCTGGATGCAAACATGTGATTCTCCAGTGAATGCCTGGCGTTCAACCACCCGAGATGCCGTTGATGGCCGGGAACAGCTGACGCATGACCTGGATCGCTGACGGACCGACCAGCACAGCCAGCAGCGTTGGGAAAATAAAAAACATCAGCGGAAACAGGAGTTTCAAAGCGATCTTCGCAGCCTGCTCTTCCGCGCGCAAGCGCCGTTTGGTGCGCAAGTTGTCGGTATAAACACGGAGCGAGTCGCCCACGCTGGTGCCGAAGCGGTCAGCCTGAATCAGCATCGCGGCGAGCGTGTCGATATCTTCCACGCCGGTGCGCAGCGACAGGTTGCGCAAGGCCTTGTCGCGGCCCGAGCCGGCACGCAGCTCCAGCAGCACCATGTCGAATTCATCTTTCAGCGTGTGGCTCTTCACGCCGATTTCCTGGGTGACGCGCATCATCGCCGCGTCGAGGCCGAGGCCCGCTTCCACGCACACGGTCATCAGATCGAGCGCGTCGGGCAAATCTTCGAACAGCTTGCGCTGCCGGCTTTCGACGAGGCGCGTCATCACGAGGTTCGGCAGGTAGAAGCCGAGCGCCGACGCGGCCAGCACCGTCAGCAGCAGATAGATGCGCTGACCAGCTTCGAAGGCGTTGCCGAAACAGATCAGCGCGATGGCCGGCAGCGCGAGCGCCAGCACGGTCTTGGCGGCGAAATAGATCGCCGGCGCAGACGGTGTGCGGATGCCCGCATTCGCGAAGCGCAGACGCAGCGCCGATTTGTCCCAGTCCTCTTTCGGCAGCGACAGTTTGGCGACCCGCTCGGACATCTTCGTGACCGTCTCGACCCAGTTCTTCTGTGCGCCGGCGTCCCTTTCGCTGGCGACGTCGGGCTGCCCGAGTTCCTCGATGCGCCGTTGCACAGGATCGGGGCGCAGCAGTGACATCGCCTTCAGCGCCGCGCCGAACACGATCAGGAACATCACCCCCAGCAGCACGATCTGTTCTATTTTCATGATCTGCGGGCAGGGCCCGCGCTCCTCGTGTCGAAAGCAGTGGTCTAGATATGGATGCGCACGACTTTGCGCATCCACAGGATGCCGAACAGCATCATCGTTATCGCCACGCCGGCGAGTTGCACGCCGGCCGGGTCCGTCCAGAACACACTGATGTAGCCCGGATTGAGCACCGTCAGCAGCCCAAGAATGGCGAACGGCAACACGCCGAGCACCCAGGCCGACAGGCGTCCTTCCGCCGACAACACGCGCACCTTGCCGAGCAGCTTGAGCCGCTCGCGAATGATGCCGGCGATGGAACCCAGAATCTCCGCCAGATTGCCGCCCGCCTCACGCTGGATCAGCACGGCGATCACGAAGTAGCGCAGGTCCTCGACCGGTACGCGGCTCACCATGTTCAGGAGCGCGTCGTTCATCGAAACGCCGTAGTTGATCTCGTCGAACACCAGCGCGAATTCGCCGCCGAGCGGTTCGGGCAACTCCTCGCCGACCATGCCGAGCGCGGCGGGAAAGGAATGCCCGGCGCGCAGTGCGCGAGCGATCAGATCGGCCGCATCGGGCAACTGGCGCTCGAGTTGCAGCACGCGTTTGGTGCGGTTGCGGCGCAGAATCGTGACGGGCAGCAGGCAGGCCACGACGGCGAGCACGCTCATGACCGGCGCTGGCACGTGCAACACGAAGCCGGCAAAAGCGCCCGCGAGTCCGCACAGCAACGTGTAAGTGATGAAGCGCGCCACCGACCACTTCAGCCCCGACTGCTGCAACTGCCGGTCGAGCGCATGCACCCGCGGCATGCGCAGTAGCAGGTTCGTGACGAACGGCGACTCGCTCAGCATGCGCTGCTTGAGAATCGAGAGCTGTTGGCTGCTCACGTTGCCACCCGCGGAGAGCGCGCGAATGCGCTCGTCCATGCGTTTGACGTCCTTGCCGTGATGGCTGCTCCAGAACAGATAGACGGCCTCGATGGCGAGCACGACCGCGAGAAACGCGAGCACCGCAAAACCGATAAACGACGTGTTCATGTCCCTCTCCTCAAACCCGTGGCGCGTTCATACTTCGAAACGCCGTGCCGGATCGAACATCTGGTCCGGCAGCACGATGCCGAAGCCCGCCAGCCGCTCGCAGAATTTCGGCCGCACGCCGCTCGCGCAAAAATAGCCTTTGATCATGCCGTTTTCGTCGACGCCGGTGCGCTTGAACGTGAAGATCTCCTGCATGTTGATGATGTCGCCTTCCATGCCGGTGATTTCCTGAATGCTCATCAGCTTGCGGCGCCCGTCGGTCAGACGCGAGGCCTGCACCACCACCGTGATCGCCGAAGCGATCTGCTGACGGATCGCCTTGATCGGCATCGGCAGACCCGCCATGCCGACCATGTTCTCGAGACGCGTGAGCGCGTCGCGCGGCGTGTTCGCGTGCAGCGTCGCCATCGATCCTTCGTGGCCGGTGTTCATGGCGTGCAGCATGTCGAGCGCTTCGGCGCCGCGCACTTCGCCGAGCACGATACGGTCGGGGCGCATCCGCAGCGCGTTGCGCACCAGCGAGCGCTGCGAGATTTCGCCCTTGCCTTCGATATTCGGCGGCCGCGTTTCGAGCCGCAGCACGTGCTGCTGGCGCATCTGCAATTCGGCTGCGTCTTCGATCGTCACGACCCGCTCGTCCTCGGGAATGAAGCCGGAGAGCAGATTGAGCAGCGTGGTTTTGCCGCTGCCCGTGCCGCCGGAAATCAGCACGTTCAGCTTCGACTTGATCAGCGCTTCGAGCAGTTGCGCCATCGCGGGCGTGAAGCTCTGGTTGTTCACCATGTCGGTGACCGTGAGCGGATTCACCGCGAAGCGGCGAATCGACACCAGCGGGCCGTCGATCGCGGACGGCGGAATGATCGCGTTGACACGCGAGCCGTCGGGCAGGCGCGCGTCGACCATCGGCGTGGATTCGTCGATCCGGCGACCCACGCGCGAAACGATGCGCTCGATGATCTTCATCAGATGCGCGTCGTCGTAGAAGGTCACGTCCGTATGTTCGAGGCGGCCGCGCCGTTCCACATACACGTGCTGCGACGTGTTGACCAGAATGTCGGAGATGGTCGGGTCGTTGAGCAGCGGTTCGAGCGGGCCGAGGCCGACCATTTCGTCGTGCACGTCCTGGGCAAGACGGCGGCGCTCGAGTTCGTTCATCGGGATCTTGTCTTCGTCGACGATCCGCTCCACCAGTTGCGCCAGTTCGCGCTTGATCTGCTCGGGCGACAAGCGTTGCAGCTTGTCGAGCTCCACCCGGTCGATAATCGCCTGATGAATGTTCATCTTGAGCTGCTGATACGCGCGCCGCGCCGCGAGGCTGTCGGCGGCCGCGCCGGCGGCCGCCGTCGCGGGACTGGCGCTGTCGAACGACAACGTGCCGCTCTGGATCATCAACTGTTCGCGCAATGACATGGTGCTCTCCGCATTCTTTTCGATGGCAACCGGGCTTGAACGGATTCAGGCGGCTCAGTGTCCGGGCTTCAACTGCGGCGGCGAATTCGGCCGGCTGGCGAACAGACGCCCGAGCACGCTCTTGCGCTCCGCAACCGGCAACGGCCACAGCAACGCGGCCAGTTGCGAGATGCCCTGGGCGAGCGCGCCGCCCTTCGCGCCGGTGACGAGCGGCACGCCGTGATTCAACGCCTCGGTGGCCTGCTTCTCATCGCGCGGCAAGTGATGCGCGACTTTCGCGCCGAACGTTTCTTCGAGCGTCGCAAGGTTGATGCGCGCATTCTTGTCGTACTGGTTGACGATCACTTTCACCTTGCTCGCCGGATAGCCGAGCTCCTTGAAAATGTCGAGTATGCGGCGGCCCGCATGCAGGTACAGAATGTTCTGCCGCACCACCATGCAGATCGAGTCGCTGTGATCGAGCGCGTGGATCGCGAGCGGATTGATGTTCTGGCCGACGTCGATCAGCACCGCGTCGTATTGCTCGCGCACTAACGTAAGAATGCGTTCGAGATGCGCGGCGCGCAATTCGCCCGATTTGACCGGATCGCCCGCGCCGGCCAGCACGTCGAGATTCGCGTGCACGTGCATCACGCAAGATTCAAAGAAAGCGGCGTCGAGCCGGTCGATCTGCGAGCACAGGTCCGCGAGCGTGGCAGGCGGCGCTTTGTCGGCGACCAGCAGGCTCGCGTCGGCGAATTGCTGGTTCAGGTCGATCAACAGCACGCGCTTGTCGCGCAAGGCGGCCAGCGCGTAAGCGAGATTCACGGCGATCAGGGTGGTGCCGCTGCCGCCCTTGCAGGACGTGAACGACACCACGCGGCCGTCGCGGCGCACGCCGGCGTGTTTCTTCGCCGAGACGTGGGCGAGCGCGTCGGCGATCTCGCGGTCGTCGAGCGGCCAGGACAGCACGTGCCGCACGCCGACGCGCATCGCCGCCATCAGCAGCGTGGTCGACGGCGCCGGGGTCACCAGCATGCAATGCAGATGCGGGAGGTGGGACAGCACCTCCTCGACGCCGCTCAGATCACGCGGCGTCAGGTCGGCGTCGTCGACGATCAGCAGATCGGCGCTCTTGATCGCCGCGGCGTGCACGCGCAACTGCTTCGCTGTACCGTGCAGCGTACGCAGACGAAACGCGATGCTGCTTGCCTCGAGACGCGCCGCGATCTGCGGCGCGCGCTCGGCGCTGGACGAAATCAGAAGGGTGTCGATCATGGTAAGTCTCCGCTGGCGCTAAACCGAGCCGCCTGGTTGTGTCGCTTCAATACCCGTTCGATGAGCCGACGCCGATCGTAAAGGCATTGGTCGGCGGGGGCGGCGCGGTAAACGATTTGGCGTAGCTCTTCTGCGCCGCGGCCGCTGCCGTGCCGTCGATACCCGCAACCGGATCGTTATTGGCCGAGGCATTGGGATTGAGCGTCTGCATTTCCTTGATCTGGTTGACCGAGTCGCCGAACGTCGCGTCCCAGTGCGGCGTCGAGCTCAGGCAGCCGGCGAGCGCGGCGCTCAAGCCGGCGCACAGCGCCGTGCGGATCAGTGTCTTGGTGTTTGTCATGTCGATCTCCGGTAGGCCGCGCGTTACTGCGAGGCGTGTGAGTCGCTGGTTTCCGGCGCGGCCGGGATCACAGCCACCGACGCAGCCGCGCTCGGTGCGGGTGCGGGAACCGGCACGGGTGCCGGCGCCGGTGCCGGTGCCGCTGCGGGTGCCGAAGCCCCCGCAGCCGGCGCGGCGCGCTTCTCGCCTTCCATGTGGCCGGTCAGGTACACGTTCGCTTCGCTGGCGTCGCCGAAGTGGTCGGTCGGCAGCGGATAGTGCTCCGGCAGCGGTTTGGCGAGACGCGGCGTCACGACGAACACCAGTTCGGTCTTGTCCTGCTCGTAGCTGGTGCTGCGGAACAGCGCGCCGAGCACGGGCAATTCCGCGGCGCCGGGCAAGCCCTTGATTGTGCCGGTCACGTTGCTCTTCAGCAGGCCGCCGATCGCGAAGCTCTGGCCGTCGAACACCTGCAGCGTGGTGGAGGCGCGCCGCGTCGTGATCAGCGGCAGGATCGAGGTCGTGTTCGAGTTGCCGGCGCTGACCACCACGCCGGTGGACGACAGTTCGGACACTTCCGGCGCCACTTTCAGGTTGATGCGGCCGCCTTCGAGCACGGTCGGCGTGAAGGTCAGGCCGACACCGTACTGTTCTTCCTGCAGCACGATGGTCGTGCCGCCCGCGCCGTTGCTTTGCGGCACCGGAATATAGACTTTGCCGCCCGCGAGGAAACTCGCTTCCTGGCCGCTGATCGCGATCAGGTTCGGCTCGGCGAGGATCTTCACGAGCTGATCGGTTTTCTGCGCGTCGATGGCCATCTTGAGCGGCGAGTTGTTCGCTTTCGATGCGGTCAGCGCGCTGAGTCCGCCCGACAGGTAATTGGCCAGCAAGCCGAAGCTCCAGCTGCCGATGCCGCCGTTGATGTTGGCCGCCATACCGAGCTGGTCGATCAGCGTCTTCGAGACTTCGGCGACCTTCACTTCGAGCATGACCTGCTGCGGCGCAGCCACATGCATCATGTTGATGATGCGTTCGCCGCCCGCGCTGCCGAGCGACGGCGCCGGCATGCCCATCGCGCGCGGCGCGGCGCCGACCGGCAAGGGGCCGTTGCCCATCGGCGCGGCGCCTTGCAAGGCGGTGGTGGGACGGGACACGAAGGCGCGCGCCAGTTCGAGCACGCGTTCGGCCTTGACCGCATCGGTGACCGTGCCGGTCAGCACGAGCGTATCGGCGGCGGCCTTCACCTGAATGCCGGTTTCCTCGGGCATCAGCGCGGCGAGAGTTTGTTGCAACCCGCCCGGGTCCGCGCCGACGCTCACGTCGATGATCGTGCAGGAGCCGCTGCGGCCTTGCACGATCATGTTGGTGGTGCCGACGTCGGAGCCGAGCAGATAAAGTGTTTGCGGGGAAACGAGCATGGCCTGCACGACCGACGGATTGCCGACGGTCCGGCTCTTCACCGGTTCGCGCACATCGACCATCGCGGATTTGCCGACCGGGATCGTCACCGAGCTATGTTCTGCGACCGGGCCGCTGCAATTCGGTCCGCGGCTGCCTTGCTGCGCGCCGCCTGACGAAGCGCCCGCGCCCATGCCGCTCGCGGCGATGGTCAGACGCACCGAACCATTCGACGCCAACGTGAGCGGCACGTCCGGCAGGCCCGGCACGCCCGCGGCGGCGTTCTGGCCGGCCGCTTGCGCCACCGGCAGCATCGTCAGGTACATGCCCAGCAGCAAACAGGTGCAGGCTTCGGCGATCCGCGTGCGGCCGCGCGGCGAGCGCGGATTCGCTTCGCGCTCGCCGCGCGGGTGCTGCGGCGCGCTAGCGCGCTGAGTCGTTATGGCGTTCATGTCCTACCCCCGTTATTTGCCGCATTTTTTTGCGTGCTGGTCTGGATGTCAGTCACGCGTCGGTCGCGGCTTGCAGGCTCGAGCCTGTCAAAAGCATTCTTGTCTTGCGTCGGCGCCGTCGAGCACTCGCACGCAGTTGGCCGGCGCATGCGCCGCCACCTTGCGCACGATGCGCACCGGCTTCGGCTCAGGTGCGGGCACCACGGCGACCGGCGTTTGCAGCAGGCTGGCCTTGGTGGCGCCGGCGGTGTCGATCGCTTTCGGATCGATCTGGTTGCGCAACACCAGCGACAGCGTGCCGATGCTGCGTGCAAGGTCGATCTTCTCGGCCTGTTCCGGCGATACTTCGAGCGTCACCGCGTCGACCACCTTCGGCTTGGTTTCGTCGCGACCCACTTCCTGCGCGACGGCCAGCACGAGAATCTTTTCGAGCACGATCTTCGAGATGTTCTGGTCACGCGTTGCACCAGGGTCGCGGCCATCCTTCTGCGTGTTGACGATGATGTCGACGTAATTGCCCGGCAGCGCGAAGCCCGCGACGCCGATCACGTCGTTCACCCGCACCGTGATGGCGCGCTTGCCTTCGCCGATCACCGCCGAGAGGCCGCCGAGCGTGCCGACCGGCGTGAGCTTCGCCTCGAGAATCGGTTCGCCGTGCAGCAGGCTTTCCTTCAGCACGCGGCCGTCGAGTTTCTGGATGTCGGTGAAGGAACCGGGCGGCACGCTATTGGACGGCCAGTCGGTGAGCTTGAGGAAGTCCGGGCCGATCCGCTGACCGAGATTGATATCGGATGCCGCCACCACGACCTTGGTCGTGGCATTCGACGACTGCGAGACCATCCAGCGCGAGGCGAACACCACCGCGGTGAGGCCCGCCAGCGTCGCGATCAGCAGCATCGTTACAGCGCGCGCGTTTTTCATTTTCAACCCCCGATTTTGTCCTGCCCCGGCACCCGTCACACGCTGGCGAACAACACGCATGCGCTGCCTATTGCTATCGCGACGCCGTAGGGCATGGTCCCCGTCGCACTGCTTTCAGCCACACTGCCCGACCTTCGCAGCGCGCCGTTTCCCGGCGTCGCGCAGCTGATCACCAACGCCGCCACCCCGCTTAGTCCGGCGCGCATCTGGCGACGCCGAAGCCATATTGCGAGCGACCCGATCCCACCGATCACGCAGGTCGCCAAACCTATTTCGAGTGCGCCGTAAGCGCCGCAGAAAGCGCCGATCGCCGCCATCAGCTTCACGTCGCCCGCGCCCAGCAGCCGCATCGCGTAGCCCGGCAGGAAAATCGCGCCGCCGGCCAGCAGGCCGCCCAACCACATCGTCATTCCGTCGACACCGCCGTGCGTGAACCACTGCACCGGTATCGCCACGATCAATCCTGTCGCCACCAACCAGTTAGGAATCCGGCGCGTTTGCATGTCCCACAGTGCGGCGACGAGTACCAGTGTCATCACGCACGGTCCAACCGGAAAGGGAACCCCGTTCATTGCCTGCTCCGTTTCAAGGATCGAATTGCCCTTCTGGAGTCGTTTCTTTTGAGCGCTGGGCCGTCGCTACCCTGTCTCGAAGGACCGTCGAGGCAGGGCGGGCGATCGGCTTTGCGCTTCTTGCCTCGCAGTACGTCAGGTAGCTTTGGAGGCTCCGCTCAACTTGGTCGAAATAGTGCTGAACACAGCTTTCAGGTTGGTGCCCAGCGTCGTCACCGTCACAATGATCGCCACTGCGATCAGGCCGGCCAGCAGGCCGTATTCGATTGCTGCCACACCATCTTCTTCGCGCAGAAATTGTTGGATCGTGTTCTTCATGCTAACCCCCGTAGAGTGAAAGTTGACTTCGGTTTTTTGCCGTCTTAAGCCGCCTGAAAAACAGGCGTATCGAGCGGCGTTCAAGCCCGTCACGAGGACGGAAAAAAGGGGCGAGGCCAACGCTTTGCTTCGTCACGATCACAAGTGGCCGATACCCCGTATCGATCACCGTGTCGTTGTTTATCGACATCTGTTTTCGTTGACCCCGCCGCACCCCGTAAAACGCGTGGACTTCCCCGAACGCGGTTCACGAAGACTGTTGTTGCTGCCGGAATCTTTTTGCTGCGTCCCGGTTGCAACGTGTTTTTTCGTTTTGTGACTCTCTATTTGCAACGGGTATGCCAGCAGGCCTCAAACCCTTGCTGGGCAAGGATTGGCGATTCGGCGGGGAGTGCTGGAGCAAGTTCGCAACACGCGATGACTCGAATTTGAGACGCAGGAAAGGGCCTGGGCGGAGCCCGCCTGCCATGCTTCGCGCACTATTTCCGGCGTGTGGAAAACCCGTAGGACCATTGGCTGGCAATGGTTCGACAAATGCTTCGGTCAAATATGCTGCCATTGAGCGGACAAAAGTACGTTTTACTGGGCGCGTCCGGAATGTTGCAAGCGTGAGACGGACAGCCTGAGAGCGGTGCGCTGGCACGGCAGCGAAAAGCGATGTCCGCACACTTCGCTATGTGGGGTAGCGCGCATTGCGCGATTGACGGTCGATCGCCTCATTGTTCTCGCGCGCGATGAAACGCTTGGGACCGACGCCGCGGCGAAAAATTTTTGGGTTTGCGCAAGGAAAGCATCGGTTGCCCTCGGATGATGCGCGGCACCTTGCTAGTGGCGCTTATCAGCGCGATTTGGGTCGCATTCGGCATCGCGGTTTGGCAAGCGCATCGATAAAACCATCGTTCGTGGCGCGCGCCATGGCCACCTGGACAGCGAAGAAGGGCGACGCGTCCGGTTTCGTTCAGCCCTGCGAGCCGGCCGAGTCAATGGACGCGCCCACAACGGTTGGTCGTCGAGGACATCGGCTATGAACTGCGGGCGCCTTCACGCGCCACTTGTAACCGAGCGTAAAAGAGACTGCTCGCGCCACCCGACTAATGCGACGATGTCGCCGCTCCGCCCGCACCCCACCAAGGCCCCGTTCGTCCTGAAGCTCGATCCGGACGATGGAAACGGCATGCTCGTCCCAACACCTCGTTACAAATCGACACTGAAAGCGCCCAATCGGCGGTCAACACTGAGTGACGCGTTGCGACTGCGCGCGAAATCCGGCCAGCGAGGACACGTTCGAGGTCGAAACCATAGGGGCTTCGCGCAGCAACCGTTCAGAAGTCTTTCGTCGTTTCACGTCAACCTCATTGCGGTGAAAACATGCAGCAGACTTTCATACCCGTGCGACGCTTCAAAAAGAACACGGCCGGTCGCGACTTCGTCGTAGGCGATCTGCATGGCTGTTTTAGCCGGCTTCGAAGAGAACTGGAACTGCGCCGGTACGACCCGTCTCGCGACAGGCTTTTCGCCGTCGGCGACCTGGTCGATCGGGGCATCGAATCGCCGGCCGTGCTCGAATTCGTGAATCGATATCGGATTCAATCGGTGCGCGGCAATCATGAGGACACGATCGTGCGGTGGCACCATCACGGCGGCAAGAACGCGTCGATTCGCTCCAACGGCGGAGAGTGGCTGTTCGACATGGCTTACGACAAAGCGGCGCTGGACGACATCGTGACGTATATGGCGGCCCTTCCCTACGCGATCGAAATCGAAACGGACGACGGCCTTGTGGGAATCGTGCACGCCAACGTGCCCATGCAATCGTGGCCGAAGATGGTTCAGGCGCTCGAACAGGAGGACCGCAACGGACCGGTGCGCCGAAAGGCCATCTGGGATCGCTCGCGCTGGATTCCGGGCAAGGCGGCAGGTTTTGTTTCGATGCGGCGGGCCTTCGCGCAACTGTGCCAACGGTTTGCTTCGGGATGGCGCGACCCGGGCGGCCGCATCGACGGCGTGGCCGCGGTCATCGTCGGACACACGCCGGTGCGCGAGCCGAGGGTTCGCGGCAACGTCATCAACGTCGATACGGGACTGGTGTATGGCGGAGCGCTGACGCTACTGCGTCTGGACGAGATACCCATGCTGCTCAATCGCACCGCTCGTGAACAACCCGCGTTCGGCCGGTCGAAAGGATATCCGGCGGGTTCGGGCGTGTGATCGGGCGGGCGATTGCGCGCTCGCCGACCGCCATTCCATCCGCCCACGCCAACCGTCTCGCCGGCATCACAGCCTGTACACCCGCTCCGCGTTGTCATGAAACAGCGCAGCCCTTTCCTGCGCAGAGAAGTCCCGGGTAATCTCCTTGAACGCGTTGAACACGTCGTCGTAACTGCTGAACAGTTTGTCGACCGGAAAGTTGCTCGCGAACATGCAGCGTTCCACGCCGAATGCTTCGATCGCATGCAGGACGAACGGACGGATGCTGTCCACTGTCCACTTCCAGTCGCCCATGCCCAGACCGGAGATCTTGCAGAAAACGTTGTCCGCTGAAGCAAGCAAGGTCATGCTCTTTTTCCACGCCTCGATCTCTTCGGGAGCGCGATCGACTGGCATGCCGGTGTGGTTGAGCACCATGGGCGTATCGGGGAAGTCGCGCGCTAGTGCGAGCGCCTCTTCCATCTGCGTGTAATAGAGTTGTAGATCGAACGACAAACCGTACTCCTTGAGCAGCGCATAACCGCGCCGCCATTGCGGATCGCTCATCAGATGCGGGCTGTCGATAAACGTCTTCACCAGATCGCGGTGAAAATTCAGGCATTGGCGAATGCCTCGCACGTTCTTGTACTGACAGTGCTCTTCGATCACGGCCTGTGCGTTCGGCGATGACAGATCGGCAAAACCGACAATGCCATGCGGATAGCCGTGGTTGTCCGCGACACTCTGAAGCCATCGTGTTTCGGCCACCGGATCGTTGTGGTCGTATTCGACCTGAAGATGAACCGTCTTCACCACGTTCTGATTCTTGATGTCGGCAAGAAAATCGTCGATCAGATAGTCCTTGCGAATGGCCGAATAGTCTCCGAACACGCGTTTGAGCATCGGCCCTTGCAACCACGGATAGTTGCCGGTCTTCAGATCGTACAGGTGATGATGCGGGTCGATGATAGGCAGATTGTCCACAGTGCCTCCTTATAGGGTTATACGACGCGCCGCTCGGCTCGCGACAAAACGTAATGCAACGAAACGAGCGGCCGCGCAATCAGCTCAACATCGACTCCTCAGTACTTGCCCGCTGAAGGCGGATAGACACGCTTGACGGTGGCCTGCGCGTCCGGCTGATCGATCGTCTCCTTCGTCACGAGCGGCTCCTTGAGCGCGAGTTCCTGGGTGGTCGGCTTGTGGTTCAGCGCATTGAACACCTGCGTGGTCGCGTCGATCCCTTGCCCCACCGCCTCTTGCAGGAAGATGCCCTGGATCGTGCCGTCGCGCAGCAGCTTGATCGTCGTCGGGCTGCCATCGGCGGTGACGACCGCCACCTTGCCGACAGCACCACGCGTTTGCAGCGCCTTGGCGGCGCCGGTCGCGGCTTCGTCGTACATGCCGTAAATCGCCTTGACGTCCGGATGAGCGGTCAACACGTCGTTGGCCTGCTGCACCGCTTCATTGACCGTGAGCCCGTGCGTTTCGAGCACCTGCACGAGATCGCAGCCATCGGCCTTGAACGACTCCTGCGCGCCCTTCATATACTTCTGCGCATTCTCGCGATCCTGCGGCAGCGACAGCATCGCCACCTTGTTGCTGCCGCGTTCTTTTGCGAGCTTGCAGACATACGTGCCCTGAGCCTTGCCCGTATCGTAGTTATTCGCGGTCACGGCCGACGTATAGTCCGTCTGTCCCGCTTGCGGCCCGATACCCGTAAAAGCCACCGGCACGGACTTCGACTTCAGAAGACGCAATACGGGCGGCGTGCTGGTGGAACTGACCGGCCCGATCACAATCGCGTTGACGCCGCGCGTCATGGCCGTGCGCACGTTGTCCATCTGCTTGGCCGGCGAGTTCTCCGAGGTGAACTCGACATAGTCCATGCCGAGTTCCTGCGCCCGTTGCTTGACGCCATACGCGACCCACTGCCAGTACGAAATATCCAGCGACGGCGCGATATACGCGACCGTCTGCTTGTCCGCCGCCACCGCCACCTGCGAGGCGAACGCCGCGGCGAGCGCGACTATAGATGCCGCCACCGATGCCGCCGCGACCCGTGCGACCGGCCGGCCCGAGAATCCGCCGGCTGATTTGAACGTGCGCTTGTTCATGATGTGTCTCCTTCCTGATAGTTTTAGCGAACCCGTGCTCAACGCCGGGCTTTGGTAATGCGGTCCACGAGAACCGCGATGAGAATGACGACACCGGTCACGGTGCCTTGCCAGAAACTGTTCACGCCGATCAGATTGGCGCCGTTCTGAATGATCGTGATCATCAGCGCACCGAGCAGCGCGCCGATCGCCGAACCGGTCCCGCCGAACAGGCTCGCGCCGCCGATCACCACGGCCGCGATGGCCTGCAGCATCAGGCTCGATCCTGCGGTGGCTTCCGCATTGCTGATGTACGAGACGCTGACGATGCTTGCAAACGAAGCCAGCAAGCCCGAAAGCAGATACGCGCCGAGCCGCACGCGATTGACAGGAATCCCGATCACACGCGCCGACGAACTGCTGCTGCCGATCGCATACAGCCAGCGGCCCGCCACCACCTTGCGCAAGCAGAATTCGATTGCGACGAGCAGCAGCACGCACCACAGCGCATAGTTCGGCAGGCCGGGAATCAGCGTCCCCGAATCGAGCAGCCAGTAGTCGGAGTTGGAGATCGGCAGCGAATGGCCGTCTGTCACGATGAACGAGAGGCTGCCCGCAATCGCATACGTGCTCAGCGTCACGACGAACGGCGCGAGTCCGACGAACGTCACGAGCGCACCGTTTAGCGCGCCGATTACGATGCCGACCGAGAGTCCCGCGACACTGCTCGCGACCGCGCCGTAGCCGTGCGCCATCGCAAGGCCGGTGACCATGCCGGTCAGCGAGAACACCGAACCGACGGACAGATCGATGCCGCCGGTGATGATCACGAGCAACACGCCGAACGCCATGATGACGAGCGGCGCAGCCGCCTGCGTCACGTTGGAAATATTGCCGCCCGACAGCGCGGCCGGCACGATCATGCCGACCGCGAGTTCGATCACGATGATCGCAATGGCAATCGCGATTTCGGTGCGGTAGGCGGATAGCAGGCGGCGCCCCGCGCCACTGCGTTTGGGCTGCCCCTCCACGATCGGATGAGTGGCTGATTTCATGACTGTCTCCAGATTGATGATGTTTTGTGCGAAGCGGCGTTAGCCTTCGCTAGGCGGCCATGCCCGTTGCGGCGGCGAGTTGCGTTTCGTTGACGTCGGCGTGGCGCAAGACTTCGGTGGGCTTGCCGTCCAGATCGAACGCGAGCACGGTGTCGCACAGTTCGACCAGCTCGATGTATTCGGTCGACCACCAGACGATCGTCGTGCCCTGCTGCGCCATCTTGCGAATCAACGCGTAGATTTCGCGCTTCGTGCGAATGTCCACGCCGCGGGTCGGCTCTTCGAGCACCAGCAGTCTTGGACGGAGTAATAGCCAGCGGGCGATCAGCAATTTCTGCTGCGTGCCGCCGCTCAGTGTGGCCGGCAGATCCCACAGCGAGCCCGCGCGAATCTTCAGTGCGTCGAGCAGCCGTGTGCTCTGCTCGATCTCCTCGCGCTTCACTACACTGCGCCGGTTGACGACACGCGCGGCCGCGACGAGGTTGTCGACGATAGGCAGCGTGGCGAGCACACCCTTGTTCGAGCGATCGCCCGAGACGAAGCCGACGCCATCGCGCGCACCGGCCGAAGGATGCCCATAGCTGACGCGAGCGCCGTCGCGTGTGATGGCCCACGAACCGGCGGGCGCGATGCCGGTCAGCGCATCGATCAGCGAAGACGGACCGACCGGCGCACCCGCTAGACCGATGATCGCGCCCGCCGGCACCTCGATCGCCACGCCGTCGCGTTCAATCCGCAATGCGCCGGCATGAATGCGCGCACCGTTACCGCCGGTGTCCTGCTCCGCCAACTCCGCCGACTCCGCGACGCTTGCCGCCGCCTCGTCGACCACGATGCTCTGCCCCATGCATTCGATGATCTCGCGATCCGTGATCGCATCGAGCGCGACGCGATCGACGGCCGTCTTGCCGTCGCGAATGATCGTGCAGACGTCGGCGATCTGGCGAATCTCACGCATGCGGTGCGAGACGAACAGCACCGCGAGCCCCGTATCGGCGATCAGTCGCCGTAACACCGCAAAGAGCCGAATCGTTTCCGCGGCGGTCAGATTGGCGGTCGGTTCGTCGAGCAACAACAGCTTGGCGCCCGAGCCGAGCGCGCGGGCGATCTCCACGAGTTGACGCTCGTGCAAGGTCAAATCGCCGACCAGCCGTCCCGACGATTCACGCGCGAATTGCGGATCGATCAGCGACAGCGCTTCGACGGCGATCTCCATCGACGCGCGTTCGCTATATTTCGCCGTACCGCGCCGCAGCCGCGGCATCGCGATGTTCTCGGCCACGGACAGATGCGGCAGCAGCGCCAGTTCCTGATTGACGACCGCGATAGTGCCGGCGGCAACGTGCCCGCCTACGGATGCGCCGATCGCTTGCCCGTCGAATTCGAGCGTGCCGCCGTCGCGTTCGAACTGACCGGAGATGATCTTGATCAGCGTCGATTTGCCCGCGCCGTTGCCACCCAGAAAAGCGTGCACTTCACCGGGTGCGATCGAAAGATCGAATCCCTTCAGCACGCTCGTCGGTCCAAAGCTCTTGACGATCGAACGCGCCGTCAGCAAGAAGCGGTGTTCAGTCATGTCCTGTCCCCTTCCGCGTTTTTCCGCACGCTGCGTATGTTCTGCGAGCGCGTGGTATGAAGCCCACCGGTACACCGCATCGGCGTAGACCGGCGAGTGCTTTCACTGGATAGGGGAACGAACGGGATGAAATGGCTGCGCATGAGCGTCGGCTAATCGCGCGCTCACCGGGAAAGTCGGATAATCCATTACTGTCTCCTGCACAGTTGTTGCACTGCGCAACCTATGTTTATGATTAGCCGCTCTGCGGCAGTGAAACTGCCGGATCAGTATCGAGAGGACTTCATGCATCCCTGGCTGCGCGGCTTGTCGACAGAATGGCAGTGCGAATGGCGTGCGAACAAGGCGGTTTCATTCAACTGCATCTGAAAAAAATTTCACTATGCGCATTCCACCGGTCAAAGCCATCGTTGCGTTCGAGAGCGTGGCCAGAACGAAAAGCGTCAACCGGGCCTCCGAAGAGCTCGGCTTGACCGCGTCGGCCGTCAGTCATCAGATCAGCAATCTCGAGTCGGTGATCGGCCAGCCGCTCTTTTATCGCTCGGGCCGTGGGCTCGTCCTCACGCCGACCGGCGAGCGTTATCTGTCCGATGTGACGGGATCGCTGGCGGATCTGAGCCGCGCCACTGAACGCGCGTCGAGTCGCACCGACGTCGATATCCTGCGGGTGCACTCCAGTCCCAGCTTCGGGCTCATGTGGCTGCTGCCGCGGCTCGCGTCGTTTCAGGAAGCCAATGGCGATATCCAGTTGAATCTCGCCTGCTCATATGAGGACGTCTCGTTTACCAGCGGTTATTACGACATCGACCTGCGCCACGGTTACGCGAATTGGCGCGACCTCGAAGTCAGAACGCTGCGCGGCGAATTCATCACACCGCTCGCGTCGCCGACCTATCTGGAGAACCATCCGGTAAAAACGCCTGAAGACCTGCTGCAACATCGCCTGATCTATTCGGAGACGCCGCTCGTGCAGTGGAAGCAGTGGTTCGGGCGCACCGGTGTGTCGGCCGCCCATAAGACCTTCGACTTCTCCTTCGACCGCTCGTACATGTCGTTGGAGACAGCAGCGCTCGGCCTCGGCATCGCGCTGGAAAGCGTGATGCTCGCCTCGGTTCGGATCAGGGAGGGCAAGCTCGTGCCGGTATTCGACGAGACGCACGCCGTGGAGGTCGGCGCGCATCATCTGGTCTATCCGCCGCAAAACGCCGAGCTTCCACGTGTCACGCGCTTTATCGCGTGGATCGAGCGCGAGGTCGGGCGCATGGAGCGCAAAGCCTGAGTCCGCGTCGATCTTTGCCAGGGTTTTCCAGCATCACATGCGCTGAGAGTGCGAATGCGGCGTCGCAACATACAACGCCCGCTTCGAAGCAGCACGTCACCTGAAAATTTCTCAAACATAGTTGAGCAGTACGTCGTTGATGCGACCGGCCGCGCAGTAGACACTTCGGCCATCACATCAACACTCAGGAGACAATCATGCTGTTGGAGAACAAAGTCGTCATCGTGACCGGCGCCGCCTCACCGCGCGGAATCGGCAAGGCAACCGCTAAAGCACTCGCCGCTCAGGGCGCACGCATCGTCATTCTCGATCTGCGCGAAGAAGACGCGCAGCGCGCCGCCGCCGATCTCGGCGACGCGCATCTGGGCCTCGCCTGCGACGTTACCGACAAAGACGCGTGCGTCTCGGCCGCCAAAGCCACGCTCGAGCGCTACGGCCGCATCGACGGCCTCATCAACAATGCCGGCATCACGCAACCGGTGCGCACGCTGGACATCACGTCCGAAAACTTCAACGCGATCGTCGACGTCAATCTGCGCGGCACGCTCTACATGTCGCAAGCCGTGCTGCCGGCGATGAAAGAGCAGAAGAGCGGCAGCATAGTCTGCATGTCGTCGGTCTCCGCGCAACGCGGCGGCGGCATTTTCGGCGGCCCGCACTACAGCGCGGCGAAAGCCGGCGTGCTCGGTCTTTCGCGTGCAATGGCCCGCGAGTTCGGCGGCGACAGCATTCGCGTGAACTCGATCACGCCCGGTCTGATCCAGACCGACATCACCGGCGACAAGCTCACTACGGACATGCGCGCCGACATCATCAAGGGCATTCCACTCGGCCGTCTCGGCGACGCGAGCGACGTGGCGAACGCGTGCCTGTTCCTCGTCAGCGACCTGTCGACCTATCTCACGGGCATCACGCTCGACGTGAACGGCGGCATGCTCATTCATTGACGCGTTGCCGCTTGCAGAGAGCGGCAACGTGCCCGGCACCCAGGCCATCCCGGGGCCATGGAAGGAGACACATATGAAAACGAAATACCCCGCGGCATCCCTTGCCGCCGACCTACCGAACCAGGCGGACTCGACGAGCTTCGAGTCGAAAACCTACGCGAAAGTCAGCCGCCGCCTGATCCCGTTCCTGATGCTGTGCTATCTCGGCGCCTATCTCGACCGTGTCAACGTCGGCTTCGCGAAGCTGCAGATGCTCAACGACCTGCGCTTCAGCGAAACCGTGTACGGCATGGGCGCAGGGATTTTCTTTCTCGGCTATTTCCTCTTCGAGGTGCCGAGCAACCTGGTGCTGCATCGTGTCGGCGCACGCAAGTGGCTCGCGCGGATCATGTTGACGTGGGCGGTGATCTCCGCGTGCTTCATCTTCGTGAAATCGCCTACAGCCTTCTACGTGCTGCGTTTTATGCTCGGCGTCGCCGAGGCCGGCTTCGCGCCCGGTGTGATTCTCTATCTGACCTACTGGTTTCCGGCCGCGCGCCGCGCCAAAGCGTTGTCGCTGTTCTTCATGGCGATACCGCTGGCCGGCATTGTCGGCGGCCCGCTGTCGGGCTGGATCATGCACTCGCTGCAAGGCGCGATGGACATGGCCGGCTGGAAGTGGCTGTTCCTACTGGAAGCACTGCCCTCGCTCGTGCTCGGCGTCGCGATCCTGCTCTATCTCGACGATGGCATCGCGAAAGCGAAGTGGCTGACGGATTCCGAAAAGACGCTGCTCGCCCGCAATGTGGCCGGCGACAACGCGCATAAGATCGCCCACGTCTCGGTCAAGTCGTTCATCGGCGACCGCCGCTTGTGGCTGATGGCTGCGATCTACTTCTGCGTGGTGCTCGGCCAGTACGGCCTGACGTTCTGGCTGCCGACCATCATCCGCAAATCGGGCGTCGCTGATCCGCTGTGGATCGGCGTGTTCACCGCGATTCCTTATCTGTGCGCCATCATCGCACTGCCGTTGGTCGGCATGAGCGCGGACCGTCATCGCGAACGCCGGCTGCATCTGGCGATTCCGATGCTGATCGCCGCGGCGGGCTTCATCCTGCTGCCCACAATCGGCAGTGTGCCGGCCTCTATCGTCTGTCTGAGCGTCGCTGCCGCCGGCATTCTCGCGTCCTCGTCGCAGTTCTGGTCGCTGCCGACCGCGTTGCTCGGCGGCATGTCGGCCGCAGCCGGGATCGCCGCGGTGAACTGCATCGCCAATCTCGCGGGCTTCTTCTCGCCGGCGATCGTGGGCTGGCTCAACGATCTGACTGGCAAGTCGACAGCTGGACTGATCTTTATCTCGGTGGCCGTCACGCTCGGCGCTTGCCTCGTGTTTCTGGTGCCCGCGAAGTCCGTGAACCGCTGAACCCTTCTTACTCTTTACGACTGATCACAGGAGACAACATGAACAGTCCAGAACGCGTGCCGACGGCAAGCCTTGCCGAACACGCATACCGTATCCGTAGAAACGCACTGTTGATGGGTGAAGTGCAGGGCCAGGGTTATATCGGCCAGGCGCTCGACATCGCCGATGTTCTCGCTGTCGCTTACTTCGGCGCCATGCGCTACCGGCCGGAAGATCCCGAATGGGAGGAGCGCGACCGCTTCCTGCTGTCGAACGGACACTACGCGATCGCACTGTATGCGGCGCTTTTCGAAGCCGGCATTCTGCCCGCGGAAGAACTCGAAACCTACGGCAGCGACGACAGCCGCTTGCCCATGTCGGGCATGGCGAGCTACACGCCCGGCATGGAGATGTCCGGCGGCTCGCTCGGCCAGGGCTTGACCATCGCGGTGGGCCGCTGCCTCGGCCTGAAGCGCAAAGGTTCGAAGTCGTTCGTGTACACGCTGTTCTCCGACGGTGAACTGGACGAAGGCGCGATCTGGGAAGGCCTGATGTCCGCGAGTCACTGGAAGCTCGACAACCTGATCGCCGTGGTCGACGTGAACAACCAGCAGGCCGACGGTCCGTCGACGCAGATCATGGCGTTCGAACCGCTCGTCGAGAAACTGGAGTCGTTCGGCTGGTTCACGCAGCGCGTGGACGGTAACGATATCGCCGCCGTGGCCGCCGCGTTCGACGCGGCCCGCCAGCATCCGGTTGCGCAACCACGCATCATCATCGCCGATACGCGCATGGGTTGCGGCGTGCCGTTCCTCGAACAACGCGAGAAAAACCACTTTATCCGCGTCGATGCCCATGAATGGCAATTGGCGCTCCAGGCACTCGAAGTAGGGAGACAAGCATGAGCAACGCAACCGCGAGCAAACCGCGCCTGAAGACCTCCGCGATGATCGCGTCGATCGCGAGCGAAGGACAGGTCACACGTTCCGCGCCCTTCGGCCACGCGCTGGTGGAACTGGCGCGGCAAAAGCAGAACGTGATCGGCATGACCGCCGACCTCGGCAAATATACGGACCTGCATATCTTCGCCAAGGAATTTCCGGAGCGCTTCTACCAGATGGGCATGGCCGAGCAATTACTGATGGGCGCGGCATCGGGATTCGCGCATGAAGGCGCGCAACCGTTCGTCACGACCTACGCGGTTTTCGCCACGCGCCGCGCGTACGACTTCATGCATCAAACGATCGCCGAAGACAATCTCGACGTGAAGATCATCTGCGCGCTGCCGGGCCTGACGACCGGCTACGGTCCCAGCCACCAGGCCGCGGAAGATCTCGCCCTGATGCGCGCGATGCCGAACATGACCGTGATCGATCCGTGCGACGCGCTCGACATCGAGCAGATGGTGCCCGCGATCGCCGCGCATCAGGGCCCTGTCTATGCGCGCCTGCTGCGCGGCAACGTGCCTGCAGTGCTCGACGAATACGACTACACGTTCGAACTCGGCAAAGCCAAGCTGTTGCGCGACGGCGCGGAAGTGCTGGTCATCTCGTCCGGCATCATGACGATGCGCGCGCTCGAAGTGGCGAAGGCATTGGAGAACGACCGGATCGGCGTAGCCGTGCTGCATGTGCCGACTATCAAGCCGCTCGACACCGAAACGATCGTGCGCGAAGCGAAGCGCTCGGGGCGGCTCGTGGTGGTCGCCGAAAATCATACGGTGATCGGTGGTCTGGGCGAAGCGGTCGCCGCGGAACTGATGCGCGCGGGCGTGGCGTGTCACTTCCGGCAAGTGGGTCTGCCCGATGCGTTCCTCGATGCCGGCGCGTTGCCGACATTGCACGACCGCTATGGCATTTCGACTGCCACGATGTCCGAGGCGATCAAGGGCTGGTTGAACTGAACGTGTGTTGATCGGCGACGCCGGCATGCAGCCGGCGTCGTCTTATCCGACCAACGCAGCCTTGCGGATCGACTCGCCTGCCCGCGCCACGCTGATGACAATCAACTCATTTCAGCCAGCACCCACCAAGTCGATCCGCAACGCTTCGCCACCCGCCGCGATCGCGAGCAGGATGTCGACGTTCGGGTGCGCACCCGGCCGATTGCGCGCATCGGCCGTATGCTCGGCGAACACCACGAGGCCGTGCTCGGCCGCTTTGGCGTCGAGCGTGCCGAACGCTTGCCGCAGATAGTTGTACACCGCAAGCGAGCCCTGCTTGCCCGGCTTGTTCTCGATGCTGGCCACCACGGCGCCCTTGCCGTCCAGCAGATCGATACGCGCGATACCGTCGATAGCCGGCATCTGCGCGAGGTTGTCCTTGAATACGTTGCCCGGTTGAATCATTGAAACCACTCCTTGTGTTCGGAAAATTGCGGCGCGGGCCGTATCTTATCCGATAGGGTGTGTCATAGCCGAGCGCACCGTCGTCATGGCGTCCAGCGATACACCACCATGCTCGAACCGTTGTAGTTGTCTTTCGTGATCACATACTCGCCCGCGGCTCTGAGATACGCACGCAGGCCGTACATCGAATCGACGTCGTTGCCGACATCCACGGTTGCCGGACTCGAATTGATCAGCGTGGTGACGAGCTGACCCGTAGTGAGATTGAAGACGTCGATATTCGGCACTGTGTGCACATACCCGACGAACAGATAATTGCCCGCCGCCGTGATCGACTTGGGATTGGCGCTGGTGAGAGTAATCACGGGGTCGGGCCGCGTGGTGTTGCCCGCGCTCCAGCCGTGATAGACCTCGATGCGCGACTGCATGGCCGTCCAGTCCCAGCTTCCCGCAATGCCCTGCGCGAGGATCATGGTGTCGCTCTCCGCGAGGTAGAGGATGCGCGTGAGCGGCCGGATGCTCTGCGGAATGGAGATCGTGACCGCCGGGCCCCAAGTCGGTTTGCCGTTGCCGTCGAAGCCGCTCAGCGGATAGTGGTAGATGTGATTCGTCCGGTCCAGACCGGCCCACACGTCGCCCCTGCTATCGATGCTGAAGCCGCCCGTGACCTGCAGATTCGTATTGAACGCCGTTCCCGGAATCGACGCGTCCGGTATCGCTATGTAGCCGCTCGCCGGATTGAAATGGAAAAAATAGAAGACGCCGGGGTTCTGTCCGGACGCCACCAGAATCCGGTTGCCGCCGACCGTGACGAGCTGGCCGAAGTGCTCGTCGCGCTGCGTGTCGTTCATGTTCAGGCGCGGATCGGACGGATACGTGAACGGGTCGACCGTGTTCGCGACGAAGGTGCCGCCCGCCGTGCCGGTGTAAATGTGCGTGCCGCTGTAGAAGTAGGCGCCGTCCGTCGACGGGTCCGGGGCCGCAACCGCTTCGAAATTGAGCGACTGCAGCTTCCATTCGAGGTTGCCGGCGCTGTCGTAGGCGTGAAGGTCGGTGGCGCCGTTGCGCCCGAGGTCCCAGCCGCCGCCCCACGGGTTGTTGAGCACGTACAGGTTGCCGGCGGCGTCCTTGCCGATGCCGACCACGCGTGTGAAGCGCTTGTCGCCCACCTGCCCTTTGATGCCGCTGGTGGTGTCGAGATACCCGCCCTGAATGCCGAACGTGCCGATGAGCGTCGGCGTGCCCGCGATCGTGTAGCGCTTGATGTTCATGTCCGGCCCCTGGTCGCCGACCATGAGTTGCGCGGACGCGGCATCGAAATACAGCGCCGAAGGCCGCGACGTCGCCGGCATCTGGATGGTGTTCAGCAGCGCGCCGGCCGGACTGAATTCGACGATCGTGGCCGCGCTCTGCTGCGCGACCCACAGATTGCCGGCGCTATCCAGCGCCAGCGCCCCGGGACCCGATACCTTGATGTCCTGCTGCCAGACGCCGTCGGTCGTGAAGACGCGCACGCGATTGCCGTAGAAGTCGCTCGCATACAGCAATGAGCCCACGGTCGCGAGACCGGTGATGACATCGGCATGCGGTATCGCGGTCCACACGCTGACGGGGATGATCAGGTCACGCGTCTGGGTGGCGCGGTTGTAGCGCCCCACCGAGCCGCTGCCGAACGACCTGTTGTATTGCAACGCTGCGAAGATCGACGTGGCATTGCCGGTAATGGCGCTGCCCTGAAAGTCGGCGTGCGTGCCGATCGAGCCGAGGCTCTGGCCGTTCTGATAGATCGCGACGCCGCCCTCGTTCTCGTCCCACAACGAAGCCGTGTAGATCACGCCTTCCGGCGCGACCCATAGCGAGCGCGCGGTGTTGCCCACGTGCGCGGCGAGTGTGCCGAACGTATTGCCCAGCCAGTCGGTGGTGTATTGCGCGTAACAGGTCTGCGCGAACAAGATCGCCGCGCACAGGAGCGCGGCACGGATATGGTGCTTGACCATGAGTAATGCTCTCCGAACAATCATTTCTCGACAATGTAACTCGCCAGATATGAAAAGTCGGTGATTCGTATGAAGATATGTTCAAGGCGCAGCAATTAAACCATGCAGCGTGCATGTAAATGGAAATGGGCCGCCCGCGAGCAAGCGGGACACCCCTCTTTTTCGCACTTTACCTACGCCTGGTCTCAGGCGCACAATCTCTGCGGATAGGACGGTCCGCCGTCGTCTCCGGTCCATGCAGACCGTTCGCGCCGATGCGGCATCCGGCAGCAAGCTCACCACGGCGCGCAGCACGCGCCCTCCATTCGGAACGCCCCATGAGCAATAAGTCGTCAAGCAGACGTGAAGACCTGGTGCCCGGCGGCAGCCGCCACCATCAGATTTTTCCAACGCTCGATGAACGTCAGTTTGCGGTGCTGGAACGATACGGCGAACGGCGCCGGCTGAAGGCAGGCGACATCCTGTTCACCGAAGGCGACCGGCACATTCCCATGTTCACCGTCGTCTCCGGCGCGATCGAGGCGACCCGAGGCGCCGGCGACAAGCGCCACGTTCTGGGCACGCACGGTCCCGGCTGCTTCACCGGCGAGGTAGGCACGCTCGCGGGCCGCGGCGCGGTCGCGACGGCCCACGCCATCAGCGATTGCGAAGTGATCGTGATCGACGAGGAATCGCTGCGGGCGCTCGTCGTCGCGGAAGCGGAGTTGAGCGAAACGATCATGCGCGCGTTCATCCTGCGGCGCGTCGCGTTCATTCAGGATCAGCACGGCGGTCTGCTGGTGATCGGCAGTTCGGCTTCGTGGAACACGCTCGTGCTGCGGCATTTCCTGAGCCGGAATGCGCAGCCTTTCGCCTACTTCGATATCGTCGAACACGAGGAAGCCAAGGGGTTGCTCGAGCGTTATGACGCAACCGAAGCCGATATTCCCGTGATCGTCACCCTGCAAGGCAATGTGCTCAAGCAGCCGACCAACCGGGCGGTGGCCGATGCGATCGGCCTGAGCCCCGACCGGCTGAACGGCGAACGGTTCGACGTGGTCGTGGTCGGCGCGGGACCGGGAGGTCTTGCGGCCGCGGTGTACGCGGCCTCCGAAGGACTGAGGGTCGCGGTGCTCGACACCAAGGCGCCCGGTGGCCAGGCCGGCACCAGCTCGAAGATTGAAAATTACTTTGGATTCCCGACCGGCATCTCGGGACAAGCGCTTGCCGGCCGGGGCCTGTCCCAATGCCGCAAATTCGGTGCGGAAGTCGGCGTGCCCATCGAAGTGCTCGGCATCGAATGTGAGAACGCGCCGCCCTTTCACCTGCGCCTCAATTACAACGAGCACGTGTATGCCAGCGCGGTGGTCATCGCGACCGGCGCGCGCTATCGAAAGCCACTCCTGCCGCGCCTCGAAGAGTTCGAGGGAAGCGGCATCTATTACAGCGCGACCTATATGGAAGCCGCGTTCTGCAACAACCAGGAACTGGTCATAGTCGGTGGCGGGAATTCGGCTGGGCAGGCCGCGGTGTTCCTGTCGGGATTCGCGCGTCACGTGCATATCGTGATTCGCGGCGACGGACTCAGCGCGAGCATGTCGAACTATCTGATCCGACGGATCGAAGCGGCGGCGAACATCAGCGTTCATATGCGCACGCAGATCGTCGAACTGAACGGCGAGGCCCAACTCGAATCGATCAAGTGGGACAGTCAAGGCCGCATCGAGGAGAAACCGATCCGCCATGTGTTCCTGTTTCTCGGCGCACAGCCGAGTACTGGTTGGCTAGGCGATTGCGTCGCGCTCGACAAACACGGCTTCGTCCTCACGGGTCCCGATGCGGTTCCGCAGTGGTCGTCGGACCGCCCGCCTCATTATCTGGAGACGAGCCGGCCCGGCATCTTTGCGGTAGGCGACGTGCGCAGCGGCTCGGTGAAGCGGGTTGCGGCCGCCGTCGGCGAGGGAGCGGCCGCGATCCAGTCGCTGCATCAATATCTGGCGCTGAACAGGTGAGACCGGGCGCTGCGTGCGCCTGGCGGCCAGCGACAAGCGCTACTACGCCTTGCGCAGATTCCTCAGCGTCAAGCGCGCGTCCAGGCCGCCGCCGGGACGGTTGTGCAGCGTGAGTGTCGCATCCATCGCCATCGCAAGTTGCCGCGCGATGGCGAGGCCCAATCCCGTGCCGCCCGTATCGCGATTGCGTGAGGCTTCGAGCCGGTAGAACGGTTCGAACACCGCCTCCAGCGACTCATCCGGTATGCCGGGGCCGCGGTCGAGCACGGCGATCGCTGTTTCTCCGCTGGGCAAAGTGGCCGCCGTGATCTCAGCCGCGCCGCTGAACTTCAGCGCGTTGTCCACCAGGTTGCCGAGTATGCGGCGCAATGCCTGCGGACGCGTCACCAGCGAATCGCCGAGCCGCCCTTCCAGGCTGA
The DNA here is from genome assembly GCF_050281145.1 of Paraburkholderia sp. NPDC080076. Lineage (NCBI taxonomy): Bacteria > Pseudomonadati > Pseudomonadota > Betaproteobacteria > Burkholderiales > Burkholderiaceae > Paraburkholderia > Paraburkholderia sp. NPDC080076. The sequence continues at coordinate 913,870 of NZ_JBNNWQ010000001.1, read as the reverse complement.
CCGCCTGGCCGGCGTCCACATAGTCGCAGACGAGACTGTCGAGCAGCGCGTCGGGATCGACGCGGCAAGGCACTTCCGTCGCGCCGTGCAGCGTGCGCGCGTACGTCACGCCCTCCTTCACCAGGCTTTCCATTTCCTGCAGATCCTGGCGCAGCTTCGCGCCCTGCGCGTCGTCGTCCATCACGTCGACGCGCAGGCGCATGCGCGTGATCGGCGTTTGCAGATCGTGTGAAATCGCCGCCAGAATCTGCATGCGTTCGGTCATGTAGGTGGCAATGCGGTCCTGCATCGCGTTGAAGGCGCGCGCGGCGCGCGACACTTCCGACGGCCCGTCCTCCGGCAGGCGCGCCGCCTTCAGGTCGGGGCCGAGCGTATCCGCGGCGAGCGCCAGCTGATGCAACGGGCGCGTGGCGAGCCGCACCGCCAGCCAGCAGCACGCGACCAGCACCGCCAGTTGCAACGCGAGCACGAGCGGCAGCCAGCGCGACAGCGGCGCGCCCGACATGGGGCGCATATCGATCGTCAGCGGCGTGCCGTCGCTCAGTTGCAGGTGAACCTGCAGGCGCTCCTTGTCGCCGGGGACGGCATTCACCGTCAGCGGATAGTGCCTGCCGATGCCGTCCGCGATGGATTGCGCCACACGCTCGGACAGATGCGCATCGATCGGGCTGCCGGCAATGCCCGGCCCCAGAATGAACTCGTAGCTGCGCCGCGCGAGCCGGGGCAGCCACTGCGCGCGTTCGTTCGGCGGCAGATGATCGAGCAGCGCCACCGAGCTGCTCACTTCGCGCTCGATGTAGCCCATCATCACGTTGGTCATGGTCTGGTCGCGCTCGGTCAGTGTGAGCCAGAACGACAAGGTCTGCGCCAGCGCGAGGCCGACGAAAAGAATTAGTGCAAGCCGCGCGAACAGCGTGCGCGGCCAGTGCAGCCAGGACCAGCGGTTCATTGCGGATCCTCGATGGCAGTCACCGTAGCGGAAAAGACATACCCCTCGCTGCGCAGCGTCTTGATGTAGCGCGGCTCGCGCGCAACGTCGCGCAACCGTTGACGCAGACGGCTCACCATCAGATCGATCGAACGGTCGAACTGGTCGGCCTGACGGCCCTGCGTGAGGTTGAGGAGTTGATCGCGCGTCAGTACCCGCTGCGGATTGTCGAGAAACACGCGCAGCAAGCGATACTCGGCGCCGCTCAGTGCCACCATGGTGCCTTCGGCGTCGAGCAGATGCCGCGCGGTGGTGTCGAGTCGCCAGTCGCCGAAGGCCAGCATCGGCGCGGATTCCGTCACCTGCATGCCGGGCGGCAGCATGCGGGCGCGGCGCAGCACGGCGCGAATGCGCGCGAGCAATTCACGCACGGCGAAGGGCTTGGGCAGGTAGTCGTCGGCGCCCATCTCCAGGCCGACGATACGATCGGCTTCCTCGTTGCGCGCCGTCAGCATCAATACCGGCACCGAACGGAATTTGCCGGCACGCAGTTCGCGGCACAGCACCAGACCGTCCTCGCCGGGCATCATCAGATCCAGCACGATCAGATCGGGCGCGCCCTGCTCCAGCGCCGCGCGCATCTGGCGCCCATTCGCCGCGAGCGACACGCGCATGCCGTTCTTCTCGAGATAACCGGCCAGCAATTCGCGGATGCCGCGGTCGTCGTCGACAATCAGTACGTGATCGATAGTTTCCATCAATGCATCATCTCTTTTGGCGTTTCAACTGCACCCGGCTCGCATACATCAATGAACACTGCACCGGATGCGCCAGTTCGGCGGCAAGGCCGCCCGTCACGAAGACGACGATAGCCAGCAGGCGTTTCATGCGTCCTCCAGCACGGAGAGGCTCGCGCCGTCCGCGACTCCCGCTTCCAGACTATACGGATCGACGCCTTCCAGGCAACCGATGTTGACTCGCCACTGCTGCGGGTCTTTACGCGTCTGATGAAACGGATAGACACCGCAGTGTTTGCAAAAATAGTGCCGGGCCACCCGCGTGTTGAACTGATAGAGCGTCAGTGAATCTTCGCCGCTCAGGATCTTCAACTGGCTTGCCGGGAACAGCGGCGTCATCAATGCGCCCTTGCGGCGGCACAGGCTGCAGTTGCAGCGCCCGGCCGGGACGATCGGGGTATGCACTTCGAATTTGACGGCCCCGCAGTGGCAGGCCCCTTGCAGCAAGTCGGCGCTCATGGTGCTCTCCGTGATTGGCAATGCCTGCTTTATAGCCTGGCTCACACGGCGAATTGTGTCGCAGTGTATCTGGACCCCGTACAGATACACAACATTGCACCCAGGAGGTCTGGACGACACATGCCAGATACCTGCGGAGGCTTCAATACAGTCATTCGCGGCTGATACGCGAACTGCCGTTTTTAGCCTCATCCTGAAAGGACACTGACATGCTCCCCGCATCCAAGATCAAAACATTCGCCGTCGCAACCGTGATCGCCGCCGCAGCCGCGAGCGGTATTGCCGCCTTCGCGGGGTCGCCCGAACCGAGCGCGCCCGCCCTCGCAGCCAACGCCCCGGCCCCCGAATTCGCCGGCATTTCGCAATGGCTCAACAGCGATCCGCTGACGTTGCAGCAACTGCGCGGCAAGGTGGTGCTGGTCGATTTCTGGACCTACACCTGCGGCAACTGCATCAACACGCTGCCCTACGTGAAAAGCTGGAATCAGAAATACAAGGACCAGGGGCTGACGGTTATCGGCGTGCACACGCCCGAGTATCCGTTCGAGCGCGACACCGACAATGTGAAGACCGCCATCAAGCGCTTCGGCATCACTTATCCGGTCGCGCAGGACAATCGCTATGCGACCTGGAACGCGTACAACAATCAGTACTGGCCGGCTTTCTACCTGCTCGACAAGCAAGGCCGGATCGTCTACACGCATTTCGGCGAAGGCGACTATGCGAAGACGGAAGCGAAGATTCAAGCCCTGCTCGCGCAGCAAGGATGAACGCGGGTTCGTATCGGAATGTATCCGCGGTTTCCGGCGATACACAACATTGCAATTCGCCGCTTTCTCGACACATGCCCGATACACCCGCGCGGTTCAATACATCAACGCCGTGACTCTGAGAAGAAGCGCATCACAGCAAGTCCAGGTCGACCTCTGCTCGTGCTTTCTGATCCGCGGACGTCTCTTATCCAACCGTTCAAGGAGAACGATATGAAAGTTTCCATGATTGCTTTGACTCTTGCTGCGAGCGTGATCGGAAGTGTTGCTCACGCTGCGGTACCGACGCCCTCGACCGGCACTGTGGATTCTTCGCAGATCGCTCAGGCTGCGCAGCCGCAATGGTCCGCGAGCACGGCCAGCGTTGCCGGGAAAACGCGCGCACAGGTCCGTCAGGAACTCGTGCAAGCGGAGAAGGATGGTCAACTCGCCAACCTGAATCGTTCGCTTTATATGGGTAGCTGAGTGGCGGTTTGGCGTTGACGTCGCGAGGAGTGCTCCGGGCGCTCCGCGTGATGTCGGGTGCCCGGCGCTCGTGATGAAGCTGACGATCGACGCGGGTCAACTTTATTCCGGCGACGTATCAGGTTCTTCCGTGCCGACGCTTTCGTTCAAATTCATGCCTGCGAAGACGTCTTGAAGCGGCTTTGAACTGAACCGCGTTCGTCACGCGGCTTGAGTGGTTCGCGCGATGAGCGCTTGCACGGCGCGCAGATCTGCCGCCGAGGCCGGCGAAAACACGACCATGCTCAAGCCGTCTCCACCATCCACCGCGAAGGCCGAATACTCGAGCGTGATCGGCCCGGCCTGCGAGTGGCGCAGACGTTTTGTTCCAATCCAATGACTGCGCACGTCGTTCTCCGCCCACAGGCGGCGAAAGTCCGCGCTGCTCGCCTGCAATTCCGCCGCAAGCGCCGCGGCTTGCGCCGACCCGCCGATGCGCGCGATATCGATGCGAAAGACGGCGAGTGCGGCACGCGCGCTTTCCTCCCAATCCGGCTGGCTTTCTCGCACTGCCGGGTCTCCGAACAGACGCCTTAGCACGTTGCGTTCGCGCGCCGGTACAGCCGAGTAGTCGCCCAGCACCGCGACCGCGGCCGCGTTCCATGCCACGACATCCCACGTCGGCGTCTTCACGATGGCGGGACTGCCGGGCATGCCGTCCAGTACGCGCTGCAAGGCAGGCGTGACTTGCGGCGGCGCAAACGGGCTGAGCGGCGGCGGCCGTTGCTGGGCCAACAGGAACAGCATCTCGCGGCCCGCGGCGTCGAGTTCCAGTGCGCGGGCGAGCCGCTCCAGCACTTCGTTCGACGGCAGGCCGCCACGCCCCTGCTCCAGCCACGTGTACCACGCGACGCTGACGTTCGCCCGCGCCGCCACTTCTTCGCGCCGCAAACCCGGCGTACGACGGCGGCTCGGTGCGTCCGGCCCCGGTTGCAAACGCGAGCGGCGATCGCGCAGGAAGCCGCCCAATGAATTGCAGACGGCGCCGAGCGGATCAGGCAGAGTGTTGACGGGCATAGAGGATCTCGACAATTCGCGGGTTCGGCGGAATGCGTGGAATCGCGGCGGGGCCGCTGTCGATACTCTAGCGCGAATGGGTACCTGGATGCTGCGGGTCGTGCGTTAGCCTATTCTCGACCCGCAGCAATTCAGTACTCGACGAGAATAGTCACGCGACGATTCGCGGCGCGCGCCGCCGCGTCATCGCCGATGATCAAGGGGAAATTGTCGGCCCGCCCGATCGCGGCCATTCTGTGCGCTTCGATGCCTTTGTCCGCGAAGAAGCGAACCACCGCGCCGGCTCGTGCGGAAGACAGCTCCCAATTAGACTCGTATTTCGCCGTCGAGATCGGCGCGTTGTCCGTATGTCCTTCCACGAGAATGTTGTTCTTCGACTTGTCACGCAGCACGCCGGCAATCTGATTCAACACGCCAAATGATTCCGGCAATAAACGCGCGTCGCCCGAATTGAACAGAACCTTTGCGTTGATGGCGATTTCCACGCCGTGAGCCGCGTTCGTAATCGTAATCTGGCGATTGTCCTGAAGTGGCTCCAACAGAGAAAGAAGCCGCTTCTTCGAGGCATCCGGCGTAGCGGACGTCGCCTCTGTCACCGCATGGCGCTCCAGCGCGTTGATTTCGAGTTCCCTCGTCTTTGCCAACTGCAGCACATAGAGCGCGAGGAACAACACCATCAGCGTCGTGATGAGATCGGCGTAGGAGATCAGCCAGCGCCCCGACTGCTCCTCGCCTTCGTCGGCGGCGTCATAGCCGGTCTTATCCGCCGTGAGGCGCTTGTTACCCGAGGAGGTGTTCATACCCGAAAAGCCCGCGTCCGAAATTACGTGTGATGGGTTCCGGCTCGCTTGTCATATGCGCGAGCCGGACCCGGCTAGCCCAGCAACTCGGCCGATCTTTCCCGCACGTCACCCGCGAGCCGCGTCTCGATGGTGTGAGGCGACTCCTTGCGCGAGATCGCGAGCAAGCCGTCGAGATATAAACGCCGGAAGCGCAATTCACTATCCACCTGCGCCCTGATCTTTCCGTACAACGGCAGAAAGACCAGATTAGCGAGAGCGAGGCCATATAGCGTCGCGACGAAAGCCACCGCGATACCTTGCCCGAGTTGCGCGGGCTCGAGCATATGGCCGGTCACCTGAATCAGACCAAGCACGGCGCCCAGAATGCCGAACGTCGGCGCGTAACCGCCCGCCTGTTGCCAGATCCGCGCGGCCGCCATGTGATTGCGCTCGTATGCATCCAGTTCCCGTTGCAAGGCGTCTTCGAGCACAGCCGTCGAAACACCGTTTGCCAGCAGTTCCAAACCTCGTTTGGCAAACGGATTGATGCCGCCCGCCTCGATCGACTCGAACACCAGCATGCCGTTCAGCTTCGCCTGATCGCCCCATTCGAGCAGGACCGACAGGCTCTCGCGATCGACCTGCCGCGCCTTCACAAAAGCCAGGCGCAGTTGCTTGATGCCGTCGTAAAACCTCGCCCAGGTGTTCTGAATCATCACCGCACCGAAGGTGCCGCCCAGAACGATGACGAATGCCTCCAACTGAAACAGCGAAGTGAAGTGCCCGCCCTCGAGTGAAAAGCCCGCGACGATCGCGGTCACGCCGAACACCGCGCCAAATAGCGTCAAAAGATCCATACGTCCTCTCGAATGGCCGCCCGCGCCTTCGAAGCTCGAAGTCGACAGTGCGTGCCGTTTGCGTGTTGCGCGTCAGGCATCCAGATTGGACAGCGGCGCAGGCGCGGCCGCCGGAGCTTTGATCGCCCGCACGGTTTCGAGAAAGCGTTCTTCGATCTCGGCAATTTCGAGCGGATCGATCCTGATCTCACGACGCATGACCCACGAGACTTCTTTCTTTCTCGCCTCGGTCATCACCGAGAGCAGGCGCTCGGCGATCGGCTGGCCCGTCACGGCGGAAAGCAGTTTCGCGAGGTCGTATGTGTCGAATGCGCTCACCGCTTCGAACAAGGTTCGTTGGTCGACAAACTCCAGATCGTCGAGCGACTTCAGTTCGCTCAGATCACGAGTATTGCGGCGCGAGAAATAGCTGATGCCCTTTTCTTCGACATAGTTCAGCACCCTGGTCTTGCGAAAAGCGAAGATGTCTTCCGCGATTTCAGCGTGGGACAGCTTGTTGAGAATCACCTTCTTCTCGACGCCGATCAAGGCTTCCAGGTCGTCCAGTTCGATCAGTTCCAACTCGCTGCTGATGGAGAGATCGAGATCGTGGTCCGCCACCTGTTGCGCGCGCTCGGTGATTCGCAGCGGATCGAACGTGACCAGTTGCCGGCTCGTCGCGCCGTCCTGCGCGGAATAGCGCGCCGACGTGTTGGTCGAGCGATCGGAGCGGCCCGGTTCGAGCGAAACGAGATTGAGCTTCTCCATCCGTTTGAGCATGGCCATCACATGCGGACGCGAATGACCGGCAATCGCATGGCACTTCCTGATCACGTCGGGCAGTGGTACCGAGAATTCCTCGCCTTGCGCTCGGCGCATGCGGCCGTCCGGCCTGTCGGCGTTCTCGCCGCCCGCCATCAACGAAAGGACATGCGCGTACGACACGACGCCCGGCAGAAAATCAGCGTGCGTATTGGTGGCGAGAACGTCGTCCTTCTTTTTCACTCGCCGGATCAGCGTGCGTACGATATGGCGAAGCAACGGCGAGACGCGCTCGAGTTCGTCCTCCACCACGTTGGCCGCGATGACGGTCAATTGGCAGAAGCTCAGCGCTTTCGCGGTATGTGCCCGTGGTTCGGGCGGCAACAAAGCCGCCTCGCCGAAAAACTCGCCTTTGCCTAGTGTCGCGAGAATCACTTTCTTCTCGTCGCACTGGGTGGAGATTTCGACTTTGCCATCCGCAATGACGTAGACGACGGCGTCGCCCGCGAAGCCTTCGGAATAGATGACTTCGCCCGGAGCCGCTGTACGCGACCATGGCGATCGTTGGTGATTCAAGATGATTCCCCCGAAGAGCTATTTCCTCGTCCAGCGCCAGCCGTGCTGAAGGCTCGCGCGTGTCCGATGGTCCACATTATTGGACTGGATAACGACATGCAAAACGCAAAGCTTTAATAAACGTAATCCTCAGACTTAACAGCGCAAACGTTTGGGAGCCTTACTGGACAAGGCTTGGCGCGATGCAGCTTTTTTCGACGGATGACAGAAAGGTCCGCCGTCGACGCACCGGACGTTCATGAAAATGTAAGACTCAATTTTTTCGTCACACTCGCGAAAAAATTTGGAATAAGCGGAAACCCGAGGTGTTTGCCCCTACATGACAGCGACGAACGCTGCACGATAGTGACGAAAGAGGCATGTACGCGCTGCTCTCGTTGCAAGCAGGTCATGTCAGTGGACGAGTAAAGACGTAGCTTCACTTAATTCGCAAGGCATCTTCAATCTTTTACTAGTTAGGTATCCAAATGAAAAGTAAACTTTCCATCATTCTCTCGCTGATCGTTCTCGCTTCGGCAGGTTTCGCTACCCAAGCCTCGGCGAAGGAACATATGCACACGAACACGCAGCAGTGTGTCGGCCCCGCAGGTTTCTGCACCCCGTACTTCGGCAGCTAATTCAGCACGCTTTACAGGCAATCGTTACCACCCAACTCATCGCATTTACGAAGGAATTTTTATCATGAAAAAAGCTCTTGTTTGTTTCGCTCTCGCCGTCGGCACGTTGGCCGCTCCTGTTCTGAGCTTCGCACAATCAAATGCCCCCGTCACACGCGCCGAAGTGCGTGCCGATCTGGTGCGCCTCGAACAGGCGGGCTACAACCCTTCGCTCGGGGACGATGCTAATTACCCCGCCGCCATTCAAGCCGCCGAAGCGAAGGTCGCCGCGCAGAACGCTCCGCAAACGACGCAGTCGTCGTACGGCGGCGTGGCGCAGGACGGCAGCTCTTCGTCCGGCATGCACAAGCACGCGTCGACGGATTCCAGTTGCGTCGGCCCCGTCAGCTTCTGCAACGTCTTTTTCGGCAGCTGAATGACACGTATCGGGAATCCTGTTCCGCCTTCGATATCAACAGGATTCCTACTTTTCACAAGAAATTCGGAATATTTTTAAAGAAGATCTCTCACTTGTAAACCGGAGTTTGTCATGAAAGTTTTGCCTCTCGTCGCCACGGCCTTGTCGTTGTCCGCCGCCCTTTTCGCCTCGACTGGCGCGATGGCGCAAGATGCCAAACCGCAGAATGCGCCGGTCCACAACATCGTTCTCGTACACGGCGCATGGGTGGACGGCTCGGGTTGGAAACCGGTCTATGACAGACTGACCAAAGACGGTTATCACGTCACCATCGTGCAGGAACCGCTGACCTCGCTCGACGACGACGTCGCCGCGACCAAACGCGTGCTCGATCAGCAGAACGGTCCGACGATTCTCGTGGCTCACAGCTACGGCGGTTCGGTCATTACCGAAGCCGGCGTGAACCCGAACGTGGTGGGCCTGGTGTACGTGGCCGCGCACGCACCGGCAGTCGGCGAAGACGAAAGCGACCTTGGCAAGGGCATGCCGAGCTACACGTCGAAGCAGCCGGGCGCGATCATGAAGACTAGCGACGGATACACCTATCTGAATCCCGCGGACTTCCCCAAGGATTTCGCTGCCGATTTGCCGCTCAAGCAAGCGCAGTTCGAATCGCACGCGCAAATCCTGACAGCCGCAAAAGTGTTCTCGGCGCCGATGACAGTCGCCGCGTGGACGACCAAGCCGAGCTGGGGCATCGTAGCGGCCGACGACAAGATCATCAACCCCGATCTCGAACGCTGGTATTACGCACGCGCACATAGCCATACGACGGTGATCCCGGGCGCAAGCCACTCGGTCTACGAATCACGGCCGAAGGAAGTGACCGCTGTCATCGAGGACGCGGCGAAGCATGCGCAGTCTTGAACTGGCGTATCGACAATCCACAGCGATTCGAAGAGCCTCATTTCGCCAAGCAATCGCTCTCTGCCCGCCACGCTGCTCTAAGCGTGGCGATGCTCGTGCATCTGCAACAAGCCATCCTCTGAACTTTAGCGCCCACGGCTGCAACTTCGTCGCAGCCGGATGAGCCACGTCGTCTGCGACGGCAACAATTGCCTGGTCGGCTCGACAAAACCGCTCGACACGCGATCAAAACCGCCCTTCCGCCGCCTCAGCCGGCGCGCGACACGCACAACCGATAAGACGCGCCGAACGACGACTGTCCGAAACCGGGCAGCCGCGTGCCTGCGAATGACGCTCGCCATCTCATCCCGCGCCTCAAAACCAACGCGCCATCAACTTGTTATTGTTTTCCATGAATGTAATGATATAACATTCCGTCGACGTTTCAAAAGACTGCCGCAGTTGAAAGGAGATCCGCACCGCTATCCAGCGCCGCGCACGTTCAGCCCCAGGAAATCCGTCGACCAAGACAGAAAAAACGCATCGACCCAGTCGCCAACACACTCGAATACATAACGATGAAAAACCGCACGCGCGTCTCCTCTGCAGCCTTGATGCTGTTCGCAATCGCCGCCCACGCCTACGCCGCAATCGACGAAAGTTCAGTAACCGGCGCAGTGACAGATGCCACTGGCCGCCCCGTCAACAACGCCACAGTGATCGTGCAGAACGCGAGCGGCGCCGCTATCAGCGAGGCAAAAACGAACGCCGAAGGCCGCTTTGCCATCGCGCACGTGACACCGGGCACCTACGCGGTCGTCGTCACCGCAGCGGGCTTTGAGAGCGGCAACAGCATCACGACCACGAGCGCCGGCACGGAAAGCACCGTCAGTGTCAGTCTCGCGAAGAGCGGCACACTCGACGTTCAGGTGAACGCGAAACGACTGGACAGAGCACGCAATGGGTTGTTGCCGGAGACCGGTAGCAGCGTGTACCGCTTCAGCCAGGCCGATATCGATGCGCTACCCGCGGGCCAGGACACGCCACTGAATCAGGTGCTGCTGCAGGCGCCCGGCGTAGCCGGCGATTCGTACGGTCAATTGCATGTGCGCGGAGACCACGCCAATCTGCAGTACCGTATCAACGGCATCATGATTCCCGAGCCGATCAGCGGTTTTGGGCAGGCGCTCGACACGCGCATCATCGACCAGGTCAATCTGCTTACCGGCGCGTTGCCGGCACAGTACGGCTACCGCACGGCCGGTGTCGTGGACATCCGCACGAAGACGGGCGATGCGGGCAACGGCGGCACGATCGACGTGTTCGGCGGCAGCCACCAGACCCTCAAGACCAGCGCGGACGTGTTCGGCACGCAAGGTCCGTTCAGCTACTACTTCAGCGGCTCGCTCGGCGTCAACAACCTCGGCATCGAGAATCCCACTGCAAGCGCAAACGCCATTCACGACCACACCCGTCAGGGCGACGCGTTCGGTTATATGTCGTACATCATCAATCCACTCACGCGGGTGAGCCTGATGTTCGGCACCACGAGCAACCAGTTCGAAATCCCGAACACGCCCGGTCTGCCGACCAATTTCACGCTCAACGGCAACAGCACGTTCGATTCGAGTCAGTTGAACGAAACGCAATCGGAGTTGAACAATTTTGCCGTGGTGGCGCTTCAGGGTACCAATGGCGGCGCACTGGACTACCAGGTCGCGCTATTTACCCGCTATACGCGAACGCAATTCAATCCCGATCCGGTGGGCGACCTGCTGTTCAACGGCGTAGCATCCCAGGACTTTCACAGCAACTCGGCCAACGGCGCGCAAGTTGACACCACGTGGCGACTCAACGCCAAGCATACGATTCGCGCCGGCCTGTTCTTCCAGCAGGAGCACGCCGTATTCGACGACAGCGTCAACGTCTTCCCAACGGACGCCGACGGCAATCAGCTGTCCGACCAGCCATTCAATATCCACGACTCGAGCAGCAAAACCGGCTACCTGTACAGCGCTTATGTGCAGGACGAATGGAAAATCACCGACAAGCTCACACTCAACTACGGGCTACGTTACGACAAGATGGACGAATACGTCAGCGCGAGCCAGCTGAGTCCTCGCATTGGGCTTGTCTATGCGCTGACGCCGACCACCACCTTTCACGCCGGGTACGCGCGCTACTTCACGCCGCCCGCGTTCGAACTGGTGTCGGGCTCGACCATTAGCCGCTTCAACGGCACGACAAACCAGAGTCCGTCGAGCCTGAACGATCAGGTACAACCCGAACGCAGCCACTATTTCGATCTTGGCGTCACGCAGCGGCTCGGTTCGAACGTGACAGTCGGCATCGACGCTTACTACAAGAAATCCACCAACCTGCTCGACGAAGGACAGTTCGGCTCCGCCCTCATCTTCACGCCGTTCAACTATCAGTACGGACGCGTGTACGGACTCGAGTTCACCGCGAACTACAAGCAGGACAACGTGTCCGCCTATCTGAACCTAGCCTACAGCCGGGCGCAGGGCAAACAGATCGATTCCGCCCAATTCAATTTCGAAGCGGACGAACTCGCCTTCATCAACGACCATTGGGTGTATCTGGATCACGACCAGCGCGTGACCGCGTCATTCGGCGGAACGTACGACCTCGGCAGAACGACGTTCACCTTCGACGGCCTCGTGGGCAGCGGCTTGAGAAGCGGTTTTGCCAATACCGATCGCCTACCCGTCTATGCACAGATCAATCTCGGCGTGATCCAGCACTTCAACCAGCCTCTCGTCGGCAAGTTCGATGCACGCTTGCTGGTCGTCAATGCGTTCAATCGGGTCTATGAGTTACGCGACGGCTCGGGCATCGGGGTGGGCGCGCCGCAATACGGCCCGCATTTCGCCGTCTATGCCGGTATCACCAAGCACTTTTAAATCTGTCACACGGCAACGAGGTCGGTTATGCAGGATTGGACGAATATTCTGGCGGCGGTGCGTGTGGGCGGATGGGTTATCTATCCGCTCACGGTACTCGCTGTTTTGGCGGTTGCGATCGTCCTCGATCGCGCCTATGTGTTTTTGCGTTTTGGCCGCTTGCCGCCAGGCATTCAGGCCGCACACGATATTCACAAGGTTGGATCAACCGTTGAGGTGAACAACGGATTGAATCACGCCGCGAGTCAGAACGCATTCAGGCGGATGAACGCACCGTGGCTGCCCGACCCGTCCATTCCGCTGTGGCTGCGCGAAGCCAATGCGCAGTCGGTCGCTTCGCAAATCGAGCGCGATATGAGCAGGGGTTTCTGGGTGCTGGAGACGATCGTCACGGCCGCGCCGCTGCTGGGCCTGCTCGGCACCATCGTCGGCATGATGCATTCGTTTCAGTTGTTCGGCGGCACGGGGCTCGTCGATCCGGCCGGCGTCACCGGCGGGGTGGCACAGTCGTTGGTGGCGACTGCGATCGGTCTCGTCGTCGCGCTGTTCGCACTCTTCGCGTTCAACTACTTTTCACGGCGGCTTGAACGTCTGATGGATGAACTCGAATCGTTCGCGAATGCGCGGCTCGGTGAAATCCGCCTTGCCGCTGCCGCTGCCGGAGCGCACTCGTGAAGTTCAAACGCTCGCGCGCGACCAGGCGCGGCCGCATCGAAATCATTCCGATGATCGACGTGATGTTCTTTCTGCTGGCGACGTTCATGCTCGCTTCGCTCGCCATGCAGCGGCTCGATGCCGTCAAGCTGACCTTGCCCGCGGGCCGCGCGCAGCAGATGGACGCGCACGAACCGTTGACCATTTCGGTCGATCGCCGCAATGAGATCTTCGTGAACCATCTGCCCGTGCGTCCCGATCAGATCGAGCCGACGATAAAGCGCCTGTTGCAGCCCGACGCAAATGTCGTCATTGCCGCCGACGACGCAGCGGGCCACGGCACGGTCGTGCAAGCCATGCTCGCCGCACGCCGCGCCGGCGCGGCGCATTTTCTGATCGCCGTGCATCGTGAATAGCGCGATGCGTCTGACCACCACCGTCGATGGTTCGCCGAAGCTTAGGATCGGGCTGGCGATTTTTATCGCGCTCGTGCTCTGGCTCGTGTTTCTGTTCGCGCTCGGACATTGGCTCGACGCAACGACATCCGAGCCGGCACCAGACAAGCCGCTGGAGGTGCGCGTGGTGGAACTCGATCCACCGCCGGCAATACATACCGAGCCAACGCCTGTGGTCAAGCCACCGCGGCCGGTTGAGCCACGCCCGCACGTCGTGCCTAGACACACTGAAGCACCCGCTCCACGGATGCCGACGCCGGATAGGCACCCAGCCCAGATCGCTGCTCCCAATGAAACCAGCGCGCCCGCCGACTCGCCCGTGCATTCAACCAACTCGTCGGAGGAAAGACAAAGCACATCTCAGCCCGCCATGTCTGCCGGTGATGCAGCCGCGCGCGCCATCGCGCAACCGTTGCCTGAGTTGCCCGACGACCTACGCGAGCAGGCGTATCAAACCGTCGCGACCGCGCGCTTCGTAATTCACGCCGATGGCTCGGTCGATGTCGAACTGCTCAAGCCGACTCCCAATCCACGCCTCAACCAGCTTCTCCTCGAAGCCCTTCGCAAATGGCGCTTCTTTCCGGCGTTGCAGAGCGGCCGTCCGGTCGAAAGCCGGCAGGACGTCCGCGTGCATTTCAACGTGAACTAGCGCGCCGAGGCGTCGTGCCCACCGACGCGCCATCACCGCCGGCAACTACTGTGCACTAGCAGTCGTCGCGTTCGCAACGGACTCTCCCTTCATCTTCCGAACCGCATCGGCCGCCGAAGGCGCAAGGTTCTGCCCGGCCAGCGACGCGTCGAACGCTTCGCGGCGCGCCTGCTTCGCTTGCTCGTAGTCGGCGTCCAGTTCAGCGATACGGCGGTCGTACCAGCTCTTCACGCAAGCCTGATCGGTACAGTTGTGCTGGCGCCACAGCCATTGATGCGTGCGCGCGGCTTCAAGCGCGGCCGTGTCGAGCGTGGTGTCTTGCGCGCGCTGCCACGCCGCGGCGAGACGGTCGTCGAGTGCCGACAGTGCCGGATCTTTACAGACGATCTTTTCCGACGCGGACGACTTGCTCGTGCACTTGAAGCTTGCCGCGGACGCATCCATGGCAAGCGTGGCGCCTGCGACCAGTAAGCCGATCGACAGCAATGCGCACGGCGTCGTGAGGCGTTGAAGGGTGCGGGAGAAAACGGTGTTCAAGGTGGACATACCGGGCCTCTGTTCAGGGAATTAACCAGGCTCAGGCGCGGCGAGACTGTGTCGCGGCCTGCTGCCATGCAATCAAGGACTGCGATAGCGGTGACAGCAGGATAGCGCTCATGAAGTGGCCCGATGACGGGAGAACATGCCGTGATTCAAAAGTGCTTACACGATATTTCCACGCAGCACCGGCGGCATCGATGACGGTATCGATCAGGCAACGATTGCGAAAGTTATGCAATCCAATCTATTTTTCTTATCGGGTGGAATGACACACGCAACGGAGTCGCTCGACGCGCCACCTCGTCGAACCACCCGACACCCTGCCCTACCCCATTGTTTTTGCGGCGCTTTCTAATTAATGAAGCGCTCCAGATCGCGCCCGCAATTAGCGGCAACAACCAGAAAGATTCGGATAGCTTATTTCGATCGTCTTTCTGGCAGCCGCGCCACGCCTTCTTTCCCCTATCACGCCCGCCTATATTGAACCCGCGCACCGAGGTCGATTGCGGTGTGATTCAAGCGGTCCCCATTCCGACGGTCGCGGACAATGTCCGCCCCGCGTCAATCGACGACAACGACAGGAGACAAAGATGCCTGGTCTTTTCAAAACAGGATGTGCAACACGAGGCTGGCCGCTAGCAGTACGGACCTGGCTTCTTCAACAGACCGTCGGCGGCAGATCATTTGCCGCGCTAATGGGCGCCGCGCTGATTGCGATGCTCGGCATGCCGATCAACGCAAGCGCTGCCACCACTGGTTTAGCCAACCTCCCCGCCGTCATGCCGGCCATGAACTGCGCCGCCGTGATGAGCATGGACCTCAGCGGCGTCACCGATGGCACGGTCACCATTACGTCCGCGACGGTGCTCCCTGCAGGCACCGTCGTGGGGCAGAACACACTACCGGCAGCCGTGTGCGATGTGAAGGGGACGATCGGACCGGGCGCCTCGCTATTCGAGTTGCAATTGCCTACGCAAGGCTGGACGCAGCGCTACTTGCAGGCCGGTTGCGGCGGCCTGTGCGGCAACCTGTCCGTCAATGCGCCGATGGCCTCGACCTGCGTACCGGTGACCAACGGACAGATCGCGATGGCCGCGACCGACATGGGCCACGAAGGTGGTAACGACGGCTCGTGGGCACTCAATCCGCAAACCAGGATCGACTTCGCGTATCGCGCGGAGCATGCCACCGCACAGGTCTCCAAGGCGATCATCAACAAGTTCTACGCGCGGCCAGCGAAGTATTCGTACTTCGATGGTTGTTCCGATGGCGGACGTGAAGCGTTGATGGAAGCACAGCGTTTCCCGGATGACTTCGACGGCATCGCGGCGGGCGCGCCAGCAAACGACCTCATCGTTCAGAACACATTCCATCACGCGTGGCCCGCGGTAATCAATCTCGATCCGAAGACCGGCAAGTACGTTCTGCTCGCCAGCAAGCTGCCGCTGATTCACGCTGCCGTGCTGCAAGCGTGCGATAGCATCGACGGTGTGACTGACGGTGTGATCGACAATCCGCAAGTGTGCCACTTCAATCCGCAGTCCATGCTGTGCGCAAAAGGCCAGGCGGCATCCACCTGTCTGTCGCAAGCCGAAGTGAATGTCGTACGCGAGATTCATGACGGTGCCACCGATGCGAACGGCGTCCATCTCGAGCAACCGGTCTCGCGTGAGTGGGGCGGAGAGTTGAACTGGAGTCTGTTCGTGCCGGCCACCGACGCCGGGCCGAGCGGGAGCATCAACTTCGTTCTGCCGTTCCTGCAGTACCTCGACTATTTCAACGGTTCGAATCCTTCCGCCACCTTGAGCAACCTCAAGTTCACGATCGAAGGCTTCCTGAAGACCGTGCCGGTGTCGAGCTATCTCGCGGCAACCGATCCGGACCTGAGCCCGTTCGCCCGCCGTGGCGGCAAGCTGATCCTGTGGCACGGCCTCGAAGATCAGCACATCACGCCGCGCGGCACGATCGAGTACTACGAGCAGATGAAGTACTACATGGGTAGCGACAAGGTCGATCAATTCACGAGGCTCTATCTGTTCCCCGGCGTCGCGCACTGCGGTGGCGGCAACGGCCCGAACACGTTCGACATCGTGACGTCGGTGATGGCGTGGGCGGAGACCGGCACCAAGCCGGGCAAGATCGTCGCCTCGATCGTGGACGCGAACGGTCAAACGACGCGGACGCGTCCGGTGTTCCCGTATCCGGCCGTAGCTCACTACACGGGCTCGGGCAGCACGGACGACGCTGCCAACTTCGTGGCCTCCACGCCGTCATCGGATCCGCACGTCGATCTGCACTGGATCGGCGAGTGGCTCTACTCACCGGGTTATGAAGCCTGGTGTCAGACCCACGGTTCGGATCTGATCTGCAAAGGCGGCAATAACTGGAGCAGCTATCGTAAGGTTCCGACTCACTGGAACAACAACTGAGGCCATTCAGGCTTTAGCGAACTGAACTGAAAAGACTACGCTCCTGCTATCCGCACCTCTTGCGAGGCAATGCGGTTAGCAGGAGTTTCAGCAACAAAAAAAGCCCGCTTTCGCGGGCAACCCTTCTCGATACGACACACAACCCCTTCAACCCTTCGTCGCCCCAAACGTCAACCCGGCCACAAAATGTTTCTGCATCGCAAAGAACATCGCCACTGACGGCAATGCCGCGAGAATCGATCCCGCCGAAACAAGATTCCACGCCGTGGTCCACTGCCCTTTCAATGCGGCCACGCCCACGGTAATCGGCGCGGCGTCGTCGCCTTGGGTCAGACACAGCGCCCAGAAGTAGTCGTTCCAGACAAACGTGAACACGAGGATCGCCAATGCCGCGAGTGCCGGCCGGATCAACGGCAGCACGATCTTGAAGAACACTGTCCACTCATTCGCGCCTTCGATGCGTGCCGCCTCGACCAGTTCGAACGGCAACTGTTTGATGAAGTTACGCAGAAACAGCGCGCAAAATCCCGTCTGAAACGACACGTGAAACAGAATCAGCGCACTGACGGTATTGAAGAGACCAAGTTGCAACGACAAATCCCGCACCGGAATCATCAGCACCTGCACCGGCACGAAATTGCCCGCCACGAACGTCGCGAACAAAGTCGAATTGCCACGGAACCGGTAGATCGCCAACGCGAAACCGGCCATCGCCGCCAATGCAATCGAGCCCACCACGGCAGGCACCGTGATCAACACACTGTTCCAGAAGTAATGCAACATCGGCGACGTGGTCAGCGCCTCGCGATAGTTTTCGAACATCGCGAAGTGCTTCGGCCAGCCCCAATAGTTGCCCTCGCTCAACTCTTCTGTCGAACGCACGGACGTGACGAGCACCGCGATCATCGGCAGCAGCCAGATCAGCAGCGCGACCGGCAACGTCAGTTTGTACATGCGGCGAGTGGCCGGCTTCCATTTGTCGATGGGAATCGGAAACATGGTCGGCTCCTTATTGCTCGGCGCGCAGCATCCGCCGCAAGTGATAAACGATGTACACCAGCATGATGGCAAACAGCACGACCGCCACCGCCGCCGAATAGCCGATGCGGTAGTACTTGATCGCCTGGTCGTACATGTAATACGCGAGCACGGTCGAGCTTTCGAACGGACCGCCGCTCGTCATCACCGAGATCAGATCGAAGCTGCGCAGCGCGCCGATGATAGTCACCACGATCGCCATGAAGGTGGTCGGCCGCAGTTGCGGCAGGATCACGTGCCACAGCATCGACCAGCCGCGCGCGCCTTCCATGCGCGCGGCCTCGATCTGTTCGGCGTTCAGCGACGTGAGGCCGGTCAGATAAAGAATCATGCAGTAGGCGGTTTGCGGCCACAGCGCCGCGAACACGATGCCGAACGTCGCATAGCGCGGGTCGCCGAGCACCGGCACGCCGTG
Source organism: Paraburkholderia sp. NPDC080076 (assembly GCF_050281145.1). Taxonomy (NCBI): domain Bacteria; kingdom Pseudomonadati; phylum Pseudomonadota; class Betaproteobacteria; order Burkholderiales; family Burkholderiaceae; genus Paraburkholderia; species Paraburkholderia sp. NPDC080076. The sequence continues at coordinate 895,415 of NZ_JBNNWQ010000001.1, read as the reverse complement.
GCCGAGAATCATCGCGAGCAGGCCGAAGGTCGGGTCGTAGAACCACGAGAAGATCAAACCGACCACCACGCCCGACAACACGAACGGCGCGAAGAAAAGCGATTTGACGATACGGATGCCGGCCACCGCCTGATTCAGATACAACGCGACGGCGAGGCCCATCGGCGGAGCGAGCAGGAACAGCAGCAGCCAGATGACGTTGTTCTTGAGCGCCGTATAGAACGTCTGCGCATGGAACAACTCCACGTAGTTCGCGAGGCCGACGAACGACGGGTCGCTCATGCCATCCCAGTTGAAAAAGCTCAGGCGGATGGTCGACAGGATCGGCCACACCACGTAAATGGCCACCATCACGCAGGCCGGCGCCAGAAACAGAAAAGCGGCGCGCCGCTGCCGGCGCGCGGTGGGCGACGGACGGCGGCGCCGTGCGGTGGCCGGCTTGCGGCCACGCAAGGCGCCGCCCGGCGTGGGCAAACCCGGACCGCCGGGTTCAGCGGGACCGCCGACAGTGTGGCGGGTGACGGAATGCGACACGATCGTTCTCTCCAGATCAGATGCAACGGAAGGCGGCCTCGCGGCCGCCGCCGCTCACTTCTTGTAGATCCGCTTGCGCGTCTGCTCGAGTTGCGCGAGCACGTCGTCGAGCTTCGTGGGATCGGAGATGAACTGCTGCATCCCCTTCATGCCTTCGTCAGCCATTTCCTTGGTCATGTCGCGATCATAGAACTGCGCGATGCCGCCCTTGGTGTTCGCAAGAATCTGGAAGCCGATCTTGGAGATCGGATCTTCCGGTTCCGGCGACTTGCTGTTCGCCGACAACGAGCCGAGCCCGGTTGCCAGCTTTGCGCCGATTTCCGGTGTCTCGACGAACGCCAGGAACGTGTGCGCGTCCGCCTTGTTCTTCGCCTTCGACGGAATATGCAGCGACTCCACCGGACCGTCTTCGGCCGTCGGCGCCTTCGCGTCGATGATCGGGAACTGGAAGTAGCCCATTTCCGGCTTCACGTTCGGCGGGAAACCAGCGGTGATGAACGTGCCCATCAGCATCATCGCGGCCTTGCCCTGGAACAGGAACGGCTGCACCGAATCGAGATCGTAGGAGAGCGAGTTGTCGATGAAATAGCCCGCGTCGATCAATTGCTTCCACGTCGTGTAGACCTTCTTCACGCGTGGATCGGTGTACGCAATCTCGCCCGCCATCAGCTTCTGATGGAACGCATTGCCGTTCAAACGCAGGTCGAGATAATCGAACCAGCCCGCAAGCGTCCATGCGTCGCGGCCCGCCACGGCGATCGGCGTGATGCCGGCCGCCTTCAGCTTCTTGCAGTCTTCGAGAAACTGATCCCACGTTTTCGGCTCGCCGCTAATGCCCGCCTTCTGAAACAGATCCTTGCGATAGAACATGCCCCACGAGTAGTACACGGTCGGGGCGGCGTACTGCTTGCCCTTATACGACGACGCTTCCTTGGTCGACGCATACATCTCGTTCCAGCCGTTCTTCGCCCAGTCGCCGCTCAGGTCTTCGAACAGGCCGCGCTGCGCGTAATAGGCCATGCGTTCGCCGTCATGCCAGTTGACGATGTCGGGCGCGACCGTTGTCAGCCAGCCGGGCAGTTGCACCTTGTACGCTTCTTCGTCGACGAACGACACCTTTACGTCGATGCCGGGATGCGCCTTCTTGAAGTCGTCGACGACCGATTGCCACACCGCGCGCTGGCTCGCGCCCTTGAACGCGATATTGGCCGTGAGCGTACCCGCCTGGGCCGTGCTGACGGCCGACGTCCCCACAGCCGCGGCGGTCAGCGCAAGTGCCAACAGAATTTTGCGTGGTTTCAGTTTCATGTTGCCTGTCTCCTTTATTCCTTGATTTTGCGTCGTTGTCTTTACTGCATGGAATTTCGTTGGACACTGCGTCGGTGCATCAGACCACTATCGGGTTCGATAGACTGCCACGCCTTGCGGTTCGATTGCATGCGAACCGATCACGAAGGCATCGTCGGCTACATCGGCGAGCGTGTGCGTCGCGTCGCCGTAGTTGAACACGTAGGTCAGCGCGCCGCGGCGGCTCACTCGCACGCTATCGCCGAGCGGCATCGTTGCCACACCCGCTTCCTGCGCGATCCGCTCGAACAGGCGCAGGGTAAGTGCATCATCGAACAGACTCGCGAGGTAGTGGAACGCGCCGCTTCGAACATACGCGGGATGGCCGTCCGCGAATCGGGCGCGCACGTCAAGCGAATAAGCCGCATCGCTCTCAACGAAATCACGCCAGTGACGCGCGAAACCGTCCGCTTCACTCGAGGCCGGATTGCCCAGTAGCCGCACTGCTTCGGTCACATTCGGCCGCATCGATTCGACACGCCATACGCGCAATGGCAGCACCGACCCCAGCGCGCCAGGTGGCAGGCTCGCGGGAATCTGCAAATCCTGAGTCTTCGAACCCGTGCGCGGCCCGAGTACGACCTGCGCGCCCGAACTCGCCAGACGCTCTGCAAAATCAGCCGGCACGACCGGCAGCGGCGGCACGACGATCAGACAGTAACCATCCAGCGGCGCGTCGACCGGCACGATATCCACGTCGAGGCCGAGCGCGCGCAGCGCCGAGTAATACTCGAAGGCAAAGCGCGGATAGTGAAAGTCCGCTCCCTGCGGATGAATCTCGAACAGCCACTTCGCCTCGTAGTCGTAGACGAGCGCGACCTTCGAACGAATCGCGGCATTGGCGTCGGCATTCGCGGCGAGCACTGTGCGAATCTCGCCGGCAACTTGCGCCGCCTCGTTGCCACCCACGTCGAGCCGGTTATCGGGCCTGTTCAGTCCCGCATGCATCTGTTCCTGCGCGAACGGCGCCTGACGCCAGCGGAAGTACGACACACAGCCCGCGCCGTGCGCGAACGCTTCCCAACTCCACAGCCGTACCATGCCCGGCAGCGGCGCCGGATTCCACTGCGCCCAGTTCACCGGACCCGGCTGCTGCTCCATCACCCAGAACGGCAGCTTCGACATGCCACGATAGACATCGTGATTGAACGACGCGAAGTCGGGATGCCCGCTGCGCAACCAGCGCGCCTTTACCTCCGGCGCGAACCATTGTTCTTCGAGCGCGCCGAGCGGATAGCTGTCCCACGTCGCCACGTCGAGATCGGCGGCGACCTTGTAGTGATCGAACTCGGTGAAGAGTTGCATGAAGTTGTGCGCGACCGGCCGTCCCGGCGAATGCGCGCGGATGATCTCGACCTGCATGCGGTTATAGCGCGCCACCTCGTCGGACGCGAACCGCCGGTAATCGAGGCGATGCGAAGGATGCGCTTCCGTCACGGTCGCCACCGGCGCGTCGATCTCGTCGAAGCTGCGGTACTCCATGCTCCAGAACACCGTGCCCCATGCGCGGTTCAATGCGTCGATGGTGTGATAGCGCGCTTTGAGCCACTCGCGAAAGCGCCCCACCGCCGCCGGCGAATAACTGACCACCGTGTGATGGCAGCCGAACTCATTGTCGGTTTGCCAGTACGCGACAGCCGGATGCTTGCCGTAGCGCTCGGCCACCGCCGTGCAAATCCGCTGCGACGCGGCGAAATACGACGGCGAAGAAAAGTCGTAATGACGACGCGAACCGAACGCACGGGGACGGCCGTCCGCACCGACCGGCAGAATGTCGGGATGGCGGTCGATCAACCACTTGGGTGGCGTCGCTGTCGGCGTGCACATCACCACTTGCAGGCCGGCTGCACCCAGCACATCGATCGAGCGGTCGAGCCAGCCCCAATCGTATTCGCCCGGCGTCGGCTCGATCCGGCTCCAGGCAAATTCGGCGATTCGCACCTGTTCGATGCCGAGGGCTTTCATCCGGCGAGCGTCGTCTTCCCACATCGACTCCGGCCAGTGTTCCGGGTAATAACAGACTCCAAGGCGCATCCGAATGTCCTCTATGCGTAGTGTTCGACGGATTCGAGCGAAGCGGCGGCAAAGCCGTCTTCGGTAAACAAATGACAGGCGGGACGGGGCACGCGCAAGCTCGCGCGCTCGCCGGGCGCAAGGCGTGTATTGCCCGGCGCTTTGGCGATCAGCGCGGCGCCGCCAGGCTGATCGAGGTGGACATAACTGTGTTCGCCGAGTTGCTCGACGAGCGACACGGTGCGCGTCAGCACGGCGTCGTCAGGCGCGACGGACGATGCGTCGACAAACTCCAGGTGTTCAGGACGCACGCCGAGCGTGACCGCTTGCGAGGTTTGCAGCCCCGCGCCGTTCACCGGCACGCGCACGGTTTCTTCCGTGTGATCGAGCGTGACGGTTACGCCTTGCGCATCGACCGTGGCCACTCTTCCCGGCAGAAAATTCATCCGCGGCGAGCCGATGAAACCCGCGACGAAACGGCTCTTCGGACGGTGGTACAACTCGAGCGGCGCGCCGATCTGCGCGATGCTGCCGTAGCGCTCGGTGTCCTTACCGGCATGCAGCAGCACGATCTTGTCGGCGAGCGTCATCGCTTCGATCTGGTCGTGCGTCACGTAGACTACGCTGGCCTTGGCGAACTGCTTGTGCAGCCGCGCGATCTCGATACGCGTCTGGCCACGCAGCGTGGCATCGAGGTTGGAAAGCGGCTCGTCGAATAGAAACACGCCGGGCTCGCGCACGATCGCACGGCCAATCGCCACCCGCTGCCGCTGACCGCCCGACAACGCCTTGGGCTTGCGATCGAGCAACGCTTCGAGTTGCAGAATGCGCGCGGCTTCCCGCACCTTGCGGTCGATTTCATCCTTCGGGGTTTTAGCGAGCTTCAGGCCGAACGCCATGTTCTCGAACACGCTCATATGCGGAAACAGCGCGTAGCTCTGGAACACCATCGCCACGCCGCGTTGCGCGGCCGGCACGTCGTTCATGAGTTGGCCGCCGATCGAGAGGTCGCCGTCGCTGAGGTCTTCGAGACCGGCGATCATGCGCAGCAAGGTCGACTTGCCGCAGCCGGACGGACCGAGAAACACGCAGAACTCGTTTTCGCCGATTTCGAGATCCACGTCGCGGATCACCAGCGCGCCGTCGCCATACGCCTTCTGCACGCCTCTTAACGAAATGCTCGCCATCGCATCGACTCCGTGATTTAATCGGCTCGAAGTCGGAGATTAAGCGCTTAATCAGCAAGGCCGAAAAAAATCGATCGCTTGGGATCGTTGGGGCCTTGCCTGTCTCCGAGATCGTTTTGTCTGTGCGACAGATGGTGCCGCGCCTTCGCTCGTGATGCAAATGTCGGGCAGGCATCCCAAATACTGAAAACATCATGCCCACACTCAGCGAAGTCGCGCGTCATGCCGGCGTCACCCCGGCCACGGTGTCCAACGTGCTGCGCAATCGCGGCCGGGTCGGCGCGAGCACGCGACAGCGCGTGCTCGCGGCCGTCGAAGCACTCGGCTACCGGCCGCATCTGGCCGCTCGCGCCCTCGCCGAAGGTCGCGCGCCGACGCTCGCGCTGATGGTGTCGAGCATCGCCAATCCGTTCTATCCGGAGTTCGCGCTCGCCGTCGAACGCGCGGCGCGCACGAGCGGCCACTTCGTGATCATCTGCAATACGAACGAAGATCCGCTGACCGGCCGCGCGTATCTCGACCAGATCGCCGGCACGCTTTCCGAAGGCGTGCTCGTGACGAATGCGAACCTCGATTTCGCCGACCTTCATACGACTGAATCGCGCGGCACGCCGGTGGTGCTATGCATGTGGGAACGGCCTAACGAGCCGCCTGGACTGCCGTGCGTCGCTGTCGATTTCCGGCGCGCCGGCGAGCTGGCCGGCGCGCATTTGCTGGAGCTCGGCCATCGACGGATCGGCGCGATTGTCGGCAGCAAAGCCTCGGGCATTCATGCGGCGCGTTACGAAGGTTTCGTCGATGCGTTGCGCGCCGGGGGCGCGCCGAAAGGCCGCGTGAAACATGGCGCCGACACGATTCAGGGCGGCTACGAAGCGGCACGCGCATTGCTCGAAAGCGATCCGAAGCTCACCGCGATCTTCGCGACCAACGACCTGCCCGCGCTCGGCGCGATGCACGCCGCCGCCGACCTCGGCCTGAACGTGCCGGCGGATTTGTCCGTGATCGGCATCACGGATATCCAGCTCGCGCGCGAATCGCGCCCCGCGTTGACGACGGTCGCCGTCCCGACGGTCGAAGTCGCCGGGCTCGCGGTATCCCTGTTGCGTGAGTTGATCGAGACATCGTACGGTCAGGCGACTCGCGGCGCGGCAAGCGTGCCGATGCGGGTCGCCTCGCCGCCCGAACTGGTCGTACGCGCATCCACCGGCGTGCCGCGTCCGCGGTGATGCGGCCATAGCAGCGTCGCGCACATTACGCGGCGAATCCTTCATTCGCGCACGCGGTCTTGCGGGCAAGCACTCGCGCCTCAGACGCCGATAAAACCTCAATAATCCTTCAATTACCTTTCAATCGAGCCAGGACTTTCCCCAACTCCGAACGCTCGATCTCGCACCGCACAACTCTATCCAAGGCCCACCACATAAGGCGCGCAGCCTTCCGACGAGTTTCTGCACGTCATCTTCCATTCCGATCATTTCCTTGACGCGCGTCGACGCGCCTGCTGTACTAAATCAACCAAAGTGATTTAGGCGGCGCGAATCAACCCGAGTCCAAGTCGTTTCGAACCACCTTCATCCTGCATCAGGCCATAAACCAGGTTGTCAGCGCGCAGCGTTCGCGCAGGCAGCCGCCAGCAGTCCACAACGTCGTTGCCAAAAACCGGAGGAGCGTCCCATGAATCTGAATTCCCGCAGGCTTCCTGTCGCCAGGAAAATCGTGTCGATGTGCGTCGCGGCATCGGCGGTATGGTGTGCGAGCGCGAGCCAGGCGGCTGACCAGCCTGTCGTCGGCCTCATCACCAAGACCGACACCAACCCGTTCTTCGTGAAGATGAAACAGGGCGCCGAAGCGGCCGCCTCGAAAGACGGCGCGAAGCTGATCACCGCCGCCGGCAAGTTCGACGGCGATAACGCGAGCCAGGTCACCGCCATCGAAAACATGATGACGGCCGGCGCGAAAGCGATTCTGATCACGCCGAGCGACACCAAGGCGATCGTGCCGAGCATCAAGAAAGCGCGCGCCGCCGGCGTGATGGTGGTCGCGCTCGACACGCCGACCGATCCGCAAGACGCCACCGACGCCCTCTTCGCCACCGACAACTTCAAGGCCGGCGTGCTGATCGGCAAATACGCGAAAGCCGCGCTGAACGGCAAGCCCGCGAAGATCGCCACGCTCGATCTCGCGCCCGGCGTCTCGGTGGGCGTGCTGCGTCATAACGGCTTTCTTGAGGGCTTCGGCGTGAAGGAAGGCGATCCCTCGGTGGTCTGCAGCCAGGACACGCGCGGCGATCAGGCCAAGGGCCAGACGGCGATGGAAAACTGCCTGCAGAAGTCGCCCGACATCAACGTGGTCTACACGATCAACGAACCGGCGGCGGCGGGCGCTTACCGCGCGCTCAAGGCGGCGGGCAAGGATAAGAGCGTGATGATCGTCTCGATCGACGGTGGCTGTGAAGGCGTGCGCAACGTCAAGGCCGGCGCCATCGCCGCGACCTCGCAGCAATATCCGCTGAAGATGGCCTCGCTCGGCGTGACGGCCGGTGTCGAGTATGCGAAGACCGGCAAGAAGGTCTCCGGCTATCAGGACACCGGCGTGACGCTGATCACCGACAAGGCGATGTCCGGCATCGACAGCAAGGACACCAAGTTCGGCCTCGACAACTGCTGGGGCAACAAGTAACGCGCACTGAACAGCGGCCCGCTTCGCCGGGCCGCCATCGGATTTGCCGCGTGGCCAGCCCGCCACGCTCATGTATCGAGGTCATCCATCATGTCGACTCCTTCCGCGCCCGCCGGCCACTCGCGTTCGTTCGCCGAGCGCATGCCATCGCTTGCCGAAGTCGGGCCACTCATCGCACTGGTACTGGCTTGCGGCTTCTTCATTTCGCAGAGCGACCGCTTCCTGTCGTTCCAGAACCTCTCGCTGATCCTGCAGCAAACCATGGTGGTCGCGGTCATCGCCATCGGCCAGACACTGATCGTGCTGACCGGCGGCATCGATCTGTCGTGCGGCATGGTGATGGCGTTCGGCTCGATCATCATGACCAAATTCGCGGTCACGCTCGGCGTGCCACCGGCGCTCGCGATTCTCTGCGGGGTTGGTGCGAGCACGCTGTTCGGCGCGCTCAACGGCGTACTGATCACGCGTATCAAACTGCCGGCCTTCATCGTTACGTTGGGTACGTTGAATATCGCGTTCGCGCTTACGCAGATCTATTCGAACGCCGAGAGCGTGTCGAACCTGCCGGACGCGATCATGTTCTTCGGCAACACGTTCAAGCTCGGCCCCGCGGATGTCACGTACGGCACCGTGCTCACCTTGCTGATGTATCTCGCCACATGGTTCGTGTTGCGCGACACCGTGCCGGGCCGGCATCTGTACGCGCTCGGCAACAATCCCGAGGCCGCGCGCCTGATGGGCTTGTCGTCGCAGAAGATCCTGCTGACCGTGTATTCGCTGGCCGGCGCGATCTACGGCATCGCTGCGCTGTTGTCCGTGTCACGGACCGGCGTGGGCGATCCGCAGGCGGGGCAAACCGAGAATCTCGACAGTATCACCGCGGTCGTGCTCGGCGGCACGAGTCTGTTCGGCGGACGCGGCTCGATTGTCGGCACGTTGCTCGGCGCGTTGATCGTCGGCGTGTTCCGCAATGGTTTGACTCTGATCGGCGTCTCTTCGGTCTACCAGGTGTTGATCACCGGCATGCTGGTGATTCTCGCGGTGGCCGCGGACAAACTTTCCCATCGTCGCGGTTAAAAACGCAATCGCACTTCGTGCATGGGGCTGGAGTAAGCGCTGAAGCGCCAACTCCGGCCGACATAGGAGCCCGTCATGTCGACACCAATTTCCGCTTCTGCCGCGATGCCCGTTCTGCAGGCGCGCGGACTCATCAAACGCTATGGCAACGTGACCGCGCTCGACGGTTGCGATTTCGAAGTGATGCCCGGCGAAATCATGGCCGTGATCGGCGATAACGGCGCGGGAAAATCGTCGTTGATCAAGGCCCTTTCCGGCGCCACGGTGCCGGACGAAGGCGAGATTCTGCTCGACGGCAAGCCCGTCAAATTCCGCAGCCCGCTGGATGCCCGCGCGCAAGGCATCGAGACGGTGTATCAGGAACTCGCGGTGGCGCCGGCCATGAGCATCGCCGAAAACCTGTTCCTCGCCCGCGAACTGCTGAAACCGGGCTGGCGCGGCTCGATCTTCAAGATGATCGACAAGCGCCGCATGCTGGACGAAGCGACCGCGCATATGAAGGACCTGCAGATCGGCATCCGCTCGATGCGCCAGGCCGTCGAAACACTCTCGGGCGGCCAGCGCCAGGGCGTGGCCGTGGCGCGCAGCGCGGCGTTCGCGCGGCACGTGGTGATTCTCGACGAACCGACCGCCGCGCTCGGTGTGAAGGAAGGCAACATGGTGCTGGAGTTGATCCGGCGCGTGCGCGATCGCGGCTTGCCGGTGATCCTGATCAGCCACAACATGCCGCACGTGTTCGAGATCGCGGACCGCATCCATATCCAGCGGCTTGGCCGGCGCGCGGCGCTGGTGAACAGGAAAGACATACATATGTCGGAAGCCGTGGCGATCATGACGGGCGCAAAGGAAGCGGACGTCAAGGCGATTGCATGATGCGTGCATCCTGCTGAGCGGGCTCTCACCATGGAAACCACCGGCACCCGCTCGCCCCTCAAACGCACGGTCGGCTCGAATCAGGTCGGCATGCGGCAGTTCAACGAGCGCATCGTGTTGCAGGCGATCCGCTTGCATGGGCCGCTGCCGAAAGCCGACGTGGGCCGTCTCACGCGTCTTTCGATGCAGACGGTGTCGATGATCGTCGAGCGTCTCATCGAGGACGGTCTGCTCGAAAAGCAGGCTCGCGTGCGCGGCAGGATCGGCCAGCCATCCGTGCCGATCGCGTTGCGCGCGCAAGGCGCGTACACCATCGGCGTCAAGGTGGGACGTCGCAGTCTCGATGTGCTCGCGATGGATTTCGCCGGCCACGTGGTGCACCGCGATGTCTTCGACTACGCCTACCCCGATCCGCGCACGCTGTTTCCCGCGCTCGAAAGCAAGCTGGCGCGCGTGAATCAGACGCTCGGCGCGAAGGCCAGCCAGGTGGTCGGCGTGGGCGTCGCGGCGCCGTTGTGGCTCGGCGGCTGGCGTGATTTTCTCGGCGCGCCGCCCGATGCGCTCGAAGCGTGGCACGAGATCGATCTGCGCTCGCGCATCGCCACCATGACGGGCCTGCCCGTGGAGTTCGCCAAAGACACCACGGCCGCCTGCGCCGCCGAACTCGTCATGGGCCAGGGCCGCGGCATCCACAACTTTCTGTATCTGTTCGTCGGCACGTTTATCGGCGGCGGTCTCGTCATCGACGGCCGTTTGCACAGCGGCCCGCACGACAACGCGGGCGCGGTCGGTTCCATTCCGCTGCGCGAAGGCGGCGCGCGCAAACCCGCGCGGCAACTGTTGCACGCGGCCTCGGGTTTCGTGCTCGAAAAACTATTGACCGATGCGGGCGCGCCGGCCGCGGCCGCGCACGATCATCGCGCGTTGTCGCCGGAATTGTGGCGGCACACCGAGCAATGGCTCGATAGCGCGTGCCCCGCCATCGCCAACGCGCTAACCAATGCGGCGGCCCTGCTCGATCTCGACGCGATCGTGATCGACGGCGAACTCGACCGGCAACTGGTGCGCGAGATCATTCGACGCACCGAGCGCGTGCTCGACCGTTTCGAATGGGAAGGCATGGTGCGTCCGCAACTGCTGGAAGGCGCGATCGGCGCCGATGCGCGTGCGATGGGCGGCGCGATTCTGCCGCTCTACGCGCATTTCGCGCCGGTGCATGAACTCTTCCTGAAGCCGGCGGCGGAGACGGCTTACTAGGCGCTCCCGATGTGGCCATCGACACCGGCACGCCTCACTTCATGCTCATTGCTCGGCGACCTTCGTGATGGAAGCCGTTTTCGCAGGCGGATTGTCGAGCAACGGTTGCAAGACCGGCGCCAGCGACTTCAACAATTGCACCGACAGCGCGCTGGTGAACTCGTAATGCGCGGCATACGGTTCATGCACCCAGGCGGTCAAGGTGCCATAGAACCGGTCCCCCATCGCGAACACGAAGGTCGCGCTGCGGTTCACCTTGCGCGACTCGATCAGCCGCGCGCCTTTGGCGAACACATTGAAGCGCTGATCGCCGGTGCCGGTCTTGCCGTACACCTGGAGCGTCTGGCCGTCGGGGAACGTCATGCCTTGCGCGAGACGCCGCGCCGTACCGCCCGTCACCACATCGCGCAACAGCACTTTTACGACGCCGGCGATTTCCGGCGACAACTGCTGTTGCGGCGCCACCGCCGCGCGCTGGAAATGCGTTTCGTAAGGCGTGTCTTTCGCGAAGTCGAGTTGCGTGAGGCTTTCGGTCGGCACCTTGTTGCCGTTGTTGGCGATCACGCCGATCAGTTGCGCGAGCGCGGCCGGCCGGTCGCCCGATGCGCCGATTGCGGCCGCATACGAAGGCGTGAGCGTCGCGAACGGATAACCAAGCGCCTGCCATGACTTGCCGATGGCATCGTAGGCACGCAGTTCGACCATCCGTTTGATGCGGCGGTCCTGCGTCGCGTGATAGCGCGTCTTGAAGAGCCACGAATACGTCGACAGACGCACGTCGCGGCTCGCGCTCTGGATCTGTTCGAGCGTGGCGTCGGGATGCGCGCGCAGATAGTTGAGCGTCCACAGTTCCAGCGGATGCACGCTCGAGATATAGCCGCGATCGTTCAGATTGAAGCGGTCGATTGCGAATTTGGCATACAGGTTAGCCAGGTCTTCGTCGTCCAGCACGGAGGCGGCGGGTGTGTTTTTCAGCGCGGCGCGCATCCTGGCGTTGAACCACGCATTCGACTCGTCAGGCGCGACGCTGCGCAACACCGTCGCCACCTTCGGCGGCGATTTGCGCACGCCGAGCAGAAGCAGCGCCAAGGCCTGATCGGGTGTCTTGCCGTGATACTTCGTGTAGAAACGGTTCATGTACACGCGGCTTTCCTGATCCGCGAAACGCGTCAGATACATCTTGCGCATCTCTGGATCACCCAGCCATTGCGCCGACGGCCCGGTCGTCTGCACCATTTCGTAATGGACGATGTCGCGCATCAGCCGCACGAACACCAGATTCACCGAATGCTGGAACGCGCGGTGCACGGTCAGGATGCGGCCGTTGTCGTCGGATTCGAAATTGTTGAAGGTTTGCGCGCCGCCGCCCGTGTAGAACGTTTCACCGGGACTAGCCGAGTATTTGCGCTCCACGGCCGCGTCGAGCATGGCCTGCAGCGAACGGTCCGAAGTGTGCGCGAGATAGTTGAGCGCCCAGCGCGTGAGCTGGTCGTTCGGATCGTACTTGACGGCTTTCAGCTCCGCTGTGCTCAGCGGTGCATAACGCTTGTGCAGATCCGAGACGATCTGCAAATACGTCACCACAGTACGCAGTTTCGCCGTCGAACCGAGGTTCAGGCGTGCGCCGGAGTTGATGTCGAACGGCTGGTTGACGCTGTCGGTTTGCACCCGCACGAGGTTGGCGCCGTCGCGCCGCTCGAACAGCGTGAAGCTATAGGCGATTCTCGACGGATCGTCCGACGCGCGCAGCATTTCGAAGCCGACCAGACCCGCCGCTTTCGCGCCGTCGCGCGTGGCGGCGGCGGCAAGCCGCTCGCTCACGGCCTGCTGAACGGCGTTGTTGAGCGTGCCCTTCGCCTGCAGATCGAGGCGGTCGAGTTCGTAAAAACTCGGAATGCCGAGCGCGGCCAGCAGATGCGAACGCATGGACGTCACCGCCTTGCGCGACACGAAGGAATCCGTGCTGGCCGTTTTGACGGGCGCGCGGTGCAGATCGACCACCGCGGACAGCGCGGCGTCGCGCAACGGAATCGAAACGATGCCGCCGTTCGCCAGCAGCCGCAGATAACTGTCGGTCAGCCGTTCGAGTTCCTTATAGCCGTGATGCAGGAAATACGACGGCGCGCGTTGCGCGATCATCAACGAGAGCACCTGCCGGAACGCCACGCCCTGCTCCGGCAGATTCTGTTCGGTCGACGGCGCCGCCAGGATGCGGTTGACATCGTTGAAATCGCGGCCATACCAGGCGGCGAGACCGTCGCCGATCCCGTTGATTTCGCCGATGCCCGGCTGCGCGGCCAACGGCACCGAGTTGAGATAGCGGACGACGATCTGCCGGCGCGCCGGCATGGTTTGCGGGCCGTTCAGATAGGCGCGCACCGAAGCCGATGCGATTTGCCGCAATTTCTCCGGCGGCGTCGCCGTGCGGCCGCCCGCGGAGTGGCGGAATTTTTCGATCTGCGTGGCAAGCGTGCTGCCGCCGGGCTGCGACTGATGGTGATTGAACACGCGCACGCCCTGGTCGGCCAATGCACGGCTGAAGCGCCCCCAGTCGATTGCCGGATTGCGGTTCGGCTGGTTCGGATCGAGCAGATAGCGGTCTTCGATAAACAGCAGCGAATTCACGACCAGCGGCGGAATCGCGTCGAAGTCGTCGTACACGCGGCCGGGAAACTGCGCGGCGAAGAGCGGCGCGCCGGTGCCGTCGAAGAGTTGCAAGCCCGCCCGATCTTTTTCTTCGTACGGCAGAAAGAGGCCGTTATCCGCCAGCGACAGCATCCGGTCGGAATCGCGCGCCTGGGCGGTGATTTCAAACCCGCGTTGCAGCAAGCGCTGCTGGATCGACGGCAGCAGCGCGTAGCCTAGGCGGCTATCGTATGGGCCGTTGTCGGCTTGGGGAAAACGGATGGAATGACTGGCACCGTCGGCGACGGAAAAGCCCACGTCGCGAGTCAATTCGGAGAGGTAGTGCGCCTGCAATCGCGAGGTTTCGATCTCGTTCTGGCAAAAGCGTACCGCCAATGCCAGCGCAAGCAAGAATGCCGCCACCAGCGCCCATTTGAACCACTTGCGCACAGACGTCGTGCCCGTCGCGCGAAACGGTAATCGAACCAGCGGCCGATTCATGGTGCTCTCCCCGAGCGGACGCCGGTTTCTTCTGGCCCGGCGCACCTTCAAGGCAGTGTAGCGCGGAACGCGAACCCAGGATCGGTTCGGATTTACCCGAGAGTGTCGCGGCTACAACACCTCTTCGCAAGACATGGCGCGGCGCCAATTGCCATGAGATATTCAACGTCTTTCGCGTGATGAAAAACCGCCGCTTCAGGCGGTTTTTTGCTTTCGAGCCGCATGCGCCGGCAAGCGGGCTTGCGCCTGCTGCGCCGGCTGCGTGCGCAGCAATTCGATGAACTGTTCCGCCGGTGGCGACAGCACCCCGCCCTTGCGCGTCACGACGCCGAAAGTTTGCGAGGGCGACTTGAGCTTCACCGGCACGAGACGCAGCATCTTTTGCCTGACGAACAGCGCGGCGATCGCCGTCGGTAATAACGAAACCAGGTTGTGACTGCTTTGCAGGAGCGCGACCGTCACGAACGTCGAGGCCGTCGAAACCGGGTTATCCGGCATCTCCAGACCGGCCAGATCCATCTCACGCTCGAGCAGCGCGTGCAACGGCATATGCGACGGATACATCACCCAGCGGTGCCCGGCCAGATCGCGCAGTTTCACCTCTTTCTTCGGCAACGGCGGATGGCCGTAGCCCACCACCACCGAGAGCGGCTCGTCGCCTAGCGGCCGATAGTGATATTTCGACGGATCGGCCGCTACCGCAGCGCGGCCGATCACCAGATCGAGCCGGCCGTCGTCGAGTTGCTGGAGCATTCGCGCGCTCGTGTCTTCCACCACTTCGACGGAAAGATTCGGCTGGCCCGCATGCAGTTGATTCAGTGCCGGCACGACGCACTCCGGAATCGCCCCCATGATCGCGCCGATCGCGAGACGCCCGCCGCGCCCGGAACGTATCTCGGCGACGTCCTGGCAGAGCGCGGTGAGATCGGTCGCCACGAGGCGCGCGTAGCGGATCACGCAGTGGCCGAGCTGGTTCGGGATCATGCCGCTTTTGGAGCGCTCGAAGAGCGGCGCTTCGAGCATCGACTCCAGTTCCTGCAAGGCCTTGCTGGCGGCCGACTGTGTCATTGACATCGCACCGGCGGCTTTGTGCAGCGACTTCAGGTCGTCGAGCGCGATCAGCAATTGCAGTTGTTTCATGCGCAGTTTCGACAGCAGGACGTTGAGGGTGTCTTTCATGGCGGCGTATCGGGGCTAAAGCGGGGGGCTAGAGCGGGGCAAAAAGCGGAGGTGAGTCGCAAAAGCGATCACAAGATGGAAACAATTCAATATACCCGCCGTGTTCAGCGCCGTATAGTCGACCGCGTTGCATGGGATCCGAGTCAGCGCCAAAGCGCCAACTCGGGTCGACACGGAGACATTCCAAACTACGACAACACCTATCATCATGACCCAGTCATCCCATCCTGCTGCATTGCGCGGCGTGTTCCCCGTCGCGCCAACCATCTTCGACGACGCCGGCCGTCTCGACCTCGAAGGCCAGAAACGCTGCATCGACTTCATGATCGACGCGGGCTCGAACGGGCTGTGCATTCTGGCGAACTTCTCCGAACAGTTCGCGTTATCCGACGACGAGCGCAATACGCTGATGCACGTGGTGCTCGACCACGTCGCGGGCCGCGTGCCAGTGATCGTCACGACCACGCATTTCAGTTCGTACCAGTGCGCCGAGCGCAGCCGCAGTGCGCAGGCCGCGGGCGCCGCAATGGTCATGGTCATGCCGCCATATCACGGCGCGACGATCCGCATCGGCGAACGCGGCATCTACGAGTTCTACCGCACTGTGTCCGACGCGATCGGCATTCCGATCATGATTCAGGATGCGCCGGTCAGCGGCACGCCGTTGTCCGCGCCGTTTCTCGCCCGCATGGCGCGCGAGATCGACAACGTGTCGTACTTCAAGATCGAAGTGCCGCAGGCGGCGAACAAGCTGCGCGAGCTCATCGAATTGGGCGCCGATGCGATCGTCGGTCCGTGGGACGGCGAAGAGGCGATCACGCTGATGGCCGATCTGGATGCGGGCGCAACCGGTTCGATGACGGGCGGCGGCTACGCCGACGGCATCCGTCTGATCATCGACGCCTATGCGTCCGGCGACACCGAGGCGGCCGCCGCGCACTATCAGCAGTGGCTGCCGCTGATCAATTACGAAAACCGCCAGGGCGGTCTCGCATCGTGCAAGGCGCTGATGAAGGAAGGCGGTGTGATCCGTTCGGACGCGGTGCGCCATCCGTTGCCGCAAATGCATCCGGCCACGCGTGAAGGTCTGTTGAAGGTTGCGCGGCGGCTCGATCCGCTGGTGCTGCGCTGGGGCCGTTAAACGCCCATTCCGGTCCAGGGCGGATGCCGATCGGTCGACAACCGCCCCGGACCTCATCAGGAATGAGCCGTGCCCCCCGTACTTCGTCATACCGCCCGCGACGCGTTTGCCGCCCCGCATCGCGTGGCTCCGTTGCCGGTCTTTCACTTTCAGCAGACCAGCGCAACGGCCCCGCCCTCGCTGCACACCACCCCGTGTCCCGGACCATCCGGCAAGCACGCCCAACGCCGGACACTGCTCCACATACGTTGACATCTCATTAACGGATGCACGTCGAAGAAAAAAACCCGCATATAAGGCAGTGGAGAAATTGAGTACCATAGGCGCGCAAGCTCACCCTATCTCCTTCCATGACCGCCCATCCTCGAGAACTAACGCCGGACACGCTTGCCGAGCTGCTCGAACGTGTCGCCAAGGAAGACGCCGCGGCATTGCGCGAACTCTACGATCTCGCCGCCCCGAAACTGTTCGGCCTCGCCCTCCGTATATTGAACAAGCATGAGTGGGCCGAAGAGGTCTTGCAGGACAGCTTCGTCAATATCTGGCGCTTTGCCGGCGACTATCGCCGCGCGCTGTCCGCCCCGATGACGTGGATGTCGGCGATCGTCCGCAACCGTGCTCTCGATCACCTGCGGCGGGTCAACACCCAGGAAACGGAATGGAGCGATGCGTTGGACGATCTCGTGGCAACCGGCGATCCAGATCCCGAAGCGCTGACCGCGGTCAGCCTGCAGGCGCGTCTGCTCGCCGGTTGCATGCAACAGCTGGAACCGGCGCAGCGCCAGGCGGTGGCCCTCGCGTACCTACGCGATCAAAGCCATAGCGAGATCGCCGACGTGCTGGCGGTGCCGCTCGGCACCATCAAGTCATGGATCCGGCGCGGCCTCGCCAAGCTGAAGACCTGTCTGGGAGGCGAGTGATGAATCTCCATCGCTATCCTCAGCTGGTCGACCTGCTGGCCGCCGAATATGTGCTCGGCACGCTGCGCGGCGGCGCACGGCGCCGCTTCGAACGCTACGCGGACCACGACACGACGATCCGCCGTGCCGTCGACGAATGGCAGCGGCGCATCTCGCCGCTGGCCGAACTCGCCGAGCCGCGCATGCCACCGTCCGCCGTATGGGACGCCATCGAACGGCGTCTCGGCCTCGCGGCCACGCGCGAGGCCGCACGTCCCCGCACCGTGGTGGCAACACCGGCGCGGCCGTCGCGCAGCGTGTTCGAGAACCTGGCGTTCTGGCGCGGCTGGGCACTCGGCGTCACGGGCCTCGCCGCAGTTGCCGTGGTGGTCGCCGTGCGCTCGCTGTTGCCGTCCACCACGGCGCCTGTCACCGCGCCGACCGTGGCTCAGCAACCCGAAACGGCGGTATCGCATGTCGCCGTGCTGAACAACAAGGACGCGCATCCGGTCATGCTGGTCGCGTGGGACGAAGCCCATTCGACCATGACGGTGCATCCGCTCGGCAAGGTCGAGCTGCCCGCGGGCCGGGCGATGGAACTGTGGGGCATTCCGGCAAGCGGCCATCCGGTCTCGCTCGGCATGCTGCCGGACAGCGCGAACGGCAAGGTTACGGCCGGCCAGCAGAAGCCGGAGAATTATGCGGCGCTGGCCGTGTCGATCGAAGCGCCGGGCGGCTCGCCGGATCACAACGCGCCGAGCGGTCCGGTGGTGTTCACCGGCAAGCTGTTGCCGGTGTCCTAGGCGTTTCATGATCAGCCGAAGAAGACCGGCATTTGCTCGACGCGGGTGCCGGCCTTTGTTTCATCCGCCCTTCGACTCGGCAATCGCGCGACGGCTGGACGCGAGCGCGCGATTGCCGCTAACCTAGCCCTTATGCAAAGCTTTTACGAAGCCACTGTCACCCGTTCGTCCGCCTATGCGCCGCTGGCTGGCCGGCGTAGCGCCAATGTCTGCGTCATCGGCGGGGGCCTAGCGGGCTTGTCCACGGCGTTGGGACTCGCCGAGCGGGGCGTCGCCGATGTCGCCGTGCTCGAAGCCCGGCAAGTGGGTTTCGGCGCATCCGGGCGCAATGGCGGGTTTGTGTTCGGCGGCTACAGCCTCGATTGCGCCGACCTGCTCAAAACCCTCGGCGCCGTGCACGCCCGCGAACTCTATACGCTGACTACCGACGCAGTCGATCTGATGAGAAAGCGCATCGCGCGCTATCACATCGACTGCGACGCGACCGACGCCGGCGTGATCCTCGCCAACTGGTTCGACGAACCGGCGCGGCTCGAGTCGCAGCGGCGCCTGATGCGCGATTCGTTCGGCGTCGAGTGGGAACCGGTGGCGGCGGAGCAACTCGCTGCGCAACTGAAAACGCGCCGTTATCACGGTGGTCTGTTCGAGCGCAACGCGTTCCACTTTCATCCGTTGAAGTACGTCCTCGGCGTGGCTAACGCCGCTGCGCATGCCGGCGTGCAGATCCACGAAGACTCGCCGGTCGTGCGTCTGCAGCGCGACGGCGCCGGCTTCGTGGTGCACACGCAGCACGGCGCGCTCGACGCGCAACACGTCGTGATGGCGGGCGGCGGCTACGCGCGCCGTGTCTACCCGCTGGTCGAACGCGCGGTGCTGCCGATCGCCACCTACGTGATGGCGACCGAACCGCTCGGCTCACGTCTGCAAGACGCAATCGACACGCGTGCCGCCGTCTATGACACCCGCTTCGCCTTCGACTACTACCGGCCGCTGCCCGACACGCGCATTCTGTGGGGTGGCCGCATCTCGGTGCGCGACCGCGCGCCCGAGGTGATCGCGCGCCTGTTGCGGCGCGATCTGCTGAAGGTCTATCCGCAGTTGCATGACGTGGGTATCGAGTACGCGTGGGGTGGCCTGATGAGCTACGCGCGGCACAAGATGCCGCAGATCGGCCGCAGCGCGGATGGCGTCTGGTACGCGGTCGGCTTCGGGGGACACGGCATGGCGCCGACCACCTTGTCCGGCGAACTGCTGGCGGCGGCGATTGCCGGTGAGCGTCCGGTGCCCGAGGCATTTGCGTCGTTCGGCCTGACACCCGCTTACGGCGCGCTCGGCCTCGCGGCCGCACAACTGACCTACACCGCCATGCAGACACGCGACGCGCTCGCGGCACGCCGGCGGCCTGCCGTTTGACGTCGACCAATACGTTGCCGCTCATGCCCGAGACCCGCTCCAGAGGCCAATTTCGCCATGCTAGAATGCGCCGTCACTGCCGCTCGAATACACAATGAAAAAGGGAAGCAAGGCCGCCGAGCCTGATACCAACGGCATCCCGTCCGACAGTCCGCGTACCGACGCCCGGCGCAAGTACGATCCCGAACAGACGAAGCGCAACATCCTCGAGGTCGCGACCCAGGAGTTCTCCGCGATGGGACTGACGGGCGCACGCGTCGACGCGATCGCGGAGCGCACGAACACCACCAAGCGCATGCTGTACTACTACTTCGGCAGCAAGGAAGGGTTGTACCAGGCGGTGCTGGAAAAGGTGTATGGAGACATTCGCGCGCTCGAACAGGATCTGCACGTCAGCGAACTCGATCCGATCGAGGGGATGCGCGCACTCGTCGAGTTTACGTTTGACTATCACGACCGGCAGCGCGATTTCGTGCGGCTCGTGACGATCGAAAATATTCACGGCGCGAAGTACGTCGAGCAGGTCAAGACGTTCAAAGGCCGCAACGTCACCGTGATTCATACGATCGAGGATCTGCTGGCGCGCGGCATCGCGGCCGGGCAGTTCCGCAGCGACATCGATCCGATCGATCTGCATCTGCTGATCAGTTCGCTGTGCTTTCACCGCGTCGGCAATCGCCATACCTTCGGCACGGCGTTCGGGCGCGACCCGTCGCATCCGCGTTTGCGTGCGCGGCATCGCGCCATGATCGTCGATGCCGTGCTGCGGTTCGTGCGCAAGGACGATTGACGCCTGTAAGCCTCAAGTAAAAAACGGGACGTGGCCTGCGCCACGTCCCGTTTTTTTGTCTGGCGCGAGGCCGCTCAATCCACCAGCACGATCCGCTTGATATCGCCGACGATGAAGATGTACGACAGCGCGCCGACCAGCGCGATCGCGCCGATGAACACCAGCGCCCCGACAAACGAGCCGGTTGCCGCGACGATGAAACCCACCACCAGCGGCGTCACGATGCCGGCCAGGTTCGCCGCGAAGTTGAAGATGCCGCCGGTCACGCCGAGCAGGCCGTCCGGCGCGATGTCGGACACCAGCGTCCAGCCGAGTGCGGCCATGCCCTGCGCGAAAAACGCCACCGACAGAATCGCGATCACCAGCAGGTTGCTCTCGACATAGTTGGCGAGAATGATGGTCGACGCGAGCAGCAGGCCGGCAATGATCGGCAGCTTGCGCGCCACGTTCGGCGACTTGCCGCGGCGCAACAGCCAGTCGGAGAAGAAGCCGCCGAACATCACGCCGATCGACGCGGCAATGAACGGCATGATCGCGAAGAAGCCGATCTTTAGCCACGCCATATGGCGTTCGGTGGCGAGATACGTCGGAAACCAGGTGAGGAAGAACACCAGCGTCGAGTTGCCGGCGAACTGGCCGAGGCAAATGCCCGTCAGTTGACGATGCTTGAGCAAGCGTCCGATGGTGCGCCATTCGAAGCCGCTCTTCGCCGATACGAGCTTGCTGGCTGCCGCCTCAGCGTCCTTCTTCCGATGCGTGAGACCGCCGCCCGCTTCGATATAGTCGAGCTCCGCCTGATTCGCCGACGGATGATCGCGCGGCTCACGATAGAACATCCACCAGATCACGCCGAACACGAGGCCCACGCCGCCCACCACGTAGAACAGCGAACGCCAGCCGAACGCGCCCATCAGCATGAACAGGAACGGGCTGAAAAAAGCGAGGCCGATATATTCGCCGACCGTGTACGTGCCGGTCGCCATCGCGCGTTCGCTCTGCGGGAACCACGTGGCCACCACGCGGCTATTGGTCGGGAAGCACGGCGCCTCCGAGACGCCGAGGCCGAGGCGGAATGCGAACAACGCGCCGATGCCATGCACCAAGCCTTGCGCTAGCGTGCACAGGGACCAGAAGGTCATCGACAGGAAATACGTGACCTTGCTGCCGAAACGGTCGAGAAACAGGCCGCCCGGAATTTGCGCGGCCACATAGCTCCAGGAAAACACGGAAAACAGCAGCCCCATCAGCGCGGCGTTGATGCCGAGCTCCTTGGTCAACTGTGGCGCCGCGATGCCGAGCACCGTACGGTCGAGATAATTGATCATCGTCCCGACCGCGAGCAGCGCCAGAATCTGAAAGCGGGCTTTCGAGCGGCGCCCGGTGCTCACCGTGACGCCTTGCGGCGTGGCGGTGTCGATGGGACTGGATTGAATCGGTTGCTGCATATGGTGTGCGTCTCCTCGATCGGGTTGTTACCGGTTGGCGCGCTGCCGGTTAGCGTTGCAACAACGACTGAAAATGGGTGTAGACCCGTTCCGCGTCCGGTTCGAGACCGGTGAAAATGCGCATGGCGTCGACCGCCTGATACACCGCCATGCCGCCGCCGCTCAGCGTGCGGCAGCCGAGCGCTTCCGCCGCTTGCAAAAGCGCGGTGCGGATCGGGAAATAGACGATGTCCGAGACCCACAGATCGCGGTGCAGCAATTCGACTGGCAACGGCAAGCCGGGCAATTTCGCCATGCCGGTCGGCGTCGCGTGAATCAGGCCATTGGCGGTCGCGAGCGATTCAGCGAGCGAACTGCCGGCGCTGACGGTGGCGGCTGGAAAGCGCTTCTGCAATTCCTCGGCGAGCGACGCGGCGCGCGTGGCGTCCACATCGAATAGCGTGAGCGATTTCGCGCCCATATTGAGCGCCGCGTGCGCGACCGCCGCGCCGGCGCCGCCCGCGCCAAGCTGCACGACGCGCTCCAGCGACACGTCCGGCAAACCGCGCTGGAATGCACGCGCGAAACCTGACCAATCCGTGTTGTGACCGATGCGTTTGCCGTCCTTGAACAGCACCGTGTTGACCGCGCCGAGTGCGCGCGCGTCGTCGGACAGTTCGTCGAGCAGAGGAATGACGGCCTGCTTGCACGGGTACGTGATGTTCAGACCGTTGTAGCCCATGCGTTCGGCGGCCATCAGCAGATCGGGCAGCGAGGCGACGTCGAGTTTCAGCGCTTCCAGATCGATACGCCGGTACACATAGTGCAGACCGAGCTTGCTGCCCTCTTCCTCGTGCATCGCGGGCGTCAGCGATCCGCTGATGCCCGCGCCGATCAGGCCGACCAGATAGGAATGAGGTGTTGCCTGTGAGTTCGTTTGTACGTTCGCTTGTGAGTTCGCTTGTGAGTTCGCTTGTGAGTTCATTTCGCCGCCCTATCCTTAAGAATGGTCGCCATCCGCTCCAAAGCCAACACATAGCCCTGCGTGCCGCAACCGATGATGATCGCGTCCGCCACGGCCGACACGTACGAGTGATGCCGGAACGCCTCGCGGCGATGCACGTTTGAAATATGCACTTCGATGACCGGCTTTTCGATTGCCGAAAGCGCGTCGGCGATGGCCACCGACGTATGCGTGTAGGCCGCCGGATTGATCACGATGCCGTCGACCTTGGTACGCGCCGCGTGCAGCCAGTCGATCAGTTGATGTTCGGCATTCGACTGGCAGAAGTCGATCGCGAGATTCAGGCGCTCTCCCGCATCGCGGCAAAGCTTCGCGACGTCGTCGAGCGTTTCCGAGCCATAGATGGTCGGCTCGCGCGTGCCGAGCAGATTGAGGTTCGGTCCGTTGAGGACCAGTACTGACGCAAAACTCATGACAACCACTCCTGCTAAGTAAGGCAAGAAGCCAGCCACGGCAAGCGCCGTGGTTTTGCAACCTGAGCGAAGTGTGCGCGCATTGAGCGCCGCCGTCATTCGGGGTTTCTACGAATTTGTACCATCTAGTTAGTTTGTATAAACTGTCGATAACTTCGGTTACAGTGGGTGATTGCGGCCTGCCTCTTGCCGATGCGTGTAACGAACTGGTCCATTTTCCGCATTGCAGCATGCCAGCCAGCGGGATCTGCGAGCGGTCGCGCGCCCCGGCCGTTGCGCGCCCTATTCAACAGCCGTTTGATTGTTTTAGCAGGAGCCGTCCATGCAACGTTCGATTGCCACCGTGTCGATCAGCGGAACCCTCGTCGAGAAGCTGACCGCGATCCAGGCGGCGGGCTTCGAAGGCGTCGAGATCTTCGAGAACGATTTGCTGTATTTCGACGGCTCGCCCGCCGACGTGCGGCGCATCGCCGAAGATCTCGGGCTGAAGATCATGCTGTTTCAGCCATTCCGCGATTTCGACGGTGTCAGCCCGGAGCGCCTCGAGCGCAATCTCGACCGCGCGAAGCGTAAGTTCGACGTCATGCATGAACTGGGCACGGACCGCATTCTGGTGTGCAGCAACGTTTCGCCCGACACCATCGGCGACGATGCGCTGATGACCGACCAACTCGGCGCGCTAGCTCGCGCGGCGGAGGCGGCCGGCGTGATTGCGGGCTATGAAGCGCTTGCGTGGGGCAAGCACGTCAAGACCTACCGGCACGCGTGGAAGCTCGTGAACGCCGTGAATCATCCCAATCTCGGGCTCGTGCTCGACAGCTTCCACACGCTGTCGCTCGACGACACGGTGGATGCGATCGCCGACATTCCAGGCGACCGCATCGCCTTCGTGCAGATCGCTGATGCGCCGAAGCTCGCCATGGACGTGCTCGAATGGAGCCGCCACTACCGCTGCTTCCCGGGCCAAGGCGATTTCGATCTGGCCAATTTCACGGCGCAGGTCGTGAAAACGGGCTACAGCGGGCCGCTTTCGCTGGAAATTTTCAACGACGGCTTTCGCGCCGCCCCCACCACCATCACAGCCGCGGACGGTCATCGCTCGCTGCTGTTCCTCGAGGAACAGACTCGCGCGCTGCTCGACAGCACGCAGCAGCCGGTTGGTGACCTCTACCGCTCGCCGGCGGCGCCCGCGCACGTCGGCTATCAGTTTCTCGAGTTTGCGGTGGACCACACCACGCGCGCGCAACTCGTCGACTGGCTCGGCAAACTGCGCTTTCGCGAGGCGGGCCGGCATCGGTCGAAAGAAGTCACGCTGTATCAGCACGGCGCGGCTTCGATCGTGCTGAACGCGGAGCCGGATTCGTTCGCCAACGCGTTTTTCCAGCAGCATGGCTTGTCGCTGTGCGCGTCGGCGTTTCGCGTGGACGACGCCAATCAGGCGTTCGAGCGCGCCGCCGGCTTCGGCTACGCGCCGTTTTCCGGGCAAATCGGCCCGAACGAGCGTGTGCTGCCCGCCGTGCAGGCGCCGGACAGCAGCCTGAACTATTTCGTCGACGAAACGCCGGATCAGCCCACCTTGTTCGAGGCCGATTTCGTCCTCACCGACATCAACGGCCCGACCGAAGTGGGGCCGCTCAGCCGCATCGACCATGTGTGCCTGTCGGTGCCGGCGAATTCGCTGGACACGTGGGTGCTGTTTCTGCGGACCGCTTTGGGGTTCCAGGCCGAGCCCGGCGTACTGGTGCCCGATCCATACGGCCTCGTGCGCAGCCGCGCGCTGCGCAGCCACGACGGCTCGGTGCGCATCGTGCTGAATGCCTCCGTGGACCATCACACGGCGGTGGCCGAGGCGCTGCATACCTATCACGGCTCAGGTCTGAACCACGTCGCCTTCAGCACCAGCGACATTTTCAGCGCGATTCCCGAGTTCGTCGCCGACGGCTTGCCGGTGCTGCGCATCCCGCGCAATTACTACGAGGATCTGGCCGCGCGCTACGCGCTGCCGGACGACACGCTCGACGCATTGCGTGCCAATAACATCCTCTACGACCGCGACGAGCGCGGCGGCGAGTTTTTCCACGCTTACACGGAGCAGCTCGACCAGCGCTTCTTCATGGAGATCGTCGAGCGGCGCGGCGGTTACGACGGCTATGGCGCGGCCAATGCTGCCGTGCGGCTCGCCGCGCAGGCTCAGCGGCGCAAATAGGCGTCCAACGCGTCACGCTGGCGAATTCGGGTCCGGCGATTCCGGCCAGGCGGGCACGGCGTGTGCGGCATCGGCGGGGGTAGCCGCGCCGCACCGATATAATGTCGCCTGATTCGCGGTCGATGCCGCGCGGCTGTGGCACGTGCGGGCGTCGCACGTATCGTCAGCCGAATGTAACGCCAGGAGAGATATGAAGAAGTTTGCCGTAGTCCTGTCAGTTCCCCTGCTCCTCAGCGCTTGCGCGTACTTCCAGAAGAATCCGGATGCCGGCGAGCCCGTCACGGACACCAACACGCAGCGCTCCGTCAACGACGTGGTCGCGTGCCTCACGCAACTGGCCACCAGCCACGACGCCGCGTTCAAATCCACGGCGATCCCGCAAGGCCAGATGCTCGACTTCGGCGACTCGAATATCGTCAAGGTGCGTAGCGACAACGGCGCGACGACTTACCGTTTCTATGCGGGCAAGCGCCACGTGAACAACCTGTGGATCGAGTCGGCGGGCAAAACCTGCGCCCCGTAAGGGTTTGCGGGCGTAAGTGTGACAATCGGTAACATGGTCAGGTGCAATCATCGTGTCACGGTGTTACAGGACAATGGTGTCTTAAGAATCGTTTAAGACTTCGTCCGCATCATCCACCCGACACTATTCCGCACAAGGTGCGACCATGAACCAGCCCGATCACAACACGAACGACGCACCGGCGCCGGCCAAGCGGCCTACCATCCTGCGCCGCCTGCTGAGCCACCACGAGCTGGCGACGTTGCTGCTGTTGCTGCACGCGCCGATCGACGCGTCCGCGAAACCCGAGATTCCGCAGCTTCACGAAGCCGGCCTGATCGAAACGATTTCCGGCGACGCCGGCGCTTCGCATATCCGTTTGACGCCTGAAGGCAACGCCGTGCTGCGCGGCCTCGGTGTGAAGTAACGCGCGCTGTTCAATTGCGTTCGAAGGCGCGCACGTACAGGTCTCGGGCCCTTTTTAACAGCCGAGCGCCGGCCGGATCCTTTGACGAACGCCACGCCGCATCACACGGCTCACGCCTGCCACACGCCGTACCCCGCTTCACGTAGTCCGATCGCCAATTCCACTTCCATGTCCTGTGCGCCGCGGTAAGGCATGGGATTGAATACCTCATACAGTTCGGGCACGAGGCGCAAGCCATAATCGCGCACATAGCGATTGGCCTGAATGCCGGCCTTATGCCGGTCGAAGCGCAGATCCGGGTCCAGTCCCGTCATTCCCACATACACGCAAGGCTTGTCGAACCGGTAGTCCGGATTCGCACGGCGAAAACGCGCCTCGTTCCAGACCTTGTCGTCCAGCGCGACGACGTAGACGTAGTAATGATGCTTGCGACGAGCCATGTGCAGCGGTTCAACTCCGCGAAGTACCGTGCAGCAGCATGCGGTATTCGGTCGGCGTCACGCCGACGGTCGCCTTGAATTGCCGTGTGAACGCGCTGTGGTCGGTGTAGCCGCACAGCGCGGCGACGTCGGTGACCTTGTCGTGCGAAACCAGCAGCGCGGTGGCGGCGTCCAGCCGGGTTTTCAGTAGCACCTGACGCGGTGTCAGATGAAACACTTTGTGAAAGTAGCGCTCCAGTTGCGCGACGGACATATCCGCCATGGCCGCAAGCTGCTTCAGATTCAACGGCTGAACGTAATTTTCCTGGATGGACTGAACGACCGCGGCGAGACGGCTGTAGGCCGGGTGACTGCTTTCGTCCGCTTTCAGATCGCGGGAAATGCCGGCGAGGCCGACCACCTTGCCGGCGGGATCGCGCAGCGGCTGCTTGCAGGTCAGACACCAGCCCGGCTGGCGGCCGGGATACAGATGCAGTTCCAACTGATCGATCATCTGATTGCCGACGTTGATGATCGCCTTGTCCTGCGCCGTGTAGATGCGCCCGAAGCGGCGCGGGAACACGTCCTCGGCGGTCCGGCCGAGCAGCGCGGACTTTTCTTTGAAGCCGCAACGCGACGCTAGCGTGCGATTGACCAGCGCGTAACGCGCCTCGGCGTCCTTGACGAAGAACACGACGTCCGGCATCGCGTCGAACACCGGCTCGAGCAGCCTGAAGTGCGACAGCATGCCGGACAGCGTTGCATCGTCCGGTTCGAGCGGATGAGCCAGCGTGTTCATCGTGCGGGTTCCGTTGGTCCGTGCGTTGATGGGGGCGGTCGGGCGAGCGTTCGGTATTTTCGGCGTTGGGTTGTTACGGTTGCTCTGTTGCCGGGTGACGGTTGCCGCCTGACGAGCGACGCTCGGGGCTTGCAGCCTCGTGCCAGCGGCCTGGTCCGTGCGGTCGATTATAGGGCCGCGCCGCCGCCGACAATATCCGCTGGCTTGTCGGCGAACGGGTCATTCAAGCTGGGGCGGCTCCGACCGCCGCCATCAACGTGCCGATTTGCGCTGGACTGAAGGGCGGGCGCGGCGCGCCGCACTGCCAGCCGAAGTACAGGTTCGCCGCCGTGCCGCAGATTCGTCCTTGGCAGGCGCCCATGCCGCAGCGGGTGTGGAGCTTGGCTTCGCGCCAGTCGGCGAAGGCACGCACCTCGCCGATGCTCACGTCCTCGCAGCGGCACAGCAGCGTGGCATCGGGCGGCGGTGTGCGCGCGGCGTCCCGCAGGGCGAAGGCGGTTTCGACGCGGCGGCCGAATCGGCGCCAGCGCGCGCGCTGCGCGTCGAGGGCGGCATGGTCCGCGGCGGCGCCACCGCTTGCCAGGAGGCCGGCAACCTCACCTTCCACGCCGGCCAGTTCAGCGCCGCCGATGCCGGTGCACTCGCCCGCCGCGAATACGCCCTCGACAGACGTCCGCTGCTCGTGGTCGACGACGATCTCGCCCGCTTCACTGATCGCGCAACCGAGCGCCTGAGCCAGCGTGCTGTTCGGCACGAGTCCGTAGCCGCAGGCGATGCGGTCGCAATCGAGCGTGACGCGTTTGCTGTCGCGGCCGCGCCGGATGGTGACACGCTCGACTCGGCCGTCGCCCTGCGCCTCTTCCACGATGCTGCCGGTCCAGTAATGCAGGCCCGCGAACCCGCGCGTCATGCCGACGGCTTGCCGCAACTTGGCCGGCGCGGCCAGTAGCGAGATGCCGAAACGCGCGACGTCAAATGCCGAAGCTTGCTCCACCACTGCCACCACCTGTGCGCCCGCCGCGCGCGCAGTGGCGAGCGCCGCGATCAGCAAAGGCCCGCTGCCGGCAATCACGATCCGCTCGCCACGCACCGGCACGCCGCCTTTGATGAGCGCCTGCAGCGCGCCCGCGCCGGTCACACCGGGCAAGGTCCAGCCGGCGAACGGCAGAAGCCGCTCACGTGCGCCGGTCGCAAGAATCAGGCGCTCATAGGTGACGCAGACGCCGCCGTGCTCCGCCGATTCGAGCAGCAAGCCGCGTAGACCCAGCGGCGCGATCACGCGAGTCGACGGCCAGTGCGTGATGGTGCTTTGCCCGCTGATCGCAGTGAGGAGGTTATGCAACGGCGCTTGCGGCGCGTGGCCCGGACCTTGACGCCAGATCTGGCCGCCCGCGCGTGGATTGTCGTCAAGGAGCGCCACAGATGCGCCCGCGCGCGCAGCGGCCGCCGCGGCGTTCAAACCAGCGGGACCGGCGCCGACTATGACAATGTCGAAGTGCTGTCTCATCGCGTGCCCGTCCCGTCCTGGGTATGAACGTTCTGGCCTTCGCGGCACAGCGTCTGACACGCCAGCGCATGCGCCCGGCCGTCGATCGTCACGCGACACTCCTGACACACGCCCATGCCGCACAGCGCGGCGCGAGGCTGGCCGCTCATCGATAGGCGCGTGCCGTGAACGCCAGCCAGGACGAGCGCCGCGGCCACGGTTGTGCCGGCTTCGACATCGATACGGTGGCCGTCGATCGTCAAGCTGACGCGTGTGGTGGCGCTCGCGCTACTCATGAATCACCTTCTCAACAAAACGAACTGGCAAATAAGGCTCGACAGGAATCGGCGCGAGGCTCCCTACAATCTGCGCGGCAAGCAGCTTCGCGGTGGCAAGCGATGTCGTCACGCCCAAACCCTCATGACCGGTGGCAAGCCACACGCCGGGAGCAAATTCGCCTGCCGGACCGATCAGCGGCAGGCCGTCCGGCGAGGCCGCGCGAAACCCGGTCCACGCGCGAATGCCGTTGAGCGTCGGCAGCACCGGCAGATAATGCGCGGCACGTTGGAGCATCTGCGCGAGCACAGGCATCTCGACGGCGGGATCCGTGGTGTCGAACTGGCGCGACGAGCCGATCAGCAACTGTCCCGTGGGCCGCGGTTGCGCGTTGAACGCCACCGAGGTGCCGACCGCGTGATGCGCGCTCTTGATGTACCCGAGCTCGAGCAGTTGATGCCGGATCAGTCCGGGATAGCGGTCCGTGATCAGCAGATGGCCTTTCTTCGGCTGCAAGGGCAGCGACGGCACCAATTGCTGCGCGCCCAAACCATTCGCCACAATGACTTGCGCCGCGCCAACACGCTCGCCGTCAGCAAGTGTCACACCGCTCGCTTCAACCGACGTCACCGTCGCGCCCAGTCGCACACGGATATTCGCGGCGCCCGGCGACCGCGTCAGCAGCCATTCAGCGACGGTCGGCGCATACACGATGCTGTCGTGCTCGATCCGCAAACCGCCCGCCATCGACGCCGCCAGCGCCGGCTCGCAAGCCCGCAACGCGGGCGCGTCGAGCAATTGCGCGGCGACGCCCTGAGCCTCGAACGCGGCATGCATTGAACGGGCGGCCTGCCACTCCTCATCGTCGGCGGCGACCCAGAGCGTGCCGCAGCGCGCGAACGCGTCGCGTAGACGCAGCTGCGGCGCGAGATCCAGCCACAAGTCTCGTGAATAGCGGCTCAGCACGAATTCCGCCGGCGAGTCGTTCATCACGACGATGTGACCCATGCCCGCCGCCGTCGCGCCGCCACCGATGCCCTGCGCGTCGAGCACCTCGACGCGCATGCCGAGCGCCGCCAGTTCCGCCGCGCACGCCGCGCCGACAATCCCCGCCCCGACGATCAGCGCGTCCGCCGTCATGCCGTGCGGATGCCCCAGGCGAAGGGATCGCGCTCGTCGAAGCACAGGCGCGCCTCTGCCGTGACGTACGCGTGACCGGTGATGGTGGGAATCACGTGAACGCCATCGCCGGCATGGCGATAGCTCGCCTCGAACATGCTGCCGATAATGCTCTCCTGCCGCCATACCGCGCCTTCAGCCAGTTTGCCGTCGGCCGCGAGGCAGGCCACCTTGGCGCTCGTGCCGGTGCCGCACGGCGAGCGGTCGTACGCACTGCCGGGACAAAGCACGAAGTTGCGGCTGTCGACGCCATCGCGCGAACCGGGTCCGAATAACTCGATGTGGTCGATCAACGCGCCATCCGCGCCGGTGATGCGCTGCGCGATCAGCGCGTCGCGAATCGCCCCGCTGAACGCCGTCAATTCGCCGATCCGCGACGCCTCCAGCGCGCGCCCATGGTCGGCGACGAGAAAGAACCAGTTGCCACCCCAGCCGATATCGCCGGTCAACACGCCGTGGCCCGGCACGTCCACCCGCACGGATTCGCGATAGCGATACGCCGGCACGTTGCGCACGGCGACACTGCCGTCGTCGTTGAGCGTCGCTTCGACAATGCCGACCGGCGTCTCGATCCGATGACGCCCCGGCCCGATCCGTCCCAGGTGCGCCAGCGAAACGACGAGGCCGATCGTGCCGTGCCCGCACATGCCGAGATAGCCGACGTTGTTGAAAAAGATCACGCCGGCCGCGCACGTCGGGTCGTCCGGCTCGCAGAGCAGCGCGCCCACCACCACGTCCGAGCCGCGCGGTTCGGTGACGACGCCCGCGCGCCAGTCGTCGAACTGGGTGCGGAACACGTCGAGCCGTTGCGCCAGTGTGCCGCCGCCGAGATCCGGGCCGCCCGACACCACGAGGCGGGTCGGTTCACCGCCGGTGTGCGAGTCGATGATGTCCAAGGTTTTCATGATGTTCATGGTAGAAACCGCGGCCGGTCGAGTCTTGGTGTGCTTGCGCGTGGATTGTGACGATTTCGGCATAGTTTCGCGATGCCG
This sequence comes from Paraburkholderia sp. NPDC080076, assembly GCF_050281145.1. Taxonomy (NCBI): domain Bacteria; kingdom Pseudomonadati; phylum Pseudomonadota; class Betaproteobacteria; order Burkholderiales; family Burkholderiaceae; genus Paraburkholderia; species Paraburkholderia sp. NPDC080076. The sequence goes on along the minus strand of NZ_JBNNWQ010000001.1, from coordinate 863,950 downwards.
GGCGACCTCACGCCGCCGCCCAGACCGCGGCCCGTGTACCTGCGCTGGACGCACGACGGGCATGACCCCGAGCACATGCCGTCGTGCCGGTCACGCGCTCTAGACGCGCCTCGCCCGCCATCCTGAAACAGGCCATCCGCCTCGTTCCGGCGATACTACGGGCAAAGCGACTGTGCTGAAATCGTCATCCGTCGCGCGCGATTCACGCAAGACGGCGGGATTTTCCCTGCTTACACTGCGCTTGAACTCATCACACTCAGGAGAGCAGTCGTGGCGCATATCTGGGAAGGCGTATTGCCCGCAGTCACCACCAAATTCAACGCGGATTTCAGCATAGACCGTGCGTGGACCGGCAAGAATATCGAGGCGCAGATCGACGCGGGTGTGGACGGCATCATCGTGTGCGGATCGCTGGGCGAAGCGTCGACGCTCTCGCTGGATGAAAAGCTGCAAGTGCTCGACATCGCTGTCGAAGCCTCGCGCGGCCGCGTTCCGGTCCTGTTGACGATCGCCGAGAACAGCACGCTCGACGCCTGCCGTCAGGCCGAAGCGGGCAGCCGTCATGGCGCGGCCGGTTACATGGTCCTGCCGGGGCTGCGTTACCTGTCGGACCGCCGCGAGACGCTGCACCATTTCCGCAGCGTCGCCGACGCGAGCGCGCTGCCGCTGATGATCTACAACAATCCGCTCGCCTACGGCGTCGACATGACGCCCGACATGTTCGCGGAAATCGCCGACGAGAAGAAGATCGTCGCGATCAAGGAATCATGCGGCGATGTACGGCGCGTGACCGACCTGATCAACGCCGTCGGCGACCGTTTCGCGATTCTCTGCGGCGTCGACAATCTCGCGATGGAGGCGATTCTGATGGGCGCGCATGGCTGGGTGGCCGGTCTCGTGTGCGCGTTTCCGCGTGAGACGGTGGTGATCTACACGTTGCTGAAGGCGGGACGCCTCGAGGAAGCGCGGGCGATCTACCGCTGGTTTGCGCCGCTGCTCGCGCTCGACGTATCGGCGAAGCTGGTGCAGAACATCAAGCTCGCCGAAGCGATCGTCGGACTGGGCACGGAGCCGGTGCGCCCGCCCCGTCTGCCGCTGGCCGGCGACGAACGCAAGGCGGTCGAAGCATTGATTCGCAAGGCGCTCGAAACACGCCCCGCGCTGCCGCAGATTTGATCTGCCGCGGCTGGTTGACTTCAGGCCGCTTTCTTCTCGACATCGATATCCGCATCGATATCGGCGGCTGCGCCCTGACGCAAATGCAGCAGCCGGTAGCCACTTTTATACACCGGCTGCAGTCGGAATTCGTTTTGCGGCTCGATTTCGAGCAGAAGGCGCAGCCGCGAAACGTGACTGTCGATCGTGCGGGTGAATTCGCGGAACTCGCGGCCCCACACCATCGCAAAGATGTGATCGCGCGACAGCACGCGTCCGATGTTGGAGAAGAACAGCGACGCCAGACGGTACTGCGTGCCGGACAACTGGACCGGCTCGCCGCGCAGCATGACGAGTTGGCGGTGCGTGTCGAAGTGGTACGGACCGACGTCGAAGCTCGCGGAGCTGAAGCGGTCCGGATACGCCCGCCGCAGCAGCGCCGCGACCCGCTCGCGGAACTCGGCCGCGCGCAGCGGCAGCGCGACATAGTCGTCCGCGCCGGCGACGAACGCGCGCACGATGTTTTCCTCCGCCGTGTCCACCGATGCGAACATGACCGGCAGACGGTCGCCACCCACCGCGCGCGCCGCGCGCAAAACATCGGCGCCGGACAGACGCAGGCCGTGCCAGTCGAGCACCAGCAGATCCACGGTGGAACGCGCGAGCGTTCTCGACATGCTCAGGCCGTCGTCAAAGGTCGTGCAGGAATGGCCGGTGGCCGTCAGGACCTTTTCGATCGACTGACGCATGACCAGGTCGCGTTGAAGAATGGCAATACGCATGGGATGACTCGTAACTGATAGCTCGGACGCGATTCTCAGAGGCGGGCCCGATCCATCCCATAGGAGCAATCCTAATTTACATATGAATCAATCCGCTCGGACAAAGCCGCTCCGCATTCCTACATTCGCCAGGGAAAAGTCCCGAAAACACTGTCGTCGCGCTCGCTTCCGAAAAGGCACATTCCCGGGAACTTTTCTCAATCTAATTAAGCACTTCCCGAAGCATTCCGCTTTCATCCTGTAAAATCCCCGCCTGGCCTCAATCGTCATCGCGCTTGCCCTACCCGGGCCGGCGCGCCGGTGTCCCGTGCTCTACCCAGCGCTTGCCGCACTTCTCGCCCGACGACCGCCGTATTTCCACGCGCTACGTGTGGCTCCCAATTCAAGACAAGACACAAGCAATGCAAGCGACAAATCTGGGTGGAGCGCAGGCTGTCACCCCACGCCCTCTTGGGCGCAGCGATTACAAGACGCTCGGCCTCGCCGCCCTCGGCGGGGCGCTGGAGTTCTACGACTTCATCATCTTCGTATTTTTCGCGCCGGCGATCGGCCAGCTATTCTTCCCGGCGGCAATGCCGGACTGGCTGCGCCAGGTGCAAACCTTCGGCATCTTCGCCGCGGGCTATCTGGCGCGGCCGCTCGGCGGCATCATCATGGCGCATTTCGGCGACCTGTTCGGCCGCAAGCGCATGTTCACGCTGAGCGTGCTGCTCATGTCGGTGCCGACGCTGATGATGGGCCTGCTGCCCACCTACGCCAGCATCGGCGTGCTGGCGCCGGTCCTGCTGCTGCTGTTTCGCGTGATGCAAGGCGCGGCGGTCGGCGGCGAAGTGCCGGGCGCCTGGGTATTCGTCTCGGAGCACGTGCCGCAGCGGCACATCGGCTATGCGTGCGGCACGCTGACGGCCGGCCTCACGGCGGGCATCCTGCTCGGCTCGCTGATCGCCTCGGCGGTGAACCGCAACTTCGCGACGGCGGAAATCTCCGCGTACGCGTGGCGCATTCCGTTCCTGGTGGGCGGCGTGTTCGGCATGTTCTCGGTCTACCTGCGCCGCTGGCTGCATGAGACGCCGGTGTTCGCCGAACTCAAGCAGCGCAAGGCAATCGCCGCCGAAGTGCCGCTCAAGGCCGTGCTGCGCGACCACGGTCGCGCCGTGATCGTCTCGATGCTGCTCACGTGGATGCTCTCGGCCGCGATCGTCGTGGTGATTCTGATGACGCCGACGCTGCTGCAAAAGCAGTTCCATATCGCGCCGGCCACCGCGCTGCTGGCGAACTGCGTGGCGACGCTGTGCCTGACGATCGGTTGCGTGATGGCGGGCTCGATTGCCGGGCGCATCGGCGCGGGGCGCACGATTTTCATCGGCGGCCTGGCGCTGGCGGTGACGTACTACGTGATGTTTCAGCAACTCGCCGCCGACACCTCGGCGCTGGTGCCGCTGTACGCGCTGGCGGGCCTGTTCGTCGGCGTGATTGGCGCGATTCCGTTCGTGATGGTCAAGGCGTTCCCGCCAGTGGTGCGCTTCTCGGGCATCTCGTTCTCGTACAACGTGGCGTACGCCGTGTTCGGCGGCCTTACACCGATCGCCGTGTCGCTGATGATGAAGTCGAACCCGATGGCCGCGCCGATGTACGTCGGCGCGATCTGCATTCTCGGCGCACTGACCACGCTGTTCATCAAGGACGCGCCGCAGAAGCGCTGATCGGCTGCTTGTGCTTTGCAACGACGGCGCACCGCAGACGGTGCGCCGTTTTTGTTTGCATCATCGGGCTCGACGCCCTGCGCTTGCGCGTGACATCCACACTTCACGCCGCCCCGAAACATGGTGCGTTGCATCGGGCCTACGATGTATCGCATGAACTCCTCAAATTCCCCCCACTCGTCGGCACTCGGCCGTGTTCTCGCGACGGTCAGTGTCGGCTTCGTCGTCACGCAACTCGACGTGACCATCGTCAACATCGCGTTGCCGAAAATCGGCGCGGATCTGCATGCTAATGTCGCGGGCCTGCAATGGGTCGTCGACGCCTACACGCTCGCGTTCGCCGTGCTGATGCTGTCCGCCGGCGCGCTCGGCGACCGCTTCGGCGCGCGACGCCTGTACGCGGCCGGCATCGTGCTGTTCGCGCTTGCGTCGCTCGCCTGCGGCCTCGCGCTCGACGCAACCATGCTGGTCGCCGCGCGCGCAGTGCAAGGCATCGGCGCCGCCGCCATGCTGCCGAACTCGCTGGCGCTGCTCAATCAGTCGTACGGACACGATCCCAAACTGCGGGCTCGCGCAGTCGGTCTGTGGACCGCGGCGGGCGCGATTGCGATCGCGGCGGGTCCGGTGGCCGGCGGCCTGCTGATCGCGGCGTTCGGCTGGCGCAGCATCTTTCTCGTCAATCTGCCGATTTGCGCCGCCGGCTTTCTGGCCACCCTGCTTTGGGTGCCACGGCCCGAGGCCACGACGCGTCAAGGCCCGCAAGCGGCGGCGGCCGCTCGTTCCGACACGAAGCCGCGCGGCATCGATCTGAGTGGCCAGTGTCTGGCCATCGTCGCGCTGACCGCGTTCGTCGCCGCTGTGATCGAATGGCGGCCGCTAGGGCTCGGTCACCCGTTCGTGGCCGGTGGCTTCGTGCTGGCGCTCATCGCAGCGGGCGCCTTTATCGTGGTGGAATCGCGCGTCGCGGCGCCGATGCTGCCGCTCTCGCTCTTCAGCAAGCGCTCGTTCAGCGTGGCGGTGCTGTTCGGCATCTGCGTGAATCTGACCTACTACGGCATGGTGTTCGTGCTGAGCCTGTATTTGCAACGCGTGCGCGGCTATACGCCGTTGCAGGCGGGCCTTGCCTTCCTGCCGCTGACGGGCGGCTTTCTGCTGTCGAACGTGGCGAGCGGCTGGGTGGTCGGCCGCTTCGGCGTGCGCGTGCCGATGATCGCGGGCGCGATCACGGCCGGGCTCGGCTATGGCCTGCTGCATTTCGTCGACGCCGGCACGCCGCTCATCGGTCTGCTGCTGCCGTTCCTGCTGATTCCGTCCGGCATGGGCCTCGCGGTCCCGGCGATGACCACGGCCGTGCTCGCCTCGACGGATGCGGCACGTGCCGGTACGGCGTCCGCCGTGTTGAATACCGCCCGGCAGGCAGGGGGCGCGGTCGGCGTGGCGGCCTTCGGCGCGTTGGCGAGCGGCGCGGCCGCCACGCAGATCGTCTCGGGCATGCGGGCATCGACTGCCGTCTCGGTCGGCTTGCTGGCGATCGGCGGCGTGCTGAGCTGCTTCGTGCATCCGCAACCGCAGTCGTCGGACTCCGCGCGTCGCCCTGCATGTCGCGAACGGGCCGGCGAATCGCGCTGAGTGTGGCGCCTCCCGATATCGCGCGCACAAAAAATCGACCCCCGCGATGCTTGCGCATGGCGGGGGTGGTTACGGGCAGTTTGTCTGTAGCGCGCTACAACCCTGTACTGCCTGGCCTATAGCGACGCTTCCTGGATCGTGCCGGTGTCGATTGCGCGCTCGATCAGCCCTTCGTCTCGCGCTTTGGCGATGGCGTCGGCGATCAGCTTTTCCGGCTCCTCGATCTCGGCCTTGATCGTGCTGATGAATCCGGACGCATCCAGAACCACCAGTGTCTTCGCCGAATCAGCCAGGCTGATAATCACCCGATGCGGCGTGGGCCCTTCACCAAGACTCGCGCACAACTGCGTAACTTTGCCGCCAATGGTTTGCTCAAAACTTTGAATCATTATTTGCTCCCTTAGTTACAGCCAGAATCGAAAGCGACCCGCACAGACTACCTCAACTGCCGTGTCAAAGCCCGAGTCCGCCACGCGGCGCTCGCGCACCGTCGATGCTGAGACGCCCCGCGCCCGTCACGAACAGCAGCAGGAAACCGCCGGCAATGCCGATGTTCTTCCAGAAATGGATGACCATGTCGCGTTGCAAGGCGGCGTCGGTGACATTCCAGAAATCGTGGCCCAGCACCGCCGCCGCCACCGTGTACACCGCCAGGATCAGCGCGAGCGGGCGCACCTTGAAGCCGACGATCAGCAGCAGACCGCCGAGCGCCTCGACCGCCGTAGCAATCGGCGCGGCGACCTGCACGAACGGCACGCCCTTCGAATGCAGGTAGCCGACAAAGCCCGCATAGCCCAGCAGCTTCATCACACCGCCCCACAGGAACAGCACGGCAAGGGCGATACGAGCGATGAGGATAACGCCGGAATCGACGGGACGCGACATGAGGGGCTCCTGTAAATGAATAAGCAGCAGACCCCGCCGACAGCCCGCAGTTCCCGACTTTGCACCTGACAATAGGCGGTTTGGCCGCCTTTTCCTAGCTCGGACCAGAATGAGCGGCGCGGGACGCGCCGCATGTCGGGAAGGAAAAAGGTGTCCGAGCGATCCGCTCGTTAGCGTCCGCGGTGCATGCCGACGGCGGAATCGCCGCCGTGTTTATGCTTGAGGATACGTTGCGACTTCGATCAGATTGCCGTCCGGATCGCGGCAATACACTGAGGTCATCTTGCCGCGCGCGCCGTCGCGCTCCACCGGTCCGGCCTCGATTTCGACGCCTTGGGCGAGCCAATGCGCCTTGACCTCGGCCGGGCTCGTGGTCGTGACGAAACACAGATCGGCGCTGCCGGGCACCGGCTCACGGCCGGTGAACCACGCGACGGTATCGGCGGTCGCGGGACGCAGATTGATCTTCTGATTGCCGTAAAACATCGCCACCCGCGTGCCCGTGCGCGACTCGAACTCGGCGCGCCGCATGCCGAGCATACGTGCGTACCACGCCGCGCTGACTTCCACGTCGACGACGTTCAGAACGAGATGATCGAGACTGTCTATCGAGAAGCTCATGGTTTGCGTCACCGTGATGTCAGGCGATGCGCCGTGGCGGATCAGGCTGATCAGCCGACGGCGGTCAGACGAAAAGTTAGCACGTGCGCGAGATTCGCGTGCGCGGGCCGGCACGTTGCGCGCACGGCATTGCGCCGCGATGGCGCTGACGAAAGTTACGACTGAGGCGCGTCCGGCGCGAGCAGAACGCCCTTCGTGAAGACGAAGCAACCATAGCCGCGCTCTTCACCGGTCGCGATCACGCAATACGCTTTGCGCGCCCGCTCATAAAACGCAAACCGCTCGATCGACGCGAACGGCACATCGCGCCCTTCCGCTGCGTTGATCTCGACCTGTGCCTCGCGCTGCACGGCCGGAATCGTGTGCGGCTCGCCCACCACTTCCATGCGCGACGCGGGATGCTCGATGAAGGTATCCAGCGGCATCACCGACAGCACCGCGCGAATCGCGCGCGGCGCACTCACGCCGTCGAGGCGCAGCACTTTGCCGAGGACACTCTCACGCGCAACCGAGTCGCCGGGAAAATTGGCGTCGCAGATGACGAGTTCGTCACCATGGCCCATCGCGCGCAATGCATGCAGTATGTCGGCGTTCAGCAGCGGGTCCAGATTCTTCAGCACGGTGTCTCCTTGTGGTCCGATTGGCGGTTGGCCGCCGAGGTTTGGACGTTGGTTATCGGGTCGCGCGAAGCGAGCAGTTCACGCCCGCGTTCGTGTCGGGCCGAAGCAGCAGCTGCCCGGCTCGACCAAAGCGTGTCCGCGCGTCGAATCGCATTCCAGCGGACGATTGTAGCAAGCAACGTCGCGGCCATTCGTCGAGGGTGGCGCGTGGCGGCTGCACGTTGCGTTGCCGGAGCGAGTCGTCGGCCGGACGTTTCGCATCGCCGGTAGAGACTCGGCTGCGCCGCACTGCCAGCGCAGCCAGCCGACCACCGCCAGCAGCACGAGACCCGCGCCGCCCAACACCGGCTCCCGCCAGCCCAGCAGCGCGATGAACATGAAGGCACGCGCACCGGCGAGCAGCGCGAAGCCGGCGATTGCGCTGGAAAGCGAGTCGACGGCGCCCGACAGGCGCGCCAACGCGACGGCCGTTTGGGGTGCCGTGGCAGCGGCGGGCTCGTGCATGATTGTCTCCGTAAAAAAGCGGTGCTCAGGCGCCGTCCGGCACGTGGTCGAGGAAGCCGGTGACGGCCCGCAAGCGTCCATGCGGATCGACCACGCCGAAGTCGGACCCCTTCACGATCGCGTCGCCCGCGGGCGTGGTCAGTTCCCATGCGAAACGCAGCCGGTCGGCAAAGCCGTCGACCTGGCCCGTACGGCGAAACGTGTGATGCGGGAAGCGCTCGTGCACCGCGCGGATCATCGCGTCGATGCCGTCGTGGCCCGCGCCTGCCAGCAGCGGGTCGCGATAGTCGGCGTCGGCGCCCCATGTCGCGGCGATCAACTCGCGACGGCGCGCGCCGTCGGTTTCGTTCCAGGCGTCGAAATAACGGTCGATCAGATCGGTATGCGCGTTCATCTTGAGACTCCTTCGTTGGCATGACTGAGCACTACGCTCGGCAGACAGGTTGTATGCGGCGGGCTCGGAGTGAAGATTGACGGCTTGGGCGCGGTGCGTCGATTACGCGGGAGGTAAGCATTCGCGCGCGTTTCGTTGTCCGTCGAATTGGCCATCCGGCCGAGTCGTCAGCCGCGGCGGCAGCCGCTAACCTCGTGTGGCGAATGGGGCCGCGCGGCGCGGCGCGCGGCAGACGACGTACTCGACCGACACGGACACGGGGGCGCTTTTCAATATGGTTTTCACACTTGCAAAACCGTATCCACACGGATACAATTCTCAACAGATCGGTTCACCACCTGTGTACACGGTCAACCGCACCGAGGAATTCGACACCTGGCTTGCACGGCTCGCGGATTTACGAGCGAGGGCAAAGATACTCGTGCGGATCCGGCGTGCGGAACGCGGGCATTTCGGCGACGTGAAATTGCTGGAAGACGGTGTATCCGAGATGTGCATCGACTGCGGACCGGGGTATCGGGTCTACTTCGCGCGTGAAGGGCGCATGGTGTATCTGCTGCTCTGCGGTGGTGACAAGTCCACCCAGCCGGCCGATATCAAGCATGCCAAAACAATGTGGGCAGCAATCAGAGAGGAACTGTCATGAGCAAGATCAAAACCGCGCGGTTCGACGCGTCGGACTACCTCGATAGCGAGGAAGCGATTGCTGAGTATCTCAACGCAGCGCTTGAAGACGGCGACGCCGACGTCCTGCTCGCCGCTATCGCCGACATCGCCAAAGCGCGCGGTATCGCCAGAGTCGCGGCCGACGCCGGACTCGGGCGCGAAAGCCTCTACAAAACGCTCGCGCCCGGTTCGAAACCGCGCATGGACACGGTGTTCAAATTGCTGCGCGCGCTCGGCGTCAAACTCAACGCGGTGCCGGAAGGTGCGGCGGCGGCCTGAATCGCGTTTGCCGTTCTGCCGGTGCCGCAGTTCACCAGTACGTTGGATTGCTTTGCTATCAGACGCGTTTCCGGGGTTTCGTAGGCGTGGCCGGGTGTATTCCGGGGTATTCCATTACCTCCCAGGTAATGGATCGCTGGCGCGGTTTGGCTATCATCGGTGGCATGAACACACTCTCTCTTGCGCAAACCGTCCCGTCGCATGCGCCGGCGGCCAGCCGCACAGTCGGCGATCTGCTGCGTGAATGGCGTCAGCGGCGAAGAATGAGCCAGTTGCTGCTTGCGGCTGAAGCCGATATTTCGACCCGGCATTTGAGCTTCGTCGAATCGGGCCGCGCGGTGCCGAGCCGGGAAATGGTCATGCATCTTGCCGAACGGCTCGACGTGCCGCTGCGAGCACGCAACGCGCTGCTGGTGGCGGCCGGTTACGCGCCGCTGTTCCGGGAGCGTCCACTATCGGATCCGCAATTGGCCGCCGCGCGCGAGGCCGTCGACCTGGTGCTGAAGGGACACGAGCCCTACCCGGCGCTCGCCATCGACCGGCACTGGACCATCATTGCCGCGAACAACGCGCTCGCGCCTCTGCTGACCGGCGCCAGTCCGGAACTGCTGAAGCCGCCGGTCAATGCGCTGCGCCTGAGCTTGCATCCGGAGGGCATCGCGGCGTCGATCGTCAATTGGCATGCCTGGCGCGAGCACATACTGGCTCGGCTGCAGCGGCAAATCGACGTGAGCGGCGACGACACGCTGAGCGCGCTGCGCGAGGAACTGGCCACCTATCCTGCGCCGCCGGACGCGGAAGCGGCCGAGCACGACAACGCCGCCGTCAATCAGATCGCGGTGCCGCTGCGGCTGCGCACGCCGATCGGCGTGCTGTCGTTTTTCAGCACGACCACGGTGTTCGGCACACCGGTCGACGTGACACTCTCGGAGCTCGCCATTGAGGCTTTCTTTCCGGCCGATCAGCAAACCGCGGCGGCACTGCGCGAATTCGGCGAGAGCCAACGCGCCGAGGCAGCACGCCAACCGTAGCCCGACAGTAGAAGACGGGGCACACTCCTGCATCGAACCTTTGTCCTTTCACTCGCTGATTTACGCGGAGAGATGCACTTGAACGACAACGCCGTACTCGTACGCCAACTCGGTCCGAATGACCGCGACGACTACTTCCAGCTTCGCCTGCGTGGGTTGATGGCGCATCCGGATTCGTTCGGCCAGAGTTACGAGGAAGCGCTCGCCAAAGGTGCGTCACAACACGAGGCAATGCTGAAGGACTCGCGTGCGGCTGAAGGCGATTTTTTGCTCGGCGCTTACGCATCGGCTGGAACACCGTTGATCGGCGTGGTCGGCCTGATCCGCAATCCTAGCGACAAGCAGCGGCACAAGGCCGCGGTGATCGGCATGTATGTCGCCCCGGAAGCCGCAGGCCGCGGCGTTGGGCGCGCGTTGCTCAAGGAGTTGCTGGCGCGGGCCTCGCGCGTGCAAGGTCTACGGCAAATCCAGTTGCTGGTCGGCAGCCGCAACGAAGCTGCGAGAAAACTGTACGAGTCGTTTGGCTTTCGCAAATATGGCTGCGAGGTCGGCGCGCTGAATGTCGGCGGTGTGTTTCATGATGCGGATCTGATGGCGCTGTTTATCTAGTCGATACTGGGCGCGGCGTGTATCGCCCCTCGTCACTCCCATTCATCCGCCCTGCCGCAGCACGCGATCCGTGCTATCTTTTTTGACCATCTTTTCGTCCCACCCGCCCCGAAAGTGGCTATCCAGCCGTCCTCGGGCTGCCTTCGACCCGTCGCTTGTCAGTCAACTCACACATGTCCGACCTCTCCACTTCGCTCCCGCGTGTGCCACGCCGTTTCGATATCAATCCGAAACCGCTCGGCGCCGCCCTCGTTCTGATCGCGCTCGGCGCCGTTTATCTGGCGCAGACGGTTAGCGGCCGCCAGGCGGCGCTCTATCTTGTCGGCGCCCTGCTCGGCATGTCGCTTTACCATGCGGCATTCGGCTTTACGTCGGCGTGGCGGGTTTTTATCGCCGACGGCCGCGGCGCCGGCCTGCGCGCCCAAATGCTGATGCTCGCGCTCGGCGTATTGCTGTTTTTCCCCGCGCTACAGGCCGGCACGCTGTTCGGCCATCCGGTCGTCGGGCTCGTCGCGCCGGCGGGCACGTCCGTGCTGGTCGGGGCGTTCATGTTCGGTATCGGCATGCAATTGGGCGGTGGCTGCGCGTCCGGCACGTTGTACACCGTGGGTGGCGGCAGCACCCGCATGATCGTTACGCTGGCGGCATTCGTTATCGGCTCGGTTGTCGCGACCGCGCATATGCCGTTCTGGACCGCCTTGCCGTCGCTCAAGCCGCTCTCATTGGTGAGCGCGCTCGGCGCGGGCTGGGCCATCGCGCTGAACCTGGTCATGTTCGCGGCCATCGCAGCACTTACCGTTCTGATCGAACGGCGCCGTCATGGCCAACTGATCAATGAGCCGCCGCGCCAGCCGCATACGTCGCCGTGGCTGCACGGTCCGTGGCCGCTGTTCGTCGGCGCGATTGCGCTGGTGCTGCTCAACTTCGCGACGCTGGCGCTCTCCGGGCGACCGTGGGGCGTGACGTCGGCGTTCGCGCTCTGGGGCGCCAAGTTCTTTGCCGTGCTCGGCATCGACGTGGCCAACTGGCCGTATTGGGCCGCTCACGCCAACGCGGGCTCCCTCGCCGCTCCTGTTACACACGACGTCACCTCGGTGATGGATATCGGCATCGTGCTCGGCGCGATGGCGGCCGCGGCGCTGGCCGGACGTTACGCACCGGTGTGGAAAGTGCCGGCGCGCTCACTGATTGCGGCGGTCGTCGGCGGCCTGATGCTGGGCTACGGAGCCCGTCTGGCCTACGGTTGTAACATCGGCGCCTACTTCAGCGGCATCGTGTCAGGCAGCTTGCACGGCTGGCTGTGGCTGGTCGCCGCCTTTGCCGGGAATGTGCTGGGCACACGCCTGCGGCCGGCGTTCGGTCTCGAAGTCGAACGCGTGCGCGCTAACGGCTGCTAGAAGTTACGCAAGAAGTTACAAATGCGGCTCCGTTTGTAACTGGGGTCGCTCCAACCTGTTACATCTCTGTTTTGTCCCCATAGCAGCGCTTTAGAGCGGTATTTATTACTCTATATTGAGCTCGCTTTCTATTTCCTTTCTGCGCTCACCTGGAATTACCGACCGACTTGCGGGCAGCGCCGTTTGCTCATACGAATGAACGAAACGCCCGTCATACAAGGGTTTTCATGGATCAGACAAAAATCCACGATGGCGGAAAATTCGCTCGGCATCGGCTATTACAGGACCGTGAAAGAGTTACCGAAATTTGATGTATCTTTTTGAGATATTTTTTTGAGAAGGGATTGATTTCTTGTTTTACCCTTCATACAATTCGTCCCAAGCTGTTACGAAATGTAACGCGATGTATCAAAAGGTCGCTGTCTGTATCAGGCGGTGACAGTAGCCGGAGGACAACGTTTCCGGCGAGGCACAAAAGACATAACGGCAAAAAATGCCGACATAGTAATTCGGGGCTTCGGAAAACACAGAAATGGACCGTAGCAGCGAGACGCTGGATTCAATCCGCGAGATCAACTTGTCATACATCATGCTCGCGCAACGTATGTTGCGTGAGGACAAACCGGTCGGCATGTTCCGGCTGGGATTGTCGTCGGAGCTGGCTGATTTGCTTGCCGGGCTGTCGCTCGCGCAGATCGTCAAGCTGGCCGCTTCCGATCAGCTTTTGTGCTTCTTCCGCTTCAACGACCACTCGATGTTGTCGGCGTTGACGCAAACGACGAAGCACGCCGCCGTTGCACCGACTCACGCGGCGATCCTGCTTGCAGGCCAGCCGGCTGAACAGTTCGCTTAATCGAGGTGACTGCGATGCTCAAGCGTAGCCTGACGGAAGACGCACAGGAAGTATTCCGCGCCATTGCGCTGATCGAACTGGGCGCACGCATGCAAGTGCTCGAGAGTGAATTGACGCTCTCGCGCGATCGCATGATCCGCCTGTATCGTGAGGTCAAGGGCGTATCGCCGCCCAAGGGCATGCTGCCGTTCTCGGCGGACTGGTATATGACGTGGCTGGCGAACATCCACGCGTCGTTGTTCTACAACACCTACCTGTTCCTGAAGAACGAAGCGCGCTGCTCGCATCTGGATGCGCTGACCAAAGGGTATCGGCTGTATCTGGAACATTGCCAGCACAGCGAAACCGAACCCGTGCTGGACTTGACGCGTGCGTGGACGCTGGTGCGTTTCTTCGACGCCGACATTCTGCAATTGACCAAATGCTGCCGCTGCACCGGCAAGTTCGTGGCGCACAAGCACGATCTGCAACATAACGTGGTGTGTGGCGCATGCCAGCCGCCGTCGCGTGCCGGCAAGACGAAGAAAGCCGCGGCGGCTCGCCAGGAAGCGCTCGAAGCAGCGCAGATCGCGCAAGCAGCGTGATCACCTCGAAGAGGGCAGGTCCAGCCCGATTCGAACCGAAGCCTTGATTAGAAAGTCCGCCTCCGCGCGGACTTTTTTTTCGTCCCCTCTCCGCGGCGGCGGTCGGCAGCGGGCAACCAGCGGCCGGCGGCCGCACAAGGCACGCGCCGAAAGGCCGGATCAGCCGGCCAATCCCACCGTCTGCACCACCAGCCACAAATTCGCCGCACTGATCACCACGAACAGCGTCCACGCGACGAACCGCGTCAGCAGCGTGTTGGCGAATTCGCCCATCAACGAACGGTCGCTGGTCATGCGGATCAGCGGATAAAGCGCGAATGGCAATTGCAGGCTCAGCACGACCTGGCTGGCGACCAGCAGTTTGCCGACCGCGCCATTGCCCATCATCTGCACGCCGATCAGGGCGGGGATCAAGGCGAGTGCCCGCGTGATGAAGCGCCGTTGCCAGCACGGAATCTTCAGCTTCAGGAAGCCTTCCATGATGACCTGCCCCGCCACGGTGCCGGTGAAAGTCGAGCTTTGTCCCGAAGCGAGCAGGGTCACGGCGAACAACACCGCCGCGAAACCGGTGCCGACGATGGGCGCGAGCAGCTTGTAGGCGTCTTCGATTTCGGTGACCTGATTGTGGCCGGTGGCATGGAACGCCGCGGCGGCAAGAATCAGGATCGCCATGTTGATCAGCAGCGCGAGCACCAGCGCGGCGATCGTGTCGATGCGCGACATGCTGATCGCCGAGCGGATGCTGGCGGGGTCGCGCTTCACCGCGCGTGTCTGCACAATCGACGAATGCAGATAGAGGTTATGCGGCATGACGGTCGCACCGAGAATGCCGATTGCCAGATACATGGGTTCGCGCGAACTCAAAGCCTGCCACGACGGAATCAGCCCCTGCGCGACCGACGGCCAATGCGGCTGCACCAGCGCCAGCTCGATGATGTATCCCACGCCGATGGTCGCGATCAGCCCGAGCATGATTGCTTCGAGGTCGCGAAAGTTCTTGCCCTTCAGGCCGAGCACGATCAGCGTATCGAACGCGGTCAGCAGGACGCCGGTGGTCAGCGAGCATTTGAATAGCAGATGGAAGGCGAGCGCGCCGCCCAGTACTTCGGCCAGGTCGCAGGCCACGATGGACAGCTCCGCGAGCAGCCATTGAAAGCGCGCCACAGCCGGCGAATAACGCGCGCTCGACAACGCCGCGAGATCACGTCCGGTCGCGATGCCAAGGCGCATGCTCAGGCATTGCAGCGCCATCGCCGCGAGACTCGACAGCATGACGACGAACAGCAGGCTGTAGCCATAGCGCGATCCGGCCTCGATGTCGGTGGCCCAGTTGCCCGGATCCATGTAGCCGATCGAGATCAGCAGGCCGGGCCCTGCGAACTGCAGGATTTTCTTCCAGAAAGGCGCGCCTTGCGAGACGGCTACCGAGCCTTGCACTTCGGATGGGCAAAACGGCGCCGTTGCGGTGGTCGGTAATTTGAACTGCAATCCGGGAATCTCTTGAAGGGGATCAAACGCGGCGCCTCGTACAGGCCGCCGCGAACCGCCTCAAGTGTACAAAGAAACTTCCGGCAACGCGCCGGTGAGCGCGTACCGGCCGACGTCGCGCACCCGATAGTCGAGCGGATCATGCAGTGTATGCACGCGGGCGTTGCGCCAGAAACGGTCGAGGGCGAGCGGCGCGTGCGTGGCGCGGGCGCCACAGGCATCGAACAGTTTTTCGCTGACGTCGAGCGCGGCGCGATGCGCGACGATCTTCGCCTCCGACGTGGCGAGCGCGACCTGCGCGCGTATTTCAGCGCTAAGCGATGGGCCTTGCTGCCAGGCATCCTCGAGCAACCAGGCCGCACGCGTGGCCAACGCTTCGGCGCTCACTGCCTGCAGGCGCATCTCGCCGAAACGCTGGATCAGGTAGGGATCGTCGGTGGCCTTGTCGACGCCGGAATAGATCCAGGCCTTGCCGTGTTGCGTGACGTAAGCACGCGCTTCGTCGAGCGCGCCTTGCGCGATGCCCACGAACAGATTCGTCAGCACCTGCTGCGAGATCAGCGTGCGCAAACTCGCGTGCGGTGTGTCGGGCCGCACCATCACTTCATCGGGTTCGAGCTTGGCCCGCACGAAGGACACGCTGCCGCTGTCGGTCTGCCGCTGGCCGATCGGATTCCAGTCCTCGTGAACGGTGATACCTTCGCGCGTGGTCGGCACCACGCCGAAGACCGGTTTGCCGGTGAGCGGATCGTGTGCGGAAACCGTCATCATTTGCGAGCCGCGTGTGCCGGAGCAAAAGCCCTTCTGGCCGTCGAGCAGGTAGCCGCCGTCATCCGTTGCACTTGCAACGAGTCGCGTGTCGAGCGGATTGACAGCGTTGCCCCACCACCATCGGTCTTTCACAGTGCCGCCGAGATAGCGGGCACGTTGTTCTGGATTGCCCCATACATTGACGCTGACCACCTGCAAGCAGGTGAAGCCCAACAGATGCGCGAGCGCGCTGTCCACTTGCGCAATCTTGCGGATCGTCTCGTAGATGTCAGGCCAACGCGCGCCAAGGCCGCCGAATTCGCGCGGCACCGCGAGCGTGAGCAGCCCCGCGTCGGCGATCCATTGTTTCTCCTGCGCGGCATGGCCGCCATCGATATCGCGCTGCGCGGCACTGGCGTGCAATGCGTCGAGCAAACCCGTGAGATCGCGCACCGCCGGCGCAGCGAATGCCTGAGGCGTTTGCAACGCATCGGCATGACGAGGATCGTTCATGCAATTTCCACGTGAAGAGATTTTGGGCGAGCGGCGGCAAGCGGCACGCCTACCGCGGCGCTCAATGCCCTAGCTAGCATGATAGGCCTTGATGTAGGCGCCGCAAACTTGCGCGGTTATTCTTCATGCAAATAGCGGCCGCGCGGTAAATACGATCACGTCCGCTGCGCAAGCCGCCGCGCGAACCGATCGCCGACGAACTGCACGGCCGTGACGATCGCGATCAGCAGCACGATCACCGTCACCATCACAGTCGTATCGAAACGCTGATAGCCGTAGCGGATTGCCAGATCGCCAAGGCCGCCGGCGCCGACCGCGCCCGCCATCGCCGACGAACCGATCATCGCCACCACGGTAATCGTGAAGCCGCCGAGAATGCCCGGTAGCGCCTCGGGCAAGAGCACATGCCAGATGATATGCCGGCGTTGCGCGCCCATGGCCTGCGCGGCTTCGATCAAACCGCGGTCCACTTCGCGCAGGCTCACTTCAGCCACGCGCGCGAAAAACGGAATCGCCGCGATACTGAGCGGCACGATCGCGGCCCATACGCCGATCGTCGTGCCGATCAGCAAACGCGTGAGCGGCAGCAACGCAACCAGCAGAATGATGAAGGGCGTCGAGCGGAACGCGTTGACGAGCGCACCGAGCGTGCTGTTCACCGCCCGCTTCTCGAAGATGCCGCCGCGCGTCGTCGTGACCAGCACCAGCGCCAGAGGAATGCCGACCAGCGCCGCGACGAATGCGGACACGCTAACCATGACGATGGTGTCGCGAATCGCGTCGGCGAGTTCGGAAAGCCACAACTCAGACATAGCCCAATACCTCGACATGGTTGGCGTAACGGCGCGCGCCTTCGAGCAGCGTCGCGATCTGTTTCTGCACGGTGGTGCCCGCATTCGCACGCACTTGCGCCGACACGACAAGGCGCCCTTGCGCATGCCCCTGAATCCGGTCGATGCCGCCATGCACGAAACTCACGTTTCCGCCTTCGACACTCAACGCCGCGGCAAGGCCGCCGAGATCGGGCTCACGCGCATCGACACCGGTGAAACGCACGTCCAGCAGAATCTGCGCATCCACTTGCGCGATGTCGTGCAGCGGCTTGACCCGCTCCGCAAGGTCCGTCGGCAAGTCATGCACCAAGGTCCGCAACAACGCGCGCGTCGCATCATGTTGCGGGTCGCCGAACACGCGCCACACGGGGCCGGTCTCCACCACCTCGCCGCGCTCGATCACCGCAACCGTATCGCAGACCTCGCGAATCACCTGCATCTCGTGCGTGATCAATACGATAGTCAGGTTCAGGCGTTGATTGATATCGCGCAGCAGCGTAAGAATGGCTTGCGTCGTTTCCGGATCCAGTGCTGAGGTGGCCTCGTCGCAAAGCAGAATGTCCGGGTCGGTGACCAACGCGCGCGCAATGCCGACGCGCTGCTTCTGGCCGCCGGACAAACTCGCCGGATACGCGTCGCGTTTGGCGGACAGGCCCACCAGTTCCAGCAGCGCATCCACCTTTTTATCGATCGCCGCTTTCGGCACACCGGCGATTTTCAGTGGCAACGCAATGTTCTCGCGCACCGTCTTCGCCGAAAGCAGATTGAAGTGCTGAAACACCATGCCGATGCGCCGGCGCAACGCCACAAGTCCGCGCTCGTCGAGTTCGCCGACGCTCACGCCGTTCACGCGCACCGCGCCTGAACTCGGCTTCTCCAGGCCGTTGACGAGCCGCAACAATGTCGACTTGCCCGCACCACTGCGGCCAATGATGCCGAACACTTCGCCTCGCGCCACATTCAACGTGACGTTGGCGAGCGCCGCAGTCGACACGCCGCGCGCGTTGGCGAACACTTTGCCGACATCGTCGAATATCACGGCGGCTTGCGTCGCTGTCTGATCCGAACCGGAATGCACAGCGAGAGACGGCGCGTCTTCGATGAATTGCGGCACGTCGAAAAGATTGGCCATGGTTTCGCTCCCCTCTTACGCTTCCGCGGTGGCCGGCGCGGCGGCTTGCACCCGGCGACGATGCTGCGCACCCGCATGTACGTCGGGCAGCCGGGCACGCCCGCCGCCGAACAGTTTCTCGCGTAGCGTCGGCGCAGGATCGTAATCCTCCTTGTACACGCCGCGATTCTGCAATTCCGGCACCACCAGATCGACAAAGTCTTCGAACGATTCAGGCATCACGGTGCGGGTCAGATTGAAGCCGTCGACGCCCGCTTCCTCGATCCACGACACCAGTTCATCCGCGATCTGCTGCGGCGAGCCGACCACCGGCTTCGCGCGCCCGCCGAGCGTCATCTGTTCGAGCACTTTGCGTTTGGTCCACACGCCGCTCACGCTCTTCTTCGAAATCGCCTCGACGGCCGATTGCATCGACTCGGTCTTCACGTAGGAGATCGGTTCGTCCAACTCGTATTGCGAGAAGTCAATGCCGGTCGAACTGGAGAAATGCGCGATGCCGCCTTCGGCGCTCGCATACCGGCGGTATTCCTCGAATTTTTCCTGCGCGGCCCGTTCTGTTTCACCGACTACAACGGTGATGCCCGCGAAGATCTTGATGTCGTCCGGTGCGCGGCCGAAACTCACCGCACGTGCGCGGATGTCATCGACAATCGAGCGCGTCAACTGCTTGTTCTGACCGCCGACGAACACGCATTCCGCGTGACACGCCGCGAAATCGACGCCACGGCTCGACGAGCCCGCCTGATACAACACCGGCGTGCGTTGCGGCGACGGCTCGCTGAGATGAATCGCGTCGATCGAATAGTACGGACCGTCGTGCTTCACGCGATGCACCTTGTCCGGATGCGAGAAGATGCGCGCCGCGCGGTCGCGCACCACGGCGGCGTCTTCCCAGCTCTGTTCCCACAGCTTGTAGACCACGTCCATGTAATCGTCGGCGCGGTCGTAGCGGTCGTCGTGGCTGATCTGCTGCGCGAGGCCCATGCCGCGCGCCGCGCTGTCCAGATAGCCCGTCACGATATTCCAGCCCACTCGGCCTTTGGTCAGATGGTCGAGCGTCGACATGCGACGCGCGAACAGATACGGCGGCTCGTATGTCAGATTCGACGTGACGCCGAAACCGATGTGTTTCGTCACGTGCGCCATCGCGGGTACGATCAGCGACGGATCGTTGATCGGAATCTGCACTGATTCGCGCAGCGGCGTTTCCGGGCCGCCCTGATAAACGTCGTACACGCCGACGATATCCGCGAGAAAGATGCCGTCGAACTTGCCACGCTCAAGCGTTTGCGCAAGGCTAGTCCAATAGTCGAGGTCCGTGTAATGCGCCGAACGGTCGCGCGGATGTGTCCACAACCCGTGATTGATGTGGCCGACCGCATTCATGTTGAAGGCGTTCAGCAGGATCTTTTTCTTGGCCATCGTGCGGCTCCTTTGGCTTTCCGGTTTCGACTAACCGCGCGGGTTACCAGGCAACGGCGTAGAGATTGCCGAACGCCTTGTCGAGTGCGGCGCGCACTGCCGGTGAATGCTGATAGATCGAGATGAACTTGCGGATACGCGGATCGTTCGCGCTTTCCGGACGCACGACCCACTGGATCGCGTAGTTCTTGTTTTCCAGGCCGTCGAACAGCAGCGCGCTATTCGGATCGGTGGTGCCGGCGAGCTTGATGAAACTCGGGTAGCCCTGTGCGAGATCGACGTCGTCGAGCGAACGCGCCAGTTGCGATGCTTCGAGCTGCACGATCTTCAGGTGCTTCGGGTTGTCGACGATGTCGAGCGTGGTGGCGCGATAGTCGATGCCCGGTTTCAGCTTGATGAGACCGGCGCGCTGCAGCAATAACAGGCCACGTCCGCCGTTGACCGGATCGTTGGCGATCGCGACGGTGGCGCCGTCTTTCAATTCGTCGAAGCGTTTGATCTTCTTCGAATACAGGCCGATCTTCATGATCGTGCCCGGTGCGATCGCGACGAAGTTATAACCGCCTTGCTTCTTTGCATTCTCGAGAAACGGGATGTGCTGGAAGTAGTTGACGTCGATGTCCTTGTTCGCGAGCGCCGCGTTCGGCGTGTTCCAGTCGGTGAATTCGATGATCTTCACGTCGAGGCCCTGTTCTTTCGCTTCGCGCGCGGCGATTTTGAGCGCTTCGATTTGCGGACTGGTCGCGGTGCCGATTTTCAGCGTGGGCGAGTCGGCCGCTGAAGCAGGCACGGCCTGCAACGCGAGTGCGAGACCGAACGCACTGATGAGCGAGACAGCCGGCGTGTGGAAAAAGCGCTGCACGGTGGATAGAAAAATGCGCATGGTGAACTCGTGAGTTTCGGGCGTGGTTCGATTCGAGGCGAGCCGATCCAGCGGCATGCGCCGAAGCGTCTACAAAGGGAGTTCCTTCGAGGCGCAATCAGGCTTGCCGGATAGGTCGGGCAACGGAAAATCCACTACGTGCGGCTTAAACCGCGCGTGGCAGCGACAGGACGCGCAATCGGGTCAGCGCGGACAGCGGAAGGTCGGACAGGTCATCGCCTCTCTCCAGATGAGGTGCGACTCATCATAGTGGGCGGCAAAGCGGCGGTCTACGAAGGGATTTTCGGAAGGAAAGCGGGAAAAATGATTTGGGCGTGACCGTGCGTCGTGGCCAGATGCCGAAGTTATAACAACGGCAGCACGTCTGCGCTTGACAACCATGCGCTGGTTTGAACCAGACCGGCGCGTATGAGCCGATCCAGCAATTCGTTGACCGACCACGGTGGTCGGCGCTTACGCGCCCGCAAGTCTCTGAACGCAGCCAACGCGCGCTTCTCATTCAAATCGATCAGATCGAGGATGAAGATATCAGGATGCTTCACTTCAATACGCAGGCTGGACTCCAACTGTTCCGCCGCGAAATCCTTCAGGTTGAAGGTGACAATCGCATCGGTGCGCGCCGCCACCGCGGTCATGACAACATGCCGGTCCTTCTCGTCGACGCCGAAAATTTCGCCGCTCTCGGGAAGCACCTGCGTGACCAGCGCGTCGGGAAACGTGCGGTCCATTGCATTGCGAATCGCGGCGATCTTCGGCGCGGCGTCGTTAGCCGCGCTTTTGTCCGCGAAACGGGCAGCGAGACTGCGCGTCCATTCTTCGTGAATGCGCGCCGACCACTTCGGTGCATAAAACTCGTGATCGGCGAAAGTCAGCAATACGTCGCGCACCACCATCGGAAATAGCGAACACGCATCCAGCACGACGGTAAAGCGATCGACCGACAGCATTACAGATCGTACCCGCCTATTGATTCGCTGTCGGTCACGATCTCGTCCAATGCGCTCTTGCGTGTTGCACGCATGGTTTCCTTGTAGCGCATCACGTCGTCCATCAGCATGCGGCGATGCCGCCCGACCTTGCGGAAAGGCAGTTCGCCGGCTTCAAGGCGAGCAATCAGAAACGGCCGCGAGACGCCGAGCAAATCCGCCGCCTGCTTGGTGGTCAATTCGGTGTCTGCGGGATAAAGAACGAATACCTGCTCACTGGCCATCATAGCCAGCACACGCGAGAGCACCCGCAGCGTGGCGGGTGGAACCTCAACGCGGGCGAAGTCGCCGTCTGCGCCCTCCTCGACCAACGCGACGCTATGCGCGCGCGAGTGATCGAGCGCAGCGCCCATCAGGCGGCTCGCAGCGGACAGCACGGTTGCGTCGTCGTCCGACAAGATGATGCGATCGGGTGTAGCGGTGGTCATGTTCGACTCCAGATTACCTGCGAGTATAAGCCAACTCGCGAGACAAACGCAATAAACGCAACGTGTGAAATATTCGCAACGCGTTCAGCACGCCGCCTTCCCGCTTTTTCAAGCGATTCGGTCAACAAAAAACGCCGGGCCGCGCTTTCGCGCGACCCGGCGTCTACCGCTCGACTCTGACTTGAAAACTTACTGCTTCGCTACCTGCTGGGCAGAAGCGGAAGCGAGCACAGGACCAGACGCAGCCACCGGCGCAACCGCACCCACCGCCGTATCCGACGCCGTCACGTCACCCCAACCGCCGCCCAGCGCGCGAATCAGATTGACCGTCGCCACCGCTTGTGTACCAGACAGATGGCTCGCCTGCAGTTGCGAAGTCAGCACCTGCCGTTCACCATCGATCACATCCAGATAGCTCACCGCGCCCTCCGTGTACTGCGTACGCGACAAATGCGCCGCCCGTTGCGAGGCCTGAACCGCATCGTTCTGCTCGCGCATCTGATCGTCGAGCAGACGCAAATCGGCCAGGTTGTCCTCCACCTCACGGAATGCCACCAGCACCTGCTGACGATACTGCGCCACGTCCTCGTCATACTTCGAACGGGCCTGCGCGAGGTTCGCCTTGCGGCGGCCGCCGTCGAACAAAGGCAGCGTCAACGCCGTGCCGGCAAACGGCCCGAGAATGAACGCGCGGCTCGACCACTTGAACAGATCGCCGAGCGTCGCCGATTCAAAGCCTGCCGCGCCGGTGATATCGAGTTTCGGGAAGAACGCCGACTTCGCGAGACCGACACGCGCATTCGCCCCCTGCATCGCCCGCTCCGCCGCAGAAATGTCCGGCCGGCGTTCAAGCAACGCTGAAGGCAAGCCCGGCGGCACACGCACCGTCACCGGCGCGAGCGGCGCTTCCGCGAACGAAAAGTCCGCCGGCGGCTTGCCGAGCAGAATCGCGAGGCTATGTTCCGACGCCGCCCGCTGACGCGCCACACCCACGGCGTCCGCACGCGCACTGGCGAGTTCATTACGGGCCCGCGATACATCCAGCTCGCCGATATCGCCTTCCTTGAAACGCCGCTGGACCAGCTTCAGCGTGTCCTCGCGCAATGCTACGGTACGGCGGTACAGGTCCTGATCCGTATCGAGCTCACGCAACTGGAAGTAGTTCTGCGCGACGTCCGCCTGCAGCGACAGTTGCACCGAACGGAACAGCGCTTCGCTTTGCTGTTCGTCCGCACGCGACGCGTTCACGTTCGAGCCGACCCGCCCGAACAGATCCGCTTCGTACGATACCGTGGTTTGCGCGCGCCAGATCGTGCCGGTGGTGCCACCCGCGCTATCCGGCTGGAATTGCGACGCTGCCGAAGCGCGCTCGCGCGTCGGGCCAAAGCCTGCGTCGATCTTTGGGAACCAGTCAGACTTCGCCGCCTGCGTCACCGCACGCGCCTGCTGCACGCGCGCCGCGGCCGCCTTCAGGTCCTGATTCGCGGCAGCTGCCTGCTCCTCGAGCGCGTTGAGTTGCGGGTCGCCGAAAATCGCCCACCATTCGCCACGATGCGC
Organism: Paraburkholderia sp. NPDC080076; assembly: GCF_050281145.1. NCBI lineage: Bacteria > Pseudomonadati > Pseudomonadota > Betaproteobacteria > Burkholderiales > Burkholderiaceae > Paraburkholderia > Paraburkholderia sp. NPDC080076. The sequence goes on along the minus strand of NZ_JBNNWQ010000001.1, from coordinate 840,246 downwards.
GTCGTCGGCGGGCTGGGCCTGCTTCCACGTGCCGTTGTCCGGCACCGATGCTCCCGGCGCAGCCGACGGCGCTGAAGCAGCCGACGTTGCCGACGCCGCAGGCGTTTCCTTGAACGCAACCGGCGTATCCACCTCCGGTCGCTTATACGTAGGTTCCAGGGAGCAGGCGGCGAGCAACGCGACCAGCAAACCGCTGGCGGCCGCCCGGCCCCACCCGCTCAAAGATTCAAAGCGTTTCATTATTGTTTTCTCCTCAGGCGTCCGTCACCGGCGAGCCATAGTGCGGCGAATCTTTCTGCGCGACGTGAATCGTTCCACCCGCCAGTGTACGCAGCACCACATAGAACACAGGGGTCAGCATCAGACCGAACAGCGTGACGCCGAGCATGCCGAAGAACACCGCGATCCCCATCGCATGACGCATCTCCGAGCCAGCTCCGCTCGACAACACCAGCGGCACCACGCCCATGATGAAAGCGATCGACGTCATCAGAATCGGCCGCAAACGCAAGCGGCTCGCCTCGATTGCCGCCGACAGCGGCGTATGCCCGTCATGCTCCAGTTCGCGAGCGAACTCGACGATCAGAATCGCGTTCTTCGCCGACAAGCCCACCAGCACCATCAAACCGATCTGCGTGAAGATGTTGTTATCACCCCCCGTGAGCCACACCCCGGTCAGCGCGGACAGCACGCTCATCGGCACGATCAGGATCACCGCGAGCGGCAGCGTCAGACTTTCATACAGTGCGGCGAGCACGAGGAACACGAGCAGCACGCTGATCGGGAACACCCACAAGCCCGCATTGCCGGCCAGAATCTGCTGATACGTCAGGTCGGTCCACTCGAGCTTCACACCGCGCGGCAAGACTTCCGCCGCCACGCGTTCGGCCGCGGCTTGCGCCTGCCCCGACGAGAAGCCCGGCGCCGGTCCACCGTTGATGTCGGCAGCCGTATAGCCGTTGTAGCGCACCACCATTTCCGGACCGAACGTCGGCGTCACCGTCACCAGCGACGACAGCGGCACCATATCGCCCGCGGCATTGCGTGTCTTCAGTTGCAGGATGTCGTCGGCGCGTTGACGGAACGGCGCGTCCGCCTGCACCCGCACCTGATACACGCGGCCGAAGCGGTTGAAGTCGTTCACATACAGCGAGCCGAGATAAATCTGCATCGTGTTGAACACGTCCGTGACCGGTACGCCGAGTTGCTTGGCCTTCACGCGATCCAGGTCGACGTTCAATTGCGGCACGTTGATCTGATAGCTCGAGAAGGTCGGGCCGAGTTCAGGCGTCTGCGCCGCCTTCTTCACGAACGCCTCCGCTGCCTTGTTCAACTCCGCGTAACCGAGCGCGCCGTGATCCTCCAGCTGCATCTTGAAGCCGCCGAGCGTGCCGAGACCGAGCACGGGTGGCGGTGGGAACACCGCGACGAACGAATCCTTGATCGCACCGTATTGCTGGTTCAGCGCACCGGCAATCGCACCGGCCGAGAGTTTCTTGTTGCCACGATCCTTGAAGGGCTTGAGCGTGACGAACACGATGCCCGCGCTCGAGCTATTCGTGAAGCCATTCACCGACAGACCCGGGAACGCCACCGCGCTCTCCACGCCCGGCTGCTTCAGCGCAATCGAGCTCATGTCGCGAATCACTTTCTCCGTGCGATCCAGCGACGCACCGTTCGGCAATTGCGCGAAGGCAATCAGATACTCCTTGTCCTGCGCCGGCACGAAGCCGCCCGGCACGACGCGCGAGATCAGCACGGTCGCGCCCAGCAGAATCGCGTACACCGCGAGCATCGCGCCCTTACGGCGCAGCACGCCGGTCACGCCGCGGCCATACTCCGTCGAACCGCGATGAAAGACCTTGTTGAAACGCTTGAAGAAACCGCCCAGCAGGCGATTCATCACACGCGTCAGGAAGTCTTCCTTGGCGCCGTGGCTGCGCAACAGCATCGCGGACAACGCCGGCGACAAGGTCAGCGAATTGAACGCCGAGATCACCGTCGAAATCGCGATGGTCATCGCAAACTGCTTGTAGAACTGGCCCGTCAAACCGGTCATGAACGCGAGCGGCACGAAAACGGCGACGAGTGTCAGCGCGATGGCGATAATCGGTCCGCTCACTTCCTGCATCGCCTTATAGGTCGCGTCGCGCGCACTCAGCCCGTTTTCGATATTCCGCTCGACGTTCTCCACCACCACGATCGCATCGTCCACCACGATCCCGATGGCGAGCACCATGCCGAACAAGGACAACGCGTTGATCGAAAACCCGAACGCGAGCAGCAACGAGAACGTCCCGACGATCGACACCGGCACCGCGATCAACGGAATGATCGAAGCACGCCACGTCTGCAGGAACACGATCACGACGATCACCACCAGCGCAATCGCTTCGAGCAGCGTATGCACGACCGCCTCGATACTCGAACGCACGAACTGCGTCGGGTCGTAGACGATTTTGTATTCGACGCCCGCCGGCATGTCTTCCGCGAGTTCCTTCATCGCGGAGCGCACCTGGTCGGAAATCGCGAGCGAGTTCGCGCCCGGCGCCTGGTTGATGGCGAGCGCCACAGCCGGCTTGTTATCGAGCAGCGAACGCAGGCCGTATTCCGACGCCGCGAGTTCGATCCGCGCAATATCTTTCAGATAGGTCACGCCGCCGTCCGGCGTGGTCTTGACGATGATGTCGCCGAATTCACCCTCGGTCCTCAGACGGCCACGCGCATTCACCGACAACTGCAATTGCGTGCCCGGCACCGAAGGCGATGCGCCGATCACACCGGCCGCCACCTGAATGTTCTGCTCACGGATCGCGTTGACCACTTCGGTCGCCGTCAAACCGCGTTGCGCCACTTTCTGCGGATCGAGCCAGACGCGCATCGCGTAGTCGCCCGAACCCCACAACTGCACTTCGCCCACGCCCTGAATCCGTGCAAGGCGGTCCTTGACGTTCAGCAGCGCGTAGTTGCGCAGATACGTCATGTCGTAGCGATTGTTCGGCGAGATCAGGTGGACCACCATAGTCAGCGTGGGCGAACTCTTGATCGTCGTGACGCCGAGCCGCTGCACGTCTTCCGGCAGACGCGGCAGCGCCTGGTTGACGCGGTTCTGCACGAGCTGCGTCGCGAGGTCCGGATTGGTGCCGAGCTTGAAGGTCACCGTGAGCGTGAGATTGCCGTCGCTATTCGCCTGCGACTGCATGTACAGCATGTTCTCGACGCCGTTGATCTGCTCTTCGAGCGGCGCCGCGACCGCTTCGGCGATCACTTTCGGGTTGGCGCCCGGATATTGCGCGTGTACCACCACCGAAGGCGGGACCACTTCCGGGTACTCCGAAATCGGCAGCTTGAAGAGCGCAATGATGCCGCCCAGCAGGATCAATACCGACAACACGCCGGCAAAGATCGGCCGATCGATGAAGAATTTGGATATGTTCATGGGAAGCTCTTAACGTTGGAGCATGCGCCGCGCAGTCAGGCCGCGGCGCGCGAGGCTCACGAATTCTTGTCCGCTTTGGTGCGCGTCTGCGATTGGGCCTGCGATTGGGCCTGCGATTGCGGCTGCGTCTGCGGTTGCGTCTGCTTCTGTGCGAGCGGTGCGCTGTTCGGATCGTCATCCGTCGTCATCGGCACCATGTGTGCGCGCACCGAATCGCCCGGACGCACACGCTGGATGCCGTTCACGACGATCCGGTCAGTCGCTTTCAGGCCGCCCTTCACCACGCGCAGATTGCCCTGCATGCCGCCCACGTCGATCGAGCGATACACGACGTGATTGCCCTGATCGACCACCAGCACGAACTTCTTGTCCTGATCGGTGCCCACCGCTGCGTCGTCGATCAACAGCGCCGGATGCGGTTCGCTGCCGCCCACTTTCACGCGCGCATACAAGCCAGGAATCAGCGCGCCGTCCTGGTTATCGAAACGCGCACGCACGCGGATCGTGCCCGACGACGTGTCGAGGCGGTTGTCCACCGACTCGATCACGCCGCTGCGCGAGTAGCCGCTTTCGTCCGCGAGACCGAGTTCCACCGGCACCTTGCTGCCGTCTTTCGCGCGGCTCAGGTATTGCAGGTAGGTTTGTTCGTCCGCGTCGAACGATGCGTAGATCGGCGACACCGACACCAGCGTGGTCAGCGGCGCCGCGGTCGCGCCCGCCGAGATCACGTTGCCCACCGTGATTTCCGCGCGCGACACGCGCCCCGAAACCGGCGCGACAATCTTCGTGTAGCCGAGATTGATGCGGGCGGTTTCCAGCGCGGCTTGCGCGGCCTTCAGGTTGGCACTCGCTTCACGCGCGGCGTTCTGCTTCTCGTCGTAGTCACGCTTGGCGATGGCGTTATCGGTGATAAGACGCTGTGCGCGCTCCCAATCGCTTTGCGTGTAGCCCGTGCGCGCCTGCGCGGCGGCGAGCTGCGCTTCGGCGCGATCCACTTCGGCCGCATACGGACGTGGGTCGATCACGAACAGCGTGTCGCCTTTTTTCACGAGCGCACCGTCCTTGAAGTTGACGGACACGATCGTGCCCGGCACCTGCGAACGCACGTCCACTTTCTCGACGGCTTCGAGACGGCCCGAGTAGCTCTGCCAGTCGGTGATCGTTTTTTGCACCACCGTGGCCACATCGACTTCCGGCACGATGGTCGGCGCGGCGGGCGAGCTCGCGTCCACGCGAATCGCGCCGAACGTGCCCAGCCCGGCCACGACGATGACGGCAAGTGCGGCAATCGCCACACGGCGACGGGAAAGAGGAAGGATAGTCATGTGAAGCTCCCGAGATCGTTGATTAAAGTTCTGCTTATTTCTGTTTCAGCGATGGGCGCGTGCATCGAAGCGCCACTGAAAAAATCGCACCGCTTCCTGCAAGGCGGGCGGATGATCGGCCAGCGCGGCATGCGACACGCTCGGATAGCGGACCACCTGGGTCAGCACACCCGCGTCGATCAGACTGCTGGCGTATTTCTCCGCTTCCACATGCAGCACGTCGTTTTGCGCCGTCGCGATCAGCGTGGCCGGCAGGCCCGCGAGCCGCGACGATTCGAGCGGCGCGGCATACGGATGCATGCGCTGCGACGCTTGCGGCAGATACGCGCGATAACACGCCGCGCACTCTTTCGCCGTGATGTCCGAGCCGAGGCGCTTTTCGTCGCCCAGACGCGTGAGGCTCGGATCGAGCATCGGCCCGAACAGCGCCTGCGCGGAAATGCGCACGTCACCGCGATCCCGCGCGATGAAAGCGAGGCAATTGGCCAATTGCCCGCCCGCATCGTGGCCGGCTACGCCGACCTTCTTGCTGTTGCCGCCGAACGCACGCGCCCGCGTTTGCACCCACAGCGCCGCGCGGTGCGCGTCTTCAGGCGCGGCGGGAAACGGAAACTGCGGCGCCAGCGAGTAATCGACCGATACGACCAGGGCCGGTAAGTGTTCTGCGAAATACCGCGAGGCGAAGTCCGCCTGGTCGATCGATCCCTTCGTAAATCCACCACCGTGGAAATAAAGCAGTACCGGCAGTGCGGTTTTCTTTTCCTGCCGGTACAGACGCAACGTGATGTCCTGCGCGTGCCCTTCGATCTGCACGTCAGTGACTTCGAGTGCCGTGCTGTCGGCCTCTGCCGGGCTGCTGCCGGCGGGCACAAAGGAGTACGGCGGTTTAAATGCTTGCATGTCGAGCCGCGCAATGCGCATAGAACTTCAATGGTGCGAATTGTGGGTTCGGCAGACTCGTAAATAAATGCCTATAATCCGGCAACACAATTCGGCGCCCCTGAACAATCGAATGCGATTGTCTGCGGATTCGCGGTGGAGTCCATTCCTGCTCAGTGCGCCAGCCCCTATTGGAGGTCTGCAATGGACCGGCTTCAGGCCATGCAAGTGTTCACGCGTGTCGTCGACACCAACAGCTTTACCCGCGCAGCGGAAACGCTCGACCTGCCGCGCGCATCGGTTACCACGATTATTCAGAACCTCGAAGCGTTCCTCGGCACGCGTCTGATGCATCGGACCACGCGCCGTTTGTCGCTCACGCCGGACGGCGCGGCGTACTACGAACGCTGCGTGCGCATTCTCGCGGACGTCGAAGAGACCGAGGCCAGTTTTCAAAGCGGCAATAAAAAGCCGCACGGCAAGCTGCGCATCGACATGCCGGGGTCGATCGGCCGCTTGCTGGTGATTCCTTCGCTGTGTGAATTCCACACGCGCTATCCGGACATCGACCTGCAACTCGGCCTGACGGACCGGCCGGTTGACCTGCTGCAGGAAGGCGTGGATTGCGTGGTGCGGGTCGGCGCGCTACAGGATTCTTCACTGGTGGCGCGTCGGATCGGTTTGTTCGAGGGCGTGACCTGCGCGGCCCCCGATTACATCGAGCGCGCGGGCATGCCGACTTCGCTCGACGACCTGGAGAATCACAAAGCAGTCAATTACTTTTCGAGCCGCACGGGGCGCACGATCGATTGGGCCTTCATGGTTGATGGCAAAGAAGTCGAAGTGAAAATGAAGAGCATCGTCTCGGTGAACGACGCGGACGCTTACGTGACTTGCGGGTTGGAAGGCTTCGGCCTGATTCAGCCTGCGCTCTTCATGGTGCTGCCGCATCTGCGTTCGGGCCAACTGGTGGAAGTACTGCCGGAGCTGAAACCTTTGCCGATGCCAATTTCCGCAGTCTATCCGCACAGCCGGCATCTGTCGCCTAAAGTCCGCGTTTTCGTAGACTGGATCGCGGAGCTGTTCGACCGTTGTCCGTTATTGAGTGGACGTGGCAGTCTCGACGCAACGTGTACGAAACGCACTTTCGAAGAACGCGAGTCTGCTCCGATGCTCGACACGCCGGTGATAACGGAATGGGTCGCTTGATACCCGCGAGTTGAAGGACAGAATCTGGAACAGTGAATTCCAACCGCGGCTCTAATGCCGCGGTTTTCATTTGCGACAACGCCCGCAAGGCGTTTCACGAAGCGTTAACGCGATTGTTCCGAAATCGCGACAATTCATTTCGCGAAAGCGCGATTTATCCACACTGCCTCGAAGTCTACATTTCACCCTGTCGCAGCGCCGCTCGTGCTGCAAACGAATCGACAGGAGTGAATCATGAAACGCAATCTCTTAGCAGGTCTGGCTCTTTCGCTGCTCGTGAGCGCACCGGTGTTTGCACAAAGCAGCAGCGGCGGCATTGGCCGCGCCGGCACTTATGAAACGCTGCCGACTCCGACCACCAGCGCGAAGACGCGTGAAGAAGTGAAGGCGGAACTCGTCGCGGCCTATCGCGACGGCTCGCTGCCCGCACTGAATCGCACGACGTATCCGAACAAAGGCCTGATCGGTCAAACCCAGGCTGAACGCATCGCGCTGCAGGAAGGCACGGGCGGCGACGTCACGCGCGTGGCCAACGGACAGTAAAGCCAGCTTGCCGCAATGATTCGGTTTCCAAAAGAAATAGTCGTTGCGGCGCCATTCATGCACTCTTCAAAAAGGAGCTCATCATGACACCCTCGGAACTCGACCATTGGGATACCGACACCCCTGTGTGGACGCCGTACCGCGCGCCGCAACACTAAGTGTCGAAAGTAGCAGCAAGTGCCCGCGGACCCGGTCCGCGGGCACAGTCGCATTTGCAAAGACCTAGCGCCTCGGCACGCCGTCGCGCCACTCGCCCCAGTGTGTCGAGATATCCTGCACGAGCGGATTGCCCGAGAGGAACAGGTTCTGGATGGCGATCGTAAAGCCGCCTTGCGCGGCGTAGTTCAGCAAGTTGTCCGCACTCGTCTGCCCGTCGTAGGGCCGGTCGAAATCGGAGCCCGCCCGCAACACGGCAACGCGATTCAAATCGACTTTATGGACTGAAGCCGCGCGCTTGAGCGCCTCGTAAGTGGCGTTGTCCTCCTGCTGCGTCGTGCAGTAGACGCCCTTTCCATCGGTCAGAATCTTGGTCCAGTCGCGGGCTCTCTGCCCGAGGAGCGTGCCTGACCACCACGTATCACCGGCCAGCGTATCGCATTGAATGACAGTCGGCGGCCGATTGGCTGGTGCGTACGAGTACTTCGCCCGTGCAGCCTGAGCCTGCGGGTTATCGGAAAGCGTCACGTTGCGAGACAAGGCGAACGCCGTATGCGCGAGCCGGGGGTTCAACTGGAACACTTCGGTGCGGTAGTCGAGCGGCGGCTTGGCCGAAGGACTCGTGGTGTTGATGCCAAGGTAGCCGGTATCCCAGCCGGGCGGAATCTCGCGCCCGTCGATCTCCCATTGAATCCCGAAGTCGACCAGATAATTCGCCCACGCGGCGGAGCCCACCGTGCCCTGCTGCGGATCGATCCCGGCAATGCCGGCGACCATGAAGTACGTATGCCGCAAATCGAAACGCGGCGAGAACGTCAGCGCCATGATCGACGCAGCGGCGTTGCTATGCCCCATGCCGGTGGTCATCACGCACACGTCCTGCTTGTTGCAATGGACGGTCGGGTAGTCGGGCGACAAGCCGTCCACCGCAATCTCGCGCCAGGGTCCGAGGTTATCTAGCCATACCTGCCCCTCCGGCCCGAACATCGAAATGATCATCACCTTGACGGGCTGCCCGCGCGAGCCGCCGTCGCCGTGCGAGAAACCGTCGTTGTCGTCCGCACTGGCCGGTCCGGACGAAAAGGCCGCGCAAGCCGCGAGGGTAATGGCGCAGACGGCGCCGAGTGAGCGAGTCAGCATCGTGATCTTCCTTTTTTTGCTTGTGATGCAGGTTGGGAGAAAGTGCTGCTTTCAAGCCGGAAGAAGTATAGGTGCGAAGAAATTATTTTCCACTACACGATGCGGTATCGATCGACGTCTCTGAACGCAGTAGGGCAAAACCATGCGAATCGGTTCAGTACGCTTTCTTCGGCGTTTTCTTATAATCGATAGTCCCCAGCGCACCGCCTTTGTGCACTTCACAACAGGAGCACCACGATGGACTATGTGAAACTCGGCCGCACCGGCCTTGATGTATCGCGTCTTTGTCTCGGTTGCATGAGCTACGGCGTGCCGTCTCGCGGCACGCATCCCTGGTCGCTCGACGATGAGGCCGCGCGCCCCTTCATCAAACAGGCGCTCGATCACGGCATCAATTTCTTCGACACCGCCAACGTCTATTCCGACGGTACGAGCGAGGAAATCGTCGGCCGGGCGCTCAAGGACTTTGCGAAGCGCGACGAGATCGTGCTGGCCACCAAGGTGAATAGCCGCATGCATCCGGGCCCGAACGGCGCCGGCCTGTCGCGCAAGGCGATCATGTCCGAGATCGACCACAGCCTCAGACGCCTCGGCACGGACTACGTGGACCTGTACCAGATCCATCGCTGGGACTACGGCACGCCGATCGAAGAAACCATGGAAGCGCTGCACGATGTCGTGAAGGCCGGCAAGGCGCGCTACATCGGTGCATCGTCCATGTATGCCTGGCAGTTCGCCAAGGCGTTGCACGTGGCTGAGAAGAACGGCTGGACGCGCTTCGTGACGATGCAGAACTACGTGAATCTGCTATATCGCGAAGAAGAGCGCGAAATGCTGCCGCTGTGCGAAAGCGAAGGTATCGGCGTGATTCCGTGGAGCCCGCTCGCGCGCGGCCGCCTGACGCGCGATTGGAACACCGAAAGCGCACGCTCCGAGACCGATGAATTCGGCCGCACGCTCTATGCGCAGACGGAAGACGCGGATCGGCGGATCGTCGAACGGGTCAGCCAGATCGCCAGGGAGCGCGGCGTGCCGCATGCCCAAGTGGCGCTGGCGTGGGTGTTGCAGAAGAAGCCGATCACCGCGCCGATCGTCGGAGCGACCAAGCTGCATCATCTCGACGACGCGGTGGCCGCGCTCTCCTTGAACCTGAGCGCGGACGAAATCCGCCAGCTTGAAGAACTGTACGTGCCGCACGCGGTGGCCGGGTTCCAGTAAGCGACGCACGTGCCGCTCAAATGCGCGGCACCTCGGGTTCGAAAAACACCCAGCGGACTTGCGGGAACGTGGCCTGCAAGTCCGCTTCGATCACGTTGATCGCATCGACCATCGCGCGGCCGCTCGCGTAGTCGATCATTTCCGCCTGCACGGCCACGACCACATGACGGCCCCATTGCAGCGTAATCATATTGACGATGCTGCGAATCTCGGTGCGCCCGCGCAGATGCGCCTCGATGGCGCGCCGCACTTCGGGGCTCGCCGACTCTCCGACGATCATCGACTTCACTTCACGCGCCACCAGCCACGCAATCAGCATCAGCAGCAACCCGACACCGATGGAGCCCAACGCGTCGTAGACAGGATTGCCGGTCACCATGGTGAGCAGCACGGCCACGAAGGCCATCGCCAGGCCCGCCAGCGCGGCGATATCCTCGCCCGCTACCACCAGCAGTTCGGATTCGCGCGTCTCCCGAAACCAGTGCCACATGCTTTTGTCGGGATGCGTCTTGCGGATTTCCTTGACGGCGCCCCACAAGGAGAGCGCCTCGAGCACCACCGACACGCCGAGCACCACCAGCGCCACATAGGCATACTGCAACGGCTCGTGCACGAACAGACGATGCACGCCCTCATACACCGAGAACGCGCCGCCGACAAAGAACAGCAGAAGCGCGACCAGCAGCGAATAGAAGTTGATCTCGCGCCCGCCGCCCATGGGATGCAGCGGGCTCGCCGGCTTGCGCGCTTGACGCAGACCGAAGAGCAGCAGCAGTTGATTGCCGCAGTCGGCGGTCGAGTGGATAGCCTCGGCGAACATCGAGCCGGAACCGGTGAACGCGGCAGCCGCGAACTTGCAGATGGCGATGCCGAGGTTGGCGGCGAGCGCATAGAAAATGGCTTTCGGCGATTCTTCTTTCATCGTCGTGGAAGGCGTCCGTGAGTTTGCAAAGAGCTTTCGGTGAGCAACAGCCCGTATTATGGCCATGCCGGGCGGCATGCGTCCAACCGGGTGTTGTTTGCACCGCGCTCCGCTTGCGCTCTACCTCGCTCGCCTTCCCTCGCCCTGCGCCGTGTTATGCCCTTTCGAGCGCCGCCATTTCACGCACGATCACCAGCAGCATCGACAGACTCGCGCCGCCGGTGGCCCGCAGATCGGCCAGGAGGCGCGCGTAGCGCTCCAGTTGCGCGGTGCGCTTCTCACGCCATGCCTCGACCAGCGCCTCGGGTGTGGATGCTTCGTCAGCGTTGGCCAATGCGCTCGTCGTCAACGCGCGTTTGAGACGCGCGATGTCGGCCAGTGCCGTCGCTCGCGCCAGCATGTCCCAGTGCGTGGGCGCCGGCAACGCGGCCGCGCGTTCACTGATCCAGCCGGAATTCAGCAGCGTGCCGAGAGCGAAATAGACCCCGGCCACCAGTTCGAGACTGCGCCCGGAGGTCGACGCCACTTCGGCGATATCGAGTAACGCAGCCGAAATCTCGCCGCTCGCGATCCGCACCGCCAATTCGCTATCCACGCCAGCGTCCGCGAACACGCGCTGCCGCTCGGAGAGCGCTTCGAGATCGGCGCTCGGCAAGAGTGCAGGCCATTGCGGCGCAAGGCGTTGCGCCGCGTCGCGGCAACGCGCGAGCAGGCCGGCCACGTCGCGGTCGCTGACCGCGCCCGATTGCAGTTGCCGCAGGAACCACAGCGCGGAACGCTCGACGAGCCGCGCGACTTCGACGAACATGCGCGCCTGGATGTCGTCGGCGACGCGGTTGTCGAGCGCGTCGATACTGCGCCAGACGTCGTCGAGATCGAACACGTCGCGCGCCATGATGCAGGCCCGCACGATGTCGCCGGGCTGCGCGTCGGTTTCCTCCATCAGCCGGTGCACGAACTCGCAACCCACCCGATTCACCAACGCGTTGGTCAGATGCGTCGCGAGAATTTCGCGGCGCAGCGGGTGGCGCTGCATCGGCTCGCTGAAGCGCTGCCGCAACGGCTTCGGAAAGTATTCGACCAGCATGTCGCTGACGAGCGGGTCTTCCGGTATCGACGATTCGAGCAGCGCGTCGTACAGCCACATCTTGCTGTAGGCGAGCAGCACGGCGCGCTCCGGCGTGGTGAGCCCCTGTTTGGCGGCTTGCCGTTCGGCTACTTCTTCGTCGGTCGGCAGAAACTCGATCACGCGATTCAGACGCCCCGCACGTTCGAGGTAGCGCATCAGGCGCGCTTCCGCATCGAGCAGTTCGACGCCGTAGCGGCCCGCAATCGACAGCGCCTGCGTCTGGTAGTAGTTGTCCTGCAACACGAGCAAACCGACTTCGTCGGTCATTTCGGCGAGCAGTGCGTTGCGTTGCTTCTCCGTCATTTCGCCGTCGGAGACGACTAGCCCCAACAGAATCTTGATGTTGACCTCGTGGTCCGAGCAGTCCACACCCGCGGAGTTGTCGATCGCGTCGGTATTGATCCGGCCGCCGCGCTGCGCGAACTCGATGCGCCCGAGCTGCGTGAGGCCGAGATTGCCGCCTTCGGCCACGACCTTGCAATGCAGATCGGCGCCGTTGACACGGATCGCGTCGTTGGCGCGGTCGCCGACTTGCAGATGCGTTTCGCGGCTCGCCTTCACATAGGTGCCGATGCCGCCGTTGTACAGCAGATCGACCGGCGCCTGCAGTATCGCGCGCATCAATTCAGCGGGCGCGAGCGCCGGCGCGCTGATGCCGAGCACCGACTGCACCGCAGGCGACAGCGGAATCGTCTTGGCGCTGCGCGGAAACACGCCGCCGCCCGCCGAGATCAGCGAAGGGTCGTAGTCGGCCCAACTCGAACGATCGAGAACGAACAGGCGCCCGCGCTCGGCAAGACTGGCCGCCGGATCGGGATTCGGATCGAGAAAGATATGCCGATGGTCGAACGCGGCCACCAGCTTGATATGCGGCGACAGCAGCATGCCATTGCCGAACACGTCGCCGGACATATCGCCCACGCCGACCACCGTGAAGTCCATGGTCTGCGTATCCACGCCCATTTCGCGGAAGTGCCGCTTGACCGACTCCCACGCGCCGCGCGCGGTGATGGCCATTTTCTTGTGGTCATAGCCGACCGAGCCGCCCGATGCAAAAGCGTCGTCGAGCCAGAAACCGTATTCCTGCGAGATCGCGTTCGCGTAGTCGGAGAACGTGGCCGTGCCTTTGTCGGCGGCGACCACCAGATAGGGATCGTCGGGATCGTGGCGCACCACGTCGGGCGGCGGCACCACTCTGGTGACGGCGAGATTGTCGGTCAGGTCGAGCAGGCCGCGCAGGAAAGTCTGATAGCAGGCAATGCCTTCACGCATCCATGCGTCGCGTTCGGTTTGCGGCGGCGGATTCTTCACCACGAAGCCGCCCTTCGAACCGACCGGCACGATCACCACGTTCTTCACCATCTGCGCCTTCATCAGGCCGAGCACTTCCGTGCGGAAGTCCTCGCGCCGGTCCGACCAGCGCAGGCCGCCGCGCGCCACGCGTCCGCCGCGCAAATGCACGCCTTCCACGCGCGGCGAGTACACCCAGATTTCGAACATCGGTTTCGGCTCGGGCAAGCCGGGCACCTGCGCGGGATCGAACTTGAAGGACAGATACGGCTTTGGATGTCCGTCGGCGTCGAAGCGATAGTAGTTCGTCCGCTTGGTGGCTTTGATGACGCCGAGAAATTGCCGCAGTATGCGGTCTTCGTCGAGATTCGGCACCTGGTCGAGCGCGCTGTCGATCGAGCGCAGCCAGCCGTCGACGCGCGCCTCGCGCGTCTCGCCCAATACCGGATCGAAGCGCGCGATGAACAGTTCCACCAGCATGCGCGCTATCGCCGGATTGCCGGTCACCGCGCGTTCGATGTACGCGTCGCTGAAGGTCGAGCCCACCTGCCGCAAATACTTCGCGTACGCGCGCAGGATTGTCACCTCGCGCGCATTCAATTGCGCGCGCAACACGAGTCGATTGAAATCGTCGCTTTCAATCGCGCCGGTCCACACCTGCTCGAACGCTTCTTCGAAGAGATCCTTCACGCGCTCGATGTCGAATTCCGCGTCGTCCGCGAGTTCGAGGCCGAAGTCGTGAATCCACGCGGGCGTCGCGCCCAGCGCCTCGATAAGATAGGGCCGCTCTTCATCGACACGCACGCCGAGATGTTCGAGCATCGGCAAACTGCGCGACAAGGCGATCGGCAAACCCGCGCGATACACCTTGAAGCGAAACGCGCGCGGGCCCGATTCGATCGGGCGGTACAGGTTCATGGCGAGCCGCTCGCTGCCTTGCACGCGTTCGATCAGTTCGATATCGCGCACCGCCGTGCGGGCGGGATAATCGTCGCGATAGCCGGCGGGAAACGAATCGCCGTAGTGTTGCAGCAGACGGTTGCCCTGCTCTTCGCCGAAGGCGTCGAGCAACGCATCGGCGAGATCGTCCTGCCAGCGGCGTGAGACCTGCACGAGCCGCGCTTCCAGTTCGCGCGTATCGACGTTGGGCATGCCGCCCGGCTTCGCGTGCACGACGAAGTGAATGCGCGCCAGCGTGGACTCCGACAGCAGCGGCGTGAACTCGACACTCTCGCCGTTGAACGCGTCGGCCAGCAGATTGGCGATGCGCTGGCGCAGATCGGTGTTGTACTTGTCGCGCGGCACGAACACGAGGCACGAGACGAAACGATCGAAGCGGTCGCGCCGTACGAACAGCCGGGTGCGCTGATGCTCCTGCAAACGCAGCACGCCTAGCGCGATATCGTAGAGCTGATTCTCTTCGGCCTGAAAGAGTTCGTCGCGTGGATAGGTTTCCAGTACCGTGACCAGCGATTTCGCGAGATGACCTTTCGGCAGGAATCCGGCTCGTCTCACGATATTCGCGCATTTGCGCCGCACGATAGGAATCTCCGCGGCGGACACGAAATATGCCGTGGATGTATAGAGACCGATGAAACGCCGCTCGCCGGTCACCTTGCCGTCAGGGCCGGTCATCTTGATGCCGACATAGTCCAGATAGCCCGGCCGGTGCACGGTAGCCCGCGAATTGGCCTTGGTCAGAAAGATCGGCGACGAACCGGAAATGATCTCGGCCGCGGCCGGCGGCAAGGGTGTGATCTCGGCGGCGCCGGCGGCCCGCAATGCATCGCGCAGAATGCCCAGACCCGAACCCGGCACCGCGCGCAGGCCGTAGCCGATCTCGTGCTGCACCAGTTCGTAATCGCGCTGGCCGAGAAAGGTGAAATGATCGGCCACCATCCATTCGAGGAACGCGCGTGCTTCCAGACCTTCTGGTCCGCCCTCGCCGGCTTTCATGCCTTTGATCGTGACGCGCGCAAGTTCGACGATCTTCGGCCAGTCTTCGACGGCCGCCCGCACGTCGCGCAACACCTTGGCGATTTCGTCACGCAGCGCGTCGAGTTTTGCGGCATCGCCGCAACGGTCCACCTCGAAGTGGATGAACGAGGTCAACTGCGAGCGCGTATCGGTCGCTTCTTCGGCACCCTGGATCAGCCGCGCGATACTGCCGTCGGGCGCACGCCAGATGCGAAACACCGGATGCACGACGGAATGCAGCGCGAGGCCCTGCCGGTTGACCGCCATCGAGACGGAATCGACCAGAAACGGCATGTCGTCATTGACGATCTCGATCACCGTGTGATCGGAGTGCCAGCCGTGCTGTTCGAGAATCGGGTTATAGACGCGCAGCCGTTCGGCGCCGGGCACGAAGCGCTGCGCCGTTTGCCAGTGCGCGAGCGCCGCGCCGTAGAGATCGGCAATCGAGCGGCTTTGCAGATCGTCGGCGTCGACGAAATCGTAGTAGTGCCGCAGAAAGGTCTCGACGACCTTGAAGGTTGGCTCGGGCAGGCGCCCTCGCGCAAATTCGACGACATCGTTCAGCAAGTGCGTGACGGCTTCTTCGTTCTTTGCTTGCATGATCAACTCCCCCGGCTGGGCGGCAATGGCGGGTATCGCTTGATACTCGCTTGATTCGCATGCATCGTCTGAAGGGGAATTATGCACCTGCCGACCGGTATGCGACGGCTGACCGCACTTAGGTTATACCCGCTGCCGCTGAATGCGCCGCCACGGCGCGTCCGGCCGTTTAAAGCACGGCTCCCGGAACCGCGTGCTCCTGCGCGAGCCACGCGCGAACCTGCTCGCTGGTCCACGCCGGGTCGTCGTGCGGCAGGTCGTGGCCGGCCCACGGATGCTCGCAATGCAGGGCGCCCCACGCCGCCGCGAGCTTCGCCGAGCACACGGGGTCGACGAGTTTGTCGGCCCGCGAAGAAAGAATCAGCAACGGGCACTCCGGTCGCGCCGCGTCCGCGGTGAAGCGTGCCGCGGCCCAGAGTTGCCGTAGTGCATTGCCACGGCTCACGGGCGCGCTGCGGCGAATCCGGCTCCAGGTGTCGAGATCGTCGCCCAGCGTTTCCACGTTGTTACACGTCAGCCGATGAATGCCGTGTTCCGCGCGCGGCGCGTCGCGCCAGTGCGCGGCCACGCCGAGCAGGTCCGGCCATGCCGAAGGGCGCAAGCGCTCCTGCATCTGGCTGAACGGCCGCATGCTCGTGTTGATCAGCACCAGCCGTTCGATCTCGTAGGGATGCCGCTGCGCCCAGTCCGTCGCCACCATGCCGCCGAGCGACATCGCCAGCACGCAGTACGGCCCGGGCATGCCGCTTTGCAGAGCAGCATTTCGCACGAAGCCGACCATGTCGGCGACCGTCGACGGCGCGCGCAAGTGCGTGAATTCGCCGTTGCCCGGCAGATCGAGCAGCAGCAGACGGCCGGGCGCGCCCATGTGAAGGGCCGATTCATTGACCGCGCCATGCAGCAAGCCGGGCAAGCGGCCCCAGTGGCGGATTTCACGCGTGAGTCCGCGTAGCAGGATCCACGTACTCATACGCTTTCCGGTTTATACCAATGGTCGATCGCGCTTTGCAGCAATTGCTCGCGACGATTGCCTTGCGGCAGCCAGCGTTGCGACGAGAAGGCCGCACGCGCCAGAAAGTCGAGCAGGTTCGCATGACGCCGCAGCACCCGCGCCGTGCGATGCGCCTTCACCGGATTGAACATGCCCTGACGCGAAAACAACTGGCGCGGATTCTTCTTGATCCACAGCCAGGAGCCGAGTTCGAGGGTCATCGGCAGAAAGACGTTGGGCGCGGGCGTGCGGTCGTAAGCGAAGTCCCACAGATCGCCGTGCAACAGATATTGATGGCTCTGTGGTTCGAATGCGTAGCCATGGTGGGGATGCGCGCGTTCGAACATGGTCTTCAGCACGTACATTTCCGGCAAATGCGGCATCACTTTGCGGGTGCGTGCGTACGGAAACCAGATACTGTCGCTCCAGCCGTAGCCCGAATGGCAATCGAGTGCGATGCTCAATGGCCGCGTGGCCATTTCGGTTTCGACCACCCGCAGGAGCGCGGAGGCCTCAGGTTCCATCGGCGCGCCCTCGCGGCCGCGATACCACGGCAGCCACGCGCCCACGCGCTGGCCGCCGGCGAGCAGCGGCACGCGTTCGTCGGCGTTCTGCGGCGCGTTGCGCATCAGGTCCACGCCGTTCGGGTTGGCGCGCGTGGCCGCCCACATTCCGCCCGGATTGACGATCGGCATAAAGATCAGACGAATCGACTGCAATTGGCGCACCAGCAGTTCGTCCCATTCGAGCCGCGCAAGCAGCGCGCGCATATAGTCGAGCACAAGTTGCGAGCCGATCCGCTCGAGCCCGTGAATGCCGGCAAAAAAGCCGATTGCCGGCGCTTGTGGATCGGTCGAACCGATGCTCGCGGTCTGAACGGCGAATGGCCGGCCGCGCACCGTCGTCTCGCAGACGGTGCGGATCGCGAAGCTCGCGCTGCCCTGCTCGAGGATCGTCCTGAGATCTTCGTACTCCGCAAAACTGTCGGGAAGGAAGCTCAGAGGCTGCATGACGATGTCGCGAGCAATTGCAAGGTTAATGGGGACGGCACGCCGATTCACGCAATATAGCCTGGCCGGGCGCCAACATGCTGAAGTGGCGCGGGCCGATGCGAATCATGTCACACCCATGTCATTTTCCATTCGAACGGATGACTCCAATTTGTCTTTCCGCCGACGCAAAAAAAGACACGAGAAGATATAGTCGTCTAGACGTTGCGATGCCTTCACTCAACCGTCACAGACGCTTTCTAGAATGAGCCCCACACATGCCGGCAGCGGCCGGATGCATCAAGGGGTATTCATGGAAGCAATTCGGGAAGCAATTCGTATCGAACGGTTGAGCAAGACGTTCAGCAACGGCCGCAAGGCGCTGGACGAAATCGATCTGCGCGTCGAACCGGGCGAAATGGTTGCGTTGATCGGCGCCTCCGGCTCGGGCAAGTCGACGCTGCTGCGCCATATCGCGGGCTTCACGGCGTCCGACGCGCAGCCGTCGCAGATCGCGATTCTGGGCCGGCCGATTCAGCAGAACGGCCGCATCGTGCGGGAAGTGCGCAGCATTCGCCGCGACATCGGCTTCGTATTTCAGCAGTTCAATCTGGTGAACCGCCTCTCCGTCGAAACCAATGTGCTGATCGGCGCGCTCGCGCGGCTGCCTTGGTGGCGCCGTCTCAGCGGCCGTTTTCCGCGCGCCGAGCGGGCGTTGTCGATGGCCGCGTTGAACGAAGTCGGCATCGGCGAACATGCGCGCGAACGCGCCGCCAATCTCTCCGGCGGGCAGCAGCAACGCGCGGCGCTCGCCCGTGCGCTGGTGCAGCGCGCGCGCATCGTGCTCGCCGACGAACCGATCGCCTCGCTCGACCCCGAGTCGTCACGCCGCGTGATGGAGATGCTGCGCACGCTGAACATCGAGCATCAACTCACGGTGCTGGTGTCGCTGCATCAGGTCGATATCGCGATGCAGTACTGCCCGCGCACGATCGCGCTGCGCCGCGGCAAGGTGGTCTACGACGGCCCCTCCGCCGCGCTCACACCGGCCCTGCTCAAGAAACTCTACGGCGACGATGCCCGCGAATTACTCGATGAATCCGCTCAAAGCGCGGACGATATCGACGCAAAAAATGCCGCCGGCGGCACTCCGCTTCAGAACGCCGCATCTGCTTCGACGCGCTACGCGTTCGCTCTCAATCCGGCGCACTCGAACTGAGCGCGCCCATTCAGTCTGTCAACTCAACCGGATCTCAAACGATGAAATTCCTGCGTTCATTGATCACGCTGGCCGTCGGCGCGGCCGCTTTTGCTGCTGTCTCCACCGCGCAAGCCGAAGACCTCAACCTCGGCATCATCTCGACCGATTCCTCCTCCGTGCTGAAACAGCGCTGGGAGCCGCTGATTCAGGACATGAACAAGCAGACCGGCCTGAACGTCAAGGCGTTCTTCGCGACGGACTACGCCGGCATCATCGAAGGCATGCGCTTTAACAAGGTCCAGGTCGGCTATTTCGGCAATGCGTCGGCGATCGAGGCGGTGGACCGCGCGCAAGGCGAAGTGTTCGCGAAGATCCAGTATGCGAACGGCGATGCCGGTTACTACTCGGTGCTGATCACGAACGTGAACAGCCGCTTCAAGACGCTCGACGACGTGTTCAAGAATACGAAGGACGTCACGCTCGGTTTCGGCGATCCGAACTCCACCTCGGGCACGCTGATTCCCGGCTACTACCTGTTCGCCAAGCACAACACGCCGGTCAACACTTCGTTCAAGACCATGCTGCCGTCGAGCCACGAAGCGAATCTGCTGGCAGTGGTGAACAACAAGATCGACATCGCGACCAACAATACCGAGATGCTCGACACGCTGAAGAAAGAACACCCGGACAAGTTCGCGCAAGTGCGTGTGCTGTGGAAGTCGCCGCTGATTCCGTCGGATCCGCTGGTGTGGCGCAAGGATCTGCCGCAAGCCACCAAGGACAAGCTGCGCAACTTCTTCCTGAACTACGCGAAGACCGATCCGCACGAAAAAGCGGTGATGGCGGCCATTACCGGTTACAGCGGCTTCGCGGCATCGTCGGATGCGCAGTTGCTGCCGATCCGTCAGGTCGCCTTGTACCAGCAGAAGCAGAAGATCGAGAGCGACGCGCATCTCTCCGATGACGATCGCAAAACCCAATTGGCCGCACTCGACGCGAAGCTGAGCGCGCTGAACACCGCGCAATCGAAGCAATGAACACAGTCGATCTGATCACGTCGCCGGCGCGTGCGAGCGAAGCGCTCGACGCCCAGGCGGCGCGTCATCGCGCGCCTGCTGCCGGCAAGCGTAGCTGGCTGTCGCTGCTCGGCTGGATCGCGCTGCTTGCGGTGTTGGGCGGCGCATGGCACAGCGCCGACATGCGTCCGCTGGATCTGCTCAGCGACTCCGGCAACATGGGCCAGTTCGCCAAGGACTTCTTTCCGCCCGACTTCACCGAATGGCGCAGCTATCTGCACGAGATGGTCGTGACGCTCTCGGTGGCGGTATGGGGCACCGCTCTTTCGCTCGTGTGCGCGGTGCCGTGCGGACTGATGTCGGCTCACAACATGGCGCCGATGTGGATCGTGCAGCCCATGCGCCGCATGATGGACGCGTGCCGCGCGATCAATGAAATGGTCTTCGCCATGCTGTTCATCGTCGCGGTCGGCCTCGGTCCTTTTGCGGGCGTGCTGGCGCTGTGGGTGCACACCACCGGCGTGCTCGCCAAGCTGTTCGCCGAAGCGGTCGAGGCCATCGATCCGCGTCCGGCCGAAGGTGTGCGCGCCACCGGCGCAACCAGTCTCGACGAAATCATCTACGGCGTGCTGCCGCAAGTGCTGCCGTTGTGGATTTCGTACGCGTTGTATCGCTTCGAATCCAACGTGCGCTCGGCGATGGTGGTCGGCATGGTCGGCGCGGGCGGTATCGGCGTGGTGTTGTACGAAGCGATCCGCTCGTTCAACTATGCGCAGACGGCCGC
The DNA here is from genome assembly GCF_050281145.1 of Paraburkholderia sp. NPDC080076. Lineage (NCBI taxonomy): Bacteria > Pseudomonadati > Pseudomonadota > Betaproteobacteria > Burkholderiales > Burkholderiaceae > Paraburkholderia > Paraburkholderia sp. NPDC080076. The sequence goes on along the minus strand of NZ_JBNNWQ010000001.1, from coordinate 819,438 downwards.
GGTGATGATCATGGTGATCGTGGTCGTGACGGTGATCGATCTCGCGTCCGCGTGGCTGCGTGAGCGCGTGACCTGAAGTTGGCGGCCTGATTGCCCGGCGGGAAGTTTGGCGAAGCGCGGCTTCGTCTGCTTTCCGCCGCGCGCCGTTGCGCTGGCGGTTCGATTCGCATTCGCCGGTTTTCGCCCGCCTTCAGCGTCTTTTTGACGCCACAAATCGCCTCAATTTTCCAAATAAAACCCCTTCATTCGAGTCGTCCACTCCTCTATTCCGGCGTTCTGCTGGAATAATCACGGGCTCATGGCCCGGACCTGGGCCTTCGCTTCTCCTCTCCCCTGGTCTTCGATGGACACCTTTGTCGTTTTGCTGGTGCTGCTCTCCGCGCTGCTTCACGCTACGTGGAACGCGTTTCTCCATCTTTCCGAAGATCGCGTCTGGCTGCTCGGCATGATGGCGATTCCGTATCTCCTCGTGAGCGCGGTCGGCGTGGTCGTGCTGCCCATGCCGGCGCCGGCGGCGTGGCCGTACATCGTCGCATCGGTGCTGCTGGAATTCGGTTATCTGCTGGCGCTGATCCGCGCCTACAAGAGCGGCGACTTTGGGCAGATCTATCCGATTGCGCGCGGCCTTTCGCCGATGCTCGTGTTCGCCGGCGCATTGGTGTTCGCGCACGAAGCGCTCAAGCCGCTCGCGGCGATCGGTGTGGCGCTGGTGTCGATCGGCATCGTCTCGCTGGCGTTTCGCCGCGGCATGCGCTTTTCGGGCGAGAGCGTGCCTTTCGCACTTCTCACCGGCTTCTTCATCTCGGCGTATTCGGTTGTCGACGGAATCGGCGCGCGCCTGGCGGGCAATGGCCTGAGCTACGTCATGTGGGTCTATCTGATCTGGAACATCCCGCAGTTTCTGCTCGCCTGGCGTTGGCGCAGCGGCGCCAAAGGGCTGTTCATCGGCCGCGCGGTGGTGCTCAAGGGCATGGCGGCCGGCGTGCTCGCGTTGAGCGCCTACTGCCTGATCATCGAGGCCTACCGCTATCTGCCGATTGCGATGGTCTCCGCGCTGCGCGAAATGAGCTCGATCTTCGCGGTGGTGATCGGCTGGCTGTTCATGGGGGAGAAGCTGACCAGACGGCGGATCGTTGCGTGCGCGCTGGTGACGCTGGGGGCGGTTTTGATACGGGTTTGAGTCAGCCCCCTCACGCGAACTCCGGCAACGTCGCATCGATCGCATCGGCGAGCGTGTTGAAAGCCGGCGCGATCTCCTCATCCGGCACGCACGCGTAGCCGATCAGCAAACCGGAGGGCGCCAGGCCCGGTTGCGCGTAATACCCCGACAACGGCCGCACAACAATATTGCGCTCCAGCGCGGCGGCCGCCACCCGCCGGTCATCGCTGCCATCGGGCAACTGCATCACGAGATGCAAACCGGCGTCGCCGCCCACCGCCGGCAATGCGTCGCCGTAACGATGTGCCGCGGCGTCGAGCAGCGTCTGGCGGCGCTGCCCGTAGAGCGTGCGCATCTTGCGGATATGCGATGTGAAATGCCCTTCGGCGATGAACTCCGCGAGCATCGCCTGCTGCAGCAACTGCCCCTCGCGATATAGCTCGGCGCTCGCGGTGGCAAAGCTCTCCGCCAGCGCTTCCGGCACGACGAGGTAGCCGATGCGCAAACCCGGAAACAGCGTCTTGCCGAAGCTGCCCACGTAAATCACCTGCCCCGACGTATCCAGACCTTGCAGCGATGCCAGCGGCCGGCTGCCGTAGCGGTATTCGCTGTCGTAGTCGTCCTCGATGATCCAGCACTGGTTCTGCCGCGCGTATTCGAGCAACATGCGGCGCCGCGCGAGACTCATCACCATGCCGAGCGGATATTGGTGCGAAGGCGTGACGAGCATCAGCTTCGGCGGCTGCGCGAGGTCGTCGGCGGATGGATTGATGCCCTCCTCGTCGACGGCGATTGGCCGCGATTCCAGGCCGGACACGTGCAGCACGCTGCGCACGCCCCAATAACAGGGGTCTTCGGTCCAGATCACGTCGCCCGGATCGGACAGCAGGCGCACGGCAAGGTCGACCGACTGGTGAATCCCGGTCGTGATGATGATCTGCTCCGGCGTGCAGCGCACCGAGCGCGAGGTGCGCAGATAGTCGGCCAGCGCGTGCCGCAGCGAGGCCAGGCCGCCGCCCGGCGCATACGTCAGCAGGTCCGGGCGCAGCCGGCGCCAATATTTGTTGTGCAGGCGGCTCCAGACGCGCGCCGGAAACTTCGTGACGTCCGGCACGCCGGGCATGAACGCGCCCCACTGCCGCTTGGACACGCCCGCACCCGCGATCAGCCGCGCGCCGCGCGTGGAAAGCGCGCGCCGCGCCTGCAGCGGCGCCGGCTCGGGCCGCGCGGCGGGCGCTTCGGCATCGGGCACGCCGACAATCTCGTCCGGCGCACTGTCGGCGACGAACGTGCCGCGCCCGGTCGCCGAACTCACGTAGCCTTCCAGCACGAGTTGCTCATACACCTGCGTAACCGTATTGCGCCCAATGCCTAACTCCCGCGCCAGCAAACGCGACGACGGCACCTTGCTGCCCGGCGGCAATTCGCGCGACAGGATCGCCTGCTGCAACAGCCGGTGCAGTTGGCGATAGATCGGCTGCCCGTTGCCGCGATCGAGGCGCTGGGCCAGCCAGTCGGACAAAACGCTCGCGCGCATGATTGGCTCCTACATTTTTATTGAAATGGCTCTGAAGTTAAGAGCCAAATCTCATTATAGTCGCTGCATGTGCTGCGCTGAGCGCGCGGCGTCCGCAAAAAACCGAGGAGCGAAGGAGATGACCATGAAGAACGCAGAACTGAAAAGCCGCAAAGACGCCGCCACGCCGCGCGGTGTCGGGGTGATGTGCGATTTCTACGCCGAGCGCGCTGAAAACGCCGAGCTGTGGGATGTCGAAGGCCGCCGTTTCATCGACTTCGCCGCCGGTATCGCCGTGTGCAATACGGGCCACCGCCATCCGAAGATCCTCGCCGCGATCCGCGACCAGCTCGATCACTTCACCCACACGGCGTATCAGATCGTGCCGTACGCGTCGTATGTCGAACTGGCTGAGAAGCTCAACGAGCGCGCGCCGGGCGACCATCCGAAGAAAACCGCGTTCTTCACGACCGGCGCCGAAGCCGTCGAAAACGCGATCAAGATCGCCCGCGCCGCGACGGGCCGTCCGGGCGTGATCGCCTTTACCGGCGGCTTCCACGGCCGCACGCTGATGGGCATGGCGCTCACCGGCAAAGTTGCGCCGTACAAGATCGGCTTTGGCCCCTTCCCGTCGGACGTGTTCCACGCGCCGTTCCCGAATCCGCTGCACGGCGTGACCACGGCCGACTCGCTGAAGGCCATCGAATTCCTCTTCAAGGCCGATATCGATCCGAAGCGCGTGGCCGCGATCATCTTCGAACCGGTTCAGGGCGAAGGCGGCTTCTATCCGGCGCCGGCCGAATTCGTGCGCGCCTTGCGCAAGCTTTGCAACGAGCACGGCATTCTGCTGATCGCCGACGAAGTCCAGACGGGTTTTGCGCGTACCGGCAAGCTGTTCGCCATGCATCACTACGACGTGGTGCCCGATCTGATGACGGTCGCCAAGAGCCTCGCCGGCGGCATGCCGCTGTCGGGCGTGATCGGGCGTGCGGAAGTGATGGACGCCGCGGCGCCCGGCGGGCTCGGCGGCACGTATGCGGGCAATCCTTTGGCGGTTGCCGCCGCGCATGCGGTGCTCGATATCATCGACGAAGAGAAGCTCTGCGAGCGCGCCACGGTGCTGGGTGACCGCGTCAAGGCCAAGCTGATCGCGCTGCAAAGCGACGTGCCGCAAATCGCCGACGTGCGCGGCCCCGGCGGCATGGTCGCGGTCGAGTTCTGCAAGGCAGGCGGCACGGAGCCGGATGCGGAGTTCACCAAGCGCGTGCAGACGCGCGCGCTCGAACGCGGCTTGCTGCTGCTGGTGTGCGGCGTCTATTCGAACGTGGTGCGTTTCCTGTTCCCGCTCACGATTCAGGACGCGGTCTTCGACGAAGCCATGGCGATTCTCGAAGACGTGATCAAGGACAGCGTCACCGTTGCGGCCTAAGGATACATACATGACCACGTTGAGCTTGAAAGACCCATCGCTTCTGAAGACCCACACGTACATCGCGGGCGAATGGCAAGGCGCCGACGACGGCACCACCTTCGAAGTGAAGAACCCCGCCACGGGCGAAACGATCGCGACGGTGCCGCGCATGGGCACGGCGGAAACCCGCCGCGCCATCGACACGGCCAATGCGGCCTGGCCAGCCTGGCGCGCTACGACCGCGAAGCAGCGCGCCGTGATCCTGCGCAAATGGCATGACCTGATGATGGAGAACGCCGACGATCTGGCGAAGATCCTCACCACGGAACAGGGCAAGCCGCTCGCCGAAGCCAAGGGCGAAATCCAGTACGCGGCTTCCTTCCTCGAATGGTTCGCGGAAGAAGGCAAGCGTGTAAACGGCGACACCATTCCGACACCGGCCAACGACAAACGCATCGTCGTGACGAAAGAGCCGATCGGCGTCTGCGCGGCCATCACGCCGTGGAACTTCCCGGCCGCGATGATCACCCGCAAAGTCGGTCCGGCGCTCGCAGCGGGCTGCCCGATCATCGTCAAACCGGCTGAAGCCACGCCGCTCTCGGCGCTCGCACTGGCTGTGCTGGCCGAACGCGCGGGTGTGCCGCGCGGCGTGTTCAACGTCGTGACCGGCGAGCCGAAAGCCATCGGCGCGGAAATGACGGGCAATCCGATCGTGCGCAAGCTGTCGTTCACCGGCTCGACGCCGGTCGGCCGTTTGCTCATGGCGCAGTGCGCGCCGACGGTCAAGAAGGTGTCGCTCGAACTCGGCGGTAATGCGCCGTTCATCGTATTCGACGACGCGGATCTGGACGCCGCGGTGGCCGGCGCGATTGCTTCGAAGTATCGCAATAGCGGCCAGACCTGCGTGTGCACGAACCGTTTCTACGTGCATGACAAGGTCTACGACGCGTTCGCCGAGAAACTGCGCGTCGCCGTCGAACAGCTCAAAGTTGGCCGCGGCACCGAAGACGGCGTCACGCAAGGTCCGCTGATCAACGAAGCGGCCGTGCTCAAGGTCGAATCGCATATCGAAGACGCGCTCGCCAAAGGCGCGCGCATCGTCACCGGCGGCAAGCGTCATGCGCTCGGCCACGGCTTCTTCGAACCGACCGTGCTCGCCGATGTCACGCCGGCCATGAAGGTGGCGCGCGATGAAACCTTCGGGCCGCTCGCGCCGCTGTTCCGCTTCTCGTCGGATGAGGAAGTGATCCGTCTTGCCAACGACACCGAGTTCGGCCTCGCGTCGTACTTCTATAGCCGCGATATCGGCCGCGTCTGGCGTGTTGCCGAAGCGCTCGAGTACGGCATGGTCGGCATCAACACGGGCCTCATCTCCAACGAAGTCGCGCCGTTCGGCGGCGTCAAGCAATCGGGCCTGGGCCGCGAAGGCTCGCATTACGGCATCGACGATTACGTGGTCATCAAATACATGTGCGTCGGCGGAATCTGAACGCAAAGCTTGAAGTAAGAAACGGCCACGTCGGCATGTCCGGCGTGGCCGTTTTTTCGTTGGCTCGGCGGAAACAGACGCGCTGCGTGGTGACAACGCTTGCACTTCCGCCGGGAACCACGACGGATTCCTATTCTGCCGCGTCCTGTCGTTAAACTGCTGGCACAATTGCGGCAGTTGACCGCAGCGCACGCAGCCGAATAACGACCGTTAAATGAAACGCTTCGAAATGCTGGCCAACACCATGGCCGATGAAATTCGCTCGGGCAGCCGTCCGGTCGGCACCCGCATGCCATCTTTGCGGCACCTCACCACACAGCACGGCGTCAGCCAGTCCACCGTGTTTCGCGCCTACTACCTTCTCGAAGAGTGGGGTTTGATTCGAGCACGTGAACGCTCTGGCTACTATGTGGCGCCGGGCGCCGCGCTCAAGCAGCAACCGGCGGCCCGGCCTCAAGTCGCGCTGGAATCCGCCAAGGTCGAGATCAGCGATCTTGTCTTCTCGGTGCTCGAAGCCGCGAAGCATCCCAACGTGGTTCCGTTCGGTTCGGCCTTTCCGTCGCCGCAGTTGTTTCCCCTTCAGCGTCTTGCCAGATCGCTCGGGCATTCGAGCCGTCTGATCAGTCCGTGGAGCACCGTCGTCGATCTTCCGCCGGGCAATGAACCATTGCGTCGCCAGATATCGCTGCGTTACATGGGCATGGGCGTCGCTCAACCGATGGAGCAGCTTGTCGTCACCAATGGCGCGCTGGAAGCCCTGAACCTGTGTTTGATGGCCGTGACGCGTCCCGGCGACGTGGTCGCGATCGAATCGCCCGGTTTTTACGCGGCACTGCAGGCCATCGAGCGGCTTGATCTGCGAGCCGTGGAGATTCCAGTCGATCCCGTTTCGGGCATCGATTTGCAAGCGCTCTCGGATGCGCTCGACAAGCACCCGATCCGCGCATGCTGGTTCATGACCAACTATCAGAATCCGACCGGCGCGGCGATGCCGCAGGACAAAAAGAAAGCGCTGGTCGAACTGCTCGCCCGGCATGACGTGCCGCTCATCGAAGATGACGTGTACGGCGAGCTGCATCATGCGGCGACCTACCCGCTGCCCGCCATCGCCTTCGACACAAAAGGGCTGGTGATGCACTGCAGTTCATTTTCAAAGACGCTCGCACCGGGATACCGCATTGGCTGGGTCGCGGCGGGACGTTTTGCCGAGAAGGTGCAGCGCCTGAAGTTGATGACCACGTTGTCGGCGAGCATTCCCGCCCAGGCAGCCATAGCGGACTATCTTCAGCACGGCGGGTACGACAAGCATCTGCGGAAACTGCGCGGCGCGTTCCGCAATCAGCTCGCCTCGATGGACGCCGCGCTGCGCAACTGCATGCCGGCCGATTCGCATTGGACACTGCCGTCCGGCGGCTATTTTCTGTGGCTCCGGCTGCCGTTGCATGTCGACGCGATGCAGTTGCACCGCCTTGCGATAGAGAACGGCATCAGCATTGCGCCCGGTCCTATTTTCTCCGCGCGGCACGAATTCCGGAACCATATCCGGTTGAACTTCGGTCATCCGTGGAGCGACAGCACGGAAAGCGCTGTCCTAACGCTGGGTTCGCTGCTCGATCAGGCGAGCCGATAAACCACGTTCACCACGCTCTTCCCGCGAATGCACCGCAAGCCTCAATGCGCCACGTTGACCGCAAGCTTCGCGAGTGCAAACAGCGTCGCGCCGAATCCCGCGGCGAGGACTACCGCGACTAGCGGCAACAGGGGCAGCTTGACGCCCGCCATATCGGCCTGATGCGAGGCGCCACGGCGGATGCCGAAAAAACTCCACAGCACGATTCGCGTCATCTTCAAGAGGTTCATGGCATCACCTTCAAGGCAGGGTTGTTGTATCTCACGCGATAGTCTGAGCCCGTCAGGTCACGCATAACAGTAGCAGTTGCGATCAATTCTAGCGCAGCAGTCTTGCGCGACCGACCGTCCGCCGGGGCGCCGGTTCACTCACCATCTGCTAGCGTGTTTTCAGCGGCATCTGCTGCTTTTCAGCGTCCACCATTGCCTCTATCGTTCGCCAGAAGCCCTCGGGGCAAGCGCGGCACAGCAGGTGCCGCCGATGCGACCACGGCTCCTTCCACGAAACCGACGCTCAGCCAGACTGCGCCATCCAGGGCGGTAGTCGCACCGGACCATGTACCAATACACCGAGTTTGACAAATCATTCGTGCGCAGCCGCGCTGCGCAGTTTCGCGACCAGATCGAACGCTGGCAGTCCGGCAAGCTGAGTGAGGACGACTTTCGTCCGCTGCGTCTTCAGAACGGCTGGTATGTGCAACGGCATGCGCCGATGCTGCGCGTGGCGATCCCATACGGAGAGTTGTCGAGCAGGCAGTTGCGCATGCTCGCCCGGATTGCGCGCGAATACGATGAACCGGAGGCCGAGGTCTACCGGCTCGCCAGCGAAGCGCAGCGTAAGCTCGGCACCGTCCGCTTGCCCACGAACTATGCGCATTTCACGACGCGCACCAACGTGCAGTTCAACTGGATACCGCTCTCGAAGGCCGCGGACGTGATGGACTTGCTCGCCAGCGTCGACATGCATGGCATTCAGACGAGCGGCAACTGCATTCGCAACATTTCCTGCGACGAACGCGCGGGTGTCGCGCCTGATGAAATTGCCGACCCGCGTCCGTTCGCCGAAATCATGCGGCAGTGGACGACCCTGCATCCCGAGTTTGCCTTCCTGCCGCGCAAGTTCAAGATCGCGGTCACCGGTGCGAGCGAAGACCGCGCCGCGACGGACTGGCATGACGTCGGCCTTCGTCTGCTGCGTAACGAGGCGGGCGAACTGGGATTTCGCGTCACGGTGGGCGGCGGGATGGGCCGCACTCCTGTTATCGGCACCGTGCTGCGTGAGTTTTTGCCGTGGCAGCACATCATGAATTACATCGAGGCGGTGGTGCGCGTCTACAACCAGTACGGCCGCCGCGACAATAAGTACAAGGCACGCATCAAGATCCTGGTGAAGGCAGAAGGTCAGCGTTACATCGACGGCGTCGAGGAAGAGTTCCGCCAGATCGTCGAGCTCGACGGCGGCCCTCACACTATTCCGCTGGCCGAACTCGAGCGCGTCAGCGCGTGCTTCGCTCTACCCCAACTGCCTTCCGTGGATGCGCCGGTCGACCTCGAAGCGATTGCAACGTCAAACGACGTGGCTCTCGAGACGCCGCAATTCGAACGCTGGCTCGAGCGCAATGTCGCGCCGCACAGGAACCAGCGCTTGCGGATTGTCACGCTGTCGTTCAAACGCCTTCTGCAAGCGCCCGGCGACGCATCGGCGCAACAGCTCGACCGCGTAGCCGACCTGGCCGAGCGGTTCTCGGCGGGCGAAGCGCGTGTCACGCACACGCAGAATGTCGTGCTGCCGTGGGTGCATGTCAACGACCTTCTGCCGCTTTGGGAAGCCGCGCGCGAGGCAGGACTCGCGAGCGCCAACGTGAATTTGCTGACGGACATGATCGCTTGCCCGGGTGGCGATTTCTGTGCGCTCGCCAATGCCCGCTCCATTCCGGTTGCTGAGGCCATTACCGAGCGCTATCAGGATCTGGACGAACTCAACGATATCGGCGAAATCGATCTGCATATCAGCGGCTGCATCAATTCGTGCGGCCATCACCATAGCGGGCACATTGGCATCCTCGGTGTCGACAAGGATGGCAAAGAGTGGTACCAGGTGACGTTGGGCGGCTCGGACGGTTCGAGCGCCAGTGGCCGCGCGCAAGCGGGCAAGGTCATCGGCCCGTCGTTTTCCGCCGTCGAGGTGCCCGAGGTCATCGACGCGCTGCTGTCCGCTTACCTCGACATGCGAGCGACGGTTGGCGAGAGGCGCGAGTCGTTCATCGAGACGGTTCGACGGGCAGGCATCGAACCGTTCAGGACAGCCGCGGATCGCGTGCGCACGCTCATGGAGAAAACGGCATGAACGGCATGACACGTATCAGGCTGCTCACCTTGCCCGAGCATGCATCGGACCCGTCCCGGCAGGTTGTCTCTCTGGCAAACGACGATGACCCGATCGAGCAAAAAGACGCAATCGCGACTGCTGCGCGCGTGGAGTTGCACTTCCCTAGTTTCACCGACGGCCGGGCATACAGCCAGGCGTATCTCCTGCGCCGCCGCTTGGGTTTCAAAGGCGATCTGCGAGCAACAGGCGACGTGCTCGTCGATCAGTTGATTCAGATGGAGCGAACCGGCTTCTCAAGTGCGGTACTCAAAGACGGCATCGATCCAGAGGACGCGCAGCGCCAACTCGACCGCTTCCCGGCGTTTTATCAGGGCGATGTTATTCACGATGCGCCCTTTGTGCGACCAGGTGCCGGGAACAAGGATGAGTGACGGTGCAAGAGACATGCGGGTGGTATCTACAAGCACCGCAATATCTGGGGACTACTGCGTAAAGCAAGTCGTGTCGCGAGATGGTGAATCGCCGCCAGATGCCTTTTCGGGAGCTTGTCCGTCCCGACTCGCTCTCGCACGCCTCGGTCAAAAGTGGACCGTATTGGCGATGATCGCATTGCGTGAGAAGCCTCTGCGCTTTGCCGAGATCAGACGTCGATTAGACGGTGTCTCCGACAAAATGCTTTCTCAGACGCTGAGATCGATGGAAAGAGATGGGCTTGTCGAGCGATACGTCGACGACCAGCATCCGGCGCGTATCGAGTATCGCTTAAGTCCGCTCGCTCGCACCGTGCTGCCGATCGTCACCGAGTTGAAGCGATGGGCCGAATGTTCCATCGACTCCATCGAGGCCAGTAATCACGCGTATGACCGTAAGATCGGACGGTCCACGTGTGAGGCCGTTTCATAGGCGCTGGAAATATCACGGTTGGCACGCCAACCAATCCAGCGCCCTGCTACAGCAACTACACACTACGCGATCGATTAACGACCGTAATTCACAACCGGAGCCGAGTACGAACTGTTCGTCGTGTCCGAACGGCCGCCTGCCTGCGACGAACCATTGGTGGCCGAACCGTAACCGCTCGTCTGAGCAGCGCTGTTTTGTGCGGCGACACGTGCTTCAGCAGCCTGAATGTTCGCCGGATAATCTTCGTCGTTTGCGGTGCCCGGGTTGTAGCCCGCCTTCTCCAGCTGGATCAGTTCCGCACGCACCTGAGCACGCGTAACCGGCTGATTCGATTGAGCAAAAGCGGCGAGCGGAGCGGAAATGAGAGCGGCGATAACAACAGCTTCGATCAGGGATTTCATGATACCTACCTCCAGAGATTGTTTTTTGCCATGCTGCGAACCTGTGTCCGCAGCGTATGGATACAGTCTAGGAGTCAATGTATATAGGGTAAACCCCAAATCACCTAATTCACTGTTGCGGTAATCGCGCTAATTGGGGTGCGGCAGTGAGGTTTCGGGCCTGTGACGGCGCCAGTTCGCCAGCATTTCGGCCGCCTGTCGCCTGCCGGTCGCTTCTCGGACTCGCGCCGAAACGCGCGCGATACGTCCGCGAAAAATGCGAGGGCGACTCGAACCCGCACGCCACGCAAATCGACGTAATCGACATGTCGGTCTGTTGCAGCAACTCGCGCGCACGCGTGAGGCGCAACTGCAGATAGAAATGCGTCGGCGTGTCCTTCAGCGAGGCACAGAACAGCCGCTCCAGTTGCCGCCGCGTCACGCCGATTTCCTGCGCGAGTTGGTCCGGCGCGAGCGGCTCCTCCATATGCTGTTCCATCACGCCGATCACCTGAATCAGCTTGCGGTTGTGCACGCCATAACGCGCCGCGATCTCCATGCGCTGATGGTCCGAGCGCTGCCGGATACGGCTCACCACGAATTGCTCCGAGACGGCCGAGGCCAGCGCGGCGCCATGCTCGCGGCCGATCAGGTCGAGCATCATGTCGATCGATGCCGTGCCGCCCGCACACGTAATGCGGCGCGCGCCGATCTCGAACAGTTCCTGGCTCGCATCGAGCGACGGATAGCGCTCGCGGAACGCCGACAGTGCTTCCCAATGCACGGTCACACTGTCCGCGCCGCCGAGCAGCCCGGCTTCCGCGAGCACGAAACTGCCGGTGTCGATCCCACCGAGCGTCGCACCCGCGCGCTCGAGGCGCTTCAGACAATCACCCAACGCGCGCGTGTAGCAGGCGAGCGGCTCGAAGCCCGCGACGACGAAGAGCGTCCGCGCCGCGTCGATGTCGCCGATGGCGGCATCCGCGTTGATCGAAATGCCGTTGCTGGCGGCCACCGGCGCGCCGTCGAGACTCAGAATGCGCCAGCGGTACAGATCGCCGCGAAAACGGTTCGCCACGCGCAACGGCTCCACCGCCGACATGAAACCGATCGCCGAAAAGCCCGGCAGCAACAGGAACGACATATCTTCGGGCATCGTGCTCAGACTCGATCATGAGATAAAAAACGCGGGCGCGGGCGGGTTCCCGGCGAGCGTAGCAAGCAGCAGCCGGGCCGGCAAGGCACGCCAAAATTCGCGCTTGACTCGATGTTGCATCGCAAGGCGGGCGACGCAGGTTTTCCCTCATTGTCGCGTGGAAGCAAGAACGGGTCGCTGGCGGTCGCTTTGGCTGGAATATGGGGCATTAACGTTACGTCATTCGTGCAGTTCAGGCATCACACAGGCCGTATCGCATGTCCGGGGGCCGCTTCGCCTGGTTTCGTTTGCTCAGGCGAAGCGGCCCGGTTCGAAACACGCTATCACCCGTGTCAGAAGAGGGAACGTCATGAAGTTACGCATCAAAGCCCTGCTCGCCCATCTTGCATGCGTCGCGGCCGCCGCCGTTACCGCGCTACCGGCGTTCGCTCAGGATCCCGCTGCCTGCCGCGCGGTGCATTTCGCCGACATTGGCTGGACCGATATCACCTCGACCACCGCGCTCGCGTCGACCGTGTTCGAAGGACTCGGCTATCAGCCGGTGACGACGGTCGCCTCCGTGCCCATCTCGTTCGCCGGCCTGAAGAGCAAACAGCTCGACGTGTCGCTCGGCTACTGGTGGCCGGTGCAGGAAAAGGCGATCGCGCCGTTCGTCGATTCGAAATCGATCCAGGTGCTGCAGCCACCTAACCTCACCGGCGCCAAGGCCACGTTCGCCGTGCCGAGCTATGAATACGACGCGGGCCTGAAGACTTTCGCCGACATCGCCAAACACCGCGATCAGCTCGACGGCAAGATCTACGGCATCGAACCCGGCAGCAGCGCGAACGCGGCGATCCTGAAGATGATCGCCAACAATCAGTTCGGCCTCGGCGGCTTCAAGCTGATCGAATCGAGTGAAGCGGGCATGCTGGTGTCGGTCGATCGCGCGATCCGCGAGAAGAAATGGGTGGTCTTTCTCGGCTGGGAACCTCATCCGATGAACATCCAGATCGACATGAAATATCTCACCGGCAGCGACGGCGTATTCGGCCCGAACGACGGCGAAGCACGCGTTTATACGCTGACGTCCCCCGACTTTCTGACGCGCTGCCCGAACGCGGGCAAGCTCGTGAGCAATCTGCGCTTTTCGACGCAGCTCGAAAACGTGGTGATGCAATCGGTCATGAACAAGGAAAAGCCCGCCGATGCCGCCAAGGCGTATCTGAAGAAAAACCCGCAAGTACTCGATGCCTGGCTTGCCGGCGTGAAGACCTACGACGGCAAGGAAGGCTTGCCCGCGGTCAAGGCCTATCTGGGTCTTTGATCCCGAGCGGTGCGCATTTCAATCCACAGGAACAAGTTCGCATGAATCATGAAGTCATCGTGACCTGCGCGGTCACCGGCGCAGGCGATACCGTCGGCAAGCATCCGGCCATTCCCGTCACGCCGAAGCAGATTGCCGAGGCCGCCATCGAAGCCGCGAAGGCCGGCGCCACCGTTGCGCATTGCCATGTGCGCGATCCGAAAACCGGACGCGGCAGCCGCGATCCGCACCTGTATCGCGAGGTGGTCGACCGGATTCGCTCGTCGGGCACGGACGTGATCATCAATCTGACGGCCGGCATGGGCGGCGATCTGGAGATCGGTCCCGGCGAAGACCCGATGCGCTTCGGCGCGAACACGGATCTGGTCGGGGGTCTCACGCGCCTTGCGCATGTCGAGGAATTGCTGCCGGAAATCTGCACGCTCGATTGCGGCACGCTCAATTTCGGCGACGGCGACTACATCTATGTATCGACGCCCGCGCAATTGCGGGCCGGCGCACGGCGCATCCAGGAACTCGGCGTCAAGCCTGAACTGGAGATCTTCGATACCGGCCATTTGTGGTTCGCCAAACAATTGCTCAAGGAAGGTCTGCTCGACGCGCCGCCGCTGTTTCAGATTTGCCTCGGCATTCCCTGGGGCGCACCCGCCGATACCACGACCATGAAAGCGATGGCCGACAACCTGCCGCCCGGCGCGCAGTGGGCCGGCTTCGGCATCGGCCGCATGCAGATGCCGATGGTCGCGCAGGCGATGCTGCTCGGCGGCCACGTGCGCGTCGGCCTCGAAGACAACATCTGGCTCGACAAAGGTGTGCCCGCAACGAACGGCACGCTGGTGCAACGCGCGGTGGAAATCATCGAACGGCTCGGCGCACGCGCGCTGACGCCCGCCGAAGGACGCCGCAAGCTCGGTCTGCCCGCGCGTGGCGAGCGTCAATTGGAGCGGCGCGCGGTGGGACAGTACGCTTAGTCGATTGCGAGAGTCGCGCCGCGCGTTCGATGCAACGCGCTTCTTTCTGAACCAGACAACACACAGGCAAAAAGGAAACGTCAGCAATGGCAGTGATCGTCGATATCAAAACATTCGCGGCAATCGGCGTGGGCGTGATCGGCAGCGGCTGGGTGGCGCGCGCGCTCGCGCACGGGCTCGATGTCATCGCGTGGGACCCCGCGCCGGGCGCCGAGCAGCAGTTGCGCGAGAACGTCGCGAACGCATGGCCGGCGCTGCTGCGCGTGGGGCTTGCCGAGGGTGCGTCGCCCGGGCGATTGCGCTTCGTCGATACGATCGAGGCCTGCGTCGGGCAGGCGGATTTCATTCAGGAAAGCGCGCCCGAGCGCGAGGAGTTAAAGCTCGCCTTGCACGAGCAGATCAGCCGCGCGGCGAAACCGGATGCGATCATCGCTTCGTCGACGTCGGGTCTGTTACCGAGCGATTTTTACGCGCGCGCGGTGAATCCGCAGCGTTGCATCGTCGGGCATCCGTTCAATCCGGTGTATCTGCTGCCGCTCGTCGAAGTGCTGGGCGGCGAAAGCACCGCGCCGGAAACCATCGACGCCGCGCTGCGGGTGTATCGTGCGCTGTCGATGCGGCCGCTGCGCGTTCGCAAGGAAGTGCCGGGCTTTATCGCCGACCGCCTGTTGGAAGCGCTGTGGCGCGAGGCATTGCATCTGGTCAACGAGGGCGTCGCGACCACCGGCGAAATCGACGACGCGATCCGCTTCGGCGCGGGCATCCGCTGGTCGTTCATGGGCACGTTCCTGACGTACACGCTGGCGGGCGGCGATGCGGGCATGCGCCACTTCATGCAGCAATTCGGACCCGCGCTGGAGCTGCCCTGGACTAAACTGGTAGCGCCGAAGCTAACGGACGAACTGATCGACCGGGTCGTGGACGGCACGGCCGAGCAGGTCGGGCCGCGGTCGATCAAACAGCTCGAACGTTACCGCGACGATTGCATTACGAGCGTGCTGGCGGCGATTGCGGAGGCGAAGGCGCGGCATGGAATGCTGCCGGCTGACTGAGGGGGACCGCGCGTACTCAAGGGCGCGGAAGCCGCAGCTGGCGCGCCACCCGCGTCACGCGTCGGCGACGCATGACCCCGCCCCCAGCCGCCGCCTTTGAAACGAACTACGGAGACGATTCTGCCGATGCCGCAACCCGCTGCCCTGCCTGGCTATCGCGACACGGTGCGCGCCGAATGGGTCGATTACAACGGCCATTTGCGCGACGCGTTCTACATGCTGATCTTCAGCTTCGCGACTGACGTCCTGATCGACCTGATCGGTTTGCCGGACGCAGTGCGCAAAGAACGCCAGCGTTCGATCTACACGCTCGAAGCGCATATCAACTATCTGCACGAGATCAAGGAAGGCGCGCAGGTGCGCGTCGACATGCGCTTGCTCGGGCACGATGCGAAACGGCTGCATCTGTACCTCGAGATGTTTGCCGGCGATGGCGACGAACCTGTAGCAGCAGGCGAGCAGATGTTGCTGCACGTGGATACCAGCGGCCCGCGCGCCGCCGCGTTCGATCCGGACGTCGCGGCGCACGTGCGGGCATTGGCCGACGCGCATGCCGCACTGCCGCCCGCCGCCTTCGCCGGCCGCGTGATAGGCTTGCCCGCGAGGACAAAGCCCAGTGGGAGCGGACATGCTTGAGCCAGAGATTGCCGCGTTCATCGAAAGAACCGCCGCGATTTATCCGGGGCATTCGACTTCGTTGACGCCGGCTGAACAGCGCAAGATTTACGACCGCTACGCTGCGGCACTCACTCCTGCGTTGCCGGATGAAGTCGTGACGCAGGACGCCGAATTCCAGACCGGCGCGGGCCATTCGATCGCGCTGCGGCTGTACCGCAACCGTGCAAGGCATCAGGAGGCGTCGCGTGGCGCCGTGCTGTATTTTCACGGCGGCGGCTTCGTGCTCGGCTCGCTGGACAGTCATCAGATCGTGACCGCGCGCCTTGCCGCGGACACCGGTCTCGATGTGATTGCAGTCGACTACCGGCTAGCCCCCGAACACCCCGCGCCGGCCGCGCACGACGATTGCATGGAGGTTACGCTCGCCGCTTTGGCAGGGCGCTTGCCGTTCGATCTGCATGCCGGCGCGCCGCTGCAACTGGCAGGCGACAGCGCCGGCGCCACGCTCGCAGCCAGCGCGGCGATGCGGCTGCGCGACGAGGCCATTCAAGGCGTAAGCGGCCTCGCTCTCGTCTATCCGATGCTCGGCACCGAACCGCAATTGCCCGCACGCGAAACCGAAGCGCAGGCGCCGATGCTCAAGCTGGCCGACGTTCATGCGTTCCGCGATCACTATTGGGGCACCCATCCGCCCTACCCCGCGTGGACGATCCCACTCGATGCGGCGCGCTACGACCGCCTGCCGCCGACGCTGGCGATCGGCGTCGAACATGATCCGTTGAGGGACGACGCGCGCGTGTTTGTCGAGCGTATCAACGCGGCCGGTGGCGAGGCGCAACTCTGGATTGGCGCCGGACTTGTGCACGGGTGCTGGCGCGCCATCGAATCGAGCCCCGGCGTCCAGAGGTTCCACGAAGAGGTATGCCGTTTTCTGTCCGCCCATGCGACGCCGGCGCCGTCCGCGGCCGGTCGTTAGCACGGAGTCAGGCCGCCGGATATTCGGTCGCAACGGCCACCGCTTTTCAACTTATGGACTATCAGTGTGGACGCCGGCGTGGCGAGCGTGCGGGCGTCTTGCGCAGTGCGCGATCGGCGGGCGTGTCCGGTGCCGGCAACCGCACGGTGAAGGTCGTGTGAATGCCTCGTATCGAACTGCACTCGATACTCCCGCCCAGCAGCTCCGTCGCGCGACGGCAGAACGCGAGTCCCATGCCAGCGCCACTGCCATGCCGCTTAGTGGTGAAGAAGGCGTCGAAGATATACGGCAGGACATCAGGCGCGATGCCCGGTCCGGTGTCGCGGAATCGCAGCGCGCAGAAGTCCTGATCCTGAACGGCGCTGATCGTGATCTCGCCATCGCCGCCCACGCGAATGGCATGCAACGCGTTTTTCAGCAGGTTGAACAGCACGTAAACCACGACCGTATCCGAGCCCGAAAAAGACATGGCGGGATCGATGGGCATCACCGTGACACGCTCACGCTCGCCGCCGCTGAACGGATACCGCTCCAGCGCCGACATCACGCACTGGTGCACGGAATGCCGGCTGAAGCCGCCGCGGTCCAGTCGATCGAGCGTGAAAGACGCGAGCGCCATTTCGACCATCGCGCTGGTGCCGGAGACTTCGCGCCGGATCGCCGTCGCAAGCTGGCCGATGCGCTCGGATTGTCCGGACTCGTCGTGATCGTCATACAGCCCATGCGTAACGGCCGTCCGGTAGCCCTTGAACACATGGCCCCATACGCTGGCGATTTCGTCGGCGTGCATGCCGATGGTCGCGAGCGGCGTCGAGATCTCGTGCGCGATGGTCGCCGCCACGGCATACGGGTGAATCAGGTGATACCGGACGATGGTGATCGCCAGCAGCCCAAGGCTCAGGCCGATGAATAGGACGCCCGGCGGATAGAACCCGAAGCCGTAGTTGACCGCGTAATCCATCGCGGCAAACGAGTACAGGCAAAGGCTCGCCAGGCATAGATCGAGACGCCGGCGCGCGTCGCCCTCCGCCTTCTGGCGCGCGGCGAGCAGAAGCTGCGCGCTGCGCCCGGCCAGCAAGACGGTCTGTAGGACATGCACGGGATGCAGCGGCCCCGCGACCGGATAGTAGCCGAAGAAGAAGTGCTGATAGCCGGCCACCACTTCGTTACCGGGCAGCAGTATCGCGAGAACGAAACACAGACCGTACGACGCGAGCAATATCGGCCGCTCACGGCGCTGCGCCGCCACCTCCGTCACGAAGTGGTAGAACGTTGTCGGCAGAAAGAGAATGAAGAGGTAGCCGAATCTGACCAGCAGGTCCGCGGTCTGCGGGTTTTCAGTCTGAAACAGCAGCGTCCATGCGCCTTGCCAGGCGAAGGTCGCGACGCACATCAGGATGAACGGCGTGAATAGACGCGTCGCGCCCTGCGTAATCAGAACGTACAGTGCGAACACCACGAACATCGCGGACACGAAGGCAGGCGGAATGGCGTACATGTGGCTCAACGTGTCGGCAAACTTTAGCGGGTCCGCTCATTCCGCCATTGCGCGAAGGTCACGAGGTCGAGGCCCACGTCGGCCCTGTCGATCGGGGTCCAGCAATAGAAAACGTCATCCCAGCCCGGAATGGTCCGCGGCGTCAGCGTCCTGACGGTCATGCCGGAGCGATACGCCAGGTTCGGCCAGAAGATCGGCATCACCTCGCGCACCGCCATTTGCTTCAGGAGTTCGGCCGGGCCGTCCTCGTCCGCGACGATTTCGCCTTGGGAAATCCAGTCGTTCTCAGCCCACGCGACGAAAACACTTGGGTTGCCGGCGCGATCGAACATCAGAATGGCGTCCTGTTCCGGGCGCCAGTAGTACTCGACGATACCGTTCGCGGCCACCACCTCGTCGATGACCTTGCGCGTTCGCGAATCGCAATACGTCATGCCGTTCTCGCCCAAGGCCAGCCAGCCGCCTTCCGAACAATGCCGGATTTTGGCGTCCTTCAGGAAATGGGCCAGCCGGTTAGCGGAGTCGGTATCCGTTTTTCTCAGGTATAAATCGACGATTCCCGCGTTAAAGGCTTTGACCGCGACGGTTTCGTCCGCGACTCCGGTCAGCAGCACTTTCGCGCAGCGTAGATTGGAGATGGACGAGAGGAATTCCACGCCGTTCATGCCGGGCATGTCGAAATCCACGACCACCGCTGCTACTTCCGCGAAACGGGAGCGGCGGGCCAGGATGTCCCGTTCCGCGGCGGTTTCCATGTAGCGCTCAAAACCCGTCTCGCTCACGCATGCCGACGCCGGCGCGAACTCCAGCGAATTTTCGCGAGCATGCTGACGGATGAAGGCAAGCGCGGTTTGCGGCCGTGTAAAAAACAGATTGGTGGCGGTGTCCGGAAAGAAACGCCGCAGCGCGTCGAGGTAGCTGTCGTTGTCATCCACGAAAACAACCGTCGACGGATAGATAACAGGTGGTCGGATAAAATTGTTCATATTTTCACGTGGTTCGTCACGCCCCCGCTGGAGGACAACCGCGGCAGGCCGCCCGCCGTAGGGTCACAGCAACCCGCACGGCAGCGCCCTATTTGCCGCCTCCGGTTCCCGCATGTTCGCATATGGAACATTCCGGCGCGCCTCGGACCTGCTTATAGGCAGGATTCTCTCACGCCGGTCGCCAAGGCGGTTTTCCGCTGAACAATATAGTACAGGGCCTTGACACCGATCGTGCGAAGTCGCCAAGGCGATCAACGGCAGCGCTTATGCATTCTGGGAATCCGCGATAAAGAGCCGCCCTTTACGGCCGCGACGCAACCTCGTCCAGATGCTCCAGCAGATCGGCGGGATCGTCGTAGACCCGCAGTGCGCCCGCCCGTTCGAGTTCCTCCGTGCCGTACCCGCCCGACAGCAAGCCCACACCCAGCGCACGACAGCGCCGCGCCGCGAGCATGTCCCAGATGCTGTCGCCGACCACGACCGTGTTTTCGACCGGCACGCCGAGCCGTCCGGCCGCGGCGATGAACAGATCCGGATCCGGCTTTGCGTATTTGACGTCGTCGCGCGTCACGACCACCGCCTTCGCGGGATCGACACCCAGCGCCTCCAGATTGAGCGCCGCCGTCTCCATGCGGCCGCTCGTCGCCACGGCCCACGGCGTTCCGGCTTGCGTCAACGCGTCGAGCAAGGCCCGCGCGCCCGGCAGCGGACATACCTGCGCGCGCAATCGCTGATAGGCCGCGGCGTGAGCATGACGAAGACGCTCCACCCGCTCGGCGCTGATTTCCCCGTGCGTTTCCCGCAGAAGCTGATTGGTGAAGAGCCCGCCGCTCATGCCGATCTTGCGGTGAATTCGCCAGACCGACAAGGGAATGCCTTCGCTGTCGAGCGCTTCTTTCCAGGCCAGCACGTGCTGGTAGACGCTGTCGACCAGCGTTCCGTCGAGATCGAAAAGGAAAGAGGTCTGGATCCGCATGGTGTGCTCCTGTTGATGACTCCGTTCGCCAATATGCCATGTCCCGGGGTTCGCCGGTCGCGCGAATACGGCCTCGATTCCCCTTGACCCTCACGTAGCGTAAGGTTCTAACCTCCAACGTGCACACTGACCGGAGGCTCGAATGCTGTTGAAAGCGGGAGAACTTGCGAAGCGCAGCGGACTGACCGTCCGCACGCTTCACCACTACGACGCAATCGGACTGCTCACGCCTTCGGCACGTGCTGAGAACGGCTACCGGCTCTACGACCGCGACGACGTCGCCCGGCTTCATCAGATCCAGGCGCTGCGCCGTTTCGGACTCGCGCTCGCAAGGCGCCGAACCCGGAATGGACCGGACTCATCGGCCAGGTCCGCACCTTGATGGACAGCGGCGCGCCACCCGAGGGCGACGAAGCGCGCGCCTTGTCGATGCGCTGGATGACGATGCTCGTGCGCGACACGAATGGCGACCCGCGCCTGCTCGCCAAGCTGAATCTGATGCACGACAACGAACCGTCGATGCAAACGCACATCGGTATTTCGACGCAGTTGCGCGACTATGTGTTGCGCGCCTTTAGCGAAACCAAGCTGCTGATCTACGAGAAGTATCTGTCGCCCGAGGAGATTCGCTTCATGCGCGCCAATTACGGCACGCGCGCGATGGAATGGCCGCAACTGATGGCCGACGTGCGCGATGCGATCGACGCGGGCGTCGGACCGCAGACATCGCGAGCGCGCGAGCTTGCGCTTCGCTGGCTCGAACTTTTCAGAAGCTACGCGGGCGACGATCCACGTACGCAGGCCAAGTTCCGCCATGCGCTGCAAACGGAGCCGGAGTTGATGGCCGGCACATGAGCGGATGAAACGCTGCTCGCTTTCATCCGCGAGGCGATGGTGAATGTTGCGCAGCCGCTTTGATGTGACGCGCGGCTTCCCGTCGATTTCGGCCGGCCGGGAGTTCAGTGGTCTGAACTGGGTCGATTCTCGCGCTGTGCTGTTCATGCTAGCCTCGTGACTTCCAATAACAGGACGTCGCATGAACACACCTCGATTGCGCCTTCATGGCCTGACCCGGCGACGCACGATCGCGATGCTTGCCGCGTTATTGACCATTTCGACCAGCCTGAATCACTCTGCCCTCGCGCAGACTGAGAACACGACTAGCGTCGAGTATTCCGGCTCAGTCGGCGAAGCGAAGGTCGGCATGACGCTCGTGCTGCATGGGAAGGTGGTCGGCAAAGGGCATTACTTCTACTACCGCTACCTCAAGGACATTGCGCTGACCGGCCAACAATCCGGCAGCGATCTGAAGTTGCAGGAAGCGAACGGCACGTTCAACCTGCACTTCGTGGGCAATGGATCGAACGGCGCCCAGCCACTCGATTTTTCCAATAGCGTGGGCCTTGCCGGCAGTTGGACTGGCG
This sequence comes from Paraburkholderia sp. NPDC080076, assembly GCF_050281145.1. Classification (NCBI taxonomy): domain Bacteria; kingdom Pseudomonadati; phylum Pseudomonadota; class Betaproteobacteria; order Burkholderiales; family Burkholderiaceae; genus Paraburkholderia; species Paraburkholderia sp. NPDC080076. The sequence goes on along the minus strand of NZ_JBNNWQ010000001.1, from coordinate 797,659 downwards.
GCGGAAAGACCTTGCCGGTCAAATTCACTCTCGAAGGAATGTCATTCGCGGATGCGAATGCCGGACACCGCTACGGGATGATCACCGACGAAACGGACGACGCATTCGAAGCACGCGCTCAGGGCTTCTATTTCGCCGCTTTGAAAGGCGACCCGAAGCAGGCGGCGCGTTTCGTGCACTTTCCGCTGCGTGTGAACTGGAGCGCGACACATCACGAGATGATAGGTTCGGCGACTCAGCTTGCCGCCAACTGGAATCGCATCTTCACGCCCAAGTATCTTGCGGCGCTACGTGACGCCGTTCCGCACGATATGCCGGTGATCAAGAGCCAGTACGCGATGCTCGGCGCCGGGCTCGCCTTCTTTACGGATAAGGGTGTCGAGGTTTTGAATGCGCAGCGGTAGGCGTTGCGTGGGGTAGAGAATCTTGCAGCGCGGGCCGCTCTCACCGTCTTTACGCGCGGCGAGCGCAGTCGGACTTGGTGGTTGCGATCGACATCGGCGCGCAATGGCGACAGGGTGCCATCGCCGACCTGACCGTGATGCGTAATCGACGCGCCGCCATTTTCGGCGGCGCGTCCATCGCTTTCAGCGCTTATTGGACTGCTTTTTAGCGCGCTAATCGAGCCGCTTATTGGCCCGTGTAACCGAGCGGAACAGTCGCATTGGCCTTGGCAACCGTGGCGTTGTTCGACACGATGTACTGCGGCACTTCGGTGAGGGTCAGCGCGACCTGGCCGTTGGTGTAGGCAACCGTGCTGACATTGCCGTAACCATCGATCTTCGTCACATTGCCCGACGTGCCAGCGTTGTCGACCTGCAGCGAATAGCTGGTCGAATAGCTCTGGCTATACGTGCCGTTGCTCGTCGGCCACTGCGCGTTGTTGTGCGTCCACGCCGCGGTCACGACCTTGCCATTGCCCAGTTGCTGGAACCCGTACGCAAAGACTCCGGCAGGCGCACTCTTGATGCGGCCCAGCGTATTCGTGCCGTCGAGAACACGTGTCATCGTTGCGAAGGCCATCGCTTCAGGCTTCGGCGAAAGGTTCGTCGCACCGAACGCGCCTTGTGCGTTGTTCAGGTCGAAGAACGAGCCGTATCCCACTTCGCCCGGATAGTCGGGACCGTAGAACAGCGTCGTGACCTGTGCACCGCCGCCCAGCACGATGATGTGCGCCCGCACGCCGACCGCCGCATGCGCGAACAACTGGTTCTGCGACGGCACATTCGGACCGTAGTTGAGACCCGGATCGTAGCTCACGCCGGCTTCCGTGAAGAAGAGCTTCATATTCGGCTTGCCTGCCTGCATGACCGAACGCAGTTGCGTCATCTGGTTGTCGAGCGCGTTGGCCTGGTTCGCCGGATTCGGATCGGAGTCCTGCAATTCAGGCGGATGGGCCGGGTACGTACCCGCATTCCAGTAGCCATGCGTTGAGACTGCATCGATGTAATTCCACAGACCGAGTGCGCCGAACTTCTGCAGATAACCCGTTGTACAGGTGTCGCAGTTCGCGGCGAACGGATTGCCGGTGCCCATCACGACTGCATTCGGATCGGTCGAGTGTATGCCCTGGTAAGCAGCCTTGTACATGGCGACGAAGTTCGCGTCGCTATCCGCCCAGCCGAGGCTCGGTTCCCAGGTTACCTGATAGTAGTTCTTTTGCTGATTCGGGTAATTGGCAGCGCGGATCAGGCTCGTATCGGTGCCGACCTTGCTCATGAAGGTCTGGAACTCAGGCATGTTCGACGGCGCATAGTAGCTGTCGTTGAACTGACCGGTCTTCGAATCCCACGCCGGCAGTCCATCGAGACGCACGATACGCATCTGATCAGGATTGGCCTTGTAGAACGGATCGAGGTCGTTCACGTTCGGCGTATACGTATTGGGACCGTTGGGTTCCATGGCCGATACCTGACGGTCGTCGATCGTCCACGAGATGCCCAGAGCGTGCAGCGCGGCGATGTTGCCGTTGAAGCCCTGCATGCCGAAGCGGTGCTGATCCTGATGCGCATACGTCACGGTGCCCAGTGCCGAACTGAGGTTCGGCAACACGCCGAACGTCGCGATACCGACCGGCCGCGTGCCGCTTCTCGGCAACGTGCCGCCGTTCGAACGCAAGGTGGCGGTGAGTGCGCCATAGCCGGACCACGTCGACGTACACGGAATCGTGCTGGTCTGTACGCCTGCCTTGACTGCAAAACTGCCTTGCGTCTTGATCGCACCGTTGGAATCCGCTACGGACCAGACGACGGTATCCGCGCTCGGTGCGTTCGTCGTAATCGCCAGCTTGAACGGGGCGTTGTTCTGGAACACGCGCAGGCCGTCGGTGGTGGGCGTGTCGGCGCTGATCACGCCGTTCGCGGTTCCGCCGGCCGTTTGCGTCGGCGCGCTGCACGACATGGCCGAGCCGCCCGGCGTCGGGGACGGCGTCGCGCTCGGAGTCGGACTCGGCGCGGGAGTCGGCGTCGGAGTCGGCGTGGGGGTCGGTGTTGGCGTGGGCGTCGGGGCCGGGGCCGGAGTCGGCGTGGGGGTCGGCGTGGGAGTCGGCGTGGGGGTCGGGCTCGGGGTCGGGGTCGGGGCCGGAGTCGGCGTTGCGGCAACCGCTTTAACCCAGCAAGACTTGCCATAGCCGAACGCGGGGTCCGACTGCGACACTGCGCCGACGTAGCAGCCGACACCGTTGCTGAACGTGCGCGGCGCGCTCAACATCACCGAGGGCGAGGTGGGCGGAACCGCACCGAACACCACCGAACCCGTTCCGAGGAATGAGCACTTGCCATTTTCCTGCGCGCACAACTTGTATTGCTGCCCTGAGACCGTGATGGTGCTTGCCTGAGCCTGCGCGCTTTCCGCGGCAAACGATGCCAACACTGTTGCCGATGCAACGCCCAATAGTTTCAAGTATCTCGTCATTGTCCGTATGTTTCGCTAAAAGCAGGTTGTCCCCGAGAATTCAGCAAGATCGATCAGTCGTCCCGCCTTGACGTTATTGAGTCCAGAGAGAGGTGAACCTGAGAACGCGCTGACCGCGCTCATTGCTGATGAAGCTGAAGCTTTGATGTGCTGCTATCCGGTAGCGGACGCACTTGCCATCCGCTCGCATGCCGACTTTCGCCGAGCAGCGGCGCGACGTGCACCAACCCCACCCCGTGCGCACCGATAGCGTGAAAAACTCTGTCGACGCCGGGATGAAGAATCCCGCCGATCGAATAACCGGGAAAACATCACAAGGGGTTAATGCATGTCGCTGACGCGACTCGAACATCTGGCGAGGCTCGCACTGACAGGTCAGTGCACCTCAATTTGATAAACAAATTTCGCGCCAATATGCGCGACTTAAAAAGTTAGGATAACGAAAAATTAATGCAATTTTTTTTCGTTCACCGTTGACAGTCCGTTATTGACGTGAACCCGGCGACTCGACAGTGATCGAGGTGCGCCCTCGCCTCGCGAGTCGGGTTCGGAACCCAAAAAACCGATCGACCCGCGAATTTTCTTCGCGCGATCCAGCGCCACCGAAAGTGTTGGTGCGTCAAAATCGGAGCGATCCACGCCTCCGCCAACGCCGCTTCGCGCTAAGAAAAGCGGCCTATCGCAGTGCAGCAACCGGTGATGTAACTGTTACAGAAGGGGCAGTGATCGACCAATCCGTCCGGTATTAGTTACAGAAGTTTTTGGCAGACGAATTATAAACGTTTCATCCGCGTAACGTGCCCGATTCAAGGTCGATAAGTGATAATTACAAAAAATTTCAATAGGATCCGTCCGAAGCTTTTCCAAACGAGGGTGAACGGAAAAGCTCTGCCTCATGGGGCGCGTGAAAACGTAAATGTTTGATTTGTCAGCTCATTGTCGGCATTTTTGTTCGTCGTTTTTGTTCGCGTGCAATTCTTATATTGGTAATACAAATACGCTGAAGCCGTTGCCAACTGCTTAGTCCGAACCAACCGGCCAATTCGAACGAAATGCAGAAATAGGTTCGCATCCTTTTTTATTGGAAAATCAGTCCGTCCCAGGACACAATGGAACTGAAAAATCGATGCGCCGATATCCCCGCATTTAGTTTGGATGACGAACCAACAGCGACCAGCAAAGTCGACGCGGCATCTGCACCGGCAACACATCCGCCGCTAGCTCTTTTCGGCGGTCTTCTCGAACTACTAGCTGTTGGATACGCTGATCTCCGGCGAGGGCATGCTGACGACGGAAGCGCACGGCTATCTAGAACGCCTCGACATCGCGCACAAGGTGTCGGTTCGCGACGGCGCGTTCACCACTTCCGATCTGTCGACCGGCCTGCGCAAATGGCTCACGCTGGTGCAGGCGTATCTGGATACGCCGCCCGGTGATGTTGCTCGACGAATGGGCCGCCAATCAGGACCCGAGCTTCCGTTGGATTTTCTATGGCGAGATTCTGCCGGACCTGAAGCGTCAGGGCAGAACGCTGATCGCGACTCGCCCGACGATCGCTATTTCAGCGCGGCCGACCGTTATATCCGGCTGGAAGACGGCCGCATCGTAGAAGAAGTGCGGCCCGTGCGTGTCAGCTCACGCCCTATCGCGCCGCCGTCACAAACAACACCGGATCGTTGCGATACAGATCCGGGAACATCCGTTTCAAGTCCGTCACTTTCGGCAGATCGTTGATCGCGATGTATGGGTAGTCCGGATGCAGCGCGAGGAAGTTCTGGTGATAACTTTCCGCCGGATAAAACCCCTTGAAGTCCTCCACGCGAGTCACGACTTTCGCCGAGAACACATGAGCATTGTCGAGCTGCGCGATATACGACTGCGCGATACCGCGCTGCGCTGCATTCACCGGAAAAATTGCCGAACGATATTGCGTGCCGTGGTCGGGGCCCTGATAGTCCAACTCGGTAGGATTGTGCGCGACCGAGAAGAATATCTGCAGTAGACGTCCATACGTGATCTGCGCCGGATCGTAAGTGATCTGCACCGACTCCGCGTGTCCCGTATCGCCGTCGCTGACGGTTTCGTATTGCGCCGTCGATGCCGCGCCACCGCTGTAACCCGACGCGACCTGCTTCACGCCGCGCACGTGTTCGAACACGCCCTGCACGCCCCAGAAACAGCCGCCCGCGAACACCGCCGTTTCACTATGCGTCGTACCGGCTTTCTCGTCCTGTACGGGCGCGGGAATCTTCGTGGCGGCTTCGGCCGCATGCGCGACATGCTGCGCGGCCACCACGCCCAGAGCAACGACGACGAGGCCCATGATTCGAGTGACGGAAAAACGCTTCCGCAGCGACGCTGTGCTGGTAGATATCGTGCGCATGGTCAGTCCTTTTGGTCAGTTGAGAGTTGTTGAGGCGGCTCGCTCGCGCCGCCTTAGCCGAACGTGAAGGCAAACGCCTGCACGCCCGGGTCCAGAAACTCGATCGAGAAAGTGTGATCCCCGACTTCGCCGGTTTGCCGCACCAGTTGATAGAGACGCTGTCCGGTCACGGTGCCGCTGCCATCGGCGGCGACGTCGGTGCCGTGCGACGCGCCGGGCGCGGCGCCGTCGACGCTCACGCGAAACCGCACCGGCTTGCCATCCTTGCCCGGACCGAGCACCAGATGCAGGTCGCGTGCATGAAAGCGATACACGATGCGTCCCGACGGGGCCGCGAGCGTGGCGTGCTCCGCGCCCACGTTCCATGAACCGGCGAGGCCCCAGTCGTTGACGCCAGGTTGCGACGGCGCTGCATACGTGTGCGTCTTGTCAGCCACTTCCCCGCCCGGCGACGCGAAATTCTCTGCCCGCTGATAACCGACGTAGGTTTCCGGCGATTGCATGTCGGCGTTGTCGGCCGCGGCCTGCACGCCTTGCGCGCCGCCGTTTGCAATACCGATAGCGACCTTCGACGCGTTCGCATGGCCCGCTTCGGTCAGCAGTTGCTGGATCACCTTCTCGGATTCCGCGTAATCGCCTTCGCCGAAATGGTGATAACGGATCTGCCCTTTCGCATCGACGAAATAGTGCGCGGGCCAGTACTGGTTGTTCAACGCGCGCCAGATCGCATAGTTGTTGTCGATCGCGACGGGATAGTCGACGCCGAGGTCGTGCGTGGCTTTCTTCACGTTGTCGATATTGCGTTCGAAGGCGAATTCCGGCGCATGCACGCCGATCACGACGAGCCCCTGATCCTTGTACTTCTGCGCCCATGCTTTGACATACGGCAGCGAGCGCAGGCAGTTGATGCACGAGTAAGTCCAGAAATCGACCAGCACGACCTTGCCACGCAAGTCCTGCGTCGTAAGCGGCGGCGAATTCAGCCATTGGACCGCGCCGTTCAACGGGGGCAGCACGCCTTCGACGGGCAGCGGCGCCGCCTCGGCGGCGGTGCGCATCATCGCGCCGCCCTGCGCGGCATTGGCCACGGTGGAATCCGCATCGGCGTTAGCGGCCGGTTGCGGTGCAGGGTTGGCGGTCGCCATCGCGCCGCCGGACGCGTCGGCCGGATTACCCGCGGCCGGCGCTTTGCCCGGCGCCGCGTTCGGCGACAGCTTATCCACGAGTTTCTGTTCGAGCCCGCAAGTTGCGACCGTGGAGACACGAGCGAGTATGCCGGTGTCGAAACCGAGCGCGATCGCCGCGACGCCACACAACATCAACGCGCCGATGCCGCGGCGGATCCATTCCCCCGCGCCCAGCGAACGCTTCATCGCCGTAAACACCTTGCCGCCGATCAGCAGGGCCACCGCCAGCGAAGTCGCCGCACCAGCCGCGTAGGCCGCCAGCAGCAACGTCGTGCCGACGCTCGCGCCGCGCAATGCCGCGCCTGTCAACACGAGACCGAGAATCGGACCGGCGCACGGCGCCCACAGCAAACCGGTGGCAATGCCGAGCAGAAACGACGAACCCGCGCGGACCTGCTGACCGTCGGCCTGCGCGAAATTCGACAGGCGATTGCCGGCGCTCACAAGCGGCCGCATCAGATGATCGGCGAAGCGCGGGAACAGCAGCGTCAGCCCGAAGATCGCGAGCAGTGCGATGGCCAGCCAGCGGCCGTACTGGTTGGCTTGCGTGACCCAGCCGCCGCCCACCGCGGCAAGCGTCGCGACGAGGGCGAAGGTCAGCGCCATGCCCGCCAGCAAGGGCAAGCCGCTGCGCACGAAAGGTTGATCGGCGCGCGCGAAAACGAAGGGCAGCACCGGCAGGATGCACGGGCTGAGAATCGTAAGGGCGCCGCCGAGATAGGCGAGAACGATGAGTAACATGTCAGTTCCGAACGTTCGTTTAGGTCGGTTAAAGTGGGCACGCCGGCTCACGCGGCAGCCGGTGTGCAGTTCATCCAAAGCCTGATACTGCGGAAAGTGCCCACATCCTAGAGCGCCGCCGGTGTCGAAGTCCTCACGAAAAGTTAAATTAAATGTGATAACTCGCCGCCGGGAAATTTTGCACAATGGCGCAAGGGCCGTTTTTCCCGGCGGCCATGCCCGGCCCCTCTCCTCAACCACGCCCTGAACCGCGGCTGAAGCCCACCATGGACAATTTGAAGCGCATCCTGATCGTCGAAGACGACGTCGACATCGCCAACGTGCTGAGCCTGCATTTGCGCGACGAGCGCTATGAAGTCGTGCACAGCGCCGACGGCAATGAAGGGCTGCGCCTGCTGGAACAAGGCGGCTGGGATGCGCTGATCCTCGATCTGATGCTGCCCGGCGTCGACGGACTGGAAATCTGCCGGCGCGCCCGCGCGATGACGCGCTATACGCCGATCATCATCACCAGCGCCCGTTCGAGCGAAGTACACCGGATTCTCGGCCTCGAACTCGGCGCGGACGACTATCTCGCCAAACCGTTCTCCGTTCTCGAACTGGTGGCGCGCGTGAAGGCGCTGCTGCGCCGCGTCGACGCGCTGGCGAAAGACTCGAAAATCGAAGCCGGCAGTCTGCGCATCGCCGGGTTGTCGATCGATCCGCTCACGCGCGAGGCCGCCGTCGACGGCAAGCCGATCGAACTCACGCCGCGCGAATTCGACCTGCTGTACTACTTCGCGCAGCATCCCGGCAAAGTGTTCTCGCGCATGGACCTGCTCAATGCGGTGTGGGGCTATCAGCACGAGGGCTACGAGCACACCGTCAACACCCATATCAACCGGCTGCGCGCGAAGATCGAGGCCGATCCGGCCCAACCCGAGCGCATCCTGACCGTCTGGGGACGCGGCTACAAGCTCGCTGTGCCCGGCGAGCCACCGGCGCCCGCCGGCGCACCGAAGGACCCATCGTGAATCTGACGCTGACCCAGCGGCTCTCGCTCGTTTTCTCCGTACTGCTGCTGGCATGCTGCGGCGCGTCGGCCCTCCTGCAAATCCGCTCGAGCGATCTGCACGAGAAGGAAGTGATACAGAGCCTGTCGCGCAATCTCGCCGACCATATCGCTCATGGCAATTCGCTGATGGACGCCAACGGCTTGCGGCCCGACGCGGTCCGGCAATTGTTCGGCCAGTTGATGAGGGTGAATCCGAGCGTCGAGGTCTATCTGCTCGACAATCAAGGGCGCATCAAAGGCGACGATGCGCCCGCGGGACACGTCAAGCGCGAGCAGGTGAATCTTGCGCCGATCCGGCAGTTCATCGCGGGAGACGCGTTGCCGATTCTCGGCGACGACCCGCGCAGCGTCGACGGTAAAAAGGTGTTCAGCGCAGCACCGCTGCAATTGAGCGGACAGGCGCCGTCCGGCTATATTTACGTGGTCCTGCTCGGCGAGGAACACGATGCGCTCGCCGCGCGCGTGGCGGCCAGTTCCGTGCTGCGCACGACGTTGTGGTCGATGGCGCTAGTCGCCCTGTTGGGATTGCTCGCCGGTTTGACCGCGTTTGGCCTGATCACGCGGCCGCTGCGCCGCCTGACCGACGCCATGCGCCGATTCGATGCGGAGGGCGAACCCGACACCCAGCCGAGCGTGCCGCGTTCATCGCCGGCCGGTCGGCGCGACGAAATCGCCGTGCTCGAAGCGACGTTCGCGCAGATGGCGCACCGCATCGGCGAACAATGGCGTGCGCTGACGCGGCAGGACCAGCAGCGCCGCGAACTGATCGCCAATATTTCGCACGACCTGCGCACACCGTTGACCTCGCTGCACGGCTACCTCGAAACGCTGTCGTTGAAGTCCGACACGCTCGGCGAGACGGAGCGCAAACGCTATCTGGCGATCGCGCTCGCGCAAAGCGTCAAGGTCGGCCGGCTCGCGCAGGCCTTGTTCGAACTGGCGAGGCTCGAACACGGCAACGTGCAACCCGCGCTTGAACAGTTCTCGCTGGTCGATCTGCTACAGGACGTCTTTCAGAAATTCGAATTGCCGGCCGAAGCGCGGCACATTCAGTTGCGAGCGAATATTCCGCCACGCTTGCCCAACGTCTGCGCCGATCTCGGCATGATCGAGCGCGTGCTGACGAATCTGCTCGACAACGCGATTCGACATACACCCGCTGAAGGATCGGTCGAAGTCGATCTCGCGCATAAGGAAGGCAAGGTGTCGGTCACGGTCAGCGACACGGGCCCCGGCATTCCGCCCGAGCAGCGCGAAGGTCTGTTCGAGCGTCCATTCAGTTCGGGCGGCGCGCATCGGGGCGGTGGACTGGGGTTGCTGATCGTCCAGCGTATGCTGCAATTGCACCATAGCCAGATACGCCTGCTCGACACGGCAGGAACGGGCACGACCTTCTGCTTCGAGTTGCCGACGGCCGCTACCCGGTCGAGTGCCGCCGGTGTCCTGATGTAACTTACTTAACGAAGAGCGCCTTGCTTCGCTGCGGATTCAGGCTCAGACCAGCAAGTCTTCATAGAACGCCCCGAATGGCCGGGTCGGATGGGCAAGCTGGATTTCCAGAATCCACAGGCCGGCGTCCGGACAATCGGCGAAATCGCCCAGGTTGCCGGCCTTGTAGATCGCGTGCGGAAAGTCGCTGACGCGATGGCCCTTGATATCCAGGTTCAGACGCCAACCGAGCGCGGCCGCGCGCTGCTCCGCAAAGTCGTATAGCGCTTTTCCGCCAGCGCGGGTCGTGCGCCAATAATGTTCCACCTCGTCGAATACCGTTTTCGCGGCATCCGCGCAGGCCTTCATCCCAGCGTCGTTGCCGACCACGAAGGTGGCGCCCGCGTCGCCTTCGTGCCCATCCCAAACCACACCGAGGTCGACGAAGAAAATATCGTCTTCCTTGAGCCGCGGGTCGCCTTCCGATGGCTGCTTGAACACCTTCAGGGTGTTTTCGCCAAAGCGCACCAGAATCGGATGCCAGATACGGTCCATGCCCATTTCGTTGAGCACGTTATGGCATTCCGCCTTTGCCTCTGTCTCCAGCATGCCAGGCCGTACCCGTTGCGCCAGCCGGTTCACGGCTTCCCACGTCTTGCCCTGCGCGTATTTCATCGACTCGAGCACGTATCTGCTTCCGACCGCCTGCTTTGCCGCAGCTTCCATCCCATCCCTCCGGCTATGTCCGCTTGAATACAGCGAGCGGAACAGCAGGTGTCCACGGCGCACGTCACCTTACTGTGTGTCATAAAGACGACAACTACCTACGAATTCGTTTACGAGAAGTTAACAGGTCGATATATTCCGCAAGACATAACGGGACAAGACGGCTCGCTTCTTTCAAAGACACTCGCGCGCCGGACCGATTCGCCGATGCTCCGACGCGTCCGTCACCAGGCGGCGCCGATCGCGCACAACGTGGTCGTCGTCTCGCCCCCGTTCAATCGCACTCTTCAGACATCGATCTTTCCCTGCGCGACCTCGTGCGGCTTTGCCGTGGGCGCTCGATTCATGTCTGGTGCCGTTTGCCAACCCGGTTCGCGCCGCGCGCAACAACCTGCGCCGCGCAGCCACCCTATAAGAAGAAGGAAAAGATGAAAAAGACCCTGCTCGCAACCGCCGTCCTCGGAAGCATGACGCTCAACGCACATGCACAAAGCAGCGTCACGCTTTACGGCCTGATCGATGCCGGTATCAGCTACGTGAACAACGCCCGCGCCGGCACGGGCCACGACCACCTCGTCAAATACGACGACGGCGTTGCGTCGGGCAGCCGCTGGGGCCTGCGCGGCACGGAAGACCTGGGCGGTGGCCTGAAGGCGCTGTTCGTATTGGAAGGCGGCTTTAACAGCGGCAACGGCACGCTCGGCCAAGGCGGCGCACTGTTCGGCCGTCAGGCTTATGTCGGGCTGTCGCAGAACAACGTCGGCGCGCTGACGTTCGGCCGCCAGTATTCGTTTTCGACGGACTACCTGGGCGGCACGTATTCGACCGGCAGCCAAACCGTTGCAGGCAACTACGCTTATCACATCAACGACGTCGACCAGTTGACGTCCAGCCGTATCAACAACGCGGTCAAGTTCAGCAGCGCGAACTTCTCCGGCTTCACGTTCGGCGCGTTGTATGGCTTCTCGAACCAGGCAGGCGCTTTTGCCGGCGCACCGGCAAGCGGCACGGCCGCGGCACCGGTCGCGGGTTCGTCGCGCGCGTATAGCTTCGGGGCGAACTACGCGAACGGCCCGATCAGCGTCGGCGCCGCGTACACGGACATCCGCTTCCCGAGCCAGGCCGTCCCGACCTTCTCGACCACCCTTGCAAACGTGACGACAGGCAACGTGCGCGACCTGCGTACGTACGGTGTCGGCGGCCGTTACACGATCGGCGCGGCCACGCTGTGGGCGCTCTACACCAATACGCGTTTCGAAACGCTGACGGGCGCGGCGACCACGTTCACGGCTTACGATGCAGGCGCGAAATACGCGTTCACCGCGGCCTTGACGGTCGGCGCGGGCTATACGTACATGCATTTGAGCAACGCGAACACGGGCCACTGGAATCAGGGTGACCTGAGCGTCGACTACGCGCTGAGCAAACGTACTGACGTGTATGCGCTGGGTATCTACCAGATCGCTTCGGGCCACAACACGGCAACGGGCGATGTGCAGGCGCAGATCGGCTCGAGCACGAGCTTCTTCGGTCCGTCGGGTCCGGGCGCGGACAACCAGTTGGCATTCCGCGTCGGCATTCGCCATCGTTTCTGATGCATACGCTCCTCGCCATGGCGAGTTGCGTTGTTAGTTGAACGGTATCTCGCCGCGCAACAACCGACGAGCTTCAGTGTCCGCACTTCTCTTTGTGCTGCACACTGAAGCTCGTCGGCACATCCGGGGTCGTGAATGACACGCGATGAACGTCGAGAATCAGGCGTCAATCATCGCCTTCCGAAGCCGCCGACGTTCCAGCCAGTTACGTAGCTGGCCCGCCACGAATGCGCCGATCAGCAACGACAGATACAGCATCAGGATGTTGTGGCGCCATGCATCGAGCGCGAGTTGATGCCCGACCAGCTTCGGGTCTGCGTGCAATGGTCCGACACGAAGTGCCATGACCGCCAGCTTCATTCGAACAAAACCCACAGCGGACAGCGTAGGCAACAGAACGAGCAGTGCAATCAGAAAGGGCTTCGCGCGCCGCGCCCCTTCACGATGACGCATACGCAGCCACAGTCCCAGACAACCATGCACCCAGCCCGGCGCAAGCAGCGCAAGCTGCAAACCTTGCGTGCCGCTGGTGATGAGCGATATCACGATGCGCTCGTAGTTCGGTTCGAAACCGTACAGCGACGAGGCAAGGCGGGTGGACACCACATGGCGGATCAGCAGTAGAGGCAGACTCAGTCCCGCCCAAAGCCGAACCCATTCAGTGAGCGGCAGCTTCCAGTGACGGCGGCCATAGATCGTTCGCAGCGCCAGCGAAAAATGCAATAACGACGCGCCATAAAGGAGCACCGTTCCCGGCGCACTGCGCCACACCCGCAGCGCCAGCACAAGACCGCGCCCCGCAAGATCGAGCGACCAGATTCCGAGTGCGTGATTGATCAGGTGCAGGGAAAGATAGACCAGCAGAACCACGCCGGACACGAGCTGACAGCGGCGCAGAAGAGTATGGACGGTCGATTCCCTCACAACGCGCGCAGACAAACTCAGCGGCCGCCGAAAAGGCATCAGCGGCGCGCGCCCGGCGGCTCGCAGCATATCGCCCGCAAGCAGAGGCTTCCAGGTCGCAATGCGCGTTCGATTCATTTCGGCCCCCACGCACGAGGCCGTTCCTGCCGGTTGCCACCCATTTTGTGATTCACCGGCGCCTGGCGAATAGCGTCCGCAAATTTCTGTAGCGCCGACAGCGAACCGCACACGCTGTGGTATTCCTCCCGGCCGATCCGGGCGTCGAGAATAACCGCCATTCCCGATTGACGGGCCATGTCGATGATGTCCATTTTGATCACCCCCAATTCGTGTCTTCACGCACTGCAAGACGCGGAATCCGAGGTGGTTATTCCCACGCTTTTCTCAACGCGCTGCCGGGAATAAGAAATCCACTCCGCTGGTTTACCGGTTCAGAGCGTGCTGATGCCGACTCGCGTCGAGTTCGAACATTGCGCTCGCATATCGAGGAGTCTTGACATGAAACTGATCTCTCTGAACCGTCTCATGGTCCGCGCCGTAGCCGGCGCACTCGTCGCAAGCGCCGCCCTTCTGGCGACGGCGAGCGGTGCCTATGCGCAAACATCGGCCACGCCCGGCGCGCATCAAGTCACGCGCGCAGAAGTGCGCCATGAACTCGAGGAGTTGGAAGCCGCCGGCTACGATCCGTCTCGCGGCGACGAAAGCGACTATCCCGCCGATATTCAGGAAGCGGAAAGAAAAGTAGCCGCCATGCACGCAGCCCAGCAGAGCGCGCTCAGCGACAACCAGCCGGCAATGCAAAACATGCCCATGCATTGATGGCGGTCCGGTGTGTGTGAACCTGTGGACAGTGGGTTCTCCTTTTGAGCGTCGGTCTTCCTCCGATCGACGCTCCTTTTTTCCCGGCATCGAACTCACCGCGCGCGGGCGTTCGCGTCTAGCGGCTGGAAGCGAAACTGCGGCTGGAGATCGAGATGGAATTGCCGTCGGGGTCCTTGGCATTGGCAAATGTGTAGCCGTCCGCCCGATGCGTTGCGCCGAATTGCAGGCCGTTCTTTGCGCATTGCTCCTTGAACGCCTCAACGTCCCGAATATCGAAAACGAGCTTGACGGTCACTTGTCCGGACTTCACTGCCTTCCCCGCCTGATGAACCATGATGATGGCGCCGCCGTGCGGCGACACCAATTCGATGATGCGGTCATCTGGGTCGACTTTGCGGGCGAATCCGAAGTGTCGTTCATAGAACGCACAGGTCTTAGGGACGTCTTTCACATACAGCAAGATCCGGTTCAAAGTGGGCTGCATTGAATTCCCGATTGTTTTTATAACGATGACGCGCAGCAGCCTTGATCGTCACAGGCTCAATGCGATCGTCAAACCGTTGAAAATCGCATGCGTTGCAAATGTGGCGCGAAAGGCGGGCCCCGACCGTCTGGCTTCGATGATAAAGATCGAAGTCAGAATTGCCGCGGTGGCCAGCATTCTAATCGCGCGCCAATCGGTATGCCCGTGTCCGAGGCCGAACACCACGGTGGATACGACGCCGGCAACTCCCCACGAACGACGCAACGGCCCTCGCAAGAACTTGATGATCAGCCACTGAAAGAGAAAAGTCTCATACAGCGGCGCAAATAAAGCGACCCATAGAATTTTGAGCCACAGTGGGCGTCCGGCAAACGGGTCGAGACCCGGCGTCGGATAACCGAATACTCCGCCCAAGCAAATGGAGATCGCATATTGCGCCAGCAGGATGGACGCTACTCCGGCAAAAATGAGGATCGGCGTAGGTACAGTGGTGAGAGCGGCGAGTGATCTGCTTCGAAGCGTCGATGTCGATTCCAGAATTGCCTCCGGTTTGCGGTTATTCGAGTTGTTATCAATCGTTGATTATCGACGAGAAACCGGCTGGTCGCACCACCACGTCATCGCTCCCCACGCAACGCCGCCCAACGGGAATACAACGAATGCCCACAATACTTCTCTGACGCTGATCGTCGAGCGAACATACCACCGGATGCCAAGAGAAATCAGTGCGCTGGAAACGCCGTACATCAATACGCCCCGGGTCACGATAAATCGAAGCATGGTCCATCCTTATGAGTTATTTGGGCAGATGTTCACCCGCGAGTGTTAACTCATCCGGACTTTGCGGCAAGACCCCACTGCCGTCAAAAACCGAGGCAGCCTTGCTGCCTCAGTCGTCATCACATCTGATTCAGCATTACACTGTTCAATGTGCGCTGCACGATCGGCGCGAGCGACGCGCCCAGCCGCTCGCCCTGAGGTTCGTCGATCAGGCTCGTCAGAAGTTTGGAAAAACGCGGCTCTTCAACCCCCGACACGATGTACTGCCAGCGATACGCATCCAGCATCCCGGCCTTCACGCGCGCCTGTTCGTGATCCGTGAACGTGCGCCCGGCATTGGCGAGAAAGTACTCCGCGTCGGCCTTGGCCTGCAATTGCAGCAAACCGTCCACCGCGCCGATCAATTCGATCAGGTCGCCAATCGCCGCATCCCGCGCCGTGGCATCGAGCTTCGCATCGTCGCGCACCCATTCGAGTTCGTCGATGATCGCGTGCTGCGACTCTTCTTTCCAGTGAAACAGGAACACGTCCTTGAACAGAGGCGACAGACTGTCATCGACTTCCATGCTCTGACGGTAATGCACCTGCGTCACGATTTCGATGCAGCAGGTCAGCGCGAGAATGGCCCATGTCGATTTGCCGAGGACGAAGTTCGCGACGTCGTCGGTCGGCGGCAAGAAGCGGTAACCCGTCGGCATGTCCTCACCGGCCAGTATCTCGATGCGGCGGAACAGTTCCTGATGCTTCAGTTCTTCTTCGGTGAAACGCATCACGGCTTCGAGCGCGATCTGGTCACCCAGCGCGTGATCGCGGCCTACTTCGAGCATCTTCGCGCCGACAAAACGCTCGACTAGCCGGAACATGTTCGCGTAGGTGCGTCCCTGCACCTGCGACATCAGCCGGCGTTCGTCCGCGTTCAGGAACGGCAGCCGGTCGACTTCCGTGAGACCGTCGGGCAGGAACTTGTGCGAGAGATCGAAGCGGCGTCCGCGAATCACGTCGCGGTCGATATCCCAGCGGATACGCCGGGACACTTCAATACATTTCGCATAACGCTGGGACGGCAACTCAGCCTGGATGGCATTCATGGCACTACTCCTCGATGGAAAAGGGATTCGAGCGGCGCAGCGAGACTTCGCATGGGTCACCGTCTGAATCGAATTTTCCGTGTGGGGGTCGTAGCGCGCATGAGGCAGCGGTCCCGGCAAACAGCCCGGATGGCGCGAATTAGTGCGGTGCCAGGGGGACCTGTGTCCCGGATGCCCGGGCGAGCACGATACCGTCAGGCCGCCGGCGAATCGAAACCCGCCTTGCGAGCGAGCACGATGGCCTGCGAACGGTTCTCCACTTCGAGCTTCGCAAAGATGCTCGTGATGTGATTGCGCACGGTCTTTTCGCTGAGCGCGAGTCGCGCGGCAATCTGGGCGTTATCGCGTCCGCCCGCAATCAGTTCGACAATGTCGCGCTCACGCGGCGTCAGCGTGGCGAACACGGGGTCGATGGCGATGTCGGCGGAAAGGAAGTTTCTGATTTCTTCGCGCCAGCGCAGCCACGCGGGTTCCGTATCGAGCAACAGATGATTTTCGCTTTCGAGCGGCACGAATCGCGCATCTGGAATCTGTCCCGCAAGCAGGCGGCTTTCTTCAAAGGGCACGCGGGCATCGCCACTCGCGTGCAGCACAAGCGTCGGGCACGTGACCTGTTCGAGCAGATCGACGACATCGATCTCGTTGAAGACCCGCATGATTCGCGCGGCGTTGCGCGGCGTGGTGGTCATGCGTTCGAGTTCGTTGAACCAGCGATGCTGCTCGGGCGTGCCGCCAGGGATGAACTGCGTCGTGAAGAATTGCCGGAAAGCCGGATTCTGCTGCCCCCAGCCGAGTTCGGCGAGTTTGACAAGCGTTTCGGCCTCGTCGCGCATCGCGTCGCCGCCGTGCCGCTTGAGCTTGCCGCGCGCATAGCCGCCGTAGAGGATCAATTGCTTCACGCGCTCCGGATGCGCGACCGCGTAAGCGACGGAAATCGACGCGCCCTGCGATATGCCCAGCAACGTGAAGCGCTCGACGCCGCTCGCGTCGATCACCGCCTCGAGATCATGCAACCAGGCTTCGAATGAAATCTCCGCTACGTCGCGATCAGACAAGCCGCAGCCGCGCTGGTCGTAGCGCACGAGCGTGTGATTGCGGCTCAGTTCCTCGACAAGATGGCTCCACACGGGACTCTTCAGATCGAGTTCGAGATGGCTCAGCCAGTTCGCCGCCTTGATGATCACGGGACCGGTGCCCGAAACCGCATAGGCGATGCGCACGCCGTCGCTGCTGGTACAGAAACGTATCTGCTGCCGGAGACTGGACGGAATTGCGGACATGACTCGCGGAATGTAGTTGCGGGCTTGAGAGGCCGTGATTTGTCGGAGGAAAGAACTTCCCGCTAGCCGCGCGGGATGCCGGTATGAGCAGCTTTCAACATAGAAAGCCGTCACGATGTAATCAAACGCTGCAAACGTTCGAGCGCGAACGCGGGACATGCCGTGGCACACGAGCATTCTTCAAACATCGCCTTCGTGATCGCCTCGCCGAGCTTCGTCTTTTCCGAACCTTCGCTTCGTAATTAGCCGGTTTATCCGATCCTGAACGCACCGCAGACTGGAGCTCATCTTCACTACGGACATCGTCCACGCAAGGAAAAAATCATGCGAACCTATCCGCGTAACAGCCCGCAAGCCGCAGCACGCATCGTCGCGCTGGCCCTCACTTCGGACGGTCACGTGTGCAGTTCGGAAGAGCGCGTGCTGCAGCGCTTGAATATCGCCGGCGAACTCGGTCTCGCGCCCGCGCAGTTCGAGCAGATCGTGCAAACGCTGTGCGAGGACCATTCGGTCGCGCATCTGTCGTTCGCGCCGCCGGTGGGCCGTCTCGATCCGGCCATGCTCACGACCTTGATCGACGAAATCGACGATCCTGCGTTGCGCCGCAAGATCATTCGCCTGTGTGTTGCCGTTACGGTCGCGGACGATTATCTGGCGGACGGCGAAATCGCCCTGCTCGCGGCCATCCTGAACGCGTGGGGACCCAATCTGACGCCGGCCGCCAACCGTCACGGGCTTCCGTCGCGCGTCATGCGCAGTTATCAACGCGCGCCGGCCACCACCTGAGAAGCGAGGCCGTGATGTTGCCCGCGACGCGAGCGGATGGCGTGAATCTCCTCGATCACGCCATCCGCGCGGCCAAGCCAGCGCAGGCCCCGCAGCAGCGACAGGTCCTCCGCGCCGAGTTCCGCGAGCGGAAACACGCCGAGGCCACGCGCGGCGAACACCGCCATCAGCGCGCTGTCCTCGAATTCGCCGACGATGCGCGGCCGGATGCCCTGCGTGTCGAACCAGCGGTCGAGCCGCGCGCGCAAGGCGGCGTGGCGGGTCGGCAAAAGTACGGGCACGTCCGCGAGGCACTGCGGAAAGCCCGCGCGCGCGGACTTGCGGACGATTTCCGTCGGGCCATACCAGTCGACCGGCGAACCGGCGAGGCGCTGGCTCAGCACGCGCAGGTCGGCATTGTGCGGCGCCGGCTGGCAAGCGAGCACCAGATCGAGCCGATGCAGCGCGAGTTCCGACATCAATTCGGCGTGCTCGCCCTCGTGACACAAGAGCCGCAGCGACGGCGTACCGAGCACCGGCGCCAGCATCGCGTGCGCCGCGAGCTTTGAAATGCCGTCGGACAGACCGACGGCGAGCCGCACCACGCCTTCCCCTCCGGCCTCGCGCATCTCGTCGAGGAGCGCCTCGCCGAGCTGAAAAATCTGTTCCGCGCGATTGAACGCCGTCTCGCCGGCTTCCGTCATCGTGACGCCGCGCCCCGCCGGTTTCAGCAATTGACGCCCGATCGATTTTTCGAGCTCCCGAACCTGCGCGCTGATGGTCTGCACCGCCATGTCGAGCCGTTCGGCCGCGCGCGCGAAGCCGCCCTCTTTCACGACGATCCAGAAATAGTACAGATGACGGTAGTTGAGCATGGCGTAACACTTCGAAAAAAACGATACGTCGCTCAGAGTATCACTGATTTATCCGAAGCCAGAAGATGGCGATCATGACGCTAATCCGACGTCACCCGCATTCATTCGCCAACGGACACCATGGACACTCTGCTCACACTCGTTGCCGACCCCGCCGCATGGGCCGCGCTCCTCACGCTGGTCGTGATGGAAATCGTGCTCGGCATCGACAACCTGATCTTCATCTCGATCCTGAGCAACAAGCTGCCGGAAGCGCAACGTGCTCACACGCAGCGCATCGGCATCATGCTCGCGCTCGTGATGCGGCTCGGCCTGCTCGGCACGGTCGCGTGGATCGCGCAGTTGACCGCGCCGGCCATTACGCTCTTCGGCCACGCGTTTTCGTGGCGCGATCTGATCCTGCTCGGCGGTGGCCTGTTCCTCGTCTGGAAGGCGACGCGTGAAATTCACCATCACGTGGTCCATGCCGAAGAGGAACGCAGCAAGACGGGCAGCACCGTCCAGTTGACCGTGGCGGCCGCGATCGGCCAGATCCTGGTGCTCGATATGGTGTTCTCGGTCGACAGCATCATCACCGCGGTCGGCATGACCGAACACATGCCGATCATGTTCGTCGCGGTGATCAGCGCGGTCCTGGCAATGCTGTTCGCCGCACGCCCGCTGTCACGCTTTATCGATCGCAACCCGACCATCGTCACGCTCGCGCTCAGCTTCCTGCTCGTGATCGGCATGACGCTGATTGCGGAAGGTTTCGGCTCACACGTGCCGAAGGCCTACATCTACGTGGCGATGGCGTTCTCCGGTTTCGTCGAGGCGATGAACATGCTGGTGCGCCGCGCGAAATCGAAGCGCACTCAGCACCGGGCAACGGTCGATACCGTGTGATGGTTTGTTTCCGGATCGGGCGGCTCGCCCGGTCCAGCATTCGATGTCTTTCTACTCTTGAGGAGCGACACTATGAAATGCCCCGTTTGCAAGACCACCGACCTGCTGATGACCGAGCGTCGCTCGATCGAAGTCGATTACTGCCCGGACTGCCGGGGTGTGTGGCTCGATCGAGGGGAACTCGACAAGCTGATTGCGCAGGACGCGGCAAGTGCCGACGCACCGCCCGCGCCGCGTGGTGCAAGCCGCGACGGCTACCGGGAGCGCGAGCATTCGTACGATAACCACCAGCGTGGATACGACGACCGTCGAACGGACTATCGGACGCAGAAGAAAAAACGCTCGATTTTCGACGTGTTCGATTTCGACTGAGCGTCGTCAGCCATGAGGGAAGAAGCGCCGGGAACATTCCGGCGCATATCGCACTAGCGTGCTTTGCCGCGAGCGCTCTTGCCGGCGTTGCCGCCGCGAGGCGCGTCTTTACCGGTGGGCGCGGCGCCACCATTCATCTGCTCCATCCACGACAAGGCGTCGACGTAGGACAGAAACTGCTTGAGGTAGCCCGGTGAAACTTCGCGCATGAGTGAGAGCGCCCGGTGCACGAGGCTGCTCGAGTTGAGCGGGCCGGCGTTTCCTGGCACGTGTTCCAGCGACTGCCGCATCTGCTTCTCGGTACGGACTTTCGACCAGACTTCCCTGAAATAATCCAGCGCGGGCAGTTCGGGATACGAAGCGGAGTGCGGCAATCCGCTCGCCGCAGGCACATGATCCTGACTCGCGATGTAATCGACGAGGCCTTTCAGCGTTGCATCCGCGGATTCGCCCGCGCCGTGAGCAACTGCGTCGTTAGCCGAAGAGGCCGCGCGTTCGATTTGCGCGGCATACGCGTCCAGCAGACCCGACAGCCGCTCGTCCAGAATCCGTCGTGTTTCGCCGCCGTGGGCGGCCGCGCGCCGCTCGAACGCATCGATGAAATGGAAGCGCACAGGATCCAGGCGATCCGCGCCGCGCTCGCGCCACGCGTCGAGCGTCGCACGGGCTCCGCTTGCCGGATCGCTGTCGCCGCCGTTAATCACGTGGCTTCACCGTTGCAGTCGACGGCCTCGGCACCGGCGCGATTTCCACACGACGGTTTTTGGCGCGTCCCTGTTCGTCCGTATTCGAGCTCACTGGTTGCCCGGAGCCGAACGCCGCCGCGAACAACGACGACGCGGGCACGCCGTCGTCGATCAGCGCGCGCGTCACCGTCAGCGCGCGCTGCGCCGACAGTTCCCAATTGTCGGCGAAACGGCGATTGCCTTCGCGCAACCGCTGGTCGTCGGTAAAGCCGCTCACCATCAGGATTTCGTCATTGGCGCCGAGATACGCGGACAGCGGCCCGGCCAGACTCTTCAGCAGATCCCGGCCTTGCGGCTGCAACTGATCCGAGTTCAGCGCAAACAGCACATTGCCGCTGATGCCGATGCGCCCGTTCACCAGCGTCACGCGCCCGGCGGCGAGCGGACCCGCGAGCGCCTGCTCGAGCGTCTTGCGGCGCTGCGTTTCCAGTTGACGCTGCTTGACCTCCTGCTCCAGCTTGCTCGAAAGCTCCAGTTGCACGCCGATCACGCCCACGAGGATGAGCACGAAGGCGCCCAGCAGCACCGACATCAGGTCGCCGAAAACCGGCCAGATCGGCGCGACAAGCTCCACGCCGCCGTCGATGTCCTCGCTCATGCCGCTTCAGCTCCCGCCGATGCGCGCCGGCCGGCGAGCCGCTGCAGGTCTTCGACGATCTGCTTCTGCGACATCACGCTCAGGTCGATGACTTCCCGCGCTTGCGCCACGTAGTACGCAAGCTGTTCGTCGCTGCGCGCAAGGGATTTGTCGAGCGCGCTTTCGATACGTTGCAGGTGCGTCACCAGCTTGTCGTTCGACTCGCCGAACACTTGCACGGCGGCGCCGAACGCTTCGCCGAGACTTGCCACTTCGACGGCGCTGCCGGTGACTTGCGCGGCAACGGAGCCCAGCTTGCCGGTTTCGAGTTCGATCTTGTCGGTGAAGCGCGTGCCCACGCGCTCCAGCAAATCCGCCGACGTGGCGACGAGCGCGTCGACCGCCGTGCGCTGCTCGGTGGACGCGTGATTGACGGCGTCGAGCAGGGTTTCCAGCGTTTCCAGCAAGCGAGCGCGCTCCTGCAGCATCGCGGTGTCGCGGACCATGCTGTCGGAGAGCTTCTGGCGCAGTTCGGCGACGACTTCGGCCGCGGCCTTCGGCGCTTCCGAGGCGGCTTGCACGAGTTGGCCGATCTCGGCGATCGTGTTGCTGGCGTGGGCCTGCGTCTGGGCCGAGATGTCGCGCGCGGTTTGCGCCAGCGTCTCGCAGATTTCCTGCTGACGGCTCGCGGTGCGTGCGCCCGCTTGTTCCCATTCCTGGCTCAGCGTCGTGGCCATCGCGCCGAGCGCTTCGGTCCAGGCTGCCAGACGTTGCTGATCCCGCGAGGCCAATTCGGCCTGGAGGTTCGCAGCAGCCTTCGGCGCTTCCGCCGCGGCCTGCACGAGCCGGTCGATTTCAGCAATCGTGTTGCTGGCGTGGGCTTGCGTTTGAGCCGATATGTCGCGAGCGGTTTGCGCCAGCGTCTCGCAGATTTCCTGCTGACGGGTCGCAGTGCGCGCGCCCGACTGCTCCCATTCCTTGCTCAAGGTCGCGGCCATCGCGCCGAGCGTCTCGGTCCAGGCTGCCAACCGTTGCTGATCCCGCGAGGCCAATTCGGCCTGCAGATTCGCCGCGGCTTTCGGTGCTTCCGCCGCGGCCTCGACCAGCCGGTCGATTTCGGCAATCGTCTTGCTGGCGTGCGCCTGCGTTTGAGCCGAAATATCACGCGCCGTTTGCGCCAGCGTCTCGCAGATTTCCTGCTGACGGGTCGCAGTGCGCGCGCCCGACTGCTCCCATTCCTTGCTCAAGGTCGCGGCCATCGCGCCGAGCGTCTCGGTCCACACCGCGAGCCGCTGTTCATCCTTCGAAGCCAGCTCGGCCTGCAAGTCCGCGTGCGATTGCCCCACGCCACGCAGCAGGGACGCCGCGTGCTGCTCGAAAGTCGCAGCGGCCGCCGCCAATGCCTGCTGGTTGCTCGCCGCAAGCTTCTCGCCGGCGCTCTCCTGACGCGACAGCGCCTCGTTCCACGCCTGCGAGACATTTCCCGCTGTGCTTTCCAGCCGCGCGGACACGCCATCCAGCAGACCGGCCGAGCGTTGCTCGAAAGTGTCGGTGAAACGATCCAGCGAGTCGCGCAGATGCTGCGCCAGTTCCTCGCTCGAACGTTGATGTCCCGCCAATGCCTTGTTCCAGATATCCGCGACGGTCGTCGTGCTCGTCTCGAAGCCGTTCGTCAGGCCGTCCAGTTGCCGCTGCACAGCGTGCGTGACGGTGTCGTGCAAGGCCGTCGTCTCGCGCGCGAGGCCGGCCATCGTGGCTTCCATGACCGGCTGCAGCGCCGCGCCGGCGGCGCGCGTGCTGTCCGCCACGCTCTCCTTCAACGACTGTTCGACCGAACTGGCGAGGCGCGTATAAGCGGCCTCGGCCCTGCCGTGGAAGGCCTCCTGGCTGGCGATCTGCCGCTCGTTCAACGCGAGGCTTTGTTGCTCGATGGCCGACATCATCGTCTGCAGCCGGTCGACCAGCGTGGGCATCACTTCAGTCTGTCGCTGCAAAAGCCTGAACGCCTCTTCGCGCTGATGACTCTGCGAGTAGATGCGCAGCGTCGTCGCGATCTTCACGTCAAGCATCTGCGCTGCCTGCAGGCGCTCGCGACGGCACAACGCGGACAGCAGCCCCAGCATCGCGGAGGTGGCCACGCCCGCAATCGAGGTGCCGAACGCAAAGCCCAAGCCCTTGACCGGCGCGGCGAGCGAAGCGCGGATCGCTTGCAGGTCGGTCGCGCTTTCCAGCGCCATGCCGGTGCCGCGCAAGGTCACCACCATGCCGAGCAGCGTGCCGAGCATGCCGAGCAGCACCAGCAAGCCGACCAGGTAAGGCGTCAGCGCCGGACCCGGCAACGCCACCCGCTCGCCCTCGATACGCAGGCGCGCCGCGTTGCGCAAGCTCGGATGCACCGGCTCGAGCCATGCGCCGAGATTCGGCGGCGGCCCGGACAGCCCGGCGACCGCGTGCGCGAGCGTGGCGGTGGCCTGGTTGTAGCGGTGCAATTCGAGCGCGCCCGCCAGGTAGCACACGCCAATCAGTAAGGTGACGGCCAGCGCCAGCGGGTTCGAACCGAGGTAGCCGGCGGCGATCCAGCACACCGCGGCCAGACCGGCCAAAAACACAACGAGATCAATACGATATCTGGACATAGTGTCCCAGTTAGCTGGCGCGAAGGGCGGCGAGCAACCCTTCGACCGGTTGTAAACGAACATCCAGTTCGGCAAGCAACACGCTTTGCATGTCCTTGCGGAACACATTCAGCCATGCGCCGGGCGTGGGCGCCGCTGGGTTGCTTGCGGCGCTGCTTGCCGCATTGCTTCTGGCGTCGTCCGCGGATTCGGCGGATTCGGCGGACTCGCCGGCCTCGGCGGCCTCGCCGGCCTCGGCGGCGGCCAGCGTCGCCTGCTCGGCCGCGCGCAAGCGCTCGAAGTGCCCGGCCAGCAGCACGGGCACGGCAGCCAGCAGATTGCGCTCGCGCTCGCTCAGCGCGCGCTCCATCACCGCATCCACCACGGCAAGCCGCGCCATGGCGGGCGTTCTGGCGGCCAGCATGCCCCGCAGGCGGCCGCGCAGATTGCCGATCGCCATTTCCATCGACTGCTGGATGGAGAGGTAGCGTTGACGGAAAACCGCGTAATCGGCCACCGGCTCCGCGGGCGTATTCTGCGACGCCGCCTGTGCGGACGCATGCGCGGGACCACGCCGCCTGTCGGCTGCGAACACGCTATCGCCCGTGATGTTCTTCGCGAGCGAACTGCGCGCGCGCACGTACTCCGACTCTTCGGCGCTGCCGAAGCTTCGCGCGCCGGCGGCGACGGCCGGCGGATTGCCGCTTAGTGCCGAGGACAGCGCAATGGCGTCGGTCCAGCCGAGCCATTGGCTGAGCCGGTCCGAGAGCGATTGCCTGGATTCGGGGACATCGACATCCGCGAGGCGTGCCAGTAAGCGAATGAGCGCCGGGCCGCTGAGGGCGGTGCGCTGGGGGGCTTGCAACATACCACCGGAGACAAAAAAGTCGCCAGTTTACACGCTGTCGGCGCCTGGGCGGCCGCAAGTCGATTCGCGGACCGCGCGCGAGGCGCATTTTACTTGAGCGGAGCCGTGCTCGGCGGGGCGTTCCGGCTTGATGATTCGCCTGCTGCTTTGGCCTTCTTGGACCTTCCGCTTCGACCTTCCGCTCCGACTCGCCGCGCCGCCCGATTGCGCGCTCACTGAAGCGACACGCCCTCGCTCATCAGAAGGTTTTCGCGCATCCACTGCTCCATGCTGCAAACCGCCATGCCGCGCTGCGCGTTGAACGTGCGATCCATGTCCCATGACACGCCCTCACCTTCCGCAAACACCACGCGGTACTTCCTGATCGAGCTGTCGCGCTCCTCGGCCAGTTCGCTTTGCAATTGCGGCACGCTCCATTCGACGCGGCGAACCTTGCGCCCGAGCATCGCGTCGACGGCATCCGCCAATTGACGATATGTCACCGTATCTCCAGCGACGAACACGACCTCGTTCGCGATGCGCGGCTCGGCGAACATGATCTCCACGGTCAGTCTGCCGATGTCATCGGCCGTGGTGACCGTCACCGCGTTGTCCCAACTGCCGAGCGCGTGAACCGTGTTCTGCTCCAGATCCACCACGCCGAAGGACGGCTCGAACAGAAAACTCGTGAACATGCCGGTCGACACGATCACCCATTCGGTGCGGCCTTGCGCGCGCAGCAGGTCGCGCACGTCGAGTTGTTCATCGAACAGGTCCTGCGCGCTGCCCCGGCCGATCACGTCGTAGTCCACGCCGAACTGCCACGGGAAATAACGCGCGACATCAGCTGCGAGCACGGCACGGGCAATCTTCAACTGCACGCCTTTGCCGCCGACAAACCCGGTGCAGGACACGACCGTGTCGAAGCGCCGAAACAGCGCCGCAAGCGAGGCCTCGGACTGCGCGGCCAGATCGCCCGGCACGAGCTCAATGGCGAGCGCGCGCAATTCGGCGATTTCCTTCTGCCTGGCGGCATCGCTGGATTGCAGGGTGGATGGCCGCAGGAGAACCGCGAGCGAGACGCCCGGCGTCAACGCGCTGCGCCGCGCGAGACTGCGCAATACGGCCATGCCGAGTTCACCGGCGCCGAGCACGAGAATGGATTGAGTGTGCGACATGTGTGAGACCTTTTCGAAGTTCGGGAATGGATCGAGTGGCGTTCGCTCGTGCGATCCGCCGTCACCGGTAGCACGCCGGTGCGTTGCAGCTTCACGCAGAAGTCAGCCGGACGAATTGGAGTCTAGGTGCGCAAGCCGCCGCCATTGTTCGCCCTCACGGAATTGAGAAAGCGCCCGCCTCGAACCAGCCGGCTCAAGTCGGATAAGCGAACGACTCCATGTAAGATGAACGCCCGCTGCAACGCGCCTGTGGACGGCGCTGTGCGAACCTGGACAGGTGCCCCGCTCATGGACAAACTTCAAGCGATGACGACCTTCATGCGCATCGTCGAGGCTCAGAGTTTCAGCAAGGCCGCGGAGACGCTTTCGCTGCCTCGTTCGTCGGTGACCACGATGATCAAGAATCTGGAGCACGAGCTGGGCGCCGCCCTGCTCCGGCGCAGTACCCGCACGCTCAGCCTGACCGATGCGGGCGAGCGGTACTACACGTCCTGCCGGGCGATTCTCGCGGAGATCGCGCGCGTGGAAAGCGAGTTGTCCGCCGATGCGGCGACTCCGCGTGGACGTGTCCGCGCGGACATGCCGGGCGTGATCGGGCGCGCGATGGTGTTGCCGCGGCTGCGCGAATTCGAGCAGCGCTTTCCCGGCATCGAACTCGTGCTCGGCCTGAGCGATCGGCCCGCGGACCTGATCTACGACGGCATCGATTGCGTGATCCGCACCGGCGCACTGGCGGATTCGAGTCTGATTGCGCGGCGGCTCGGCGAACTGAGCTGGATCACGTGCGCATCGCCGCGATATTTGAAAGAATATGGCGAGCCCGACAGCGTGAGCGCGCTCAACGATCACCGTGCGATCAATTACATCTCGAACTCGACAGGGAGGCCGCTCGACTGGCGCTTCCACGTACAAGGCGAAGATCTCGCGATGACCATGCCGAGCCGCTTCTCGGTCAACGAGACAGAGGCCTATCTGCAATGCGGCCTGGAAGGATTGGGACTGATCCAGCTCTCGGAATTCGTCGCACTGCCGTATCTGAAATCAGGACGTCTGAAAGAAGTACTCGCCAGTGCGCGATCGTCGGCTGTGCCTGTTTCGATCGTCTATCCGCACGGCCGAAACGCAAGCGGCGCGACCCGAACGTTCGTCGACTGGATCGCGGAACTCTTCGAACAAAGCGACTTCAAGCGAGGCCTATAAGTAGAATGAAATTCGATACTGTTGTGCTCGGGGCAGGCATTGTCGGCGTATGCGTCGCCGTGCATTTGCAGAAACGCGGCCGCCAGGTCGCGCTGGTCGATCGCAAGCTGCCCGGCAACGAGACCTCGTTCGGCAATGCCGGACTGATTCAGCGTGAAGGCGTCTATCCCTACGCGTTTCCTCGGGGACTCGACACGTTGCTGCGCTATGCGCGCAACCAGTCGGCGGACGTTCGCTATCATGCCGACGCCATCCTCAAGACAGCGCCGTTTCTGTGGCAGTACTGGCGCAACTCACATCCGGCGCGGCACGCCGCCATTGCGAAGTCGTACGCGACGCTGATCGAGCATTGCGTGAGCGAGCACCGGGCGCTCGCCGTCGATGCCGGCGCAAGCGCGCTTTTACGCCCGATCGGCTGGATGAAAGTGTTTCGCACCGCAGCGGCTCGCGACGCGGAATTGCGGCTCGCCGAACAGTGGCATCGCGAATACGAGGTCGAGTTCGAAGCGCTCGACGCCGCCCGTCTGCAACAGGTGGAGCCCGATCTCGACAAGACGCTACTGGGCGGCCTGCGTTATCCGGCATCCGATTCCGTGAGCGACCCGAACGCGCTCGTCACCGCTTACGCCAGATACTTCGAAGCACTCGGCGGACGGTTTTTTATCGGCGATGCGGACACGCTTCGCGATGGCTGGCAGGTCGATACGGAAGCGGGAACGATCTCGGCTTCATCCGCGGTCGTGGCGTTGGGGCCGTGGTCGGATCGCGCGACTACGCGCTTGGGTTACCGCTTGCCCCTCGCCGTCAAACGCGGATATCACATGCACTACGAGCCGCAGGGGACAGCGCGTCTGAATCATCCGGTGCTCGACGCGGAAGGCGGCTACGTGCTGGCGCCGATGGCGCGCGGCATCCGCTTGACCACCGGTGCGGAAATCGCGGACCTCGATGCGCCCAAGACGCCGGCGCAACTTGCGGCGGTCGAGCCGGTTGCCCGCACGCTGTTTCCCTTGGGCAAGCGTCTCGACGACGAACCCTGGATGGGCCGACGTCCTTGTACATCGGACATGATGCCGATCATCGGCCCCGCGAAAAAACACGCGGGCTTGTGGTTCGCGTTCGGCCATGCACATCACGGGCTGACCTTGGGTCCGATAACCGGACGTCTGATCGCCGAGATGATGACCGGCGAGGAAACGTTGGTGGACCCGCGGCCGTTCAGCGTGGAACGGTTCTAACGGCGCGGGTCGCGCTCCGAGCCACAATAAAAAAACGCCGCGGACAAACAAGCTCCGCGGCGTTCCTTTATCTCGACATCGATTGCTTAGGCCGCGGCCACCACTCTACGCGGCGACAGAACCGACACGGCAAAGCTCACGACAATATTGACCGCCAGCGCGATCAGGCCGATATACACCGGATAGACCGCATCGCCGAGATGCAGGGCGAACACCGGCTTGAGGCCTTGCGAAATCGCCAGCCCGGTTCCGAGCACGATCCCGGCCAGCCAGCCGAGGAACAGGCCCGGCGTGTTCAAACGACGCGTGTACAACGAGAACACGATCGCCGGGAAGATCTGCAGAATCCACACGCCGCCCAGCAGTTGCAGGTCGATCGCGTATTGCGTCGGCAGGAACACGATGAACAGCAGCGCGCCGAACTTCACGACGAGCGAGACGATCTTCGCCGTGGAAGCCTCGCCTTCAGGCGAGATATTCGGCGAAACGAGCGGACGCCACAGGTTGCGCGTGAACAGATTGGCCGCGCCAATCGACATGATCGCCGCCGGCACCAGCGCGCTGATCGCAATCGCCGCCGCCGCGAAGCCGACGAACCACGACGGGAACAGCGTGTTGAACAACGCCGGCACCATGTCCGAAGCCGACTTCACATGCACGCCGGCCGCAATCGCCATATAGCCGAGCAACGCGATCAGACCCAGCAGCAGCGTGTACGCCGGCAGGAAGATCGCATTCTTGCGCACCGTATTCGCCGACGAAGACGACAGCACCGCCGTCATCGTATGCGGATACATGAACGCCGCCAGCGCCGAGCCCAAAGCCAGCGACGCATACGCGGTGAATTGCGTCGGCTTCAGAATGATGCCGGTCGCGCCGCCCTTGGCCTTGAAATACGTATCGGCCGCGTCGAACACATGCGCGTAGCCGCCGAGCTTGGCCGGAATCAGCCACACCGCCGCGATCACGACGATGTAGATCATGATGTCCTTGACGAACGCGATCATCGCTGGCGCGCGCAGGCCGCTCGCATACGTGTACAGCGCGAGAATCACGAAGGCGACGATCAGCGGCATTTCGCCGGTCACGCCGAGCCCCTTGATCACGACCTGCATGCCCACCAGCTGCAGCGCGATATACGGCATGGTCGCGACAATGCCGGTGATCGCGACGGCTGCCGGGAACCACTTGCCGCCGTATTCGCCCTGCACGTAGTCCGCTGCCGTGATGTGGTTTTTCGCCTGAGCGACCTTCCACAGTTTCGGCATCACCGCGAACACGAACGGATAGACGATGATCGTGTACGGCAACGCAAAGAAGCCATACGCACCCACCGAATAGACCAGCGCGGGCACCGCGATCACCGTATAAGCGGTATAGAAGTCGCCGCCCACGAGGAACCACGAAATGACCGTGCCGAACTGGCGGCCGCCGAGACCCCACTCGTGCAATTGCGTCAGGTCGCCCCGTTTCCAGCGCGCGGCAAAGAAGCCGATCACGGTAACGAGAACGAAGAATGCGATAAAGACGGTCATCGCAACCGGATTCACAGGATTCGTATCGCTCATTTGACACCTCGGTACACGACGTAAATCAGTAACGAGGTCAACGGCACCCACAAGAACTGATACCAGTAGAAGAACGGAAAGCCGGCGAACGACGGACGCGTGTCGTTATAGAACGGCAGCCACAGCAATGCGATGTACGGGATCAGCAGGATCAGCCATAGCCATGAACGGCCGGCAGGGTGGGAGGTCTCCACAATCATCTCCTAAGTCTATTATCGACACCGCGCGCCAGGGCTTGTGGCCCGGCACGCGGAAACCGGTTTCGTGATATTAGTCGGCGAAACCGGAGTGCGCTCCTCGCGCCGCGCAAACGCCCTCAAGGCGCACTACGCCGCGGGGATGTAGTATTCGCCTTCGTGAGCGTCCTCACAAGCGCGCAACTACGTAAGCCGGCTACGTAATACTACGTAGCCGGTCGGCCGTCTTTTCAACGATGAAACTCAAAGCCAAGATTGTCCTGCTGGCGATCGTGCCCTTTCTGGCCGCCATCGCGAGCATCGAAATCGGTGTGCGCCAGGAAGCCACGGCGCTCGCCGAGACGCAGCACGCGACCACGCAGGCCGCGTACATGGCCAGCAAGGAGATCGAGCTCAAGCATTACGTCGAACTCGCCACTACCGCGATCGCGCCGCTCTATAACGCTGGCCAGGACAATGCGCGCGACGACTCGATGCTGCGCATGCGCGCGCTCGATGTGCTGGAAAAAATGGACTTCGGCAAGGACGGCTATTTCTTCGTCTACGACATGCACGGCCGTTCGTTGATGCATCCGCGCGAGCCCGACCTTGTGGGGCGCGACCTGTGGGAAATGCGCGACCGCGAAGGCACGCTGACGATCCAGCAACTGCTCGCCGCGGCCTCGCGCGGCGGCGGCTATGTGCGCTACCTGTGGCATCGTCCGTCGACGGGCAAGGTGGCCTCGAAACTCGGCTACGTGGTGCCGCTGGAGCGATGGGGCTGGATGATCGGCACCGGCATCTATCTCGACGACGTGGACAGCACGCTCGCGCATATCGACGAAGGCGCGGCCGCCAACATCGATCGTACGATGAAATGGATCGACGCGATCGCCGTGGCCGGACTCGCTGTGATCGCGCTATGCGCGCTCGTGCTCAACGTCACCGAATATCGGAGCGCGGACGCCAAGCTGAAGCGACTTGCGCAGCAGGTGGTGGAGTCGCAGGAAAACGAACGGGCGCGCCTGTCGCGTGAATTGCACGACGGCATCAGCCAGATGATGGTCTCCGTGAAACTGCTGCTCGAATCCGCTCTGGCGCGCTTCGAGCGCAGCGAAGTGCGCGTGCCCGCGGCAGAGGCCGCGCTCACCACCAGCCTCACGCGGCTTGGCGATACCTTGCGCGAAGTGCGGCGCATTTCCCATGCGCTGCGTCCGTCGATGCTGGACGATCTCGGTGTGGCGGCTGCGCTGGAGCAACTCTCGCGCGAACTCAGCGAGCAGTCGGGCATCGAGATCGGCTTCACGCAGATTGCCCACACTCACGCGGCGGCATTGCCCGACGCGGTCAACACCGTGCTGTTCCGGATCGCGCAGGAAGCGCTGACGAATATCGTGCGCCACGCGCAGGCGTCGAGCGCCGCGCTCGCGCTGGAAGTATCGAACGACGCCGTCACACTGAACATCGCGGACAACGGACGCGGCTTCGACGTGGCGCATGCGTTCGTCGGCCGGCGCTCGGGCGTGGGTCTGCGCAATATGCGCGAACGGCTCGAAGCGCTGGGCGGCACGCTGTCGCTCAGTTCACAGGCCGGCCACACTCTCGTCACCGCACGCGTGCCGCTCGGATCGACCGAGCCGACATTGCCGGCCTTGCAGGAAACCTGACCATGAACGACGCCTCACCCGCTATCGCCCGTCTGATTCTCGTCGACGATCATCCGCTCGTGCGCGACGGTTTGCGCGCGCGGCTCGAAGCGGTGCGCAACCTCGAAGTGGTCGGCGAAGCGGGCAATGCGCAGGAAGCGCTCGCCCTCGCCGCGAGTGAGGACCCCCACCTCGTACTGATGGATGTCGGCATGAACGGGATGAACGGCATCGCACTGGCCGGCATGTTTCATGAACGCTTCCCGGCGATTCGCGTGCTCATGCTGTCGATGCACGACAATCTCGAGTATGTGACCCAGGCGGTGCGCGCGGGCGCGAGCGGCTACGTGCTCAAAGATTCGCCCGCCACCGAAATCATCCAGGCGATCGGCGCGGTGCTCGAAGGCAAACAGTTTTTCAGCGCGGGACTGGGCGCGCGTCTGATTCAGGCTTCGGCAACGCAGTCGCCCGTCGAGCGGCTCACGCCGCGTGAACGCGACATTCTCGACGCGCTCGCGGAGGGCCTGTCCAGCAAGCAGATCGCTCAGCGCAACGATCTCTCCGTGCGTACGGTGGAAACGCATCGGCTGAATCTGAAACGCAAGCTCGATATTGAAGGTCAGGCCGAGTTGATCAAGTTCGCAGTCGAGAATCGTCGCACGAGCCGGTAAAAACCTGACTGACGAGACTGCGCGATCGCAGCATAATTAGCACAGCATCCACTCGAACCACTGCCGTCGTTCCGTCTGATCTTCTCAACGCCCGACACCTGGAGCTGATGAGGATGAAACGCTCGATCCCATTGCGGCTAGCGAGTCTGCTGATCTGTTTCGCCGCCACTCACGCGCATGCCGAACCGGCGCGCGTCAATCGCGGCCACGATCCGTTCTTTCAGATCTCCAAAGCGATCGGCGACTGTCCGGTGCCTTTGGGCCCGCTCGAAACCGAGCAGGAATGGCTCGACGACAGCCATTACCGGATCGAGCGCGGCAATAGTTGCTGGGTGGAAGGCCGCTGCCGTTTGTCGAACGCCTATCTGTACGACGTGGAAATCGCCGACGCCGTGCAGCGACGCCTCACCAACATCAACTTCGCCACGCACTGGCGCGAACAGTCGACGCTCTGGCTGACGCTGCAACGCCGCTTCATCTACGTCGAAGGTTGCGTCGCGCCAGGTTTCGACAAGCAGGCCTTCCTCACCGAACTCGCGAAAACCGCGGACGTCGAGCGTGTGATCGACGACACGACCACCAATCCGCATGCCGCACAAATCCCCTACAAAACGCTTTCGAATCCGGACAAGCCGGTACTCGATCCAGGCAACTAGCCGTACACGCCGACGAGCGAAAGCAGCGCGCGCGTGATATCCGGTATCACGCTGCAACGCCTATATCGGCGATCGAACATAGCAACGCAGAAATCGAACTTTGGGCGTTTCGACGTCATTGCTACCATCGGCGACCCGACATATCCGGTCACGACAACAATGACGACACAACGATCGCAGCGCCCTTCTCTTCGCCTTGGCATGATCGGCGCCGCCGTTGCCAGCCTCGTCGCACTCGCGTCGTGCGGCGACGACAATTTGCCCGGCCCGACGCCCGCACCCGTAGTCGCGCAGAAACGCCCGAACATTCTGTACATCATGGCCGACGACCTCGGCTATTCCGACATCCACGCGTTCGGCGGCGAGATCAACACGCCCAACCTCGACGCGCTCGTGCAATCGGGCCGCATCCTGACGAATCACCACACGGGCACCGTCTGCGCGATCACGCGTTCCATGCTGATTTCCGGCACCGACCACCATCTGGTCGGCGAAGGCACCATGGGTGTGCCGACCGATGAGCGCAAAGGCCTGCCGGGTTACGAGGGCTATCTGAACGACCGCGCGCTCTCCGTTGCGCAGCTGCTGAAGGACGGCGGTTATCACACGTATATGGCCGGCAAATGGCATATTGGCTCGGGCATTGTCGGCAGCACGACGGGCGGTGGGCAGACGCCCGACCAATGGGGTTTCGAACACAGCTATGCATTGCTCGGCGGCGCCGCGACCAATCACTTCGCGCACGAACCGGCGAACTCGCAGAACTACACCGAAGACGGCAAATACGTGCAGCCCGGTCAGCCGGGACAACCGGGCGGCGCGGGCGGCAGCCCCGCGGTGTTCTATTCGACCGACTTCTACACGCGGCGCCTGATCTCGTACATCGACTCGAACAAAGGCGATGGCAAGCCGTTCTTCGCCTATGCGGCCTACACGTCGCCGCATTGGCCGCTGCAAGTACCCGAGCCTTATCTGCATAACTACGCCGGCAAATACGACGCCGGTTACGACGCGATCCGCAACGCGCGCATTGCGCGGCAAAAGGCGCTCGGCATCATCCCGAACGACTTCGTGCCGTACGGCGGCGCGTCGGAAACGCTCGTCGCGGCCGCGGCCACCGCGAACAACGGCACGGTGAACGCGAAGTACGTGAGCGCCGTGCATAGCGCGGCGCAAGGCTATACCGACTATGGTCCGGGCACGGTGAACAAGACGTGGGCGAGCCTCTCGCCCGCTGAGAAAAAGGCCCAGGCGCGCTATATGGAAATCTACGCGGGCATGGTCGAAAACCTCGACCACAACATCGGCCTGCTGATCCAGCATCTGAAGGATATCGGCGAGTACGACAACACGTTCATCATGTTCCAGTCGGATAACGGCGCGGAAGGCTGGCCGATCGACTCCGGCGCCGACCCGACCGCGACCGATACCGCCAACGCCGCCGACCCGGTTTATTCGGCACTCGGCACCGACAACGGCAAGCAGAACGCGCAACGTCTGCAGTACGGCTTGCGCTGGGCCGAAGTGAGCGCCACGCCGTTCCGTCTGACCAAGGGCTACTCGGGCGAAGGTGGCGTATCCACGCCGTTGATCGTCCATCTGCCAGGTCAGACCACGCAGAAGCCGACGCTGCGTGACTTCACGCACGTGACCGACAACACCGCAACGTTCCTCGCCGTCGCGCAGATTCCTCCGCCCACGCAGGCCGCGCCGGCGCTCATCAATACGCTGACCGGCGTCGATCAGAACAAGGGCAAGGTGGTCTATAACAATCGCTACGTGTATCCGGTGACCGGACAGTCGCTGCTGCCATTGCTGAACGATCAGGCCACGAGCGCCGTGCACACCGCATCGTTCGGCGACGAAGCCTACGGCCGCGGCTATCTGCGCAGCGCCGACGGCCGCTGGAAAGCGCTGTGGACGGAACCGCCGCTCGGTCCCGTGGACGGTCATTGGCAACTGTTCGACATGAGCGCCGACCGTGGCGAAACGCAGGACGTCTCGACGCAGAATCCCTCGGTGATCGACGGTCTCGTGCAGCAGTGGAACAGCTATATGAGCAGCGTCGGCGGCGTCGAACCGTTGCGTCCGCGCGGTTACTACTGAGCACGCAATGACAGTCAGATTCAAGCTCAAAAGCAACGCGGCGCTGTACGGCGTCTACGCGGCGATCGCCACGGTCGCCTTCGCCGCTGCATTTACCGCCGCGACGGCCGCTTCGGCGGTCTTTAGCGGCGGCAAACAAGGGGCGTTCGACGAACTCAATGCATCGCGTCCGTTGGCCGCGCTCGGCTCCGAGCGGCAATGCGAGCGTTACGCCGGCCTGCCCGCGCGCTGGCGGGACGATCCGAAAGCCGGCATGGTGCATCTGCATGGCGGTGATTTCGTGTTCGGCAGCAAGCTCGGTTATGAAGACGAGCGTCCGGCCGGCGACGGCAAGACGCGCGTCGCGGGCTTCTGGATCGATCAGACCGATGTGACGAATGCGCAGTTCGCGGCATTCGTGAAGGCCACGGGCTACGTCAGCGATTCGGAGCGCCAAGGCGGCGCCGTGGTATTTCATACGCCGACACGCGACGAGATGAATACACGCGATCTCGCGTGGTGGACGTGGGTGAAAGGCGCCGCGTGGAATCATCCCACCGGACCCGGCAGCACGCTCGAAGGCCGCATGAACCAGCCGGTGACGATGGTCACGCAAGGCGATGCGCTCGCCTACGCGCGCTGGCTGGGCCGCGATCTGCCCACCGAAGCCGAATGGGAATACGCGGGCAAGGCGGGCCGCGAAGGCGCGGAGCTCGACACTGCGCCGCGCGATGATCACGGCAAACCGGGCGCGAATTACTGGCAAGGTGTGTTTCCCGTGCTCAACACGAATGAGGACGGTCACGTCGGCCTCGCGCCCGTTGGCTGCTATGCCGCCAACGATTTCAAGCTCTACGACATGATCGGCAATGCGTGGGAATGGACCAAGGATGCTTATAGCGGTCCGCACCAGTCCCACACCAATGGCGATACCGCGGCGGTCGCGCCGCTCAGCCGCAAACACGACACGCCGATGGTCATCAAAGGCGGCTCGTTCCTATGCTCGCGCGACTATTGCGTGCGCTATCGGGCGGCGTCGCGCGAACAGCAGGAAGCGGATTTGCCGGCGTCGCATATTGGTTTTCGCACGGTGTTGAGGGACGCGTCATGAAGTCACGGTTATTCGCAACGGCCGTGCTGCTGGTCGCCGCTTCGATGGTTCAGCACGTGCAAGCTGCCGCGTCGCAAGTCATCAAGGTAGGTGTGAGTGCGGGCGCGGATGCCGAGATCATGGACGAGGTGCGCCGCGTCGCCGCCAGTCGCGGACTCACGCTCGACGTGGTCGTATTCGATCAGCCCGAGCGTATCGACGCCGCGCTTGCCGCGAAGCAGATCGACGCGGCGAGTTTCGAAGACGAGCCACGCTTCGACGCACAGCGCAAACAGCACGGCTTTGCGCTCGCGAGCGTCGCCACCACCGTGACGTTTCCCATCGCCTTGTACTCGCGCAAACTGACGAACCTCGGCCAACTGCAACGCGGCGCGACGATCGCCATTCCGGACGACCGGGAGCGCACGGCGCGTGCCTTGATCCTGCTGCAGAACTTCACGTTGCTGACGTTCAAGGACACGGCTGGCCTGCACGCGACGCTCGCCGACATCACGAGCAACCGGCTGAATCTGCGGATCCGTCAGGTGCCGCGCGCACGTCTATTCGACACATTGAACAGCGTGGCCTTCGCCGTGATCGATAGCGACGACGCGGCGCGCGCGGGTCTTTACCCGGCGCGCGACAGCCTCGGTCTCGAAGATGCCCGCTCGCCTTACGCCAACGTGTTGACGGTGCGCGATTCCGACCGCGCTCGGCCTTGGGTTGCGCAACTGGTGGCCGCTTACCATTCGAACGACGTCGCGCATTTCATTCTGACGCGCTATCAGGACTCGGTGCGCCGGCCGTGGTGAACGCTTTCTCGTTCGCGTGCGCGGCGTGCGGCAAGTGCTGCAATAGTCCGCCGGCCATGTCGTTACCCGAGCTGTTCCGGCATCGCGACCGGTTCATCGGCTGCCTTGCGATCGGCCGCGTGCCGCGCAGGCGCATCGGTGAGCGGGTGCGCGTCGGCGGGCACGAAGCCGTGCTCGACGAGGCGGATATCGCCGCCTTCGAATCGATCGCGGACACGCTGCTCCATCGCGCGGGCGACACCTTCAGCATCATGACGCAGGGCTACGATTACCCTTCTCTGGCGCGCTGTCCCGCGCTCGCCGATGATGGACGCTGTGCGATCCATCTGAACGGCAAGCCGGTCACGTGTGAAGTCGTGCCGCTCGATCCTCTCGTGCCGGATACGCTGCAACATCTCGTGCTGGCCGGCCGCAATCAGGGCGCCTCGTACCTGGGCGCCGACTGCATTCAGGAAGGTGAACGCGCGGACGCCGCACTAATGACCGCGGACGGCGAGATAAAAGACGCGAATGCGAGGGACGCTTTGGCGCGTCGCCGCCGCGCGCTCGAAACAGAGCGTGAGGTGTGGGGCCGTGCAGTATTCGAATCGCTGCGTAAAGATCTTTTCGACTCGCCCGCCGCGTTGGCGCGTATTCCGCCGCGCGGCTTTCTGACGATCTCGATCGTGCCGGCGCTGTTGGCCGTGGCCAGTACTTCCGCGCGCTGTCGCCAGTTGTGTCTCGACTATATCGACAGCCAACTCGCGTTGATCGACCGCAGTATTGAGCAAGCGCTTTTGCGCCGCCGCCTGGACGATCGTCCGGTAACTCAGGAATTGCGCGGATTCGCTCATGCGTATCAACGCGCACAAACGCTTCTTGGCACACCACTCCCTGCCATGGAAGTGGAAAGCGGCACTCCCTCTTCTCTATCACCTATCGAAGCCTATCTCTCTGGCGCAGATCGGTAATCAAAAGAAT
Source organism: Paraburkholderia sp. NPDC080076 (assembly GCF_050281145.1). NCBI lineage: Bacteria > Pseudomonadati > Pseudomonadota > Betaproteobacteria > Burkholderiales > Burkholderiaceae > Paraburkholderia > Paraburkholderia sp. NPDC080076. Next base: position 759,292 of record NZ_JBNNWQ010000001.1, on the reverse strand, counting down.
CGTCAGAGTTGCGTATCCAGCAGCGGCACGAACTTTTCGATCAGCTTTTCCGTAAAGGGCCGGTGCATCCATGCTTCGAGCGTGACCTGCTGCGACTTCTTTAGATCCTCCGCAAAAACGGCGGTTTGCTGCTTCGCGAAGTCGCGGTCGTAGATGTTCAGATTCGCTTCGTCGTTGAGCTTGAACGAACGATTGTCGAAATTGGTCGAGCCGACCGAAACCAGGTATTCGTCCACCACCAGCAATTTGCAGTGAAACATGGTCGGCTGATACTCGTACATTTCCACGCCCGCTTTGAGCAGATCGCCCCAGCACGCGCGCGACGCTTCGCGCACGGTATGCGTGTCGATCCGTTTGCCGGGCATGATGATCTGCACTTTCACGCCGCGTTTCGCCGCCTCGACAATCGCGTTGATGGTCAGCTTGTCGGGAACGAAATAGGCGCTCGCCAGATGAATGGAATGCGTCGCTGCCGTGATCGCCATCAGATACATTAACTGCATGTCGTCGCTGCCGCCCGAGGGCGAGCTGCTGAACATATGCGCGAGGCCGTCGCCCATTGACTCGACATCGGGAAAATAGCCGGGACCGTGCAGCACATTGCCGGTTGCCTTGACCCAGTTGTCCATGAATACGGCCTGCATATGGCCGACCACCGGACCCGCCACGCGGAAATGCGTATCGCGCCAATGCTTTTCATTCTGTGCGTGGCCGGTCCACTCCGGCGCAATACCCACACCACCCGTAAAGCCGATATGCCCGTCGATCACCAGCAGTTTGCGGTGCGTGCGATCGTTCATGCGGCCAAGGCCGGTCCAATGGGGCTTGTGATACTGAATCACTTCCGCGCCGGCATCGCGAAGCAGATCCAGATAGCGCTTATCCATTTTCGACGAGCCGACCCAGTCGAGCAGCACATGCACCGCGATGCCTTCGCGCGCTTTATCCGCGAGTGCCTGCGCAATCTGCTCGCCAATCTCGCCGGACCAGTAGATGAAAGTTTCAAACGTGATCGTTTGCCGCGCGGAACGGATGCCTTCCAGCATCGAAGGAAAAATGTGGTCGCCGTTCAGCAGCATCTCGAAGCGATTGCCCGAGATGACGGGCGGCCCGAGCAGCAAACCCATCGAGCGAAGGAATTGCGGATCGTCGCTCGCATAAAGGCGTTCGATCTTGTGTTCGATCTTCTTCTCGCCGCTCGATAAATTGGCAATCACCAAGATGATGACGAGCGTGACGAAGGCGGTAATGGAAATCGTCAGCATGCGTGGCCTCGATGCTAATCGGCGGGACGCGTCGGATGCGCGTCCTGCGGTTTGACGAAGACTCCGGGCCTCAGCCCCGGCTGTTACGACGAACGCAGGACGCATTGCGCGTGCCCGTTGCAGGCCCGCACCTTGCTACTCGACCTCATTACCTGACCAGCGAGAACGCTTCCCGGATGGCTATTTCACCCGCGCCATAGACACCGACCACCGTATAGTCCGACGCTACGCATTCGAATGTGGACTGCTGAAACGTGATGAGAAAATGGCGCTGCGCGGGTCCCGTCGATGCGACCGCCGCAAGCTCGGCGGCAAGCGACGAATTCATGACTTCATGTACCGAGTAGCTATTGAGACCCTGCGAGGCGAGCGGATGGATCTCAAGATCGCCGTCGCCGGGCGGACCCAGGCGATGAAATACCGTGTCCGGAAATAGCACGGCGCAAAATGGGTCGTCGTCGGGATCGAATGGTCCGAACCGTTCAAAGTCGGATTCCGCAATCGGATAAGAGAGAATGACCCGGCGGTCACTCGCGACGATGAAGGGTTCGCCGGCATCTTCTGCCGGATGAGGAACGGAGTCCAGCAGGACGACCTGGTCTTCCTGCTGGGGTGTTTCAAGCGTACTGGTCATCTACTTCACGACTCGGTTACGCTCATGCACCGGCTGACGCCGGCGCGGCTTGCGGTGTGGCCGCGACAGTCGCCGCGACGGCTTTTTTGGCTGCGGTCTTGCGCACAGGTGCTTTCCTGGCTGCTTTAGTCGCGGCGCTCTTCTTCGCGGCCGGCTTTGCGGGGCCTTTCTTTGCCGCTACTTTCCTGGTGGCCGCCGTGGCTTTCTTTGCAACTGTCTTTTTGGCCGCGCCGGCTTTCTTTGCCACGACTTTTCGGGCTGCGGCTTTCTTGCTCACTACGCCGCTAGTTGCCGCCGACTTCACTTTGCCGGCCTTCTTTGCGGCTTTGTGACCAGCATCCGCCACGCTTGCCGAAGCGCTATCGATCAGGAATCTGGTGCGGTCCTTTACCGTGGCGAGCCATGCCGGCGCCGGGCCGCGGCCGCTCCAGGTCGCGCCGGTTTTCGGATTGATGTACTTGGGCGGTTGCGCGCCTTTCGGCTGACCTTTGCTGCCTTTCGCATGGGTGACAGCCGCCTTGGCCGCCGACTTCAGTTCGCTCGCGCCTTCGACCAGGAACTGTGTGCGGTCTTTCACGCCGGCAATCCAACCCGGCGCGCGGCCATGACCCGTCCAGGTCGCACCGGTTTTATGGTCCCGGTACTTTGCTATTGCCTTACCGGAGCTGCCGGCTTTCACCTTGCCATTGCCATTCAGGCCTCTCGCGGCGCGCCGGGCTTTTGCCTGGGCTTCGATATCCGCGGTAGTCAGGCCATGTTTGAGCATCAGGTCACGAATCTGGTCGACCGCGACTTGCGCTTTCCTGGCAATAAGGACGTCAGCTTGCGCCTGAAGCTTTTTAAGCTTTGCTTGGATTTGCTCTAACGTGGGCATTTGATTGCTCCTTATGTGGTAATCGATCGAACTATGCCACGAATGACGCGAGAAAGGCAGATCGGCGTGGCTATAAAAACACGAGTCGGAGTCGATCATGCATCCGGTGGAGTACGAACTTTTTGGGTTCTTTACTCCGTTGCCGCACTTTTTCTGTCTTTTCCTTTGCCACTCCCCCTTCTCTTCTATTGTCTTTCCAATTGTTGGGCCGGCGATCACATCGGCGTAAACACGACGGCCTGACGGTCGGCGATATACCGCACACTGCGCATGAACCGGTACTGCTGGTCATCCGCGGTAATGCGGTTGAGGCCCATCCGGGTCAACGACAGCATCTCGTCAGCCTGACAGGCGGCCACCACACCGTGCTCGGTCAATTCCTCCAATGCGCCGGACGGGTCGCCGACATAAACACTGCGCACATGCGTGCCGACTCGCATCAGGACCACGCTTTCGCCTTCGTCGAGCGCCAGTTCGAGATAGCCGGCAAGCGCTCGTAAGGACTCCGGCGTCGACGCCCGGGACTGATAGATCGCAGCATTCGATGGTGTCATTTTCGTTTCCCCGTCACACGCATCAAGAAAAGGCAGCCGCTGTGCATCGCGGCATTAGTCGCTTCTACTATAGGCAAGCATTCGAAGATTCAAAGGACGGCAGTACATTTTTTATTGCTTTCGTACGTTTGCGCCGGTCATTTTTTATAAAAACACTTTTTGCCTGCCAGGAAATCCAGGTTTCCCGAGATGCAATGCGCTAGCCCGAACCTCCGTAACCCCGCGTTACCAATCTCGCAGCGCTGTTTCACCTGTGTCCGGACCACCCTCCTACACTCCGAACCGTAACTCGACGCAAAGCTCCGGAAAGCTCTCAAGGGCGAACCTGAGGCAATCGGAAGCATCGCACTTCGATATGCAAGGAGAAGGCAAATGAACAAGAAGATCATCGGCGCGGCATTGGGTCTGGCAGTACTGGCGGCATCGTCGGCGGCCTCGGCGCACGTGGATGTGGCCGTCGGAGTCGGCATTCCAGTCGGCGTGGTTGCAGCGCCGCCGCCTGTTTATGTCGCGCGCGGTCCGGCGGTGGTCCCGGTTGCCTATGGCGGTGACGGCGACTGGCGCGCACGCGAGTGGCGCGAGCGCCGTGAATGGCGGGAACGCGAATGGCGCCGTGAGCATTGGCGCGAACACGAATGGCGTGAACGGCACTGAGGCGGCTATTGAAATGACGCCGAATAGCGCCACGTTAGAACACCTCAATTGAACGGGTACTTTTCAGATGAAAGCGGGTTACATCAAAACCGCCCTCGCGGCGGTCGCACTCACTTCAGCAACGGTCGGCACGGCGAACGCGGCCGGCTGCATGAAGGGAGCGGTCGTAGGCGGAGTGGCGGGTCACTATGCCGGACACCACGCGGTGGTCGGCGCGGTCGGCGGCTGTCTGGTGGGGCGGCATATGGCCAAAAAACATGCGGAAGAACAGGCCGCGCAACGTCAGCAAGCCAGAGTGGAATAACCGGGGTTCGGGGCGCTGGCGCCCCGTTCAGGCGATTCGCAATCCGTGCGTCGGCAGAATCTCCTGCGTGGTCACGAAGCGGTGCTGCTTGACCGCGTCGTGAAATAGCCGGTAATCGCTTTTCTCAAAGGCGTCCGTCCATACCGGCTTGTCTCCGGTGTCGTCGTCGAACTTCAAACCGGTGGCCAGGAACTTCCAGGAGCCGGGACCTTTAGGCACGTATTCCGGAATCGACTCTTTCAAACCCGGAATACCGCCGGCCTTCACGACGCGGCAAATGTGCCGCAAGCGATCGTTGTCGTCCTCGAGCCGGTTCGTATTGAGCAGGTTCGTGAGCACGTCTCTCACATCGTCCGGCATGCCGGGCAGGTTCTCGAAATCTTGCCGCCCCGCCAGATAGGCGCGCACCGCGCGGCATGCCATCTCGGCCGCTTGCACGAATTCCGGCAGATTGTGTCGGTGGACGAACTCGTTTCTACCGTCGATGTAATGCCATTTTGCCCACGGCTGGTCAGGATAGTGCAAGGCAGCGCCATGACCGACCGGCAACGCAACGGTCAGCACGTCCTCTTCGATGTGTTCGATCAGGTGCTCGCTGGCGAGCCTGAGTTTGGCGAACCAGCCTTTGCGCGTACAGTCCTGGGCCTCCAGCAGATGAACCCGATTCCATGGACTTTCGATGCCGGCGAAGCCCTGATGCGCCCATGTATCGACATAGGTGTGAAGCGTCACGCCCAGCCGATGCAATCCTGTCTCGGTGTCCCGGCGCAGGATCGCGCGCCGCACCACCTCGCGCGCGACGGCGCTATCCGGGCGGCACACGGCCTTTTCGTGCAACGTCGAACCAACGGCGGCCGGCAGAAAATGAAAGGGCGTCCACACCAGCCGGTTTTTGTCGTCCTCCGTGGTGGCGTAGTCGAATAGCTTGTGCGCGGTGGCAAAGCGTTCGAACGTCTCGCCGCCCTTGAAGCGCAAGATGCCCGCGGTCGTCGCATCGTCCACGTATTGGCAGGCATGCGCCACGGTGATCGCGTCGCCGGCCGGCATGCCGGCCACGCGGGCGGCAATATAGACGACACCATAATGAAAGTCGATATTCATGGCAGGCGCTCCTGACGCGCGACGAATGACGACGGGGGATTCTGGACTGCGCGGCGAGGTGGATGCCGCGTCGGCGCGTGAGTAGATAGTAGACGACCGAACGCGCCGGGACTTTAAAAAACCGCTCGCCGCCCTGCTTCATGCGGAGTCCGGCCCATACACGCCGCTCCACTAAATAGACTTGTGACAATCGGGCGCTGCATTTACCCGTTTTTGTTATTTGCACTGTCCGGCGGCTCAGCTATGCTGTGCCATTGGAAACTATTCGTAATGCGAAAGGGCATAGCCGGGCCGCACCACTCTCCAGTCCAAACCTTCGGGCAGTACACGCTAACTCAAAGGATAAATCCTGTGAAACTCGACAATTGGAAAGAAGGCGCAAGTCCGGAACGGCGCAAGCTGCTACGCAGCAAGCTTCACGTCCTGCTGGCCACGATCGGCACGCTGGCGTCCGTGGTCGGGATCTGCGTGGCCATTAACGGCGGACTGGAATTCAATCGCACCAAAGTTTTCATCGGAGTCGGCATTACTGTCGTCTCCACCATCATTTATATCTCGATGCTGTTCGCGCCATCCGAGTGAATCCGGCCTTCTCCCGTTTCGCGAAGGCGCCGCCATCGAGTCGGCGGTTACGACAGGTGGGTAATTTTCAGGCGGCTATTCCAACGCGAGTTCAGGTATTCGAGTGCGAGCCGCCGGTGGCAGTGGTGTGGTAAATGTTCACTGCAAAGCAGGCAGGCCGAGCGGAATAGATCGACGTCCAGATTGCTTTCCACCCGACGCTTTGCGATCAACTCGACGTAAGCCGCCGAGAAATCGTCCCACGTCAGTTCTTTGGCCTTGTAGCGCTTGAACAAATCGGGCTCCGGAGCCAGGTCGGGCATTTCCTCGTAAGCGGCGCCGCACAACTTGTCGAGAAAGAAAGGCAGATCCTGTTTTTTCGCGAAGCCGGCAAGTTGCGACGTATTGCTCAGGCGGATGTCGAGCACCGTCCGCACCTGTGCGTTTTTCAGCAAGTCAAAAAATTCCTGAGCCGTCTTGCCGGTAAATCCGATGGTGGCCACCTGCACGGCATTGGTTTCACGTTTCATCTCGGGAGTACCTCGCAGCGGGCAGACGCAGTGCCCGGAAAACGAAAAGCCCCGCTGCGATATCCGGAGCGGGGCTCAGTCTCAATTCACGTCGCGCTGGTTTACTTGACGATACCGACCAGTTCGACTTCGAAGGTCAGGTCGCTGTTCGGCGGAATCACGCCGACGCCGCGATCGCCGTAAGCGGTCGCTGCCGGGCAGGTCAGTTTGGCCTTGCCGCCCACCTTCATCTTCTGCACGCCTTGCGTCCAGCACGGAATCACGCGATTCAGCGGGAACGTGGCCGGCCCGCCGTGTTTCGCCGAGCTATCGAACTCGGTACCGTTGGCGAGCGTGCCGCGGTAGTTGACCTTCACGACATCTTCTGCGGCCGGTTGGGCGCCAGTGCCTTGCGTCAGGTGTTCAACCACGACGCCGGAAGGCAGTTTTTCGGTGGTGGGCGCGGCGGCCATTGCCGTCGAAGACAGAAGAGCTGCTGCGACCAGTGCAACGATAGATTTCAAAGCGAGTCTCCAGATGGGTAGTGCGCGTCATTGTAACGGATCGCATGTGACGCACCAGCACTGCTGGCTTGCATGGACGAAGCTGTACTGCGGACGCCAGCTAATACGGCCCGTTCATAAGCGAGGCGGCCCGTTTCACGCCCGTTTCACGTTAGTGAGCGCGGGCATGATCGCACTGCTCCGGGCGATGCCCGCGTCGCACCGCAACACTTTGAGCGTGGTGCAGCCTGTTGCTTCGAATTGACTTACGGCTAGCGTTTTTAGTCAGTCCAGACTTTGTACCGCGTAGGCTCCCGTCGTCGCCTCGCCGCGCGCGTTGAAGTCCGCGAGCACCGTCTCGCGTTCGCGGACATCGGCCAGCACGGCCGGATCGAGTAGCGCGGTAATCACTTGTTCGCGCTCGCGGCTCGCTTCCGCCACCACGTCGCCAGACGGGCTCCAGATTGCGCTCGCACCGCACGTGGCCCAACCGCCGGTCGTGCCGATGTGATTCGACAACAACGCGTACACGGTGTTGTCGAATGCCCGCGCGGGGAACCAGATGCGCGACTGGTGGTAGCCGGTCTTCACGCTGAAGAGCGCGCTCACCAGATACGCGTGCGCGCCGTTGACCGCCGCAAGACGCGCGTGCTCCGGAAAGCCGGAGTCGTAGCACACGCCGAGCGCGAGACGCCATCCGTCGATTTCAAGCATGCGGCCTTGCGTGCCCGGCCGATAGATCTTTGTCTCGCTGCTGTACAGGTATTGCTTGTGATACGGATCGAGTTGCTCGCCGGAACGGCTGAACACCAGCGAAGAAATATGCAAGCCGCCCTCGCCGCGCGTCGCCGCGCCGACGATCACGGCAATCTCGCGCTGCCGGCAAATGTTCCGAATCGGTTCGAGGCGTGCGTCGTTTGCGTCGAACGCGTATTTCGCGGGGTCGCCGGCGATCAGGCCGGGTTCGTAGCCGCTCAGGAATTTCTCGGGAAAAACCACCAGTTTTGCACCGGCGTTTGCGGCCAGAGCGGTCAATTCGACCGTTCTGGCGATGTTGGCCGTGACGTCACCGGACACCGGTTGAGCTTGCGCAGCCGCGATTCGCAATGAAGTTTGCGGCAGCAATGCCTGTGTGTGATTCAACGCGCACTCCGTGATGAATGAACCGTTGCGATGCGCCCGCCTACGTTCAACCCCGGATATAGGCGGGCAAAGCCTCGGCATTTAAACACGAGCAGCACGCCGCGTGTAAGTGCGAAGATGCGTGGTGAACCACCTGTGCGGTTTGGCGGTCCACATAGAAGATCCCCTCCTTCGAGTTGTTCGCCGACACGCGAATCCGATGCTAACGAGCGCTTTTCGATGACCGAGCCGGCTGATTCCGACGAGACCACGGCCCCGGCGCCGTCTGCTCTTCCGGAGCGGCGCCGCGCGCCCCGGCCGCGCCGGATTCCGCGCAGCCGCGAGCAACAGGCGCGGCTCGACGCGCGTGAGCCGGCGTTCGAGCCGCTGCCTTTTTCCATCGACGAAACCGCTGCACAACGCCCCTTTGCCGTAAAACTCGCCGAGTGGTTCGACGCGCGCCGTTGGCAGCCATTCGAGTTTCAACGCGAGGTCTGGCAGGAAATCGGCCGTGGCGCGAGCGGTTTGCTGCACGCCACGACCGGCGCAGGTAAAACATGGGCGGTATGGTTCGGCGCACTGGCCGCTTTTGCCGCCCTGCCAACCACGCGCAAACGCACGCCCCGCACACAGCCGGAGCCGCTCACCGTGCTGTGGATCACACCGATGCGCGCGCTCGCTGCGGACACCGCGCGCGCGTTGCAAAGTTCGGCCGCGGAACTCGCCGTGCCGTGGAGCGTCGGGTTACGCACAGGCGATACGTCGTCGGCCGAGCGCGCGCGGCAGAACCGGCGCATGCCGTCGGCGCTGGTCACGACGCCTGAAAGTCTCTCGCTCATTCTCACTCGCCCGGATGCACGCGACGTGCTCGCGCACGTGCGATTGGTGATCGTCGACGAATGGCACGAGTTGCTCGGCAATAAGCGTGGCACGCAGACGCAACTCGCGCTCGCGCGTCTCGCGCATTGGCGGCCTGAATTGCAGGTATGGGGCTTGTCGGCGACGCTCGGCAATCTGTCCTTCGCCGCCGATGTCTTGCTCGCGCCCGTGAAGACGCCACGCGTGAGCGTGCATGGCGCGCTGCCGAAAGCACTGATCGTCGATACGGTGATTCCCGAGACCATCGAGCGGTTTCCGTGGGGCGGCCATGTGGGCGTGCGCCAGGTCGGCGCAGTGGCCGAAGCGATCGGCGAGGCTCAAACGTCGCTCGTGTTTACCAATACGCGCTCGCAATGCGAGGTCTGGTATCAGGCGCTGCTCGAAGCGCGGCCCGAATGGGCCGGCCTGATCGCGCTGCATCACGGCTCGCTCGATCAGGAAGTGCGCGAATGGGTCGAGCGTGGCCTCAAGAGTGGCTTGTTGAAAGTGGTTGTGTGCACATCGAGCCTCGATCTGGGCGTCGATTTTCTGCCGGTGGAGCGCGTGTTCCAGATCGGCTCGCCCAAAGGCGTCGCGCGTTTGATGCAGCGCGCAGGGCGTTCGGGTCACGCGCCGGGGCGGCCGTCGCGTGTCACGATCGTGCCGACGCATGCGCTCGAACTGGTCGAGGCCGCCGCCGCGCGCGAGGCTGTCGAGAAGCGTCAGATAGAAGGACGCGAGACGCCCGAGAAACCGTTCGACGTGCTGGTGCAGCATCTCGTCACCGTGGCGATCGGCGGCGGTTTCGACGCGCGCGAACTGTACGGCGAGATTCGCCGTACCTACGCCTACCGGCAACTGACGCAGGCGGAGTTCGACTGGGCGCTCGGCTTCGTCGAAGGAGGAGGCACGGCATTGCGCGCCTATCCTGACTACCATCGCGTGGTACGCGAAAGCGACGGCCTGTACCGCGTGCCGCGAGAAGATCTGGTGCGAAGGCATCGCAACAACATCGGCACGATCGTCGCGAATGGCACCTTGAATGTCGCTTATCTCTCGGGCGGACGGCTCGGCGCGATCGAGGAATCGTTTATTTCGCGGCTGAAACCGGGCGATATTTTTACCTTCGGCGGCCGTGCACTCGAATTGATCCGCGTGCAGGATATGACCGCGTGGGTTCGGCGCGCGACATCATCGCGTGGAGCCATGCCGCAATGGGCGGGCAGCCGCATGCCGCTGTCCTCCGAACTCGCCGACGCCACGCTGACGATGCTCGCACGCGCGGCCGATGGCATCTACGACGAACCCGAAATGCGCGCCGTGCGGCCGCTGCTCGAATTGCAGCAGAAGTGGTCGGCCTTGCCCGAGCCGGGCGTGCTGGTGGTGGAGTTAGTGAAATCGCGCGAGGGACACCATTTCTTTTGCTATCCGTTTGCCGGGCGCACGGCGCATATCGGTTTGGGCGCATTGCTCGCATGGCGCGTCGCACGCGAAAAACCCGGCACGTTTTCTATTTCGATGAACGACTACGGCTTTGAATTGCTGTCCGCGCAGCCATTCGATTGGGCTGTGCAACTCGAAAGCGGTTTGCTCTCGCCCAAAGAACTGGATCACGACATTCTCGCCAGTCTCAATTCTTCGGAACTCTCGATGCGGCGCTTTCGCGAGATTGCGCGCGTGTCGGGGCTGGTGTTCCAGGGGCATCCAGGGCAGCAGAAAAGCGCGCGGCAATTGCAGGCGTCGAGTGGCCTCTTCTACGAAATCTTTCGCAATCACGATCGCGGCAACCTGTTGCTCAACCAGGCCGACGACGAAGTGCAGCTGCAGGAACTCGACGCCCGCCGCATTCGCATTGCGCTCGAACGCATGAACGCGAGCCGTGTGGTCGTCACGCGACCGAAAAAGCCGACGCCGTTTGCGTTTCCGCTGATCGTCGGACGCCTGCGGGAAAAGGTCAGCACGGAGAAACTCGCGGATCGCGTCGAGCGGATGCTCGCCGAACTCGAGAAGGCGGCCCGCAAATGAAGCCGGCATCCTTGCCGGTGGAGATCGCCGGGCATGCCCTTGTGCTGTCGAGCTTGCGCGCAATGTTCGATCCGGCGCTGCGCTGTCTGTTCGTCGCCGATGCGCATTTCGGCAAGGACGCGGTGTTTCGCGCACGCGGCATTCCGGTGCCGATCGGTTCGACCGCCGACAACCTGATGCGCCTGGATATTCTGATCGCCGAGTTCGAACCGGCCATGCTGGTGTTTCTCGGCGACCTGCTGCATGCGCGCGAGTCGCATGCCAGCGAGACGCTCGACGCATTGCATGTCTGGCGCGCGCGGCATGCGGGGCTGCGGGTTGTGTTGGTCGAGGGCAATCACGACCGGCATGCGGGCGCGCTGCCGGCGACGCTCGACGTCGAGTATGTGCAGGAGCCTTGGCGTGTGGGGCCGTGGGCGTTGTGTCATCACCCGCAGCGGGTGGAAGGTGCGTATGCGCTCGCGGGGCATATGCACCCGGTGTATCGGATTGCGACGCGCAACGATTCGGTACGGGTTCCGTGTTTCCGGTTTGGGACGGCGTGTGGGGTGTTGCCTGCGTTCGGGAGTTTTACTGGAGGCGCGCGTGAGGATGGTCGCGTGGCCGGGGAGAAGGTTTTCCTGGTGGTGCAGGAGAAGGTGATTGAAGTGGTGTGATGCGGGACTTCGTTCTGATCTCTTGAGCAACTGGTTCGTGGAGGTTGAGGGTGGGAGCGAGTGGACGGGGGTCGTTCGCTCGCTCCGTTTGGCATCGGTAGGGAGGCCGGTCTCCCGGCCTCCGTGCGATGAAGGAGCGTCGCTCCGTTAGTGGTTGCCGCCGCCGTGGCCGCCTCCGCCGCCGCCTCCGCCGTAGCCGCCACCGTGGCCGCCAAAGCCGCCACCGAAGCCGCCGCGGCCTGAGCCAAAGCCGCCGCCGAAGCCGCCGCCGTGGCCTTGGCCTCCGTTGCCGGAGCCTGGGCCGTTACCGCCGCGGCCGTGGCCGCCGTTGCCGGGGCCGCCTGCGCCAGGACCGCCATTGCCCGGGCCGCCTGCGCCGGGACCGCCATTGCCGGGGCCGCCTGCGCCGGGACCGCCATTGCCGGGGCCACCTGCGCCGGGACCGCCATTGCCGGGGCCACCTGCGCCGGGACCACTTCCGCCCTTGCCGCCGTTGCCGGGACCGCCGTTACCCGGCCCGCCTGCACCAGGACCGCCATTGCCGGGGCCACCTGCGCCAGGACCGCTTCCGCCCTTACCGCCATTGCCCGGGCCACCATTACCCGGGCCGCCTGCGCCAGGACCGCCATTGCCCGGGCCACCTGCGCCGGGGCCGCCTCCGCCCTTGCCGCCGTTGCCGGAGCCGCCGTTACCCGGGCCGCCCGCGCCAGGACCGCCATTGCCCGGGCCACCTGCGCCAGGGCCGCCATTGCCAGCGCCGCCTCCGCCAGGACCGCCTCCGCCCTTGCCGCCGTTACCCGGGCCGCCCGCGCCAGGACCGCCATTGCCCGAACCACCTGCGCCCGGACCACCATTGCCAGCGCCGCCTCCGCCAGGACCGCCTCCGCCCTTGCCGCCGTTGCCGGAGCCGCCGTTACCCGGGCCGCCCGCGCCAGGACCGCCGTTGCCCGAACCACCTGCGCCCGGGCCACCATTGCCAGCGCCGCCTCCGCCAGGACCGCTTCCGCCCTTGCCGCCGTTGCCGGAACCGCCGTTACCCGGGCCGCCTGCGCCAGGACCGCCGTTGCCGGAGCCGCCCGCGCCAGGACCGCCATTGCCGGAGCCGCCATTGCCCGGGCCGCCTGCGCCAGGACCGCCATTGCCCGAGCCGCCATTGCCCGGGCCGCCTGCGCCAGGACCGCTTCCGCCTTTGCCGCCGTCTCCGTGACCACCACTGCCGGGACCGCCCGCGCCAGGACCGTTTCCGCCATTGCCGCCGTCGCCGTGGCCGCCTTCTCCATGGCCACCATTGCCCGAGCTGCCTGTGCCGGGACCATTTCCGCCCTTGCCGCCGTCGCCCTTGCCGCCGTCACCATGACCACTGTCGCCGTGACCGCTAGCGCCATGGCCGCCATCGCCGTGAGCGCCGTCGCCGTGACCACCGTCACCGTGACCGCTAGCGCCGTGACCACCGTCACCGTGGCCGCCGTCGCCATGACCGCCGTCGCCGTGGCCGCCGTCGCCATGGCCGCCATCGCCATGGCCACCATCGCCATGACCGCTACCCCCATGACCGCCATCACCATGGCCACCATCGCCATGACCGCCATCACCATGGCCACCATCACCATGGCCGCCATCGCCATGACCGCCGTCACCATGACCGCTACCACCATGACCACCATCGCCATGACCGCCGTCACCATGGCCACCATCGCCATGACCGCCGTCGCCATGGCCGCCATCGCCATGACCGCCGTCACCATGACCGCCATCACCATGACCGCTACCACCATGACCACCATCGCCATGACCGCCGTCACCATGACCGCCATCACCATGACCACCATCGCCATGACCACCATCGCCATGACCGCCATCACCATGGCCGCCATCGCCATGACCGCCGTCACCATGACCGCTACCACCATGACCACCATCGCCATGACCGCCATCACCATGACCACCATCGCCGTGGCCGCCATCACCATGGCCACCATCACCATGACCACCATCGCCATGACCGCCGTCACCATGATGACCACCATCGCCATGACCGCCGTCACCATGATGGCCGCCATCGCCATGATGACCACCATCGCCATCGCCATCGCCATGACCGTGATGACCGCCGTGACCATGATGGCCACCATGGCCATGACCATGACCGCCGCCGTCGCCGCCGTCGCCACCGTCACCTCCATCGCCGCCGGTGCCACCGCCATCACCGCCATTACCCCCTGTGCCGGTTCCGCCGCCGCCACTACCCGTACTTCCGGAACCCAACCCCGACGAGCCGGAGTTAGTCCCACCATTCGCGCCGCTATTGCCCGCGCCCGTCGCCCCCACCGACGAAGGCCCGTTGCCGCCGCTGCCCGTAGCCGATACCGACCCACCCGCAGCCGCGGCGATTCCACTTCCACCAGGCATCACGAGGCTGCCGATTTCCCGCTTGCACCCAAGCGAGTCCAGACAATCGGCCGGCAACGCTTGCGCCAACATCATCTTGTTCGAACTGACCGACGGCGCGGCCGACGCAGCCGGATTCGTTTGCGCACCCGCCATCGCCGCATACAGACTCACAGCAACTGCGAATACCGCCCGGCGCGTCCCCAGCGCCAGCGCGTCCCCGTTTTGCTTTTTCATTTCATTCTCCTAACTATATGCTTTGAGTGACCGGCCCTGGTAACAGGTGAATCTCTGTTCACTGTCAAAAATGAAACCTCAACGCCCAGTCGTCTTTGCCTCGCGTTACGCTAAAATCCACATGACGCTCGGCCTCTCTCGCGCGGAAAACCCCGGTCCGATTCAACGTGATTCGAGAGAAGACAACTGGCTGTGCGCGAGCCTGTTTTTTAAAACCGCACAGCTGGGCCTGATGGACGTTGAAGTTATGCGGAGTGCCATTTAGTGACCGTGCGCTACCCCACGCAATGCGATATCGCCGCGTTTTTTACGATTAATTGCGCAGCGGAACTGTCAAAGATCGTCAGTTACCGGTCTTATAAAGAGTGGAAGATTCGAGTCCTTAGATACGCACTCCAAACTATTATTTTTTTACGTTTTCCTTAATCCGCTTGATCAGATGAATCAAGCCAATACGTTCGAATACTTCATATACGTGTGCATGCGAACACAAAAAGGAAACTGCCCATGCGCGAGTGAGGGCAATCACACAGACGGCACAACTCGGACTATTTACTCTGCGCCATAATCACCTCCGTACTTCGCAAGGCGCAAAGACGTCGAGCGAACAAAGCATTTCATCATCGGATCGACTACCCTTCCTCGCTATATAAAACTTGCGGCACGCACCGCATTCCAGCTGCCGCGCGAATCCACCACCAATTCCTTTTTGAATTCGTTCGCGATGTATGCGCCATCGCACGGAGCGAGCACGAATCCTGAATCGGGCGACAATACGAGCATCGCAATTTCATCGACAACAGGAAAACAGATGCTTCTGTCCGAACAATGGGTACTGGTCACGGGCGGCGCTCGCGGACTCGGTGCGGCGATCACGCGCGCGCTGGTGCGCGAAGGCGCGAGCGTGGTCATGAACTACCGTAACAGCGAAACAGCGGCTCTCGCACTGAAAGAGGAATTGGGCGATCGTGTGCTGCCGCTTCGGGCGGACGTCACGGACGCGGCCGCCGTCACGCGCCTGTTTGAAAAAGCACAGGTGCAAACCGGGCAATCCATCGTGTCGGTAGTGAACAACGCGTTGGCCGACTTCCAGTTCGACGGCGACGCTCGCCCGAAAATCGACTCCATCGACTGGGCGCGTTTCCAGCAGCAACTCGACGGCTCGCTCAAAGGCGCGCTCAATACGATTCAGGCGGCGGTCGCCGGCATGCGTTCGCGAGGGTTCGGCCGCATCGTCAACGTGGGCACCAATCTGTTTCAAAACCCCGTGGTTCCCTATCACGACTACACCGCGGCCAAAGCGGCGCTGTTGTCGCTTACGCGTACCGCCGCACACGATCTCGGTCCGGACGGCATCACGGTGAACATGGTGTCGGGCGGACTGCTGCGCACCACCGACGCAAGCGCGGCCACGCCGGAATTCGTCTTCGACCTGATCGCGAGCTCCACGCCGGTGCGCCGCGTCACGACACCGGAAGAGTTCGCGGATGCCGTTCTGTTCTTCCTGTCGCCGTGGTCACGCGCGGTGACCGGCCAGAACCTGATCGTCGACGGCGGCCTCGTGAAGGGCTGAGCGGTTCGCTCACGATTCGTGCGCCTCCCATTCGCGCGAGCCAAACCAGGAAGTGTCGCTGCGCACCCACCACGCCGCGGCACAACCAACACTTCCCGTCAGCATCTTTTTCCGAAGCATTTCCACCATCCGCGGCGCCGGGACGGGCCAGCGCCACCGCCAAGGCCCGCGGACGCTTGCCGCGCGAGCTCCTGCGCACAATCGGTAAAGAACGCGGGTTTACCTTTGTTTGACTTCAGGAGGCAGACTCGTTTACTGGACGCAAAACAAGCTTTCAGAACACTTCCGATTTGCTTTGGTCAGCTGAATAGTGTTCTGCAAATCTCCACCACTATCAGGAGTTTGAGCCATGGTTAATGTGTCCAGCAGCGCCGTCGACGAATTGAAAACCGCCATGCGGGGCCAGGTTCTGCTGCCCGGCGACGCGAGCTTCGATGAAGCCCGCAGCATCTGGAACGCGATGATCGACCGGCGTCCGGCGATCATCCTGCGTTGCGCAGGCGTAGCCGACGTGCGCCGCGGCGTGGCGTTCGCGCGCGACAACGGCCTGCCGCTCGCAATTCGCGGCGGCGGCCACAATATCGGCGGCAGCGCATTGTGCAACGACGGCGTCGTGCTCGACCTGTCGCAGATGAAATCGGTGCGCATCGATCCCGCGGCCCGTCGCGCGTATGTCGAACCGGGCGCGACGCTGCGCGATTTCGATCATGAAGCGCAGGCCTTCGGACTCGCCACGCCGCTCGGCATCAACTCCACCACCGGCGTCGCGGGCCTGACGCTCGGCGGCGGCTTCGGCTGGCTGAGCCGCAGATACGGCATGACCGTGGACAATCTGGTGTCAGCCGACGTCGTCACCGCCGACGGCGAACTGGTCCACGCGAGCGCCGATTCGCACGAAGATCTGTTCTGGGCCATTCGCGGCGGCGGCGGCAATTTCGGCGTCATCACGCGATTCGAGTTCGCCCTGCATCCGGTCGGACCGCTGGTGTACGGCGGCCTCGTGGTCCTGCCGATCGACCAGGCGAGGGACGCCCTGCTCAAATACCGCGCCGCTAACGCCGGCATGCCGCAGGAACTGAGCGTGTGGGCCGTGCTGCGACTCGCGCCGCCGCTGCCGTTTCTGCCACCCGAAGTACACGGCAAGCCGGTGATCGTCTTCGCGATGTGCTATACCGGCGACGTCGAAAGCGGTCCGGCCGCGGTGGAATTCGTGCGCGCCTTTGGAACGCCGCTCGGCGAACATCTCGGCCCAATGCCGTTTGTCATGTGGCAACAGGCGTTCGACCCGCTGCTCACGCCGGGCGCGCGCAACTACTGGAAATCGCACAATCTCGACGAAATTCCGGACGGCCTCATCGACGCGCTGCTCGCCGCGATCGACAACCTGCCGTCGCCGCAATGCGAGATTTTCTTCGGACAGATCGGCGAGCAGACCCAGCGCGTTCCAGTCGAAGCCACCGCCTATTCGAGCCGCGACACGCTGTACGCGATGAACGTGCACGGCCGTTGGGACGATGCGAGCGAAGACGAGCGCTGCGTCGGCTGGGCCCGCGCATTTTTCGATGCAGCGGCGCCGTTCGCGCTCGGCAGCGTCTACGTCAACTTCATGACGGAGGAGGAAGGTGGACGCGTCGCCGATGCGTACGGGCCGAATTACGAACGCCTCGTCGGCGTAAAAAACCGCTACGATCCACGCAACCTGTTCCGTCACAACCAGAACATCCGGCCGTCGGCGTAGTCATAGACAGGCGGGGAACGGGCGCCGGGATCTCGCGCCATGTCCCCGCTAACGCGTGCCAGGGCTGCCGTGAACACGCGCGCGGCGGGGCCGGGCACGCAAAGTGCTGGTTAGCAATTGACGTACGGCGTGCCGGCGTCACGGCCCTACCGCCTCAATGGAAACGAAAAACGCCACTTCATAACGTCAATAACGCAAAAGGAAAACAATCATGCGCAGACGACAATTCATCATGACCACCAGCGCCGCGCTCGCCACCGCAGGTTTCGGCCTCGCGGGCTGCACGACGACGTCGCCGTCCTCGAGCGCATCGCCTTCGGCCAACGCCGGCAAGCGTGACAGCATCAACGCGGGAGTCGATTCCACGCTGTCGCGTCTCTACGAGAACGTCGCCGGCTCGCGTGAACTGGTGGCCAAAGCACGCGGCATTCTGGTGTTCCCGAACGTCATCTCGGCGGGCTTCTGGGTCGGCGGCCAGTACGGCGAAGGCGCGCTGCGCGTGGCCGGCCGCACGACCGGTTACTACAGCACCGTCGCGGGCTCGTTCGGTTTGCAGATCGGCGCGCAGTCGAAGGCCCTCATATTCCTGTTCATGACGCAAGATGCACTCGACAAATTCACCAGCAGCCAAGGCTGGGCTGCCGGCGCGGATGCCACCGTCGCCTTGCTGAAGATCGGCGCGAACGGCGCGGTCGACACGTCGACCGCCACGAGTCCGGTCGAAGCCTTTGTGCTGACGAACGGCGGCCTGATGGCCGGCATATCGCTCGAGGGCACCAAGGTCTCGCGTCTGATGATTTGAGTATTCGAGTCTGAACGCACACGCGCATTGCCACGCAGCCGCCTCGTCGGTTGCGTGGCATCTCCGGCTAGCATGGCCCGGCGCGGAAGCTGCCACTGCGTTGCCCGCCTCCCGGTCACCCTGACCGCAGTGCTGTAAAATCCACGCTTTTTGCAATCTTGCCCGGCCACCGCTGCGCCCCAGGCCGGGACACTCATCTGTCCGCATCCGCGCGTCTCGCATGCATACGCGCCGTTTGCCCGGACTTCCCACCTCGCAGAAGATGAACACCGCTCGTCCCACTCACGGCTGGCTCGCCACGCTGCCCGGCATCAAAAGCAATGTCCTCGCAGGACTGACTTCTTCGTTCGCGCTGGTGCCGGAATGCATCGCCTTCGCGCTGGTTGCCCATCTCAATCCGTTGATGGGCCTGTACGGCGCTTTCTTCATCTGCGCCATCACGGCGTTGTTCGGCGGACGGCCCGGCATGATTTCCGGGGCCGCCGGTTCGATGGCGGTGGTCATCGTGGCGCTCGTCGTGCAACACGGTGCGCAATATCTGCTCGCGACAGTGATCCTCAGCGGCATGCTGATGGTGCTATTCGGCGCGCTGCGACTCGGCAAACTGATCCGCATGGTCCCGCATCCGGTGATGCTCGGCTTCGTCAACGGGCTGGCGATCATCATCGCGATGGCGCAGCTCGCGCACTTCAAGCAGACCACGCCGCAAGGCGAACAATGGCTGCACGGCAGCGCGCTGCTGATGATGTGCGGACTGGTGGCGCTGACCATGGCGATCGTCTATCTGCTGCCGCGGCTCACGCGCGCGGCGCCGCCCGCGCTGGTGGCGATTGTCGGCGTGGGTCTCTTCACCCAGTTGCTGTATGTGCCGACGCGCACGCTAGGCGACATGGCGCACATTGCGGGCGGCCTGCCGAGTCTGCATATGCCGAGCGTCCCGCTGAATCTGGACACGCTGCATGTGGTGCTGCCTTACGCGGTGCTGATGGCGATCGTCGGTCTGCTGGAAACGCTGCTCACCTTCAATCTGACTGACGAGATCACCGAAACGCGCGGCCAGCCGAACCGCGAATGCCTCGCGCTCGGCGCGGCGAATATCGCCTCGGGTTTGTTCGGCGGCATGGGCGGCTGCGCCATGATCGGCCAGACCATGATCAATCTGAATTCAGGCGGCCGTTCGCGCCTGTCGGGTATCGTCAGCGGCGTGATGATCCTGATGTACATCCTGTTCCTGTCCCCGCTGATCGAGCGCATTCCGCTGGCGGCACTGGTCGGCGTGATGTTCGTGGTCGCGCAGCAAACTTTCGCATGGGGCTCGCTGCGGGTGCTGGGCAAGGTGCCGCGCAACGACGCGCTGGTGATCGTGGCGGTCACCATCATCACCGTGTTCTCCGATCTGGCGATCGCCGTGCTGTGCGGCATCGTGATCGCCGCGCTCAATTTCGCGTGGCAGCACGCTCGTGAAATTCACGCGCATGTCGAAGATCGCGCCGGCGACAAAATCTACGCGCCGCGCGGCACGCTGTTCTTCGCATCGACCACGCGTTTTCACGAGCTTTTCGACCCGGTAAAAGATCCCGAGCGCGTCACGGTCGACTGCCGCGATCTGCTGTTGGCCGATCATTCCGCGCTTGCGGCATTGCAAGGCTTGGTCGAACGTTATCGAAAAGCCGGCAAGGAACTACGTATGAAGAACTTGTCCGAGCGCAACCAGCGTTTGCTGAGCCGCGCCGGAATTGCATTTGCATGACGAATGGCAGCACGGACACCTGAAAGTTGCGCGCGCAACCTGACGAATTTCCAACGCCAATTTGCACCTGGTGCAAACACTGATCGAAGGTAATATTTCCCGAGACCTTTGGTTTTTCGTACTACAGTAGACATTCCGCGTGCAGTCTTCGGAGGCCACCGTGACAAGACGCGTATCGCTCGACGATGAAACCGAGTTTGCGATCTGGAAACGCAGAAGCGCAGCGGATGCCACGCAATCGCGCCGCGTTCTAATAGGACATCGTGACAAGGCGATCGGCGAATCGCTGGTGCTGCTGCTTTCGCTGAAGGGCTACGACGCGATCTACGCCGCCGATCTGATCAAGATGCAAAGCTTCCTGAAGTGGTGGAAGCCGCACGCGGTTTTACTCGACACACGCCTCGACTCCGTTTCCAGCTATGAATTCATGCGCACGGCGCGCGCGGAACGATCCAATGCCGACGTCCTGATGCTGGCCATGAGCAACGTCTGGCCGCTCGACCCGATCGGCCTGCTGAAAGACGCCGGCTTCGACGGCCATTGCCGGCGCCCCTGTTCGCTCTGGCGCGTGGCGGATATTCTCGAAAACCACTTCGCCCAGGCGTGAGCGGCCGGTCAGCGGCCTTCCGGCAGTGTGAACACGGCAATCGCCGCGCTGAGCTGCCCGGTCTGCGCTTTCAGCACATCCGCTGACGCGCTCGCTTCTTCCACCAACGCTGCGTTCTGCTGGGTCGTCTGATCCATGCTCGCCACCGCGATGTTGACCTGCTCGATGCCCGAGCTTTGCTCCACCGAAGCCGCGCTGATCTCGCCCATGATGTCCGTCACGCGACGCACCGCCTGCACGACTTCCTGCATGGTTTCGCCGGCGCGGCTCACGTACTGCGAGCCGCCTTCGATCTGTGCCGCGGACTCTTCGATCAGCGTCTTGATCTCCTTCGCGGCCGCCGCGCTGCGCTGCGCGAGGCTGCGCACTTCGCCCGCCACCACGGCGAATCCGCGTCCTTCCTCGCCGGCGCGCGCCGCTTCGACCGCCGCGTTCAAAGCAAGAATGTTGGTCTGAAACGCGATCCCCTCGATCACACCGATGATGTCGCCGATCCGATGCGACGACTGCGAAATGCCGCGCATCGTCTCGACCACCTGGCCGACCACTTCGCCGCCGCGCGCCGCCGTTTCCGATGCGTTATGCGCCAACTGGCTCGCCTGCTTCGCGTTGTCGGCGTTCTGCTTCACGGTCGCGGTGATCTGCTCCATGCTCGACGCGGTTTCGCCGAGCGCGGTGGCCTGCTGCTCGGTACGGCGCGACAGGTCTGCATTGCCGGCGGCGATTTCGTTGGACACCGTCGAGATCAACGTCGCGCCGCCGCGAATCTGCGCGATCGCCTGCGCGAGGCGCTGCTGCATGCGCTGCATCGCGGCCAGCAGGCTCGTTTCGTCGCCGGCTTTCGTCTCCACCGTCACGTCGAGGTCGCCGTCGGCGATACGCGCGGCGATCTGTGCCGCGTACGCCGGTTCGCCGCCGAGTTGCCGCAAAATGCTGCGCAGAATCACGCCGATCACGAGCGACACCACCAGGCACAGCAGCAACGCGGCGCCCACATACTGGATGAGCGTCGTGTAGAACGCGGCGTCGATATCGTCGGTGAATACGCCGGTGACGATCGTCCAGTCCCACGGCTTGTACAGCCGCACGTAGTTGATCTTTGGCGCCATTTCGTTGGAGCCCGGCTTCAGGAACTGCAAGTGGATGAAGCCTTCGCCTTCGCGCTGGGCCAGATCGGAGCCGTCCTTGAATACATGGCGGCCTTGCGGGTCGGTGAAGCCGCTCATGTCCTTGCCTTCGAGGTCGGCGCGCACGCCGTGCATCAGCACGCGGGCATGCGCGTCCTCGATCACGAGGTAGCCGCCTGCACCGTCGTAGCGCATGGCGCGCAGATCGGCCATCGCCGTGCGCTGCGCGTCGGCGAGCGGCATGGTGCCCGCGGCGACCAGGCCGTTATAGCGATCGAGCACGCTGTACGCCACGCTGACCACGCTCTTCAGTTCGGCCTGGCGGTCGGCGATCATCGTGTCGCGTGTTTTGAAAGCGCCCCACAGGCCGATTGCCAGAATTCCCATGCACATGACTGCTAGTGCAAGCCAAAGCCGCACCTTCAGGCGAAACCGTTCCATCTCCGTATCCCTTGTACTTGTCGTCGACGCGCCGCCTCGCGGCGGACGCCGCGGCGGTTCATGTCACTCTTTGGATTAACGGCGGAGCGGGGGAAAACTTCAGGCTTTGCCGGTCGGCTTCGGACGCCGGGCCAGGACGTGGGTGTGGCAGGCTCCGGCCAGAGCGCGAACCCGGCTGGCTCTGTTTACTAAGAGACACGCGCGCGGCGGCGCCCTTCGCCTAATTTGATGTCGAACTTGCGGATCGCGCCGAGCCTCACTCCGCCGGCAGCGTCAGCGACGCAACTTCGCAGCGCGGCCATTGACGCAACACGTCGGGCGCCAGCAACAACTTGGCGGCTCGCACGCCCGCGCCCATGACGATCTGGGTCCGCTCCATGACGGCGGCATCGACGAGAATGCGCCAGTCGTCCGGCAAGCCGAAAGCCGTGATGCCGCCGAACTCCATGCCGCTATGCTCCACCGCCGCTTCCCGCTTGGCGAACGAAAGCCGCTGCGCGCCCAGCGCCGCTTTCACCGCGCCGTTGATGTCGAGTCGCAGCGAACCCAGCGAGACCACCGCCGCGTAATGCTCGGCGCCCTCTTTCTTGTAGCGGATCACGATCGTGTTCGCACAGTCTTCCAGACCGAAACCGTAGCGCGCGCTGAATGCGGCGGTATCCGACGCGTCGTCGGTGACGGAGAAAACCGTCACGCCATGCGCCGGCAATTGCTCGACCACATGCGCAGGCAAATGCGCGCCCAGTTGTTCCGCTGCAATGACGTCCAGCCGCTGTACGAGTTCGTGCGAGTGCATAGTGGGCAAAAGTGTAGAAGGATCCCTCGGCATTCTAACGGCACTCCTCGCCCGAGGTGTGCCGCCCGGCACGCAGGCGGCGCGCGCCGGTCGCGCTTGTTATAGTGACAGGCACAAGGTTTGCGAAAGGCTTTGACGCGAAGACCGTGTCCAAGTTGCTTGGACAGTCCGCCCCCGGTCCGCACCCGCCACGTCGTCTTGCCCGCGCGGCGCCAGCACCCATTGGGAAACACGACCATGGACATCGACACGCTTTCCGCCGAGAACCTCCAACTGGTGGCCCGCAAGCAGGCCAACTGGGCCATCGGCGCCTTCAAGCAGTTCTCCGAAGACCGCTGCGCGGCGATGGCCGCCAGCATCGCCTTCTATGCCGCGTTCTCGCTCGCGCCCACGCTGGTCATGGTGATCGCCGTGGCCGGCTGGTTCTTCGGCGCCGAAGCCGCGCGCGGCGAGTTGTTCGACCACATTCACGGCTTGCTCGGCGATCAGGCCGCCGCGGGCGTGCAAACCATTGTCGAGAACGCCCATCACAGCGGCAGCGCCGGCGGCGTAGCAGCGATCATTTCGCTCGCGACACTGGTGATCGGCGCTTCGGCCACCTTCTCGTCGCTCAACAGCGCACTCAATATAGTGTGGCCGTACACGGGACCGCGCTCGTCGAGCGTGATCGCGCTGGTGCGCGTGCGCCTGATCTCGTTCGGGCTGGTGCTGGGCGTGGCGTTCCTGCTGATCGTGTCGCTGGTGCTCGATACGGTCATTACCTTCATCGGCAAATGGCTGTGGGGCGACTCGCCGTATGTCGTGATCGGCAATCTTATGCAACTCGGCGTCGGTCTGCTGGTGCTGGCGTTCGCCTTCGCCGGCTTGCTCAAGTTCCTGCCGGATGCCCGCGTGCGCTGGCGGGATGCGCTCGTCGGCGGGATAGTCGCGGCCGTGCTGTTTTCGGCGGGCAAGAAGCTGTTCGCGCTGTATCTCGCGCACGCCGGCATGGCCACCTCGTTCGGCGCAGCCGGCTCGCTCGCCGTGCTGCTGATGTGGCTGTACTTCTCCGCCGCCGTGCTGCTGCTCGGCGCGGAATTTTCGGCGGCGCGCGGGCGCATGCACGATCCGCGTGGCGGCTGGGGCATGCAGGACGACACGCCGCCCGGCAGCCGCGCCAAGCTCGCCTCGGTTCTGGCGGCATCGACGATGGCGGCGGATGCCGTGCCGCACGCCGACGCGGAACCGGACGGACGCACCGCTTTGGGCGACGCCGCGCTCGCCCCCGCGATGCGCGACGCAAAGGCGGGCGCACTCAGCGGCGCAGCGCCGGTGGGGACTTTCCGGGTGCAATCCGGACACAGGCCGTCGGCGCGAGCGACGGCGCTCAAGGTCGGCCGCACGGTCGTGCTGGCCGAAGCGCAAGCGACGCGCATCGCGGCCGTCACGCTCATCGAGGCGAGCCGCAAAGCCGTTGCGGCTGATCGCTACGTGAGGCGCCATCCGTGGACGTCGGTGCTGTTCGCGGCGACCGCCGGGCTCGCCGCGGCAATGGTCGCGCGCCGAAATACCGACGACAGCAACCACTAAATCGCAAGTTGCAACCAGGCCAGTTACCAGGGCTGCACCCGTCAGCCCGGACGGTAGCACCTGCTCACAGCGCCGAAACCCTGTCTAACCGCGTCGTCAAGCGAATCCGTCTCGATTTTTATGGAAACGCTACAAAACGGGCAGGAAACTTAGACGACTTCATTACAAACTCCATTCAAATCAGTGTCGAAAGTACACGTATTGGAGCAGTCACTGTCAACAAAACAACAATAATGCTGAGTCAATGAATAAATGTTGCGGAAACAGAAATAATCGTTAACGCGCTTTAAATACAAGGCTTTGCGTGGTTTGTCAGTTTTTGGAGACACTCTTTTTTTTCCAGTTCTTGCCAATTGACCCTCTGAGCTATTCTCCTTTCCGCAACAAAGAAACTAATCATCTGCGTGGAGAAATGGATGAAACGAATCGCACTGTCTACCCTCTCGCTGGCGCTGCTCGGCGTCACTGGCGTGGCACATGCTCAAAGCAGCGTAACTCTGTACGGCTTGATCGACGAATCGATCCAGTACGTTCACAACACGGTGGATTCCGCTGGCCAGAACAAGAACCTGGTAGCCATGTTCGCCGGCAACCTTCAAGGTGACCGTTTCGGCTTGAAGGGCACGGAAGACCTGGGCGGTGGCCTGAAGGCAATCTTCCAGTTGGAAAACGGCTTTGACGTGAACAGCGGCAAGCTGGGTCAAGGCGGCCGGATGTTCGGTCGTCAAGCGTTCGTGGGCCTGACGGGCGATCAATGGGGTACGGTCACGCTGGGTCGTCAGTACGACCCGCTGGTCGATCTGGTCCAGCCGCTGACGGCTGACAACTACTTCGGTTCCACCTTCACCACGCCGGGCGACGTCGACAACAACGACAACTCCTCGCGCACGAACAACGCCATCAAGTACACCTCGCCGGTGTGGGGCGGCTTCCAGTTCGAAGGCATGTACGCTCTGGGCGGCGTGGCTGGCGCAACGGGTTCGGGCCAAACGTGGTCGGGTGCTGCAACGTACGCAACGGGTCCGTTCAGCGTCGCTGCCGGTTACTTCCGCGCAGACAACGGCAACACGCTGGCTAGCCGCACGGCGGCAGGCTCGGTGGGCTGGAACGGCAGCACGTCGGACGGCACGTTCGACAACCAGGTCAACGGCGCATACGCCGCGGCCAAGTCGATCGGCATCGCTTCGGTCGCTTTGCAATACGTCGCAGGCCCGTTCACGGCTAACCTGCGTTACAGCAACGCACAGTACAAGCCGGATGCGAATTCGGGCTTCGGTTCGACCGAGAAGTACAACATCGGCGGCGCATACCTGGGTTACCAGGCAACGCCGGCAATGCTGGTTGGCGTGGGCTACATCTACACCAAGGCTAGCGGCGATTCGAGCGCAACGTATCACCAGGTTTCCCTGGGCGGCGACTACAACCTGTCGAAGCGCACGGACATCTACCTGGTTGGCGCATATCAGCACGCAAGCGGCCAGCAACGCACGTCGGCCGGCACGCTGGTCGATGCAGGCGCAGCAATCGGTTCGTATAGCTACAACTCGGCTTCCAGCTCGCAAGAGATGGTCAGCCTGGGCATCCGCCACAAGTTCTAATCGAACTTTGACGGACTGCTGAAGCAACACGCAGTTGAAGACCAGCCACGGGCGAGAAGCCCATGGCTGGTTTTTTTTCGTCCTGAGTTCTTTGCTTCTTCGGGACGACACAAATGAAAAAGGCCGTCAGCAAGCCTGATTCAGGCTGCCGACGACCTTTGGTGTGATGCCTCGCGCGCTCGAAGCGCCGGAGCGCTGAAGCAAGCAAGCGCGGATACGCCGCTCAGCCTACTTTCGCTGCGCCTTGCCCCGCTCAGCCTGCGCCAACGTCTGCGCGGGCTTCGCATCGAGTTCATGCTCGATGCCGTCAGCGCCCACCGGCGCGCGATGCAGCACCAGCGCCCGCTCCCGCTGTAACAGCGGCACATTCGGCGATTCCTGCCAGTCCGGATCGGGGATCTCGCCGAACACCTGGCGCAGCCGCTCGCCCCAGGTGCGGTGAATCATCTCGAAGTAGGTATTGTCGTGATCGATCGAGACGAAGCGCGTGACGCGCAGCGTGTCCTTTTGATAAACCAGCAGATCGAGCGGCAAGCCGACCGACAGGTTCGAGCGCAGCGTCGAATCCATGGAGATCAGCGCGCACTTGGCGGCTTCGTCGAGCGGCGTGGACGGCGTCAGCACGCGGTCGATGATCGGCTTGCCGTACTTGGCCTCGCCGATCTGGAAATACGGATTCACCGCCGACGCCTCGATGAAATTGCCCGCCGCGTAGATCATGAACAGGCGCGGCCGGTTGCCCGCGATCTGCCCGCCGAGAATGAAGCTGCAATTGAAGTCGACGCCGAATTCCTGCAGCGCCTCCGCCTCGCGCTGATGCACGCAACGCACCGCGCGGCCGATCACGCGGGCCGCGTCGGCCATGGTAGGCGCGCTCCAGAGCGTGGGCTGGGAAGGATCCGTGGGCTCGGACAACTCGTGCAGCACCGCCTGGGTGAGCGACAGATTGCCCGCGCCCAGCAGCGTGAGCATGCGCTCGCCCGGCAGCTCGAACACCGACATCTTGCGCGCGGTGCTGATGTGATCGACGCCCGCATTGGTGCGCGTGTCCGAGAGGAACACGAGACCGTCGTCGACGGACATCGCTACACAGTAAGTCATAAGGAAAGGTACCCGCAAAAAACAACTGAACGCCGCTATTGTAATGCGGCGCGCATGCGCCTCTGTCGTGCTTTGTTCCTGTTTATCGGCCTTTGCGGGCCTCAGCTGAATAGATATGAGGGCTGGCGCGCGCTCGCGCCTCCAGGGCCCGCTCCGCGGACCGCCCTCCTTCTGCGTCTATTGTGACAGCTGCGAGCTGACCGTAACGGACACTTTGAGCTGTTCTTCCAGCCCGCCGATACGCCGGCCGCGCACCGGAGCAGCCGCTTCATAGTCTCGCGCGACGGCGAGGCGGCAGTAGATTTCGCTGGCAAACGCGGCATGCGTGACGTCGACGGAAATCCAGCCCTTGCCTTCGAGCCACACGTCCACCCACGCATGGCTCGCGCCGTGCGTCACCTCGCCGGGTTCGATATAGCCGCTCACGTAGCGCGCCGGGATGCCGCGCGCGCGGCAGCACGCGAGCATCAGATGCGCGTGGTCCTGGCACACGCCGTTGCCGAGCGCGAGCGCCTGGGCGGCCGTGCTGGTGACTTCGGTAATGCCGGGGTTGTACTTCACGCGCTGCAGGATCTGCTCGGACAGCGCGATCAGATTCGCCGAGCTCGTCAGGTTCGGCACCGATTCGGCCAGTTCACGGACCGCGCCATCGGCCTCGGTCAGCCGCGTGGAGCAGGTGAAATGCTCGAGCGGAATCGGGCCGACTGCGTCGGGCAAATGACCGTCGATCAGCGGAATCGTGTCCACTTCGCCGGCCACGTGCAGGCGAATCTCGCTATGCGGCTTGTTGATGACCAGCGTGTGCAGCACGTTGCCGTAGGCGTCGAAGGTCGCGTCGAGCTTGCCCGGCGCGTCGATGCTCCAGCGCCGCACGACCTGCGAGGCGCCGCTCGCCGGCGTCAGACGCAATTGCTGGATCGAATAATGGACAGTCGCTTCGTAGCGATAGGACGTGTCGTGGCGGATCGTCAGGTACATAAAAGAACTCCGTCAGGCGACTGGCAACATCAGATAGGTACGCGCAACCAGATTGCCCAGCTCGAACACGCGAGCGAGGAACTGTGTCAGATAGGCGTGCAGGCCGGCTTCGAAAATCTGCCGGATGTCGGAGTACACGAGTTCGGCGCGCAGCTTGCCGGCGAACCGTTCGCACTGGTTGGAGCCCGATGTGCGCAGCATCGCCAGATTCACGCAGACGCCTTCGAGCGACGCCAGCAGCGAACGCGGCATCTGCTGATTCAGGATCATCAGTTCGACCACGCGCGCCGGCGTGACGACGTCGCGATACACCTTGCGATAGATCTCCAGCGCCGACACCGAGCTCAGAATCGAGGTCCAGTAATAAAAGTCTTCGAGCTGGCGCGCGGCGTCGCGCGAATTCGGTTCGACGTCGGCAAAGCGCACGTCGAGAATCCGCGCGGTGTTGTCGGCGCGTTCGAGGAAGGTGCCCAACTGTGTGAAGAAGAACGCGTCGTCCTGCAGCGCGGTGCCGATCGTCACGCCGCGCGACAGGTGCGAGCGGAACTTGACCCATTCGAACAACGCGCCCGGATTGCTCGCGGCCTGGCCGGACGAAGCGCGCTCATTGAATTCGAGCCACGTATCGTTGATGGTTTCCCACCACTCGGTCGTCAGCGTGCCGCGCACGGCGCGGGCATTTTCGCGCGCGGCCTGCAGACACGAATGAATACTCGACGGATTGGTCGCATCGGCCACCATGAAATCGAGCACGTGTTCGCGGGTCGGTTCGTCGTAGCGCTGCGCGAACGCGGTTTCGAGTTCGGAGATGCGCAGCACCGAGCGTTGCGCGCGCGCCTCCTGGTCCGGCGTCTGCGGCAACAGCAGCGCCTTCAGGTTGATATCGAGCATGCGGGCGGTGTTCTCCGCGCGCTCCATGTAGCGGGCCATCCAGAAAAGGTGATCGGCGGTTCGGCTTAGCATGACGGCGTTCCGTATCTGATGACGCGAGGCCTCGTCGAAGTAAAAGGCCCGCGCTGGTTATCCGTGTGCGCCGGTGGCGTGCGAGTCGCGTATCGCGTGCTGCCCCGGCGCGTTGGGTTGCAGGCGCGGTTGCGTGAAGCCTGGGCAACCGCATCGGCAACCGCGTCAGTCGACCATCCACGTATCTTTGGTCCCGCCTCCCTGCGACGAATTGACGACCAGCGATCCCTCCTGCAGGGCTACGCGCGTGAGTCCGCCGGCGACCATCGTGACGGTCTTGCCGGACAGCACGAACGGACGCAAGTCGATATGGCGCGGCGCGATGCCGGCTTCGACAAAGGTCGGACACGCGGAAAGCGCCAGCGTGGGCTGTGCGATGTACCCCGCCGGACGCGCGATCAAGCGCTCACGGAATGCTTCGATTTCGGCTTTCGTCGAAGCCGGTCCGACGAGCATGCCGTAGCCGCCCGCGCCGTGCACTTCCTTGACGACCAGCTCCGGCAAATGCGCGAGCGTGTACGCCAGATCATCCGGCTTGCGGCACTGGAACGTGGGCACGTTATTGAGGATCGGCTTCTCGCCGAGGTAAAACTCGATCATTTCCGGCACGTACGGGTAGATCGATTTGTCGTCGGCGATGCCGGTGCCCATCGCATTCGCGAGCGCCACGCGGCCGGCGCGATACGCGGTCAGGAGACCGGGCACGCCGAGCGCCGAGTCGTTACGGAAGGCAAGCGGATCGAGAAAATCGTCGTCGACGCGGCGGTAGATCACATCGACGCGCTTCGGCCCTTGGGTGGTGCGCATGAACACATAGTTGTCGTCGACGAACAAATCCTTACCTTCCACCAGTTCCACGCCCATCTGCTGCGCGAGGAAGGTGTGCTCGAAATACGCGGAGTTGTACATGCCCGGCGTCAGCACCACCACGACCGGATCGTCGACGCCTTCCGGCGCGACCGAGCGCAGCGTATCGAGCAATAGATCGGGATAATGCGCGACCGGCGCAATGCGGTTCTGCACGAACAGTTCGGGGAAAAGCCGCATCATCATCTTGCGGTTTTCGAGCATATAGGAGACGCCCGACGGCACCCGCAGGTTGTCTTCGAGCACGTAGAACTCGCCTTCGTCGCCCGCGCGCACCACGTCGACGCCGGCGATATGCGCGTAAACACCGAGCGGCACATTCACGCCCTGCATTTCAGGCCGGTATTGCGCGTTGGTATAGACCTGCTCGGCCGGCACGATACCGGCGCGCACGATATTGCGGTCGTGATAGACGTCGTGGATGAACAGATTGAGCGCCTGCACGCGCTGGCGCAAACCAGCCTCCAGCGTCTGCCATTCACCGCGCGGAATGATGCGCGGAATCAGGTCGAATGGGATCAGCCGCTCGGTGCCCGACAGGTCGCCGTTCACCGCGAAGGTGATGCCGACCCGGCGAAACAGCAGGTCGGCTTCCGCACGCTTGCGTGCGATCGCCTCGTTGCCCTGCTTCACCAGCCACCGCTCAAAGCGCGCGTAGTGTGGCCGCACGGCATCGTCATGATGACGCATCTCGTCATAGCATCGCATGTCACGCCCCGCTCTTGTTGTCGGATAGAAGGCGAATGCGCTGCGCATTCGGTGTTCGACAATCGATCAAGCAAGCGCTATGCCATTGAGCTTTTCGCGTACTAAACAGGTTGCATGCACGCGAATAGCGCATCCCGGCCGGCATGGCTTCGATGCCATCGTACTGCGGCGGCCCATGATGCGCTAGTACGGTGCATTTGCGGCACCGCGGTGCGCCGCCGGGAAATCCCTGAGCCATCCAATGAAATCGCAACCCGCACTGAGCGCGCATAAAAAATCCCCGTGGATTTGCACCCACGGGGATTCGGACAACGCGCACTGCGGATCGTCCCCAAGGGGACTTCCTTCGAAGCGTCTCAAGCGTCAACCATTGTTAGACAACGGCAACGCGTGCAACGCGATCAGCCTGCAGCTGCGTCTTTCAGCTTCTTCAGCGGACGTGCCTTGATGCGCACGCTAGCCGGCTTGGCCGGGAACCAACGCTCTTCGCCCGAGAACGGGTCTTTGCCGAAGCGCTTCTTCTTCGCCGGCACAGCTTGCACGACGATCTTCAGAAGACCCGACAGCGTGAATTCGCCAGCGCCCTTCTTGTGCACGGCGCCGAGGATCGTGTCTTCGAGCGCGGCCAGAACAGCCTTGGCGGTCTTCGGTTCCACAGCAGCGCGTTCAGCGACGTGTGCAGCCAGCGAGGCCTTCGTGAAGGTGTCCTTGATCGGCGACGGAGCGCTGGACGCCTTCACGGCGACCTTCTTAGCTGCGACGGCCTTCTTCGCAGGAACTTTCTTTGCAGCAACCTTCTTGGTCGGTACCGGGGCAGCAGCCTTCTTGGCCACCTTTTTTGCGGAAGTCGGCATGTTTCTCCTACCTGTTGTGGTCAGTGAATTGCACGAAGCGCACACGGTATGTGCACGCTTCAACGCCGGATTCTACAAGCGCTAATACGATTTGCGCGACTCTTTTATGTATAACAGCGAAGGTTTGTTGCGCGGCGCAGACTGCGCAACACATTTTGATGCTTGTTTTAGCGGGTAAACGTGCGTCGAGGGGCCTGGCAACACCAACACGTAACGTACGTTACAAGCCATTTCGATGCATGAATAACGGCACTTTCTGCGTGGACGATGACCGGTGGCTCGCTCGTCGTCGCCTTCCATGCGGCGGAAAAACACGCCCCCTGCTGCGAAAAGCGCTGCAAGGGGCGGCCAATCTCGCCCTGCGACAGAAAATCGCGGGCGGCAGTCGAAACACTTTTTTACTGCCGGCTGACGTGTTTGAGATCGTGTTCGCTCTCCTTCACGTGAGCCCAATACTCGTTTTCGTCGCGCAGCAAGCCGAGCTCGCCGTTGCGATACGCCATCGCCAACGCGAGGTTGGCTTCGGGTAACTCCGCATTGGCCGCGCGCGTGAGCCATTGCAGCGCCAACGCGTCGTTGTGCGGCAGCGTCGCGCCGAAGCGATACTCGTTGGCGAGCTGGAACTGCGCGAGCGGCAGCCCCGCTTGCGCCGCCTGTTCGAGCCAGCGAATCGCCAGGCCTGCGTCACGCGGCACGCCGTAGCCGTTGCGATAGAGCGTCGCGAGATCGTAGGCGGCCTGGGCATCGCGCGAATCATGCGATGCCGCCAGCGTCAGCCAACGGCGGCTTTCCACGTAGTCCGGCACGACGCCGGGCAAGCCGCGCAACAGCAGATGCCCGAGCGTGGCTTGCGCGCGCGGCGCGCCGTCGAGTGCGAGTTGCCGGTAAAGCTCGACGCCTTCGCGTTGCTCGTCGATCTGTGGCGAACTCACCAGCACGTCCGCGAGCGCTTCACGCGCGGCCGCGTTGCCGAACGCCGAGGTCAGCCGCAACCGCCACAGCGGCCAGGCCGCATGCGTCGCCGTGCCCTGCATCTGCCAGTCGTCGATCTGCACGTTGGACACGCGCGTGGCCGCCACCGTGGCGAGCGCCCCCGCGCAGATGGCCACGGCCGCCGCCAGCGTCAAAGAGACGCGCGCGTTCATTGGTTGAGGTTCACGGAGTAGACCGCGAGACCCTTGCCGGTACCGTCATCGGCCTGGATCTGGACGACGTTGCTGATGCCGTTGGCCTGCGCGAGCGCTGTGAGGTTCGGCGCCGACAGGAAGGTCACCGGACCGGCTGTCGACACCTTCGTGAAGCGCCAGCTACGATCGCTGCCGTTGCTCGCCGCCTTGATGGCCTGCGCTTTCTTGATGTAGGCGATCAGCACGTCGCGGCTCGCATCCGGCGACGCGTAAATCGTCTTGCTGCCGTCGAGCCCCGGAAAATTTCCGCCGCCGCTCGCGCGATAGTTGTTGGTCGCGACGATGAACGACTGCGTATCCGAGATCGCCACGCCCTGATATTTCAGGTTGCGAATCCGGCTGCCGACCGCCTGCGTCACGTCGATTTCGTAGCTGAAGTCCTTCGACGTGATCATGTCGAAGTTATAGCCGGGATACGTGCTGACGAGTGCCTGCGCCGCCGTGTTGGCCGGATCGATCGTGTTGAAGCGCTTCGCCGCGGTTTCGAGCCACGCCTTCAGATCGGCGCCCGTCACCTTCACCGCGTAGATCGTGTTCGGGTACAGGTACAGGTCGGCGGCGTTGTTGATCGCCACGTTGCCCTGCGCGACGTCGGTGAAATCGTTACCGCCGCCAAAGCCGCTCTTGAACGGCGCGCTCACCGACAGCACCGGAATGCCCGCATATTGCGGCAGATTCGCGTTGATGTAGTCCTGCGTGTAGGCCGCTTGCGCCTGGTTGACGATCTCGATGGCCGACACGTCGCCCACATCGGCAAAGTAAGTGGTCATGCGGAAATCGGTCGTGCCGATCGGCGTTTTCACATAGTTGATGGTCGCGGCGTGTTCGGCGGCGATCGCCTGCGAGACTGCCGGGTCGACCGCCACGTAGCTGTTGTCCGCGTTCTGGATCGAGCGGGCTTGCGCGGTGCTCGCGTTGCGGTCCACCGTCCACGTGCCGTTCGTGTAGTTCAGCGCGAGCTTGATCACGCCGAGATGCTTGCCCCAGAAATTCGCCATCACGGACGGCACGCCGTTGACGGTGCCCTTCACCTTGTCGACACCCGGCAGGTTGAATTGCGTGACGGTGCTGTTTTTATCGGGGAAAACCTGGTGCGAGTGGCCGATCAGCATCGCGTCGATGCCGGCCACTTTCGAGAGATAGTAGCTGCCGTTTTCCATCGACGGCGAATACGTCGAGTTGTCGAGCCCGCCATGCGACATCGCCACGATGATCTGCGCGCCCTTCGCCTTCATTTCCGGCACGTACTTCGAGGCGCTTTCCACGAGCCCTTGCGTGTAGACGTTGCCGTCGAGCCAGCGCTTGTCCCACGCCATGATGGCGGGCGGCGTAAAGCCGATCACGCCGATCTTCACCGGCGCGCTGACGGTCTTGCCGTCGGGCGTCGTGGCCGTGATCGTGCGTTCGAGGATCGTGTATGGCTTGAAGATCGGCTGCTGCGATTTCGCGCCGAGCACGTTGGAGAGCACCAGCGGAAAGTTCGGCCCCGCGCAGGCCGGCTGCGACGCGACCGGGCTCATGTTCGGCACGTCGAACGCGCTGCCGGTCACTTGCGCGAGAAACGGCAGGCCGTAGTTGAACTCGTGATTGCCGATCGTGCCCGCGTCGTACTTCAGCAGATTCATGACCTTGTAGACGCCGAGCGTGGTCTTGCAATCGACCGGCGCGACCTGCGCCTGATAGTCGGCGAGCGCGGTGCCCTGGATCGTGTCGCCGTCGTCGAGCAACAGGGTGTTGGGGAATTCCTTGCGCGCCGCCGCGATCAGCGTCGCCGTGCGCTCGAGGCCGAGCGACTTGTCTTCCGCCAGCTTGTAGTAGTCGTAGCTGAGCAGATTGGTGTGGATGTCGGTGGTCTCCAGCAAGGCGAGCGTCGCGGTCGTGCCGTTCGCCACTTGCGGCGCAGGCGTGTCGACACTGCTGCTGCATGCTGTTATACCGATCGCGCTCAGCGCACCCACGGTACCCAATGCGCCGATCGCGCCACGCGCGCGCAGCCGCTTTCCTGCCATCAAGGTCACTCGCATCCTTACCGCCCTCCGGTTTTGTTGTGTTGTCATGCCGGACCATCGGGCCGGCTTTGCATTACAAACAATTACAGAGGCGCAAGAGTACGGTGGGTTTATGACACTGATTTGTATGGCATTAGATAGCCATAAGTAATCCGCATACGAGGATCACGGGCTTACCGCGCGAGCCGCGGCAGGATGCCGGCGAGCTTCGTGAGCGCGGCGTCGATGTGCTCGACCGCGATATTGCCGTAGCCGAACATCAGGCCCGGCTGCGCCTTCGCGCGTAGATGAAACGGCGCGAGTCCATACAGGCCGATCGATGCTTCACGCGCCGCGTTCACCACCGCTTCTTCCGTCAGCGGCGCTTTCAAACGCGCCGCCATGTGGATGCCGGCCGTCGGCACGATCGGTTCGAACCAGGGCGCGAGGCCGCCGCGCAGATGGTCGAGCAGCATCTCGCGGCGCGCCGCGTAAGTCTTGTGCATGCGCCGCAGATGCTTGGCGAAATCGCCGTTGAGCATGAAGGACGCGAGCGCGGTTTGCGTGAGCGTGCAGCCGTGCCAGTCGCCGATCTGACGCGCCTTGATGAGCGCACCATAGAGCGAGGCCGGCGGCACCACATAGCCGACTCGCAGTTCAGGAAAGATCGTCTTCGAAAACGTGCCGACGTAGGCGACGAGTCCGGCGCGATCGAGGCTTTTCAGCGGCTCCATCGGCCGGCCTTCGAAACGGTACTCGCAGTCGTAGTCGTCCTCGATGATCACCGCGCCGCGTTTCTGCGCCCATTCGAGCAACTCGACGCGGCGCTCGAGGCTCATCGGCATGCCGAGCGGGAACTGATGCGAAGGCGTCACGTAGACGAGCCGCGCCTTGTCCGGCAGCTTGCTGACGATCAGGCCTTCGGCATCCACCGGCACGGGCACCACGCGCGCGCCGGTGGCCTTCAGGCACGCATGCGCCGGCGTATATCCAGGGTCCTCGATCGCCGCGACTTCGCCGGCACGCAAAGTGATGCGCGCCAGCAGATCGAGCGCGTGCTGCGCGCCTTGCGTGACGATCACGTCGTCCCAGTTGCTGGCGACGGCGCGGTTGAAGGCCAGGTAGCGCGAGATCGCGAGGCGCAGTTCCTGCTCGCCGGCCGTGTCGCGATAGATGCCGGGGCCGCGCGCTTGCGCACGCAACGCGTGATTCACGCAGCGGCGCCAGACGTCGAAGGGAAACAGCGTCTTGTCGGTCGCGCCGCCGACGAAGTCCTGCGGCGACGCCACCGAAGGCCGCGGCAACGGCAAGCTCTCGGGCATCTCCTCCCACAGCGGCTGGGCGCGCGCGGCCGCCTTCACCTTGTGCCGCTCGCGCGACGACTCCGCCGCCCGCGCATGCGCGGAGCGCTCCACCGGCAGACGCTCCAGACCATCGGCGACGAAGGTGCCCGAGCCGCCACGCGCGCTCAGATAGCCCTCGGAGAGCAGCCGCTCGAACACGTCGAGCGTGGTCTTGCGCGACACGCCCAGTTGCGTGGCGAGATCGCGCGTGGACGGCAGGCGCGTGCCGCCCGCGAGACGCCCTTCGAGAATGCCGGCGCGCAACTGCCGATAGATCTGTCCGGAGAGATCGTGATGCCCTTCGACCGCGATATGGATTTCCATCCGGCTGGCTACCTTGCGTATCCGGGAAACGGTTATTTGAAAAGACCAATGGCAACCGTTAGCTTACCTCTGCCCGTGCTATCCGATGGCCCTCAAGCGCGTGCGCGGCGGCTCCAGATACAAAAATGGCGCGCCGTGCATTGCAAGGCGCGCCATTCAAGTTTTGCCAGCGCACGCCGTGACGTGCGCCGCGTTTGGCATCCGGAACGCGATTACTCCGCCACTACCCCATTCAATGCCGCGGTTTGCCGCGCGGTCGCACGCGCCTCATCGCTGCAACGTTGATGTTCGCGCGAAAGCTTGCGCATCAACGGCAGCAGCAGAACCGCCACCAGCGCACCCACTGCCGCGAGCCAGCCGAGGCCGGTAAACAGCTTCGTATAGAGCGGCAACGATTCGAGCGGATCCATATCGCCCGCCGGCATCTGCGCGAAATTCGCGACCACGCTGCCCAGATATTGCGACACGCCGGTCGCCACGAAGTAAGCGCCCATCATGAAACCGCTCATGCGCGCCGGTACGTAGCGCGCGATCATGGCGAGTCCCAGGCCGCTCACCAGCAGTTCACCGAGCGAATACAGACCGTAGCCGCCCACCATGAACCACGACGACACGCGCCCGTTCACCGCGTACTTACCGCTCGCCGCGTAGACGAAGAAGCCGGCCGCGACCACCGCAAAACCGAACGCATACTTCACCGCCACCGGCACGTCCTTGCCGCTCTTCGCGAGCTTCGTATAAAGCAGGGCGAGCAGCGGGCTCAGCAACATGATCCAGATCGGGTTGAGCGCCTGGAACTGCGCGGCGCTCCACGTGAACAAGGTTTCGCCCAACAGCGTGAAACGCGGGTCGACGTTGCGCAGCGCGAACAGCGTAAGCGACGTCGACATCTGCACGTAGAACACGAAGAACAGGATCACTTGCGCGGTCAGGATCAGCGCGGCGACCAGCCCCGAGCGCTCCGAGCGTTCGCACTTCATCAGCATGTAGCCGAAGATCGCCAGAATCGCGACGCCCGCCGTGTATACGCAGGCCACTGCGATCGCCTTGTGCTGCAGCACGAACATGGTCGCCGCGCCGAGCGCGAGGCCACCCAGCGCAACCGCGCCGACGCGCTTCCAGCGCACCGGTTGAACGTCCGGTGCGGAGCCGATATGCGCGAGCGTGCGGAACATGATGAAGTAGTTCAGCACCGACAGCAGCATCCCCGCGCAGCAGACGGCGAAAGCCGTATGCCAGCCCCAATGGTCCTTGATCCACGGCGTGGCGAGCATCGACACCGTCGAGCCGATGTTGACCGCCATGTAGTAGATCGTGAACGCGCTGTCGATGCGCGCGTCGTCGCCTTCATAGATGCGGCGCACGAGATTCGCGGCGTTGGCCTTGAAGAGACCGTTGCCGACCACGATCACGCCGAGCGACGCGTACATATAGGCAAGCTGGTCATTGGGCAACGCCAGCATGAAATAGCCGACGGACAGTACGCCGGCGCCGAATATCATCGTGCGGCGCGCGCCGAGAATCTTATCGCCGATCCAGCCGCCGATCGACGGCGACGCATACACCAGCGCCGTGAATGCGCCCCACGTGAGGGTGGCGTGGCTGTCGGTGAATTGCAGCTTGTCGATCATGAACAGCACGAGCAGCGCGGCCATGCCGTAGTAGCCGAAACGCTCCCACATCTCGATCAGAAAGACCGTCGAAAACGAACGGGTCTGCGAGACGCGTGCGCTGGGCGGATTGGATGAATTCATCATGTAC
The DNA here is from genome assembly GCF_050281145.1 of Paraburkholderia sp. NPDC080076. Taxonomy (NCBI): domain Bacteria; kingdom Pseudomonadati; phylum Pseudomonadota; class Betaproteobacteria; order Burkholderiales; family Burkholderiaceae; genus Paraburkholderia; species Paraburkholderia sp. NPDC080076. The sequence goes on along the minus strand of NZ_JBNNWQ010000001.1, from coordinate 720,972 downwards.
CTCTTGTTCAAACGGTTGCGGCGTCGCGCGAACTGGCCGCGCGGCGCGTGAAACGGAATCTGGAAAGACAGTCGGCGAAGCGTGCGCGTCACCGGTGCGATAGGCACCACACGGCACCGCGCGGCCACAGCGCGTAGGCGCGCTCATCCGCGCGCTAGAGCGCCAAACCAGCAGATAAACCAGGGGATGGGATCGAGGCCCGCCTCGCGAAATGCCCCGCAGGAAGTCCCCTTGAGGGAACCTGCGCCACACCGGGCTCGGACTTCGGCATGCGGAGCGGGCTCAATGATAAAGCATCGCGACGAACGGGGATTTCGAGGCCGACAGAGAGCGGCGTTGCCACGCGGTGGCAGGCGCAAAGCCCGCGGCGGGAAAAATCGGCAGTGATGGTCATGTCCTTACGCCGGCTGCCGTTCGGTTGGAACGTGCCGGACAGTGCTCCACCGCGCAGGATCGCCGCGGGCGGAATGAAAAACAGCGGCCGGGTTCGCGTGTGGTGTGCACATGCGCGCCCTTCCGCAAGCGGGGCTGATTCTGCAAACAGAAACATCCTGAGTCACTCAGGGAATTCACTGATCCGGCGTCAATAACCTGTCGTTACACGCCATACGCCTTGGCCGCAGCGGCGCTTGCCATCGAAAATAGTCTTTCGTGTCATACGTTTAATCTTCCTGATACTCATATTGCATAACCGCGGTTAGCGGCGGGCAATACTGCAGCCGTTACTGCGTTTGTTTGCTATTTCTCGAAATAACCAGTCAATTTGGCTGGGATTAGTTTCGGTTCTGGCAACATAGAGTGTCGTCTCGAAATGTGGTCTCTCGCAGCACCGGGGCTAAAAGACCCGAAGCCCGGCCTGGACGCAATCAAACCATATTTACTTATATCAAACAAATTTTGACGGGCTAATTTCCTCCTGCTATGGTCACGACAATTCAAAAAAGCAATCCGGCACTAGAAATCGGCAGCAAGATCCGCGCACTGCGCCAACGGCTCAAGCGGACGCTGGATGACACGGCAACCGCGGCGGGGATTTCCAAGCCGTTTTTGTCGCAAGTCGAGCGCGGGCTGGCGTCACCGTCCATCACTTCGTTGGCCGGTATCGCCCACGCACTCGGGGTCACGGTGCAGTATTTCGTCGACACGCCCAGCGAAGAACGCAGCGTGAGTCGTGGCGATCAGTTGAAGTTTTTCGGTTTTGCGGACTCGGCCAATCTGTTTGCGCGGCTGACCAACGTGACGGGCGGCCGTCAGCTCGAAGCGATCCTCGTGAGGATGCCGCCCGGGCAGAAGCGCTCCGAAGTCACCACGCATGCCGGGGAAGAGTTTGTGTATGTGATCGACGGCGAAGTGTCGTTGACGCTGGAAGGCAAGACGTTCGTGTTGCACGCGGGAGACAGCGCGCATTACGAATCGACGGTGCCGCACAGCTGGGTGAACACCGCGCGCATCGAGTCGGTGGTCGTCTGGGTGGGCACACCAAGACTGTTCTAAAGAGCAGGCACCTTATCCGGTTGAGCCGGCCGGGGATTGCCTGCATTACGAAATGTAAGGAATCCTGCATGTCGCGCTACCACCACGAGCAACAAGGGCCGCCCTGGCCCGAGCAACGCAGCTAAACGGGCGCCTTGGCGCCAGCGCGTTTCTCTCTCGACCTTTCCTGCGATCTCAACCGATGAAAACCCCGTTCGTCTACGCGACGGCGCTGACTGCGCTCGTCCTCACGTTTGCTCCTTCCGCTTTCGCCATCACGGTGCCCGCGGGCGTCACGCTCGCCGCCAGCCAGGAAATGACCCGCCAGGTGCCTGGCGAAACCGAATCGCTCGACCCCGCGCATATCGAATCATGGACCGGCAATACGATCGGGCTCGACCTGTTCGAAGGCCTGACGCGCATGGATGCGAGCGGCGCGATCGTGCCGGGCGTCGCCGAATCGTGGTCGCGCACCGGGCCGAATACGTGGGTCTTCAAGCTGCGCCACGATGCGCGCTGGAGCAACGGCCAGCCGGTCACGGCGTCCGACTTCGTCTACTCGTGGCAACGCGTGCTCGATCCGAAGACGGGTTCAAAATACACGGTGCTGGTTGAATTCGTGAAGAACGCCAAGGCGATTCTCGCCGGCAAGGCGCCGCTCGCGAGCCTCGGCGTGCGCGCCGTCGATCCGTACACGCTCGAAGTCACGACCGAAGTGCCCGCCACGTTTTTCCCGCAGCTAACGGCGATGGCAACGATGACGCCGGTCAATCGCGCGGTCGTGACGAAGTTCGGCGGCGACTGGACCCGTCCGGGCAACTTCGTAGGTAACGGCCCGTATGCGCTGGCCGACTGGCAGCCGGGCAACCGCCTGGTGGCCACCAAAAGCCCGACGTACTGGAATACTGGCAAGGTCGTGATCACGAAAGTGACCTACCTGCCGATCGAGAACGACGAAACGGCGATGCGCATGTATCAGGCCGGCCAGTTCGACTACACCTACTCGGTGCCCTCGGGCATCTATGCACAGGTGAGCAAGCAGTTCGGTTCCGAGCTGAGAACCGGCCTGCAGATCGCCACGTACTATTACAGCCTGAATAACGACGACCCGGCCTTCAAGGACAAGCGCGTACGCCAGGCGCTGGCGATGGTGCTGGACCGCGACCTGCTGACCAAGCGTCTGACGGCCGACGGCGAAGTGCCGATGTACGGCCTGATCGCCAAAGGCACCGAAGGCTCGGGCGTGTTTACGCCGGAGTGGGCGAGCTGGCCGATGCCCAAGCGCATCGACTACGCGCGCAACCTGCTGAAGACCGCGGGCTATTCGGACGCGAAGCCGCTGACGTTCACGCTCACCTACAACACCAACGACCTGCACAAGAAGGTCGCGTTGTTCGCCACCTCCGAATGGCGCACCAAGCTCGGCGTGACCGCCAAGCTTGAAAACGTCGAATACAAGGTGCTGCTTAAGCAACGCCACGACGGCAAGGTGCAGGCCTCGCGCGACGGCTGGTTCGTCGACTACAACGATGCCAACTCGTTTTTCGATCTGATCCGCTGCAACAGCGTGCAGAACGACCAGCACTACTGCAACCCGCAAGTGGACAAGCTGATCGACGAAGGCAACCAGCAGCTCGACGACGCGAAGCGCACCGCGTTGTTCACGCAGGCACACGATCTGGCCATGAACGACTATCCCGTGGTATCGCTCTTCCAGTATTCGGCCGACCGGCTGGTCAAGTCGTACGTAGGCGGCTACAAACCGACCAACTACCTCGACCAGCGCGCCACGCAAGACATGTATCTGATCAAGCACTAAGCACGGGAGCACCGTCATGCTGGCCTATACGCTGCGCCGCACGCTCTGGGCGATCCCGACGATTCTCGCCGTGATCACCGCGTGCTATCTGCTGCTGCATCTCACCCCGGGCGGCCCGTTCGACACCGAGAAGCAACTCTCGGCGGCCGTGCTGGCGAACCTGAACGCCAAGTATCACCTCGACGAACCGTTGTGGTTGCAGTACTTCCACTACCTCGGTTCGCTGCTGCACGGCGACCTCGGGCCGTCGTTCCGCTACGCCGACTGGTCGGTCAACGACCTGGTGTGGAAAGCGCTGCCGGTCAGCCTCGGCGTGGGCGGCGTGTCGGTGCCGATCGCGGTCGTGATCGGCGTCGCGCTCGGCACGGTGGCCGCGGTGCGGCGCGATCGTTTCGTGGATCACTTCGTGATGGTGCTCGGCAATATCGGCAACGTGGTGCCGCCCTTCGTGCTGGGTCCGGTGCTCGTGTGGATCTTCGCGATCCTGCTGAAAACTTCCGAAGGACACGGCTGGCTGCCCGCCGGTGGCTGGGGCGACGGCGAGTGGCGTTATCGCGTGCTGCCGATCGTGCTGCTCACCATCATCAACGTCGCCGCGATTGCCCGCGTGATGCGCGGCAGCATGATCGAAGTGCTGTCGGGCAACTTCATCCGCACGGCGCGCGCCAAGGGTTTGCCTGGCCGCACGATTGTCCTGCGCCACGCCATGAAGCCCGCGCTGATGCCGGTCGTCTCGCTGCTCGGCTCGATCTGCATCTCGTCAATCACCGCGGCAGTGGTCACCGAATCGGTGTTCGCGCTGCCGGGCCTCGGTCAACTGGTCGTCAACGGCGCGATCAACCGCGACTACACCCTCGTGCTCGGCCTCGTCGTGCTGACTACCGCCGTCGCTGTGCTGTTCAATCTGCTGGTCGACCTCGCGTATGCGTGGCTCGATCCGCGCATCCGGTACTGATCCATGCCCCGCTCTCTTCAATCGACTGCCGCGGCGCTCGACCCGCTCGCGGCCATCGCGAAGGCGCCGCGCTCGCGCGGCCCGCTCGCCACCGCCGCGTGGCGCTTCGTGCGCAACCGCGCCGCTTTTACCGGTTTCGTCGTGCTGATGCTGATCGTGCTCGCCTGCGTGGCGGGTCCGTGGTTCCTGCCGAACAACCCGATCGATAGCGACTGGAGCGCGATCAGCCTGCCGCCCACGCTGCAAAACATGCACTGGTTCGGCACCGACGAACTCGGCCGCGATCTGCTCGCGCGTGCGCTGCAAGGCGGGCGCGTGTCGCTCGAAGTCGGCCTGCTCGGCACGCTGGTGTCGGGGCTGATCGGCGTCGCGTACGGTGCGACCGCGGGCTATCTGGGCGGACGCGTCGACGCCGTGATGATGCGTATCGTCGACATGATGTACGCGATTCCGTACATGCTGATCGCAATCCTCATGATGACGATGTTCGGCCGCGCCTTCTATCTGGTCGTGCTCACCATCAGCGCGTTTTCATGGCTCGACATGGCGCGCGTGGTGCGCGGCCAGACGCTGTCGCTGCGCTCGCGCGAATTCATCGACGCCGCGAAGGCGATCGGCGTGAGCTCGCGTTCGATCATCGCGCGTCACATCGTGCCGAATCTGTTCGGCGTGGTCGTGGTGTATGCGAGCGTGACCGTGCCGAACATCGTCCTGACGGAATCGGTGCTCTCGTTTCTCGGCCTCGGCGTTCAGGAGCCGATGACGAGCTGGGGCGTGCTGATTCAGGACGGCGCGCAGAAGCTCGAATCGATGCCCTGGCTGCTGCTGTGCCCGGCCGTGATGCTGTGCGTGACGCTGTATTGCGTGAATTTCGTCGGCGATGGTTTGCGCGACGCATTCGATCCGAAGGACCGTTGACATGCCGCTACTCGAAGTCAAAGACCTCAGCGTGCGCTTTACGCGCCGCGAAGGCGCACCCGTCGACGCGGTGCAAGGCGTGTCGTTTTCGCTCGAAGCGGGGCGCACGCTCGGCATCGTCGGCGAATCGGGCTCCGGCAAGAGCCAGACGGTGATGGCGTTGCTGGGCCTTCTGGCCGGCAACGGCAAGGTGTCGGGCGCCGCGACCTATCGCGGCGAGAACCTGCTGAGCATGAACGAAGCGGCGCTGAACAAGGTTCGCGGCGACCGCATCGGCATGATCTTTCAGGACCCGATGACCTCGCTCAATCCGTTCCTGACGATCGAACGGCAGATGACCGAGACGCTGCAACTGCATCGCAAGATGTCGCGCCGCGAAGCGCGCCGCCGCGCGATCGAAACGCTCGAATCGGTGCGCATTCCCGATGCCGCACGGCGTATCAACATGTATCCGCACGAGTTTTCCGGCGGCATGCGCCAGCGCGTGATGATCGCGATGGCGCTGCTCTCCGAACCGGAAATTCTGATCGCCGACGAACCCACCACCGCACTCGACGTGACCGTGCAGGCGCAGATCATCGAACTGCTGCGCGAACTGAATCGCGAACGCGGTACGGCGATCATCCTGATCACGCACGACATGGGCGTGGTGGCCGGGCTGTGCGACGACGTGATGGTGATGTACGCCGGCCAGACCGTCGAGCAGGCGAGCGCCGCCGCGCTATTCGCCGCGCCGACGCATCCGTACACGCTCGGCCTTCTGAACGCGCTGCCGCGTCTGACCGACGATGACGACGACCGTCCGTTGCAAACCATTCCGGGCAATCCGCCCCTGCCCGGCGAAGTCGGCGCGGGTTGCGCATTCGCGCCGCGTTGCGGATATTGCACCGACCGTTGCCGCGAATCGCGCCCGCCCCTTTCCGCCGCCGCGGGCCACGCCGACGCGCTGCGCGCGTGCCACCGGCCGGTCGGGGAAATTCTCGAGGCACAACACGTATGAACACCACTCCTCTGGCAAACCAGGACGCGGCCACGCTGTTGCGCGTCGACAATCTCAAGGTGCAATTCGGCGTGCCGCGCGGCGGCTATCCGTGGTCCGGCAAAGCGACGCTGCGCGCCGTGGACGGCGTGTCGTTCAACGTGCGGCGCGGCGAAACCGTGGGGCTCGTCGGCGAATCGGGTTGCGGCAAGTCGACGCTCGCGCGCGCGATCATCGGACTCGCGCCGGTGGCGAGCGGCAGCGTGCGCTGGCTCGGCGACGAAACCGTGCTGCCGGGCGCGCGCCGCGATACCTCGCGTTTGCGCCGCGACGCGCAGATGATTTTCCAGGACCCGCTCGCCTCGCTCGACCCGCGCATGACGATCGAACAGATCGTCGCCGAGCCGCTTCTCACGCACGGCCAGGACATTGCGCGTGCCGACGTGCAGCGGCGCGTGCTGACCATGCTCGAACGCGTGGGTCTCAACGCGCAGCATCTGCGCCGTTATCCGCATGAGTTTTCTGGTGGCCAGTGTCAGCGCGTCGGCATTGCGCGCGCGCTGATCGGCGAGCCGCAACTGGTGATCTGCGACGAGCCGGTGTCCGCGCTCGACGTGTCGATCCAGGCGCAGATCGTCAACCTGCTGCGCGATCTGCAACGCGAACTGTCGCTCTCGCTGCTGTTCGTCGCGCACGATCTGGCCGTCGTCAAAGCAATCAGTCACCGCGTGCTGGTGATGTATCTGGGACGTGTGATGGAGTTCGGCGACAAGCGCGAGGTTTACGGCACGCCCCGTCATCCGTACACGCGGGCGTTGCTCTCGGCCGTGCCGGTGCCCGATCCGGTCGTGGAGCGCGCGCGCCGTCATCTGCTGTTGCGCGGCGAGATTGCCTCGCCGCTCAGCCCCCCCTCCGGTTGCGCGTTTCGCACGCGCTGCCCGGATGCGATCGAAGCCTGTGCCCGCGAGATTCCGCAGCCCGTCACGCACGGGGCCAAGGCGACACGCGTCGCTTGCATTCGCGTGGGAGACACCGCGAAGTAAATGCCCTCGGGCAAAGCTACAGCAAAGAACCTGAGAGGCTAAACCAGAAAGTTAAAACCGTATTCCCGGCGCGGCGGGCCGTCGCGCCGTTGGATTCGTTCGTCCTGCCAATCGCGGAACGAACGATAAACGTGGACTGGCTAACCGCCAGCCAAAGATTCACCACAATAATCAGAGACGTACTCAATGAAAGATAGCCGATCAAAAAACCGGTCAAAAAAAACCGGAGCAGCAACCTTCTTTTACTGCGCATTCACGCTTCCCGCACTGACACTAGCCGCTAACGCGTATGCCGACGACGGCGTCACGGAGCCCGCCTCCGAGGCGTCTAAAACTCAAACGCTCGCGCAAACGTTGTCGTCCCCCGCGCAACTCGCGCAGGCCACACCGACGCAGCAAAACGATACGTCCGGCAAGCGCCGCGCGGAGCAAGGCGGCCAGGTGCGCAACGATCAGCCCGACACCACCAACGCCATCGTCAACGCCGAGGCCAATCAGACGGTCACGCCGCCCGCGCCGTTGTCGAGCCAGGCGGCGAGCAAGGGTTTCATCGCCGACAGCCATCTGAATCTGCAGTTTCGCAATTACTCCGACTACTTCCAGGCGCCCAACACGATCTACCGTCACGCGTGGGTCCAGGGCATGCAGGCCAACTACGAATCCGGCTACACGCAAGGGCTGGTCGGCTTCGGCGTCGATGCATCGCTGTTCGGCGCGCTCAAACTCGACGGTGGCAACGGCGCGGGCAACATGGTGCACGTGGGCAAGGACGGCGGCGGGTCGGAGCAGCTCGCGTGGGCTTATCCCGGCATGTACGACATCAAGGGACGCATTTCGGAAACGGTCGTGAAATACGGTTTGCAGATCGTCACCAACCCGTTCCTCGAACCACACGACAACCGCGCGCTGCCGCCGACCTTCCTCGGCGTCTCGATGGTCAGCAACGATCTCGTGCACACCACGCTCGAGGCCGGCAGCTTCACCAAAGTCGACGCGCGCGGCCACACGAACCTGAGCAATCTCACCACCTCGTATGGCGGCACGCGGATCGATCGCCTCACGTATGTGGGCGGCACGTGGCACTACGCGAAGAACGGCGAGATGGCCCTGTATGTCGATCAGGCCGACGACGTCTGGCGTCAGTACTACGGTTCGGTCGCGCAGTCGTTCGGCGATCCGACCACCATCAAGTGGAGCGGCCTCGCCAACATCTACTCGACGCACGACACCGGCGCGTCGCGTCAGGGGCACATCAACAGCAATGCGTACAGCGTGTCGGTCTCCGCGCAGCACGGCCCGCATGCGCTGCTGCTCGGCTACCAGCAGGTACTCGGCGACCAGTTCTTCGACTACGTCAACGAGACCAATGGTATCTATCTGACCAACTCGATGGACGTGGACTATAACGCGCCGCACGAGCAATCGCTGCAATTGCGCTATACGTTCGACGGCAAGTACGCCGGCGTGCCGGGACTCAAGGCGATGCTCTGGGGGCAATACGGCTGGGGCGCGGATGCATCGGCGGGCGCGGCGGAAAACGCCTCGCCTTCCGCGCCGCTGCATGATCTGTACTGGAAGAACGGCGAGCCGGTGCATGGCCATCATCACGAGTTCGGCTTCATTCCGAGCTACACGCTGCAAAGCGGACGCTTCAAGGATACGAAGATCACGTTCATCGCGATGTGGCACAACAGCCAGTACCACTACTCGGATGGCAACAACATGGAATACCGGCTGGTGGTGAATGTGCCGGTGAAGGTGTTCTAAGCGCTTCCAGCGCGATTCGGGGCGGCGCGGTTTGCGCGCTGCCTCGGTGATCGCGCTTAGGCTCAGCCCGTGATCCGTTCAGTCGTCATCGCGCGCGACAAGCCGTGCATTGGCCGGCGCAACGCGACATCGAACGGATTGGTTTGCGGGCCGATCGCATCGGCCTGCCGACGCAGCAATTCGACCACCATCGGCAGACGGTCGTCGCCCAGACGCGCGGCCAGCGTGCCGACGCTCAACGCCGCCACCGCCACGCCGGTGCGATCCAGAATCGGCACCGCCACGCCCGCCATGCCGTCGAGCACGCCGCTATTGCGCCCCGCGTAGCCCAACTGGCGCACACGCTCGATCTCAGTGCGCAAATACACTTCGTCGAGCACGCCGTAGCCGCGAATGCGCGGCACGTTGAAGCGGATGATCTCCTCGCGCTCGGCCTCGGGCAAAAACGCGAGAATCGCCAGACTGCCCTGCCCGACACCCAACGCCACGCGCCCGCCAATATCGCCGGTGAACGAGCGGATCGGAAACGGCCCTTCGCAGATGTCGAGGCACACTGCGTCGAAACTGCTTTTGACGAGCAGAAAGATCGTGTCGCCCAGACTCGCGCACAAGCGCAGCAACGCGGGACGGCACAGCGTGCGCATGCCGCTCGGATTGCCGGCCTGCGCCGCGAGCGCGAAGAAATCGACACTCAGCCGGTACAGCTTGGAGTTCTCGTCCTGTTCGACGATGCCTTCCGCGATCAACGCATGCAGGATGCGATGCACGGTGCCCTGCGTCAGCCCGACTGCTTTCGCCAGACGCGTGACGCGGCCGCCATCGGGTTGCGCTTCGGACAACGCGCGGATTACCGCGAACGCACGTTCCAGCATGCCGGTGCCGGGCGCGCCGCCGGTCTCGTCGGCGGCGGCTGGGTCGGTATCTCGTTTGGCGGCAGCATTCATCTTTATGGTTCGCAATTATTTCACTGATCGGAACACTATAAAGTGTTTTATCCGCAAGTGGAATCCGGCCCGTCGTTCTCTGTATTGCCGCTGCGTTAATGATTCATAGGGATTTTCCGGACGTCACGCAGCGGAACGTTTTACTATCGATCTACCGAATACATTCCATCAAATGGAATTTTTTCCAATCTTATACCGGCAAACGGAATTTGAAATTGACTGACGGTAATTTGGCTAGCTAGAGTCGGCGTCATCGAGGCAGTAGTCGATTGAACCGGTGTCGCAACATCCAAAGGCCAGATCATGTCGTTCCTTACACTCACGGACGTAACGAAATCGTTCGGCGATCTGCAGGCAGTCGCCGACGTGAACCTGTCGGTGGAAAAAGGCGAGTTCGTTTCGTTGCTCGGACCGTCCGGCTGCGGCAAGACCACCACCTTGCAGATGATCGCGGGCTTCGTCGAAACGACGCGCGGATGCATCACGCTCGACGGCCGCGACATCACGCACATGAAACCGAACAAGCGCGGTCTCGGCATCGTATTCCAGAGCTATGCGCTGTTTCCGCACATGAGCGTCGCTGACAACGTCGGCTTCGGGCTGGAGATGCGCAACATCGACAAGGCCGAGCGCAAGGAGCGCATCCGCGAAGCGCTGGCGCTGGTGCGCCTCGACGCGCTCGCGCATCGCTTTCCGCGCGAACTCTCCGGCGGTCAACGGCAGCGTGTGGCGATTGCCCGTGCCATCGTGATCGCGCCACCGGTGCTGCTGCTCGACGAACCGATGTCGAACCTCGACGCCAAGCTGCGCGAAGACATGCAGTTCGAACTGCGCGGCATTCAACGCAAGATCGGCACGACCACCATCATGGTGACGCACGATCAATCCGAAGCATTATCGATCAGCGATCGCGTGGTGGTGATGGAAGCCGGCCGCATCACGCAGATCGACACGCCGTACGAAGCGTACGAGCGCCCGGAGAATCGCTTCGTCTCGCAGTTCATCGGCAAGGCCAACATGCTGCCCGGCATCGTGGTGGCGCGCGACGGCGACGCGATCCGCATCGACCTCGGCCACGATCTCGCCGAGACGGGGCACACGGCGCAGTTGTCGGCGCGCGAGCGCGTGGTCGGCGTCGGCGACGCGGTGACCTTGTGCATCCGCCCGGAAAAGCTGCGCCTGTGCGCACCGAACGCCGGACGTGTGCCGGCCACCGTGACGAGCCGCTTCTTCCTCGGCAGCCAGTGGCTGTACCGGCTGGACAGCCGGCTCGGCGAAGTGCTGGTGTGCTGCCAGAACGAAGGCACGGAGCCGCTCGCCGAAGGCGCGGCGGTCGGCGTCGACTGGAACAGCGAGGCAATCCGCTTCATTCAACGGGACGCGCATCATGGCTAGTACGCTGCCCGCCACCGACGACCGCGACATGAAATCCGGCAACAGCCGCCGCGCGCCCTGGCATGCGTTTTTGCCGCTCTGGCTGATGTGCGCGCCGGCCTTTCTGCTGTTCGTGGCGCTCGTGCTGGTGCCGCTATTGATGACGCTAGTGCTGACGTTCTATCGCTTCGATCCGGCCAGCGGGCCGATCGCCGCATTCCAGTTCGGCAATTACGCGGAAGTGCTGAGCTCGTCGTATTACCACACCATCTTTTTGCGGACCTTCGGCATTGCGTTTCTGGTCACGCTGCTGTGTATCGTGATCGGCACGCCGGAAGCGTACGTGCTCTCTCGCATGCGCGATCCGTATCGCTCGATGTTCCTGCTGGTGATTCTCGCGCCGCTGCTGGTCTCAGTGGTGGTGCGGGCGTTCGGCTGGAGCATGCTGCTCAACACCAACGGCCTCGTGAACCAGGCGTTCGGTCTGGTCGGACTCGGGCCGTACAAACTCGAGTACACCACCTTCGCGATCGTCATTGCACTCGTTCACGTGATGCTGCCGTTCATGGTGATTCCGGTATGGACCGCCTTGCAGAAGCTCGACCCGCAAACGGAAAACGCCGCGCTTTCGCTGATGGCGTCGCCGGCCACCACCCTGCGCCGCATCGTCCTGCCGCAACTGACGCCGGGCATTCTGTCGGGCAGCCTGATGGTGTTCGGTCTGTCGGCGAGCGCCTTCGCGATTCCGGGCCTGCTCGGCGGACGACGCCTGAAGGTCGCCGCCACCGCCGTCTACGACGAATTCCTCGGCTCGCTGAACTGGCCGCTCGGCGCAACCATCGCGCTCCTTTTGCTGGTCGCGAATCTGATCGTGATGCTCACGTACTACCGGGTTCTGGAACGCAAGTACACCAGAAGCCTCGGCTAATTCATCGGCATACATTGGCTCACTCAGTGAAAACATCATGAGAAAAAACGGCCCCATCGCACTGATTTTCCACACGCTCGTGATCGCGTTCGTGCTCGCCCCGCTCGTGATCGTCGTGCTGGTCGCCTTCACGCCCGACGAAACGCTCACGTTGCCCACGCACGGCGTCTCGCTACGCTGGTTTCGCGCGATCCTCAATTACCCGGATTTCATCGGCGCGTTTCTCAACAGTCTGAAGCTGGCATTCGCTTCGGCGACGCTATCGCTGATCGTGGCGCTCCCCGCCGCGCTCGCCATCGGCCGCGCGCGCTTTCCGGGGCGCAGCTTCCTTAACGGGCTGTTGCTGTCGCCACTCGTGATTCCCGGCCTCGTACTCGGCATCGCGCTGCTGCGCTTCTTCGCGCTGATCGGCGCGACCGGCTCGTTCGCATGGCTCGTGCTCGCGCACATGATCATCATCACGCCGTTCGTCATGCGGCTCGTGCTGGCTTCGGTGAGCGGCCTCGATCGCAGCGTCGAGCACGCCGCGCACTCGCTCGGCGCCGACCCGTGGACCACGTTTCGCCGCATCACCTTTCCGATGATTCTGCCGGGCATCACCGGCGGCTGGCTGCTGGCCTTCATCAACAGCTTCGACGAGTTGACCATGTCGATCTTCGTCACCTCGCCGCAAACCGTCACGCTGCCGGTGCGCATGTACATGTACGCGACCGAATCGATCGATCCGATGATGGCCTCCGTCTCGGCGCTGGTGATCTTCATCACCGGTGGCGCGATGCTGCTGCTCGACCGCGTGTACGGCCTGAACCGCATTCTGATCGGCCAGCACTGATGTCCTCTTCCGACCACGCTCTCATGCCGTCCACCTTGCCGTCTACTCACGCTCCCGCGTCACGCCGCGAGCCTCAGTTCATCCGCGTGGCGGAAACGCGGCGCGAACCGCTGCACTTCTTTCTCGACGGCCAGGAAGTCGCCGCACTGCAAGGCGATACGCTGCTGACGGCCGTGCTGATGCAACAACGCCGCGTGCGCGAAAGCGAATTCAGCGGCGCGCCGCGCGCGGGTTTCTGCCTGATCGGCGCATGCCAGGACTGCTGGATGCGCACCGAAGACGGCAAGCGCGTGCGCGCGTGCTCGACGCTCGTGAGCGAAGGCATGCGTGTGCTCACGCGACTCGCCGCTGTGGAAGCCGGCGCCGCGGATGAAACCGGAGACGCCCGATGAGCGACGAACGCCGCATCGTGATCGTCGGCGCGGGCCCGGCCGGCGTACGCGCTGCCGAGACGCTGGTCGCGGCCGGCGTGAAGCCGATCGTGATCGATGAAAACGCGCGCTGGGGCGGCCAGATTTATCGGCAACCGCCCGCGAACGGCGGCTTCGAGCGTTCGAAAAAAACGCTCTACGGTTTCGAAGCGCACAAGGCCGAAGCCCTGCATTCGACCATGGCCGCACTTCTGCCTCATCTCGACTATCGCCCCGACACGCTCGCGTGGGCCTGCGAAGCGTGCCGCCTCGATACCTTGCACGCGGGGCGCGAGCTGCGCGTGCCGTTCTCGCATCTGATCATCGCCAGCGGCGCGACCGACCGAGTGCTGCCGGTGCCGGGCTGGACGTTGCCGGGTGTCTACACGCTCGGCGCGGCCCAGGTCGCGCTGAAGGCGCAAGGCTGCGCGATCGGCCGGCGCGTCGTGCTGGCCGGCACCGGACCGCTGTTGTATCTGGTGGCGTACCAGTACGTGAAAGCCGGCGCGCAAGTCGTGGCCGTGCTCGACACGAGTCCGCTCTCGCAGCAGATCGCCGCAGCGCCGAAACTCGCGCGCCTGCCGTCTACTTTCGCGAAAGGACTGTATTACGTCGGCTGGCTGAAAACGCATGGCGTGCGGATCGAGCGCAATGTGACGCTGGTCGGCATTCGCGGCGTCGATGGTGTGCAAGCGCTCGAATGGCGCGCGTCGCGTGAAGATTCGCCGACCGAAACCATTGCATGCGATGCGGTCGGCGTGAGCTTCGGCCTGAAACCGGAAACGCAGCTGGCCGATCTCGCGGGCTGCCGCTTCCGTTTCGACGCGACCAACCGTTGCTGGCTCCCCGAAGTGGACCCGGCGGGACGCAGTTCCGTGCGCGGCCTTTATCTCGCCGGCGACGGCGCGGGCATCGCCGGCGCGGACGCCGCCGAACTGGCCGGCCGCCGCGCCGCATTGGCCTTGCTCGACGATCTCGGCATCGCGCATCCACGCGGTCCGGGCATGCCCGACGCCGAATCGATCGAGCGCAGCCTGAAACGTATCGCGGTATTTCGCGAGGGCATCGAAACGGCCTTCGCGCCGCCGGCCAAATGCGCGTCGCAATGGCCCGACGACATGACCGTGTGCCGCTGCGAAGAGGTCGACGCGGGCACGTTGCGGCGCTGCATCCGCGACGGCGAAGCGAATGAGATCAACCGGCTGAAGGCGCTCACGCGCGTCGGCATGGGCCGCTGTCAGGGACGCATGTGCGGCGAAGCCGCGCTGACCCTGCTCGCCGAGGAAACCGGCCAATCGGTCGACGCGGTGGGCCGCCTGCGCAGCCAGCCGCCCGTCAAACCGATTCCGCTCTCGCCGGAGATGGTTGCCGACGACATCGCCGACATCCCCGTGGAGGCGCGCGATGAGTGACGCATTGCACTACGACGTCGCGATCGCGGGCGGCGGCCTGGTCGGTTCATCGGCTGCGCTGGCGTTGGCGAAGCGAGGCTTGCGCGTCGGCCTGTTCGAGCGGCGCTATTGCGGCGCGCAAGCAAGCGGCGTGAACTACGGCGGCGTGCGCTGCCAGGGACGCCCTGTCGAACAGATGCCGCTCGCGATCCGCGCGCGGCGTATCTGGGACCGCTTGCCGGAGCTGATCGGCATCGACGGCGAATTCACGGTGTCCGGACACTTGCGCCTGGCTCGCAGCGAAAGCGATCTGGTCGCGCTGCAAACGTGGGCCGACATGGCGCGCGATTATGGACTGCACGCGCAACTGATCAGCGGCGCGGCGTTCCGCCAACGCTATCCGTGGCTCGGGCCAGCGGCCGTCGGCGGCTCGCTGTGCGCGACGGACGGTCATGCGAATCCGCGGCTGGTGTCGCCCGCATTCGCGCGAGCCGCGCGGGCCGCCGGCGCGGACGTGCGCGAGCAAACCGAACTCACCGACATTCATCACGACGGCACGCGCTTTCAACTGCGCGCCGGCGACCTGCGCATCAGCGCCGACTGGCTCATCAATTCCGCAGGCGCGTGGGCGAATACGGTGGCGGGCTACTTCGGCGAGACCGTGCCGATGAAACCGATCTACCCGAACATGTGGGTCACCGAACCGCTGCCGCTCTTCATCACGCACAACCTGGGCGTGTATGGCGGCGGCATCTACGCGCGGCAAGTGGCGCGCGGCAATTGCGTGATCGGCGGCGGACGCGGACATGGCGACGGCGAATACGGCCAGCCGTCGACGGACACCACGCGCGCCGTGATGCGCGACGCGTGCGCGCTGCTGCCCGCGTTGCGCGAGGCGCTGCTGATCCGCACATGGAGCGGCGTGGAAGGCGAAACGCCCGACAGCAATCCGATCATCGGTGCGAGCCGTACCGTGCCGCGTCTGTTGCATGCATTCGGTTTTTCAGGCGGCGGCTTCCTGCTCGCGCCGGGTGTCGGTGACGTGCTCGCCGATCTCGTCGTCGACGGCGCCACCGCCACGCCACTCGACGCTTTTTCGATTGGCCGCTTTGCTGCTGTCGCGACCTCGCCGGTCGCTTAAGTCCTCGTTTAGTGAATCTCAGGAGCCCCTCAATGAAACTGTTCAAGACGCTCGCGGCGCTGGCCGCAATGTGTGCATTCGGCGCGGCCGCGCCGGCGTGGTCGCAAACCAAGACGATCTACATCGGCATGAACGGCGGTCCGATGGAGAAGGCTTATACGAGCCAGGTGCTGCCCGACTTCGAGAAAGCCAACAATGTGAAGGTGGTGGTGGTGCCGGGCACGTCGTCGGACATTCTCGCCAAGCTGCTCGCCAACAAGGCCAGCCCGCAGATTCACGTGGTGTTTCTCGACGACGGCGTGATGGCGCGCGCGGTCAGCATGGGCGTGTGCAAGAAGCTCGACGACGCGCCCGTGCTCAAGGAACTCTATCCGTTCGCGCGCATGAAGGACGATATGGGCGCGGGCGTGCAGCTCGGCATGACCGGCATTGCCTACAACAAGAAGCTGTTCGCTGAAAAAGGCTGGGCCCCGCCCACATCGTGGATGGATTTCGCCGATCCGAAATACAAGGGCAAGGTGGTGTTCCAGTCGGCGTCGAGCAGCACCTTCGGGCTGCACGGCTTTCTCGCCATCAACCGCTTGATGGGCGGCAGCGAACAGAACGTGGAGCCGGGCTTCACGAAATGGGCGAGCACGGTGGGACCGAACGTGGTCGAGTACGTGCCGAACTCGGCGAAGATTTCCGAAATGGTCCAGACCGGCGAAGCGGGCCTGTTCCCGTTGACGCCGACCGCCGTGGGCGATCTGGCGGACAAGGGCATTCCGGTCGGCTATGTGAATCCGAAGGAAGGTCCGGTGCTGTTGCTGGTCGACCTGTGCGTGGTCAACAACAACCCCGATCCGCAACTGGCGCAGAAGCTCGCGCAATTCCTCTTGTCGGCGCCGGCACAAACCAGGGCCGCCGAGGCCGGCCGCCAGATTCCCACCAACCATCTTGCGAAGATGACGCCGCCCATGCAGCAGAGCCTCGGCAACGTCGACGATCTGGTGCGCAAGGTGACGGTGGTGGATTGGGATACGATCAACGCGCACCGCGCGCAGTGGGATACGCGCTGGAATCGGCAGATCGAGCGTTAAGCGCTGATTGGTTGCGCTTCAACGAAAACGCGCGCCTTGCAAAGCTGCAAGGCGCGCGTTTTTTTGTGCGTGAGCGTGGTGTTGCGTGGTTGCGCTAGAAGATCACCGACATCGCCACCGCAAGCCAGATTCCCACCACGCCGACAAGAAACAGATGCCGCGCAATGCGAATCCGGCTATCGCTGGATTCGGGTTCGACCGGACTCGTCGCGACCCACGGCACGAGCCCGAGACACCCGAAACCGATCAGCGCTGACACGAAGACGAAGACGTCGGCAACTCGCCATGTGGTCGGTTCATACAAACCCCAGTAGCCGAGAAAGACGATGCCGATCGAGAAGATCGTGGCCGAAGCGGCACTGAGTGCGGGCACTGATCCGATTGGACTCGGCATGCTTCACCTCTGATCGTTAGGCTGTTTTGGCCATGCCAGCGGAGTCCCGATTCGTGCCCGTGGTATCGCTCAGGACGTGCGGGCCTGCCTCGCTTCATACGTCTTCAGATGACTATAGGCGATACGCAGCAACGACAAGCCGTGCTCGCCCTTTTGCGCGTCGCCGCCGCGCGAAATCAGATCGCCGAGAATATGATCCGCCTCGGTATGCGAGTGGTTTTCCACGTCCCGCAACATGGACGCGGTGAGCGGCGATGGCGTGAAGAGCGTTTGCGTGGCGCGCGCGTCGAAGTCCGGGCCCATCGTGAAACCGTTGTGCTCCGCCACCGCGCGGCATTCGCCCAACAGATTCTCGATCACGCGCTTGCCGTCCGGCGCAGCCAGAATATCGCCCACCGAACCGCGCATCAAGCACGTGCCGGCTGCCAATGTGGCCAGGAACACCCACTTCTCCCACATGCGCAGCAAAATGTTGTCGCTGACCAGCGCGTCGAAATTCGCGCCGGCCATCGCGTCGGCGATCGCCTGGACACGCTCCGACGTGCCGCCGGCCGGTTCGCCGAAAGTGATCGCGTGGGTGTCGTTCAGATGCACGATGTGCTGCTCGGCATTGAGCGTCGCGGCAATCACGCATTGACCGCCCAGCACGCGCGCGGCGCCGAACTTTTCGTTGAGCACGTCGATATGGCGCATGCCGTTGAGCATCGGCAGAATCAGCGTCGACTCGCCGACCAGCGGCGCGAAGGAATCGATGGCGTCGTCGAGACTGAAGGCTTTGCAGCTCAACAGTACGAGATCGAACGGCTCGGCGCTGACGCCGGCGAGAATCGTTTGCGGATCGGGCAGCTTGAGATCGCCACGCACGCTGCTGATGACGAGTCCGTCACGCTTGAGCTTTTCCGCCCGGCCGGGACGCACGAGGAAGGTCACGTCCTGGCCCGCCGCTGCGAGACGCCCGCCGAAGTAGCCGCCCACGGCGCCCGCCCCTACTACTAGAATTCGCATCTTTGGCCTCTTGATAGATTTCGGTCACGCACCGGCGTCCATGAGCCACGGCTTCATGAGGCGCTTATGCAGTGCGTGTGCAGAAATGTAGCAAAGATTGAAGATCGGCACCGGCCAGGATTGCCGTGGTCCGGCGTGTTGCATTGCACAGCGGCTTACGTCAGATCAATCCGCGCCTGCCGCATGCGAGTCTGTCATACGAGCGCGTCATTCTCAAAGCGTGCCGCAAATGGTGCGCTCGTAAAGCGCCAGCATGCCTGGCACATCCACCTCGACACATACTTTGCAGTTGGGGCGGCTATCCCAGGCAGGCGCGGGCACGGGCATGGCCGACGGCTTCTGGATGGTTTGGCCCACCGCGATGCCGTCCGTCAACACGCGCACCGGACCGCTGCGCGTCGTATAGAGTTGCGGCGCCAGCACATAGGCCACCGCCGACGAATCGTGCACGTAGATGCCCTCAAGCTGCGCGCTTTGCTCGTGAAACGCCTCGTAATGCCGCGACACTTCCCACACGAACTGACCGGCCGCGCCGCCGCGCTCGCGCAGCGAAGCCAGATACTCGTGGCTCATGATGGTGCGCTGCGTGACGTCCAGCCCGACAATCGCAACCGGCCACGCCGCGCCGAACACGATGTCGGCGGCATCAGGGTCGCCCAGGATATTGGCTTCCGCCGCGGGCGTGACGTTGCCGAGCACGCCGTCCGTGCCGAACGCGCCGCCCATGATCACCACCTGCTTGACGAGGGAGGCGATCTGCGGATCGTCGGCAAGCGCGAGCGCAAGGTTCGTGAGCGGACCCACGGCAAGCAGCGTCACTTCGCCAGGATGCGCGCGCACCGTCTCGATGATGAAGCGATGCGCGGGGCGCGCATCGAGCGCGGCCGCGTCCGTTGTATCCAATGTGATATTGCCGACCCCGTTGTCGCCGTGAATCCAGGCGAGCGGTTCAGGTGCGCTGCGCTCGAGCGGAGCCGCCGCACCCTGCGCGACCGGCACGCCGGCGGCGAACCGTCCGGCGAGAACGCGCGCGTTGCGCGTGGTTGTTTCGATCGTCGCGTTGCCGAATACGCTCGTCAGACCGAGCAGTTCGATATCCGGATGCAGCGCCTGAAACACGAGCGCCATTGCATCGTCCACACCTGGGTCGGTGTCGTAGATGACCTTGTGCCTGCTCATAGATAGAACGCGTCCGGCAATTGTTCGCGTGCGGTGGTGTCGCGCGTGGCGCCATGCAGATTGCCGAGGCGAATCGGCAGTTCAGGGCCGCCCAATTCGATGATCACCTGGCGGCACGCGCCGCATGGCGCAATCGGGCCGTCCGTATCGCCGATCACCGCAAGCGCGGCGAACTGGTCGCGCCGATAACCCGCCGCAATGGCGCTGAAAAACGCGGTACGTTCCGCGCAATTGCACAAACCGTACGAGGCGTTCTCGACGTTGCAGCCGTCGAACACCCGGCCGTCTTTGGTCAGCAGCGCCGCGCCGACCTTGAATTTCGAATAAGGCGCATAGGCCTTTTCTCGCGCGACGCCCGCGCGTTCCAACAGTTGTTCCATATTCATCCAGCAATCCTCGATTCAATTCAGCGTAATGAACATGCCCGCAATCGTGGCGCTCATCAGGTTCGAGAGCGTCGCGGCGAGCACGACACGCAGGCCGTAACGCGCGACTTCGGCACGGCGTCCGGGCGCGACGGCGCTAAAGCCGCCCGTCAGCACCGCGATCGACGAAAAGTTCGCGAAGCCGCACAACGCAAACGACAGGATAGCAATGGTACGCGGATCGAGCGCCTGCAGACCGGCCGCGGTCACGCTCGCGGCGTCTTTCAGATACGGCGACAGCGACGCATACGCGACGAACTCGTTGAGAATGACCTTCTGGCCGAGGAAATTGCCGGCGATCGTGGCCTCGTTCCACGGCACGCCGATCAGATAGGCGAGCGGCGCGAAGATGACGCCGAGCACCGATTGCATCGACAGTTGCGGATGGCCGAACCAGCCGCCCACGCCGCCCACGATCCCGTTGAGTAATGCAATCAGCCCGACGAACGCGATCAGCATCGCGCCGACCATCACCGCGATTTTCAGGCCCACGGTCGCGCCGGAACTCGCGGCCTCGATGATATTGGCGGGACGCTTCTCGTCGAAGTTGAGGTTGTCCAGATGTACCCGGCTCGGTTCGGTGGACGGATGAATGATCTTCGCGAACAGCAAGCCGCCCGGCACCGCCATGAACGACGCCGCCAGCAGATACTCGATGCGCACGCCGAGCCCCGCATAGCCCGCCAGCACCGACCCGGCGACGGCCGCCATGCCGCTCGACATCACCGCGAACAATTCAGCGCCGGTCATGTCGCGCGTAAACGGTTTGACCACGGCGGGCATTTCGCTTTGACCCAGGAAGATCGTGGTGACTGCCGAGAACGACTCGAGCTTCGACACGCCGAGCAGCTTCTGAAATACCGTGCCGAGCACGATCACGATCCAGCGCATCACGCCCAGGTAGTACAGCACGGAGATCAACGCCGTGACGAAGATGATGGCCGGCAACACGCGCACGGCGAACACGAAACCGCCGTCGCCGAAGACCTGGAACATCTTCGCTTGCACGAGGCCGCCGAACAGGAACTCGATGCCCGCGTTGCCGTAGCCGAGCACGTTATTGACGGCGGACGCCGCGCCCGAAAGTATCGACTTGCCGAACGGCACGAACAGAATGAATGCGCCGATACCGATCTGCGCCAGCAGCGCGCTGATTACAGTCCGTAAGCGGATAGCGCGCCGGTTGGTGGAAAAGATCAACGCGATGAAAAGCAGTACGGCAATACCGAGGATATTTCGAGCGATCAGTGCCATGTCTCGTGATGTTCTTGTGAAAATGGCAATGATGCTAAACGAAACTGATGCCGGAACAAAAACTTTAAATATGGGACGGCACTCTAGTGCCGAAGAATGCATCACGGTTGATGCGAGACGCATCTGCGAAACTTCGACGAGGGTGCGTCGACATGTATTTCGCATGCCGACGCACCCTGCAGCTATCGACTCAAAGTCACAGCATTTCCAATGCCAGCGCGATGCCCTGGCCACCGCCAATACAAAGCGTCACGATGCCGCGTTTGAGGCCGTCGCGTCGCATCGAATGAAGCAGGCGTGTCGTCAGCACGGCACCGGTCGCCCCGATCGGATGGCCATGCGCGATCGCGCCGCCTTGCACGTTGATCAGTTCGTCCGCAATGCCGAGTTTGCGCGCAACCGCGATCGGCACGGCGGCAAACGCCTCATTGATTTCGAAGCGCTCGACATCGAGCAATTGCCAACCGGCTCGCGCCAGCGCCATCTCCACGGCCGGCACGGGACCGAGGCCGAACATGCCGGGCTCGACCGCGGCAACGCCATAAGACACGAGACGCGCGAACGGCGCGATACCGTGTGCTTCCGCGAAACCACGCTCGGCCACGAGCATTGCGGCCGCGCCACTGTTCAATCCGGGCGCGTTGCCTGCGGTGATCGTGCCGTCCGGACGAAATGCCGGACGTAGTTTGGCCAGCGTTTCCACGGTGGTGTCGGGACGCGGCTGTTCATCGCGCGTGAAATGCTGCGGGCCTTTGCGCCCTGCTATTTCCACGCCAACCAGTTCGGCGTCGAAATCGCCGCGCGCTTGGGCTTCGCTAAATCGCTGCTGCGAACGCGCGGCCCAACGGTCCTGAGTTTCGCGCGTGATGTCGAATTGCGCGACGAGGTCTTCGGTGTGCCAGCCGGAATGCTCGCCGGAAAACGCGTCGTTCAGGCCATCGCGCAACAGGCTGTCGTGGATCTGCGCGTTGCCCATGCGGTAGCCCCAACGGCCTCCGTCGAGCAGATACGGCGCGCGGTCCATGTTTTCCATGCCGCCCGCCACGGCCGCATCGCCGAGACCTAGCAGGATTTCCTGGGCCGCCGATGCGATTGCCTGCGCGCCCGAGCCGCACACGCGATTGACCGTCAATGCCGGCACGGCCACTGGCACACCGCCGCCGATCGATGCCTGGCGCGCGGGATTCATCTTGTTGCCGGCCTGGATCACATTGCCCATCACCACCGACGCCAACTCAGCCGCGTCGAGTCCACTGCGGCGCAATGTCTCACGCACGGTGACCGCGCCGATTTCGGTTGCCGGCACGTCCTTCAACGATCCGCCGAATGCGCCGATCGGCGTTCTCACCGGATTGCAGATCACTACTTCTCGCTGGTTCGCCATCATTTCTCTCCAGTTGGTTCAACACCTCATTGGCCATGCGCGTGCATCGTTCGATCAGTTGTTCGCCGATACCGCCGTGACCGCGTCAGGCGCATCCCAGCCGCCGCCGAGCGACCGGTACAACGCGACAGCCGAAAGCGCATGCTCGCGCTTGGCCTGGTTCAACGACTCCGCGTCACGCAGATACGCCTCCTGCGCGGTCAGCACATCGAGAAAATCCGCCGCGCCGCCCTTGTACAGTTCGCTCGACAGACGCAGCGCCTGGTTCGACGCATCGAGCGCGCCGCCAAGACGTTGCACCTGCACGGCGCCGCTCACCAGATCGCTGCGGTTGTCCTCGATTTCCTTCAGCGCTTGCAGCATGGTTTGCTGCAAGCCGAGTTGCGATTCGCGCATGCGGCTTTCGCTCGCGTCGATATTCGCGGTGATGCGGCCCGCGTTGAAGATCGGGCTCGTCGCGTTCAAGGCGGCGCTGAAGAGGTTGTCGGTCAGCGTCGGCAAGCCGAGATAGGACGAGGCCAGTAAGCCGTCGGCGAGATTGAGGCGGAACTGCGGATAGCGCTGCGCTTTCGACACGCCCACTTCCGCCGCGCGCTGTTCGACCGTCGCGTAGGCGGTGCGCACGTCGGGACGCTGCAGAAGCGCTTCCGAGGGCAGCATCTGCGGCACGCTTTGCGCGGGCACCGGAATGTTGCGTGCATTGGCGAGCAGCAAGCTGTCGACGCTCTCCGGCGTGCGGCCCGAGTACACCGCGATCAGACTCAATTGATGCTGCACCGCCGATTGCACGCGCGGGATCTGCGCCTGCAAATCCTCGAGCTGGTTCTGTGCGCGCGCGACGTCGAGTTGCGTCGACAGGCCGTAGTGCAGACGCTGCTGCGTGAGCTTCAGCGCGCGTGCGCGGATCTGCTCGTTGTCGCTCAGAATCTGCAACTGCGATTGCGCCCAGCGCAGATCGATATACGCTGCCGCGGTATTCGCCGCGAGCGCGAGGCGCACCTCATTCAATGCGGACTGACGTCCCGACACTTGCGCCTGCGCCGCTAATACCGCGAGACGCTCGCCACCAAACACATCCGGCGTCCAGCTCGCGGTCAAGCCAACACCGGCCTGACGCACATAGCCGAGCGGCGGCGGCGTGTTCTGACGCGAGTTGGACGCGGTCGCGCTCGCATTCAACTCCGGCAGCAGCGCCGCGCGATTCTGCTTCGCCAGATCCTGCGCCTGCCTGACGCGCTCCACTGCCGCCTGCACGTCGAGGTTGCCGGTCAACACGGATTCGACCAGTCGATGCATGACCGGGTCGCCGAACTGCGCCCACCACGCGTTGGCGCTCACGCTGTCTTGCGGCGCGTCGACATTCCATGCGGCAGGCGCGACGGTCTTCACGGTTTGCGGCAAATCCGCGTGCGTTGCCGGTTGCACCGCGCACGCCGCGAGCGTCAGCAAAGCGGCGCTCGCCAGTACTTTGACAAGGATCGGTTTCATGTTGAATTCCTCAATGAGCATCGGGCGGCGGTGCGGTGTTGCCGAACGGGCGCGAGAACAGCACGCTCAGCAGGCCAACCAGGAAACAGAGCGACAGGGCGTAAAACGTGTCGGAGAACGTGAGCACGAGTGCTTCGCGCATCAGCAGCGCGTGCAGTTGGCCGAGCCCGGCGTTGGCCGCGTTCAGCGCGTTGCCGCCCACCGCCGCAAAATGCGCGCTTTGCTGCTGCAAGATCGATTCGACCACCGGACGGCCCACGTTCAGATGTTCATCGAGCCGCTCGTAGTGCAGGTTCAGGCGGTCGTTGAGCATCGTGCTGCTCACCGCAATGCCGATTGCGCCGCCCAGGTTACGCATCAGGTTGAACAGACCGCTTGCGGAGCGAAGCCTCGACATCGGCAATGAACCGAGCGCCATCGTGACGATGGGCGGAATGCAGAACTGCTGGCCGATGCCGCGCAACGCTTGTGGGATCAGCAACTCCTGCCAGCCCCACTGATTGGTCAGCGGCACATACAGATAACAGCCGACCCCGAACAGCACCAGGCCGAACACCAGCAGGATCCGCATGTCGATGAAGCGCGCGACCACCGAATACGCCACCATCGCGACCAATTGAAAACAGCCGACCGACAGCAACGCCACGCCGATCTGCAACGAATCGAAGCCACGCACACGGGACAGGAACACCGGCGTCAGGAACACCGCGCAGAAAATCCCGATCCCGGTGATGAACGACAGCAGACTGCCAATGCCGAAGTTGCGGATCGCCAACGCGCGCAAATCGACGATCGGCTCTTTCGCGGTGAACGCATGCACGATGAACAGGAATCCGCAGATCGCCGTTATCCACGCGCACGTCAGGATCACGTCGTCGCCGAACCAGTTCTTGCGCGGCCCCTCCTCCAGCACGTATTCGAGGCAACCGAGAAAACCGGACATCAGAAGGATGCCCAGGTAATCGCCTTTCTTCAGCAGCGACAGTTCGACGTTGTCGAAATGCACGTACTTCGGCACCATCAGCGCGACGGCCAGACCCGGCACCAGGTTCAGATAGAACAGCCAGTGCCACGACCATTGCGACGTGATCCAGCCGCCGATCACCGGACCAATGGTCGGCGCGAGCGTGGCGAGCGCGCTGATAGTGGTGGATGCAATCAGCCGCTGCTTGCCGGGAAACAGCACGAAGGCCGTGGTGAACACCGTCGGGATCATCGCGGCGCCGAGCGCGCCCTGCAAACCGCGGAAGAGGATCATCGAGTTGATGTCCCACGCGAGACCGCACAACATGCTGGTGATCGTGAAGCCGAGCGCGGAAAACGCGAACACCCAGCGCGTGGAGAACACGCGGGTGAGCCAGCCGGACATCGGAATCACCAGAATCTCAGCGATCAGATACGAGGTTTGCACCCACGAGAGTTCGTCCTGGCTCGCGGACAAACCGCCGCCGATATCCTTGAGCGACGACGCCACGATCTGGATATCGAGCGTCGCCATGAAAAACCCCACGCACATCAGCGTGAACGCCAGGACTTTGGTTCGCGTCGGCAGGTCGGCGGGGTTGGCGAGAACTTGGGTCATGATCGGCTCATCCGCGCACCGGCGCGTTGCCGGAACTCACATGCACTTTCACCGTGGCCGACAGACCGGGGCGCAGCACGCCTTGCATTTCCTTCGGCACATTCAGCCGCACACGCACCGGCACGCGCTGCACGATCTTCGTGAAGTTGCCCGTGGCGTTCTCGGCAGGCAGCACGCTGAACGTCGCGCCGGTGGCCGGGGCCAGACTTTCCACCACACCGTGAATCGCAGTGCTCGATGCGTCGAGATCGACATCGACGCTGTCGCCGACGCGCATCTTCTTCAACTGGTCTTCCTTGAAGTTGGCGTCGATCCACAATCCGCTCGACGGCACCACGGTCAGCAGCGACACGCCGGTGTTCGCCAGCAGCCCGACACGCGCCGTGCGATTGCCGATATAGCCGTCGATCGGCGAGCGAATCGTCGTGTACTCCACATTCAGCGCCGCGACACGCTGGGCGGCTTGCGCCGTCGCGATACGCGCCTCGGCGTCGCCGATTTGCGCGTCGAGCACCGCAATCTGACGTTGCGCCGCGATCAGCGCGGCGCCGCTGCGATCGACCGCCGCACGCGCTTTGGTCAGATCGGCATCCGCGCGTTCGACCACCTGGTTCGATACCGCGTCGTCCTTCACCAGTTCGCGGTAGCGCGTCTGGTCCGCGGCGCTGCGCGTCAATTCGGCGCCGGACGCGCGCACCTCGGCGGCCTGCTCGTTGATGGTGGCGAGTTGCAAGGATTTCTTCGCCTGCAGTTCGATCACCGCGGCTTGCGCGCTCTGCACTTCCGCCGTGGCCTGGGCGAGCCGCGCGTCGTAGTCGCGCGCATCGAGCCGGATCAGCACCTCGTTCGCGTGGACGAACTGGTTGTCGTGCACGAGCACATCCGTAACGAAGCCGTTCACCTTCGGCGCCATCACGGTGACATCGCCGCCCACGTAGGCATCGTCAGTCGTTTCGACGAAGCGGCCGACGAAGAACCAGTACGACGCAGCAAGCGCCAGCACGGCAATCACTGTGATGACCGCGAGCAGCATCCACGGAATGCGCCGTGCCGGTTTGGCGGTCTGCGCCGCGCTCGGCGGGGCGATAGTCGATGGAGTAGTGGACATGGTGTCGATATGTGCGTATGCACTCGTTACGTTAAGAAAAACGGCGCGTGGATTGCGCCGGCTGTACGTCGCCGTATCCGCGACTTCAGATTGAATCCCGTGTGATGGCGAGCAATTCGCCTCGCAATGCAGCCGCGCGCCGTTCGCCGAAACGATGCTCGAATTCGGCTTGCGCGGCATGCCAATGTTCGCCCCCTGCCTTGAGACGCGCCTCGCCTGCAGGCGTGAGCGTGATCGTCAGCGCCCGCGCGTCGGCACCGAGCGCCTCGCTCGACACGAGGCCGTTGCGGCGCAGCGGCTGAATCGTGCGGACCAGGGTGGTGCGTTCCATGCGCATGACTTCAGCCATTTGCTTCATCGTCATGGGGCCGGTGCGTTTGAGCCGTCCCAGCAGCGAAAACTGCGTAATGGTCAGCCCGACATTCGCCAGGTGCCGGTCGTATATCTGCGAGACATAACGCGCGGCCTGGCGGATGGCAAAGCAGTCGTCGTCGAAGAGCCCTTCCATTGCTGCACTTCCTCGTTTGTGAGTGCGTATGCACATAAACAGACGAACCGATGCTCGTCGGAACGAGCAGGCGCGCCTCAACTAGCCGGTGATGCTGAAGAGTTCGGCGCGCAGCGTTTTGGCGCGCGCATGGCCGAACTTCTTTTCAAACTCGTCCTGTGCGGCGCGCCACGCAATGGCCGCCTGATCGAACGTGGCTTCGCCCTTGTCCGTCAGGCTGAACAGAAGCGTGCGGCCGTCATGTTCCGCCGATTCGGCCACCACCAGCCCGTCGCGCTGCAGGGGCTTCATAGCGCGGACCAGCGTGGTGCGCTCCATCACCATGGCGTCGGCCAGATCCACCATGGGCAGATTCGGCATGCGCGCGAGCTTGGCGAGAATCGTGAACTGCGCAGCCGTCAGGCCCACTTCGCCGAGGTGGCGTTCGTAGATTTGCGTGACGTGCCGGGCCGCCTGGCGCAGCGCGAAGCAGTTGCATTCGTCGTAAGAGATGGGACGGTTCATGAGGTGGAGTCTATATGTGCATACGCACAGAGTCAAGTTTGGCTATTTTGAACACAGTGTTGCTGAATTTGGGCAACGGCCTCATCCATGCTGCTTCCCGCTATATGGGGTTACCCACGCGAAAGTGTTATTTTTAGCACGTCTGCCATATCAACGGGCCAAATCACTGTCCCTTCAGTGCACCAGCACATTGTTGATCTGGACCACGTCGGCAATGCTCAGGGCGGCTGTGTCGCCCTTGAGTTGCATCAACGCGACGATGGCGTCATAACGAGCCGCCAGCAAATCGCGTTGCGCAGAATAGAGTGCGTCGATCGCTCTGAGCACGTCGCTGGCCGTCCGGCTGCCCACGCGGAAGCCGACTCGGGTGGCCGCCAGCACTTCTCGCGATGACGCCACCAGATGCGTGAGCAGGTCGATTCGCGTGCGCCCGTACTGATAGCGGCTGTAATCGTCGCGTGCCGCGGCTTCGGCGTCCCGCGTGGCGCCCGTGAAGCCCTCTTGCGCCTTGTCTTCCAGCGCCGATGACGCCTCCACCTTTGCCTGTGTCTCACCTCCGGAAAAAATCGGTATCGACACGGCGAGCATGCCCGTCGTGGTGGTTGTCGGACGCGAATAGCCGGATGCCGCGCCGGCCGGGGTATAGCTTCCGGTCAGGTAAACCGAGGGCAAGTGCGCCGATTGCGCCTTGCTCACTTCCATCCGGGCAATCTGCCAGTCCAGTTGTTTCAGTTGTACGTCAAACGCGTGATTCTT
Organism: Paraburkholderia sp. NPDC080076; assembly: GCF_050281145.1. Taxonomy (NCBI): domain Bacteria; kingdom Pseudomonadati; phylum Pseudomonadota; class Betaproteobacteria; order Burkholderiales; family Burkholderiaceae; genus Paraburkholderia; species Paraburkholderia sp. NPDC080076. The sequence goes on along the minus strand of NZ_JBNNWQ010000001.1, from coordinate 692,332 downwards.
TGCCTGGGCGGCCCATGCCTCGACGTCCTCAGGTTGCAGGCGCGGCATGGGCAGCGAGTCAGGCAATCGCGCGAGCGTCTCGAACGGCACGCCCGTGGCTTGCTCGAACGCCCGGCGCTTTGCAAGCAAGGTGTTTTCAGCATCCATCCGCTCGAGCGCAACCTTTTCACGCGCGGTCTGGGCGTCGCGCAGATCGATCAGCGTTGCTTCACCCGCCGCTTTGCCCCGATTGATCAACTGCAGGTGCTGATCGACCGCGGCCGCGTATTCGCTCACGCGCCTCAGTTCATCCTCGGCGACAAGCGCTTCGAAATAGATACGCACGGCGCGCAGAATCGCCGCCTGTTGCGCGGCATTCAGTTCGACAGCGCCGCGCGCTTCGACAAAATCCGCCTGCTTGTAATTGCTCCATTTCGTCCAGTCGAACAACGGCTGCGCGATATTGACGGTCCAGCCCGATTGCCAGTAGGTCGTGGTCGGAAAACCATCTGTCGCAAGGCGATTGTAGGTGCGCCCCCAGCCTGCGGAAATCTGCGGCAGTAATCCCGCACGCGCCAGCGGAACGGCCTGCTGCGCGGCCGCGTAGCCCGCACGTGTCTGCGCGAGGCTGGAGTCGCGGCCGAGCGTCTGCTGCGTGACGGTGAGGAGGTCAGCCGCAAATGCGGGACTCGCCATGGCGCAAAACAGGTGCACCGCAACGCGCGCGACACGGAACTTAAGCATGGATCGGCTCCGGCAGAGGATGTAAGTGCTCGGGCACCAGTGCACCGTCTACAAGGCGATACCGAACGTCGAACGCGGCTGCCAGTGACCGGTCGTGGGTGATCACGACAACCGTGCAGTTCAGCCGGCGCAGCAAGGCAGCCACGTGTTGCACCGAAGCCGGATCCAGATTGGACGTGGGCTCGTCGAGCAGCAGCAGACTTCGGCCCTGATAGAGCGCACGCGCCAACAGCAGGCGTTGCCGCTGGCCAGCGGAGATGTTCGCAATCGTGTCGCTAATCACGGTTCGGGTGCGCATCGGCAGACGCATGACGTCCTGCATCAATCCGACGTCTTCGAGCAGCGCGTGTACGCGGTCTTCGTCGATACTGGCTGCAAATAACGTGATGTTTTCGGCAATCGAGCCGTGCAGAATCAGATCGCCCTGACGCATGTGGGCCGCATGTCGGCGGATTTCGTCGATAGTCAGATTGGGCCATGCGATGCCGTTGAGCATGATCTGACCTTCCTGAAGCGGCTCGGCAGCCGACAGCAGTTTGAATAACGTCGATTTCCCCGCGCCCGACGGACCCGTAATGGCGATCTTGTCGCCATGCCGGATATCGATGCTCACGTCCCGCAGAACCGGCTGGTCGGACACGCCGTAGCGAAACGTGACGTTGCGCACCTCGATACGCTCGAACATACGTATCTCCGTCACACGGTTGCGCTCGGCAAGCGGCGTATATCGCTCTTCCTCGCACTCGACGATATCCGCCACGCGCGCGGTCGGCACGCTCAGCATGAAATACGCGAACGCGCCATTGACGGCATGGGCAAAGCGCTCGGACATCAACGACTTGTAGATCAGAAACGAATAGAACACGCCCACGGAAACGCTGCCGGCCAGCATCAGCCGCGCGGCGAACCAGGTGATCGCAATCGTGTCCGCGTACTGGACCAGTTTGAGGATCGCGTCGCGCGCGCTGTTCAACCTGTTACTCGTCAGCAGTGCGCCCACATATTCCTTGTACTTGATCATGTAGAGCGCCGTACGGCGCGTCTCGCCCTGCGCGAGCTTGATCAGGCTCGCAGCCCGGATCGTTTCGATCAATGCGTCGTCGCAGCGCGCCGACGTTTCCAGCACAAGCGCGTGGTTGTCCCGCATGCGCGCGAACATGCCCAGCGCGACGGCAAGATAGAGGATGAACATGGCCACGGCGACGGCCGTCAGCATGCGGCTCTGCACCAGCATCAGACCCAGCGCCAGAGATCCCACCGCGATGTCGATGCACATGGACGTGACGGTTCGGGTCGCATAGACGCTGATCTCGTCCTGCGCCTTGACGCGTGCGAAGACATCGCCGACATGACGCTTTTCGAACCACGACATCGGGTTGCGCAGGAGATGGCCGAGCAATCCCTCGGTCATGTTGACCTGCGTAAGCTGATGCAGCAGTTCGACAAGGCGCGACTCCACATACTGGCTCAGCGCCCCGACCGCGAAAATGCCGGCAAATGTCAGCACTAACACGCTCAGCAAATTCAGGTTGTCCGCGGAGACCACGTAGTCGAGCACGAGGTTGCCGAGATAAGGCATGGCGAGAATCGCAAACTGGCTTCCCAGTGCGACGAACATGACTTTCGCCAGTTGTCTGCGCAGTGCGGGATTCAATGCCCGCACGCGTGCAAGCGCACCGGGCACCGGCGATTTCGCGCGAATACGCGGCATGGAAGGCGTTGCCGAACATTCCAGCAGATAACCGGACACGCTCGCCATAAATGTACCCATCGAGACCCGCCGCCGCCCGTTGGCCGGATCGAGGACCTGAACGTAGCCATGCCCGCACTTCTCGAACACCACGAAATGCGCGCCGCCGAAGTGAAGAATCGAGCCTCGCTTGACCGAATGAAGATCCGCCATGTCGAACCGGTAGGCCTGTACGGCCAGGCCGAAGTCGGTCGCCACGTCGTAGAGATCCATCAAAGTCAGGCCATTTGCCGAGATTGGCCTGAACGCGGACAACTCGCGCACTTCAGTCGCGCGGCCGAGATGTGAAAGCACCATTGCCAGGCAGGCATAGCCGCATTCCGCGACTTCGTTCTGATAGATCGTTCGCACCGGGTCTCCTGTTAGCCTCTGATCATGCGGAAAAGCGGCGCCAGCACCCATTCGGCGATCGTCCTGCGCTCGACGACGATGCTCGCCGTTGCCCGCATGCCCGGCAAGATGTCGAAATGTTGCTTGCCGTAGTCGAACGTCTTGCCCCGCAGCGTTGCCCACGCCAGATAGTCGCCGTCTCCACCGCCTTGAGCGGCCAGCGAGGCGGGAACGCCAGGAGGCGCCGCGGAGGCCTGCATCGTCGTGTCGGAAATAGCGTCGATGCGGGCTTCGTAGCTGCCGAATTTCGCGTACGGAAACGCATCGAATTTAAGCCGCACGGTCTGACCTTTTTCGACGAACCCGCGACGCCGCGACGGAATGCGCAGCGCGGCCCGCAACGCGCCCTTCTCGTCCGTCGCGATGACGAGCGCGACGTCGGATGCCTCCAGCGTGTGACCCGGCACGAGTTTCGAAAACGTGACGACTCCCGCCCGCGGTGCCGAGATCGTTGCGTCGAGGCGCGACTGCTCGAAGCGCATCTGGATTTCCTGAATGCTTTGTTCGTGCCTGGCGTCGTTCTCTTTCAGTTGCGCATCGAGGTCGATCAGCGTGCCGCTGAGCGTCGATATCTCGCCCAGCAACTGTTCGCGGCGTGCAATGCCCTGAGCAATGGAGACCTTGACCTGATGCTCGTCCGCACTGGCCTGCTCGATACGATCGGCGGTGACGTAGTCCGACACCGATTTGAGGCGTGCGAGCTTCTGCTGCGATTCGTCGGAAAGCTGACGGTTCTGCGTGATCTGTTCGTTCAGCGCGCCGAGTTCCGCTCTACGGCTCGCGCCGGTCAGCGACGACGCATCTCGCTGCGCGGCGAGTTGCGCCTTGCGTTGGGCATACTGCTCGTCCGCGACACGAATCTGCTCGTCCCGCATTTGCGCGTCGAAAACATTGCGCTGGCGGCCGTCGCTCGACAACGACAGATCGCGCTGCAGCGTGAACAGGCGCGCACCCGACGCCACGCGTTCCGACGGGCGCACATATACCGACGTCACGAGTCCGGCCAAGCCCCGCACCTTCACTTCGGATGGCGATACGATTTCGCACTGCACGTCCTGCTTGAGCTCGACTTCATGCAGAAAGCCGAAGCCAATCGCCACCACCACGATTGCCGACGCGGCATAGGCGATCCAGCGCCAGGAAATGTCCTTGAACTGCGGAATACTGGTTGGTTCCATTACTGTCCTGCCGCCTCTCTTCTGAGACGAGATGTGTCTTTCCAACGCTGCTCGTGTGGCTTATCTGGCCGGCGCAAATGCGTACATTGAAGGATGTCCGGCGGCCAGTGAGCGCGCATAGTTCTCTCTCAGCGCTTTCTCGATGCAGTCGGCGACACGTTGAGGTGCGTCGCTTTGCGCGAGCTCGATCGGCTCCAGCACGACGGCACTGAAACGCCCACGTTCGAAGCGCAGATAGAACGGCAGCAGCAGCGCGTCGAGCGGCGCGCCCATACGGAATACGCCGTTATGAATACGCGCCGAACGGCCGAACATGGACACGCCGACCGTCTCCATCGGATAGCCGCTCAACGCGAATGGCGGCGCGTCGGAAAACAGCACGACGACGCCGTTGCGTCTGAGCGAACGCGCCGCGCGCAATCCCAATCCGCCGCGGTTCGTTTCGCTATAGGTGTGAAGGATGTCGATGTGCGGAATCATCGCCTCATCGCTTCCGTAAATGTCTTGCGGCACGCCCGATACGACACCGATCGATGCGAGACCGAGTTGCTTGCGCAGTTCGTCGATCAGATAAATATTGGCGTATTGCGAAAGGTAGTGAAACGGCGAAACGATGACCGCCCGCTCCGGCGTCGCTGTTTTCACTTTCCTGATGATCTGCGCGAGGACGCCAGCCGCGCGTTGCAAATCCGGCCAGGCTTCCGCGCGATTGCGCTGGCGGCCGAAATGAAGCCGCTGATCGATCAGTTTCTCGAGCACCCTGCCCGACAGGACGCGATGGTCGTCAATCTGTTCGAGCTTCAACACGTCGCGCCCGACATCCCGCCGCTCAATACCGCTCCAGCGTAGCCGAGCGTTGAAACGACTCCCCACGTACCACGCGAAAATTGCAAGCGGTTCGATCGCACGCAGAGGTATGCGCGCGAGACAGGCGCCTTGCACCCAGGCGCGGCCGCGCCTCGCACCGCGCCTGACGGCAACGGGCAACGCGCGCAACGCTTTTAACAACCCCATGCTGGCTCCTTCGTCACGGTGACATAGCCGTTCCGCGGGAACGCCATCATTCGTCATCTGAACGCGAAGGCCGATCGCGAACGATCGGGCTTCGCGAGACTGCGGGCGGGTAATCAGCCCGCCCTTACACCCTTAACGCTGCTTAGTTACGCCCCCCGTGGCAATTCGGTGCCGGTGCCGGTGCCGGAGCCGGCTTCGCCGGTGCACAGTAGCCCTTGCAGCAGCCACCGGCGATTTTCGATTGAGCCAGCGCGTTACGATCGATCTTTTGCATTTTCTTGCCTTTTTTGTGAAATAAAGTGAGTACAGCTATAACTACAGACTACGACCTACAAAACATGGCTTTGCCTCCAGGGAGACTCGGCCAATTCTCGAATCTTTATCCATCTGGGCCACGCAGATTTTCGGACAGCCCCGAGTCGGGACATCGCGCGTGAGCGCCCCCGGCTATTTCAGTGATGCCCGTTCCCGCGCTCGACGTCCGACCACAAAACAACCGAATTACGTGCATACACTTTCATCGGCATGATGTTCGTGAACAGCATCAGACGCTCGGCGCCTTCCGTCTGGTCCGCAGTGGCGACATTCGCAGCGACGTTGTCGCCAACCGTCTCCTGCTTGATGACCCACTCATTCCATCGCGACGCAGTCTCCGGATCCGTCGGCTCGGCGCTGCCGTTGGCCAAGTCGCGCCGGACGCCGATGTCAATCGGATCCGTGCCGGCCGGCCCCAGATGCGGCACCGGCACATAACCGGGACTGCTCGCGTTCGGGCCAACAGAGTCCGGCGCGCTGACACTCATGCCGTTCTTCGGCAAAACAATGTCCGCTGCGACTCCAGGTTCGTTGCTCAGCGCGATGCCTCGCTGACGAACAAACACCGAACCCCGAATATTCGCCGACGCCTGCGAGTAGCCCGAACCGCCGCTCGCACTCCCACCGAAAGTCGCGTAGGCACTCTGGTACTGCGCATTGCCACCACCTATAGTCGACCGTTCCGAATGCGTTCCGTATATGCCGTAACGCAGTTCATCCGCGGTGCCGGCGGAGCCCGCGAGCATGGCCTGCTCGGACCAGCCGGCACGACTGTCATGCATCAGGCCCGCCGACAGCGACGAAGCGCGCTCTACCTTGCCTAGCGGCACCGAGACGCTTGCGAACACCTGATTGCTCATTGGCCCTGCCAGCCCGTTGCGCTGACGGGAAACCGATACGGTGTAGTTCAGATTCGTTTCGGCCACACGTAACGCGCCGGTGTATCCGATCTGAAACTGCGTATCGGAGCCCGAACGGTTCCAGGCATTCGATGTCGAGCCGACCACATAAAGCGAACCGTCACCGGCGCCGACGCGCTGGTTCAGGGTGATCTGCAACTGGTTGCGCCGGCGTTTGATGCCGTCTGCGCCAGAACCCGCTTGCATTGCGTCCCGCCCCAGCATCGCGTCGCGCAGCGTGAAGAAGCCACCGGATGAGTAGCCGTACGCCGCGACGGACACGTTCGTATCCGTCTGCTCGATGAACTCGCTATAGCCGATGCGCAGACTTGTGCCGCGCATACTCCGTGCATGCGATACATCGGCCTGAGCCTCCGAGACATCGGCCGACAGTGCGCCGATCGGCGTACGGAGCGCCGCGCCGATCAGGCCGGACAGATAGCCGTCGGCGACGATCGCCCCGCCATAGCCCGTCATCACGCTGTTGATAGCGTGCTGAACCGCGCCTTGCAGCAAAGCGCCGTGATGCCTGATCTGCGCGTCACGGGTCGCGCCACCGACGATGCTGAAGCGCGTCGAGCCTGGCCGCACAAGCGGTACGACAGATGAATACGGCACGGTGAAACTGTGCCGACTTCCATCCGCCTCCGTCACGGTAACGAGCAGATTGCCGCCGTACCCTGTTGGGGCAACGTCATCAATCTCAAACGGCCCTGGCGCAACTGTCGCTTCGTATAAACGGTTGCCGTTCTGCGTAACGGTGACCAGCGCATTGGACATCGCCACGCCGCGCACCACAGGTGCGTAACCGGGCAGCGACCCAGACACCGCGCTATCGACACTCTCCATCTTTACGCCACGCACGCCGATGCTGTCGAACACAGCGCCGTCCGTGAACTGGTCCCCCAGCACGAGCTGGCTCTTCAACGAGGGGATGTCACGCTGCAAATAAGCCGCGACATTCTGGTAGGACGTGCCCCGCCCCGTATTGGACTGCAACACACCCCGCTCGCGCACTCGCCAGCTGCCGATATTGACGCCGGCAGTTAAGCCAAGATAACTCTGTGTGTCCGCTGCTCCTTCGCTGGACGTATGGAACGTATTGAACGCGTAGCCGAGCGCCGCCGACGGACTCTCAGCGTACGGATTCACGACAGGTTCGCTTGTGGGCGGAGGCACTTCAGGCACTGTTACCGAAGCATCGACGCGATCGTCGTTGCGCTGGCCGCTGAACACGCTACCAACGCCGGCAAGCGCCTGCGCGTGCCCGGACGCCGGCACGCAAGCGCCGAGCGCGCCGAACATCAGCGCATGGGTATGCCTGAACGCACGCCTATTCAATCCCCGCGCGAATTCGGACTGTCTTTTCCCCGCCATTTCAACCGTCAGTGTTCGTTATGCGTGTAGCGATGTGCACGTTGCTCTGCGTGGTCGCGTTTCTAACAAAAGTATCGGCGTTGGCGCTCGCGCCCGCTAGACGATTTCACTGAGAGAAGGCCGGAACTTTCCCAAACGGGCCGCAAGTTTTACGCGCGGCAAAAGCGTTGAGCGGCATTGCTGCATTGTCGAGTGCAGACGTCTGTCAGGGAGAGATCCGCGCATGCGGGAAAGGAAAAGGGAGGGTAACCGTGACCGTGGCAGCCTCGACACACGGGTCGCGGTCTGAACCTTATCCAGGCCGGGAAAGCAATGTGAAATAGATCGGGAATGCGCGGCGCGGCCCCTACAGCGCAAGCACCGTCACACCCACTTCCACCCGATGCGCGCCGCCGCCGAGAATCATCCCGCGCAGCAAGGACACGTCGCTGTAATCGCGGCCGATGGCGAGCGTCACGTGATCCATATCGGCCAGCACGTCATTGGTCGGATCGAGATCGATCCAGCCGCTGCCGGGGCAATACACCGACACCCACGCGTGCGACGCATCCGCACCGATCAGTCTCGGCTGTCCCGGCGGCGGATCGTTGCGCAGATAGCCGCTCACGTAACGCGCGGGCAAACCCAGCGAGCGCAAGCAGCCGATCATCACCTGCGCGAAGTCCTGACACACGCCGCTCTTCAATTCGAAGGCGCGTTCGGCGGGCGTATCGAACATCGTCGCGGAAGGCTTATAGGCGAAGTCTTCGTGAATGCGGTGCATCAGATCGATCGCACCCGCGGCGATGGGCATGCCGGGCGGAAAACTCGGCAACGCATAGTCGCGCAAGGACGGACGCGGCACGATATTCGGCGACGCGAAACAGAACTCCACCTCGGGCCGGAACTGGCCGCCGACGCGAAAGCGCAGCGCATCGGCCACGTCGTCCCATTCGGGCGTCGCTTCCGGATCGAGATCAGTCCAACGCGGCATGAGCGCCACGGTCGTTTCGCTGACGAGTTGCAAGCGCTCGTGCGGCGCATCCAGCGCGAAATACAGCACGTCGTTGCCGAATGCGTCGATCCGGCTATTCAGATACGACGGTTCGGGTTCGATCTTTTCGCTGTGCGAGACCACCCGTTGCCACGAACAGGCAATCGGCCGGATTGTCGCGAGATGCTGCGCGGTCTCCACATACGTGGAGTAGCGATAGGTCGTGCGATGCGAGACGGACAGCACGGTCGGCGTGTGCTTCATGACCACACCTGCGAGGCGACCGTGCTGGCATGACTGAAATAGCGCGCGCTGATTTCATGCGCGGCCGCGCCGACGAAGCCGCCGATCTGATCGCACACCGCAATCAGATTGACGTACGTGCCGTTTTCGTCCACCTCGCACAGCGATTCGAGCGTCGGCAACAGATCGGTCGGCGCCATCAATTCAGCGAACGGACGATGCCGCGTGCTGCCCGCCGCCACGGCGATCTCGTCGAGCTTTTTGCGCAGGCGCTCGTACACGCCGTAGATGCCGCGCGGATTGGTCGGCTCGATGACCAGCAGGTCAAGCAAGGCCGGCACTTCGAAGCGGCCGGGATAGAGCGAGCGGTACGTCAGCGTGCTGTCGAACAACTGCAGCAGCAGATCGAAACCGGCGGGCGTAGAAAGCTGGCCTTTGTCGGCGACCACGCGCAGAAACGAGGTCATCGCCGATACGCGTTCGATGTGGCGGCCCACGAACAGCAAACGCCATGCTTCGTCGCGTGTCATGCGATCGCCCTGCGCGCCGCTGATCGCCGACAACTGCACCGACAGGTGTTCGAGCGCGTTCATCAGCGTCACGCGGTCGTAACGGTCGTAACGGTCGTAACGGTCGTAGCGTTCGCCACGGCCGTTACCGTTACCTTGTGATGAAGATGAACCATTACCGTAACCCGGTGCAGGCATCAACATCTGCAACGCGTCGCGGAAGTCGTTGCGCGCCGCGAGAATCGTGCGCCAGTGATCGTTCGACAGACGCCCGCGCACTTCCCCATTCGAGCGCGCCTGCGAGGTCAGGTTCTGGCCGATGCTCGCAGCGCCGGTGCTCTCGCTCAGATTGGCGACCAGCGCGCGCTCGAAAGCTTGCGGCGAATGCGGCGCGAACATGTCGCCGGATTGCACAAGCCCGCAGTGCATGGCGAGTTCGACCAGAGTCGGAAACATCGCGTCGGCATCATTGCCTTCCAGCGAGCCGAGGATAAGGCGCAACAGCCGCACGTTGTTTTCAGCGCGTTCGCCGTAACGTCCGGCCCAGAACAGGTTTTCCGCCGCGCGGCTCGACACGGTGCGATGCTTGCGCGCGAGGTCGGCGGGCTGCATCGGCGAAGGCAGCAGCGTGAAGGTCGAGGTCGGCTGACTCGACAGCACCCACGTATCGACGCTGCTGCCGCCGTACTGCATCGACACGGTGGCCTGGCGTTCGGCGGCCATGCGGGTGAAGCCGCCCGGCATCACATGCCAGCCGCCGTTGACGTCCGCAATCGCATAGACGCGCAGCACCGACGGACGGCGGCCGATGGTGCCTTCCTCGTAACGCGGCGTGCAGGAAAAGCGCTGCGCCTGCTGGATCGTATAGGTGTCGGGCATGGCCTCGATCCGCTCGCGCCACGTCGATAAGCGCTGCCGGCCTTGCTCCACGCCGGGCGGCGCATCGCGTCCGGTGACCGGCCACGTCGGCACGACGAACGCTTCGTCGAGACGCGCGAACGCATGATCGCGCGCCGCTTCTTCGCCGCACCACCACGTCGCCACGCTCGGCAACACGAGGTCTTCATCGAGCAGCACTTCGGCAATGCCGGGCAGAAAACCATGCAACGCCGGCGATTCGACGAAGCCCGAGCCCGGCACGTTCGAGACGATCACGTTGCCCGCGCGCATCACCTGCAACAAGCCGGGCACGCCGATGCTCGAATCGGCGCGCAGTTCGACCGGGTCGCAGAACGCATCGTCCAGACGCCGCAGCACCACATGCACGCGTTCGAGACCGGCGAGCGTCTTCAGATAGAGCTTGTCGTCGCGCACGGTCAGGTCCTTGCCCTCGACCAGCGTCACGCCGAGATAGCGCGCCAGAAACACGTGCTCGAAGTAGGTTTCGCTGAACGGCCCCGGCGTGAGCAAGGCAATATGCGGCGAATGCTCGGCGTCTTCGCTGTCGTGCCGAATCGTGGCCTGCGCCGCCTGCACGAGTGTCGCGATCAGTTGCGAGTAGGTCGGCGCGAGCCGGCTCACATGCATGGCGCGAAACGGATCGGCGAACAGCGTCGACACGATCAGGCGGTTTTCCAGCGCGTAACCGAGGCCGGAGGGCGCCTCGGTGCGATGCGCCATCACGGTCCAGTCGCCGTTGGGCGTGCGCGCCAGGTCGACCGCGACCACTTGCAGAAACTGGCCGCCCGGCGGCGCGTAGCCCTTCACCGAGCGCAGATAGCCCGGGTGGCCGAAGACCAGCGCGGGCGGCAATTGACCGCGCTCCAGCAAGGTTTGCGGCCCGTAAATGTCCGCGACGATCGCGTTGAGCAGATGCGCGCGCTGCGTCACGCCATGCTCGATATGCGCCCACTCGTCCTCGCTGATCAGGAACGGCAGCAGGTCGAGCGCCCACGGCCTCGGCTCGCCGTTATCCGCGTAGACGTTGTAGCTGATGTCGTTGTCGCGAATCTGCTGCGCGACCGAGGCGAGGTGATCGTCGAGCCGCGCAATGCCGTCTTCGCCGAGCCGCTCGAAGAATTGCCGCCACGGTTCGCGTAACGCGCCCGATGTGTCGCGTAACTCGTCCCAATGTCCCTCGTGGGCCGGCAGCAGGCGCAACAGGGACGAAGCGTCCGCGCGCGCCGCGGACGTTTCGAAGGGAAAAGTCGATTGAAAGGCCAAGGTCGTGTCGTTTTAAGAGTGTGCTGGTTTCACCAGTAGCGCAGATCGAGTGTGAACGGAAACTCCAGACTGCGATGCGGCGCATCGACCGTGAGCGGCCCCGGCGTATGTCCCGACGCGAAGAAGCGCGCGCGCCGCCGGCTTTCCGCCTCATAGGCGTTGACCGGGAAGGTCTGGTAATTGCGCCCGCCCGGATGAGCGACATGATACTGGCATCCGCCCACCGAGCGGCCAGCCCATGTGTCGACCAGATCGAAAGTCAGCGGCGCATCCACGCCGATGGTCGGATGCAGCGCCGACGGCTGCGCCCACGCGCGAAAGCGCACGCCGGCCACATATTCGCTGACCCGGCCGGTCGGTTGCAAGGGCACCGGCACGCCGTTGACGGTCAGGACATGGCGGTTGTCGTTCAGACCGAGCGCGCGCACTTCGAGCCGCTCCACCGATGAATCCACATACCGCACCGTGCCGCCCGGCGATCCCTCCTCGCCCATCACGTGCCACGGTTCGAGCGCGTTGCGGATGGTCAGCGAGACGCCATTTACCGTCGTCTCGCCGACCAGCGGGAAGCGGAATTCGAAGTGCGGCGCGAACCAGCTGCTGTCGAAGGCGAAGCCCGCGCGGTTCAGTTCGCCGAGCACATCGTCGAAATCCATCTTCACGAAGGTGCCGAGCAGGAAGCGGTCGTGCAGTTCGGTGCCCCAGCGCGTGAGCCGCTGTGTGTACGGCGTGTGCCAGAACCGCGCCACCAGCGCGCGCAGCAGCAGTTGCTGCACGAGACTCATGCGCGCGTGCGGCGGCATTTCAAAACCGCGCAATTCGAGCAGGCCGAGACGGCCGGTCGGACCATCGGGCGAATAGAGTTTGTCGATGCAGAACTCGGCGCGGTGCGTGTTGCCCGTCACGTCGATCAGGATATTGCGCAGCGAGCGGTCGATCATCCACGCCGGCAGGCTCGCGCTGTCGCGGCCGCCGAGCATGTCGATCTGCCGTTGCAATTCGCGGAACGCCACTTCGAGCTCGTAGACCTGATCGTTGCGCGCTTCGTCGATGCGTGGCGCCTGGCTGGTCGGCCCGATGAACAGCCCGGAAAACAGATACGACAGCGACGGGTGGTTGTGCCAGTACGCGATCAGGCTCGCCAGCAGATCGGGACGGCGCAGGAACGGACTGTCGGCGGGCGTCGCGCCGCCGAGCACGAAGTGATTGCCGCCGCCGGTGCCGGTGTGCCGGCCGTCCGTCATGAACTTTTCGCTGCTCAGATAGCTCTCAGCCGCCGACTGATACAGATACTCCGTGTGATCGACCAGTTGATCCCAGTTCGCCGCGGGATGAATGTTCACCTCGATCACGCCGGGGTCCGGCGTGACCTGCAGCACTTTCAGACGCGCGTCGCGTGGCGGCGGATAGCCTTCGAGCACCACCTGCATACGCAACTCGGCGGCCGTCGCTTCGACGGCGGCGAGCAGGTCGAGATAGTCGTCGAGTTCGGTGAGCGGCGGCATGAACACATGCAGCAGCGTGCGGCCGCTGCCGAAGGCCTCTGTTTCGGCCTTCGGACCGGCCGCGCGTTTCGGGTCGCGCGCTTCGACGCAAATCGCCGTACGAATCGTTTCTTTCGACGACTGGCCGCGCGCCGGCGCCGCCCGGTCGCCGGGCTGACGCGCATAGGCCAGCACGCCGCCGCCGGGCATGCCGCTCAGCAACTCCGCCGCCGAGGACGACAACGCCGCCGCGCGCCGCGCGTCGGCGGGACTCATGGTGCGCTGCTCGCCGTCGTATTGCATGCGCAACTGCGCGGCTGAACGCAACGGCACGGGCGGCGCAAACGGATCGTGCGCGTGCTGGTACGGGTAGTCGGTCTTCGACACCCACGGCAGCGAATCGAGCGGCAAGCGATAACCCATCGGCGAATCGCCCGGAATCAGGAACATGCGCTCGTCGCGGAAAAACCAGCGGCCACTGACCCATTGCGGCGCCTCGCCGGGCACCTCGCGTTCGCGCGCGAGCGGCAGCACAAAGCCAGTCGCGCCGCCCAGCCCCGCGTCGAACACGCGGCGCAGGCGCACGCGCTCCAGTTCGTCGTCCAGCCGTGCGTCGAAGGGATCGACGTTGACCGGCAGACGGCGCTCGCGCCACAGGTAGTACCAGACGTCCTCGAAACCGGGCTGGATGCAGTCCGTGTCGAGCGAAAGCCTGGTCGCCAGATGCGCGAGGAAGCGTTGCGCGTCCGCGGCGGTGTAGGTGCCGGGCTCGCGTTCGTCCGCGAACAGCGCCGGGTCGTGCCAGCAAGGCTCGCCGTCGGCGCGCCAGTACAGCGACATCGCCCAGCGCGGCAATTGCTCGCCCGGATACCACTTGCCCTGGCCGATATGCAGGAAGCCGTTCGCGCCGTACCGCGAGCGCAGCTTGTCCATCAGCGCGACCGCGTAGCCGCGTTTGGTCGGGCCGAGCGCGTCGGTGTTCCATTCGGCGGCGTCGCGATCGCGCACCGAGACGAAGGTCGGCTCGCCGCCCATCGTCAGACGCACGTCCATGTCGGCGAGCTGCCCGTCGACCTGCGCGCCCATTTTCAGGACGTCGGCCCATACCGCTTCGCTGAACGGCTTGGTGACGCGCGGCGTCTCCAAGACCCGTTCGATCGACATGGTGTGGTCGAACTCGACCTCGGACTCGTCGACGGCGCCGGAGATCGGCGCCGCGCTGCCCGGCTCGGGCGTGCAGGCGACGGGGATATGCCCTTCGCCCGCCAGCAGCCCGGAGGTCGGATCGAGGCCGATCCAGCCGGCGCCCGGCAGATAGACCTCGCACCACGCGTGCAGGTCGGTGAAGTCGACTTCGGTGCCGCTCGGGCCGTCGATGGATTTGACGTCGGGCGCGAGTTGCAGCAGGTAGCCGGACACGAAGCGCGCCGCCAGCCCCAATTGCCGCAAGGTCTCCACCAGCAGCCAGCCTGAATCGCGGCACGAGCCGGCGGCGCTCACGAGCGTTTCCTCGGGCGTCTGCACGCCCGGCTCCATGCGGATCAGGTAGCGAATCTCGCGTTGCAGCCGCTGATTCAGGGCAACGAGGAAGTCGGCGGTGCCGGCCGGCGTGCGGTCGATACTCCCGACGAACTCGGCGAAGCGCGGCGTCATCGGCCGCTTGACGCGGTACGGCGCGAGTTCCAGCGCGAGGCCGGGCGAATAGTCGAAGGGAAACTGCTCGGCCGAGGGCTCGAGAAAGAAGTCGAACGGGTTGTAGACGGCCATCTCGGCGACGAGATCCACGGTCACCTTGAATTCGCGCGTCTTCTCGGGGAAAACGAGCCGGGCCTGATAGTTGGCGAACGCGTCCTGCTGCCAGTTGATGAAGTGCTCGGCCGGTTCGACCCGCATCGAATACGACAGGATGGGGGTCCGGCAATGCGGCGCAGGCCTGAGACGCACGACCTGGGGCGACAGTGAAACCAGCCTGTCGTAACGGTAATGTGTGACATGATGCAACGCGACGCGTATGGACACACCGGACTCCTGGACGAAGGATGGCAGCCCGCCAAAAAGCAAGCTTCATGCCGTTTACTGAACGCTTGTTGAACAAGTGCGAAAAACTGCGTGAACTGCCTGTACTGCCCGGATCACCGCCTCTCGTGAAGTATGCCGCGCCTCGCCGACCGTCCGCTCGATCGACCAAGCGCCCTTCCACCGCCGTTTTCAAGGCCGCGCACCAAAGCGGCGCAGCGCTCATGCACGATCATGCACGTAATGTGCGTTAAACCAGTGACGTCTGGCAAATGCGGCATGAAGATTGCGGCAGGTGTTCGCTTATGACTGCCCTCCTACCTCCCAAAGTCGACCGATGAAAACCTTCCACTGCAATCACTGCTCGCACCTCGTGTTCTACGAAAACGTTCGTTGCGAACGTTGCGAGTCATTGCTCGGCTATGTGCCTGAACTGGCGGAAATCAGCGCGTTCGAAGATGCCGGCGAAGGCCGCTGGCGCAGCCTGCATCCGGGCGCCGAAGGCGCGCTGTTCCGTCAATGCCACAACTATGCCGTCGAAAACGTCTGCAACTGGATGATTCCCGCCGACTCGCCGGACGTGCTGTGCCGCGCCTGCCAGTTGACCCTCACGATTCCGAATCTGAGCGCGCCGGACAACCGGCTCTACTGGTACCGGCTGGAGATGGCCAAACGCCGTCTGCTGTACACGCTGGCCGAACTCGGCCTCGACGTGAAGTCGCGCCAGGCCGATCCCGAGCACGGCCTCGCCTTCGAATTCCTCGAGGACGGCGGCGACGGTTCGCGCGTCATGACTGGCCATGATAACGGGCTCATCACGCTGAACATCGCCGAGGCCGACGACGCGTATCGCGAGAAAGTCCGTACCGCGATGGGCGAGCCCTACCGCACCTTGCTCGGCCATTTCCGGCACGAGACCGGGCACTACTACTTCAGCCAACTGGTGGAGAACAACCCGCGCTGGCTCGAGCCGTTCCGCAAACTGTTCGGCGACGAGAGCGTCGATTATGGCGAGGCGCTGAAGGCTTACTATCGCGACGGCGCGCCGGCCGAGTGGCAGGCGTCGTATATCAGCGCGTATGCCACGATGCATCCCTGGGAAGATTGGGCCGAGACGTGGGCGCATTACATGCTGATCGTCGACGTGCTGGACACGTCGACCTCGTACGGTGTGGCGCTCCTGCCCGACGACCCGAGCGAGCCGACGCTGACCGACCGCACGCCGGTGGAAGACGCGAGCTTCGAGAATCTGATGAAACGCTGGTTCCCCCTCACCTATGCGCTGAACAGCCTGAACCGCAGTCTCGGCATGCCGGACGGGTATCCGTTCACGCTGGCGGCGCCGGTGGTGGAAAAGCTGCGCTTCGTGCATCGCGTGATCGAAGGGGCTGGCGACAAGTCGCAGCCGAGAGAAGCGGCGACGCCGCCGGGTCAGGGTGCGGCGCAAACCGGAGCGCAGCCGGCGGCGCCGATCGAGGCTTCACCCGCGCCGCTGCAATCGGTGGACGTGACACCTGCGCCGCAGCAGCCCGTGGCGTCCGAACCGCCGTTACAGCCCGCGCCTGTCGCCGCTCAGGCAGCCCCGGCGAAGCGGGCTACGAGGCGGCGCTAGCCGGGTGCGCTCGAAACCATCGAGACGTGCAAGGCAATCGCTCACACCGCGCGCGTGCCGGTCAAATTCCGTTTCATGACATGCTGGAGCGAAAGCATCGATCTCGCGTAAGTCAGAAAGTCGATTTACGCGACGCTGCCGGAATCGAATGTGGACGTCTATGGCTGCCAACCGATTCAATACGCGACGTAAGGCCCCGTGCCGCCGGGCGTCGGCTGCTGCTCGACGGCGGCGTACACATTGCGGCCATAAAAAAACGGCAGCCCCCAATCGAAGATCGCGGACGTGACGAAAGCCGGTCCCGCCAGCAGCGGCAGCGCCGAATTGCCGCTATACATCTGCGCAATCGTCGCGGCATTGCCGACGCTGAAATTCACCGTGCTCGTGGCGCCGTTCACGCCCTGGATCAGCGCGCTCAGTTGCTCGGTCGACACCGGGCAGTAGTACGCACTGTTCGGGCTCGCGCAGACCGGCAACGCGCTGGTCTGGAAGAACAGGCCCGTCGAGCCGCTGTCCAGGATACTGCGCGAATACGTGGTGCCGTTCTGCACGGTCGTGAAGGTGCCATTCGACGGATTCACGCCGATCACCAGCGCGCCGCCCAGCGAATTGTTGGTCTGCGTGCCGATGCCGAACACCAGTTGCCCGGTGACTGACTGCGCGGCGCCCGATACCGTCGGCAGGCTCAGCATCGAACCGTTGTTGTCCGCGGCGAAGTACGGAATCGGATTGGCCACCTGCAGTTCTTCGACGAGGGGAATCGACGTGCATGTCGTGCCGCTGCAGCCGTAGTACGTGCCTGCCAGCGCCTGCTGCACGCAGTTCGCGCCGCAATCGTGCTTGAACACGCCGATGCCGAGAATGCCGTTGGCCTGCAACGTGTCCGGCGTATTGCGCGATGCGCCGAAGTTCGCGCAATCGGCGGGTAGCGTTGCGTAGTTCGGGTCGATGACCTGGATCGGCAGCGAGGCGGCTTTTTCATCGGCAATCTGCAGATCGGCGAGCTTGACCGGGCCCCACGTGTAGCCGTCGAAGAACTGCATGCATTCGGCAACCAGATGGCCCGATGCGTCTTTCTGTTGCGGCAGCGTCATCGAAGCGGGCAACTGGGATGCGAACAGGCGCAGGCCCCACGACCCGGTATCGACCAGCACGTGGTCAATGGATTGACATTGCGTCGTGCCCGGCGTGCAGATCGTGAGGCTGACGAACGGCATGTTCGGCACATCGCTCACGCCGGAATCGACCGTCACGCTCACCGCGTTCGCGGCCAGCGTCTGCGACGACGGCGAGGTGCTGGCCACGGAGGGACCGGATGAAGTACCGGTCGAACCATTGGTGCCGGCCGCGCTGCCCGAGCCGCTGGAGCTGCCGCCCCCGCCGCCGCACGCACTGACGAGCAACGCGAGCAGCGCTGCGCACAGCAAAGTCTTGAACGAAGACCTATGTCGCATGATCCGCTCCATTATTGAATGACGCCGACATCGACGCCCGCGGGCACCGCTCGTGGCAAATAGGCATAGCCGGAGAAAGCGCGCAGATGCCCGCCGGAGTACACGACCAGGTCGCTGCTGGAAACCGCGAGTGGCGTGCCGCGGCGCTTCGCGGTGGCGGCGACATACACGTCGAATGAAGACCCCAGTATGGATTTCAAGTCCGGCAGCGTCGGCCCTTCCCACGCGACGCCGAACACGATGCCGTTGCGCGCGACGTACTCGCGCACCAGCGTGCCGGACGGCAGCGTCATCAGGTGTACCGAATACGCGCTTTGCGTAGTGGACGTGTGAGCCACCGCGCGCAAGCGGGACTGATCGCCGTCGACGGTGCTGACGTTCTGGCCGAGCGTCGCGTGCGCGGCGAACGACAGCGCACAGCTTGCTCCGAGCATCGCGCGGACAATGCTGGAATAGAGCATCGGTTTCAAGTGACTTCCTTCGAGGTGAAACGCTCGTGACCAGGCGCCGAGCCGATCACGGACGGGAAACAAGGGGCGCACGCTTCGCCGGTGCTGCCGTGTCGTATTCACACTGGTTGAGCAGCGTGAATGCGTCTACGGAGTGGCGGCGTGAAACTTTAACCATCGCGGCGAGACGCTGCAATCGTTTGCAAAAGGATTTAAACCTTTCCGTCGCGCGGCGTCGTTTTAACGTATTCGATGTTTCGGAATCAGATCACCAAGGGGCGGCGCTTTGACCCGGCATTTCAGCTTCACGGCTCGTTAAAAGCCAACAGCGAAGCAAACTGTCCAAGGTCCATGCAGAAAAAAATAACGCGCGCGGCATTGCGCAGCCAATGTAAGTGGATGCTGAAAAAGTCGAGCAAAATGCCTGTTTTCCTCTGACAATACGACGCCACAAAAGGCTTTTCGTGTGAAGAGAAAATCGATTCCGTGAGCCTGATTCGCGGAACAAAAAAATGCCACGGAGGACTGGAAAGTCATCCGCGGCATCGGTCATTCGAACGTAACGCGTCAGCGATTCGACGCATCAGCGTCCGTTACTTTTTTTGCTGCTGCAAAAGCGACTTGAGCTCCTGCACGTTTTCTTCTACGCGTTTTGCGATCACCGCATACGACTCGGCTTGCGTTTGATACGCTGCTTGAGCCAGTTGCTGCATATCGGCAAGCGACTTGTGCAGACTCTGCTGGATCAACTCGGCAGCTTTGCCCGAAGGCGCGGCGCCACCGGCCGACAACTGGCCCGTCAGCGACTGCAATTCGCTCAGGGTCGAGCGCAACATGTCGGCCTGTTTCTGCGCAAGCGACTGCATCCCCTGGAAGGCCGTCTGATTCGCCTGAACCAGTGCTTCCATGTCCTTGCGTCGCGCTTCCATGATGGCGGGTACGTCGAAGCCGGGGAGCTTGAACTGCTCCAGCATTTTGGTGAAATCGCCAAACGGATTGGCGGCGTCAGGTCGGTCCATGCGAAATCCTCCTTAACGGTTGAATACTCGCCGGCGGTGCATCGCCGCGTGGTGTTTCCGTGACGCATGCACTGGCGGCGTCGCGTGCGCCGAGCGTCCGCTGGAACGAGCGGGTTCTGGGGTCGGACGGCACATCGCTCAATCATGCGCCATCCGGAAACAATCCGCCAGCGGGCACACCCTGGCTCGCGCGCCACCTGTCGACGGGACCAGGCGGCCATTGGCCGCGCGGCATGGAAGGTCCGGTAAGTTACAAGGCGGCTTCAGTAACCCTACGAACCGGCATGTCGACTATCGTTGCTCATGTGCCGGCGCGCTGTAGCGCCGGCCCTGTCTCGATGGGAGCGAGTTCATGAAAAAAGCAATCTTGAGCACGGCGCTGAGCGCCGTTCTGACTCTGGCCGCGACGGCCGCGTTTGCCCAGGAAGCGCCGCCGCCCGCGGCCCCTCAGGCGCATGGCGAACCGCAGCGCGGCGACGGGCCACCGCCGCGTGGCCGGATGGGTCCAATGGGCCCGATGGGTCCCGGCTTCGCGGTGATCAACGATCTGGAACAGTTGCGCCGCCTGTATGCGATGAGCGGACATCAAGGCGAAATCATCGCCGTGTATCACGACGTGCTGAACAAGACGCAAGATCCGATGCTGCGCCACTACGTGTATGACTCGCTGGCTCGCGAGCAGTTGAGGCCCGCCAATCCCGATCAGGCGATCGCGACGCTGCGCACCAGTCTGTCGGAAGACCTCGCCGCCGCGAACAAGGCGCCGCACGGCGCGCCGGGCGGGATGCCGCCGCCGGCTCTGGCGCAGTAAATTCTTGCCGTGGCGTCACGACGTCAGCTTCGCCGTGACGCCGCACATGAACCACGTGATCAGTCCATGCCGTGCTTCATCGCCAGGTGCCTCGCTAGCTGAGTGACCGTTCGACACGCACGCTAGTGCCCTGCGCACGCGGGCATTTTTCCTTCGATAAACAGCCGCACGGCAACTCAAGCGGTCGAAGCGCCCGCTTGGAAGCGCTCCCGCCTGTAGGCCGTCTAACCATTCAGCACGCTGCGTTAGCTTTCCCACATTGCCGCTTCACTGACCCCTTCTCATCTTCCGTCAGGTGATTAGGATATGAGCACTGCAACACTGGTGCCCTGGTGAAGAATGCGCTACCCGCTGAACTTGGCCGTCGCCGCCGTCCTACTGGTTTTTGTCCTTGGCTGCATCATCAAGCTCGCCTTGAACTGATGGCCGATACGCATGGCGCCGCACGCACGGTTGCACGCGTAGCTGTACAACTTCACGCCGCTTGCAGGCGCGGTCGATCCACATCCGCACAGCCTCTCTTTTCCCGCTGCGTCCGCTGACTTTCGCGACACGCGAAAGCCCCGCGCGACGCCTTCGGCGTGTCTGTCCGCGCCGTGACATAGGACGAAATAATTGTTGAATGGAGTTCGGGAAGTGACGCGACCATACTTCGTTTCGCTGCCGGTGCGTACGAAACAGAACGCATGAGATCAAGGGTGCTTCAAGAGCGAGACGTTTCGCCGATGATCAACGATCCCACGGTTGCCCGATCATCGAGAGAACCGTTCGAACATTCCGGCACCGCGTGCCGACGACAGGATCAACATGTTGACTTCAGTGAATTTCCTCAGAAAAAATGCCGCCCGTTTGGCCTGCGTGACGATGGTTTGCTGCAGCGCGCTGCTGACCGGTTGCGCCGGCAGCAGCATCAAGGATGCAAGCACGGCGAGCACGCCGGTCCAGGTGCGCCCGGACAACATCTATGTCTACACCTTCGACGCCAATTCGGATCAGGTCAAACTGGACGGCGGCATGATGCAGAAAGTGAAGACGCAACTCGAAGGCTCGTCCACTGCGCAAAAGCAAGCCGCCGAGTCCGCCGAAGTCCGCGAGCAGGTCGCCAACGAAATCGTGCATCAATTGCAGTCGATGGGTCTGCGTGCGATCCGCTCAGACGTCCCCGCACCGGCCGATCAGAATGTGCTGCTCGTGCAAGGCAGCTTCGATACGATCGACTCGGGCAATCGCCGTCGCCGCATGTTGATCGGCCTCGGTGCGGGCAAGAGTCAGGTCAGCAGCTCGGTGCAGATTCTGTATAAGCCCGCGGGCGGCACACCGCGTCTGGTGCAAACCTTCACCGCCAACGCCGACAGCGGCAAAGCGCCTGGCATGGTCGAGACCGCGGGCGTGGGCGCGGCGGCCGGCAGCATCGCGACTTCGGCGGCGGTGGGCGGAGGCTTGCACGCTGTATCCGAAACCAAACGTGCCGGCGTGTCAGCGGACGCGAAACGCCTCGCCGACGCGGTGGCCAAGCAGATTGGCGAGATCGGCGTAAGCGGCGGCTGGCTTTCGACGGAACACACCAAAGGCTGATAACGCTTGGCCGATTTGTTGAACCGGAGTGATCGTGAACAGCGCTCGGCAGAGTCGGATTTCAGTCCCACTCTGCCGTTTACGTTTTAGGCCTTCGTATAGCGCAGCCACACCGAATCGTGGTCCTTCTTCTCAACGGATGTGAGCTTCAGATACGCGGGCGCTTGCCACTTCTCCATCGCCACTTCGAACGAGGAAGGATGTTCGCTGCGGCCATCCACCAGCGGCAGAATCAGCACGCTCACTTCGTCGACGAGACCGGCATTCACGAACGCCCCGCTCACATGCGAACCACCCTCCACGATCAGCTTCTTCACGCCGAGCTCACGCGCCAATGTCTGCACAACCTTGCCGAGATCGATCTCGGTCTTGCCGCCGAACACGTATGACACGCCGATCGACTGCAGATACGCGAGGTAGTCGTCGGCAACCTGTTCGGTCAGCACTTCGATCACGTGCGACTTGAGCGCGGTGTTGGTCTTCCACGCCACGCGGCCCTGCGGATCGATCGAAATCGCGTATTGGTCCGCTTTGCGTTCGACGAAATGATCGGTGCGAGGCACCGCGCCCTTGGCGAGCCCTTTCGGATAATCCGTGCCGTGCGAAATCTCCTGCATGGTGACGCGCCCGCAGATCCAGCCGTCGGCTTCGAAAGTGGCAGCCGTGTCTTCATACAGGTCCGACGCGTAGTCGAGGTGCCAGCCGTCCGTCAGGCTGCGGCCGTCGAGCGAGGACATCATGTGAGCGACGATATAAGGGGTCATGCGTCAAGCCTCCGTGTCAGGTCAATGAAAAGACCTTGCAGCAAGGGCCGTTCCGCAAGCGCGTCGATTCCTTTTCCGCTAGTACACATGAAGTTGGTCGCGCGGCACGCGGGCAATTCATCCGTGACTGGCAGAGCGCTCGGACATGAGATGCTGCGGGCGCTGCAGTCGGTCTAGCGCGTGGCAAGGCGCGGCACCGGCCGCTCGCGTGGAGACAGAATGAGATGTGCCGCCTGCCCCGGCGCATGAATTGGCGGGACAAAGCGGCACGATCAATCGGTACAGGAAACTCGGGGCGGAAGCTTAGGCGACCTTATAGCGTTCCAGCCAATGCGCGTACGGCGCCGGCAACGTCCACGACGGACGCTCGATGCCGAGCTTCTTCGCCGCATGGTACGGCCAGTGCGGATCGGCCAGATGCGCGCGGCCAACCATCACCAGATCCAGTTGCCCGTCCTTCACCG
This sequence comes from Paraburkholderia sp. NPDC080076, assembly GCF_050281145.1. Lineage (NCBI taxonomy): Bacteria > Pseudomonadati > Pseudomonadota > Betaproteobacteria > Burkholderiales > Burkholderiaceae > Paraburkholderia > Paraburkholderia sp. NPDC080076. The sequence goes on along the minus strand of NZ_JBNNWQ010000001.1, from coordinate 669,150 downwards.
AACGATCCGCCAGTTCCGGCGTATCGATGCCCCAGGCCGACGAAACCGGGATGCCGGCCTCGCGCCGCACGCGCTCGGCGATCGGCGCGAGAAACGCCGGCGCCCACGGAATCGCCGCCGTCGGCGTGGAGAAGCCGACGCTGACGCTCAGCATATCCAGCCCTTCGCGCTTAAAGTTCTTCGCCAGTTCGATCGATTCGAGCAAGGTTTCCTCGTCGCGTCCGTCGTACTCGATCACGCCGAAACGCGCCGTCAACGGCAGATGCTCCGGCCACACCTTGCGCACCGCCGCCAGCGTTTCGAGCATGAAGCGGCTGCGGTTCTCGAGGCTGCCGCCGTAAGCGTCGTCGCGCTGGTTGGAGTGCGTCGAGAAGAAGCTCTGGCCGAGATAGCCATGCGCGAAATGCAGTTCGAGCCATTCGAAGCCCGCGTCACGCGCACGCCTCGCGGCGGCGACGAAATCTTCGCGAACGCGCGCTATGTCGTCGAGCGTCATGGCTTTCGGCACCTTCGGCAGATTGCCGCCGAACGCGATCGCCGACGGCGCGATGGTTTGCCAGCCGCGGCTGTCGTCGTCGGCGATGTGGTCGTCGCCTTCCCACGGACGGTTCGCACTGGCTTTGCGGCCCGCATGGCCGATCTGGATGCCCGGCACCGAGCCGGCGGCCTTGATCGACGCCACGACCGGCGCGAAAGCCTGCGCCTGCTCGTCCGTCCAGATGCCGGCACAGCCCGGCGTAATACGGCCTTCAGGCGACACGGCCGTCGCCTCGACGATCACCAGCCCCGCGCCGCCGCGCGCCAGACCGGCCAGATGGACACGATGCCAGTCGTTGATCACGCCGTCTTCGGCGGTGTACTGGCACATCGGCGGAATGGCGATCCGGTTGCGCAGGGAAACGTCTTTGAGCTTGTAGGGCTGGAACAATGCGGACATCAGTCTAAACTCCTCTGGACTTGCTTGTACGGTAGTTCGATAAACATCGAATAACGAAGTATCGCAGAAACCTTTATCATTTGCAGGATGCGCACTTATAACCACCCCGCCGCCGAGGATTTCGCGCTCGGGCGGCTCTTTCATGCCCTGAGCGACCCAGTCCGCCTGGAGATTGTCCGGCGCCTGGCGTCGGTCGACGAGGCCACCTGCGGCGAACTCGACGGCGGCCGCCCGAAGTCGAGCGTGTCCCATCACTTCCGGATCCTGCGTGAGGCGGGCCTCGTGCGCACGCGCGTGGCCGGCACCGTGCATCAGAATTCGCTACGGCGCGCGGAACTGGACGCCCGGTTTCCGGGGTTGATGGAGGCGATTCTCAAGCAGATCGTCGAGGAGCCGGTGGAGAGCGAATTGGCTTGAGCTTGGCGCCCGCTGCTTGCGCCAACGCGACGCATGCAGCGCGACGCCGCGCAGCTATTCCCGCCAAAGTTTGCGCATCAGCGCGAGCAGCGCCGTCGGGGCCGTGCCTTTTTGACAATAGCCGTCGAAATTGTGACGTGCTTTGCCGGTTTCCTTCACGTGATCCTCATCGAGCGACGTGAACGCGACAATGCCCAGACTCTGCGTCGGCAGATAGCTGCGCAGCGCGCTCGCGGTTTCATAGCCGTCGCGCTCCGGCATCATGATGTCGAGCACCACGACGTCCGGCACCCAGTCCCGCACGCAGCGCAGCGCCTGCTCGCAGCCATTGGCGGCACGGGCTTCCACGCCTTCGTAGGAGAGATAGGTGGCGAGCGCCTCGGCGGCGCCGGCGTTGTCGTCGACGACCAGCACGCGCGGCATTTCGTGCAAGACCCGGATCTCACGGGCACTCCACCTTTGGCAAGTAGCGGGGGTTCGGGGCATGTGTGACAGCCTGCGATAAAAACATCAGCGGGCAGCAAGCGGCGTACCAAGCGGCAGCGAAAACGGATGTCACGACACTGGGAATGGCGCCTCGACCGCATCGCGGCCCGCTGCGTCGCGTGCCGCGCACGCATGTCTGAGCGACGCCCCGAAGCCCAGCCACAACACCAGCGAACCCGTCGACACCCCGCCGAGCGCGATGAACGCGGCGGGATAACCGAAACGGTGCGCGAGGATTCCGCCCAACGCCGGGCTCAACGCCGCGCCGGCGCCCTGCACCGTCATCACGACGCCCTGCCCCACGTTCACCCGCCCGCTGCCTTCCAGCAGCCGCACTACCAGTGCCGGCACCGCGACGCTCTGCAATCCCGCGCCGATGCCGTCGAGCGCTTGCACCGGCCACACACCCCACGCGTGAATCACCGACGCGGCGATCAGCCCGCGCATCGGCAGCGCGAGGAAAGTCAGCAGGATCACCCACCAGTAGCCGCGCCAGCGGATCAGCCGGGTCGCCAGCATCGCGGCCGCAACCATCACGAGTTGCGCAATGACGATGGTCTGCGCGGTGAACGCGCTCGGCTCGCCCTGATGGGCCGCGACGATCGCGAGCCCGTAGAGCGGCAGCATGGCCGCGTTGCCCAGATGAAACAGGCCAAGCGCCGCGGCGAGCAATAGCAACGGACGGGATTGCAACAGCACCCGCAAGCCGCTCGCGGGTGCTTTGCCGCCGGCATGCGCGTCGGCGTCGGCGCCTCGCGCGGCATCGTGATCGATGGCGTCGCGCGGAATCGACGCCACGGCGGCAATCGACAACAAGCCGAACAGCGCGCTCAGGACGAACACCGCGCCGAACCCGTAACGCCAGCCCAGCCAACCCGACAGCGCCGCCGCAACCACATTGCCGCCATGATTGGCCACCTGGTTGCGGCCGAACTGCCGGTCGAAACCCTGCTGCCTGACCATGCCCAGCGTCATGCCGGCCAAGGCCGGGCCGATCGCCGCGCCGGTGATCGCGGTCGCCACCTGGGACGCCGCCACCATCCAGTAGCCGTGCGAGATCCACAGCAAGCCGGACGCGAGCATGGTCATCAGACCGGCGCACACGACGAGGCTGCGCTTATGGCGCGTCGCGTCGACCAGCGCGCCGGCCGGCGAAGTCGCGAGCATGCCGGCGATGCCGCCGATCGTCATGACCGTGCCGATCTGATCGGCGCCCCAACCGCGCGCCTGCAGGAACACGCCGAGAAACGGTCCGATACCGGCTTGCACATCGGCCACGAAGAAATTCAGCGCCTCCAGCGCGCGTTGGGCTTTCACGATGCCCCCGGCGCGGCACAGCGGTCCCGCGTGCCGCGTGGCGAACGGTTCGAGCGTATCGGCTTCAACATGCGGACGAGCTCACTGGCGACGAGTGCCGGGACGGCGGCCAGCCTGACGCAACTCGTATGCCATTGGCGCGTGAACGCCGCGAGTGTGGGGAAGCGGCCAGCGGTGACGCGGAGTGCTGTCCGGTTCGTGGACAACGGTTGTCCAGCGGCGCAACAGCGAGCCGGCGCCCGTCCGCTTGCAGCGTCGTCGAATGCCTGGTGGTGACTTGCGCACCACGGGCCGGAATTTTGCTACTGTCTAGCTCCAAACCTTCCCCGCGCACTCATGGCCGCTGCTCCCCGACGTTTATCGTTCGCCAGTCAGTTGATCGTTTTCTGGCTGCTGGTCGCGGTGATGTGCGCGGTCTTGATCGGGATCGTGTGGTTCATGGCGCAAGCGAATCTCGGACGGCAGATCAGCGTCGCGCGTCAGCAGGGGCTGGCCGGCTGCGAGACGATCGGGTCGCGCTACGACCTGTCGATCGACCGGACGGCGGAGCCGATCGCCGCGCCACGCGCCGGTCAACCCGCGGCCGCCGCGGCGCCCGCCGCGCAACCGGCGTCGCCCAATGGACCGAACACGGATCTGATGCACGCGATCCTCGACATCGTGCTTGCGCAAATGGACGGCGTGGAGGGCGGCTTCTGGCGGCCGGACGGCGCGCCGCGCGGCAGTTTCGATGCGTACGCGTTTCCGACCTATCAGGGCAGCGGCATCAAGCGCGACATCCCCGATGCCGAGACGCCGCTGATTCTGCGCACCTTGCGCGCGGCGTCCACGACACGCGCGGCGGCATCCGAATTCGTCGAAGGCCAGCAGGATGCCGTGATCGTCACCGCCTGTCCGGTGCTGCATCGGGACGGCCTCTTTGCGTGGACACTATCGCGCGTGCATCCGCCGCTCGGGCCGTCGGGCAAAGCGCTCGTGACCACCCTCGCGGTGTTGCTTGCAGTAATCGTCGGTATCGCCATCGCGCTCGGCGTGCTGCTGCGACGCTGGCGCGCCAATCTCGCGCGCGTCGAGGCCAGCCTGAGCCGGCCCGCCGACCTGTTCACGCCGATTGCGCCGACCGGCGAGCCCGACCTCGACAAGATCGTCCACGCGTTCAACGTCTACGGCGCGCGCGCCACATCCTTGCAGCAGCAAGCCGGCGATCTGCATACGCAGCTCGCGGCCGCGGAACGCTTCGCGGCAATCGGCCGGTTCTCCGCGCAGATGGCGCACGAGATCCGCAACCCCATCGGCGCGATGCGGCTCAAGGCGGAAAATGCCCTGAACGGCGACACCGAACGCAAGCAGCGCGCACTCGGCGCGATCCTCGAACAGATTCAGCGGGTGGAACGGCAACTGTCGGGTCTGCTCGCGCTGACCCAGCCCGTGCGTATCGACGCCCATGCCGTCGATTTGCGCAGCTGGCTCGCCGAGCGCATGGAATGGCATCAGGACGCGGCCGCGCGGGCCGGCATCGCACTCGCATTGGAGTGCGCCGAAGGGCTTCCCGCGCAGGCCTGTTTCGACGCGGAGCAACTGGCGCGCGCCATCGACAATCTGATCCTCAACGCGCTGCGTCATACGCCATCCGGCGGCCACGTCACGCTGCGCGCGGCGCGCCCCGCCGCGGCACTGCGGATCGAAGTGACCGACGACGGTCCCGGCGTGCCGCACTCCGAGCGTGAGCGCATTTTCGAACCGTTCGTGACCGGCCACGCTGCCGGTTCGGGGCTTGGCCTCGCCGTGGTACGCGAGATCGCTGCCGCGCACGGCGGCCGTGCCTTTTATGAAGCGCGCGAGCGCGGTGCCTGTTTTGTGATCGAGATCCCATGGCGCACATCCTGATCGTCGACGACGACGACGCCTTCCGCGAAAGCCTCGCCGAAACGCTCGGCGACCTTGGCCATGTCATCGAGCAGGCAGGCAGCGGCCACGATGCGCTTGCGATGCTTGCCGGCGACACGCGCATCGACTGCATGTTTCTCGACATCAGGATGCCGGACCTGAGCGGCATCGACGTGCTCGAGCGTCTGCGCGCGATGCCGGCGCGCGCCGCGCTGCCGGTGGTCGTGCTGACCGCCTTCGCCACCAGCGACAACACCATTCACGCGATGCGGCTCGGCGCCTTCGAGCACCTGACCAAGCCGGTCGGGCGCGACGCGATCGCGTCCCTGCTGCGCAAGATCGAAGCGTCCAATCGCGGGGCTTCGAGCCCGCCGCTGCCGGCGTCGAACGAAGACGTCACCGACGGCACGCCTCGCCTGCTCGGCAACAGCGAAGCGCTGCGCGACGCGCAAAAGCAGATCGGCCGCGCCGCCGCCACGGATTCGACCGTGCTGATCACAGGAGAAACGGGCACCGGCAAAGAAGTTGCGGCGCGCGTCCTGCACGACGCGTCACGGCGCCGCCACGCGCCGTTCGTCGCGATCAACTGCGCGGCGATTCCCGCCGAACTTCTGGAGAGCGAACTATTCGGCCACACGCGCGGCGCCTTCACCGGCGCGGTGACGCAGCGCGCCGGCCGCATCGTCGAAGCGAACGGCGGCACGCTATTTCTCGATGAAATCGGCGACCTGCCGTTGCCGATGCAAGCCAAGCTGCTGCGCGTGATTCAGGAGCGCACGCTGACGCCGGTCGGCAGCAACACGAGCGTCGCCATCGACGTGCGGATCGTGGCCGCGACGCACCGCGACCTCACGGCGGAAGTCGGGGCGCGCACGTTCCGCGAGGATCTGTTTTACCGGCTCAACGTGATTCCGGTTCATCTGCCGCCGTTGCGCGAACGTCCCGACGATATTCTTCCGCTGGCCGCGCACTTTCTCATCGCCGCCGCGAATCTGGCCGGACCCGCGCGGACCTTGAGCGGCGATGCCGAGCGGCGCCTGCTCGCGCACGCATGGCCCGGCAACGTCCGCGAGTTGAAGAACGCGATGGAGCGTGTCGCCGCGCTCGCACGCGGCCCGCTCGTGACCGCCGACGATCTGGCTTTTCTCACCGCGCCGCGCGCCGGCGTGAGCGAGATTCCCGCCGCGCTGCTCGACCTGCCGCTGCCGCAGGCGATCGAATGGCTGGAGCGCGCCGCAATCGAACGCGCGCTGCAGCAGAGCGCGGGCAATCGCGCGGAAGCGGCGCGCCGCCTCGGCATCAGCCGTCAATCGCTCTATACGAAGATCGCCGCGTACAAGCTCGGTTGATGCGCTTGCCGGTGTCCAACTGGGCGACACGCGCCGTCCAGCCAGACGACATCATCAACCGGACGCTACGGCGGAAAGCCTTACGCGACAACCCATAGCGGCATGGCATAGCGGTTGCGAAGACTCCTGCACGACATTGCAGTCGAAGGAGTCCGACAATGAACCGTTTCAAACCGATCGCACGCGCGGCGGCCGCGCTCGCCGTCATCGCCGCGACGGCAGCTTGCGCGGCGCAAACCATGCCGCCGCCTCAGCAAGGCGCACCGATGCCGCCGCCCGCGCCGAGCGCCGGCGCACCGATGCCACCGCCGCCTTTCATCGCGGCTCCTCGTGATGGCGCTCCCGCAAGTGTGAGCGGCGTGGTCCAGCGCTATGTGATCAACCCGGAAGGCGATGTCGACGGCATGCTGCTCGCCGACAACACGTTAGTCCGGTTCCCGCCGCATATCGGCACTCAGGTGGCCGCCACCTTCGCGCCAGGCGCCACGGTCAACGTCAAAGGCGTCGCGCAGCCCGGCGGGACGCTGCGCGCCAACCAGATCGCCGACGCGAACAACGGGCGCAGCATCGTCGATCAACCGCCGCCGGTCGATGCCCGGCGTCTGCCGAAGTCGCTCGCCGACGTCGGGCTCGTCAAGCTGGATGCCACGGGCCGCGTGCTGCGGGTCACCAGCGCACCGCGCGGCGAACCCGACGGCGTACTCCTCACTGACGGCACCGTGATCAAGCTGACGCCGCCCGCGGCCGCGCGCTTCGCGAACCTGTTGCAGCCAGGCGCGACGATCGCGGCGCAAGGCTACGGCACGCGTAATCGCTATGGCGAATCACTGCAAGCCACCGCCTTCGGTACACCCGGCAATCTCACGGTGCTCTACGACACCCCGCCCAGGTAGTCACGACTCATCACTCGAACAAAGGAGTTTCATCATGCATTGGATCGACCCCGCCTGCCTGCCGGAAACGCGCGGCAACGTCGTGCTGTTCCTGCTCAATCCCCACGGCGACGCGGACGGCTTCATTCTTCAGCACGCCGACGGTACGCAGCAGCAGGTGCATTTCCCGCCGCATCTGGGCAAACAGATCGCGCGTCACATCGCGCCGGGCGATACGGTGCGCGTACGCGGCGTGAAACCGCGCGGCGCCGATCTGATCGCCGCCATTTCGCTGACGAGCCGGCAAGGCATCGAGATCGTCGACGAAGGCCCGCGGCCTCACGAACACGGCCACGGCCATGAACACGACGGCGAGCCGATGGATGTGCAAGGCGAAGTCGTCATGCCGCTCTACGGACCGAAGGGCGAGTTGCGCGGCGCGTTGCTGGAAGACGGCACGTCGCTGCGCATGCCGCCGCATGCCGCGGCCGAACTCGTCGCGTATCTGACGCCGGGCGCGCATGTGCAGGCGTGGGGCCGCGGCGTGACAAACCGGGTGGGTTGCACGGTGGACGTACATGACATCGCCGAACTGGTCGATGAGGAGGCCGGGTCGGAGGCTTGAATGCGTTACGCCCGGCATTCGCGGTGCCGGGCGCGGCTATCGCCGAACGACGGCCGAAGCGGTCACGCACATGATGGCGTTGATCCGCAGCGGCTTGCTGAACCTCGATCACATCGACGTCACCACATGCCCGCTCGATGATGCCAATGACGCCGTCACGCACGCCGCTGAAAACGGCGTGCACCACTCATCACGGATGGTTGTACATCGCATTCCAATCCGCGCTGGAAACCGGCGCACGCCCCGCGTCCGATGAACCGCTCGCGGTGCCGCCAAAACCTGTCGCCGCGTGCCGTGCCGCGACCCGTGCTTCGGCGGCCTGAATATCAGCCGGATAGTTCGGGTCTTCGCCGCGGGCCGGGTTATAGCCGGCCTGTTCGAGTTCGATCAACTCGGCACGCACTTGCGCACGGGTCACAGGGGAGTTCGATTGAGCGAACACGGCAACCGGCGCTGCAAGGGCAGCGGCAACCACAACGGCTTGAATAAGGGACTTCATGATGACGACCTCCAGACTTCGCTTTGCTCTGCTACGAACAGCCCTGTTCGTAATTCAGTGACGACAGTCTAGAAAGGTGGCCGCTTGAGAATAAGGGCCCTGTGTGGAGAGGATTGTTCTCGAATGTGCATAGACCGCGGATAGGCCCGCCATATCTCGACGCGGACCGGCAAGTTCGGCGAAGCACCGCGTCCGCATGCAACGGCAAAGAACTTCAATGCACTCGCGAAGACACTCGCAGTCGCGTCGCCGACCTCGAATCGCGCATTCAACGACCAGCGAATCCACGCAGATTTCTATTCCCCGCGCTATTGCCATCGCCTTCAACCCGGTGTCTATCGCCATTGCGCGCGGACGTGAAAAGGACTTTTGTGGCCTGCTATCCGCACGGCCTTCAGCAGCAAGGTCGGCACCACCCCATGCGGCCGTTTCACATGACACTTGCCATCTTGCTAGAGATATGATCTCCTACCACTTGCCAAATATTTCAGTGCTAGGTTGTTCATTGCCGCGCTCGGCGCGGCATGCTTCACTGTTGTCCGATTCGGCTGATATTCCACCCGCATACGTTTGCTAATGAGCGATAGCGGCATGCGACGGTGACCGCGTGGCGCAGGTGTCAGGTCGGCAGTGTTCGTTTGATTCACGTTGTCTGACGACCTATGACTGTTATTGAAGGTTGTCGCCGAGGTCAGCACCAGTCGTAGTGTCGCGTCGGATACCAGGACGAGTCACCGTGGCCTTACCCGCAGGTGAATAGCGTCGAATCCGGCAATGAAAAATGCATTCATTTTTACTTATCAAGGAGAAGAAAAGGCAAGTAATAGGTAATCAAAAATGTGAATCACGCATCGATCAAATAAATCCGGAGACAACATGCTTTCACCAGGAAAAACCTCGTTTGCGTTTGCACTCAGTACGCTCACCGCGCTTCTCGTCACCGCTTGCGGTGGCAGCGTGAGCGACACCCCGAGCGATCCGTCGAAAGGCGGAGCCGTCTCTCTTCACGGCATTGTCTACGGCGCGTCGGACACCAGCGTGCCGTCGGGTGCCGGCGTTCCCATCACCATGATGGGACAGATGAGAGCGCTCTTCGACCTCATCAAGAAAGCGCCTGATTTCACACAAGTGGTGATGGATCTTGGCGATGGCAGCCCCGTTCATGTGCTGGATACCAACACGGGGGATAAATTCCTGCCGGGTAAGCTGGCGCTCGGCCTGTCGTACATATTGATCGATATGAAAACGAAGGGCGATCCGAAATACGCGGACTATCTTGCGACGTACCAGAAAATAACGACCGCGATGATGACGCAGATGCACGGCGCCGATTACGTGTATGCGAATACCTCTTGGGGCGAGTACTACTATCTCGTTGCGCTGAACAATTTCAAGGCGCACGGCATGCTCAATGAAGTTTTCAGCGACGCCATGCTGACCACGCTGCAAAATCGGCTGAACTTCTGCGACATGTTCGGCGCGGACGCAAGCGGCAAAACGAATACGTGCCCGGCGGCAGGCGTGCCGATCGACGTTGCATCGCTCAATACCGCTCAAAACTACTACGCGGTTTCCTACGGCATTGCGGGCTTGCGGCAAAAACTCGGCTGGAGCAATCCGAGCTTCTCGTCCAAGACCGATCCAACCGTGGCAACGATGGGCGCGCGCGACGCGCTTCTGTACACGCTCACCAATCACATTCGAAACGATTCATCCGGCGGCTTTTCCGACGAAGCGTCGAATACGCACACCACCTACTACGACCAGGCGCGCTTCGACCGATACAGCACGCTGCTGATCGGCGAAGTGACGGAGCGAACGCTGGAAATGGGCAACGAGGCCAATCTGACGCCGGAACTGAAATCGTATCTGCGCAAATCGGTCGATCTGATCCTTCCGCAACTCAATGCCGACGGCCAGGGTTTCAACTACGGCCGATCCATCGGGCCATACGGCGATTCGGCCTTCATGGAAGTCCTGACGGCTGCGGCCAATGCAGGCGTACTGACCGCGCAGGAAATGCAGGTCGCCTACTCGTTCATCTACAAGGCGGCCTATCGCTACGACACGTTCTGGTACGACCCGACGCTGCCCACGCCATCCGTAAATATGTGGGTGAAAGGCCGCGGGACCGATACGTATCGCGGCAAACCTCGCGTCATGGGTGAGAATTTCAGCCTGCTGCATCAGTTTATGTACGTGAATGCGTGGTGGGACAAGCTGGGTTTCGGCAGCAAGGCGCCCATGTCCGACACTGATCTGCAAGCGTGGCTGGATGCAAGACCGCATTACACGTTGACCTGGTACAACTTGCCGGGCGATACGGCTCATCCGTACAGCGCGGCGCTCGTTACGGTGCGCGATGGCAAACGCGTCATCAATCTCAACCTGAGCCAGGCACCCGATTACAACTCGTACACGCCGTATTACCCGACACCGTTCTCCGACAAGCTGATCTACGGAACCACGGATCTGGGCTACGCGTTGTTGATTCCGCAGGTTACGTATAACGGGAAGACTTACATCCCGGTCACGTACTACAAGAATCTGAGTGTCCAGGAAAACAACGGCCAGGTTGTCGTGTCGTTCGACACGGCCAAATTCCGGCAAGCCGCCAAGAATGCAACGTACGCCACCGACATCGACTTGCAAGTGCATACGGTGTTGACGTTCGATCATGGCTCGATGACCCGGACCGATACGCTGAGCTCCGCCACGCTGACCGGCAACATAGCGGTCGAGACGGATTTCACGTCGTTTGCGGACTTCCAGAACACCACGGCGAATAGCGACGGGTTTTCGGTCAAATACGCGAATAGCAATGCGACCAGCTATGGCACCACGGGTTTCGACAGCTGCGCGCTGTCCAACTTCGAGATGGCGGCCGGCGTCACCAATCCGTTGTCCACCACGCCAATTGGGCAGTTGCATTCAAAGTTCGCTTGTACGACGCTTCCGTTTGCGCTGACAGCGGGTAGTCAACGCACGTTGGGCTGGACGCTGAAGTACGCCGATCCGAGCTGATCTCGCGGACGTGCCGGCCTTCTTACGAGGGCCGGCAAATAGGCCACGCTATCGGCGCGGAAAGACACACAGATGCATCTTCACATACAGATTCGGATTGCCGCAGCGATGGCCGGCGTAGTCGATCTGCTCGCCTGGCGCGAGGTCCGTCGACGCCTTTTGCATGGATGCCGACGTATTAGCGGAAGCCGCTGCCTTGCCGCCGCTGCTTGCACATCCTGCGAGGCCGGCGGCCAGCATCATCAGCAAGGCAGATTTCTGCAGTAACGCGCGCATTCGCCGCCTCGTCATTCGTGGAAGAAGATGAGTCATCCTGCTCCGCGAAAGTCGCCGCCAGCATCACGCCAAGATGACAAAAATCTCATGCAAGCGGCGCTCGATGCCGCTTTGTCGATACCGTCTGTCCTGACATTTTTCTCATGTTGCGGTCACGATGGCACACCGCCTGCGATTCATACTGGACTCACGAATCGCCGACCGGCGGTCGCCACAAAGGAGATCTCGACATGAATGCTGCAAGACTCTTCACCCTGTCCGTCGTTGCCATAACGATGATCGGCGCACTCTCACCAGCCGCGCAGGCGCAAGGCAAGTCTCGCGAGCAGGTGAATCACGAACTCGTTCAAGCCCAGCATGACGGCGTGACGCCAACCAGCAAGACACAATACCCGCCGGATGCCAACACGATTGCCCGGAACAAGCAGACGCACGCGGTTACGCGGCATGCCGGTGAGAAGGCACCGTCAATGGATCAGCATGACAAACTCGTCGCGAACAAATAGCGGCGGATGCCGCCGGAAGCGAGCCTCTCCGGCGGCATACCTTTGCCCGTTGCGCGCGGACGCGCGCTCGCTCAATCTTTATGGGCGGGCGGCGTCGTCCGTCATGGACATGGTCAGGCCGTTATTCGAACATTCGCGCCGGGGAAATTGCAGCCAGAAACGGGTGCTGACATGAGGCCGGCTTTCGCACCCGCACTGTCCTGCGTGGCTGTTCATGATCGACTTCACGATGGCAAGACCCAGCCCCGTGCCCGAGGCCGAACCGTGCCGCGACGGGTCGACACGATAGAACCGCTCGAATATGCGCTCGATATGTCGAGCGTCGATTCCCGCTCCCGAGTCCGACACGCTCAGCGTGGTCGAACCCGGCTCCTGCTTGCAGTCGATGGTAATGGCGCTGCCTTGCGGCGCCTGCACGAGCGCGTTCGACAGCAGATTGCTGAGCGCGCGTTGAAAGAGCAGCAGATCGGCCTGCACGGTACCCTCGCCCGTCACCTCGATCGTGACCTGCGCATCTTCGGCCATGGTCTCGTAGTAGCCGGCGACGCGTTCGGCCTCCGCAACCGCGTCGAGCGACCGCAAGGACAGCGGCGCGTCAGCCTGATCGGAGCGCGCGAGGAAAAGCATGTCCTCGATCATGCGCGACAGTCGCTGATACTCGTCCACGCTCGATTCGATCACGTCCCGGTAGTCTTCCGCGCTCCGACGCTGTGACAGCGCCACTTGAGCCGCGGCGAGCAGATTGGTGAGCGGCGTGCGCATGTCGTGGGCAAGATTGGAGGAGAACTGGCTCAGCCGGGTGAACGATTCGTCGAGCCGCGCCAGCATGCCGTTAAAGGCGTGCTCCAGTTCCTTCAACTCGCCCGACGTTTCCAGTTCTGGCAGAGGCAGCGCCAGGCGGCTTGTCGACATCTCCTCTGCCCGAGCCACCAGCCTGCGCAGCGGAAGCAGCCCCAGCATGGCGATACCGTACGCAAACGCGGCGGCGAGCACCACGCCTAATACTTCGATGACCACCGCGGTGTACGCATACGCGCGCAACAGAGCCTGATCACTGGTTCCATCGTACTGAACGGCGACGCGCACCAATGGCCCGATTCCGTCATTGAGCGGCACGCTTTCCACCAGGTATCGAAGATTCGAACCGGTGGGCGCGAGATTCACGGCCGCACCGCTCGCCCCGGTTGCGGGAATCGGCGCGTAGGGCCGAAACCCCAGAGTGCTCGACAGGCGGTGCCCCGTCGTATCGTAGATGGCGAGCGCCAGGTTCGGGTGCCCATGCAACAGGTCGATCCACGTCTCCGCATTGCCGGCAATGCCATCGGCATTCTGGATCCCCGCCAGATGCGTGCGCAACGCCGCCATCGTGCCGGCCATATGCTCGATCGAGGTCGACTCGAGGCGGCTGCGCAGCGCCTCATATAGCGCGAAGCCGCTCAACGCGAGGATCGCCGACGTCGACAGGATGATGAGAGCAGTGAGCCTCGCCCGCAGCGTTCGCGGCACCACGCGCCTGATCAAGTGCCGCCGCCCCGGTTTTCCAGCACGTAGCCCATGCCTCTCACGGTGTGAATGAGCTTGGGTTCGTAGGCGTCGTCGACCTTGGAGCGCAGCCGCCTGATTGCCGAATCCACCACGTTCGTGTCGCTATTGAAGTTCATGTCCCACACCTGCGAAGCGATCGTCGCGCGGGGCAGGATTTCGCCTTCCTTGCGCATGAGCAGCCACAGCAGCGTGAACTCCTTGGCTGTCAGCAGGATCACGTCGCCCTGACGGGTTGCCTTGCGCCGCGTCAGATCCAGCTCGAGATCCGCGACCTTCAGCGAGGTGGATTCACGTGGCTTGCCGCGCCGCAGGATCGACCGCACGCGCGCGATCAGCTCGACGAAGTCGAACGGTTTCGCGAGGTAGTCGTCGGCGCCGAGCTCCAGTCCCTTGACGCGATCCCCAACGTCGTCGCGCGCGGTGAGAAACAGCACGGGCGTGAGCCGCGTGCGGCGAAGATTTTGCAGCAGCGTCCAACCGTCCTGTCCCGGCAGCATGACGTCGAGGATCAGCAGGTCGTAGTCTTCCGTCTCCGCCTGATGCTGGCCCGTGACGCCGTCTTCCGCCCAATCGACAACATATCCCGCCTCCGATAGCCCCTTGCGAAGATAGGCGCCGGTCTTCGGCTCGTCTTCCACTAACAAAATCCGCATTCACACTACCTCGAAAAAATGCCGAACCGGCGCAGTAGCTGGCCGGGCGAAGTTCTCGCCAGCCGGCTCAGGGCAGCAGCGCGCCATGACGACGAATGAGCGGCCCGGTACAGCACGGGCAAAACCAGCAGCGTCAGCACCGTGGACGACAGGATGCCACCAATGACCACCGTTGCCAGCGGCCGCTGCACTTCCGAGCCCGTGCCGGTGGCGAATGCCATCGGCAAAAAGCCGAGCGACGCGACGAGCGCCGTCATCAGGACCGGCCGCAGCCGCGTCAGCGCGCCCTCACGAACAGCCGTGTCCAGTTCGGTGCCCTCATCGCGCAGGTTTCGAATAAAGGAAATCATGACGAGCCCGTTCAGCACCGCGACACCTGACAGCGCAATGAAACCGATCGCCGCCGTAATGGAAAGCGGGATGTCCCTCAACCACAACGACAGCACGCCGCCGCTCAATGCGAACGGAATGCCCGTGAACACCAGCAAGCCATCCTTAGCATTATTAAACATGATGAACAGCAGGACAAACACCATGAAGAGCGACAGCGGCACGACCAGCTTCAGGCGCTCGGTCGCGCTTTGCAACTGCTCGAACTGTCCGCCCCACGACAACCAGTAACCCGAGGGCACCTGAACGTCCTGACGGATCTGCTCGCGCGCGTCCGCCACGAAAGAGCCGACATCGCGTCCGCGCACATTCGCGCTCACCACGACGCGCCGCTTGCCGTCTTCGCGGCTGATCTGGTTGGGACCAGGGGCGACGTCGACGGTGGCCAGTTCGGCGAGCGGCACATAAGGCGCCTGCGCGAGCGGCGCGCTGCCGCTCACCGGCGCGGGGAATGGCAACGCAATCGGCAGGCGCTTGATCGCTTCGATATCCGAGCGAAGTTCGTCCGGCAAGCGCACGACGATATCGAAGCGCCGGTCGCCCTGAAACAGCGTGCCGGTTTTCTGGCCGCCGACCGCCGCCGCGACCGTGTCCTGAATGTCACCGACCGTGACGCCGTAGCGGGCCAGCTTGTCCCGGTCCACGTTGATGGTGAGAACCGGCAAACCGCTGGTTTGTTCCATCTTCACTTCCGAAGCGCCCGGCACTTTCTGCAATGCCGCCGCGATCTTCTCGCCCGTGCCGCTGAGCACCGCCATGTCGTCGCCGAAGAGCTTCACCGCGACGTCGCTGCGTACGCCGGAGATCAATTCGTTGAAGCGCAGTTGAATCGGCTGGGAGAACTCGTAGCTATTGCCAGGCAGTTCAGCGAGCACCGCTTCGATTTCCTCGACGAGTTTCGCGCGCGACTTGTTCGGGTCCGGCCACGTGTCCGTCGGCTTGAGCATGATGTAGCCGTCGGACAGATTGGGCGGCATCGGATCCGCGGCGATTTCCGCCGTCCCCGTGCGGGCAAACACGCGCTCGATCTCCGGGAACCGTTGCTTCAACGTTTTCTCAATAGACTTTTGCATGCTGACCGATTGGGACAGACTCGTGCCCGGAATACGCAATGCGGCAACGGCCAGGTCGCCCTCGTTCAGACTCGGGACGAACTCGCTGCCGAGTCGCGCCGCCAGACCGATGCTCAGCGTGACGATCAGCGCCGCGCCGGCGAACACGCGTTTCGGGCGCGTCATGAAAGCGGTGAGCAGCGGCTCATAGGCTTGCCTCGCCCAGCCCATCAAGCGGTTTTCCTTTTCCTCGACGCGCTTGCCGATGAACAGCGCCACCGCGGCGGGGATGAAGGTGACCGTCAACACCATCGCGGCAGCCAGCGCCATCACGACCGTGACCGCCATCGGGTGAAACATTTTTGCCTCGACGCCGGTGAGCGCGAAGATCGGCAGATAGACCACCATGATGATCAATTGACCGAATATCAGGGCGCGGCGCGCTTCCTGCGACGCGCCGAAGACTTCGACGAAACGCTCCTCGCGGGTCAACGGCCGCCCGGCGAGCGTCTGTGCGTGAGCAAGGCGCCTCACGCAGTTTTCGACGATCACCACCGCGCCGTCGACGATGATCCCGAAGTCGAGTGCGCCCAGACTCATGAGGTTGGCGCTCACCTTCGCATTGACCATGCCGGTGAAGGTCATCAGCATCGACAGCGGAATGACGAGCGCCGTGATCAGCGCCGCGCGCATGTTGCCGAGAAAGAGGAACAGCACGACGATCACGAGCACCGCGCCTTCGAGCAGGTTCTTCTTCACTGTCTGCACGGCTTTCTCGACCAGCACGGTGCGGTCGTACACGGGAATCGCGCGCACACCTGGTGGCAAGGTACGGTTGACGTCTTCCATCTTGACGGAGACCGCCTTGGCGACGGTGCGGCTGTTCTCTCCGATCAGCATGAACACGGTGCCGAGCACGACCTCTTCGCCGTTCGACGTCGCGGCGCCCGTGCGCAATTCACGGCCCATGTCCACCTGTCCGACGTCCTTGATGCGAACCGGCACGCCGCCCACGTTGGTGAGCACGACATTGGCGATGTCTTCGACCGAGCGGGCCTGGCCTGGCACGCGCACGAGATACTGCTCGCCGCGCTTTTCGATGTAGCCCGCACCGACATTCGCATTGTTACGGTCGATCGCGCGCACCACGTCCGCGAGCGTCAAGCCGTATGACATGAGCTTGGCGGGATTCGGTGCGACCCGGAACTCCTTCACGAAGCCGCCGATGGAATTCACCTCGGTGACGCCCGGCACGTTGCGAAGCTGCGGCTTCACGACCCAGTCTTGAAGCTCGCGCAAATCTGCCGGCGTGTAGCGGGTTCCGTCCGGCTTGACGGCCGACGCGTCGGCCTCCACCGTCCACAGATAAATCTCGCCGAGCCCCGTGGAGGTCGGCCCCATCGCTGGTGTCGCGCCGGGCGGCAGCTTGTCCCTGGCTTCCTGAATCCGCTCGTTGACCAGCTGACGCGCGAAGTAGATGTCGGTGCCGTCCTTGAAGATCACCGTGACCTGAGAGAGCCCGTAGCGGGAGATGGAGCGCGTCTGCGCCAGGTTGGGAAGACCGGCCATTGCGGTCTCTACCGGATAGGTGATGCGCTGCTCGGCTTCAAGCGGCGAATAACCCGGCGCCGAAGTGTTGATTTGCACCTGAACGTTGGTGATGTCGGGCACGGCGTCGATGGGCAGCTTCTGATAGCTGTACACGCCCCATCCCGCGACCGCGGCAACGGCCAGCATGACCAGCCAGCGGTGCGCGATGGCGAAGCGAATCAGTCTTTCAAACATGCGGAGGGTCCTTGGAAACCGAGGCTCGGGAAAGCGGTCTGCTTAGGGCAAGTCATCGCAGGGCATGACGCGTTCATGGCGTCGGGGCGTCAATGTTCCTCGACACTGCCCTTCCCGAGTTCAGCCTTGAGGACGAAACTGTTCGCGGTGACATACTTCTGGCCCGGCAGAAGTCCTTTCACCACTTCGACGACCTTGTCGTCACGGCGCCCCGTCTCGACCGCCTGAGCGACAAAGCCTTTGGGCGACTGCACGAAGACGGCGGGTGCGCCGTCTATCTCCTGCAGCGCGTCGCTCGCCACCGCGAGCGGCACGCTTTGTTTGCCGACATCCACCGACACATTGACGAACATGCCCGGCCGCCACGCGCCATCGGGATTCGGCAGCACCACCCGCGCCGGCGCGGTGCGGGTTTGCTCGCCGAGCAGCGCGCCGACGTAGGCAATCGGACCGCTCGACTTCGAGTCGAACGCGGTGGCGCTGACCGTGGCTTCGCGGCCGACACGCACATCGTTCAGGCGGTGCGCCGGCACCGCCATCTCGGCCCACACGGACGAGAGGTCCGAGAGAATAAAGACCTTGGCATCCGCCGCGATCGCCTCGCCGGGTGTCGCGTGCTTCTCGACCAGCGTTCCGGCAAACGGCGCGCGCAATTCGTAACGGTTCAACGCGCCGGCCGATGGCGGGGCATTCAGCGCGGCGAGCTTCGCGCGGGCGTTCTGCGTGGCGATCTCGGCTTCGCGTAACTGCACCTGCGCCTGGAGATAGTCCTGCTCGGCCGAGATGCGCTCCCGCCAGAGCGTCTTTTCGCGTTCGTACGATGTTCGTGCGGCCGCGAGCCGGCGCTCCGCGCTCAGCAATTCGCTTCTGCGATCGGCAAGATCGGTGCTGGCGATGACCGCCAGCACTTGCCCCTTCGCGACTTTCTCGCCGATCGAAACATTGACTCGCTCGACGATGCCCGCCACACGCGGCACGACATGGGCCGTGCGATCCTCATTGAATCTGATCTCGCCAGGAAGCTGGAATGTCGTGAGAATCTGCGCGGGACCGACGCGGTCGAGGCGAATCTGCGCCGCCTCGATTTGCGCCGCGCTGAGCGCGATTGCACCATCGGCCCGCGAGAACACGAACGATGTGGATTGTCCGCGCCACTTGAGATGAATGAATGCGTCGAAGACGTGAGGCTTCGCGATGGGTTCGGCGGACATCAGCTTCTGACCTGCCGACGCGAATTGCAACGGCTGCATCGAACCGTCGTAACGCGTAATGGAACCCGACACGTTCAGGTCCTTGTCCGCGGGTTTGCCGTCGACGAAAGGATAGACGACGAGCCGCGCGTCCCCCGGCTTCTCGGACAGGACGACTTCGACCGCCAGCGCACCGTCTCTGAACACGGTGCCGCCGTGCCGGCCGGGCGAATCCTGCGCGCTTGCCGATGCTTCCACGCCGCCCGAAGCACCTCCAGTATTCGACGACACCCGCGTCAGCGCGAACACGGCGAGCGCGACGCTCACGCCGCTGAGGGTCACCGCAGTGGCGACGATGAGTTTTCTGCGCAGCATGAAAAATCCTTCAAGGTAAGCGAGGCGCACTGTTGCGAAGCGGGACACCGACAAGCCGGCCGATTTCGGCGTAGGCCAGGTGCGCATCGGTCAATGCCTGGACATATTGCGACTGGCCCTGAAACAGCGTGCGCTGCGCATCCAGGACATCGAGAAAGCCAAACTTGCCGAGCTCATAACCGCGCGACATTGCGTCGAGCGCCTCGCGCGCGGCCGGCAGGACATCGGTTTTCAGGCGCCGCGCCTCCAGGCTCGATCGCTCGTAATTGGCGTACGCCTGAGTCAGCTCCAGTTGCAGGCGAGCCTTTTCACTGTCGAAGTCGGCGCTTGCCTTCTCGGCTTTGTGAACCGATTCGAGCAGCGCGCCTTTGTTGGTGTCGAAAAGCGGAAGCGGAATGGAGATGCCGACCACGGCCTGGTTGTCGGGCACCGCGCCGGTCACGACCCGCTTCATGCCCGCGCTGAACGTGATGTCCGGAATGCGCTTCGCGCGCTCGACGGCAATGGCGGCGTTGCTCCGCAACCTCTCGGCCTTCGCGGCGCGCGCAAGCGGCGCGTCGATCAGTTGCGGCAATAGTTCGGCAAGCGGTTCGATCGCCGGCACGCTTTCGATATCGCCGGTCGCGGGACGTCCTCGCACGAGCGGACTGCCCGTCACGTTGGCGAGTTTTTCCGCGGCAATGGTCAGCCGCGAGGCGGCGTTGGCCTGCTCGATCTGAACGCCGGTGGCGGCGACCCGCGCTTTGGTCGCCTCGACCGGCGACACCTTGCCCGCGCGCGCGCGTTTCTCCGCCAGTTCCGCGGACCTCGCCGCGATGTCGGCCGATTCACGCGCGACCTGCAACTGGCGCTGAGCCGCGAGCATTCCGTAAAACGCGGCAATGACGTCTGAGCGCAAGGCCGCGCCGCGCGCATCGAGCGATGCGAGCGCCACCTCGCGTCCATACGAAGCGACGTTGAGGCGCGCCTGACGCTTGCCGCCGAGTTCGACGGTCTGATTGACGAGTGCCGTCGACGTGCGCTCCGTGCGGCCGAACCCCTCCTGCAGCAGCGAGATCTGCGGATTGGGTCGGGCGCCCGCCTGCATGAACGTGCCGCGCGATGCATCGGCGTCGGCGCGCGCGCCGCGCAGCAGCGGGTTGTTCTCGGCGGCGATGCCGAGCGCCTCGTCGAGCGGTAAGGCGGCGCCGTCGGACGGCGCGGCCAGTGCGGTCGATGGCGAAGGCCGATTGCCTTCCACGAGCGCCGCATCGGCTTGCGCAAAGGCCGGATTCACTGCAGCGATCGCAAGTACGGCAGCAAGGTTGCGGGTAAGCATGGATGCGTGATGTGTTGACGAGGTGCGACCGATGCTACGGCGCTGCCGCAGTGCCAACATGGCGGAAAAATGAGATTTTTGTCATCTTCGGCAAGCGGCGCGGGCGGCAGCGGCGGCACAACGGCGCGTCACGGCTAAAAAACGCCAGCCTTGTCATAATGATTGCCCCACCCCAAACCCAGCCCACTCCACGGAGCCCCAATGAATCATCCAACCGCGCAGCCCTCCACCGCCACCGTCCGCCGCGTCGCCTTTCTCGGCCTCGGCGTGATGGGCTATCCCATGGCCGGCCATCTCGCGAAAGCGGGCCTCGACGTGACCGTGTACAACCGCACGGCGTCGAAGGCGCAGCAATGGGTATCCGAGTACGGCGGCCGGGCCGCGAACACGCCGCGTGAAGCGGCGAACGGCGCCGACCTGATCCTCGCGTGCGTCGGCAACGACGACGATCTGCGCAGCATCACGCTCGGCGATACCGGTGCGTTCGCGGGCATGGCGCCCAATACCGCGTTCGTCGATCACACCACGGCGTCGGCGAACGTCGCGCGCGAGCTAGCGGAAGTCGCGCGCCAGAAAGGTCTGCATTTCATCGACGCGCCCGTGTCGGGCGGCGAATCCGGCGCGCAGAACGGCAAGCTGACGATCATGTGCGGCGGCGAGGCCGCCGTCTTCGAGCAGGCATCACCGGTCCTTGCGCACTACGCCGCGGCCGTCACGCTGATCGGGGCCGTCGGCGCCGGGCAACTGGCGAAGATGGTCAACCAGATCTGCATCGCCGGCATGGTGCAAGGACTGTCTGAGGCGATCAACTTCGGCCAGCTCGCGGGCCTCGACATGCCGCTGGTGCTGCAAGTGATCGGCAAGGGCGCGGCGGCCAGCTGGCAGATGGACAATCGCGGCAAGACCATGATCGACGGCAAGTTCGATTACGGCTTTGCCGTCGACTGGATGCGCAAGGACCTCGGCTTCTGTCTCGACGAAGCGAAGCGCAATGGCGCGTCGTTGCCGGTGACGGCGCTCGTTGATCAGTTTTATGCGGACGTGCAGGCGCTCGGCGGCAATCGGTTCGATACGTCGAGCCTGATCTGGCGTTTAAGGGCCCTCAAGGCGGCGCAATAACAGCGGCGGGCGCTGCATACGCGCCCGCCTTGCATGACTCGCGTCACTTACGCATTTGTGCCGCTTGCGTCACTCGTATCACTTGCGCCACCGCAACGGCCGGCGCAAGTGATGGCGCTCCAGCCGCACCGCCGCTCCGGCGTGCAGGAAAGACGGCATGCCGCCCAACTCGACGCCGGCGGCGCGCTCGCGTTCTTCATCGGCCTCGACTGTCTTGCTGGTGTCGATGAAGAGCGCCGCCAGCATACCGACCGCGAGCAGCCCCGCGGAGATATTGAACGGCACGTTGTAGCTGCCGGTCTTCTCGATCAGATAGCCGAACACCACCGGCGACACCATCCCCGCCACGCCGAAGCCCGTGTTCATCATGCCGCCGGCCGTGCCCGCATACTTGCCGGCGATGTCGAGCGGCAACGTCCACAGCACAGGGTTGGTGATTTCGAGGAAGAAGAACGAAGCCGACAGGAACCACACGGCCGTGAGCGGATCGGTGGCGGACACCATCGGCAGCAGAAACACCAGCGAGCCGCCCATGCCCACCACCAGCACCGCACAGCGCGCGAAGCGCAGGCGGCCCGTGATCTTGAAGAGCTTGTCCGACACGACACCGCCGAGCGTGTCGCCGACCACGCCCGCGAGCAGCGGCAGCGCGGTGAAGAGCGCCAGTTGCTTGAGATCGAATCCGCGCGACTCGCGCAGATAGGACGGCAACCAGGTTAGATACACCCACAGCAACCAGCCATAGCAGAAGTCGACGAACGTGACGAGCCACATGCGGCGCACCAGTTTGCGCCACGGCGTGGCCGCATGTTTGGCGCGGTCGCAATCGCCGGCGCGGTAGCCGATCTCCGCGGTTTCCTCGGCCGTGATGCGCCGGTTCTGTTCCGGCGAATTCGTGAACACGAAGAGGTAGAGCACGGTCCACGCGAGGCTCGCGATGCCGAGCAGGATGAACGCGTCGCGCCAGCCGCCGGTCGCCACCACGGCCAGCACGAGCGGCGGCGTGATCGCGCCGCCCAGGCGCGCGAAACTGTGCGTGATGCCTTGCGCGAAGCCGCGCTCGGCTACGGGCATCCAGTAAGTGAAGGCGCGCGTCGCGGTAGGAAACGCGCCGCCTTCGCCAATGCCGAGCGCGAAGCGCATCACGACCAGCATGGTGACGCTGCCCGCGAAACCGGTGGCGAGCGTCGCCACGCCCCAGATCAGCGATAGCACCGTGAGCACCAGTTTCGGCCCGTACTTGTCGGCGAGCCAGCCGCCGATAATCTGCATCGCCGCATACGGATAAGCAAAGGCCGAGAACACCAGGCCGAGCTGAACGGTCGTGAGGCCCATCTCGTGACGAATCAACGGGCCGGCCACGGCAATGTTCACGCGATCGATGTACGAAATGAAGTACATCAGGCACATGACCGCCAGGATGATATGGCGTGTCTTGACACGCCGGATACGCGTTTCCATGCTGTCTCCTATCTCTTTTATGTATCGACGACGGCCGCGAGCGGCCGCCCGATTTACCGGACTGCGACTGCCTGCCTGTCTCCGCCCGCGCCTTGCCCGCTCGCGAGCGGCACCGCGTCAGGTGGGCACCAGCTTGAGCCGCTGCACCTTGCCGGAAGGTCCGCGCGGCAGTTCATCGACGAAACGGAATTCTTTCGGCGTCTTGTAGCGCCCGAGTTCGCGCACGCAGTGCTCGCGCAGATCCGCCGGGTCGGGCGCGCTGCGTCCCTCGCTCGTGCGCGCCACCACGAAAGCGACGATCTCCTGGCCGTATGCCGGATCGGGCACGCCGACCGCCGCCGCGTCCAGCACATCGGGATGACGCAACAACGCTTCGTCGATTTCGCGCGGCGCAATGTTCTCGCCGCCCTTGATGATCAGTTCCTTGGCGCGGCCGTTGATGTAGAAGTAGCCGTCGTCGTCGCGATAGCCGAGGTCGCCGGTGCGCAGCCAGCCGTCCGGCGTGAAGGCGGCGGCCGTTTCCTCGGGCCGCTTGTAATAGCCGCCCATCACCTGCTCGCCGCGCAACACCAGTTCGCCGCATTCGTTGGCGGCGCATTCACGCCCTTCACGGTCGATCACGCGAGCCTCGCCGCCCGAAGGCAGACCGATGCTGCCGACGCGCCGCCGGTTCATCTCATACGGATTGCTAAAAACCGGCGCGGCGGTTTCCGTCATGCCCATGGTTTCGATCACGCCGATTCCGAAACGCGCTTCGAACGCGCGATGATGATCGGCGGGCAATGCGGCCGACGCGCTGCGGCAAAACTTCAGCGCCGACAGATCGTAGGTGCAGGCTTCGTCGGCATTGAGCAGATAGGCGACGATCGTCGGCACCACGTTGATCCACGTGCAGGCATGAAGCGCGACGTCGCGCCAGAACGTGCGGGCGGAGAAGCGCGATGTCATCACCGCCGAGCCGCCATGGAACAGCGGCGCGAGCAGCGTCACCACCAGACCGTTGATGTGATAGAGCGGCAACGACGCGAGCACGCGATCGTCCGACGTCAGCCTGTGCTCGGCGCTGATGTTGCGCGCGTTCGCCATTAGATTGCGATGCGTCAGCAGGACGCCTTTGGGCGTGCCCGTCGTGCCCGAGGTGTACATCAGCAATGCGACGTCGTCTGCTGCGGGCTCGTGCGCCGTTGCGGCATCCGCTGTGTGCCGCGGCGCGCGGCCGCGCTTCGCGAGCGCTGGCGCGGCGGCAGCGTTCGCGCCATGTGCCGCGGTCTCGGCCAAAGCAGGTTCACGCTTTGCGAGCGAAGGGGGTTCGGCATCGTCCGGTTCGGTCTGGATCAACGCGATCTCGCGCGTCAAGCCAGCAGCGCGCAATTCGGCCACGGCCGTGCCGATCACCGCCTGCGTGTCGCGCGCGGTGAAGATCATCCGCGTATCGGAATGGTCGACGATATAGCGCACCTGCGAGGGCTGACACAAAAGATTGAGCGGATTGGCGACCAGCCCGCTGTACATGGCCGCAAGCAACAGACGGGCCGTCTGGATTCCATTGCCCATGAACACGGAAATCACATCGCCCGGCCGCAGGCCGGCTTCCCTGAAGCGTGTCTCGATCACTCGGCAGTCGTCGCGCAGTTCGCGAAACGTCAGCACGGTCGCGCGCCGGTCAGGAACCGCCGTTTCGTCGTCGTCGAGTGCGGCCAGCAGGAAGGGCTTGTCCGGATGCTGCGCGGCGCGCTCGTCGATCAGCGCGCGAAGGGTGGCGGGCGTGTTCATCGGCCGTACCTCGCGAAGAAATCGCCGAGCAATTCGTCCGTTTCCGGCACGCGCTCTTCGATTGGGTACGCGACCCGCGTGGTGTTCAGATAGTGGCGGAAGCCCAGATTGCCCGAGAAGTTGTTGCGGCCCCACGTGCCACAGCCCATCGACAGCGAAAACGGCAAGCCGTTGTCGAAGTTGCCGCCGGTCGCGAGGCAATGCGCCTGATTCACGATCACGCGCGCGACCGGCAGTGTCACGCCAAGCTGAATCGCTTGCGCGGTATCCGTCGAATGCAGTCCGACCGAATGGCCCGCGCCCATGTACGCGTAGACGCTGCGCACCACGTCGGCCGCGGCAGCGAAATCGGCGGCACGATACACGGCGAGCACCGGCGCGAGTTTCTCGCCGGAAAACGGATAGTCGTTGCCCGCGCCGCTCTCTTCCACCATCAGGAAGGCGGGGTGGCGCGCGGCGACCTCATCCAGACCCGCCACGCGTGCGATCACCTCGGCGGACTTCGCCGTGCACTGCTCCGAGAGCTTGCCGTTGACCCACATCACCTGTTGCAAGCGGGCCTTCTGCGCGGCGTCGAGGAGTACGCCGCCGCACGCGGTCAGTTCGGCCAGCATCGGCTGATAGACGGCGTCTTCGATCACGACGCTGTTTTCTGACGAGCAGCTCGTCGCGTTGTCGAAAGTTTTTGAGCGCAGGATCTTGCGCGCCGCATCATGCAGATCGGCGGACGCCGTGACGATCGAAGCGACATTGCCCGCGCCCACGCCGAACGCGGGCGTGCCGCTCGCATACGCCATGCGCACGTTCGCCTGCGAGCCGGTGGCGACGACCAGATCGCACTGCCGCATCAGCGCGGCGGTCGCCGCCTTGCTGATCGGCGCAGGCAGCATCTGCACGAGGTCCGGATCGATACCGGCTTTGGCGAATTGCGCGTGAATGAACTCGATCAACAACGCGCAAGACGAGTAACCTTTGGGGGACGGCGCGACGATTACTGCATTGCCGCATTTGAGCGCGTTGACGATCTTGTTGGCCGGTGTCGCCGCCGGATTGGTCGACGGCGTGATCGCCGCCACCACGCCCACTGCGCGCGCGATCTCGATGATGCCGCTCGCCCTGTCTTCCGCGATTACGCCGGTGGTCTTCTGTCCGTGCAGGTCGCGCAGCAAGCCGAGCGTTTTGCGATAGTTCTTGCGGAACTTGTCGTCGGCGTTGCCGAGACCCGTATCGTGCACGGCGCGTTCCGCCAGTTGCCGGTTGCGCTCCGGCTCCATGATGGCCCACGCGGCGGCGTCGGCGGCGGTATCGAGCGCCTGTTGTCCCGCATTCTCGAAAGCGCGCTGCGCCGCGCGCGCTTTCGCGACGAGCGTGGCGACGATGCGCTCGGCTTCGCCGTCCGCATGGTGGCCCGCGATTTCGGCTCCTGTGGCCCTGACGTTCATATGGATTCGCTCCGCGTGAATGAATTGATTGCAGTGCTATCAATCTAGCCAGCCGCGCTTAGGGCGAAGTCCCGTTTTTCGAGCTATCCATTGCAGTGCGTTTGCCAGCATCGGAAAACGCAAAATTCGGTACTTTCCATAGTCCCGAAAAGCAATGAAGTCGATGCAAAATCAATGCTGTGAATACGCTGGCGAGGGAGTGGGATGTCGACGTCAAACCAGTCGAATGCAGCTGCAGTGCGCGCGTTTCGCGTACTCGAAACGCTTGCCGAAGCGGGCGGCCCGCTTTCGATGACGGAGCTCGTCAATGCGCTCGGCCTGCCCAAGCAGACCGTCCACCGGATCCTCGTGCAACTGATGGATGCGTGGCTCGTCACGCGCGGCGCGGGCGATCGTCTTTACGAATGTTCGCCACGTGTGCGCATGCTCGCGGTCAATGTGCTGATGCATGCGGGACCGGCCGCCGCGCGCCACGTGCTGCTCGAACAGCTGGTGGCGAAAATCGGCGAGACCTGCAATCTGACCATGCTCTCCGGTAACGATGTCGTCTACGTGGACCGCGTCGAAACCGAATGGCCGCTGCGCATGCATTTGCAACCGGGTTCGCATGTGCCGCTGCATTGCTCGGCGAGCGGCAAGCTCCTGCTGAGCTTTCTGCCGAAGGACAGACGCGAACGCGTGATCGAGACGCTGCCGCTGCGCGGTTATTCGGAACGGACGATCACCGATCGCGACGCGTTGCGCAAGGAACTGACCACCACGCGGCGGCGGCTTCTCGCGATCAACAACCAGGAACATCTGCAAGGGCTGATCGCGATTGCGGTGCCTGTCATGCTGGATCGCAATCGCGCCTGCGCGGCGATTGCCGTGCAGGCGCCGGTGGGCAGAGTCACGCTCGACGATCTGCTCGCCTTCGTGCCTGACTTGCGCCACGCGGCGGAAGAGACTGCGAAGACGTTTCGGGAATGACGCGGCGCGAGGCCGCGCGAGCCTGGCCGTGGCGAGAAACGCGCTTTAATGAGCGGCGCGCTGCATCACGCCGCGCACCGCGCTTCTGCGATTCAAAGCGAACTGCAGACTCAGGACTGCGCATGCGCAACCGCATCGAACGCACCCGCCCACTTCCTCTCGATCGCGCGCACCGACAGCGCCGATATCAATGCCGAGAACAGCACGTACGCGCACACCGTCCACGGTTTTCCGCCGTTCAGCCGCATCAGGATCGTCGCAATGATCGGCGTGAGTCCGCTCGCGAAGATGCCGGAGAACTGATACACGAACGAGATACCCGTATAGCGCACTTTGGCGTCGAATAGTTCGGCAAACAATGCCGCCTCAGGACCGTACACCATCGCGTAGAAAATGCCGAATGGCACCACGATGGCCGCCCAGATCAACAACGTGTTGGCCGGCTGCATTTCAATGAGCCAGAAAGCCGGAAACACCGACACGCCGCAAATCAGCGAGCCCCAGAAATACACGCGCGCGCGGCCGAGCCTGTCGGACATGCTGCCGAACAGCGGGATGAAAAAGCACATCACGCCCGCCGCGATCATCACGCCGAGCAAGGCGTCGGTGCGGCTCATCGAGACGTGTTGCGTGAGGTAGCCGATCGAAAACACAGCGAAGATGTTGAAGAACACGCCATCGATATAACGCGCGCCCATGCCGAGCATCACGGCGCCGCGATAGCGCGTGATCATGTCGACGAACGGAATCTTCGCTTCACGCCGATTGCGTTTGAGCGCGAGGAATTCGGGTGTCTCCATCACTTTGGCGCGAATATACAGGCCGATCAGAACGAGACCGAGCGATGCGCCGAATGCGATCCGCCAGCCCCACGACAGAAAGGCCGCTTCGGGCAATAAGCGGGACAGGCCCGCGACCATCCCCGATGCGAGACATAGTCCGATCGACAAACCGATCTGCGGCAAACTCGCGTACAGGCCGCGCTGTTCAGGCGGCGCATATTCATACGCCATCAACACCGCGCCGCCCCATTCGCCGCCGAGCCCAATGCCCTGCAATACGCGCAGCGACAACAACAGGATCGGCGCCCAGATGCCGATCTGGGCGTAGGTGGGAATGAACGCGACGCCAGCCGTCGAAATCCCCATGATGACGAGCGTCAGAATCAGCGCGGACTTGCGGCCGATCCGATCGCCGAAATGGCCGAATATCACGCCGCCGAGCGGCCGGGTCACGAAGCCCACCGCAAAGGTCGAATAGGCGAGCAGCGTCGACACGAGCGGATCGTTGGCGGGGAAATAGAGCTTGTTGAACACGATGCCGGCGACCACGCCGTAAAGAAAAAAGTCATACCATTCGACGGTTGCGCCGATCACACTGGCGAACGCAACGCGACGGATAGCGCGGGGATCGATTGCCATAGCAGCAGCTCCTCAATGGACGGCCATGCCGTGCGTGTCGATACGCACGGCCGGCCGGGAACCCCAGTTGTCTCCTCCGGGGCGGTTTATGTGCAGCCTCCAGGGCATCCATTCGCTGGCCGTCCCGTGACTGCGTATTGCGGCGGATAGTGCCCGCCGTTGTTTTGCACCTGCTACGTTATGCGGCCACTTTCGCCGCGGGCGTCGTCGCCACACCTCGATCGACGCCGCTTGCGTCGTGCAGAATCATGTCCGACGCTTTTTCAGCCACCATCACGATCGGCACATTGGTATTGCCCGACACGAGCGTCGGCATGATCGAGCAGTCGACCACGCGCAGCCCCTGGGTGCCGTACACGCGCAAACGTTCGTCGACCACCGCGAGCGGATCGCCTGCCGCGCCCATCTTCGCTGTACCAGACGGGTGGAAAATTGTCTGTCCATACTCCCTGCAGAAATCGAGCAGTTCGTCGTCGGTTCGTGCGGCCGCGCCTGGCCGCACCTCGCGTTTCATCAGCCCGTTCATCGGCTCGGCCGCCGCGACGCGACGCGCGAAACGCACACCGGCGATGGTCGTGCGCCGGTCCAGATCCGTGTCCAGATAGTTCGGCTGGATGGACGGCGCCTCACGCGGATCGGCGCTGCGAATGCGCACCACGCCGCGCGATTCGGGGCGCAACTGACAGATCGAATACGTGCAGCCGGGAAAGTCGTGGACGTTGCCGCCCGCGGAGTCCGCCGACAAGGTCGAGAAATGGAACTGGATATCCGGTGTCGCCGACTCCTCCGGCAAGGCCCGGCAGAACATGCCGCCCTGGTTGATGCCGACCGCAAGCGGGCCGCTGCGCATCAGCGCCCATTGCAGGCCCATCTTCGCGCGCCCGGTCCATGAACGCAGTTGATCGTTGGTCGTGATCGGCTTCGTCACTTCATAGATCAGACGGATTTGCAGATGGTCCTGCAAGTTCTCACCGACGCCCGCGCGGTTGGCCACCACGGGAATGCCGAACTCGCGCAGCAGCGTGGCCGGTCCCACGCCGGACAGTTGCAGCAATTGCGGAGACTGCAGCGCCCCGGCGGTCAGGATCACTTCACGATTGGCGCGCACTTCCCGCAGCTCGCCGTGTTGCCGGTACTGCACGCCGCAAGCGCGGGTGCCTTCGAACAGAATCTTCGAAGCCATCGCATCCGTTTCCACATGCAGGTTCTGGCGTTGCCGCGCGGGCTTCAGATAAGCGACGGCCGTCGAGCAGCGAAAGCCGCGGCGGGTAGTCAACTGGTAGTAGCCGACGCCCTCCTGATCGCCCGTGTTGAAGTCGTCGATGCTTGCCACGCCTAACGAGTTCGAAGCCGCGATGAACGCGTCGACCAGTTCATGGCGCTGCTTGATCGTCGAGGCCCACAGCGGTCCGTCGACACCGCGCGTCGGACCTTCGCCCAGTTCGTTGTGTTCCAGCCGCCTGAAGTACGGCAGGCAGTCTTTCCAGCCCCAGCCGCGATTGCCAAGGCGGGCCCAGTGGTCGTAATCGTCCTTCTGTCCGCGCACATAGATCAGACCGTTGATCGAACTGCTGCCACCTAGCGTGCGGCCGCGCGGCCAATAGAGCCGGCGATTGTGCATGTTCGGATCGGGATCGGTATAGAAGCCCCAGTTGTAGACCGGGTGAAACATCGTCTTGCCATAGCCGATGGGGATATGAATCCACATGAAGCGATCGGCGGGGCCGGCTTCGAGTAGACATACCGAGTAGCGGCCGCCTTCGGAAAGCCGGTTCGCCAGCACGCAACCCGCCGATCCCGCGCCGACGACGACAAAGTCGAATCGGTCTGCCATGTGACCTGTCTCCTGCATGTTTTATAAAAAACGGTATGTTTCGTTGAAATTTATGTTCAGCCCGTTTCCTGTTCAAGAAATTCCCGCTACTATCGGCTAATCTGAAACAGAAACTGCGGTTTTTGTTTCACTTTTAGAAATGACCCGCCGGCCCGCGCGGCGTACGCGGACGCTGGACAGCCATTGATCGACAGCAAGGAAGCGTATGCAAGCACTCTGCTCGTCCCCACGCGGTGAACCTCTCGCCGAGGATTCACGGGCGCTGCGCGCATTGGCCGTGCTCGAACAACTCGCAGCCGCGGGTCAGCCGTTTTCGCTTTCGCAACTCTCGCTGCGCCTGCACATTCCCAAGGCGACGCTGATGCGGCTGATCGAATCGCTCGAAGCGCAGGGCTATGTGACGCATCTGCCCGATTCGCGCGGTACGGACCGCGGCATCACGCTGGGCCCGAAAGCGGCGCAGCTCGCGCTCACCACGCTGTCCAACAACACCTTCGGCCGCGCCTGCCGTTCGCTGCTCCGCTCGCTGGTGGACACGCTCGGCGAAACCTGCAACCTCACCGCGCTGGATCACGACACTGTTCTCTATCTCGAGCGCGTGGAGACCACTGAACCGCTGCGCCTGCATCTGCAACCCGGTACGCGTGTGCCGTTGCATTGCACCGCGAGCGGCAAGCTGTTCCTGTCGCAGATGCCGCCGGCCGAGCGCCGTCCCGTGCTCGCGCGGCTGACGCTGGAGCGCAGAACGCAAGGCACGCTGACGGAACTGAATCTCCTCGAAGCCGAACTCGACCGGCTCGCCGTGCGCGGCATCGGCATCGACAACGAGGAGCTGGTGCGCGGCATGGTGGCGGTCGCGGTGCCGGTGCGCGATGCCAGCGACGGGCACGTGCTGGCCGCGCTGGCGATTCATGCGCCGACCGCGCGCGCGAGTCTGAACGACCTGCTGAAGGCCGTGCCGAAACTCAAGGACGCGGCGCTGAAGCTGGCTCCGCTGTTATCCGCCGGCCCTTCCACGGAGCATCCGTACCATGAGCGCTGAGGCCTTTCCCATGAGCGATCCGTTAGACACGGCGGAGTCCCCAGCCGGCGGCGCCAAGGGCGGGCGGCGTAAAACGGAGCTGTACAATGACGCCGATCCATTTTCCGGAACGGCAGGCATGACCAAAGCGGATACTCCGACGCTGCGCGCATTTGCGCTGCTCGAACACCTCGTCAACGCGGACGGCCCGGTGTCGCTTGCCGACATCGCGCAGGACGTCGCGTTGCCCAAGGCGTCGCTGCATCGCATGCTTGCTTCGCTGGAGGCGGGCGGGCTCGTGATCCGCGAGCCGGGCCAGAAGAACGCGTACGTGATCGGGCCGCGGCTCGCGCAACTCGCGTTAGGCGTGGTGATGCATTCCGGCGCGCGCCGCCTGCGTCATGCGATCCTCGCGCGTCTGGTGGCCGATCTCGGCGAGACCTGCAATCTCACCATGCTGCATGAAACCGAGGTGCTGTATCTCGATCGCATGGAAGCGCCGTGGCCGTTGCGCCTCGATCTCAAACCCGGTTCGCATGTTCCCGCGTATTGCAGCGCGAGCGGCAAACTGCTGCTGGCCATGCTGCCGCGCGAACAGCGCTCGGCGCTCGTACGCGCGCTGAAACTCGAACGCTTCACGCAGAACACCATCACCGATCCGGAACTGCTCGAGGCGGAACTCGACCGGACCGCGCACAAGCGCATTGCGATCGATAACGAGGAGTTTCTGGCCGGCATCGTGTGCGTGGCGGCGCCGATTATCGATGAGAGCGGCGCGTGCATCGCGGCGATCGCCGTGCATGCGCCGGTTTCGCGTGCGCCGCTGTCGCGCGCGCTCGAATTCGTGCCGCGTCTTCAGGAAGCTGCCAGGGAACTCGCGGCCACTTTCTGACGCGGGCGCCATAACGGGCGCAAGCGTTACGTCGCGGGCTTCTGCTTGCGCACGAGTTCGGCCAGCAGGCGTACGCCGGCGTCGATCTTGTCGAGCTTGATCGCCGAGAAGCCCATCCGGAAGCAGTGCTTCTGCTCCAGACCGTCCATGAAGAACACGCCGCCCAGTTCGATCAGAATGCCGTGCTGTTCGGCGTCGGCGGCAAGACGCACGGCGTCGAGCCAGGGCGGGCCTTCCACCCAGCACGAAGCCCCGCCCGTGATCGGGATGTGACGCGCTTCGGGTAGGTATTTATCGAGCGCCGCCATCAGCACCAGCGCGCGCTCGCGATAAGCGTGGGCCAGCCTACGCAGCAGCGCGTCGTGGTGGCCGAGCGCGAGAAACGTCGCGAACGCACGCTGAATGTACGCCGCCGGATGCCGCACCATGAGCCGGCGCAGCGCGCGCAATTCGTGCACCAGTTCGCGTGGACCGACGATATACCCGAGCCGCAAGCCGGGCGCGAACGTCTTCGACAAGCTGCCGATATAGATCACGCGGTCGGCCTTGTCCAGACTCTTGAGCGCCGGATGCGGCAGGCCCGAGAAGTTGTTCTCGCTTTCGTAGTCGTCCTCGATCAGCACGAAGTCGTGCTTCTGCGCGAGTTCGAGCAATGCATGCCGGCGTTCGATCGGCATGGTGGCCGTGGTCGGGCATTGATGGCTCGGCGTCACGTAGACGTAGTCGCACTGGGCGAACAGGTGCGCGTCCTCGACGGGGCGCACGCCGCCTTCATCCACCGGCAGCGGCACCAGTTGCGCATTGCGGTTCTCGAAGATATTGCGCGCGTCCGGATAGCCGGGGTTCTCGAAACCCACCGTGGTGCGCTGGCGCGCGAGCAGATCGGCGACCAGATATAACGCCTGCTGGCAGCCGATCGTGATGACGATCTCATCCGGCATCGCAAACACGCCGCGCCGCGGCAGCACGCGCGTGCGGATCTGCTGGATCAGCGTGTCGTCGTCGCGGCCTATAAGATCGGGCGCCCAGTTGCGGATCTCCATCACCGACAGCGCCTTCATACAGCATTCGCGCCAGTCGTTGGTCGGAAAGAGCGATTGGTCGAACTGCCCGTAGATAAACGGATATTCGTAGTCCTGCCAGTTGCCCGGTTTGACGATATTGCGCTGCGCGGAGGGACGGCGTTGCACACGCTGGCCCCAATCGGGCCGCGCGGGCGCCTGGTCGTGCTCGCTGCTGGTGGGGACCGTCTGCGCGGGCGCCTTGAAGCCGTGGCGTCCCTCCAGCATCGCCGGATTGACGAAGTGCCCGCTGCGCTCGCGCGAAATCAGATAGCCCTCCTCCACGAGCTGCTGGTACGCCAGCACGACCGTATTTCTCGCGACGCTCAGTTGATCGGCCAGTTCCCGGCTGGACGGCAACGCGGTCTGCGGCGGCAGCTGGCCGTCCAGAATCGCGGCCACCAGCATCTGGCGGATCTGCCCCTGCAGGCTCATGTTCGAGTCGCCCGGACGCTGAAAACGCTGCGTCCAAAGGGCCGTCGCTGTACGGCTGGACATGCTTCCTCCTGAAAGTGAAAGAGCCGCGCCAGTCACGACGATGCTGCGCGTGACAGCCCCTGCCGCCTTGGCAGTGTTGGGCGCGGGCCGACCAGAGCGCTTCGGCGCGCCGATGTGGACTCAACGATCGGCGCCGTCTGGCACTAACTTGCTCTATTTTTTACTGACGATACTCGACTCACCCCGTCCAAGGCGATTGGGACAAGCACCCGTCGTGGCCACACGACTTCCGTGCTCCATAAACAGCCGCTGTTCAGACCTTTGTGAGACCTATTATGAAACGCCATAAAAACCCGACATCGAAGCCGTGGTTCCAATGGACGGCACGCTGCGTCCTGTCGCTGGTTTTCGCCGCGACGGCGAGCCTTGCGGCGGCACCGAGCCACGCGGAGGAAAAGGAAATCACGATCGCCTATCAGCAGATCGTCGATCCGTGGGTGGTCGGCATCGCGAACGGGTCGATCGAAAAGGCCACCGGCTACAAGATCAACTGGCGGCAGTTCGAGTCCGGCGCGAAAGTCGCGACCGCGCTGGCATCCGGCGACGTCAAGGTCGGCGTGATCGGCTCCAGCCCGCTCGCGGCCGCCGTGAGCCAGGGTCTCGATCTGCAGCTCTTCTGGATTCTCGACAACATCAACCAGGCCGAAGCGATGGTGGTGCGCAACGGCTCCGGCATCACGAAGCCGGCGGACCTGAAGGGCAAGACCATCGGCGTGCCGTTCGTTTCGACGACCCACTATCACACCATGTTCGCGCTGCAACACTGGGGCATCAATCCGTCTGACCTGAAGATTCTCAACATGCAGCCCAATCAGATCGTCGCCGCCTGGTCGCGCGGCGACATCGACGCCGCCTACGTGTGGGATCCCGCGCTCGCCGAGCTGAAGAAGAGCGGCAAGGTGCTGATCACGTCCGGCGACCTCTCGAAGCTCGGCAAGCCGACCTTCGACGGCATTGCGGTCGATCGCAAATGGGGCGAGGAACACAAGGACTTCATGGCGAAACTCGTCAAGGCAATCGCCGACGCGGACCAGCAATACCGCAGCAATCCGTCGCAATGGAATGCGGGCTCGCCGCAAGCCGCGGCCATCGCGAAGATGATCGGCGGCTCGCCGGCGGACGTGCCGGCATCGCTGTCGCTCTACGCGTTCCCCACGCTCGGCGAGCAGGCCTCCGCGCAATGGCTGGGCGGCGGCACGACGAGCCGCGCCGCGCTCGCGCTGAAAGACACCTCGGAATTCCTGAAGAGCCAGAAGCAGATCAGCGCCGTCCTGCCCGACTACTCGAAATTCGTGACGCCGGCTTATGCCGACGCCGCTGCGAAGCTCAAATGACGTAACCGTGATCCTTGGGATCGGGAGGCAACATGGAAAACATGACTGTCAAGAACGTGAGCGTGGTGTTTCCGGGGCGGCGTCCCGGTCAGACCGTGCAGGCGCTCGACGATATCAACCTGACTATCCGCTCGGGTGACTTCGTGGTCGCGCTGGGTGCGTCCGGCTGCGGCAAGACTACGCTGTTATCGCTGATGGCCGGCTTCATCGCGCCGAGCCGGGGCGAGTTGCTGCTCGGTGGCGAACCCATTGCGGGGCCGGGCGCGGACCGCGGCGTGGTGTTCCAGAAGCATGCGCTCTTGCCGTGGCTCAACGTGATCGACAACGCGGAATTCGGCCTCAAGCTGCAAGGCGTGCCGCGCGCGCAGCGGCGCGAAATCGCCGTGCGCAACCTCGCGCTGGTCGGCCTGCAGGATTTCCACAAGCACATGATCTATCAGCTCTCCGGCGGCATGCAGCAGCGCGTCGGCATTGCCCGCGCGCTCACCTGCGATCCCGCCATGCTGCTGATGGACGAGCCGATGGCCGCGCTCGACGCGCTCACTCGCGAGACCATTCAGGAGCTGCTGCTCGACGTCTGGAAGAAGACCAACAAGATGTTCTTCTTCATCACGCACAGCGTGGAGGAAGCACTGTTCCTCGCGAGCCGGCTGATCGTGATGTCGCCACGTCCCGGCCGCATCACGCATACCTACGAACTGGACTTCAATCGCCGTTTTCTCGAAACGCGCGACGCACGGGCGATCAAATCGAGTCCCGATTTCATCGAAATGCGCGAGCGTGTCCTCAACATCATTTACGGCGACGAGAAGCTGCACGGCGCCGAGGCCGGAGTCGCTCATGTTTAGTTCTAAATCCGCTCATGCCGTGTTGCACGGCGAGGCCGCGCCCATGGAGACGAACACGCCGGTCCGGCCGCCCCGCCGGCCGGGGCGCGGACCTCGTATGCTCGCGAAAAAACCCGCCCGGCCCGGCGACACGTTCGGCGTGCCTGGGCAAGGCAGCAGTGTCGCCACCAGCCTGATCACCGTCGCCGCGTTCATCGCACTCTGGTTCGCGGCGACCAATCTGCACTGGATCAAGCCGCTGTTCCTGCCGTCGCCACAGGCCGTCTACGCGAAGTTCATCTTTGTCGCGACGGAAGGCTTTGCCAACTCGACACTCGCGCAGCACACCGGCATCAGCCTGCTGCGGGTGTTCGGCGCATTCGCGCTCGCCTGTCTGACGGCGATACCCGTCGGCGTGATGATGGGCGTGTCGCGCTTCGCGCGCGGCGCATTCGATCCCCCCATCGAGTTCTACCGGCCGTTGCCGCCGCTCGCCTATCTGCCGCTCATCATCATCTGGTTCGGCATCGGCGAATTCTCGAAGGTGCTGTTGATCTACCTGGCGATCTTCGCGCCGCTCGCCATTGCCGCGCGTGCCGGCGTGCGGTCGGTGTCGATCGAACAGATTCACGCCGCGTATTCGATGGGCGCCTCGCGTACGCAAGTGGTGCTGTACGTGATCCTGAAGTCGGCGATGCCGGAGATCTTTACCGGCATGCGAATCGGCATCGGCGTGGGCTGGACCACGCTGGTGGCCGCCGAAATGGTCGCCTCGACCAGCGGCCTCGGCTTCATGGTGCTCAACGCGGCGGAATTCCTCGCGAGCGACGTGGTGATCATGGGGATCATCGTGATCGGCTTCTTTGCGCTCTGCTTCGATTTGCTGATGCGCTATATCGAACGCGTGCTGGTGCCCTGGAAAGGCAAAGTCTGAGAAAGCGTCGCGGTACTTCGCTGACATGGGCCCTTCTTCGGGCCCTTTCTTTTTTGCGTCACGTAGGGACCCGGCGCTGGACTCAGCGACTCCCCCAAGCTGGCTCTACCCCGTTGCCGTGCCCAACGGCAATATCAACCTCAACGGTAAGACATTTATCTGCCGCGATCGTCAATCCAGTCAGGGGGCCGCTTGAACGCCATCGTCAAACCCAGGATGCCTTGTGCAGTTCGGCACGAGGCCATGCGTATCGGTGGTGAAAAGATCACGCGCGCCGAAATCATCGAGGTGTTCAACCCCTATACGCGCGAATTGGTCGGCACCGTTCCGAAAGCCACCGTGGACGACGTGCGGCACGCCTTCGAGTATGCGCACGCCTATCGCGCGCGGCTCACGCGCTATGAGCGCGCGCAGATCCTGCGGCGCGCGGCGGATATCGTGCGCGAGCGGACCGCCGAAATCGCCGATCTGATTACAGCGGAATCGGGGCTCTGTAAAAAGGATTCGCTATACGAAGCCGGCCGCGTCAGCGACGTATTGGTCTTCGGCGCCAATGAAGCGCTGAGGGACGACGGCCAGGTCTTCTCCTGCGATCTGACGCCGCACGGCAAACAGCGCCGCGTCTACACGCAGCGCGAGCCGCTGCTCGGCGTGATCTGCGCGATCACGCCGTTCAATCATCCGATGAACCAGGTGGCGCACAAGATCGTGCCGTCCATCGCCACCAACAACCGGATCGTCGTCAAGCCGTCCGAAAAAGTGCCGCTGTCCACGTGTCTGCTTGCCGACATTCTCTACAGCGCCGGCCTGCCGCCACAAATGCTCCAGGTGGTGACGGGCGACCCGAAAGACATCGCCGGCGAACTCATTACGAACCGGCACGTCGATCTGATCACGTTCACGGGCGGGGTGGCCATCGGCAAATACATCGCGAACAAGATGGGTTATCGCCGAGCGGTTTTGGAACTGGGCGGCAACGATCCGATCATCGTGATGGAAGACGCAGACCTCGACGAAGCGAGCACGCTGGCCGTTTCCGGCTCGTACAAGAACTCGGGGCAGCGCTGCACCGCCATCAAGCGGATGCTCGTGCATGAAGCGGTGGCGGACCGCTTCGTCGAATTGCTGGTGGAGAAGACCCGCGCGATACGCTACGGCGACCCGGCCGACCCTGCCACCGACATGGGCACCGTGATCGACGAGGACGCTGCGAAGTTCTTCGAAGCGCAAGTCAACGACGCCGTGAGCCGCGGCGCGAAGCTGCTGGTCGGCAACGTGCGCCGCGGTGCGCTCTATTCGCCGACCGTAGTCGATCGCGTCACGCCGGATATGCCGCTCGTCCGCTATGAAACCTTTGGGCCGGTTTCGCCGGTCATCCGCTTCCGCGATATCGACGAAGCGATCCGTATTTCCAACTCCACCGATTACGGCCTGTCCTCTTCGGTCTGCACCAACCGGCTCGACTACATCACGCGGTTTATCGCGGAGCTGGAGGTGGGCAGCGTGAACGTGCGCGAGGTGCCGGGCTACCGGCTCGAACTGACGCCGTTCGGCGGCATCAAGGATTCGGGGCTCGGCTACAAGGAAGGCGTTCAGGAAGCGATCAAGAGCTTTACCAACGTGAAGACGTACTCGTTGCCGTGGCAGTGAGGGGTGTGACGCCTTTTGTCACCACGACACAGGCACTTTTTTTGATACAAAACGTTCCATTTATTTGAATTTAGGTTGACGCACAGGAACCGCTGACCTACATTTCAGACACCAAGCATTTTTCGGTATTTTTTGTTCCACTTATCTCAAAGAGCTGGAGACACCCCATGAGCGAGCAGAATCCTTCCCCGCGTGACGCTACCGCCGACAACCGTGCCAGCGGCCCGCAGGCCATGACGCCGTCGGAAGCGTTTGTCGAAACCCTGGCGGCCAACGGCGTGACCGATATGTTCGGCATCATGGGCTCCGCCTTCATGGACGCCATGGATATCTTCGCGCCCGCCGGCATCCGCCTGATTCCGGTGGTGCACGAGCAAGGCGCCGGCCACATGGCCGACGGCTATTCGCGCGTCTCGGGACGTCACGGCGTGGTGATCGGCCAGAACGGCCCGGGCATCAGCAACTGCGTCACCGCCATTGCGGCGGCCTACTGGGCGCACAGCCCGGTCGTGATCGTCACGCCGGAGGCCGGCACCATGGGCATCGGTCTGGGCGGCTTCCAGGAAGCCAAACAACTGCCGATGTTCCAGGAGTTCACCAAGTATCAAGGCCACGTCACCCATCCGGCGCGCATGGCGGAATTCACGGGCCGCTGCTTCGACCGCGCGATGGCGGAGATGGGGCCGACGCAGTTGAATATCCCGCGCGATTACTTCTACGGTCAGGTCAAGGTGGAGATCCCCCAGCCGCAGCGTCTCGATCGCGGCGCGGGTGGTGAGCAAAGCCTGAACGAAGCGGCCGAACTGCTCGCGCAAGCCAAATTCCCGGTGATCATTTCCGGCGGCGGCGTGGTGATGGCCGATGCGATCGAAGAGTGCAAGGCGCTCGCCGAGCGCCTGAACGCGCCGGTGGTCAACAGCTATCTGCACAACGACTCCTTCCCTGCCAACCATCCGCTGTGGTGCGGTCCGCTCGGCTATCAGGGCTCGAAGGCGGCGATGAAGCTGCTGTCGCGCGCCGACGTCGTGATCGCGCTCGGCTCGCGCCTCGGACCGTTCGGCACGCTGCCGCAGCACGGCATGGACTACTGGCCGACCAACGCCAAGATCATCCAGATCGATGCCGACCACAAGATGCTCGGCCTGGTGAAGAAGATCTCGGTGGGCATCTGCGGCGACGCGAAAGCTGCTGCCGTCGCGCTGACCGAACGCCTTGCCGGCCGCAAGATTGCCTGCGACGCCACGCGCGAGGAACGCGGCGGCCAGATCGCATCGGAGAAAGCGGCGTGGGAGAAAGAGCTCGACGACTGGACGCACGAACGCGACGCCTACAGCCTCGACATGATCGAGGAGCAGAAGCAGGAACGCACGCCCGGCGGCGGCACCTATCTGCATCCGCGCCAGGTGCTGCGCGAGTTGGAAAAGGCCATGCCCGAGGACGTGATGGTCTCGACCGACATCGGCAACATCAACTCGGTGGCCAACAGTTATCTGCGCTTTAACAAGCCGCGCAGCTTCTTCGCGGCGATGAGCTGGGGCAATTGCGGCTACGCGTTTCCGACCATCATCGGTGCCAAGGTCGCCGCGCCGCATCGCCCGGCCGTTTCGTATGCGGGCGATGGCGCATGGGGCATGAGCCTGATGGAGACCATGACCTGCGTGCGCCACAACATTCCGGTGACGGCGGTGGTGTTCCATAACCGTCAGTGGGGCGCCGAGAAGAAGAACCAGGTGGACTTCTACAATCGCCGCTTCGTGGCGGGTGAACTCGACAACCAGAGCTTCGCCGCCATTGCCCGCGCGATGGGCGCCGAGGGCATCGTGGTGGACCGTCTCGAAGATGTCGGCCCGGCGCTCAAGCGCGCGATCGACGCGCAGATGAACCACGGCAAGACCACGATCATCGAGATCATGTGTACGCGTGAACTGGGTGATCCGTTCCGCCGCGACGCGCTCTCCAAGCCGGTGCGCATGCTCGACAAGTATAAGGACTACGTCTGAGCGTTTTGGGCGCCGGCGGGCTTCGTGCTCAGGTGGACGGAGCCCGCCGCGCTCACAGGCCGGAAACAGTTGCGCCCGCGCGGGCGCTCTGTCTCCGGCTTCTTCGTTGTACGTCTCGCTGCCTTTTCAACCGGCCACTCCTATGAAAGCCATCAACCGCATCATTGAACAAGCGCGCCATTCGCCGATGCGCATCGTGCTGAGCGAGGCCGAGGATCCGCGCGTGTTGCAGGCGGCGCGGCGCGCGAGCAGCGAAAGCATTGCGCGCATTCTGCTGGTCGGTGACGCCACGCGCATCCGGGAAGCCGCCGCCCGCTTCGACGTCGATCTAAACGGTATGGAACTGGTGGACCCCGCCACTTCGGCGCTGGCACCGTTATATGCCGACGAACTGTTCGCTCTGCGCAGCAAGAAAGGCATGACGCTCCAACAAGCGCAGAGCGAAATCCTCACCCCGCTATGCTTCGCGAACCTGATGGTGCGCCTCGGCCACGCCGACGGTTCCGTGTCTGGCGCGGTCAACACCACCGCCGACGTGGTGCGTAACGCGATTCAGATCATCGGTATCGCACCTTCATTCAAGCTCGTGTCGAGCTTCTTCCTGATGATGCTGTGCGAGCCGTTCCACACGCTCAAGGGCGGCTTGATCTTTTCCGACTGCGCGCTCGTGGTGGAACCCGATGCCGCCCAACTCGCCGAGATCGCGATGGCCGCGGCGGACAGCGCAAAAAGCCTGCTGATGGACGAGCCGCGCGTGGCGATGCTGTCGTTTTCGACGAGCGGCAGCGCTCATCATGCGGCGGTCGACAAAGTGGTCAACGCCACCCACATCGTGCAGGAACGCCGCCCGCATCTCGCGATCGACGGCGACGTGCAACTCGACGCGGCCATCGTCTCCGAAATCGCGCTGCGCAAGGTCAAGCACTCGCAGGTGGAGGGCCACGCCAACGTGCTGGTGTTTCCGAGCCTCGAGGCGGGCAACATCGGCTACAAGCTGGCCGAGCGGATCGGCGGCGCGAAGGCGATCGGCCCCTTGCTGCAAGGCCTGCGCAAGCCCGCCAATGACCTGTCGCGCGGCTGCAGCGCGGACGACATCTACTACGTCACCGCCGTCACCGCGGTTCAGGCTCAAGCC
This sequence comes from Paraburkholderia sp. NPDC080076, assembly GCF_050281145.1. NCBI lineage: Bacteria > Pseudomonadati > Pseudomonadota > Betaproteobacteria > Burkholderiales > Burkholderiaceae > Paraburkholderia > Paraburkholderia sp. NPDC080076. The sequence continues at coordinate 627,276 of NZ_JBNNWQ010000001.1, read as the reverse complement.
GCGCTCACGCATCCCGACGCCCTCCTCACACCGTCTCATTCATGATCGTTCAGAAGTTGCTGCCGCTCCTCGCACTGATGGGCGTCGCGAGCTATTTTCAAACCATTACCGGCTTCGGTCTGAGCATGATCGTCATCGGCGCCGCGAGCGGCCTCGACCTGGCGCCGGTCACGAGTCTCGCCGCTTTGCTCAGCCTCGTGACCCTCGCCAACAGCGCGACCGCCCTGCCCGGCAAACTTCATCACATCGACTGGCGCGCGGTGGGCGCCGCTACGCTGGGCATTCTGCCGTCGGTGGTGGCCGGCGTGCTGGTGCTGGATCTGTTGAGCAACGCGGCTTCCGGCGTGTTGCAACTGCTGCTGGGCGCCGTGGTGCTGTATGGCGGCCTGAGCGCGGCGCTGCGGCCGGCTCCGCTCGCTTGCCGCTCAGGCAATCGGAGTTTCTTCGTCAGCGGGGTGTTCGGTGGGCTGCTGAGCGGCATGTTCGGTGTATCCGGGCCGCCGTTGATTTTTCAGTTCTATCGCCAGCCGCTCTCGCTCGTGCAGATCCGCTACGCGTTGATTCTGATCTTTACGGTGACCTCGATCACTCGCACGCTGTTCAGCGCGTACGAGGGTCAACTCGACGCCGATCTCTGGATGCAGGCCGCGTTCGCGGTCCCGGTCGTCGCGCTGATGACGATCGTGGCGCGGCAGTATCCGCCGCCGCTGTCGGGTGTGATGACGCGCCGTATCGCGTATGCGATTCTGGTGGTGATCGGCGGCTCGCTGATTCTGCATGCGTTGCAGCAGTTGATCCGCCAAGGCGCCTGATAACGCCACGGTCCACCTACCACCGTGCGCCGATCCAGCCGACGAGTTCGGCGAACAGCGGCATGTCCGGCGGTGTGGACAGATCGACCGCAAGACAACGGCGGTAATACGGACTGAGATCGAGTCCGACGCCAAGGCCCAGCAATTCGACGTCGCGCGCGGCTTCGTTGCGCGCGACTACTTGCTTCAGGTGATTGTCCAGGTAGTAGGTGTCGTTGACCTGAGCGGTGGCGCTGTCCATCGGACTGCCGTCCGAGATCACGACAAGAATCCGCCGCGCCTCGGCACGCGCGCGCAGGCGCGTGCAGGCCCAGTCGACCGCCTCGCCGTCCACGCCTTCGCGGAACAGATCGGCCTTGAACAACGCGGCGATGTCGGCGCGAGCGCGCCGCCAACTCGTCGCGGCATCCTTGAAGACGAGGTAGGCGAGCTCATTGAGCCGCCCCGGATGTTGCGGCCGGCCGCCGGCCAGCCAGTCGAGCCGCGCGCGGCCGCCGTTCCAGGCGCCGGTCGAGAAACCCAGCACCTCGCTGGCGACACCGGCCTGATCGAGCGCGCGCGTGAGCACGTCCACCAGCAGCGCCACCGGCTCGATATAGGTTCGCATGGACCCCGAACAATCGATCAGAAAACTGACCACGCAATCGGCGATCGGCTTGTGCCGTTCAAGCAGAAACAAACGCCGCTCCGCCGGCGAGCTGACCAGTTGCGCGAGACGCCGGCCGTCGATGCGGCCGTGCTCTTCACCGAACGACCAACCATCGCGTTGCGGCACCGCGAGCGCGGCCTTGAGCGCATACGCGACCCGCGGCACGTTGATGCGCTGCGCGGCGATGCGCTTGTCGAGCTGGTCGCGGTATTCCGCCAGCAACTCGCTGCGTATGCGCGAGCCCGGCACGAACTCGCGGTCGTAGCGCGTGGTGTACGCGAGGTAGCGATGCTCGGCGTCTCTGAGAACGCGGCTGTCGCCGGTGGCGGCGAGGCCCATGTCGACCTGCTCGCCTTCGTCGGTGTCGAACCAGAGCGTGAACATGGCGCGCACGGCTTCGTCGTCTTCCGGTGCCTGCTCGTCTTCTTCGAGGGACTGCGCGCGCGCTTCACGCATCATCACGCCAACGAGACGGGCGAACTCGAGCGCATGAATCGCGAACTCGCCCTGCTCCATTCGATGCCGCCGCAGTGCCGCGAGCGGCACGCCCAAGGTCGGTGTGATCGCGGCACGCGTGGCTTCGATCAGACCTTCGGTCTCTTCCAGTACGGGCCAGCCCGACAGACGCGACCAGACGATCTGGGCCACGGTGTACAGCAGAATGCCCAGGTGCCCGTCGATCAGTCCAGTGCGATAGAAAGCGCGCGACCATGTCTCGAAGCGATGGCGCAGATTCTGCGCGAGCCCCGGCATGCTGGCCGGTGCGAGCGCTTCGCAGCGCAACTGTTCGAACAGTTCGAACAGGAGCCGCTCGATCGGCTCGGCGGGACACAGCCTCGCGTGGAGCTGCGCATCGGAATGCGTCAGGCGTAATGCAGCACCGTCCGCTGCGCCGCGCAGGGACATCAGATCGTCGACCTGCGGGTCCGTACGCAGATGCGGCGCGTGCAGCGGCAGCGCGCGCAGGCCACGGTACAGACGGCCGGCGCGGTAATGCAGCTCGGCGTCTCCGGTCAGAGCGCGCACCGCCGCCGCGCACAGGTTCTGACGCTGTTCGGCGCGGCGTGTTGCTTGCCGCTCGGCAGGCGTCATTGCGGCACCGTCGAGCGCGCCTCGCGCTCCGCCGCGCTTTCCAGTTCCCTATCGAAGCAGCGTTGGAAATACTCGGCCACGATGGGCCGTTCCGCCGCGTCGCACTTGTTGACGAAGGTCAGGCGAAACGCCATCGCCGGATCGCGGAAGATCTGGCAATTCTCCGCCCAGTCGATCACCGTGCGCGGCGACATCAGCGTGGAGAGATCGCCGGTGGCGAAGCCTTTGCGCGTCAATTCCGCCACGCTGATCATCGACTCGATCAGCGCGCGGCCGGTCTCGTCGGCGAGTTCCGGCACGCGCGCCAGCACGATGCTGGCCTCTTCGGCGCGCGGCAGATAGTTGAGCGTGGCCACCACGTTCCACCGGTCCATCTGCGCGTGATTCAACAACTGCGTGCCGTGGTAAAGGCCGTTCAGATTACCGAGGCCGACCGTATTGGTCGTGGCGAACAACCGGAAATACGGATGTGGATGAATCACACGGTTCTGATCGAGCAGCGTGAATTTGCCGTCGCGCTCGAGAATGCGCTGGATCACGAACATCACGTCGGGACGGCCGGCGTCGTATTCGTCGAAGATCAACGCCATGGGCCGTTGCAGCGCCCACGGCACGATGCCTTCCTGGAATTCGGTGACCTGCACGTCGTCGCGCACGATGATCGCGTCTTTGCCCACCAGATCGAGACGGCTGATATGCCCGTCGAGATTCACGCGCACACAGGGCCAGTTCAGACGTGCCGCAACCTGCTCGATGTGCGTGGATTTGCCCGTGCCGTGCAAGCCCTGCACCATCACGCGGCGCTCGCGCATGAAGCCGGCGAGAATCGCCAGCGTCACTTCAGGATTGAAGCGGTACACCTCGTCGATCTCCGGAACGTGGTCGTCGCGTTCGCTGAAGGCCGGCACCATCAAGCCTGAGTCGATGCCAAACAACGTGCGCACCGAGACCATCCGGTCCGGCTTGCCTGTCACGATATCGGTCACTACGGTCTCCTCCGCACTTCGTCACGACGGCGGCCGGCGCTCAGCAAACAGGCGGCGCGGCCTCGCCGGCCCATCATACGCACTTTCTTTTTTCGATACAAATCATCTCGTTTTTTACAACCGACGCGCCATTCTCATATCAGTGATGGTGGTGCCGGTATTCCAGCGTGTCCGGTTCGCTGAACCCGGCGCCCGTCTTGCGGACGCGCAGCAGATAAGCGAGAAGCAGCACGCCGAGGCTCGCGACCCCGAACCACAACGGCTGACGCTGCTCGGGAATGAACGCCATCGCCACCAGAATGCCGACCATGCCGATGATCGCGACCCACGTGAGATACGGGTAGCACCACATCCTGACGCGCAGTTTCTCTGGCGCATCCCGTTCGATGCGGGCGCGCAATTTCAGTTGCGAGATCGCGATCAGCACGTAGACGAAAATCGCCACCGTGCCGTACGAATTCACGAGGAAGGCGAACACCGTATCCGGCGACACATACGACATCACCACCGACGCGTAGCCGAACACGGTGCCGATCAGAATCGCGCGCACCGGCACGCCGCGGCGATTGACCTTGGCGAGCGCGGCAGGCGCATCGCCATGGCGCGTCAGCGCGAAGATCATCCGCGACGCGGCGTAGAGCCCCGAATTGAGCGCCGACAGCACCGCGGTGAGCACGATCGCGTTCATGACGCTGGCGGCGGCCGGAATACCCATTGCATCGAGCGCGCTGACGTACGGCGTCGCCATCTTCGGAGAGTTCCAGGGCACCAGCGCGACGACGAGCAGGATCGAGCCGACATAAAAAACCAGCACGCGCGTGATCACCGAGTTCGTCGCTTTGGCGACGGCCTTGGCGGGCTCCTGCGCTTCAGCCGCCGCGATCGTGACGATCTCCGCGCCGAAGTAAAAGCCCGTGGCCGCAACCGCTCCGCTCAGCACGGGTCCGATGCCCTTCGGCATCAGGCCGCCGTGCGAGAGCAGCGTCGGCAGCACGGCGGTGACGTGCTTCGCCGCGGGCCACAGTCCCAGCACATACATGCCGCCGAGAAACAGAAACACCATGATCGCCGCGACCTTGATCGACGCGAACCAGAACTCGAACTCGCCGTAACTGCCGACTGAGACCAGGTTGGTCGCCGTGAGCGTCACCAGCAATACGAGACTGATCGCCCACGCGGGAACATCCGGCAACCAGAACTGCACGAGCTTCGCGCCCGCCACGGCCTCCACCGCGACGACGATGACCCAGAAATACCAGTACATCCAGCCGGTCAGAAAGCCCGCAAGATTGCCGGAGGCGCGCTTGCCGCCGAACGCCAGCCGCGCGTATTCATAGAACGAGCCGACGGCCGGCATCGCGCAGGCCATTTCGCCGAGCATCCGCATGACCAGCACGACCAGCGCGCCGGTGATCAGAAACGACAGCACCGCCGCGGGGCCGGCCTGTTGCACGACCACGCCGCTGCCGACGAAGAGCCCCGCGCCGATCACGCCGCCGAGCGCGATCATCGTCATGTGGCGCTGTTTGAGGCCCGCCTTCAATTCCGTTGTATCTGTAGATCGCTGCATGTCACCTCCACGTTCCGTTATCCGATCGCGGACCGGGCCGGTCTGCCATGCAGCCGCCCAGGTCCTGCCGTCTTCAAGACTGGATGAGGCGAGGACGCCCATGCGTCTCGCCCTATGATTTTTTATGAAGCACCGCGCAGCCTGGGCGCATGGTGCAAGTGTGCGCCGTTTGCGCCGTGCGCGCGGCAAGTTGCGAGTTCAGCGCCGCATGCGCGCGGGTGAATCTCCGCCCGCGGCATCAGGGCTTTTCGTCGCGGCGGAAATAAAGCTGATACAGCATCCGCTGGCCGATTCGCCGGAATGGCGCAAACGGGTGCCCCGGCAAGGGCGACGTGAAGATCGGCAGCGTCTGTTTCGCGCCCTTTCCCGCGATGCGTTCGGCGAGCCGCCGCCCGGCCTGCTGCGAATACGACACGCCGTTGCCGCCGTAGCCGAGCGCGTAGTACACCGTCTGCATCGGATCCGGCTGATACACGCGCGGCATCATGTCGTGGCTGACGTCCACCCAGCCCCACCATGAATAATCGATCGCGACGCCGCGCAAGGCCGGAAATTTGCGCAACATGCCTTCCACCAGCAGATCGTAGTGGCGCGAATTGGGCGCGTCGGCGCCGGTGATCGCGGAACGGCTGCCGATCTGCAAGCGGTTGTCCGGCAGAAAACGATAGTAGAAGCGCAGCGTGCGCGTATCGGTGAGCACCTGGGTCGTGCGAAAGTTGCATGCGTCGATTTCCTGCTTCGTGAGCGGTCGCGTGACCATTGAATTCGACAGGATCGGCATGATGCGGCTGCGCAGCGAGTTGTGCAGCGTTTGCGCCGTATACGCGCCCGTTGCAATGCCGACCGCGCGCGCCCGCACGATACCGCCAGGTGTGCGCAAATGATGCACGCCATTGATCGTCTCCCAGCCGAGCACGGGGCTCGCCGGATGCACCTTGGCGCCCGCTTCGCGGGCCAGCCGCAGATAGCCGAAGGCGAGCTTCAATGCATGAATGCCGATGCCTTCCGGCTCGTGCAGCGCGCCGGCCGCTTCGTGATCGTTGACGTACTCGCGCTGGAAGGTCTGCTTGTCGATCAGCTCAGACGGATAGCCGAACACGTCTTTCCAGACCTTGGCCTCGGCCGCCAGCTTCTGCATGATGCGCGGACGGTGTGCGATCAGAAAGTGGCCGCCGGGTTGCGGATCGCAATCGATCTCCGCGATCAGCGACTTGAAGTTATCGAAACCTTCCTGAATCTCGTCGTGCATTTTCAACGCGACGTCTTTACCCCAACGTTCGATCCATTGGGAACGCGACAACCGGCCCGAGGCATTCTGACCTTGCCCGCCGTTGCGGCTGCTGCAGCCCCAGCTCGTCTTGTTGGCTTCCAGCACGACCGCCTTGATGCCGTGCTCCCGCGCGAGACAAAGCGCCGTGGCGAGCCCGGTATAGCCGCCGCCGATGATCGCCACATCCACGTCGACATCCGCCGTGATCGGACCATCGTCTTCGGGCGGTGTGCCCGCGGTCGCGACCCAGTAGGTCGGCGCGTATTGCTTGCCCCAGCCCGGTCCCGGCGACACCAGCGGGTCGTACGCCGGATCGTAGCGCGTATCGTCTTCGCGGCCGGACGGCATGCCTTGCGCGACGCGTTCGATTTCACTGTGCTCCATGTGAAGCTCCCGATCAGCGTGCGAGGTTCTGCTTCGGACGTTCCTTGCGGAAGGCCCGCTTGACCGCGATGAGGCCGTCGCGGAACTCGAACAGGTCACAACCTTCCGCCTCGATACGCCAGCCTTCCGCGTGCGTTCCCGTGAACACCCACTCGGACACGCCGCGTTCGCCGCTCACATAGTGGCGGCCCTTGCCCCAATGCGCGTCGGGAAAGGTCTTGAAGACCGCTTCGAACGCCGCGCGGGTCGCGTCGCGGCCCACGAAGCGCGTGCCGAAGACTTCCGGACCGCCTGCTGCATCGAACACGCAATCGTCGGTCATGAAGGTCATCAACGCATCCGCGTCATGACGATTGAATGCATCGGAAAACGCGGCCAGCGTCTCGGCCGTGACGTGCTGCAGCGGGGTCTGTGTTTGAGCCATTGCTTTCTCCTCCTGGATGACTTTCGCTTTCGTTTCGATAAGGCATGAGACGCAGCCGGCGGCTGGCGATCCGTGAGGAAATTGTAGGCAGGGGGTCTGTCCGACGGGTAGGTCCAGTGCGGTGCTTTCGCCTGGTGCAGCGAGTACGGACGCGGGTTTCACCGTATCCACGGCATTTGCTGAATTGGACTCATAGACTCCCGGCAACTGGCTCTATGGTTCTATTTTTTTGTTCGGCAACACTGAGGGTACTGGCCGTTATCTTCACCGATTGCCTGTCCTTGCGCGACTGCCAGAGCTGTTGGCCGCGCCTGTCCACGACTTCACGCTGCGAGGAGTTAAGGTGCTCAAACTGTTTATCGGACTCGGCATTCCCTATCTGGGCGTGGTCGGCCTGCTGCCGTGGGTGGCGTCCGTCGACCGCTTCGTATTGGGCGTGCCGTTCATCTACGCCTGGATCTTCGCGTGGTTCATCCTCACCTCCGGGTGCCTGATGATCTGCTGGCGCGTGTTCGACTGCCGCCACGACGAGTCTCACCCGCAAAACCGCTAAAGGAGTGTCCGGATGGCCACCGCAGTCTTTCTCGGCTTTCTCGCTTTCTCGCTCTACCTGGCGATCCGTTCGAAAAAGGGACGTGGTCCGCAAAGCGTGCATGACTTCTTCGTGGCGTCGCGGCAATTCGGCGCCTACCTCGTGTTCTTCCTCGCGGCCGGCGAGATCTACAGCATCGGCACGATGGTCGGCTTTCCGGGCGGCATCTATGCCAAAGGACCGACCTACGGCGTCTGGTTTCTCGGCTACATTCTGCTGGCCTATCCCGTCGGCTATTTCATCGGTCCGAAGATCTGGCAAGCCGGCAAGCGCTATAACGCGATCACCCTGCCCGATCTGTTCAAAGGACATTTTCAGAGCCGCTCGCTCGAACTGATCGTCGCGGGCTCGGCGATCGTCTTTCTGCTTCCGTGGGGGCAGTTGCAGTTCACCGGACTCGTGGCCGCATTGAACGGTCTCGGCTGGAACTTCAAACCGCTGTATCTGATCCTGTTTGCGGCGTTGCTCGCGTTCACCTATATCGCGATCGCCGGCGTGCGCGCATCGGCGTATATCGCCGTGCTGAAGGATATCCTGATGGTCGTCGCGATCGTCGTCACCGGTGTCGCTGTCTCGATGGAAGTCGGCGTGACCGAAGTGTTTCATGCGGCCAGCCTGCATGTGAGCAACCGGATGAATTCGCATCAGTTGACCTTCTCGATGAGCACCATGCTGTTCCAGTCGCTCGGCTTCTACGTCATGCCGTTCGCGGTGCAGAACTTCTTTACCGCGAAAAGCGCGAACACCATTCGCCGCACGCAGGTCGCCATGCCGCTGTACATGCTGATGTATCCGTTTCTCGTGGTCGCGTCGTACTATGCGATCAGTCAGAACCTGCATCTCGCGTCGCCCAATGAAGCATTCTTCGCTGCCGCGATCCGCCTGTTGCCGGGCTGGCTGCTCGGGCTCGTCGCCGCCGGCGCGTCGCTCTCCGGCTTGCTCGTGCTGGCCGGCATCTGTCTCGCGATCGGCCCGATCGTCACGCGCAATCTCCTGCCGGGCATGCCGGAAGCCCGCCAGAAGACGAGCGCGAAAGTGGTGATCGTGCTGTACCTGCTGGTGTCGATCGTGATGACGCTGCTCACGCCGAATCTGATGCTCACGCTGATCAACACCACGTATTACGGCGTGACGCAGTTCTTCCCCGGCGTGATGGTCGTGCTGTTCGGATTGCGCGTGCGGCCGTCCGCCATCGCGTCCGGCATGTTGACCGGGCAGGTTCTCGCGATCATCCTGTACGTATTGCAGATCGACCTGGGCGGCTTCAATCTGGGACTGGTATGCCTCGGCGTGAATCTGCTGGTGCTGACGGCGGTGAACCTCACCGCGAAACCGAGCCGCGCGCACGCGCTCGGTTGAAACCGAGCTGAACGAACTTCAATCACTGCACTATGACTCGACGAGAAGAGCAGCACCCGACACAAGTGTTCGTTGCGAAGAAGATCGTGACGATGAATCCCATGCAACCCTATGCGACGCACGTCGCGATTCGCGACGGCAAGATCCTCTCGGTAGGCGGCGCTGACGACGTGAAGCAATGGGGCGACGCGGAAATCGTCGATACGTTCAGCGACAAAGTGCTGATGCCGGGGTTTGTCGAAGGCCATTGCCATCTGATGGAAGGCGCGATGTGGGACGCCGTCTATGTCGGCTACTACGACCGCCGCGGCCCCGACGGCCGGCGCTGGCCCGGCCTGACGACGCTGGACGCCGTGATCGAGCGGCTGAAGGCGGCCCAGGCGGAGATGACCTCGGCCGATGCTCCGTTGCTCGCGTGGGGCTTCGATCCGATCTTCTTCGGCACCCAGCGCCTGAGCGTGCGCGAGCTGGACACGGTGTCGGCCAAGCGGCCCATCGTGATCCTGCATGCGAGCGTGCACCTGATGAACGTCAATTCGGCGATGCTGTCTCTTGCGGGCATCGACGAGGAAACGGATATCGACGGCATCGACAAGGACGAGAGCGGACAGCCGACCGGCGAGTTGCAGGAGTTCGCCGCGATGTTCCCGGTCTACCGCGTGATCGGCGCCGGCCTCTCGATCGCCGCGAGCGAAAGCACGAAGGCCATCTGGAATTTCGGCCGGATCGCGCAACTCGCCGGCGTGACGACCGCGACCGACCTGGTCAATGACTTCTCCGAACTGGGCAACCGCAACCTGCGCGAAGTCACCGCCAACGAGGATTTTCCGGTGCGCATCGTGCCCGCCTTCGCACCGCAACGCAGTCCCGAAGGCGGCGCGCAACAAGTGCTCTCCGCGATGGAAACCGCGACGCCGAAGCTGCACTTCGGGCCCGTCAAGTTCATCGTCGACGGATCGATTCAGGGCTTCACCGCGCGCCTGAAATGGCCCGGCTATCTGAACGGCAAGCCCAATGGCTTGTGGCTGATTCCGCCGAGCCAGTTCGTCGACGTGTTCACGCCATTTCACGAAGCCGGCCTGCAACTGCACGTGCACACCAACGGCAACGAGGCGACCGAACTCGTGCTCGATGCCTTCGAGCGGCTTCTCACGCTCCATCCGCGACGCGATCATCGGCATACGCTGCAGCACTGCCAGATGGCGGACGCCAGCCAGCTCGCGCGGGCGGCGAGCCTCGGGCTGTGCATCAATTTCTTCTCGAACCACATCTACTACTGGGGCGACGCGCACTATACGCAAACCATGGGCGCGGATCGCGCGAATCGCATGAACGCGGCGGAGTCGGCGCGCCGCCTGGGCATTCCGTTCGCCTTTCATTCCGATGCGCCCATCACGCCGCTCAATCCACTCTTCACCGCATGGTGCGCGTCGCAGCGCGAAACCGCGTCGGGCCGCGTGCTCGGCGCCAATGAACGCGTGCCGGTTGCCGACGCGTTGCGCGCGATCACGCTCGGTGCAGCCTACACGCTCAAGCTGGACCATCTGGTGGGCAGTATCGAAGTCGGCAAATTCGCGGACTTCGCGGTGCTCGCCGAAGACCCGGCCGAGGTCGCGCCGCAGCGTCTCAAGGATCTGGAAGTGTGGGGCACGGTACTCGGCGGACGCATCTTCCAGGCGCCGGCGGGATGAGTGCGATTCCGCTCGTCGTCATCGGCGGCTATCTCGGCGCGGGAAAGACGACACTGCTCAACCATATTCTGAGCAACGCCGGATCGCGGCGCATCACGGTGCTCGTCAACGACTTCGGCTCGATCAATATCGATGCTTCGCTGATTCGCCAGCGCACCGACGACGTGATCAATCTTGAGAATGGCTGCGTGTGCTGCTCGATCGGCGGCCGGCTGGTCGAAGCGCTGCTTGCCGTGAGTTCGCGCAGCGACGCGCCGGATCTGCTGATCATCGAGGCTAGCGGCGTGTCCGACCCGGTGCGTATCGCGCAGATCGGCTTGCTCGATCGCGCGTTTCGTCTGGACGGCATCGTCGTGCTGGTGGACGCGGAACGCGTCGAAGAGACGCTGGCCGATCCTTATGTCGGCGACATCGCGCAGCGGCAGATTGCGGGTGCCACGGCCATCGTGCTGAACAAGATGGATCTGCTCAGCGAGCCTTCGCGCGAGGCTGTCAAAGCGCGTGTCGAAGCGCTTGCGAATAGCCGTGTCATCGTGCAAGCGACGCACGCAGCCGTGCCGCTCGGTCTGATCTTCGACCGGCATGTGCTGCCCGCGCGCAACACCGGCGCACAGCCGCTCTCCGCTTCTCCCACGCCGCGCGATTTGTGCAGCTTTTCGTTTGCCACCGACGCGTGCCTGAGCCGCAAGAAGCTGAAGGAAGCGCTGCGGAGTTTTTCGGCGAAGCTGCTGCGCGCGAAAGGCTTCGTGCGTCTGGAAAGCGACGGCGCGGTGCATGAGTTGCATGTGGTCGGCAATCGCGTCGTGCTCAGCGCGTCGTCGGCCCGCGCTTGCGCGGAATCGCAGATCGTTCTGATCGGCATGTTCGATCGCCAAGACGAGTTGCACGCGCGAGCGGCGCTCAAGGCCGCTGAAATCGGGCAATGATCTCGGGCCGCTGACCCGAATGCCGGAAAGCTAGCGCCGCAACTCCGAAACAATCTTCTCCGCCAGAAAATCGCACGGCGGACGATTCGAAGCCGTGCTGCGCGCGAGCACCATTTCCAACGCGGTGATCTCGGGCAAGCCGTGCGCACGTCCAAGCAGCGTGAAGTGTGCCGGCACCGCGCATCGCGCGAGCGGAACAATCGCCAACCCCGCTTCGGCCATCGACAGCAGGCCCAGCAGACTCGGACTCTCATACGAGGTGCGGTAGGGAATCTTCGCCCGCTCCAGGCTGCGAATTGCGTTCTCGCGTGCGACGCTGCCCGGCAGGAACACGGCGATCGGCAATGGCCGCTCGCGCCATATTTCATCGGCACTCGGCGCCGCCGCCCATTCCATCGGCTCAAGCCGGATGAATTCGCCTGACAAGCCCTTGACCCGCGTCGCGCATACGAGATCGACCGAGCCGTCCTTCACCATCGGCGCGAGTGCGACGCTCGGCAAACCGACGACCTGAATCTCCACCTTCGGATAGGTCGCGGAAAACTTCTTGAGGATCGGCGGCAGCAGCGACGACGCGTAGTCGTCCGGCACACCGATGCTCACGCGCCCGGTCACGTCCGGCCGGACCACCGCCGCCCACGCCTCGTCGCGCAATGCGAGCATGCGGCGAGCGTACGTCAGCAGCACTTCGCCGTCCTGCGTCGGGACCACGTTTCTCGGCTTGCGCACGAACAGCGGCTTGCCCAGCGCGGTCTCGAGCGTCTTGATCTGCATGCTCACCGCCGATTGCGAACGATGCACGACTTCCGCCGCCCGGCTGATGTTGCCGGTGTCGGCGACGGCGACGATCATGGTCATCACGTCCAGGTCGAGGGCTTTCAATGGGTCTGGTATCAGAAAAGTAGATAGATTCGATCAATATTACGCGATTTTCTAAAGTAGCGACATGGGGCATAGTGGCCGCAAAGGAGCCAGTCCATGAACGCCCGTACCGACCTCTCAGTGCTTGCCGTACCCGAACTGTCGTTTGCGACCATTGCATCGGGCATCTGCGTGCCGTACGTCGAGTGCGGAGAAGGCGAGCCGCTCGTGTTCGTGCACGGCTCGCTGTGCGACTATCGTTACTGGAATGCCCAGACCGCCGCGCTCTCGCAGCATTTCCGCTGCATCTCGGTGAGCCTGAGCCACTACTGGCCGGCGAGCGAGGCGTGCATCCAGGGCGAGTTCGGCTGGCAGACGCACGTCGCCGAGCTGGCCGAGTTCATCGAGGCGATCGACCTCGGGCCCGTCCATCTGGTCGGCCATTCGCGCGGCGGCTGCGTGGCGTTTCATGTCGCGCGCGACTATCCGCGGCTCGTGAAGACGCTGACGCTCGCGGACCCGGGCGGTCCGCTGCAGATCGACGGCATGCCGGACGCGACGCTGCCGGCCACGACCAATGTGCTGCGTGCGCGCGTCGCTGAACTCATCGAGAGCCAGCAGATCGATGCGGGTCTGGAGCTTTTCGTCGATTCGGTGAGCGTGCCCGGATCGTGGCGCAAGAGCCCGGTTGCATTCCGCACCATGGCGATCGACAACGCGGGCACGCTGCCCAAGCAGCTCCGCGATCCGTTGCCCGCTTATTCCCGCGAAACCGCGCGCGGCGTGCAGTGCCGGACGCTGCTGATCGACGGGCAGCGCAGCCCGCGCATGTTCCGCAACAACGTCGAAAAGCTCGCGGAATGGATCGACTATGCGGAGCGGCAAACCATCGCCGGCGCGTCGCACGGCATGAATGTGTCGAACGCCGGCGCTTTTAACCGGCTCGTGCAGGCATTCGTCAGCTTCTGATTCCGGCGTTTCGGTTCAGCATTCGGCATTCAGCATTCGCGGCAAGATCGCCGGGAAGGTCAGAGGTCGAAGGTGCCGCGATATTGCTCGTCGGCATCCGAACGCGTATTGATTTCGACAAGCACGCCGCCGGGTACCTCGCAGAAAAATCGCGAGCCGCGTTCATGCTTGAAGACGCCGGTTTTCATCACGACACCCGCGGCGGCCATCCGCTCGTAAAGCCCGCGAACCTCGTCGAGGGACGCCAGTTCGAAGCCGATGTGAAAGTTGTGAGGCCATTGCACCGGATGGTCGGCATCATCGATCACGATGTCGAATCCGGGGCGTTTCAGAAGCCAGCTCGTCCCTCGCGCGGCAACCGTACAGCCTAGATGATCCTCGAAGAAGGTGGCGGTGGCGCTCACATCGGATGAAGGGAAGCTCACGTGATTGAGCTTCATGGCGTTCGTGATATCGGTCATGTCGATCTCCGTTGAATCGGATCGCTCGTTGCGTTCCGTACGGAGGATATTACGAGTAAAAGCTCACATTCAATACTCGCATAACCGTGCCCATGCCATGGGTCGCGCAGGCCCGCGCCACGGGCGTTTCCGGCTGTGCAACGCTGGCTTGCGCGCGGTTTGCTCGCGTTTCGTACCGGTTGCTGCGACTACCTCGGTTCCAGGAGATGCTCGCGCTGTCGGGGTAGACGACCGGTTGGGATTGCTTCGTGATTGTCCGGTCGACACGACCGTTGCGTTCGTACTATCGTCTTGATCAAGCATGCACACGTCGCTTGATCGAGCGGCCCGGCTCGCACCGAGCGCGTTCGCGTCGCTTTGAGTATGCTTGTGCATGACGCTTCACGGCGCGGCCTTCAACTTGCTGACGCACCGGGAAGTCTTCGACCACCCTGACACGTAAAGGAGTCTCGAATGTCGATTGAAAAAGTCTTGTACCGTGCTCATGCGCACGTCACCGGCGGGCGCGACGGGCGTGCGACGGTTCCCGAGAGCAACCTCGATCTCAAGCTGACCACGCCGAAGGAGCTCGGCGGCGGAGGCGGCGACGGAACCAACCCCGAGCAACTCTTCGCGGCGGGATATAGCGCGTGCTTCATCGGCGCGTTGAGGGCGGTCAGCGCGCGCGAGAAGATCACGTTGCCAAAGGACGTCGCCATTGACGGCAGCGTCGGCATCGGACAGATCCCCAATGGCTTCGGCATCGAAGTCGAACTGAAAATCTCGCTGCCGGGCATGGACCGCGCAGAGGCGCAAGCGCTGATCGACAAGGCGCATGTGGTCTGTCCTTATTCGAACGCGACGCGCAACAACATCGACGTCAAGCTGACGCTGGTCTAAGCCGCACGTCAACACGCGCTTTTTGTGCAAGCAGCGGATGCCGTGTCGCGTAGAGCGGCACGGCATCCGCTGCATTCTTTCGTCGTCCTCGATCGGGTGACAGAATTGTCACTTGCCAAGCAATCAGACTACCACCCGATCCTTGTCGTGGAACTGCTGCATCCAGTAAGGATAAGGCAGGTGCGGCTGCGAAACCTGATTCAGACGTTCGGTCTGCGCCGCGTTCAACGCGATCTGCTGAGCGTCGAGGTTAGCGGCGAGTTGCTCTGGCGTGCGCGCGCCCACAATGACAGAACAGACTTCACGGCGTGCCAGAATCCACGCCAATGCCACCTGAGCGGGCGACGCGTTCAACTCCGCAGCGATGTCGCACACTACGCGAACGACAGGATCCGCCTTTGCGGGATCGATCGGCGGAAAATTCAGCCTGGTCCGACGCCCGGTTTCGCCGCTGCTTCCCTGCGTGTACTTACCGCTCAGGTATCCGCCCGCGAGCGGACTCCACACCATAAGCGCAACATCGTTCGCCTTTGCCACGGGCGCGATCTCATGCTCGACGTCGCGGCTCGTCAGCGCATAGTGAACCTGATTGCTGACAATGCGGGCCCAGTGCGTGCGCGCGGTAATGCCCTGTGCACGCTCCAGGTCGCCCGCGCTGAAGTTGCAGACCCCGAGGTGGCGCACCTTGCCCTGCCTCACCAGGTCGTCGAGAGCACGCAGCGTTTCTTCCAGCGGAACGAGTTCATCGCGGTCGTGCAACTGAAACAGGTCGATATGATCCCGGCCGATACGCCGAAGACTCGTTTCCACCGACCGCATGATGTGCGAGCGGCCGAGCCCGACGTCGTTGTGGCCGGCTCCTGTGCGCAGCCGGACTTTGGTCGCGACCAGCATGCGCGATTCGTCGAGTCCAAGATCGGCCAGCGCCTGACCGACGACCGCTTCAGATTGCCCTTGCGAATAGGCGTCAGCGGTATCGATCAGATTGATACCGCGCTCGACGGCCATCGCGACAAGCCGCGTGGCCTGGGAACGGTCGAGGCCGGCAATTTCGCCCCAGATGCCGGTACCGGCGCCAAAGGTCATGGCGCCAAGACAAAGACGCGAAATGCGCAGCCCAGACCTGCCGAGTGTGCTGTATTCCATAGCGAATCCCTTGATATGAATCCCTCGATGAACGATGAGCGCGGAGCACCCGGCGACGCGGCATGCTGCACGCGTCACCGGATGCGCCCGCGTTAGCCCGCCTGCGAGACGAGGTCGCGCAGAACGGTTTCCAGTTCCACCTCGCCCTTGACGACGTCGGCTGGATCGCCTTCGAAGGCGATCCAGCCTTCATTGAACCCGTCGAGCATGCGCATACGCGGCAACGGGTCCTTCGTACCTTGGGAGCGGAACAGCTCGCCCCATGTCTCGCGCGGCACCACCTCCGCCCGAACCGGACGACCCAGCCCCCGGGCAAACGCCTCGGCCAGATCGTTCGGGCTCACACGCTGCGGCCCTTCCAATTCGACGACACGCGCGCCGCGCCACGTTTGCTGAAGCAGTTGCGCGGCAACGCGACCAACGTCCGCGGTCGCGACCATCGGCACGGCCTTGTCGAGCGGCTGCAAAAAGCTGGAGATGATCCCGTTGTCGCGGGCCGGCGCGACGTCCCACGCGGCGTTTTCCATGAACCAGCCGGGACGCAGGAATGTCACGGGCATCGGTAAATCGCGCAGCGCCTGTTCCATCAGCGTACGTTGCGTGAGCAGATTGGTCTCGGTGGCCTGCGCGCCGATCGTCGACAGGCAGACCACCTTGCCCGGTGCCGCCGACTGAAGCGCTTCGCGCACGGCGTCAATGACAGCACGTGCCTCGGGAAAGCCCGGCAACGGATCGAACTCGGACGGCGGCAGAATGAACACGCCTTGCATGCCCTCGAAAGCGGCGGCAAGGGACGCCGCGTCGTCCATCTCGGCTGTCACCACTTCACACCCGCGCTCAGCCCACGAACGTGCCCGGGCGGCATCGCGTACCACCGCGCGTACCGGCTGGCCCGCGGCGAGCAACGTGCGCGCCACCGCGCCGCCGACCTTTCCTGTTATCCCTGTGATTGCATACATTGCAGCTTCTCCTTGCATAGACAGATGTGTGCCGCTCCGTGAGCGGGGCTCACGCGCGTTGCAAACCGTGATACAGCCCCTGCTCGAACTGACCGTACAGATCCACCACACGAGGGTCGTAGAACGGCAGAATCTGCGTGAACAGCGTGCCGGCTACCTTCCTGACCGGATCGACCCAGAAATAGCTGTTCAGCAGGCCCGCCCAGCTGATGCTGCCCGCGCTGCGGCCATGCGGACCCGGCTGTGTGTTGATGTCGAAGGAGAGCCCCCACTTGTGAGGCGTCCCGGGAAACTGATCGAAGCTGTTAGACCATGCGGGCTGCGCCGTTTTCATTTCGGTTACCTGAAGATCTCCGATCTGATTCTGGAACATCGTCGCCACGGTGTCGGCACGCAGGATTCGCTCGCCGCGGTACGTCCCACCGTTCATCAGCATCTGGAGAAGCGCCATGTAATCGCGCGGCGTGCTGAATGCACCGCCGCCGCCCATGAAGAACTCGGGCCGCTGGTTGATTTCGAACGGCGCGGGCTTGAGCGATCCGTCGGGTTGCCGGCTGTGCATTGTCGCGACGCGCTGCTTCTGCGCGCCGCTGATCAGAAATCCCGAATTGCTCATGCCGAGCGGCGCGAAAATGTGCTCCCGGAAGTAGACCTCCAACGACTGATCCGTCACTGCCTCGACCAGCTTGCCCACCCAGTCCATGCCGATGCCGTACTGCCAGCGTTCGCCGGGTTCGAACTCCAGCGGTGCCTTGAACGCGCCGTTCATCGAGTAGCCGATATCCGGCATGCCGGTCGCCTTTTCGTACCGGCTGATGTTTTCGCTCCAGATGCTGTACGTGAAGCCGGACGTGTGAGTCAGCAGATGACGCACGGTTATCGCGTTTCGTGCAGGACGCAGTTTCGGCTGTCCCGATGCATCGAAGCCGTCCAGCACCTGCGGCGACTTCAGTTCCGGCAGGATCTCGCCTGCGGGCTGGTCGAGCCGAAGCCGGCCCTGCTCGATGAGTTGCATGCAGGCCGTGGCGGTGATCGCCTTGGTCATCGATAGCAGCCAGAACACCGTGTCGGGCGTCATTGCCGTACCGGCCTGGGGATTGGCATGGCCTGATGCGCCTTCGTAGACGAGGCCGCGCTGCGTGGCGCCCATCGCCACCACACCAGCTACGGTGCCATTGTCGACAGCCTGCCGCAAGGAAAGGTCGATCGTAGCGAAGGCAGGGTTGCGGACCAGAACACGACTACGCGCCTGATGCACCTGCGCGGCCTCGGTTTCGATGCTGGTCAATCCGCCCACTGCGGCGACGGCCAGCAGGCCGGATGCTCGCTTCAACAGGTCGCGGCGGGTGAGTTGAACGGTCATCTCCTACTCCCTGGAAATTGGAATGAACAATGATGGGTGTGATGTGCCGATCAGCGATGTGCGTAGAGCGAATCGAACGGTGCATTCGCGGGGGCCGCCGCTGCGGTGATGCGGTTGCCCGAAGCGGACGAGCCGCTGCGCACACCGCCCACACTGCTGCCGATGATCGACTCGGCGCCCTTCTGCGAGACCACAGCCGCTTCGGCTGCCTGAATGTCGGCGGGGTAATGCGGATCATTGGCGCGGCCGGGCCAGTAGCCCACGCTTTCCAGTTGCACAAGCTCTGCGCGCACCTGCGCACGAGTGACAGTCGAGCTGGACTCCTGCGCGTATCCAGCCACAGGGAAGGCGATGGCGGCCGCGATGGCAAGCGCGAGATGACGGGTATTCATGGCAATGCTCCTTTGAATCGCTGAGGTTGAAACGACCTGTTGGGATGCATTGTGGGCAAACGCGATGAGAAACTAAATGACACGAATGACACTTGTGAAGTGACTGATGGTTACTAATGAGTCATAGTGCGGTTTTTGACGCACGGTGCAGGGCCAGCCGATAACGGCTTGGCATTCGACTGAACGTCTTCGACCATTAAATGACCAGGAAGCAGCGCCCATGAGATCGTCCAGCGAGAATCTCTCCAGCGGTATCAGCGTATTTGCCGCCGTCGTCGATGCGGGAACGTTCGCAGCCGCGTCCGAATTGATGGGTATGTCGCCGCCCGGGGTTAGCCGGGCAATCGCTCGACTCGAAAGGCGGTTGAAAACACGGCTCTTCAATCGGACGACCCGCGCCGTGTCCCTGACCGAAGCGGGCCGGCGGTTCTACGAGCAGGTCATGCCGCACTTGAGGGGCATGGAGGAAGCCGCCGCAGCCGCGGCAGGAGGCGCCGCGACCGTGCGCGGGAAGCTGCGAATCAATCTTGACCCGGTCTTTTCGCGGATCATTCTGGGTCCGAAGCTCGACGAATTCATGGATGCGCATCCTGAACTCGAACTCGAGTTCATTGCGAGAGATCAACTCGGCGACCTCGTCATGGACGGCTTCGATCTGGCCTTGCGCTTCGGCGAACCTCGCTCATCCAGCCTGATCGCGCGAAAGCTCCTCGACACCGCGGTTGTCACCGTCGCATCTCCCTCGTACCTCGCTCGCCGGGGGCGGCCGGCGGAGCCTCAAGAGCTGAGTCGCGGGGAGCACAGGTGTTTGGAATTCCGGAACCCGGATACCGGAAAGCCGTATCCGTGGGAGTTTCATCGCAAGCGCAAAAAGCTCGTTGTCGAAACGAATGGTCGGCTTACGGTGAATGATCCGAGCGCACTCCTCAACGCGTGTGTGGCCGGCGCCGGCGTCGCGCAGATGCTGCTGCTTGGAGCCGAGCCCCTGATCCGGGAGGGCCGGCTCGTCATCCTGTTTCCAGACTGGCCGGATGAGCGCTTCCCGCTCTATGCGTACCATCCGTCGCGGCACCACATGCCGGCCAAGGCAAGGGTATTTCTTGACTTTATCGTCGCTTTGACGAGTACGAGCTAGCAAGTCGAAATAGTCCCATTCGTTCAGATTTTTTCAACCGACGCTCGAGGTTAGCGGTCAAAGCGAATACCTTCTACCTCACGCTTAAGAACACTTAAGGAATCTGGAAGGACGTTCAGTCCGCGCTAGCCTATGATCGCTCGATCCAGGCGAGAACAAGGAGGCGCGTGTGAAATTAAGGGCAACGACCACGGATTTTGGACTGCTGTATTTACGAGTGACCGCGAGCCTGCTCGTCCTCGTAGTTCACGGCTTGCCGAAAGCCATGCACTACGCGAGCCAGGCAGCGGCGATCGAAGATCCGTTTCACCTCGGCCGAACCGTGTCGATTACATTCGCGATTTTCGCGGAAGTCATCTGTCCGCCGCTGATGATCCTCGGGATCGCGACGCGACTCGCTGCGTTGCCGATCCTCATCGTCACGGTGGTCGCGCTGGCCTTCGTCCATCGCGACTGGTCGCTGGCGGAAGGACAGTTCGCATGGATGCTGCTGATTCTGTTCGGCACGATCGCGCTTGCCGGGCCGGGCCAGATCCGTTTTGGCGGCCGAGCGGAGCAGCGCGACGGAACAGCCCGGCAGTAAGCATCGCGTTTCCACTTGTGCCGTTTTCCTCGCGCATCGCCGCTTCACGGCCCCAACAATTTTTTCAGCCGTGCCTCTTCGAAATCGAGTTCCGATTCGATCCGGTGCAGGGTCTTGTCCTTGATCCGGTTCTCGTCGTGCAACTGAAGCAGCGCCGCGCGGCCGGCCTGGACCGCTCGCAGCCCGAGGTTCAGCCGCGTCAGCCGTAAGTGCACGAGCGTTTCGCCGCCCGTGTGCGCACGCACGTTGCTGTCGATACGGTAGCTGTATTCGTCGATCAGCCGCAGCACCACGTCTTCGTTGCCTTTACATTGCGCGAGGTCGATCTGCTTCAGCGCGTCCAGCGACGCCTGAAACGTGAGGGATCGGGCCTGATATTGCGTGAGATATTTCGATTCGGCGGACGCGCGAGCATCGTTGAAACCGACCAGGCGCGCGAGCGGCGCCAGCGTCAGACCTTGCACGAGGACCGTCACGAAGATCACCGCGAATGTCGAGAAAATCAGCAGATCGCGGTCGGCCAGCGACTCGGGCAGCGCCAGTGCAGCGGCGAGACTCACAACGCCGCGCATTCCGGCCCAACCGAGAATCGTCGCCTGCTTGAGGTCCGTTCTGGGCTGGGTGTCACGCGCGCGCGAGAGGAGATATTCGGGCAACGCGATCGCCGCCATCACCCAGACGAACCGCGCGACGATCACAACCGCGACCGTGACGCCGGCCACCACCCACACACGCTCGGGCAGCCACCACGAGAACGTTCGTCCCGCATCGAGCTTTGCCAGCGTACCGGGCAGCGACACGCCGATCAGGATGAACACGAGCGCTTCCAGCACGAAGACGACGACGTCCCACGTGCCGGTGGTTTTCAGACGCGTGGTCGCGTCGAGTGTCATGTGCTGGCACAGTCCAACGATCAGGCCGCACACCACCACCGACAGCACACCGGAGCCATGCAGGCGTTCACCGAGCAGATACGCGGCCCACGCAGCGAGGAAGGTCAGCACGACGGCCAGATGCGTGTCTTCGAGCCAGCCGAGCAGCTTGATCGTTGCCCAGCCGATGAGCGCGCCCGTTGCGATGCCGACGAGCGAAAGCGTCGAAAAGGTGAGGACGGCGTCGCTCGCGCTGAAGGTGCCCGCCGCCAGCGCAACCAGCGCGAAGCGATAGATCACGAGCCCTGACGCGTCGTTGACGAGGCTTTCGCCCTCGAGCACGGTGACCAGCCGCTCCGGCAACGGCAACTCGCCGAGCAGGGCTTTGGCCGCCACCGCATCGGGCGGCGACACGATCGCGCCGAGGGCGACGCACGCGGCCCACGGCAACTGTGGATCGACCCAATGGACGGCGCACCCGACGCACGCAGTCGTGAAAATCACCGACCCGAGCGCCAGCGACGCGATTGGTGCCGTCTCGCGGCGAAACTCTCGCCAGGCGGTATAGAACGCACTGGACATCAGCAGCGGCGGAATCAGCACGACCATGATGACGTCGGGGTCGAACGCAACGACGGGCGCATCGGTTGCGAAGCCGATCGCCGCACCGCCGACCAGCAACACGGCAGCCGACGGCAGATTGAAACGGCTGGCAATGAGCGATAGCACGCACGCGCCGAGCAGTACGAGAAGCAGGCCTTCGAAGAATACGATGTGGTTCATCAGTGGGCGCTCAAGGGTGCGGTGGCGGCCGGCTGTTGCCGAAACCGTTATGCTTGCATATCGTAATGTACAAACATTTTCAGCCGCCCATGAAGCCCGCCTTTGCAAGCCGGCAAAAATACGCCGCGAGACTTCGGCGTTATTTCCTCAGCGCCGCTGACCATAATCGTCCATGCAGGAAAGTCGGAACGAATATAACGCTCCTTCACGGCTCTGAAATCACCGAGTTGTGACGCGATGTCCACGTGATACGAATCCAGTTCGACGAGGTCGCTTTCAGGTAATCGCAGGCGCTCAATCTTCACAAGTCAAGACGCAACCGTGGTCCAACCTCGACAAAACCCGCGGACAGATAGAACGCAAGCGTCCGGCTCCAGCGGGGCTGGGCTGGAGCGCCCACGTCGAGTCGTTTCCATCCGCGTTCCTTGCCGAACCTCGCGGCTTCGCGGACCAGCGCCGCGGCCAATCCACCAGACCGGCATTCCGGTCGGACGTATAGCTCGGTAATCTGTCCGAAGGCCCCTCCCGCGTATATTGCCATTCCTTCTGTCATTAGAAGTACGCCTACGGGACTATCGCCTTCGAGCGCCAGATATCCGAAGCAGCGACTCGTTTTGGTCAGAACGGTTTCAGCGATAGACACTCGGTCCGCGTGTTCAAGTTCGCCATGGTGAAGCTCCACAAGAAGCGCATCCACGAGGTGCGCAACGGAACGTGCATCTGTCGGTGCAACAGGGCGAATATGCATCAACGCAGTCTCCTTTACTATCTCGCGCGGTACCGCCAAAAAGCCGTTGACTTGCCACTCATGCGCGGCAATGCCTCATATAATGGCAACAAGTAGTCATCTTTGAACTGCTCCTTCATTGAAGGCACCATGCCAAAAACTCAGAGTCAGCCACCCGCTGAAGAATCTCCGGACATCGAGGTAGCAGAGAAGCAGACGGACCCTGCAGTGGAGAAAGTGTCCCGTGCTCTGGCTGCACAGATTCATGCTTTCCGAACCTCAGCAGGAATCGCTTCGGGCACCCTCGCGAAAATGGCCGGCATTTCCCATTCGATGCTCTCAAGAATCGAAAAAGGAACGGCCACTCCGTCGATCGAAACGCTTACGCGGTTGGCCAATGCGTTGGGCAAACCTGTATCGCGCTTTTTCGTCGATCAGAGCGAGCGCCACGACTGCTCGTTCGTACCCGCGGGACAAGGCGTGACTGTCGACAGGGAAGGTTCGTCGTACGGCCACATCTATCGGCTCGTTGGCCACGTATTGTCAGGAAATCTCTCCGTGGAGCCGTATGTCGTTACGCTCGACGAAAAGTCCCAGCCGTGGTCAACCCACCAGACAACGGGTATTCAGTTCCTTCACGTACTCGAAGGCAAGATGAAATACCGTTACGCCAATCGGCTCTACGACCTGAAACCCGGCGACAGCCTGCTATTCGACCCGAATGCGGCGCATGGTCCGGAAGAAATCGAAAGCGTGCCGGTCAAATTTCTCGCAGTGTTCTTCAACATCCGCGAATACAGCTAGAAAATAGAGGCCGTAGCCTCTCGCAACCACCCTATCGCACGTACCGGTTTATCGTTGCGACCGCTGCAGTTCTGCGAATTGCTTTGCCACCGCGCTTTCCCGACTGGCGACAATCTCTCCCGCTCCAACGCGCTCGCGCCCGTACACGATCCAGGCGTCATCGGGCGAACCGATCGTGGCATCCACTCGCAGCGTCTCCGGTTGCGAGTCGAAATAGTATCGATAGACCAGCGCGGAATCGCATTCTCCCTTCATCAGTCGCTCGAAAGCCACCGGAATCGAGACTGCGGGAATCCGCCTGGAATACGCGCCGAGGTCGGCGTAGTCATCGGTTGCGGGAGAAACGAGCGAGATGGTTTCCGGCTTGTCCACGTCGTTACGCGTGAGAATCGCCAATGTCTGACTCGGCGAGATGAACGTGTCGACAACGAACCGCTCACGGAAATTCCTGCCCATCACACGAGGGGTATCCGGATGAACCGCGCACTGAATGAGATAGTCGATTTCGTCGGCGTCAAACGCAGCTAGCGCGTCGTCGAAATTATCAAAGAGTTTGACTTCCGCCTCGAGGCCGTGGAATTCGATGTAACGACGCGTCACATACTCGTGGTTCGTTCCAGATGGGCCGAGTGTGCCAAATCTGATTGTGGCCATGCTTTACTCCTGAAGATCTGCGGGATACCGTTTTATTGTGGGCGAAGCGTCTCGACCTCTTTGAAAAGTTCGAGTTCTCGCGCATGGCTAACATGACATATTCATTTGTGAATCATCTGACTGAGGAATCGCCTCGCTCGCTCAGTCCTCGGCGCATCAAAGAAGTGGGCAGGCTCGTTGTCTTCTACGATCTCACCCTGGTCCATGAACAGAATACGGTCGGCCACCGCCCTCGCGAATCCCATCTCATGGGTAACGCAAAGCATGGTCATGCCGTCTTGCGCGAGTAGCGTCAGCGTGTCGAGCACCTCCCTGACCATCTCCGGGTCGAGCGCCGACGTCGGTTCGTCGAGCAGCATGATGGTCGGCGACATGCAGAGCGCTCTTGCGATAGCCACCCGCTGCTGTTGACCGCCGGAAAGCTGGGAAGGGTATTTCCCGGCGTGACTCGCCACGCGAACGCGTTCGAGCATTTCAAGGGCCCGTGCTTCGGCCTCCTTCCGCTTCAAACCACGAACACGCATGGGAGCCAAGGTGCAGTTTGCCAGCACCGTCATGTGAGGGAACAGATTGAAATGCTGAAACACCATGCCGACATCGGCACGTATCATGCGTACGTGTTTCACATTGTCATTGAGCTCGATTCCGTCGACGCGGACATCTCCCGAATCATGCCTCTCCAGTCGATTCACGCAGCGAATCAGTGTCGATTTTCCGGAGCCGGACGGTCCGCACAGAACAATCTTTTCACCTCGCCGGACATTCAGCGAAATAGAATTGAGTACATTGAACTCGCCGAAACTCTTTGAGAGTCCGTTGATAGATATCGCGAATTCATTATTGGGGATCGTATTCATAGCGAAAGTCTTGTGCATTGTCGTGCGACTCAGGTGTCAAGCCGCGTGATTGTCTGAGCGTGGAATGCCTGAGCCGCCGGACTCTCCTTCCAGGCGACAACCTGGCCGTCGGACAACCGCTCACGGCCGTAGACAATCCAGGGGTCGTCGACCGTTCCGATCTGCTCATCGATTCTGAAGCGGGTGGGATTCTCGGTAGCAAGGGACGAGTACGTCAGACCGCTTTCGTACTTGCCCGAGAGGAGCCCATTCGCAACCGAGGCTGTCGATGTCTCCGGAATGAGCGTCAGTCCATCTGTATTGACATAGTCGCGCGTGGCGGGCTGAAGTGCGAGCGTGCGCGGTATCTCGACGTCGACGCGGGTCACTACGGCCATGTCTTTGCTGGAAGAGACGAATGCATCGATGACGAAAAGTTGTTTGCGGTACTTCGCAACGATGTCAGCCGTCGAAGGATGGACTGCAACCTGCACGATATAGTCGGCCTCGCCGTCGATCACCAGTCGTGCGGCCTCGTCAAAGCTCAATACCAGCGCCATCGACGCCCGTCCTTCCAGACCGTGATGTTGAATGTATCGGGCAGTCACGAACTCGTGATTGCTGCCACGTGGTCCAAGTGTCAGAAACCGAAGCAATTTGCGTTTCTCCATTAACTTTTCGTAAGGGACTCGGAGGCATGAGTCCGCCTATCAAGATGCGCCATATGAGGACTAGGTCGCGTGAGCGTCGCCAGAATCTGAAGACTTCAGCATCGCGGCTTGCTTGGGCTTTCGAGCGTTGACGACGTTGACGTCCTTCCCTGTTCTGCGTGCAATGTTCAGTTCGAGAATCCGGAACCCGTGCGAGAGGAAAAACGTCATCGCGAGATAAATCAATCCAGCGGCGACGAAAATCTCATAGGGCGCGTAAGTTTCACTAACCAGCAACTTCGACGTTCCCGTCAATTCCATGATGGTCACGGTCGATGCCAGCGAAGTCGCCTTCAGGTTCAGAATCGTTTCGTTCGCATACGCGGGGATTGCAATCCGAATAGCGATCGGTGCTTTGATGCGCGTGAGTATGGAGGCTCGACTCAACCCCAGCGCCTCGGCAGCTTCGACAATGCCTTTGGGTACGGCAGACAGCGCCCCCATCAGAATGCGCGCCGTGTACGCACCCGAATTCAGGCCCAAAGCAATGACCGCGCAAGTGAATGGGTCACGCAAGAGCGGCCACACCACGGAGTGTCGAATAAAAGAGAACTGTCCGAATCCGTAGTAGAGAAAGAACAATTGCACGAGCGCCGGCGTGCCACGGAATGCGCCGATGTAAAACTTGACGCTACCGCTCAGAACCCTGGACGAGCTCAATCCAACAAGCGCCGTGGGCACGCCCACAATGATGCCGACGACCACGATGGCGACAAACAACTCGAGCGTGATGGGCAAAGCGGCGAGCAGACGCGGAAAGCTCGAAATGAGCAATGAGAAGTCGAACATGCGTCACCTCGCCAATGCGGTCGATGTCTTGCGACGAACCGTGCTAAAGACGTTTGTCAAAGCGAAGCTGAGAACGAAGTACAGCACGCCGGCAATCAGGTAGAAGAAGAACGGGCGATTTGTCGCCTCGACGGCAAAGCCTGTTCTTCGCATCAGGTCTTCCAGACCGACCAGCGAGACAAGCGCAGTTTCTTTCAGCAATACGGTCAACTGATTCCCGAAAGCAGGTACGGCGAGGCGCCACGCCTGTGGTGCAATGACGTGCACAAAGCCCCCTGCGCCCGTCAATCCCAGCGCTGCGGAGGCTTCAAACTGGCCGCGCGGAACTTCCAGAATTGCGCCCCGGAAGATTTCCGTCGCATAGGCGCCGAACACCAATCCCAGCGACACGGCACCCGCCCCGAACGCATTGATTTCAATGGGCCGGCCCAGGACATGAGAAAGGGTTGCGCTGCCGCCGTAATACACAAGGAAAATGACCAGCAGGTCCGGCACACCTCGTATGGTGGTCGTGTAGGCCCCGGCGAACTGCCTGAGAAGCCGCACCGGAGACAGCTTGGCAGCCGCCATTAGTATTCCGATTACCGAGCCGATCGCTGTGGCCGCGAGTGCGACCAGCAGAGTCGTCAGGGCCCCAAGCAGAATGAGTCCGCCATAACCGTTCAGAGTGAAGCTGAGCATGCTGGCTCCCGCGTTACATCAGAGCGAAAGGGAAATACTTCTTTCTGATCTGGTCGTAGGTGCCGTTCGCCATGATTGCGGCCAACGCTGCGTTAATACGATTGCAGAGTTCCGTGTCGTCGAGGCGAACCGCAATTGCGTTCCCGTCCCCGAGCACGCCGCCTTTGAATTCAGGTCCGATGAAGGCGAAGTCCTTCGAGTCAGGCCGTTTGAAGAAGTCGGAATAGAAGGTCGCCTTGTTGCCGATGATGAGATCCACGCGACCTGCGACGAGATCCAGTTCCGGCTGACGGGTGTCGTCATACAGCACGAGTGACGCCGTCTTGTCGTAACCGTTGGCGACGAGCCACTGGTGCTGCGACGAGCCGCGTTGAACGCCGATGCGCTTGCCCTTCAGTGCCGCGGGCGAGACGTCCTTGATGCCGCTGTCTTTTGCCGCGATAAAGCTCGACGTCGTGTCCTTGTACTTGTTGGTGAACAGAACCTGTTTGCGTCGCGCAGGCGTCGTCGACATCGACGCGACGATGGCGTCATATCGATTGGCCTGAAGACCAGGAATGATGCCGTCCCACGCTTGCGCAACGATCTGGCATTTCAGCTTCATCTGTGCGCAAAGGGCATTCGCAATGTCCACGTCGAAGCCCTGAAGCTGGCCGGAGGCGTCTTTAAAGCTCCACGGCGGATAGGTGCCCTCGGTTGCGACTCTCAGCGTGTCGCCGGCCGAAAAGGCCGGCGCTGACATGAGCACTGCTGCGCCCATCAGGGCGCTGACGACCAATCCTCGAAAACGTCGAAACAGGGTGTGTGACATGGCAACTCTCTCGTCGCGATTGCTGCGCCCCGGGTAGTCCGTCGCATTAGAGGTAAAGGTAGTCGGTCGTTAATTTAACGTCAATATTTTACTTTTATGCAAATTCCCTAATCGAGTTTACCCGCAAATCGCCGTTCGGGTAGCGCACCGGCCATCACGGCTCGTAGTTGGATTCAGCCGCGCATTCTCCGCGCAAAACCTCGACGAAGGCCTGCTGCACCGCCGTGCCCAGCCAGTCGGTGCGCACGGTATAGCCGACCGCCCGGCTTGCCTCGGGCGTCTCCAGTTCCAGCGCCACCAGCTCGCGTCCCGGATAGGCGTCGCGGATCTGCGCACGGGATAGCAGCGTGATGCAATCGCTCTCCATCAGCATCGCGAGCATCATTGCGAGCGAACTGGTCTCGAGCACCAGAGGCGGCTTGACGGGCAACTGCCCGAAAATCGAATCGATCACCGCGCGTCGCGGCACGTTGCGCTGAGGCATGACCCAGTCGTAGTCGGCGAGATCGAGAAGCCCGACGGTTTTCCGTTTGGCCAGTCGATGCCCCTTGCGCACAGCCACGACGTAAGGATCGGCAAACAGTTCGGTCTCCTGCACGGAGCCCGTGAGGCGAGGCTCGCGCAAACCACCGACAATGATGTCGATCATGCCGCTGCGCAATTCGTGCAGCAAAAGCGCATGGGAACCCTCTTCGACCGTGACGCGCGCGGCGGGATAGCGCTCGCGCAGCCGTTGAATGGCGCGCGCGACGAGCCGCGACGGCAGCAACGGCAAGACACCGATCGCCACCTTCCCGGTGAGCTGCCCGCGGGCGTATGCCAGATCCTCCCCTGCCTGCGCGATCTCGTAGAGCGCGAGACTCAGACAGCGCGCGAATTCGATCCCCGCGGCGTTCGCCGACACGCTGTGCACGCGCCGCCGGTAAAGCGACACGCCGACGTTCTGCTCGATTTGCCGCGCGGCCCGATGCACCGCCGGCTGTGAAATGCCCAACGACAACGCGGCCTCCGCCGCGGACCCCGCGTTGGCGATGGCGATATGACAGCGCACCTGCGCGTCGGTCAGACGGCGGCAAATCTTGGCCGCGTTTGCCGCCGATTGGCCGCTCAGGCTCGTCACGGCACGCTCCATCTGATCGAGCATGCGGCGCACGCGCCGCTGCAGGATCGCGCCCTCTCCCGTCAATTCGCTGCCGCCGAAACCGCGCTCGAACAGTTGGCCGCCAAAGCTCGCTTCCAGCTTGCTAATGGCGACGCTCACCGCCGGCTGCGTGCGCCCCGCGCGGACCGCCGCCTGCCCGATTCCGCCGGCTTCGCACACCGCGTCGAACAGGAAGAGACGCCTCAATCGCGCCAGATCGTCGTCCGCCGATGCATGTTCGACAGCCTTCATCGCCCCTCCAAACCGGCTATGTGAAAACCCTTAGCTTAACGTAAATTTATGGGCTGGGCCTCACTTCGTATTGAGGGCTCCGGCCACATCGCGCTTACAGTAACGCTCATTCCATTAGAAAGTTTTCAGTCAGGAGCGCCTTCATGTCCGTCGTCATCGACACGCACACTCACGCAATTTCCCCAGATAAACAACGTTATCCACTCGCGCCGGTCGGCGGCCATCAATCGGAGTGGTCGGCGAAACGTCCGGTCAGTTTCGAAGGTCTGCTCGCCTCGATGGACGAAGCCGGCGTCGACCGCGCGGTGGTGGTGCAAGCTTCGACGGTATACGGCAACGACAATAGTTATGTGGTCGAAGCGGTGCGCAGCCATGCGGATCGTTTCGCGGGCGTATTTTCGATCGACGTGCTGGCAAGCGACGCCGTCACGCAAATGCAGCGCTGGCTCGACGCGGGCCTCTCGGGCCTGCGCCTTTTCACCACCGGCAGCACGATGCCCGGCCAGGCAGGCTGGCTCGACGACGAGCGCTCGTTCCCGGTATGGGACTACGCGCAGCGCCACAATGTGTCGATCTGCCTGCAGATGACCGCGCAAGGCATTCCCGCGCTCGTGAACATGCTCTCGCGCTTTCCGGACATCCGGGTCCTGCTCGATCACCTCGCACGTCCCGAACTCGCTGGCGGCCCGCCGTACGAAGCAGCGGCACCGCTCTTCAGCCTCGCGTCGCATCAGGGGGTGTTCCTGAAGCTCACGAATCGCACGATCGTCGAAGCCTCGCGTGGCGCGTCGACGCCCGCCGCATTCTTCCCGCGCGTGCTCGATGCATTCGGCGCTGATCGTATTGCGTGGGGCTCGAACTTTCCCGCCGCCGAAGGCGCGCTGCCGCAACTGCTCGCCGAGGCCCGCGAGAGTCTGTCGATGCTGCCCGCCGACGCGCGCGAAGCGATTTTCGGCGGCACCGCGCGTGCGGTTTATCCGGCACTCGCCGCTTGATATCTTCACCTCGAACGAAACAGGAAAACCCGATTGTGAGCACCTCCACACAACCGCTGCGCCTGAAGACCGCGCTGAAAACCTATCCGCACACGCGGGCGCTGAAAGCCGGCGAGCTGACTGACCCGACCGTCGAGTTGCTGTTCGAGGACGTCGAGCCGATTCATCGTGCGTTCGCGCCGATGGCGCGCCGTCAGGCGTACGACGTCAGCGAACTGGCGATCGTCACGTATCTGCAGGCGAAGGCCTATGGCAAGCCGGTGGTGCTCTTGCCCACTGTCGTGGCCGCGCGCTTTCAGCAAGGCTGCATTATTTATAATGCGGAGCGGGGCAAACTCGATGTCGGCAGTCTCGCAGGCAAGAAGGTGGGCGTGCGCGCCTACTCGCAGACCACCGGCATGTGGGTACGCGCCATTCTCGGGCAAACCTATGGCGTGCCGCTCGAACAGATCGAATGGGTGACAATCGAAGGCGCGCATCTGGAAGAGTATGCCGACCCCGTTTTCGCGCAGCGCGCCGCCCCCGGCAAGCAATTGCTGCCGATGCTTCGCGCGGGCGAGATCGACGCCGCCATTCTCGGCAACGATCTGCCGGACGAGCCTGAATTCAAACCGCTGATCGACAATGCGGCCGCCGCCGACCGCGAGTGGTACACGCTTCATCGTTACGTGCCGATCAATCACGTCGTGGTGGTGACGCAAGCGCTGGCCGATTCGAATCCGCAAGCCGTGCGTGCCGTGTACGACCTGCTGAGCCGCGGCAAGGCATTGGCCGCCGCAGAGAACGCCGCGGAAAACGCCAACAAGCCGGACAAACTGCTATTCGGCTACGACGCACTGCGCGGGCCGCTTGAAGAAACCCTTGCGTTCTGCGAGCAGCAACAGCTGTTGCCACGCAAGCTGACCGTCGACGAGATCTTCGCCGACAGCCTCGACATTCTGGGCGACGCCGCACGCTGACACAGCATTCGTCCGTTTCACGATTTTTGAGCGAACCCAAGTTCGCCGCAGTTTGTTAAGGAGACACCATGAGCTTGCCCGGCAAGTCCACCGCCGCGAAACCCAGGGAACGTCAGCCGTTCTATCTCGACCTGTCGTTCCAGGTGTTGGCTGGCATGGCGCTAGGTATCGCCACGGGTTACTTCTTTCCGAAGTTCGGCATCGATCTGCAACCCGTGGGCGACGCCTTTATCCGCATCATCCAGATGCTGATCGGTCCGATCATTTTTTGCACCGTATGCAGCGGCATCGCGGGCGTCAACGACTTCAAGAAAGTTGGCCGCGTGGCGATCAAGGCGCTCTTCTACTTTGAAGTGGTGACCTCGCTCGCCCTGGTGCTGGGCCTCGTGGTCATCAATGTGCTCAAGCCCGGTGTCGGCATGAACGTGGACATGCATAGCGTGCACTCCGCCGCCGTCGATACGTACGTCGCCAACGCGCATCACGTCGTCACGACGAGCGAATTCCTGCTGAACGTGATTCCGCACACTGCGATCAGCGCGTTCGCCGGCGGCGACGTGCTGCAGGTGCTGTTCTTCTCGGTACTGTTCGCATTCGGCCTCGCCGCAATCGGCGAGCGTGCGCAGCCGGCGTTGAATCTGATCGACTCGGTGTCAGGCTCGCTCTTCTGGATCATCGGCTTGACGATGAAAATCGCGCCGCTCGCCGCGTTCGGCGCGATCGCCTACACGGTCAGCAAGTTTGGTTTCGGCACGCTGATCTCGCTCGGCAAACTCGTGCTCGAGTTCTATCTGACCTGCGCGCTGTTCTTCTTGCTGATTCTCTGGCCGATCGCGAAAGTCAACGGCTTCAGCCTGCTGCGTTTGATGCGCTATATCGGCGCGGAGTTGCTGCTGGTGATCGGTACGAGTTCGTCGGAGACGGTCTTCCCACAATTGATCGACAAACTCGAACGGCTCGGCTGCGAAAAATCGGTGGTCGGTCTGGTGCTGCCGACGGCGTACTCGTTCAATCACGACGGCACGTGCCTGTATTTCGCCGCAGCCGCCGTGTTTCTCGCCCAAGCCACCAACACGCCGATGAACTGGCACGATCAACTGGTACTGCTCGCCGTCTTGCTGCTGACGTCGAAGGGCGCGGCAGGCGTATCCGGTGCGGCGATTGCCGTGCTGGCGGCGACCCTCGCCGCATCGAACACGATTCCGGTCGAATCGATCGCCCTGATTCTCGGCATTCACAAGGCCATGTCCAGCGGATTCGTGTTCACCAACATCGTCGGCAATAGCGTGGCGACCATCGTGGTAGCGAACTGGGAAAAGGCGCTCGACCGCGGCGCGCTGCGCCGTGAACTGAAAACCGGCTTCAAGCCGGCTCCGCCTTCGCCGGGACGCCTCAATCATACGAGCAGCGGCCAGGCAGGCAATTAGCCACGAATGTCCGCAAGGCCGGCGGCACCGATGAGTGAGCTCCGCCGGTCCGATGAAATCGAAAACCGGATCTGAAAGCATAACTTTTATTTAGTCATACGAATCGTATGGCGCTGCCCTGCCATTGCCAGCGGTTCCACACAACGACATTAGATCGGAGACGTACTATGAAAACAAAGGTTTGGAGAACCATTGGGGTTGGACTGTCGGCAGCGGCCGGCACGCTGGGCGCAATGTCCGCACACGCGCAATCGAGCGTCCAGCTATACGGCACGGCAGACGGTGGCGTACGTTACCAGACGAACGCGGCAAAAGGCGGCGGCACGGTGGTGACCATGAATTCGAACGGCTACTACAGTTCGAACAAACTCGGCTTCCTGGGAAAGGAAGACCTGGGTGACGGCTGGAACGCGCACTTCCAGTTGGAGAGCGGCTTCAATCTCGGCAATGGGCAGTTCGACAATACCACCGGCGTCGAATTCAACCGGCAGGCATTCGTCGGCATTGGCAATTCGAAGTACGGGTCGATCGACCTCGGCCGCCAGTACACGATTTCGCACGACATCATCAGTATCTACGATCCGTTCGGTTTTCACTTCACGCCGATCCTGCCGTTGACCACGGCCTCGGACGGCACGCGCAACAACAACGCCGTCAAGTACAAGAATGTCTTCGGGCCATTGCTGTTCGAAGTGGACAACTCGTTCGGTGGTGTGCCGGGAAATTTCAGCAGTGGAGCGACGCGTTCAGTCGGCATGAGCTATAGCGCCGGTCCGGCGAGCCTCGGCGGCGTGTACGGGCATCGCAACATACTGACCGGGACGACCTACATCGGCGACAGCTATTACATGGCCGGTGCCGCCTACAAAATCGGCCCGGTGCGGGTGTCGGGCGGCTTCATGTCAGAAGACCTGCAGAATCCGGCCGCACCGCACCAGGTGACCAACAACGCCTTCGGCGGCATTTCATGGACCATCAGGCCGGACATGATTTTCGACGGCGGCTACTACCAGACCACCGTGTCGAACGACAAGGCCAGCCGCCGCGGCCTGTCGATCGTTTCGCTCGCCTATCTGCTGTCCAAGCGCACCACGCTCTACGGCGAAGTCGATTACACCTCGTACAAGCACGCGGTGGTCAGCACGCTGAACCCAGCCGGCGCGTCGAGTCAGACGGCCGTCACCGTCGGCATCGACGTGCTGTTCTAGTACGTCGAACTCACATCCCGATGCGCGTGATCGATGCACGCGCCGAATTTCCCAGGAGCCAACCATGATCATCGACATCCACGGGCACTACACGACCGCGCCCAAAGCGCTGGAGACCTGGCGCAACCGCCAGATCGCGGCGATCGGCCAGCCGGCGAGCCGCCCCAAGCCGTCCGAACTGAACATCAGCGACGACGAACTGCGCGACTCGATCGAGACCAACCAGTTGCGACTGATGCGCGAACGCGGGCTCGATCTCACCGTGTTCAGTCCACGTGCGAGCTTCATGGCGCATCACATCGGCGACTTCGAGGTGTCGAGCACCTGGGCGGCGATCTGCAACGAGTTGTGCTACCGCGTGAGCCAGTTGTTTCCGCGGCATTTCATTCCCGCGGCGATGCTGCCGCAGAGTCCGGGCGTCGATACGGCGAGCTGCATTCGCGAACTGGTGAAATGCGTCGAAGAGTACGGCAACGTCGCGATCAATCTGAATCCTGATCCGTCCGGCGGCCACTGGACGAGCCCGCCGCTCTCCGACCGCTACTGGTATCCGATCTACGAGAAGATGGTCGAGTACGACATTCCGGCAATGATTCACGTGAGCACGAGCTGCAACGCGTGTTTCCATACGACCGGCGCGCACTACCTGAACGCGGATACGACTGCCTTCATGCAGTGCCTGACGTCGGACCTGTTTCACGATTTCCCCACGCTGCGTTTCGTGATTCCGCATGGCGGCGGCGCGGTGCCGTATCACTGGGGTCGTTTCCGCGGTCTCGCGCAGGAGATGAAAAAGCCGCCACTGGAAGAGCACCTGCTCGACAACATCTTCTTCGACACCTGCGTGTATCACCAGCCCGGCATCAATCTGCTAACCGAAGTGATTCCCGTCGACAACATTCTGTTCGCGAGCGAGATGATCGGCGCGGTGCGCGGTATCGATCCGTACACGCAGCACTATTTCGACGATACGAAACGCTACATCGAAGCCGCCGACATGCACCCCGAACAGCGCTTCAAGATTTACGAAGGTAATGCACGCCGCGTCTATCCGCGTCTGGATGCCGCCCTCACCGCGCAAGGACGTTGATCATGTACGAACTCGGAGTCGTTTATCGCAACATCACGCGCGCGGACAGCGGCGTCGCGGACGCACTCGGCGTGCTCGGCAGCGCTACCGTGCATGAAGCAATGGGCCGCACCGGTCTGCTCAAGCCGTATATGCGGCCGATCTATGCCGGTGCGAATGCATCGGGCACGGCCGTCACCGTGCTCTTGCATCCCGGCGACAACTGGATGCTGCACGTGGCCGCCGAACAGATTCAACCCGGCGACCTGGTGGTTGCCGCCATCACCGCCGATTGCACCGACGGTTACTTCGGCGATCTGCTCGCCACCAGCTTCAAGGCGCGCGGCGCGCGCGGACTGGTCATCGATGCGGGCGTACGCGACGTCAGCGTGCTCGCCGAAATGAACTTCCCCGTGTGGAGCAAGGCGATCTCGTCGAAAGGCACGATCAAGGCGACCTTAGGCTCGGTCAACGTGCCGGTGGTATGCGCGGGCGCGCTCGTTACGCCGGGCGACGTCATCGTCGCGGATCAGGATGGCGTGGTCGTCGTACCGCAAGCAATGGCGGCGCGAACGCTCGAGAACGCGAGCGCACGCGAGGCGAACGAAGCGCAGAAGCGCGCGAAACTCGCCTCGGGCGTGTTGGGGCTCGACATGTACCAGATGCGTGAGCCGCTCGCGAAGCTGGGGTTGCGTTATATCGACTGACAGGCGTCGGTGTTGGACGCAGCGCGGGTGGCGCCACGCGCGCTGCGCCGCCGGTCTTTGGAACGATTGGCCAGTTCTCCGGCGACACCTTCCGCTGCGATATCAATCTCAGTACTACGGTCGTCTTATATCGATCCGCGGACCGCCGCACGCAGGCAATCCACCGCTACCCGTACCGGACACCATCTCACAAACCGTACCGGTACTGTACCGGCAACGCTCGCTAGAATGCTCCAATGTTCTTCCGCCCGACACCGGAGCTTGCCATGTCATTTCTCAGTCTCAGCGCGCTGCCCGCCGGCATCCTGTTCGCGCTCGTCACCACCATCACGCCCGGTCCGAACAACACGATGCTGCTGGCCTCGGGCGTCAATTTCGGGTTCCGCCGCACGTTGCCGCATCTGTCCGGCATTAGCGCCGGCGTCGTGCTGTTGATGCTGTCGGTCGGGATCGGTCTGGGCGAAGCCTTCGTGCATTTCCCCGTGCTCTACACGGTGCTCGAGGTCGCGAGCGTCGCGTATCTGCTGTATCTCGCGTGGAAGATCGGCACTTCGGGCGAGTTGAAGGTAAAAAAAGGCGAGCGCCGGCCCATGAAGTTCTACGAAGCGATCGCCTTCCAGTGGGTCAATCCGAAGGCATGGATGATGGTGCTGACCGCCGCCACGACGATCCACCTCAGCGAGAGCTACAGCATGAACGCCATTGCGATGGCGGTGATCTTCTACGTGATCGGCTTTCCGTGCATCTGCCTGTGGGCGGGTTTCGGCACCGCCATGCGGCAGGTGCTGTCGGACCCGAAGCGGTTGCGCGTTTTCAATGTGGCGATGGCGCTGCTGCTGGTGCTGTCGCTGTATCCGATCGCGCTGAAGCTGATCGGACAGTCGGCCTGAACCCGGTCGCTATAACGCGCCCTGCCCGACTCGCTCGATAAACCGCCACAACGCATCGTCCGTCGAATACGGTGCGTTGAAGCGGAACCAGGCGCTCGGGGCATCGTCGGGACGGAAGTAGGAGCCCGGCGCGAGCCAGATACCGTGAGTGAGGGCGGCCGTCGCCACTTCGCCGGCCCGCTCTGCTTCGATCGGCAAACGCGCCCACAGGAACAGTCCGGCGCGCGGCCGGTGAAACAGTTCGAGGCCGAGCGAATCGAGCCGCTCTTCGACGGTCGCGTGCGCGAGCTTGAGACGTTCGTTGACGGCTTCCACGTGACGCGCATAGCGCCCCTCCAGCAACACCTTGTCGACGATCCGCTCGATCGCCTCCGACGACGTCAACCCCACCGCCATCTTCGTGCGCGCCAATTCGCGCAGCACCGCGCGCTCGGCGACCACGTAGCCGCAACGCAGCCCCGGCGTCACCGTCTTCGAAAAACCGCCGACGTAAAGCACCCGCTGCAAGCCTTCCATCGCCGCGAAGAGCGGCGCGCCGGACGGCGCGAGTTCGCGGCTCACATCGTCTTCGATCACCCACATGCGCTGACGCTCGGCGATCTGCAGCAAGCGGAACGCCGCCGACATGCCGAAGGTCGCGCCGGTCGGATTCTGCAGCGTCGTGTTGACGAAGATCGCCTTCGGCTTGTGCTCGGCGACCAGCGCTTCGAGCACGTCCGTATCGACGCCCGCCGGCGTGCGCGGCACGCCATGCACCACCAGTCCGGCCAGCTTGAGAATCTGCAGCAGATTGCAATAGCCGGGATCTTCGACGATCACGGCGTCGCCCGCGCGCAGCAGCGTGCGCACGATCAGATCCAGCCCTTGCGTCGCGCCTTGCGTGAGCAGGATGTTCGAGACATCCACCGGCAGGCCGCGCCGGTCGAGTTGCTCGGCGATTCGCTCGCGCAGCGGCGCGAATCCGTACGGATGCCCGTAATCGCCGAGACGCGCCGCCGGCACCCGGCTCATGGCGCGCAGCGCATGTTGCAAACCCGTCTCGTTGATCCACTCGTTCGGCAGCCAGCCGCCGCCCGCCTTGATCGGCACCGAATGATCGGCGAACACGTCGGACAGGAGCCAGGTCGCGGTGAGGCTCGGCGGCTGCCAGTCGGTGGCGGCGACCCGCGCGGACTGCGAGCGCGCCGCCACGCGATAGCCGGAACCGCGCCGCGCGACCACGAGGCCCATCGACACCAGCCGGTTGTACGCCTCCGTGACCGTGAAGGTGCTCAGGTCGTGGCTTTGCGCCAGTTGCCGCACCGACGGCAGCAGCGCGCCCGCGCGCAGCGATTGCCCTTCGATGGCGCGCGCAAAGCCTTGCACCACCTGCTCGACGAGCGTGGGAGCGGCGCGCCGGTCGCGCTCGAGTTGTAGTTCGATCATGATCAGGACGAAAAAGCGGACCGCGCAAGGCGGCTGGGCATATGAGTACGTTTGAAATGCGGCGCCGGCGAGCTTGCCGGCCTGCCACGGCAAGCTTCGACACAGTTGCTGCGAATCCACCAACACAGTTAGCGCCACACTGCGTCAACTGTTTATGCCGCCATTAAACCGCGAACGCTACAGTTTCGCCATGCCCCAATGGAAACCCTTGGGCGACCACTTCGAGGAGATACCCATGACTTCGCGCCCCGTCATCGACGATCTGTCGTCTTTCTGGATGCCCTTTACCGCCAACCGCCAGTTCAAGGCCGCGCCGCGCCTGCTGGAATCGGCCAAGGGCATGTACTACCGCAGCACGGACGGGCGTGAAGTGCTCGACGGTTGCGCGGGTCTGTGGTGCGTGAACGCCGGTCACGGCCGCGAAGAAATTGTTGCGGCGATCACCCAGCAACTCTCGAAGCTCGACTTCGCGCCGACCTTCCAGATGGGCCACCCGGTCGCCTTCGAAGCGGCCACCAAAGTCGCCGAACTGATGCCGGAAGGCCTCGACCGCATCTTCTTCACGAACTCGGGTTCGGAATCGGTCGACACCGCGCTGAAAATCGCGCTCGCGTACCACCGTTCGCGCGGCGAAGGCCAACGCACACGCCTGATCGGGCGCGAGCGCGGCTACCACGGCGTGGGCTTCGGCGGCATCTCGGTCGGCGGCATCGCGCCGAACCGCAAGACCTTCTCGGGCGCGCTGCTGCCGGCGGTCGATCATCTGCCGCACACGCATAACCTCGAACACAACGCGTTCTCGAAAGGCCAGCCGGCCTGGGGCGCGCATCTCGCCGAGGAACTGGAACGCATCGTCACGCTGCACGATGCGTCGACCATCGCCGCGGTGATCGTCGAACCGGTGGCCGGCTCGACGGGCGTGCTGATTCCGCCGCAAGGCTATCTGCAAAAGCTGCGCGAGATCTGCACGAAGCACGGCATCCTGCTGATTTTCGACGAAGTGATCACCGCTTTCGGCCGCGTCGGCAAGGCCACGGCGAGCGAATACTTCGGCGTGACGCCGGACCTGATCACGATGGCGAAGGCGATCAACAATGCCGCGATTCCGATGGGCGCGGTGGCCGCGAGCCGCACGATCCACGACACGATCGTGAACAGCGGCGCGCAAGGTGCGATCGAGCTGTTCCACGGCTACACGTATTCGGCCCACCCGGTCGCGACGGCAGCCGCGGTCGCCACGCTCGATCTGTATAAGCGCGAAGGTCTGTTCGAACGGGCCGCGACGCTTGCGCCGACGTTCGAAGCGGCGGCTCACTCGCTGCGTGGCGCGAAGCACGTGAAGGACGTGCGCAACCTCGGCATGATCGCCGGCGTGGAACTCGAATCGCGCGACGGCGCGCCGGGCGCGCGGGCTTACGAAGCGTTCGTCAAGTGCTTCGAAGCGGGCGTGCTGGTGCGCTTTACGGGCGATATTCTCGCGTTCTCGCCGCCGCTCATCATCAACGAAGAGCAGATCGCGCACATCTTCAAGACCGTGGGCGACGTGTTGGCTACGGTGCAGTAATCAGCTCGCGATAGGCAGCAGAAAGAAGGCGGCGCGTAATTTGCGCCGCCTTTTTTTCGAATGCGCTATGTGCGTCACACGCTCAAGCAACGCACGCCGAGGATGGCGACATCGCGCAACGCGGCGCGGCCGCCGCCGGGCGCGGCGGCCGGCGAGCCGCCGGCCCGGCCCCGCTCAGCTCAGCTGAACGTCGCGCCGCGCGACTGCCGCGAAGCTCAATGGTGCGTACGCGAAGCCCGCGTATGAGCGGCTTTCTTCGCAGCCGCCGAACGGCCTGCAGCACCCTTAGTCGCAGCAGCCTTCTTCGCCGCCGCGGAACGGCTGGCGGCGGGGCGTTTGGCTGCCGCCGTCTTCGTCTGCTTCGACAGCGCTGCCGGCGATGCGCCCGCGCCGCCCTCGCGCTTCAACGCATTAGTGGCGGCACGCGAACGCTTCGCAGTCGACTCGGTGGTCTTCTTCGTAGTGCTCTTGTGCTGGCCCGCGGCGTTATCCGTAGCGGCCTTCTTGCGGGTGGCCTCACTTGCCGTGCCCTTCTTCGGCGACTTTACGGCGACGCCCGCACGGCGCGCTTCCGAGAGGCCGATCGCAATCGCCTGCTTGGCCGACCTGACGCCGTGCTTGCCGGCACGCACCTTATCGACCTGTTCCTTGACGAATTCTCCTGCTTGGGTGCTCGATGCTTTGCCGGCGCGTTTGTCGGTCTTAGCACGCTCGATCGTTTTCTTTTCAGGCATGACAGTTCTCCAGTTGGATGTGGCCTGTGTCATGCAGCAACGCGTGTGCCGCGCGGCGTCTGGCAGGCGAATCGCGCTGAAAAACGCCGTCTGAAGCCAGCCGACTTCGACAATTGCCCGTGGCGTTTCGTCAAGTTCGCCGCCCGCAGTCCCGGTGGGGGCTGCTCATTCTCCCGTACTCATGTGATGGAAGTGCCTGTCCTGACGACTCTTCGCCCGTACGGCGGCACCGCTCTTCGTTAGCTTAAGAGACGACAACCGTAAATTCGAGCCCCGATTCAAAGTCCAGCGTCGTTGTCGAGAAGCGCGGATTGCCGTCAAGATAGTGCTTGTATGGCCGAACGGCGTCCTCGGCTGTGTACATGTTGTCGGCCAGAACGATAGATCCGGGACGTAGCAGCCGTTCAATTTGCTTGAATAGATTGAGATAGGTGCTGGCCCATACGTCGATAAAGACCATGTCGAAAGTGCCGTCCAGTTTGGAAATGGTCTGGAATACATCACCCTCCCGCAGGTCGACATACGCTTGCACGCCCGCCGTTCTGACGTGGGCCCGAAGATGTGCGCATTTAACAGCGTCGAGTTCGGTCGCTACAACCATGCCACTGCCTAGCGTGCGAAGGGCCTCGGCGAAGTACAGCGTGGACACGCCGCAGGAACTGCCGAGTTCGAGGACTCGGGCCGGTTTGTGCGAGAGCACCATGTTGCTCAAAAACCTTCCCGTCTCCGCCGACACGGCTAACGATAGCGGTGTGCCTTGCGAGGATTCGAAGTCTTCGCTAGATAGCCCGAGCGTTTCGAGAAACCGTCCACGCAGACGTGGCGCGAGCATGTCGTATTCCTCTGCAAGATCCTGAAACTCCTGGCTCGATCCCTGGAACTGCGCCCGTGCGCGGGCTATGACCTCTGTCTGGCTCTGTTCATGAAGCCGTTGCAGAAGACCTGTGGTTGATGAAGCCATGTGCGCTCCTTGACGAGACCGAAAATGCTGTTGACGTATCAAACGACAGACCACTGCCTCCGGCAGGCGCACTGTCTTTTCGCCATCAGCTAAAACGTGTGGCGCT
Organism: Paraburkholderia sp. NPDC080076; assembly: GCF_050281145.1. Classification (NCBI taxonomy): domain Bacteria; kingdom Pseudomonadati; phylum Pseudomonadota; class Betaproteobacteria; order Burkholderiales; family Burkholderiaceae; genus Paraburkholderia; species Paraburkholderia sp. NPDC080076. Next base: position 585,668 of record NZ_JBNNWQ010000001.1, on the reverse strand, counting down.
ATGTCGTTCTGGCCAGCTTGATCGCGCGTTCCGGGCACGCCGTCACGCACAGACCGCATGACCGGCAGGCGTGCGCGTTGGGCGTGTAGGCGACTTTCATTCCGTGCACGCGCAGCTTGAGGCGATGCATCAAATCGAGGCTGCGATAGTCGACCTCATCGATGCGCCGGATCTCAAACACCTTCTCGGGGCAGACCTCCAGGCAATCGCCCTTTCCCTCGCAACGTGTCAGGTCGACCACGGGTGCAATCACGCCCGGCTTCTGTTTGCACTCGGCCGGTGATGTCTCGCGCATGTTCAATCTCCCGTGCGCCGAGCGCGACCCGATCGCCACGCCGTCTGGAAATGCTCGCGTTCTTCGGGCGTCATCGCTTCCCATTTGCGCCAGCGACGCCGTTCCCGCCAGCCGCCGTGTCCGCGGAATCCGCCAAACAGGATGCGGCTCAAAACCAGCAAGCCCAACGCATGCGCGAAGTCGATCGCACGGGCGCCGACGAATAGCGCCGGAATCACCCAATTCCATAGAGTCATGACCACCCAGCCGAGCACGCCGATAGCGACCACCACAAGCAGTGCCTTACCCGCACATCTGATTCGAAAATTCATCCTTCGACTCCTCTAGATACCCAGTTCGTCATAAATGGCCTGCAGCCGGGCGCGCAGATGCAAGACCGCGTAGCGTTTGCGCGCGAGCAACGTATTGAGCGTGACGCCGCTTTCCGCCACCATGTCCTTGAAGGACCGGCCCTCCAGTTCGTGTGCGATAAATACCTCACGTTGATTCGCCGGCAGCTCATCGAGCGCATCCTGTAAGGCCTTGAGCAATAGAGCGCGCGCGTAGAGGGCTTCGGGACCCGCATCGTGCGCCGGCAGATCGAGGTCGAGGCGATACTCACTGTCGGCGTCGTCGCCAGCCGCGGACAGATCTGCCAGCGGCTGCTCTTTCTTCTTGCGAAAACGATCGACGATGCGATTGCGCGCGGCACGGAACAGCCACGCGCTCGCTTGTTCGATCGGAGCGGGAAGCCGGTAAGCCTGCACGAATTCGTGGAACACATCCTGCAGGATGTCCTCGGCATCGTCCGGGTCGCGTATTCGACGCCGGATAAAATTGACGAGCCTCGTGCGCTCACGCACCACGGTCGCGGTGATGTCGGTGTCTCGTTCGGTCATCGTGTGCGAAGTGAGTGGCGGTTCCATGCGCCTGAAGACGTTTCAGGCGCGTGAATATTGTGGCGCGCGCGAAAAATGTTTCCCGGAGCAACTGTGCAACAGGACTCGCGCCGCACATCTGGACGGCGTATGGTATTGGTAAGGGTTGGCGTGTGGTCCGGCCCGACGGGAGACGTCCATGAAGATACCTACCGTACGTGCCGGCGCGCATATCGAAGGCGTGCACTGGATCGCCGAGTACGCCGAAGACGTTCATGAGATTCGCGTCTTTCGCGAAGGCCAGGAAGTGGATGTGCACAACGCACCGTCCACTCTGTTCGGCGACGAGGAGAATGCGGGCTCCAAAAGCACCGCGGATCATCGCGCGGTCGAAGCCGCCGTGCTGGCTTATCTGAAACGATTCGTGATCGAGCACGACGCGGAGGAGTAATTCTCCGCCTATCGCCGTGCGTTGCCGTGCGTTGCCGTGCAGCGGCGGCGTATGTTGCTCTCCACACGCCTGCGGCGGCGCGCGCCGCAGGCGTCAAGACCTTACTCGGCAGGCCGCAGCTTCTTGACCTCGGCATCCGACGGCTGAACACTCGCGCCATCGATATACCGGTACGACGTCATCACGCCCTTGCCGTCCTTCAAACCCGTCACGCCGACATATGCGCCCATGGTCGACTGATTGTCCTGCGCGCGATAGCTGATCGGCCCAAACGGTGTATCCACACCAAGGCCCTTGAACGCGGCGGCGAGCTTGTCCGGATCGACCGACCCGGCCTTCTTGATCCCCGCCGCAATCGACATCAACGCCGAATAGCCCACCACCGACCCGAGCCGCGGATAGTCGTGATACTTGGCCTGATACGCATCGACGAACTTCTTGTTGGCCGCCGTATCGATCGAATACCACGGATAGCCCGTCACGATCCAGCCGGTCGGCGCTTCAGCGCCCAGCGGGTCGAGATAATCCGGCTCGCCCGTCAGCAGCGACACCACGCTGCGATCCTTGAAGAGCCCGCGCGTATTGCCCTCACGCACGAACTTGCCGAGGTCCGCGCCGAACAGCACGTTGAAGATCGCATCCGGCTTGGCGTCGGCGATTGCCTGCGTCACGGCGCCCGCATCGACGTTGCCGAGCGGTGTGGCCTGCTCGGCGACGAACTGCACGTCGGGCTGCGCCGCCGTCAGCAGCTTCTTGAAGGTCGCCACGGCCGATTGCCCGTACTCGTAGTTCGGATACACCAGCGCCCAGCGCTTCTTATGCAGCTTGGCCGCTTCCGGCACCAGCATTGCCACCTGCATATACGTGGAAGGCCGCAGACGGTACGTGTATTTGTTGCCATCGGCCCACACGATCTTGTCGGTCAGCGGTTCAGCGGCGAGGAAGAAAATCTTCTTCTGCTTCGCGAAGTCGGTCAGCGCAAGACCGGTGTTCGAGAGGAAGCCGCCGAACAGCAACTGCACCTGCTCGCGCGCGATCAGTTCCTGCGCGACGCGGATCGTGTCGCCCGGGTTGCCGTTGTCGTCGCGCGACACCACTTCGAGCTGTTTGCCGAGCACGCCGCCCGCGGCGTTCACCTGCTCGAGCGCGAGATTCCAGCCGTTCTTGTAAGGCCCGAGAAAGGCGGGCTGCGCCTTGTAGCTGTTGATCTCGCCGATCTTGATGGTCTGCTGTGCGCTCGCGCTCAAGGCGGCGAGCGAGAACAGCGTCGGCACCATGAGGCGAGAGATCCATCCTGCGCGCGTGGTCATGCGTTTCTCCGTTATCAAAAGGATTGCGGGAATGCGGTGATTGTTATCGAGCGTTCAAGCGGTTCGCGATTCAGTCGGCTCGCGGCGTTGCGCGAATCCGCGCGACGCTCGCCGTGACGTCCTGCCATGCCGGCTTGCCACCGGCGAATTGCTGACGCAGGTACGACACGAGTTCGGCGACCTGGGCGTCGTTGAAACTGTCGCGGTAAGCCGGCATCGTACCGAGTTCGGGCCGCGCAGGCGAGCCGATGCCGTCGAGAATCACGCGAATCAGGTTATCGGGCGTCGCGCTGTGCAGATTCGTGTTAAGCGCCAGCGAAGGATGCGCGCCGAACAATTGCGGCCCGCTGCCCGTGTGATGACAAGCAGCGCACGCGCCGTCGAAAAGCCGCGCGCCGAGCCCGGCAGGCGCGCCCGAGATCGCGCTGGCCTGTTCGTACTGACGCGCCACCGCTGCCGGATCGGCGTTCGGCTCCAACGGATTGAGCGACGCGAGATACGTGGCCATCGCCCGAATATCGCTGTCGGGCAGCGCCGCCAGATCGCCGACTACCGGCGCCATCGGCCCCGCCGCGACGCCGTGCAGCGGCGCGTGGCCGTTGCGCAGATAGCTGAAGAGTTCGTCCTCGCTCCAGGGCACGGGCGCGTTCGAGAGCGTCGACAACGCGGGCGCTTCCCAGCCGTCCGCCGTGCCGCCGCCCATGAACGCCGTGCCGGTTTTCTCGGCGCCGAAGGCGTTGCGCGGCGTGTGGCACGCGCTGCAGTGGCCGAGTCCGTTCACCAGGTACGCGCCGCGATTCCATTGCGCGCTTTGCGTCGCGCTGGCAGTGAAGGTTGTGCGTCCGAGAAACAAAGCGTTCCAGGCAAACATCAACGGACGCACGCTGAACGGATAGGCCAGCTTCGTTTCCGGCGGACGCGCGCGCACCGGCGTTTGCGCCATCAGGTAGGCGTAGAGCGCCTTCAGATCGTCGTCGGAGGTGTTCTGAAACGATGTGTACGGAAAGGCCGGATAGAGACGATGGCCATCGCGGCTGATGCCTTGCCGCATCGCCCGCACGAAGGCTTCGAGCGACCAGTTGCCGATGCCGGTCTGGCCGTCCGGCGTGATGTTGGTGCTGTACACGGTGCCGAAAGGCGTGTCGAGTGGTTTGCCGCCGGCGTTCGGCACGCCATTGTGCGCGGTATGGCAAACCGCGCAATTGCCGAGCGACGCCAGCAATTTGCCGCGCGCCACGAGATCCGGCGCAAACGCGCTCGCGAGCGGCGGCGTGATCGGTGCGATGGCGTGCGGCGCGAGCGACAACGCGCCGAGCCAACCCGCCGCGCCCGCTGCCAAAGCGCCGAGAAAACCAAACCGCCAGCGCTTTTTCTTGCGAGCCGCCGCCTCTTCGGCTTGAGCATCGGCAAGCGCGGCGCGGATCGTTTCCGGCGTGAACGGCGGCCGCCGAAACCGCACGCCCGTGGCATCGAAGAGCGCATTGGCAATCGCCGCCGCGCCGGGCAGCGACGCGGATTCGCCCGCGCCCATCGGCGGCTCGCCTTGGCGCGGCATCATCACCACGTCGATCACCGGTACTTCACGGAAGGTCAGGATCGGATACGCGCCCCACTCCTGGCTCGTCACCGCGTTCTCGCCGAACGTCACGCGCTCTTTCAGCGCACGGCTGGTCGTCTGGATCACGTTGCCGTGAATCTGATGACGCACGCCGTCGGGGTTCACCATCGTGCCGGTATCCTGGCCGACCACCACGCGCGTCACCGCGAGTTCGCCGCTCCTGCGGTTGACTTCGACATCGGCCACCCACGCGGACCATGCCGCGCCGAAGCCGGGGAATTTGCTATGCACGTAGCGGGCATATGCGATGCCGCGCCCGCGTGCGATGTCGCCTTCTTCATCGTTACGCTCGGCGTTGCGCGGTTCCCAACCGGCCTTTTCCGCCACCGCTTTCACGAGTTCGATCGCGCGTGGATCGGTCAAATGCTTCAGCCGAAACTCGACCGGATCGACGCCCGCTTCCGCCGCGAGTTCGTCGATGAAGGACTCGTGCGCGAACGTGTTCGGCAACGCGGACACCCCGCGCAACCACGACGCCCGCACGATCGGCGGCGTGTCGTCGCAGACGATGCGCATGGTGCGGTAGTCGTACGGCGGCACGGCCGTGCGGTCGCCCATTTCGAACACTTGTGGCTGCGCGGAGATCGTGCCGGTCAGGAGCAGCGCCAGCGTCGGCGCGTCGTTCGACGGATAGCGCGTCGCAAAGTCGTACGCGGCCAGTTCGCCCTCGGCATTCAACGCGCCGCGCACGTCCATCAATTGCGCGGCGCCTTTCGGCTCCCACGCGTGCTCGTCCTCGCGCGAGAGTTGCACACGCACCGGACTGCCGGCGGCGCGCGAGAGCAGCGCGGCGTCGGCGGCGACATCGTCCGCGCAATTGCGGCCGTAGCAGCCCGCCGCCTCCATCCGCACGATGTCGATGTGCGCTTCGTCCATGCCCATCAGCAGCGCGAGATCGGCGCGCAGCGAATGCGGATTCTGCGTGCCCGACCAGACCTTCAACGCGCCCTCGCGATAATCGGCCACCGCGCACGAAGGTCCAATCGACGCATGCATTTGAAACGGCCATACGTAGGTGCGTTTCAATGTGCGAGCGGGATCTTGCGCCAGTGCTGCATCCACATCGCCGTCGATCACCAGATCGCGCCGCTTCGCAGGATTCGCGCGCAGCGCCGCTTCCACTTCTTCGCTGGTTTCGAGCGACGGCAAACCGTCGATCGCTTTCCATTGCACGCGAAGCCGCTTCACGGCCTGCTGCGCGACTTCCTCACGTTCCGCCACGAGGCCGACGAAATCGCGAATCACCACCACCTTGACGATGCCGGGCAAATCGCTGATGGTGTCTTCATCCACCCGCAGCAGACTGTTGCCCATGAAGTCGCCCTGCGCAACGCCGGCGTACGGCGGCCGCACCACGCGGCCATGCAACATGCCCGGCACGCGCACGTCGTGTACGAAACTCAATTCGCCGGTGGCCTTCGCGGGAATATCGACGCGCGGCGCGCTCTTGCCGACGATCTTGTACGCGTCCGGTGATTTCAAAGGCGCGTCCGTGGCGAGCTGCAATTCGACACGTTTTCCGCTGATCAGCTCGCCGTAGCCAATGCCTTTCGTCGCCGTGCTGCTGTCGCTTTGATAGACGACACCATCACGCACGTCGAGTTGCTCGATGCTCACATTGAAGCGCGCCGCCGCTTCCTTGAGCAGAAACTGCCGCGCCTGCGCCGCAGCGTGCCTTAATGGCACCGCCGATATCTGAATCGTCGCACTGGCGATCGTCGGCCCCTGATTCGGCGCTTCACGCGTATGGCCGAGCACGATCGACACGCGCGTCAACGGCACATCCAGTTCTTCCGCGACGATCTGCGCGAGCGCCGTGCCGATGCCCGTGCCGAGGTCGACGTGACCATTGAACGCGACCACGCTGCCGTCGTCGCGCACTACGAGGAACATGTCCGCTTCGGTCGGCACGAACGATGAACGCGAGCCCGGCTGACCGATTGCCGGCTTCACCGGCGCTTGCGGCGGCCGCGTGACGATCAGCACGCTCTGCACGTCGTAGAGTTGCTGACGCGATGGCGGCGCGTTGCGTCGATCGACGCTGAAATCCGGTCCGGTCATGCGCGCGCTCCATCGTGCACGGCTGATTGCGCCGCCGCTTGAGCGGCGAGCAATTCAGCGGCGCGCTGCACCGCGCGCACGATCTCGACATGCGTGCCGCAGCGGCACAGATTGCGCGACAGCTCGCGCCGGATAGTCTCGACGCTCGGATGCGGATCGCGATCGAGCAGCGCCTTGGCTGTCATGATCATGCCGTTCAGGCAATAGCCGCATTGCGCGGCCTGTTCTTCGATGAACGCCTGCTGCACCGGATGCAACGCCGCCCGCGTGCCCAGTCCTTCGAGTGTGGTGATTTCGCGGCCTAACGCGACCTTCGCGGTGGTGACGCACGCGCGCGTCGGCATGCCGTCGAGCAGGACCGTGCATGCGCCGCATTCGCCGAGACCGCAGCCGAATTTCGGACCGTTCAGCGCGAGGTCGTTGCGCAGCAGGTAGAGCAAGGGTGTGTCGGCGGCGGCGCTGACGAGGTGCGTCGCGCCGTTCACGTTCAGCGTAAGAGGCGCCGGGCGGTTCATGTTCGTGCCGGCCTCGCTGTGCGATACGTGTTCACAGCACCACCGGCACTTCCGTGGCCGGTGGCGTATTGCGGCTGCGCCGGCAGCGGATCAAGCCGTCGATCATCACCATGCCCACGCCCGGAATATCGCCGAGCTGCACGCTTTCGAGCAACGTATCGGCCGCCGTGTGCTGCGCGCGGTCCATGAACACGAGGTCGGCGGGACGGCCCACTTCGATCAGCCCCTGGCGCAGATTGCGCTGACGCGCGGTGTTGCCGGTCGCGAAACAGAAAGCGATTTCCGCGGGCACGTCGGCGAGGCTCGAAATCAGCGCGATCATCCGCAAAATGCCGAGCGGTTGCACGCCGGAACCCGCAGGACTATCGGTGCCGAGAATGATCCGGTGCGGACACTTCAATTCGATCGCGTGACGCGCGGTCAGCAAGGCGATCCGTTCGTTGCCGTTGTGGACGATTTCCAGCGCGCGGCTCGACTGCTCGCACAGGTCGCAAACATGCCGGTAGGAGAGCGACGTGTGCCCGCCGTTGATGTGGCCGATCACGTCGGCGTCGGCGGCGAGCACCACGTCGCGATCGATCAGGCCCGAGCCGGGAATCGACGGACCGCCCGTGTGAATCGTGCTCTGAATGCCGTATTTGCGCGCCCACGCGACCATCTGCGCCGCTTCCTCGCCGCCCTTCACGCTGCCGAGACCGACTTCGCCGAGCAGCTTCACGCCCGCTTCCGAGAGTTCCTTGAAGTCCTCTTCGACCATGCCCTTTTCGATCACCGGCGCGCCCGCCATCACCTTGACGCCGCCGCCGACGCCCGCGCCGCGCATCCCTTCGAACGAGCGTTGCGCGGTTATCGCCAGCGCCTTCACACCGAGCACGTCTTTCGGGCGGCCGGGCAAATGCACTTCGCCGGCGGAAATCATCGTGGTGACGCCGCCGTTCAGATTGGATTCGATCCAGCCCATCTGATTCTGGCGCGGCGTCCAGTCGCCGAACACGGGATGCACATGCGAGTCGATCAAACCGGGCGCGACCGTCGTGCCTTTGCAATCGACCGTCGTGCGCGCGCCTTCGAGGTCGCAGTCCTTTTCGCGGCCGACCGCGACGATCACGCCGTCGTCGATCACAAGCGTGTCCGCGTCGAGAATCGGCTGATCGATGTCGCCCGATAACAGCAGCCCGATGTTCGTTATTGCGACCTTGCCCGACAAGCCTGTCAACGTCTCTGCTGCCATCTGCCTCTCCTTTCGCAACGCGAGTTTGGAACGACTACCCGGCGCCGCGAAGCGCGCCATTCAGTGCGCGCTGCGCTGTCCGGTGGAATCACACGCTCAGATAAGCGCGCCTCACTGTTTCGTTCTGTGCGAGTTCGCCGATCGTGCCGCTAAAGCGGATCTGCCCTTTTTCGAGCACATACGCGCGGTCGCTGACCAGCTCGGCGAAGTGCAGGTTTTGTTCGGACAACAGAATCGACAGCCCTTCGCGCTTCAGTTCGAGAATCATGTTCGCCATCTGTTCGACGATCACCGGCGCCACGCCTTCGGACGGTTCGTCGAGCAGCACCAGATACGGATTGCCCATCAGCGTGCGCGACACGGTGAGCATCTGCTGCTCGCCGCCGCTCATCTGGCCGCCCGGACGTTGCGGCATTTCGCCGAGATTGGGAAAGAGGCGAAACAGTTTTTCCGGCGTCCATTGCGGCGCGCCGTCGCGCGGCGGCTGGCGGCCCGTGTCGAGATTTTCCATCACGGTCAGATCCGCGAACACGCGCCGATCTTCGGGCACGAAACCCATGCCCATGCGTGCGATCTTGTACGGCGGCAACGCCGTAATGTTCTGCCCACGAAAATTCACTTCGCCCTGACGGCGCGGCAGCAAACCCATCACCGCTTTCATCGTGGTGGATTTGCCTGCACCGTTGCGGCCCATCAACGCCACGACTTCGCCTCGCCCAACTTCGAGGCCGACGTCGAACAGAATGTGCGCACGGCCGTAGAACGCGTTGAGGCCGGAGACTTTCAGCATCGGCTCGCTCATTGCAGCGCTCCTTGACCTTGATGGCCGCCCGCCGCCTCGTGCAGCGGCGCGTGCGGCTGGAACGTCTTGCCGGTGCCGAAATAGACTTCCTGTACACGCGGGTCGTTGCGGATCGTGTCGGCGTCGCCCTCGGCGATCAGCTTGCCGCGCGCGAGCACGATCAGGCGATCGGCGTACGCGAATACGACGTCCATGCTGTGCTCGGTAAACAGCACGCCGATCTTGTGTTCGGTGACAAGACGCTTGGTCAGCGCCATCAATTCATTGCGCTCCTTCGGCGCCATGCCGGCGGTGGGTTCATCCATCAGCAGCAGCTTCGGGCGGTTGGCGAGCGCGATCGCGAGTTCGACGCGCTTCACGTCGCCATACGCGAGCACGCCGCAAGCGCGGTTTGCATCCGCGGCCATGCCAACCTGGTCGAGCAGCGCGAGGGCTTCATCGGCATAGCGCGAGCCCGCGGATTGCCATAGACCGAAGGTTTTGCGTTCGCGCGAGACCAACGCCATCTGCACGTTCTCGATCACGGTCATGGAATTGAAGGTCGCGGCGATCTGAAACGTGCGGCCCACGCCCAGCCGCCAGATGTCGCGCGGACGCATGCCGACCAGCTCTTGACCGTCGAGACGAATCGATCCGGACGAAGGCGGCAACTGTCCGTTGACCATGTTGAAACAGGTCGATTTGCCCGCGCCGTTCGGTCCGAGCAAGGCCAGCAATTGCCCGGCTTCGAGATCGAACGAGACATCGTCGACCGCCTTGAGGCCGCCGAACGATTTGGAGAGACCGGCGACGCGCAGCAAGCTCATAGCCCCTCCTTGATCGCGGTACGTTGGGAGGGCGAGACGGCGGTCTGTTCCGCCTGATCGGCGCTGTCGTCGCCGAAACGCTCGCGAATGAAGCCGACGATTCCCTGCGGAAACGCGATCACCAGCAACAAAATCGCGAAGCCCAACAGCGCCTGCCAATAGTCGGTTTGCCGCGCGACCGTGTCTTGCAGCCACGTGAACACGGCCGCGCCCACAATCGGCCCGGTGAGTGTCTGCAAGCCGCCGAGCAGCACCATGACGAGGCCGTCCACTGAACGGCTCACGCTGATCACTTCCGGCGAGATCGTGCCCTTGGAAAACGCATACAGCGATCCGGCGAGCCCGCAGAACAGCGATGCGATCACGAACGCGGCCCATTGCACGCGCTTCACGTCGATGCCGATCGCTTCGGCGCGCAGCACGGAGTCACGCGACGCGCGCATCGCGTAGCCGAGCGGCGAAAATAGCATCTTGCGCAACAACCACACGCCGATCACGGCGCAGACGAGCGTCACGTAATAGAAGGCCACCGGCGAGGACAACCAGTTCGACGGCCACAACCCGAGAATGCCGTTGCTGCCGCCCGTCACGTCGTCCCACTGGAACACGACCGACCAGACGATCTGCGCGAACGCGAGCGTCAGCATCGCGAGATAGACGCCGGAGAGCCGCACGCAGAACCAGCCGAACACCAGCGCGCCGGCCACCGCCAATAGCGGTCCGAGCAGCAAGGCGGCTTCCATCGGCAGATTCAGCACTTTGAGGAACAGCGCGGCGCCGTATGCGCCCAATCCGAAGTACGCGGCGTGGCCGAACGAATGCATGCCGCCCGGTCCCATGATGAAATGCAGGCTCGTTGCAAACAGCACGGCGATCAGGATTTCGACCAGCAGCACGGGCATGTACGGAAACGCGTTGGCCGCCAACGGCGCCAGCACAAGAACGAGCAAGGCGATGGCGGCCAGCCACTTGAGCCGTTTGCCCGCCGGCCGCAAAGGCGTTTCCGGCGCCGCCATGCCGCGCACCGCGGCGCTCGCGCGGCCGAGCAAACCCCAAGGACGCACCACCAGCACGACCGCCATCACGACAAACTCGGCGACGAGCGTAAACCGGCTCAGCGACAACCCGACGCCGAAGATCGTCACATGCCCGATGCCGATGCACAGCGCCTTGATCTCCGCGATGATCAGCGCGGCAATGAACGCACCCGGGATCGAGCCCATGCCGCCGACCACCACCACCACGAACGCGTTGCCGATCGTCTCCAGATCCAGCGACAGATTCGCCGACATGCGCGGCCCTTGCAGCGCGCCGCCTAACCCAGCGAGAAACGCGCCGACGAAAAACACACCGGTAAACAGCCACGCCTGATTGATGCCGAGCGCGCCGAGCATCTCGCGATCCTGCGTCGCGGCGCGCACCAGCGTGCCCCAACGCGTGCGTGTCAGCGCGTACCAGAGCAGCAGCAACACCACCGGCCCGATCACGATCAACGCGATGTCGTAGGTGGGCAGCGGATGGCCGAGGAAATCGACCGCGCCCGCCAGATGCGGCGCACGCGGTCCGAACAGGTCTTCCGGGCCCCACAGCCACAGCGCGGCATCGCGAAAGATCAACACCAGCGCAAATGTGGCGAGCAGATGAAACAGCTCGGGCGCCTGGTAGATGCGCCGCAGGACGACCATCTCGACCAGCGCGCCCAGTACCGCGACCACCAGCGCCGCTGCCAGCACCGACAACCAGAAGCCGCCCGCCGTATGTCCAAACCGGCTCGCTATGCTGTACGCGACATACATGCCGAACATATAGAACGAGCCGTGCGCAAAGTTGACGATGCGCGTCACGCCGAAGATCAGCGACAAACCGGCGGCGACGAGAAACAGCGTCGACGCATCGGCGAGTCCGTTGACCAGCTGTACCAGCAAATTCGAAAGCATCGCGACCCTTGGCAGTTTGCTGAACGGCGAAGGCGCGGCTTTGGCGCCTTCAACGCGATCGGCAGACATTGCAGCGCGTGCGGCACCATGCGCGCACGCGTCAACGGCAGGACAATACAATACGCCCCGAAGAAAGTCCCTTAGGTCATTCGGAGCGCCGGCGAAATCGCCTCAAGTACACTCAGCGCAAACCGTCTTCGCCTTTGATCTCGCTCACCTGCAAGCCGCCGATGCGCGGCAGCGGCCGCCCCGACGCCGTCACCGCGACGGCCACGACGATTTCGTTCGCACGCGGCGCGTCCGACACGCGCGCTTCGATCGCATCGAAATGGCTGCGCACGAAGGCGGCGTCTTTATGGCCGAGCGGCACGTCGATCGCGGTGCCGAGCGTGCCCATCTTCTTCGCCGACGGGACCAGCGCCGCGCCCTTCTCAACCGCCACCCGCAGCGGCGCGCCGAGCTTGGGATGCAAAATCGCCGCGGCATGTTCCAGTTCGCCCGCCTCGCCGACGATGGCGGCCTTGCCGTAGCTTTGCGCCTCGCCCGGCGCGATGCCCAGCGCTTGAACACACTCGTTGCCGAGCAGCGCGCCCAACTCTTCGCCCGCTTCGATCAGCGCGTCGAGTTCGGCCTCGTAACGGCCGGCATAGGGATTGTCGATCACCGCGATCGCGACCGCGCGGCGCGCCGGCGGCTCGACGGCCTGGCCCATTTCAATGCGTGTTTCATCCACTTGCACGACCAGCTTGCGAAGCTTGATTGCCATTTCGCTCTCCGAGTTTCGATGCCTGCTCTGCGTGATCTCACTGCGCCAACCAGGCGCCGCTCAGCGCAATCCGTCCTTGCCCACGATCGCCTCTTTCGCGAGGCCGCCGACGCGCGCATGCACGCGCTGCCCCGTGCTCATCACGAGGATATACACCAGTTCATCGGCGGCGGGCGCGCCGGGCACGCGTACTTCGATCGCGTCGAAATGGCTGCGCACGTAGCTCGCGTTGACGTTCGTGAGCGGCACGTCGAGCGCGGTGGACGGCGCGCCGACCTTCTTGGTGGACGGCACGATGGCGTTGGTGGGCACGCCATTCTTCTCCAGCAACTCACGCATCGCGTAGCCGCCGGGAACATGCCACAACGCACCATGTTCAAGTTCGCCGCGAGCGCCGACAATCGCGCCCTTGCCGTAACTCTCGATCGACGCATGCGGCACCGCCATCGCCGCCAGCAACCGTTGCGCCATATCGAAGCCGATCGGCTTGAGCGCTTCCATCGCGTGCTCGATTTTCGCCTCGTAGCGGCCGGCGAACGGGTTCGTCATTACCGCGGCAATCGCGCCGCGTCTGAGCGGCTGCGCGGGCGCGGGGCCGAACTCGTGGAAGATATCTTCGACGTGCGTCAGCACGCGGCGTATTTCGAACACGGAGCCTCCGTTGTGATCTGCGCGCGCTGCGTGTGCAGCCCGCCTGTGTCGTGAATACCGGCCACGCGCACCCGCCCTTGCAGGAATAGCGCGGCGCCTTCGATCAAGCCTCGTTCGAGCAGACGCTGCGCGGCTTCGACTCCACGCGACAGCGCAAAGTCGATCAGCGGCTGCGGCAAGGACGGCACGTCGACGGTGACGAGCATATCGCCAAGGTCGCTATCGTCTTTCAACGACGAAGCCGGACGCCGCAGAATACCGGCATGTTCCAGATCGACGGCGTTGGCGATCATGGTCGCGGCGGCGTCGGCGGCGGCGTTGCGCGCGAGCACGGTGACGCTGTCGGCGATGCCGAGGCTGAAGCTGCGGCCGCGCCAGCCGCTCGTCGCAATGCCGCGAATGGGTACGCTGGCGTCGAGCGTCAGATTGGCGTCGAGCGCCTGATCACGCGACAGCCGCACGGGTGAAAACGACGCGAGGTCTGCGAACACGCCGACGCGGTATTGCTGCCCTTCCGTCAGATAGAGCGCGATATCGCCGCCGTTGTTGATGAAGGCGCGCGCGATGCCTTCGCGTGCGAACGCCGTGATCAGTTCATCGGCAACGCTTCCCGCGACCGCGGCCATCGGCGTGATGTAGCGCGCGCGGTGAGGATGACAGGCCGACCACATACGGCGGGCAACCGCGCCTTGCAATTCACTGTCGTCCAACGCGGCTTCGGCCGGTACCGGTTGACGCAGGCGCTTCAGTTCACCGACCAACTCCGGCAACACGTCGACAAAGCGTGCCCAGCACGCCTCATACGCGGCCTGCACCGCCTGGGGCGTGCCGTCCGCGCTGAGAATCAGATCGATCGGCCCATGCTGCCAATGCCAGCGGGTCGCATCGAGTCGGGTGCGAGTGGGGTTCATTGTTTCGGTCGCGTTCGTTGCGGTCGTTACATTAGCGCGGTCGGCGCGGTCAGCCAGGCATCGGCGGCATGGCGGGCGGCCACGGGTTGTCGGGATTGCGCGGCAGCGTACGTCGCGCGAGCGGCGCGCCCTCCGTATGTTCCGGCCCGTTCGCGAGCACGCTCTCCAATGACCGCACCGCGTCGAGATGACCGCCGAGATCGCGATAGGCGTCGTACGTCATGGTGAACTCGATCGGCGCGACGATCGCGGGCGTCGGCACCGTGCCGAACGAACGGTCGGGCATGCGTGAGACATCGACCATCACGGTGATCCCGCCGCCCGGCCACACATAAGCCGGCGCGCCGCCGCAGGTCACGTTGACCAGCTTCTGTTTAATCGCGCGCGTGAGCAGCACCGGATTCTCCGTGGCGCCCGCGCGCAGACTGCCGCCCGCGCCGCCGAGAAACAGCACCGTGGCGAGCGAAGGCTCGCAATTCTCGCCGATCCGCTCGACGGTGTGGCGCACCGCGTCCGGCATCGCCGTGATGCGCGGCACGAGATCCTGATCCAGTTCGTACCACTGCGCGTGCTCGCCGGTGGTCGACACCATCAGGAGGCGCATGCCGGGTTTGGCGACGGCGGGATCGAAGCCTTCGACGATCGCGAGCGGGTCCTGAATGTCGGTGCCGCCCCAGCCGGTGCCCGGATTCGCCACCTGAAAATAACGGCCCGGCGTCGACTTGCGTCCGCGAATCTTCACACCTGAACGCGTCATGCCGAGACAACGTCCGGCCTGATGTTCGGTGAGCACACCGGTAATGTGATCGTCGACGACCACCACTTCGTCGGCATGGCCGAACCATTGCTTCGCGAAGATGCCGATGGTGGCCGACCCGCAGCCCACGCGCATGCGCTGTTCCTCGACGCCGTCGACGATCGGCGCCGCGCCCGCGCGAATTACCAGACTCGCGCCGCCGTCGATGCTCAACTCCACCGCTTCCTTGTTGCCGAGCGCGAGCATCATGTCGCACGTCACGCGGCCTTCTTTCTTGCTGCCGCCGGTCAGATGATGCACGCCGCCGAGACTCAGCATCTGCGAGCCGTATTCGGCCGTCGTCACATGGCCGACGATTTCGCCGTGACAACGCACGTTCGATTGCTCCGGCCCGAGGAAGCGGTCGGTGTCGATCTTCACCTTGAAACTGCAATAGCTGAAGATGCCTTCCGTGACGACCGTGATCATGTCGACGTCGTCGAGCTTCGAGGCGACGATAAAAGGCGCGGGCTTGTAGTCGGGATAGGTGGAGGAAGCGCCGACGCCGGTCACGAACAACGCCTGTTCGGCCGCGGGGTCATGCACTTCGGAAGAGGCGCCGAATTCGATCGCGGCGTTCGCTTCGGACGTTGACGGCGCGCGCGACAGGAACACCACCGGATCGACACGAATCAACCGCCCATCCGCGTTCGCATAACGATCGCACGCTCCGGTGCGCCCTTCGGATATCTGGCACAGCACCGGGCAGGCATTGCATTCGATCTTGTTCGACGCCATCCGCTCACTGCGGGGCGCCGCCTTCTCGAGCACGGTCGGACCCGGCGTCGAGGCGGTTTCGCCGTCGACGCTGTCCGCACCGAAATCGACCTTCGTATGTTCTGTCATGGTGGGGTTCCCATACGACGACATTACAATCGGTCCCGCTCCGGCTGACGAATAGTGCCTGTTTACCGGCACTTTCGCGTGATCCGCCGACTTCCATGTTGCGGTCACTCACCGTTCGTGTAGTATCCGCTACACCAAACTCGTTAGAAATCTACTCGATCAATTTAGTCTGCGCAACGTATTTACCGGCGTGCGCGTGATTGGTGCAATGCCACATTGCCGTGTGGGTCACGCTTCAATCTACGCCGAAGTGAATGATCGCGCTGCGCATGCCGCAGCAGTCCATGCGGGCTGTATGATGAAGGCGCGTCCGTGCCTTGGCCGGCTGCGGCGCATGCCGTTCAACCTGACGCTAACAAGAGATCCGAGACCGCCATGAGTCCCACCGCCGCCCGCAAGCCGGGCGCTACCGGCATCCGTGCGAAACAGGCGCAGGACACGCGCGCCAAGATTCTGAAAGCGGCCATCAAGGTCTTTGCCAAGCAGGGCTATGCGAGCGGACGCGTGGAAAGTATTTCGAAGGCGGCGCGCTCGCACGATCGCATGATTTACTACTACTTCGGCAGCAAGGAACAACTGTTCGTCGAAGTTCTGGAAACCATCTATACGCAATTCAACGAAGCGGAAAGCAAGCTCGATCTCGATCTGGCTGATCCCGTGCATGGGCTCGAACAGATGGTCGAATTCGTCTGGCAGTATTACCTCGATCATCCCGAGTTCGTCACGCTGCTCTCCAGCGAGAATCTGCACCAGGGCAAGCACGCGAAGAAATCGTTGAAGCTGAAGGAGATTTCCGGCTACGCGATTTCGGTGGTGCAAAAGTTACTGGACGCGGGCCAGGCGCAGCACGTCTTTCGTGCGGACGTCAAAGCGCGCGATGTCTATCTGATGATCGCGTCGCTTGGTTATTTCTATAACGCCAATCAATACACGTTGGGCGCGTTTCTCGGCGAGCCGATGATGGACAAGGCGGCGCTCGCGCATTGGCGCGAGGTCATCAAGGATACGGTGTTGCGCGCGGTGCGGTCGAGCTCGCCGGTGGCAGGAGAAGTGGCGGCGCTTGCGGTGAATGAGGCGAGCCAGAATAGCGAGGCGTAGCGCTTCACCGCAAGACGGCGTTACACCTGAAAATGGTCTCTCAACACGCTTACGATTCTCCCGGACGCCAGGCCGTCACCGTAAGGCGACACGCCGCGCGCCATACGCTTGTATTCGGACGGGTCATCGAGCAGCCGTTGCGTGTTCGAGACAATGTCGGCGTAGTCGGTGCCCACGAGCTTCACGACATCATGCGCCACCGCTTCAGGGCGCTCTGTCTCGCGCCGCAGGACGAGCACCGGTTTGCCGAGCGCGGGCGCCTCTTCCTGCACGCCGCCGGAGTCGGTCAGGATCAGATAGGCCCGCTTCATCGCGGCAACGAACGGCAAATAATCCAGAGGTTCGCACAGCGTGATTCGCGGATGGTTGTCGAGATGGGCGTATGCGGTCTCACGCACGTTCGGATTCGGATGAACGGGATAGAGGATATGGACGTCGGGATTGTCGTCGGCGATCGTCTTGATCGCTCGCAGGATGTTCTGAAACGCCGCGCCGAAATTCTCGCGACGGTGCGACGTCACCAGAATCAGCCGGCTGTCCCCCTTGAACGGCGCCGCGCCGTCGCATCGACCGGCCACTTCCAGCAAGGCGTCAATGACCGTGTTGCCGGTGA
The DNA here is from genome assembly GCF_050281145.1 of Paraburkholderia sp. NPDC080076. Classification (NCBI taxonomy): domain Bacteria; kingdom Pseudomonadati; phylum Pseudomonadota; class Betaproteobacteria; order Burkholderiales; family Burkholderiaceae; genus Paraburkholderia; species Paraburkholderia sp. NPDC080076. The sequence continues at coordinate 568,104 of NZ_JBNNWQ010000001.1, read as the reverse complement.
CGAACACGCTCGCCGCATCAATGCCCTCTGTGAGAAGGTTCTGTTTCGCGGTCTCCGTCGGTGCGAAATGCCAGCGCGCGAGCCGGCTTGCAACCACACGATTCATTTCTTCCGGAAACGGATTTGAAAGATCGCCCGTTCTCAGCCCGGCTTCGACATGTGCGACCGGCACGCGCCGGTAAAAGGAGGCGAGCGCCGCCGTCAGTACGGTGGTCGTGTCGCCCTGCGCGAGCAGCACGTCGGGCTGTTCGGCGGCAAGCACTTCATCCAGCCGAACCATGAGCCGCGAAGTCAGCATGGGTAGAGACTGGTTGGGCTGCATGATGTCGAGGTCGATATCGGCTTTGATCTCGAACAGACGCAACACCTGATCGAGCATGCCGCGATGCTGCGCCGTTGCGAGAACGCGGCAGTCCGCCCATTCCTCGCGCTGTAACTGTTTTACGAGCGGCGCCATTTTCACCGCTTCAGGACGAGTTCCGATAGTGACGATGATCTTAGGTTTTTTCACAGCGTGTTCCGAAATTGGACTTGGTAAAGGGTAGGCAACTGCTTTCTATCGGGCCTTAACGCAGCCGTGTCCTACAGAGGAACCGGCGGATCGCACTTGTGAACCGCCACGTCTTCGAGCGCAGCATCGTGTCCATTTGCCGCTCGACGTCGTCCGCGCGTGCTCGGACTTCGACCAGGAGCCTCGCGTAACGCTCGCCTTCGATCTGCAACCTTTCGATGCGCGCATGAAGCGAGACAGTCTCCGCAGACAGGGCGCCACATTCCTGCTTCACTGCCTCGATTGTGTGCTCGCGCTCGGTGATTGCCTGCTTCAATTCGCCGACTGTCTGGTCCCGCTCGGTGATTGCCTGGTCCAATTCGGCGAGCGCTTGATCCCGCTCGGCGAGTGTCTCTTGCGACCGCGTCAGTTTCTCCTTCGCTGTGTCGCGTTCCGCGCATACATCCCGCAGCGCCCTTTCTGTCGACTGGAGAAGCGCGTTTGTCGCAGCTTGTTCGCTATGAGTTTGAGCGAGCTGCGACGCAAACTGCTGCCTGTCCGAGGCGTGCTGTTGGGCAATACTTTGACTACGCTCTTGCGCGAACGCTTCGTAGGTGTCGTCGCCGATAAAGAAATTGCGCAGATCGGGCTGGGTGTCTCCGAGCGCCGAGAGCCGCGCGTAGACGACCAATATCTGCTTCCCATTCCAATAGTTGATATTGATTTTCGCCGCATCGACGACGCGGCAAGCGACGGCAGCGAAACCGGGCACCGGGCAGACGGGAATGTTGTCCAGGTCAAACGTGAAGAAATGCTCGGGAATCCGGTCATATTCCTGAAACGGCAGAAGCAGAACCAGAAAGCGCTTCGTATGCTCCGCGAGGCGTGCGACGACTTCGAACGGGTTATCGAAATGTTCCAGCGTGTTCGACGAAAAAATAACGTCGTAGTCGTCCAGCTCGTCGAGCGACTGTGCTTTGAAACGCCCATGCGGAAACGAGGCTTGAGCCTTCTCGATCGCCACTTCCGAAATATCGACTCCTGTGATGGAGATCACGCCGAGCCATTTGCCCAGTTCATCGACCCCCTGCCCTTCCGCGCAACCCCAGTCGCAGATAGTCCATTGCTCCCGCAACACCAGGTACTTGAACCAGTCCGGCATCAGCTTGGCTGCAACCGTCGCGAAGAATCGCGTTTGTCCATGTCCGCCGGCAGAGACCCAGTCAGTCGAGAAACGATGGTCCCAGTATTGCTTTGAGTTGATGTCTGTCATAAGAAGGCTTGTCGGTCTGTCCATTCCATCGGATGCGTGAGCGTTCGCGATAGGCACCATAGATACCTAGTCGACAGCGAGCGTGCTTTCGATGACTTCGCGCCAGCGGTTTTCCCATTCCTTCTTTGCAAACGCGGCCGAGGACTCGAGTCCGTGCGCAGCAAGTCTGGCGAGCCTGGTTCGATCACCGGCCAGTTCCTCGATAGCGGCAGCAAGCTCGATATAGTCCGCACGGATGAGCTTGCCGTTATAGCCATCGACGATCAGATTCGGCAGTCCGCCGACGCTGGTCGCGATGACTGCGTTATTGGTCGCCAGAGCCTCGATGCAGGAGAGCGATGTTCCTTCCGAATACATGGTCGGCACCAGCACGATATGGCTATCGACATAGGCTTTGTACATGTCCTCCATGTCATATTCGATCCACGTCACTTTGTGTGGATGACGCGCCATGAACGCTTTCACCGCTTCCGCATCGCGGTCGATTGCCTGACCGCACAGGACCAGGCGGATATCCGAGCGCCGCGAAAACAAAACATCGAACGCGTTGATGGTCAGATAGAGACCTCGCGCTTCATAAAGCCGGCGCGGCAGGAGAACGCATAACTCCTCTGTTTCGAAGTTCTTCGGATTGCTCCTGAAACACTCGAGATCGACGTAGTTCGGGACGTACTTCAGCGTATTGGCGAGAGCCCAGTCATAGGTTCGGAGCCAGTTGATAAAGTTCGTATCGACACAGACGCATTGGTCACTGTTGCGAAGTGCGCGGAACAGCGTTTCGTAGCGTCCCCGGTCAAACGTCGCCAGGTTATTGGACGCCCCGTCCCAATGGATGCCGTGGTTGATCGAGATGACGCGCTTGTTTTTTCCAAGCGACGCGGCAAGTTCGGTCGGCGACGCGATAATGAGATCGACGTCCGCGCAGAACTCAGCGTATTTGCTCGACATCCTGTCGAAATCAAAGTTGTCCACGGCGTGAATCCCCACGACCTTGACGCCCCGAAATTCGCGCTCGAAAGGCACTAGCGCATTTTGCAGGAGGCGAACCTCGCAGCCCATGCCACGGAGCACGACTGCGAGGTCGTAGACGTAGCGTTCCGCCCCGCCCTTATAGACGGTTTCGCCGTTCCAGTCGAAGAAATTGACATTGACGATGTCTACTTTCACTGTGCGCTGCGCGGACGTGGCCATCAGCTTCGCAACGTTCCTGGCGTTGACCTGTCTGAGCAACGGCGCGTGAAGCACTGGCCAGGCATGCGCACGCGCGACCTCCGCGGAGGTCTCGGTATACGCGGTCGACCACTGCCCGCTGGCAACCGCATCCACGAAGTCGATTCCCGAGGCGACGATGATGGCGTGTTCGTATTCCCGGATGGTCCGGGTCGGCGTTCCGATCACCGGCTTCCCCGCGGCCAGATACTCGAACAGCTTAAGCGGCGAAACGGGGTCGGTTTTCTCGCTAACGATGAACGGCACGATGCCGACATCGATCCAGGCGAGATAGTGCTTCAGTTCGGCATACGGTTTCGGGCCGAGGTGAATGAAATTGTCGAACGTCTTCAGACGCGCCATGCGCTCCTGAACCTCGTCGCCATATTGCGGTTCGAAAGCGACGACGGGACCGACGAACAGCAGCACCATATCGTTGAGTCGCACGATTTCGTCGAGCAAATCGAAATCGAGCAGTTCGGAAATTGCGCCGTGGTAGCCGACAACCCGCCGGTTCGCCGCCATCTCGTACAGCTTCGCGGGCACGTCGCATCGCTCGCGCTCGCCGTGAATGAAGTCTTCCGGATAGACGCCGTTTTCCAGCAGCAGCGCATTCGTGACCTTCGCGCGGTTCGCTTCGTACAGTGGATTCGACGAGAACAGGCAGACATTCGCTATCTGCAGCAAGACCTCATGATCGCAGCGCATGACGTCGGAATAGTTCGCGAAGACGGTCAGGTCATCGAGAACATCGTAGATCGTCAATGCAGAGCGGCAAATATCAGCGACGTACTTGAAGCCCGGCCAATGGAGATAGAGCGTGACCGGTTCGTTCTGGAAATAGCCGAGGAAATCCTCGACCATATTGGAAACGTACAGGTTTTTTGCCTTGGGCTGGACAACGGGATATAGGCCGCCGAACTCCAGCATCACGCACAGGTAGCCCGCTTTTGCGAACTCGGCCATGATGTGGTCGGGACGCTGTTTGAGCGAAAGATCATAGGCGACCGGGCACAGTACGACGCCCCGACGGTCGGGATGGGTCGCGAGCAGGCGGCTGATCTGGTGCCTTCTTTGTTTCGACGGGTCCTTGGCGTAGTTCCCAAAGTACGCCGCCTGGGCGCGCGTGTGGGCTTCGTAGCCTCCGCTAGTTATGGGCACAACGTCCGTCGTGGCAATCTGTTGCATGGGAACGCCAGCACCGGTCGGCATCCTGCAGCGCGCCGCCAACGCGTAAGCCGCGTTGGCGATCCGTCGCATTGGCGCGGTCAACTTCCACGAACTGCTTTCGAATACTTCGCTGAGGCTGCCCTGTACCCGCTCGCGCTCTCGAACCTCGAGCAACAGTTCGCTCGACACCTCGTTCAGCGAGCGCTTGAGACTGTGGATTTCCGACAACGCGTCCGACAACCGCTTCGCAAGCGTATAGCGATCTCTGCGCGCGAGACGCTGCTCCTCGGCAATCTGATTGTGTTGCCTGATAAGAGCATCCGCGTCGGAGATCGAAGCGCTCAGCTTCGCGACCGATGCGTGGGTTTGTCTGCGCACTACGTCTAGCATTGTTTCTTGTCCGTCCATGGCCAACCTCTCGAGTCGCCGTTATTGCCAATTTCTCTTTCCGATGCCGTCATTGCCTGTCTAGAGGCATTTCTTCCACGCGTATTTTTTCTGTGATGTCCGGCAGGAACAGCCCGTATCGATCGCTTTCAACATAGGAAGAGAAATAACAGGCGCCCTCGATGTACTCGTAGTACTGCGGCACGGCCGCAGACCGGTCTTCAAGCGCCGCCACGAGCAGATATCGGCCGGTGTTGAGCTGGTTTCTCAGGCAAAACTCGATTTCGAACTCGCTGCCGTCGAAATCGAAGTCAATGCCTTTCTCGTCGTGTGTGGTTCGGACGATCAGATCCGTGCCTTTTGTATCCTTGATGGAGAAGGCCACACTCAGGGCACGTCGATCGACGCCTTCGGGGAGTTGGATCGCCAAACGGACGATCATCGGCTCGAATGCCGTGAACACGCTCTGGCGACGGCAGGCCGAGTCCAGGACCTGGGCCGACACGATCGATCCGATATGCGTCCCCCAGTGATTAATGGGCTCCTCATTGGCGCTCGAGGCGAGCGGCCTCGCGCTTTCCGTGATCTGATCGCTTTGCTTCGCTTCTTCATCATGACCGGCCGCGCTGTCTGCCGACTGACTGGAAATTCCGATTGCCTCGCTTTCGCCAAGTCCTTCGGACATGAACTGCGTGTATTGCGCGGTAACGGCGAACGCGTTGCCCTCCATCCGAACCCGTCCACCATCGAGCCAGACGGCGCGCTCGCACAAGGTTCGCACCGAGCCGACGTCATGCGACACGAAAAGAATCGTGACGCCCGATTCCTTGAGCTCCCTGATCTTGTTGAAGCATTTCGCCTGGAAGCGCGCGTCGCCCACGGCAAGGGCTTCGTCGATGATCAAGACCGCGGGGTCGACGTGAATGGCTACGGCAAACGCGAGCCGCACATACATGCCGCTCGAATAGGTTTTGACCGGCTGATCGATGAAATCGCCGATTTCCGCGAACTGCTCGATGCTGGCGAATTTTCGTTCGATCTGTTCCGCCGTCATTCCCAGCATGGCGGCGTTCAGATAGACGTTCTCCCGACCGGAAAACTCCAGGTTGAAACCGGCTCCCAATTCGAGCAATGCGGCCACGCGGCCGTTGATCGCGATATCGCCCGCGGTGGGTCGCAGTGTTCCGCAAATGATCTGCAAAAGTGTGGACTTGCCGGAGCCGTTGCGCCCGATGATGCCGACCGTCTCGCCACGAGTCACCGAAAGCGATACATCCCGAAGCGCCCAGAATTCCCTGGAATACCTGGTGCGTTTGGGGAAGACGATATGCTTGAGACGGTCGAGCGGCGTGTCGTATATGTCGAAGCGCTTCGAGGCATGTGTTACCTGAATCGTGGTTTCAGGTTCGCCAACTTGATTCAATTCCATGAGCACCAGCATTTACAGAACGTCCGCGAATCCTTCGCGTGTCTTCTGGAACCAGGCCAGACAGATCCACGCGAAACCGATGCTGCATAGCAGATAGATCGCTATCCCGGCGAAGTCGGGCAACTGGCCCGCGATCATGACCGCCCGCGCCTGCTCGATGATGAAAGTCAATGGGTTGGCCAGAATGAGCGCCCTGAAAGTGGGCGTCAAAGTATTGAGGGCATAAAAAACCGGCGACAGGAACATCAACATGGATGAAAGCAGCGCCGTGAGATACGTCAGGTCACGCACGTAGACGCCGGTGGCGGCGAACAGCCAACCCACCCCCACGCCGACTAAAGCGAGTGGAATGAAGAGGGCCGGTAAAAACACGATCGTCCACTGAAGCTTGCCGTAGACGCACAGTGCGAAGACAATCCAGACGGCAAAACTCGTCAGGAAGTGAAACGCCGCCGAGGCCACCGCAATCCACGGCAGGATCTCGAGCGGAAAGACGACCTTCGTCACGTAGTTGGCATGGGTCGTGATAATGTTCGGCGCTCTATTCAGGCACTCAGCGAAGAAATTGAAAAGAATGAGCCCTGCGAACAGGATCACGGCGAACTGAAAACTGTTGTCGGTTCCAGGCCAGCGCGATTTCAAAAGTGTGCCGAAAACAACCGTATACATTGCGAGCATGATTAACGGCTGAGCAATGGACCACGTCAGTCCCATCACCGACCCGCGATATCGGCTCAGTATGTCCCGTTTGGTCAGCGCGACAATCAGATGGCGTTGCTGCCAGGGAAGTAAAAAGAGAGAACTAAAATGGGCACGAGGATGGGATTCCTCGCGGCCATCATGTTTATAGGTAAAGCTCATATTGGCAGATCGCCTTGAACAGCGCCGGCTGGTTTAAAGGTCAACGAAGCGGTCAACGACGGGGCGAAACATACGGCGTCAAATGAAACCCACCAAGATTCCGCCAGTCGCCCGCCGGAGCCTGCCCCATTGCTCTTGATAAGTCCTACGGACCAGCCAAACCCGCGCGAACGAGTATCACTATCTTAAAGCGATTAAATCCACATCTAAAATATGCAAAAGATTAATAACCTCGAATTGACCAACATTCATATTATTATCGAATTTGGTCGGCAAAATTCTGGAAGATGCTGATATAAAAACAAGAAAGGCTGAAATGTCCGCAAGAAAATTCAGCTTCAATGTAGGAATTTTCTGCAAAAATCAAGAGGAGTGGAATTCGCGGGTGAGTCACGCAGTGCGCAGCGTCCGGGTCGAACGCCGCCGGATACCAGGTATCCGTATCACAGCCCGTTGCGGGCTGGATGGAAACTAAACATCGTCAATGCTGAAAGGCAGCGCGCATTCGCACGCTGCCTGGCACGTCGTCTCTATGGCATTGCTTACGGCTGCGCTGCCGCCGCGTCATCTTCGCGGAACAGCTTATCCGCGAGGTGAAACGCCGAATTCGCCGCCGGCACGCCGCAATAGATCGCGGTTTGCAACAGCACTTCCTTGATCTGCTCGCGCGTCACGCCGTTGTTCTTCGCGGCGCGCAGATGCAGTGCGAGTTCTTCGCTGCGATTGAGCGCGACCATCATCGCGATGGTCAGCAGGCTGCGCGTGTGGCGCGGCAAGCCATCACGCGTCCAGATTTCGCCCCACGCATAACGGGTGATGAAATTCTGAAACTCTTCCGTCAACTCGGTACGGTTCGCAAGCGACCGGTCGACGTGCGCACTGCCCAGCACCGCGCGTCGCACATCGAGTCCGGCTTCATAGCGATCTTCGTCGTTCATTTCTGCTCCGTCAGGAAATCGATCACAGTCTTCGTGAAAGCGTCGGCTTTCTCGATGTTGGAAATGTGCGAGGCGTCCAGTTCCACGTAACGCGCGCCCGCAATCGACTGCGCCAGTTCGCGGCCTTGCGCCGGTGTCGCGGCCAGATCGTGCGTGCCGCTGATCACCAGCGCCGGCAGCTTGATGCCGGGCGCTTCGGGGCGCAGATCGGCGGCGTCGATGGCATCGCAATTCGACGCGTAGCCTTCCTTGTCGGTATGCACGAACACGTCGCGAATCATGGCGAGCACCACCGGCTCACGCTCGATATAGTCAGCCGTGAACCAACGCGGCAGGACGGCACTGGCCAGCGCGAGCATGCCTTCGCTGCGCGCTTTCGCGGCGCGCGGCACCCATACTTCCGGCGAACCGATACGCGCGGCCGTATTGCACAGCACGACGCGTTCGAAACGGTTGCCGTGGCGCGCCGCCAATCCGACGCCGGTCAGGCCGCCCATCGACAGTCCGCAGAAATGCGCGCGGGCGATCTTCAGCGTATCCATCAGGCCGATCACGTCGCCGGTCAGTTGTTCGATCGTGTACGGGCCTTTCGGCGCTTCCGAATGGCCGTGGCCGCGCGTGTCGTAGCGCAGCACGCGAAAGTGTTTCGACAGCGCCGCGACTTGCGGCGCCCACATGGACAGATCGGTGCCGAGCGAATTCGACAAGACGATCCACGGCGCGTTGCCGTGACGGTCGCCGTCGATTCGATAGTGAAGCTCGGTGCCGTTGACTGCGGCGTAAGGCATACCGGTTACTCCCTTGAATGGTCGCGCTGCGAGCGCGTGGTGTGAAGGGCCAGCGCGGCGTCCACATAAGCGTGCGCCTGGCCGACGTATTGAGCGGGATCGAGCAGTTGCTTCAGGCGCTCGAGCGGAAGATGTGCGGTGACGGCCGGGTCCGCGGCGAGCACGTCGAACAGCGTTTGACCGTCGCGGATCGCGGCTTTCGAGGCGCGCTCCACCAGATGATGCGCGTCGAGCCGGCCGATGCTGTCGCCGAGCGCGAGCATCACCGCTTCGCCGAGAATCAGGCCATGCGTGACGTCGAGATTGGCGGCAAGGCGCGGCACGTTCACGTTCAAGCCGGCGGCGATCTGTTCGATGTTGGCAAGCGCGCCGCCCGCGAGGCGCGCGAGGTCCGGCAGCGCATCCCACTCGGCTTGCCAGCCGCCGAGCGCGCGTTCGTGCTCCTGCACCATGCCGGCGAACACCGTGGCGACCAGCCCCGGTGCGCGCACGGCGGCCGTCAGCACAGCCGCGCAACCGACCGGATTGCGCTTGTGCGGCATCGTCGACGAACCGCCCTTGCCGGCCGCTGCCGGTTCGGCGAGTTCGTCGATTTCGGTTTGCATCTGCAGCGAGATGTCGCGCGCGATCTTGCCGAGCGTGCCGATCAGCATGCCGAACAGCGACGCCGTTTCGGCAATGCGATCGCGCTGCGTGTGCCACGGCAGCGTCGGCACGGCGAGGCCGAGTTCTTTTGCGAGCGACTGGGTGACGTGCGGCGCGGCATCGCGCAGACTCGCCAGCGTGCCCGCCGCGCCGCCGAATTGCAGCACCAGCACGCGAGCGCGCAACGCATCGAGCCGCTCGCGATGACGCAGCAGCGCGTCGAGCCATTGCGCGAATTTCAGGCCGAGCGTGATGGGCAGCGCCTGCTGCAACCAGGTGCGGCCGATCATCGGCGTGGCGCGATGCGTGGCCGCGAGTTTCGCCACGGCGTCGCAGGTGGATTGAAGCCCGTTGTCGAGCAGATCGAAGGTGTCGCGCAGTTGCAGCACCGTCGCCGTGTCGATGATGTCCTGGCTCGTGGCGCCCCAATGCACGTATTTCGACGCTTCGGCGTCGGCTGCCTTGACGCGCGCGGTGAGTTGCTTGACGAGCGGAATCGCCAGGTTGCCGCCGAGCGCGGCGTCGCGTGCGAGCGCGTCGGCGTCGAGTTGATCGGCCTGACAGGCGGCTTCGATCGCGGCCACCGCCGTCTGTGGAATCACGCTATGCGCGGCCGAAGCGCGCGCGAGCGCCGCTTCCACATCGAGCATCCGTTGCAGCGTGGCACGCGGCGCCCAGATGTCGTTCATCGGCTGCGTGCCGCAAAGAAGGCCGGTCAGACGGGCGCTGGATTCGAGCATGATGACGTCGATGATCGAGGATATCGGAAGTGAAGTGTGCGCCGCGCGGCGCCGGCATGCTAGCCGGCGCCTTCGCCGCGTCTCGCGGGCTCTCGGCCTCGCTCAGCCTGGTTAAGCCGCGCGCGCCGCCTGCGTGCCGTCGATCAGCGGCACGCCGGTCAGCTTGTGCAATGCGTCGAAATCGATGTCCGAGAAAATCTCGCGCACCACGAGGCCCTGGTCGGTCACATCGATCATCGCCAGATCCGTATAGACGCGGTCGACGCAACCTACGCCCGTCACCGGGTACGTGCATTCGGCGGCGATCTTGCTTTCGCCCTGCTTGGTCAGATGTTCCATCATCACATAGACCTGCTTCGCGCCGATCGCCAGATCCATCGCACCGCCCACTGCCGGAATCGCATCGGGCGCGCCGGTGTGCCAGTTTGCCAGATCGCCCTTGGCCGACACCTGGAAGGCGCCGAGCACGCAGAAGTCCAGATGGCCGCCGCGCATCATCGCGAACGAATCCGCGTGGTGGAAGTACGCGCCGCCCGTGAGCAGCGTGACGTGCTGCTTGCCGGCGTTGATCAGCTCGTCGTCTTCCTCGCCTTTGGCGGGCGCCGGGCCCATGCCGAGCAGGCCGTTTTCGCTGTGCAGGAAGATTTCCTTGTCGGCGGCGAGGTGGTTCGCCACCAGCGTCGGCACGCCGATGCCGAGGTTCACATAGGCGCCTTCGGGGATGTCCTGCGCAACGCGCTTGGCCATTTCATCGCGGGTCAGTTTTTTCATGTCGGTCTCCGAATCAGGCGGCAGCGTCGTGAGGATTGGGCATCGGGGCGTGGGCCGCTTGCGGCACTTCGATCACGCGCTGCACGAAAATGCCGGGCGTCACGATGTTTTCCGGATCGAGCGCGCCGAGCGGCACGACTTGCGACACCTGCACGATCGCGGTTTTCGCCGCACTTGCCATGATCGGTCCAAAATTGCGCGCCGTCTTGCGATAGGTGAGATTGCCCCAACGATCGCCTTTGTACGCCTTGATCAGCGCGAAGTCCGCATGCAGCGGCGCCTCCAGCACGTAGTGCCGGCCGTCGATCAAACGGGTTTCCTTGCCTTCGGCGAGCCTCGTGCCGTAGCCGGTCGGCGTGAAGAAGCCGCCGATGCCCGCGCCCGCCGCGCGAATGCGCTCCGCCAGATTGCCCTGCGGCACCAGTTCGAGTTCGATCTCTCCGGCGCGATACAACGCGTCGAACACATACGAATCGGTTTGGCGCGGGAACGAGCAGATGATCTTGCGCACGCGCTTGGCTTTGAGCAGCGCAGCGAGCCCGATGTCGCCGTTACCGGCATTGTTGTTGACGATGGTGAGCTCGCGCGCGCCCTGTTCGATGAGCGCGTCGATCAACTCCGACGGCATGCCGGCCGTGCCGAAGCCGCCGATCATGACGGTCGCGCCGTCGTTGACATCGGCGACCGCCGATTGAAGTGACTCGAAAATCTTGTTGATCATGTCGAATTTCCTTTTGGGGCGCTGCGTGCCGCCAGGCTGGCTGCCTTGCGGGCAGGGTTCGAGCGGGACGGTCTCCGGGCCAATGCCGGCGGCGGCTCGCCAAGTGCGATGCGAAGCTGGCGCCGTTAGTTTGCTCGCTTCAAATTTGTTCGTTACATGAACATGGATTCGTTTAGCGAACGCTGAGGCGATTATGGTTGTCCTTCGTGCGCGTTGTCAAGGCAGGGAATTCCCCCTAATCATAGGTTCTCGCTGCTTGCCATGCCGGTTAGTTGTTCGGGTTGGCCGGTCAAAGCGGAGAATCGCACTATCCTAACGGGAGATTATTGGGCTAACCTTTATCTACATATCAAATACGCGGCCCGCGCCGCAGGTTACCGAGCATGTCCGAAACAAACCTGGATCTGAACCTCATCCCCTACCTGGTTGCGATGGAAGACACGCGCAATGTCAGCCGCGCCGCCGAGCAGCTCGGCGTGAGCCAGCCACGCGTGAGCACCGCGCTGGGAAAATTGCGGGAGTACTTCGACGACCCGCTCTTCGTGCGCACGTCCAAAGGCATGGAGCCCACGCCGCGCGCGCTCGCCATCCTGCCCGCCGCGCGCGACGCGCTCTTGCGCATTGAGAAAGGCATGCTCGATGTGCAGGAATTCGACCCGGCCACCAGCACTCACACTTTCTCGATCGCGCTCTCCGACGTCGGCGAGATTGTGTTTCTGCCGCGGCTTCTGCAACTCTTCGCTGAACGTGCGCCGTTCGCGAATCTGCGCTCGGTGTCGGTCTCGCCGTCGCAGGTGGAACGCGGGCTCGAATCGGGCGACGTCGATCTGGCCATCGGCTATTTCCCCGATCTGGCGGGCAATAACTTCTTCCAGCAACGGCTCTTCACGCATCGCTTCATCTGCCTGATGCGCACGGGCCATCCACTGGCGAAGGCGCCGCTCACGCTGGCGCAGTTTGTGGCGTCGGGGCATGCCGTCGTGCGCGCCGAAGGACGCAGCCAGGAAGTCCTCGAGCAATACCTGGAAAAGAAGCGCATCAAACGCCGCGCCGTGCTCGAAACGCCCCACTTCATGAGCCTGCCGTTCATCCTTGCGCGCACCGATCTGCTGGCGACCGTGCCGCACGCGATCGGCTTCGCGTACGTGTCGGAGCATGCGTCGATCACGCTGGTCGAGCCGCCGCTGCCGTTGCCGCATTTCGATCTGCGGCAGCATTGGCATCGCAAGTTTCATAACGATCCGCGTGGCAGTTGGCTGCGCGGCGTGGTTGCCGAACTGTTCAACGACGCAATGGACGAATGGCCGAAATGAGCGGCGGCCGAGCGGCGCGCCCTGACAGCGAAAAGGGACATCGGCACGACGCGGCACAAAACATGGAACAATGGCCGCACTCATTGAACCCGCGCGCTCCGTACAGCGCCGACGCGCGATCCCGGAGGAGCGACGGATGACCAGCAGCAAGGCGAAGAAAACCAAACCCATAGCCGCCACTGAGCGCCCGAGCCGCGAGGAAGCTGAAGCAGCGGTTCGTGTGCTGCTGCGTTGGGCCGGCGACGATCCGGCGCGTGAAGGCCTGATCGACACGCCGGCGCGCGTGGTGCGCTCATACGAGGAGTTTTACGCGGGCTACCAGGTCGACCCGCGTGAGATCCTTGCCCGCACCTTCTCCGAAGTGGACGGCTACGACGAAATGATCGTGCTGAAGGACATCCGCTTCGAAAGCTATTGCGAACATCACATGGTGCCGATCATCGGCCGCGCGCACGTGGCGTATTTGCCGCAGCATCGCGTGGTCGGCATCTCCAAGCTGGCGCGTCTCGTCGATGCGTTCGCCAAACGCCTGCAGATCCAGGAGAAGATGACAGTGCAGATCGCTGACACCTTGAACGACGTGCTGCAACCAGCGGGCGTCGGCGTGATTCTCGAAGCCGCGCATCAATGCATGTCGACACGCGGCGTGCACAAGGCCGGCGTGACGATGGTCACCTCGCGCATGATCGGCACGTTCCGGACTGACCCGTCGACACGCCGCGAGTTTCTGTCGATCGTCGGCAATCCGGGCGTGGTGGCGGTCGCCAATACTTAGCTTAGGCGCAGTCGCAGCGCGACATCAGCGCCTCATGCCGCGCTGCGCCTCGTGCGCATCTGCCCAAAGGTGGCCAGCAATACCGCGCCCAGCACGCACGCGACACCGGCCAGTTGCGCCGCGCTGACGGGTTCGCGCAACACCAGCGCGGCCAACGCCACCGCGCTCACCGGCACGAGCGCGGTCATCAACCCCGCCTCCGCACCGCTGATTCGCGCGGCCCCCGCATACCAGAGCACGAAGCCCGCCACGGTCGGCACCAGCGCGTAATACAGCACGCCGCCAAGTGCGCTCGCATCGACCGGCAAGGTCCATGGTTTTTCGAAGCAGGCCGGCACGATCGCCACCGCGAAGCCGATGCCGCACATCAACGCCGACAGCGGCAACGGCGCCACCGCGGTGCGCAGCTTGCGATTGAGCAGAATGAACAGCGCCTCGCAGACGATCGCGAGGAACACGAGCGCGTTGCCCGCCAGAGAACTTGCCGCATGCGGCGCGGTGAACTCGCCGGGATGCACGGTGCACACCAGCACGCCCGCCGTCGCCAGCAGGATCGCGCCGATCACCGCGGGCGCGGGGCGCTCGCCGAGCGCGAGCATGGCGACGCCGGCCGATACGGCGGGCAAGGTGCCGGCAATCACGCCGGCATCGGCAGCCGAGGCGAGCTTCATCCCGCTGATCAGCAACACCGTATAGCCGACACTCCCCGCGCCCGCCTGGGCGATGACGAGCAAGGTATCGCGGCGGTCCAGACGCGGCCAGCGCACGCCTCGCCAACGCATTACCAGCACGAACAACGGAAAGGCAATCGCGAAGCGCAGCGCGGTCGCGCTGAACGGCGGCAGTCCGGCCGCGATCGCTTTGCTGACCACCACCGTGCTGCCGACGCCGAGCATCGCCAGCGCGCAAAACAGATATCCGGCATACCGCGAGTTCATGGTGCTGTCCTCTTCGTTGGATCGAGCACGCAGAGTAGAGGCATGGCGAGCGGCGGTCTTGAACGAAATTGCAGAGACAAAGCGAGTCAATGAACCAGCTCAGCCGGATCGCGATGACGCCGTCAATGCTCGCCCGGCGCCAAATCCATCGAGTATCCTGAGCGAACGGAACCCCGCTCGAATGAAAGCCGACCAGTAGGCCGCCCGGGTACACGCTTTGCAACCGCGTGAAAAAGCCCCCGAAGCACGTCGGCTCAACCGCAAAAAACAGGAGCGCCTCAATTGGTAGAATTTCCGTCTTCGGCGGTGTCAACCTGGGGTGGCGCGGTCGTGTTCCTCAACGTCCTGTTGACGCGCCTCGGCGTGCCGATCCCCGCGGTGCCCGTGCTGCTCTTCGCGGGCTCCGCGATCGCCGCCGGCACCCTGTCCTTCTGGCCGGTCCTCGGCGCGGCCGTGCTCGGCGCGCTGATGGGCGACGGCGCATGGTTCACGGCGGGCCGCCTGTATGGCCGCAAGCTGATTGCCGCGCTCGGCCGGATCTCGCCTGCCGTCGATTCCAAGGTGGACCAGGCGCGCGCGCTGTTCGAGCGCTTCGGTGTGCCGCTCGTCTCGATCTCGAAGTTCGTCCCCGGGCTCGCGCTCATCACCCCGCCGCTGATGGGCACGACCGCCGTCGACGCCCGCATCTATGCGGCCTACGATTTCGCCGGCGCCCTCGCGTGGGCCGCCTTCTGGCTGGTCGGCGGCGCCGCCGCGGAACGGCAGCTGCATATGCTGCTCGACTTCGTCAAAGCCCGCGGCGGCACCGTCATCGACGTTTTGCTGGCCACGGCTCTCGTGTTTCTCGCCTTCCGGCTGCAGCAACGACGCCGCGCACGCCGCCGTTTCGCCGATGCCGCCTCGGCTACGGCGGAACGGGCAGCCGCCGGCGGCTGGCGCCGCATCGCGCCGCCCAGGGTGCTCGACGCCCGTCCGCAAGCGCCCGCGCTCGAAGCGCCGTGCCGCATTCCCGGCGCGCTCGCGCTCGATCCGCATTCGCAGGAGCAGATCGACGGCGCACTGCGGACGTACGACATGGTGATCTACTGCATTTGCCCGGACAGCGCGACCGCCTTCGAGATCACGCAACGCATGCGTCACAACGGCTACACGCGGATTCGCGCACTGCGGGGCGGCCTCGATGCCTGGCAGCGGCGCGGCTTTCCGGTCGAACCGCTTGCACCGGCCGGCGAGCCGACCACCGGCAACCGAGCACCCGAGGCGCGCGGCGAGGCGCGCGGGGCAATCACGTTGCGCGGCTTCGCCCCGCGCAGCACGCAAGGCACCTGAGCCGCGCCGGTCGCGGTTCAGCGTTGGCGCCGCTTACATCGAGGAATGCTGGGTCATTGGACGTTCAGCCCACGTGGCCGAACTGACGCGATTGCGGCCGGCCGCCTTGGCGGCATAAAGCTGCCGGTCGGCGGCGGCCAGCAGATCGAGTGCATGGGCGCCCTCGGCCGGCACACAGGTCGCGCAACCCACGCTCACGGTGACCGCGACGATTGCACCGTCGCTGCGGATCACATCCTGGCTCTGCACCTTGCGACGAATCTTCTCCGCCACATTGAGCGCGCCCTCGGCCGGCGTGTCCGGCAAGATCACGGCGAACTCCTCGCCGCCGTACCGGGCCACCACGTCGACCGCGCGGCGCACCGTCGCCGCGATGCATTCGGCCACCGCGCTCAAAGCCTCGTCACCGCTCGCATGGCCGTAGGTGTCGTTGAATCGCTTGAAGTGATCGATGTCGATGAACAGCGCCGAGAGCGGCTGGCCCGTGCGCCGCGCGCGCCGCCATTCTTCGTCGAGCCGGTTATCGAGCACGCGGCGGTTGCTCAGTCCGGTGAGCGGATCGGTTGCGGCAAGACGAACCAGCGCCGCCTGCGCGCGCAGCTTGTCGCGCAACGCGAACGACAGCAGCCACGAGACCATCACGAAGACCACACCGAACGTGAGCGTCAGCCCACCGACGATCCGGCTGCGACGCCACCACGGCGCCAGCACTTCGTCCACGGCGGGCGCGACCACCGCGATCAGCGGCGTGCCGGGTACGCGCGCGTATGTGTACATACGCCGCACGCCGTCCACGGCCGAAATCGCCGCATACGTGCCCGCGTTATGCGCGGCCATCACCTGGAACGTCGGCGACTTCGCGATGCTCGAGCCGATATCGCGCGACGAGAGCGGCTTGCGCGCGAGCAAGGTGCCGTCGTCCATCACGACGAACACCGAGCCCAGCCGGCCGGTATCGATCCGGTCCAGCAGGTGTTGAAAATATTCGATGCGAATGGCCAGCAGCGCGACGCCGGCGAACGTGCCATCGGCTTGGTCGATGCGCCGCGTGAGACCGATGGAGAGTTTGCCGTCGCGCAGCCGGGAGCGGAACGGGTGCGAGAAATACAGGCCCACGGCGGGGCTGCGTTGATGGGCCAGAAAATAGTCGCGGTCGGCAAGGCGCACCGCGGCATTGACCTCGCCGCTCTGCGAGGCGATCACCTGCCCGTCCCGGCCGATCACGTAGGCGCCGCCCAGGTAGGCCGCGGTCGTCGCCCGGTCGAACATCACCGCGCGCTGTACGCCGGCGGGCAGCGTCCAGGCGGCCTGGTTGCGCGCCCCGTCCACCATCGCCTGCAATGACAGATCGTAGATTTCGACGTTGCGTTCGAGGTCGGTGGAAATGATCGCGACGAGGTTTTGCGACGTGTCGCGCGCGTGATCGAGCGCATCGGCGCGGCCGGTGCTGAGCGTCAGCAGCGTCAGGCCCGCCATGGACACGGCCACCAGCGTACCGGCCATCCCCGCAAAAAACGGGTGATTACCCACGTATCGCGATACGCCCGTGCCATAGGCGCGCAACCTCTTGCGCCAGCGCCGACGCAGCGAAAGCGTTTGACGTGCCACGTGCGCATCACCTCCTTCGCAGACGATCCGCATGGCACAACCCGTGCGGACGCGCAGCCAATGTTGTTATTCGGATGCGATTCGTGCCGTTTCGTTCGCGGCCGCGCGCAACAATGCGCCCAGCATCATAGTTTGCGCAGCAGTCCGGCCGCCGAGCGCATCCGGCGTTTGCGCTCCTTGCCAAGCCAGTGGAGCGCCGCATCCGTATCGCCGGAGCCCGCGAGCAGAGCAGCATTATCGCGCAGCAACATCTCGCTCGCGACCACATCGTTCAGCGTACCGAAACGTTTCTGGATCTGCTTCAAACGCTTGAGGGTACGTTTGTGGCCACTGCTCAGGACGGGTTCGAAAAACTCCAGTAGATAGCGCAGCTTCTTTCCCGCCTTCCTCACATTGTGAAAGGCAACGTAGTTGGAGCGCTTCGCCCGACGCGCGCGTTTCATCCGTTTGTTTAACGAACGCTCTGAAGCGGCCACACGTTGCCTCGCGAATTTCCGCAGCGGCATGCGTTCATGCGCGGTATTCAATTCTTTGGACGCGCTGGACAAGGCTTCGCGCAGCAGATGCTTGACGTCCGCGTTCGAGAGCGTTTCGCGGCTTGTCGACAACGCGGCGCCGCGAGCGTCCTGGAGTTTGGGCGCGATTTCACTCGTGCCGGTGCGTGCACCGTTGTCGTCGTGTATCAGCAATTCAATCAGAATGTCCCAGTCGCGCGTTTTGCCGGCAGCCGTGGCCAGAAACTTATACAGCGCACGTTGCCGCGTGTTCTCGCCTTTTTCGAGCAACGGCTCGAAGGCCCACCATAAGGAGCGCAAACGGCGCAGCGAGACACGCAATTTGTGCAGCGCTTCCGGCGACGCGTCTTCGCGCACCGCGTTGGCGTATTCGATCGCATGATCGACGAGAGGCGCCGCATATGACGCGAAGGCCTCTTGCGCAGAGTGCGCGCCGGCGGCTGGATCACTGTCAGCGGGTCGTTTATCGACTTTCAGGCTGTCGCGCGTCATTGAAGCCCCTTGGGAACACCTTATCCACAGACTAGCAAAAAAAGGTCCTGGCGGATATTCGCGCGTTTATTTCGTCGCGATCCATAGCGCGCACGCACGATCCGATGCGCGAGTCATGCACCTCACGGCAGGCTTGTTCCTTTTTCTCCCTTCGACGGCAGGGCGCCGTGGAGCGACTATCTTTAACAGACGCGATGGCGCTCAGCGGCGAACTGGCGCCGCGGTCCATATGAATGCAGTCGACACGCGTGGCCTACTCTCAGGAGGTTCTATGCGAATACTGATTGTCGGTGCAACGGGTCTGATCGGCGGCGAAGTGGTCAAGCTGCTCGGTGCCGAACACGATATCGTCACCGCGAGTCGCAAGGGTTCCGATCTGCACGTGGACCTGTCGAACAAACCCAGCATCGAGTCGATGTATCAGCAAGCCGGCACACTCGACGCGGTCATCTGCACCGCCGGCGCAGCGAAGTTCGCTCCACTCGCCTCGCTCTCCGACGAGGATTTCTCGTTCAGTCTTGCCAACAAATTGATGGGCCAGGTCAACCTGGTGCGGTGTGGCGCGGCGCATGTGTCGCAAGGCGCGTGCTTCACGCTGACGAGCGGCGTACTCGCGCAGCAGCCGATGGAAGGCAGCGCGGCCGTCAGCATCGTGAACGCCGGCGTGGAAGCGTTCGTGCGCTCGGCGGCGCTCGAGTTGCGTGGCAAAGCCCGCGTTAATGTGGTCAGCCCGGGCTGGGTCGCCGAGACGCTCCAGTCGATGGGCCGCGATCCGTCGCAAGGCGTGCCGGCCGCCGTGGTCGCGCAAGCCTACAAGCGAAGTCTGGGCGGCAGCGCAAGCGGCGAAGTGTTCTCCGCTTCTTAGCTGGGCCGCTCGCCCGAGTTCTTTTCGGACATCTGAGCGTCAGGATCCGACACCAGGAAACCGCACATCGAAGCGGCGCGCAGCCAGTGGCCGCGCGCCGCCGCATCCCGCATGTGCGTCACGCAACTGTCATCATTGCGACACACACGCCCCGCACGATCGGAAACTCCGCGACAAACTTTTGGGGCTCACGTCATGCCGGAACTTTCGTATCCACAGCCAGGCACTGCTAGCGGAAAGGGGCGCAACATCAGCCTCGTCATTTTCCTTGCCGTGATACTGGTCGGTGCGGTTTATTGCGCCGTGCACTTAATGGACGATCTGCAACCCGTTCGCGAAAGCTCGGTAATGCCTTACCTGCTGCTCGGCATTGCGCTTCTGATCGCGCTGGGTTTTGAGTTCGTCAACGGCTTTCACGACACGGCGAACGCGGTTGCAACCGTGATCTACACGCATTCGCTCGCGCCGAACCTGGCCGTGGTGTGGTCAGGCGGCTGGAATTTTCTCGGCGTGCTGACGTCGAGCGGCGCGGTCGCCTTCGGCATTCTGCAACTGCTGCCCGTCGAACTGATCTTGCAGGTCGGCAGCAGCGCCGGTTTCGCGATGGTCTTCGCCTTGCTGATCGCCGCGATCATCTGGAATCTCGGCACGTGGTGGTTCGGACTGCCGTCGTCGAGCTCGCATACGCTGATCGGCTCGATTATCGGCGTCGGCCTGATGAACCAACTGATGCACGGCACCGACGGCACGAGCGGCGTGGACTGGAATCAGGCGCTCGGCGTCGGCAAGTCCTTGCTGTTCTCGCCGCTGGTCGGCTTTCTCGCGGCAGGTTTGCTGCTGCTGATCCTGAAAGCCGTGGTGCGCATTCCCGCGCTGTATGCCGAACCGAAGGGCAAGGAGCCGCCGCCGTTCTGGATCCGCAGCCTGCTGATCCTGACCTGCACGGGCGTCTCGTTCGCGCACGGCTCGAACGACGGCCAGAAAGGCATGGGCCTCATCATGCTGATCCTGATCGGCACGGTGCCGACGGCGTACGCACTGAACAAGGCGGTGACGCCGGCAGAAACGCAAACCTTCCTCGCCGTCGCGCATGAAACCTCGGCGACGCTCGCCAAATACACCCAGGGCGCCACGCCTTCGGCCAATCCGCGCGCCGATGTCGAAGCCTACGTGCGCACGCATCAATTGACGCCCGCCACGTTGCCGGCGCTGCAACAACTGACCGACATCATTGCCGGCCAGGTCAGCTCGTCGGGCTCGATGGCTGCGGTGCCGCAAAATATCGTCGACAACGTGCGCAACAACATGTACGTGGTCTCGGAAGCGATCCGCCTGATGGCCAAAAACAAGCAGCCGGCCTTCTCGCCGGAGGACGCCAAGGTGATCGGCAACTTCAAGGCTCAAACCGATCACGCCACCAAGTTCATTCCGACGTGGGTCAAGGTCGCGGTGGCGATCGCCCTCGGTCTCGGCACGATGGTGGGATGGAAGCGCATCGTCGTGACGGTCGGCGAGAAGATCGGCAAACAGCATTTGACGTACGGACAAGGTGCATCGGCTGAACTGGTGGCGATGCTGACGATCGGCGCCGCCGACATGTACGGCCTGCCGGTTTCCACGACGCATGTGCTCTCTTCGGGCGTGGCGGGCACGATGGCGGCCAACGGTTCCGGCCTGCAATGGGGCACGGTGCGCAGCCTGATTCTCGCCTGGGTGCTGACGCTGCCGGTTTCCATCGCGCTCGCGGCTGGCTTGTACTGGGTGTTCCGGGCGGTGTTTTAAGCCCTCACGGCGGCCAGTTCCTCAACCGGTCGCCGCCTCCGGGAACGGCATAAAAAAGCGCGGCTCGCGGCCGCGCTTTTTTTATTTCATCGACCGGTACGCTGATCGGTCAGTACAGCTCAGGCACGATCATCGACGCCGGCACCGGCTGGCGGCTGTATTCGTCGTGATAGACACGCGCGGGCAATTCGATAGTCGAATGCTCGATCTCGTGATACGGCACCTGGCTCAGCAAATGGTGAATGCAGTTCAGGCGCGCGCGCTTCTTGTCGACCGCCTGCACGACCCACCACGGCGCTTCGGGAATGTGCGAGCGCTGCAGCATCACTTCCTTGGCCTGCGTATAGGCTTCCCAGCGGCGCCGGCTTTCCAGATCCATCGGACTCAGCTTCCACTGCTTCAGCGGGTCGTGAATGCGGTTCTGAAAGCGGATTTCCTGTTCTTCGTCGGTAATCGAAAACCAGTACTTGAGAATCTGCACGCCGCTGCGCGCCAGCATCTTTTCGAATTCCGGCACCGAACGGAAGAACTCTTCGTATTCTTCGTCGCTGCAAAAATTCATCACGCGCTCGACGCCCGCGCGGTTGTACCAGCTGCGATCGAACAGCACCATTTCGCCGCCGGCCGGCAGATGCGACACGTAGCGCTGGAAATACCATTGCGTGCGTTCGCGGTTATTCGGTGCCGGCAGCGCCGCCACGCGGCACACGCGGGGATTGAGCCGCTGCGTGATGCGTTTGATCGCGCCACCCTTGCCGGCCGCATCGCGCCCTTCGAAAATCACCACGAGGCGATGGCCGGTCTGCACGATCCAGTCCTGCAATTTGACGAGTTCGCCCTGCAACCGGAACAGCTCGCGGAAGTACATCTTGCGCGCCTCGCGATGCTCGGGCGTGAAGCCGTCCGCGCCGTCGATGATGCGGTCGTCGACCTCCATCTCGAGTTCCTCGTCGTACGCGTCGATCAGGTCCTCTTCGAAACGGCGCTGCCGCTCGGCCATCAATTCGGCCTCGGGTCTCGAATCCAGCTCTTTCATTGCGGCTCTCCTGGCAACGGAAATGATTAGGCGCGCGGCGGCAAACGCGACGCGGACGCGTTCGATTATCGAAGCGGCAGGTGTCAGCCGTGTTACCAGTGCGGCGCGCGCGCCCGGTCGATGTCCATGATAGCGAGTTTTGCCGGGCCGCCCGGCGCTGACGTCACGCGTTCAGCGGTTTCGCGAAGCTGATTTCGTGGCCGTCAGGATCGGTGATGTGGAAATAGCGCTCGCCCCACGGCGCATCGGACGGCTCGAGCGACGGCTTCAGCCCCGCCGCCAGCGCTTTGCGGTAGATCGCGTCGACGTCGGACACATAGATGATCACGCGGCCCCACCAGGCGACCGGCGCGCGCGTATCGACGATCAGGTTCAGATACGAGCCGCCGAACGCAAACGATGTAAATGCCTCCTGCGGACCGCCGAATTTCATCGGAAAGCCGAGAGCTTCATAAAACAGCACGGCGCGCGGCATATCGCGGGTGGCCAGTGTGATGGCGCTGATCGATTCGATTTGCGGTGCGGAGGCCCCGGTCGGCGAGGCTGACGTGGCGGGTGAGTTCATGGCGGCTGCCTCCTTGGCATGGCTGGAGTCTCACGTGCCCAGCACGGTGCATGCCGTGCCGTTGGCCGCGGTGCTCGCATGGGCTGGCTTCATCCGGAAAGTGTCTCACAGGCCGCGACGCCGCGGCGCGCCTCGCAGGCCCTTGAAAACCTACGCGACGCCCCGCATCTGCCATTCCGTTTATCCGGAGCATCGCCATGGGAAGCCGCCCACGCTTCGTCGATGACCTGTCGCGCGCCGCATCCGACGCCCCCGGGCCCGAGACACTCAATCCTTTATCCGACGACGCCCTGCTCGACGCCTACTCCCGCACCGTGATCGGCGCGCTGGAACGCGTTCAGCAAGCCGTCGCTTTCATTGCCGTCGAACGCCGCCTGCCCGGCGAGCCGTCCAGCCGCGCAAGCGGCTCGCGCGGCGGCACCGGCTCGGGCTTTCTGTTCACGCCCGACGGTTATCTGCTCACCAATAGCCATGTCGTGCACGGCGCCACCCACATCACCGTGACGCTCGCCGACGGCGCGAAATTCGACGCCGATCTGGTCGGCGACGATCCCGGCAGCGATCTGGCCGTTTTGCGGATCGGCTCGCCGGAACCCTTGCCGCATGTCGAACTCGGCGAGTCGTCGAAGCTGCGCGTCGGGCAGATCGCGATCGCGGTCGGCAATCCGCTCGGCCTCGCGCAAACCGTCACGACGGGCGTGGTGTCGGCGCTCGGCCGCTCGCTGCGCTCGAACTCGGGCCGCATGATCTACGACGTGATCCAGACCGACGCCGCGCTCAATCCCGGCAATTCGGGTGGTCCGCTGATCAATTCGGCGGGCCAGGTGATCGGCGTGAATACCGCGATCATTCCCGGCGCGCAGGCCATCTGCTTTGCCACGGCCATCGACACCGCCAAGTGGGTCATCATGCAGATCTTCGCGCATGGCCGCGTGCGGCGCGCGTATATCGGCGTGGCGGGCACCACCAGGCCGCTGTCGCGCCGTGTGCAGCGCTACTTCGGCTTGAACTCGGAAAGCGGCGTGCATGTCATGGAGATCGTCAAAGGCAGCCCGGCCGCGCTCGGCGGTCTGCGCACCGACGATACGATCATCGCGATCGATACGCAGGCCGTGCAGGACGTGGACAGTTTGCAGCGCACGCTCGACGCATCGCGGATCGACAGACCCGTCAACGTGACGGTGTTGCGCGGCGCGCAGCGGCTCGAATTGACGTTGACGCCGGTCGAGCAGGCTAGCTGAAGCAACGTTAGCCAGCACGCCCTCGCCCACAAATAAAAAGCCTCGCGTTCAGTCGAACGCGAGGCTTTTTATTAACCAGCGGCGCATCTCATCTCAAGACGCGCCGCCCAATTCCCTGCAAAAACGCTTACTGGATCACGCGCGTCACACCACGGCCGCGCGGATCGGCCGCGGCTTCCGGTGTATCGCCGTTGACCTTGATCGCCTGGATATCGCCGCTGAAATCCTGCCCCTTCAGCGTGTAGCCCTTGGCTTCGATCTGCTTGGCGAGTTCACCCTCGATCGGCTTGTACGGCTCCCAGAAGATCGTGTTCGGCGGCAACAGCTGATGATGGAAGCGCATCTCGGCGACAGCCTGCTGCAGCGGCATGTTGTAGTCGTAGACGTTGTTGATCACCTGGAAGATCGACGTGAAGATGCGCGAGCCGCCCGGCGTGCCGATCACGAGCGACACCTTGCCGTCCTTCGTCAGGATCGTCGGGCTCATCGAGGAGAGCGGCCGCTTCTTTGGTTCGATCGAGTTCGCGTCGCTGCCCACCACGCCGAACATGTTCGCGACGCCCGGCTTCGCGGAGAAGTCGTCCATCTCGTCGTTCAGCACGATGCCCGTGCGATCCGCCACCACGCCCGAACCGAAATAGCCGTTGATGGTGTACGTGTTCGACACGGCGTTACCCCACTTGTCGATCACCGAGAAGTGCGTGGTTTCCGCTTTCTCCGGCATCGACGTGCCGAGGCCAGGCTGCACGCTCTTCGTGTCGGACGGCGTGTTCGGATTGACTTCGGCGGCGCGCTTGGCGATATACGCGTCGTCGGTCAATTGAGCGACCGGCACCTTGTAGAAGTCAGGATCGCCGAGGTACTGCGCGCGGTCGGCGAATACGCGCTTTTCGATTTCCGCGATCAGATGCACGTATTGCGCGGAATTGAGCGTGACGTCCTTGAAGTCGGGCGCAATGTCGGCCTTCATTTTCAGCAGTTGCACGAGACCGATACCGCCCGAGCTCGGAGGCGGTGCGGTGTAGACGCGATAGCCGTTCCAGTCGGCCTGGATCGGCTGACGCCACACTGCTTTGTACTGTTGCAGATCGGCCTTGGTGATCAGGCCGTGACCGCGCATGGACGCCGCGATCAGGTCAGCCGTCTTGCCCTGATAGAAATCTTTGGCGCCTTGATCCGAAATGCGCTGCAACACAGCAGCCAGATCCGGCTGCTTGAAGTTGACGCCCTGCTTCAGATTGCCGAAGTAGGTATCGAAGTTGGTCTTGCCGGCGAAGTCTTTCGCGGCATCGTCACGGCGTTCCTGCAATTGCTGGCTGACCTCGAAACCATCGCGCGCGTAGTGGATGGCCGGTGCGAGCACCTGCTTCCACTTGAGCTTGCCGAAGCGGCGCTGCGCCTGCCACATGCCGTCGACGGTGCCCGGCACGCCCACTGCACGGTAGCCGAACAGGCTCATGCCTTTGATGACCTCGCCCTTGTCGTCGAGATACATGTTCTTGGTCGCGGCCAGCGGAGCGCGCTCGCGGTAGTCGAGAAAGTACGGCTTGCCGTCGACATAGAGCGTCATGAAACCGCCGCCGCCGATGTTGCCCGCTTCCGGATACGTGACGGCAAGCGTGAAGGCGATCGCTACGGCCGCGTCGACGGCGTTGCCGCCTTCCTTGAAGATCTGCTCGGCGGCGTCGGCGCTGAACTTGTCCGCGACCGCTATCGCTGAGGCGGTGAGTACAGCCGGTTGAGCTTTCGCGGGCGGTTTCGCGAGTGCGGGCGTGGCCTCGAGAAACCCGGTTGAGACAGCGACGAGTGCGACCAGCGCGAATCCGCTTGCCGACGATTTAACGTTGCGGAACAACTTCATTGCCTATCCCCCAAGAAGACTTTTATCCGATGAATACAGATGTCTTGGAGGTTTATAACATGTGAACTGCTCGCTTGCGAAGCCGCTAGATGTCGTAGGGTCTATGTTGCGGCACACAAAAACACCGGTTCGACGGCATGCAAAAACGCTGGTCAAAACGCCCGGGACAGAGGCATTCGGCAAGCCACATGCCGCGGAACATGGCGCACCGCGTATTGCGCTTACGCCCGCCCGCGACTGCCGCGCGCAATCTCATCGCCGGCGCCGTGCGGCAGTCGCGCGGTGATGGGAATCGACATGAACGAGAACAGACCGACCACGAGAAAAGCCGGCCAGAAATCGGAGAACACAATGGTCGAATGACCCTGCACGTTGTGCGAAATCTGCAGCACGATACCCGCGATCGTCACACCGAGCCCCAACGAAATCTGCTGGATCACGCTCGCGACGCTCGTCGCGCGGCCCACGTCGCGGCTCGGAATATCCGCATATGCCAAGGTATTCAACGAGGTGAACTGCAGCGACGGAAAGAAGCCGCCGAACAGCACGACACACCAGATCAGCCAATGCGGCGTGCCGGGAAAGAACAGACCGTAGACCGCGATGGCGAGGCCCGCACAGCCCGCGTTGAACATCAGCACGGTGCGGAAACCGAAGCGCTCGAGAATGCGCGACGCCGCCGCCTTCATGAAGATCGAGCCGAACGCGGACGCGCACGTGATCGAGCCCGACTTGAACGCCGTCATGCCGAGCCCTTCCTGCAATGCGAGCGGCAACAAAAACGGCACGGCGCCGAGACCGACACGAAACAGCGATCCGCCCACCACGCTCGCGTGAAAACTCGGAATGCGCAGCAGTCGCAGATCGAGCACAGGCAGTTCGACGCGACTCGCGTACAGCATGTACAACGTCAGCAACATCACGCCAATCACGCACATGCCGACCGACACCGTGTTCGACACCAACTCGCCGCCCACCAGCGAAAGCCCCAGCATGAACAGCGACGCCCCGCTCGCGGACAAAAAGAAACCAGTCCAGTCGAGCCGGCCCGGATGCGCTTCGCGCACGTTGGCAATGTGTTTGTTCGCGAGCCAGATGCCGAGCAGGCCAATTGGAATGTTGATGAAAAAGATCAGACGCCAATGCAGATAGGTCGTGATGAAGCCGCCCAGCGGCGGCCCGACCACCGGTCCAAGCAAAGCCGGCACCGTCAGATAGTTGACCGCGCGAATGAAGTCGGACTTCGGCACCGAACGGAAAATGATGATGCGGCCCACCGGCACCATCATCGCGCCGCCAATGCCTTGCACGAAGCGCGCAACCACGAACGTGCCGAGCGACGTGGAAGCCGCGCACATCAGCGAGCCCGCCATGAAGACGCCGATGGCCGTGCGAAACACCGTGCGCGAGCCGAAGCGGTCAGCGACCCACCCACAGATAGGAATGAAGACGCCGAGGCCGATGACATACGCCGTCACGGCGAGCTTGAGGGTGATCGGATCCTGGCCGAGATCGCGCGCCAGAACCGGCAGCGACGTCACGATGACCGTGCCGTCCACGTTTTCCATGAACATCGCACACGCGACGATCAGCGGAACAATGAAAGTGCCTAAAGCGAGAGGCATTGGCAAGGCGACGGGTTGCAAGGCCGTCGGTGTAAAGCGTCGATTATGGCATCGCATCGGCAACAGATGTTGTTGCGCGAGGTCTTTTCGTACGCGCGATGGTTGAGCGTGCAACGAACCACCGGGCGATGCAAAGGTTCGAGGGATAAGCACAAAAAGGTTGAGCCGGCATTCAGCCGGCTCAACCTTCGATACGTCAGCGAAGAGGCAGACGAACTGCTTAGCGCGATGCGCTGACCAGCGGCTGCAACTGCGGCAGGATCTCGGTGCTCGCGCGAGCCACGTCGTTCGGGAAGTCGATTTCGATCCAGGGTGCGCCGGTCACGTCGGCAGTATCGAACACCTGGCTGCGCTCAAGCAGCAGATCGCGCACCGCTTCTTCGTGCGGCATGTTGGCCCGGTCGCTGTCTACATAGCCGGCCACGATCTGCGCAAAGCGCTGCGCGGTTTCCTGACGGAAGCGGAAGAACCCGACCGATTCGCCGATGGTGTCGTACTCGAGATTGACGGCGAGCTGCTTGCGCAACTCGACCGGCACGCCGTCTTTCAGACACAGCTTGACGGGTTCGTCGCCGGCTTCGAAATCACGGTCGATCAACAGGCGGTTGACCGTCTCGCCCGCCACCAAAGCGGCCAGAATGCGCTCGTCGTAGAGCACGTCGGCGTCCATCAACAGCACGTCGCCGCCGCGCGTCAGCGCCTCGGCCACCGTGTGCACCGTCAGCACGCTGCCCAGGTCGTAACGCGTGTTCAGCACCGTTTCCACCTTGTGCGGCCAGTTGATGCGCTCCAGTTCCGCCTGCACCGATTCCGGCTGAAAGCCGAGCGCCAGCACGACTTCAGTCACGCCAGCGGTTTCGAGCATTTGCAGATGCCGTTCGAGCAGGCTCATGCCGTCGAATTGCAACAGACACTTCGGGAACTGAGCTTCCGGCGGTTGCTGGAGACGCAGGCCGAGGCCCGCTGCGAGGATGATGGCACGCATGCGCGGTCCTTTGAAAAAATACGGAGTTTAATCGACAACCGGCACGCGCCCTGTCGCGCGGCGCCGTTGCCAGCTTCGTTCGCTGAAGTGCAAAACCAGCAGACCCGGCAAGCCTAGCAGGATTTCGCGGGCGCGCTTGGCGAGCGACAACGCCAAGGCCGCGTCCGGCGGCAAACCCACCAGCGGCGCGAGCAGCAGATAGCCGCCTTCCTGCACGCCGAGCGAACCGGGAATCATGAACGCCGCGCCGCGAATCGCTTGCCCCAGGCTTTCGAGCAACAGGGCGTCGACCCAATCGACCGGATGACCGAGAAAGCGCAGCGCGAGCCACACCTCCACCGTGCCGACGATCCAGCCCAGCAGGCTCATCAGGAAGCTCGCCGCCACGCGGCCGCGCTCGCGGTACATGGCCTGCACGGCGGCATCGACGGCTTCGGCACGCGTCATCAACGAAGACCAGTCGCGCTTGCCGAAAAGCTTCGAGACCACACCGAGCAAGCGCCCGAACAGACCGCGCCGCTGTGCATAGTAGAACCCGACGATCATCGCGCCCAGCACGCCGGTGGCGATCAACGTCGCGGTCTGCAAATCGTGCAGCGCGCCGTGCGCGGCATAAGCGCCGAACAGCAACAGCCCGCCCAATGCGAAGAGAATTTGCGCGAGAGCCTGCGCGGTCGTGCTGACCGTGATCGCAGCAGCCGCATCGCGCATGCGCATGCCACGCTGGGACAGTTGCCGCACCATCACGACCGGGCCGCCGATCTGGCCGGCCGGCAACAGGCTATTCACCGACTCGCCAATCCAACGCGCGAACAGCGCGTCGCGCAAGGTCAGATCATGATGCACGCCGTCACGACGAGGATGAAACAGCACCGAGATCGCGCCGGCATCGAGAATCAGCGGTACGAGGTGAAACGCCGCGACGAGCGCGAGTCCCCAGCCGGCCGCGAGCAGCGTCGAGGCGACCGTGCCGAAACCCTGCCACGCGAGCAGGCCGACAAACAGCGCCGTCCCGATCGACAGCAGAATCAGGGCCGCGCGGCTCATGCGCGGTCCTTCCCGCGTCGGGTCATCTGACGAAACACCTGGCGGAAGCCGAAGTACGCAATCGCGTCCTTCATGTTC
Source organism: Paraburkholderia sp. NPDC080076 (assembly GCF_050281145.1). Taxonomy (NCBI): domain Bacteria; kingdom Pseudomonadati; phylum Pseudomonadota; class Betaproteobacteria; order Burkholderiales; family Burkholderiaceae; genus Paraburkholderia; species Paraburkholderia sp. NPDC080076. The sequence goes on along the minus strand of NZ_JBNNWQ010000001.1, from coordinate 538,627 downwards.
GAGATGAAACGACGCCACGGCCGCATGTTCGGATCCGTCACGTACTCGAAAGTGAGCGAGACGCGCATTTCGTTCGCGCCAGCGGGCGTGATGCGATGGCGCAGCTTGTCGCCGTCGAAAAACACGAGGCCGCCCGGCGGAATCTGCACCGAGCCCGGCTGATCCGCGATATCCGGATTGCGCGTGTGGAGCTCGTAGTCGAGCCGGCAAGACGATTCGTCGATCACGCCGAGCAGCAGCGTGTAACGGCGGCCGTCATAGTACGAAGTATCGTAGTGCCAGCCGATATGGTCGCCCGGCCGCGTGTAGTAATACAGCGCGTACGCATGCGGATCGTCGGCGGGCGAGAGTTGCAGCTTGTCGCCGCTCAGTTGCTCCAGCCAGCCGATCAATTCCTTCGAGCGGTACAGCTCGGCGATGAACGGCGCAAGGCGGTCGATCGTATGACGGCTGACGCTGCCGCCCTGCTTGTGACCCGGCAGATAGTTGCGGTTCACCTCGTCGAGCAGCGAACGCGCGCTGTGGACGAGCTGCGCCGTGACTTCGGGCGCGAGAAAGTCTTCCAGATAAAGAAACGCGCCCTGCTCCGCGAAATCCTTGCGCAGACGCGGGTTGTCGAACGCGCGCGTGCGGCTCGCGACCGCGCGGTCGGCATTCGGTGCGGGCGAAGCAGCCGGCGTACGTCCGACCGGAGCGGACGCGATCACGTCGTTTTCGGCCTGCGTACTCATTCGCTGGCCCACATCTGGCTAGTTTCGGTCTTGCCGGCGGCAGCGGCCGCCGGGGTAGCGGCACGGCGCGCAACGCGCCAGTAGTCAATCACCACCCAAACAGCGAAAAGCGGCGCGCCGATCGACGCCACCACGACGAAGGGCAGCACGACGCTCGTCAACGTGACGATCGGCAGCAGATACAAGACGTCTTCAGTTTCGAAACCGCCGACGGATGCCTGCTTCGTGCCCGCCTTGCCGGCCATTTCCTCGATGCGCATGCGCAGGAAGAAAATCAGCGCGATCGCCACGCCGGCCACGCCGCCGAGCACACCCGGCGCGACTCTCAATCCGGCGATGTGCGTGGCGCCCGCTCCCACGCCCATGCCGACGAACAACATGACGGTGACAAGGGCATCGCAAGCGAGGTCGTAAAAATGACCGATCCGGCTCGACTTTCCGCCGATGCGCGCGAGTTCGCCGTCCGTATGGTCGACAAAATTCGACAGCACGATCAGGAAGGCGCCGGTGTTGACCCACGCGAATTCGCCGTGAGCAAGGCAGAGCGCGCCTGCCAGCCCGATCAGCAGGCGCAGCGTGGTCAGATGGTTCGGCGTGACCCACGTGTTCACGAGCGGAGTCACGAGCCGGCGGGCGAGCCGCGCGTCCCATGTTCTGGGCGGCGGAACGTTAATTGGAGGTTGGGGTCGCGAATTCATAACCCGGAAATATATACGGGATCGCAAAAGATTGCTTTCTTACCGTACGTTTCTTTACCCTCCGCGCGTTGCCGATCTGTGCTGGCTGTAAAGCAAGATTTGCCGAATCGCGATAAAGTGCAAACCAGTTGCGCCTGCCCTCAAGGGGATCACGTCGATGCGCAACGTCTTTTCGGGTCTCGAGATCACGCCACCGCCCGTTGCGAACACACTACATCGAATCGGGTGGCCGTCCACGCTTATGAAACGCTTTTTTTCGTCTGTACTCCTTGCTCTGGTGGCCGCCGCGCTGCCGCTCGCCAGTTACGCCACCGCGCTCGACGCGCCGCTCGCCTGCAATGAAAGCGGCCATCAGTTCATTGCCGACCTTGCAGAGCAACAGATGATCGACCCGAAGCCCACGCGCGTGGAGAGCAATTCGATCAATGCCTTCTCGCCGACCTCCGGCGCGGATCTGACCGCATACGGCTTTCGCGTGTTCGCGGTGGTCGGCTACGAAAAAGACGATCCCATGTTCCGTGTCGGCGACGGCGAGCCGGTCGCGCGTTCGGCCTACGGCGTCGTGGTGTTCGGCAGCGAAGCCAAGGTTCGGAACGCGATTGCCGGCACCGGCAGCACGGCGATCGTGCACCGCGTAGCGCCGCTTATTACGGCGATTTTTTGTAAACGGAGTTGAGGCGGCGCGCGGTCACCATGCTTGCGAGAATTGGCCGGCCAAAGAGATGGACGCCGGGTTTCGGCGATCCCGTGCGCGGCCTGACCGACACGCCATCACGCGCGTGGCAGGCCGATCCCACGCACACCCTTTTTACAACTTGATCCCCGCCGGATCCGCCGTCAGATACCCAACCGTCGCCCCGAACCGGTCCTTGTAGTTGGCCCGCACGAGCGGATCGAGCGTCGACTTGATCTTGTCGTGCAACGGACTTTCCCAATCGCCGACGTGCTGAAAGTTGCTCATCACGTAAGTCCAGCCATTGATTTCGTCGACGGCGTGCAGGCCCGTCGACTCGGCGCCCGCCGGACAAGAGAGCACGCGCGCGAGCGTCTTCGTGTCGACGTTGTACGCCCACAGGAAGTTGTTCACGTGCATGCCGCTGTCTTCGCCGATAAAGAGCGTGCGCAGCTTCTCCGAGAACTTCAGGTTGTCCGGGTTCGCAATCCGCTCGGGGTTAGCGGTGTTGCCGAGCGCATCGGCCGCTGGCAGATCCTCGCCGACCAGCGCCGCCGGCGCGGCCATGTCGACCGGCACCCATTCGCTGTTGATCGCGGCGCCGCTGCGGTCGCGCTGGCCGCCCTTCATGTTCAGCGCGTAGACCGCGCCGGCGTTGATGGTCTTGTCGACGGCCACGTCGGTGGATGCCGCATTGCCGCGCACCATCGACTTCTCGATGCGCGACATCGCCGAATACAGCACCTTGTCCTTGATATTGACCGTCGTGCCTTCGAGTTTCGTGAAGCCCATGCTGCCGCCGGCCAGCGCCGCGTAGCGATGCGTCTCGAGGCACGTGGCCGCCTGGGTCATGCCGGGCTTGATACGCACCCAGTTGAAGGTGCCGTTGTAGTTGATCTTCGTGTAGGCCGGATCGAGCGGGTCTTTGGTCGCGACGTCCATGATGTCGCTCGCGCGCAACTGGTTGGCGAGCGCCTCGATTTCGTCGCTGGTCGCGTGGCCCAGGTTGATCCACGACAGCGTCGCCGCGCCCGCGCCGCTCGCGGACACTTGCGTCCACTTCGCGACGTACAGCGTGCCCGCCGACAGATCGGCTTCGCGATCCGCGATGAACATGAACAGGCCGCCGTTGGTCGCGTCGTCGCCCATCAGCACGGTGCGCTTGTCCGGCATCACCTGAATCAGCTCGTGCGAGATGCGGCCGAGGCAGTAGTGCTTTTTGATCGTGCCTGTACCGTCCGGATTGACGGTGACTTCCGGCAGATGCCCGTAGTGATACGGGTTCGCGGTGGTTTCATCGCCATACAGGCTGCGGCTGAAGCCCTTGAACTGGCCGTTGCCGGCAATCGTGGTGGCGTCCGGCTCGTACTCTTCGCTCGACAGATGCGTATTCCACGGCGACAGGCTCGCGCCGCAGGTGATCCACAAACCATGCGCCTTCGATGTATCGACGTTCGAATACCCCGCCAGCGTGAGCTTGCCGGTGGCCGGATCCTGATCGAGCGTGAGCACGGCGATCGGCGACGGCAGTTGGCCGTACATCGACACCAGACTCTGATCGCGGGTCGCGTATTCAAACTGCACGACGGCGAACACCGCGTTGCCCTTGAGGCCCTTCACCGCCGGATTGTCGAGGCGGATCAGCGAGCTGCCGTCCGGGCAATCCGAGTAGAACTGGCGCTCTTTGCCCGCCACCGATTTATCGACGATCGGCTGATTGTTGATGTCGAAATAGCCGCCCGCTAGGATCGTGCCGCCCTTCACGTTCGGCACATTGTCGCCGGTGACGAAGAACGGCTGATACGCCAGCTTGAACGCGCGGCTGCTGCCGTCGCTCAGTTGCACCGTCAAAGTCGAGGCGACCGTGGTCTTCGCCATGGCGGCGGGGTCGGCCAGCGTCGGCGCGGCCATGCTCGCGAATGCCGCGGAGACGAAGTTCGCGACCGGTTTGACCGGCGTCGCCAGTTCGTCGCTGCCCCCGCAAGCGGTCAGCATCGAAGCCGTGGCGAGCCCGCCGAGCGGCAGCATCGGCGCGCCCACGAGGAGTTTCAGGGCCTTGCGGCGGGAAAGGTCGAGCGGCTCTGCCATGTTGTCGTGATCCAGTGTTTGGGTAGCGTGGGCGAATGCACAGCCGGCACGCACTCAGACCCAAAACCACATGGTTCACGCTCGCGCCGCTATGACGCGAGGATTCTATGAAGCGAATGTGAAAGTATATTGACAGGTTTTAGTAATATTTTGTTCAGGCCGTTGGGAGGCAGCCTGGCCAGCCCCGGAGCCTGTCGCAGGCCGCGAGCGGAACCGATCTTTAACCTGGACGGCGAAACTCGTTCTCGACCCACGCCGCGGCGCTCGCCTTGCTGAGCTTGAAGTTGGGCGCGACCTGCACTTGCGCGAGCTGCTCGCCGAACGTGTCGAGCGCGGTCAACAACGCATACGGTTCGTCTTCGTCGGGAACGATGTCGAGCGTGATGTCGAGTTCGTCGTTGCCGTCCGCGCTCGCCACTCGCACTTCCTTATGGAGTTGCGCGCGCAGTTGCTGCTCGTGGCGCCGCAGCACTTCAGACGCGGTCTTCACCAGCGTGTTGAACGCCGAGGTGTCCAGCGGCTTCGGATCCTTCTTGTTGCGGCCCATCGTCCACGGACCGACGAGCGCGGGTTCCGCTTCGCCGTCCTTGATCATTTCGACGGCCCAGCCTTCGTCGTCTTCATTCTTGATGACGCGCGCGGTCCAGCCGTCGTCGCGCCACAGGCGTGCTTCGTGCACGGTCTCGCCCAGTTCGGACGAGCCTTCCGTCGTGAGATCTTCAGCGGTGTCGGACGATGGAAGGGGTGTATCGGTCATTACAGGTTCACTCACGTTCGCGGGGGCGGAAACACATCTCAAGCGCGCAATTCTACCCGCCTCGCACTCGGCGGATGCGGCCCTCTGACGAACGGACAAGCCACGGCGAGCGCATTGCCAATCGAAATAATCTATTTCCTTATTCGCGGGAACTTATAAACCGATTATAAAAAATCATAAAAAAACGCGGCCCGAAGGCCGCGTATAAAGATGAAAAAGACACCCTTGGTCAAGGGGCAAGACGAATTGTAGAACCGTAATTCATCGTAATAGATCCCGCGAATTGGAAGAGTGCATTGCAGGAACTAGAATAAATCGACGAAATATCTCGAAATAGACGCTAATCCTTACTGCTCATGGCTTGCGGCGATTCGTCGCGATCAGGCAACAACACGCCATTGACACGGCATCCATGAATTCATAGCCGAACAGATTTTTTCTTTATTTACCCGCACTTAGACAATTCCGTATTCACCATTACGGATTCGAGAATTCATTGTTGTGTCATATGCGATTAAAGATAGGAATAGCAGGAATACACTTCGCAGCGGATCGTCAGCCCGCCGGCGCAATCGGCGGTGAGCACTGGAATGCGATTCCCCATGCACTGTTTCGGAGTTATCTAACCATGAAAAAAACCCTCATCGCAGCAGGCCTCCTGGGCGCGGTTGCCATCAGCGCCCATGCACAGAGCAGCGTGACCTTGTACGGCACGCTTGACGCCGGCCTCGTCTACTCGAACAACCAGGGCGGCCATAGCAACTGGCAACAAGGCAGCGGCTCGGTGTCGAACACCTACTTCGGCCTGCGCGGCAGTGAAGACCTCGGCGGCGGCCTGCATGCGATCTTCACGTTGGAGAACGGCTTCAACCTGAATAACGGTCAGGACACGGAAAGCAACACGATGTTCAACCGTCAGGCTTTCGTCGGTCTGAAAAGCGATCAGTACGGTGCGCTGACGCTCGGCCGTCAATACGATTCCGTGGTCGACTACCTGGCGCCGCTGTCCGAAGCCGGCGCGGGCTACGGCAACAACCTCGCGGCTCACCCGTTCGACAACGACAACCTCGATAACTCGTTCTCGATCAAGAACGCCGTCAAGTACACGAGCGCGAACTACGCGGGCCTGAAGTTCGGCGGCCTGTATGGCTTCAGCAATTCGGCCGGTGATTTCTCCAACAACCGTGCATGGAGCGTCGGCGCTTCGTATGACAACGGTCCGCTGAGCGTTGCCGCCGCTTACCTGCAACTGAACAAGTCGGGCAGCTCGAACCTGAGCGGCGCCGTGTCGCAAGGCGACGGCACCGCGGCGATCGCAGCCGATCTGCAGCGCACGTATGGCGCGGGCATCAACTACACGTATGGCCCGGCAACGGTCGGCTTCGTCTATACGCACACACAACTCGACGGCATTACCGGCGTGGATGTCGGCGGCACGACGTTGCCCGGCGTCGCCGGCACCAACCTGCACCTGGACAACTACGAAGTGAACGGCCGCTATGCACTGACGCCGGCACTGAGCCTCGCGGCGTCGTACACGTTCACGGACGGCAAGATGTCCGGCTCAAACGGTTCGGGCGATCCGAAGTGGCACACGGTGTCGCTGCAAGGCGACTACTCGCTGAGCAAGCGTACCGACGTGTACGTGGAAGGCGTGTATCAGCATGCGTCGGGCGAGCTCGGCAACTTCGGCTCGAACGTCGCGGCGATCAACACCCTCGCACCGTCGTCGAACGGCAATCAGCTGGCAGCGGCAGTCGGCCTGCGTCATCGCTTCTAAGTATTTTCAGGTGGTACGTGCGCAGCGAATGTATCGATTCGCTCCGTGAGCAACCCGCGCGTGACACGATCACGTCGCGGGTTTTTTATAGCCCTTACGTTTGGACACAATGCCGAGGGCCGTGGATAGTGACGACGCGCACACCCGGTGGGTATACTGAGCGCAGTTGCCTTCCTTGCCGCAACGTTGCGATGTCGCGATGCCGTTGCGGTTGAACGGCGGCTTCGTCGCGAAGCATGACGTTGCGCTCTATCGCGTTGCGCTTCGCCCGCGCCCCAAGTTCCCGCGTACGACCGGGGACGCCGACGACCAGACCATGAAAAGACTTCTCCTGCTTGCCCCCGCTGCTGCCGCGCTCGCTGCGCTTGCCGGTTGCGGTTCTTCCAGCGGCCCAGCGCGCGACGCGTCCCTGCCGATGATGTACGTGTCGTCGCAACGCGCGCCTGCCTATATCGCCGATTGCCTCGAAAGCCGGTTGTCACGCGTGCGTATGTCGCGCGTCGGCGGCGCGACGGAGATCGCCGTCGGCTCGGATTCGAACAACTCGTATTTCGTGACGCTGACGCCGTCGAACACCGGCTCGGTCATCAAGGTGATGCATCCCGCGAACGCGCCGGACGATCCGCCGGAACCGGAAATGCGCTTCGATATTGCACGCTGCGCGACCTGAGCTTCGGTCGCACGCTGCGTTTTGAAGGCTACGCCGACGCGCGATTTTTTTAACTCGCGTGTCGGCTATTTTTTTATCCGCTCATCTGCGAACATAGCCGCCCTTTGTTCTTGATGCGGCGCTCTGCCGCGAGTTTCGATGGCATCCAGCAAAGCACATCACGCTACCGGTTTTGCAGCCGGCGTCATCGCCGCGGCGATCGTCGCGCGCATCGGCGGCAGCGGTTCGTTTCATCTCGGCGTGGTGTTGAGTTTCATCACCGGTGTGATTGGCAGCACGGCGCCGGACTGGCTTTTAGGTGTTTTGGATTTGTCTGTCTTGGCTATCTTTTTTTCGGATTGGAGGGGGCGCGGGGGAGAAGACAGACGCGAGGCTGTGGATCGTGTTTTCTCCCATTGGGCCGAGCATGTCGCGGATACGCTCCAAAACCAAGCACCCTGTGTGCGTGTCGCCTTCCGACTTCGCATGCGACGTCAAATGAACGAGCTGATACTTGGTACGGTCTTTCTCCGGGTCCATGACGCGGACATGGGCCGCGCGCGGCGGATAGGCACGGTTGGAACACGGCGCACATGCCTTCAGGTTCTGACGATAAGCGCGGACAATGCGCTGCGAGACTCGCGTTTGGCCGCACGCCTGATGAGGGGGCATGCTTCGCGACGCTGCCTGCGATCAAATTGGCAGCATGACCGCCCCGGACATCCCACTTAAAAATCTCAGAAGACTGTCCGAACGAGTGAGGTCACCTCTATCCGCCATCGTCATCACTGTGTTCGGAAAATACCGAAGCCTTCGATAGTGCGCCGATGACACCTAGGAAACGGTCTTTGTCGAGCTTGATGCGAATCCCGGTCCTGTCCCAAGATATCTGAAAGACCGACAGATTCCGCGTCGCCATCGTTGTCGCGAGAAAGTCGTTTCCATCGCGCGACAACGATAAGCTCGAGGTAAAGAATTTTGCGCGTACGATCTTCGGCAATAGACTGTCGATCGACGGCGGTTGGCGTTGAACGAAATCGGTGAACGTTGGGAATCGGTCCACCTTAATTTTCTCTTTGGGGATCGACACGGTAGCGCCAGGTGCCAAGAACGACTCTTCGCATGGTGCCGAAGCAACGACAAGATCGCCCTGTGCATACGCATGCCACCACAACGCTCGCACCGTGACGCCCCTCGCATACGGCGGCTCCACGTCAGCCAGAATGCGGACCCAACCCATATCGTCTTCACCGAGACCGCTATTCAGGTTGAACCAGACCTCATAGAACCCTCCAACGCCCTTTGAAAGCGTGATGCTAGGGTTTCGCCTATCCGCCGCGAGCAACTGCATAGGAAGGTGATGCGCCACACGCATTCCCTTCCCAAAATCCGATTCGTCACCGAAATCACGCTGATAACGATACGACTGGTTGCGCAAAAACTCTTCGAGTGCGGGCGCTCCGCTGCCCCCTAGAGTTATTTTCCCGAAGTACGGCAAATCCAGCCGGATGGTCCTACCGACGATGATCGAGTGCACTCCGCGAAACGCGAGTGCAGCGAAGTCTACCTCGCGCTTTACCCTCGAGAACTCGGCGGCATGTGTCAGGACACTCGCCATGTCATCACGATTCAGCGGAGCGACCAAGGGCGGCGCGAGATTGCCCGATACCAATTCTTGAGCGATTTTCAGAAACGATTCTGCGTGCGCGACCGTCCCACAGATAAGGAACTGTGTTGCCGACGCGCCGACGGCTAGGTATCCCACCTTTCGTACGAGTCGCGTCGGACTGAACGAAAGCTGCTGAATGTGATCTGGCGGCTCACCTAGAGATGGAAGATACATCCATTTTCCCCGAACGTCTCTGCTCATCAAGAGATCGGAGATGCCAATCCCAAGCCCCTCGAAAATCGCGATTACCGTCATAGGTTTTGTTTCAGTTCCGTTGCCGGATCAGCTCTGCACAGGCAACAGCGTCGACAGTTTCCTCCCCAGTCCGCTTCGGATTCGTCGACAGTAATAGTCCGATTGAGCACTCGATGAAAAAAATCGACGACGACTGTTCTTAAGGCGAGCGCAACCAACAGTTTTCCTTCAGCAAGACCTTCGAAAGAGCTTGCCTCGATGACTCGCCGAGTAGTCTTCGTCAGAATTCCCACAGGCGCGTTAAGCAGCGGCGCCGCGAGAAAAATCGCAAGGCACAGTCCCAGTAGCCGAGGAAAGCGTGACGAGAAGTACGCTCTCAGCGTCCTCACACAGGCTTTCTCAAGGTCAGACGCGCCCTACCCGATGGTGTCGGCGTCAAACCCCTAGTCCCAAGCCCGTCAAGCAATAGCGTGAGCTCTTGTACTGCCTCGCCCCCGCCGTCGTCCCTAGACGCAGATAGCAACTCAGGTTTCCCGCGTACTCGGTTCGATACCAGTGCGCCGGCGGCCTGCAGGTGGTCCGGCTGTGAAGACATGAAGCCGATGGGGACTGCAACGGGTTGGTGAGCGAGATGGAAATGAAATAGCGCGCAGACCAACAGATCCGGCACTAGCAGCAATTCCAGGTTGCCGTTCATGAGCGACACGTCCGCGCCAAACAGTCGCGGAAACAAGTCCCAGTACACCGACAGCCTTTCCCGGGTTGAGCGCCGATCGGCGGGTACCACGACGCGGATGCCACTATGCGGCGGCGCACCGCACCCGGGCGCCGAGGAGAGGACGCGATCAAGTTTTTGCACAAGATCCCGCGCTCCGCGGGCGCGAGCCCAGAGGGACAACTGCGGTGCCCACCAGAGGCCTTGCCGGTATTGGGAAACCCCGGTTCCTGCAGCCTCCGGTGCGGCAGTCGACGGCGCACCGGTCTCCTGGTCAATGTCCTCTTTGGCTGAAGTCGACAAATCAAGCTGGGCTAGTTCGGTCGCAACCCGTCCCAAAACCAGATCTGCATTACGCGGCAGGTGCAGCGCGCCTAACATTGGAAAGACCCGAGCATCCTCGTAATTCGCAACGCCAGTAAGGTGGACCTCTTGCACATAGCGGCGCAGGTCGAAGGCATCGTTCGAGACATATCGCCCCAGCAGCGTGTCGTCAAACAGACGAATGAAGTCGCGCAGACTCTCGTTGTTGCCGCGATCCTGGTTGGCAAGCGCGTCGGTGATCGCCTCAGAAATCTCCAGGCGGCTACCGAAGCTCTCGTCATCGATGTTGCGGCGCACGCTCACCTGACCTTCCAGGTCAAGATGGAAGACGCAGGGCAACGGAATGCTGAAGCGCTCACCTGCGTCTACCGCACTGATCTTGTAGATCTCGGCTTTCTCTTTCTTGCAGATCTGGCTGAGGTGTTGCTGGAAAGCTTGTTCCGCATACTGGATGGTGCGCGACTGCTTGTCGAAGTTGCGTGTAGCAAGCTCCACCTGCGAGCGTACACGCTTGATCCGATCCGGGCGGTTGGCGGGGTTGAAGCTGATCAGGTCGAATACAACCTCTGCGCTCCAGTCCTGGATCTTGAAGAAACGCGGCAGGTTATCGGAGCTGTCCTGGAAGCGCGCTAGCGCGTATGGCGTGAGCTCTAGTTGATCCTCGCTCCATTGGATCAGGCGCTCGCCCAGCAGCGCCTTGATGACGGCATCGGTTTCCTTCTTCGAAAAGCCGAAGAATTCCTGGATCTGGATTGGACTCAAGTTACCGCAAACGAAGGCGATGCGAAGCGCGAATTCGGTGACTACCGGCAGCGCTTCCTCTGCACTGATCGCGCATGCGATCGCGAAGCTCTGCGCGGGAATCGCAAAGGTGATCTCGTCTATCGCAAGCTGTTCCCGGAGCCGTTGTTCTTCCACCGTGATCATGCCCGTTCTCCAGAGATGGCCGACACCTCGATGACGTTGTAGGCTGTGCCGTCGCGATGCTGTTCGATATAGGCCAGTACGCGGCCCAGCGCCGAGGCCTGATGTCGCTCCCGCCACATGCGCGCCGCGCCGACGATCACCAGCCGGTCCATCGCGCGCGAGATGGCAACGTTCACCCGCTCGCCACTGCTCAGGAAGCCCTGTTCGTAGTGGCCGTTGTTGCGTGTGGTCGAGACGATAATGATGCGGTTTTCCTTACCTTGGTAACTGTCGACGGTGTCGATCTTGATCAGACGCCGGTAACCCATCGCCCAATCCTGCTCGCTGAGCAAACGCTGCAGCAGGCGCTCCTGTTCCGCGTACATGCAGATCACGCCGATTGGCTTCTCGTCTTCCGCGCTGTCCGCCATCAGCGACTGGATGAATGTTCCGCTGGTGCAGATCGAACGTAGGAGGTCAAGGATTTCGCGGGCTTCGTAGGGATTGTCGAAGCCCGGGTTCTTAGCCCGGTCGTACGACTCGCGGCCCGCCTCGGAAGTGTCGACCCAGGTCACGATGGAACTCATGCGCTCGGGAAGCTCTTCGAACCATGATGCCGGAGCGCCACGACCCGACTCCAGCGGCACCGGATAGAAACAGGCCGACACCAGCGCGCCAATTGGCGGCGCCATACGGTACTGCGTTCGCAAAACGGCACCGACCCGACGGCCATAAGCGGATTCAAAGGCGCGCTCGAAGTCACTGCGCGTGAGAGCCGATCGGTCCGGCCATTGCAGATCAATTGCTATCCTGCGCACGACAGGCTCGGTGTAGAGCGGAGGCAACTGCCGATGATCGCCCACAAGCAGGACCCGACGCCCGGACTGGATCGCGACCGCCAGCTCTCCAGGCGTTGCGCGTGCAGCTTCGTCTACGATCACCCAGTCGTAGTGATTGTTCGCCACGCCGAACTGGGAGCGCCCTAGGCCCACGCAGGTACCGCACACCAGCGATCGGGTCTTCGCCAGAAACTCCTCGAAATTCCCGCGCAGCGTACCGAGTCGGTCTACCCACTCCTGGGACATGGCGATGACCTGGTCCAGGCGGGCCACAGCATCGGGTGACGTCACGCCGTGCAACGCCATAGTCTCGCAGCGCAGCTGATCAATAACTTCGTCGGGCTGCCCGTTGCCGACATGGCCGAACTTCTCCAGCGCAATTGTCTGAAAGCGCTCACGTCTTTGATGGACGCGCGCCTCCAGCGACTTGCGCGCCTCGCTGGCCACGTCAGCCAGATCGCGTTTTACACTCAGACGGTCCATTTCCTCTAGCAGCCGCCCAAGGTGGAACGCGATGTCGAACCACCGCTCCACGAACTGGTTGGGCAAGCCCAGGTTGCGGTTGAGCGCAGTGACGCGCTGGCGCATTTCGGAGCGGAACAGGTCCCGGCAAGCCTGAAGGATGGCGGCCGAATGGTGTGGTCGCAACTGCTCGGACACCATGCCTTCAGCCCCGAATCGCACAACGTCCAGCGGCAGCCCGGTATGCTGGCATAGCTCGATGGCCTTCTCTGCGGCATTGTTCACCGCCTCATGCGACTGGCTGGCCAAAAGGATGCTTTGGGCTCCCTGCGACAAGGCATAGTGAATGAAGGAAGCTATAAAAGAAGTCTTACCTGTACCAGGGGGCCCCTGCAGCAGACTCAGTGGCCCGTAAGACCATAGCTTGGCAAAGGCGTCGCGCTGCTGGCGATTGAGCGAAAACACCAGCTGGCCATCCTTGTCATAACGGTTGTAGGCATCGAGATCGGCATCGCTCGGTGCCGGTTGCAGGGCCAGCGGCTCCGGACAGTCTAGAGAATCGAAGTAGTCGATCAGCGGCGGAACCACTGACTCACGAGCCAGGATACGCGTCACGGCAAGGCGCCGGCGCCGGAAAGACGACAGGTCCTGCTGGCTGCGCAGCTTGATTCGATCGCCCACATTTGACTGCATCCGCAGGCGCGGATTGTCCAGCACGATGATGGACTGCGTCGTCTCGCGCATGTCGACGTCGCCCACACGCACCAGCTCGCCGTTGATCTCCTGCAAGGCTTCGACCTTGGCGTCTGACTCATAGTCTAGGGGCTCGCCGTCCTTGCGATAGGGGATACGAAGCTTGTCACGCCGCCCATTCATCTCACGAGCCACCGGCGCGGCGATTTCGACTTCGGGTAGCGTGGCCTCCTCGGCATCCAGTATGGCCCGCCACAGCGCCTCCGTCCGCGGAGCTTCCCGCGGTTGCTCAGGCGTTTCCACGTCGTCCGGTTCTTCAGCCGCAGGCTGGGCCTCGAGCCCAAGGATCTGGACGCGGACCAGGTCCATCGCCGCGCGAACGTCGGACAGGGCTTCCAGAACATCCAGTAGTCGAGTCGGATCGTCCGCCGGCGCCGGCTCAAGGTGCAGCGTGGCTTCCAGCGTCGTAACAGCCTGTGATGCTGTTCGCACGAACATGCTATGCGGCATCTCCTGGATACGTAGCGACGCAAATTCCAGAGCGGTCGGTTTGAGCAGAATCAACAGCCGCTTTCGCACGCCGGCTATCGACACCACAACGTGCCGCTGCTGATGAGGCTTTCTCACGTTCTCGGCACACACCCCCACGTGGAACTTGCCGTTATCGCCGGCCAGCTCCTGACGGGATGTCAACTGACGTACCAAAACGGCCACGCTCGGCCCGGTGCTTACAGGCGGAGGATTAAGCAGGCGCGCCAGGGAATCGTCGATGCGGTCCAGCGCATATACTCGCAATTCACGACTCAGGCAGCGATAAATCTCCTCACGCAAGGGCGTTGAACCCAAGCCATCCCAAACGACGTCCAGATCGAGCAGTTCGCCGCACATTTTGGCCACGGCGTAGCAGTCACGCTGGTCGAGCGTAACGGATTCGTGGTCGGCAGGCGCGTACGCTGGCGTAAGCAGGCCCGCGTTGCCAACGGGCACAATGTCGATGGCATCGAGGAATCGAACTTCGTCGCCTTCCACCACGACGTTGCCGGGATGCAGGTCACCATGGTGCAAACCCGAGCCATGCAGATGTAACGTGGCCTTGACCAACTGTTGACAGAGTTCCAGCACCCGGCGCCCGGTGGCGCACGCACGGGCTGCGTCGTCCAATGATTGCGCCTCCAGCCAATGTTGTACGAGGAAGGTTCCCGCATCCGAGATCCCGAAGTCGATTATCTCCGCGAGCGACGCACATGGCTGCGCCTTCACAAGACGCGCCTTGTCTAGGAAGGCCTGCAACTGGTTGGTCTCTGCTGGCCGCTTGACATCGGGTTTGCGTCCATACCAGACCTTCACCGTGATGCTTCTGCCGCCGAGTGTGGACTTATAGAGGTGACTAGACCCCTGTTTGAGGTGCTCTTCAATCGGGTACACGACCATGGGAATCAGATCGGTGCGATACGGCTCGAACACCGCCAGGTCGACGCCCGCCGCGGACTGTTGCCCCAACGGCAACGTGTTCAGGCCATCGAGCATGGTGCGTGCGTTCGCGAAGCGCTCCTCTGGGATCAGTTCGAGGGCGCGTGCGAACCATGCTGCCAGGCCTGCATCGCAATCCATGTCCGTCGGCATTTCCCATAAGAACAGTCCGTGCTGCAGCAGGGGCAAGCGGAGAAACAGAAGGTGGTGCACGGCGACACCCAGCAGATACACGTCGCGACGAAAAGGGTCACTGGCCTCGCCCTGCCCGATCTCTGAGTCCTCCGGCAGCACCGCCTTGCCTGCTCGAAGACTGTCTCGCAGGGGACCGACCGTCCCAGCCTCCGGGAAATACGCGGTTAAGAAACCCGAGATCGACACCTTCGAGGGACGCTCCAGCCACAGGCTGTGATCGCTGACATCCCGATGGGCCACGCCAGCGTCATGCAGTTCTGCAAAGTGAGACAGCAGTACCTTGACCAGCGCTAGCCGCTCCCCGAAGTTCAAGTCGTGGCCGTACCGGTGCACGAACTCGTTAAGTCGCAACTGTCGCGACGGAAGCCGGTAGAGTTCGCAGAAGTCGGCATCGATGTCATCCCGGGTCGGATGGGACAAGGGCTGGAGGGCCACGCTATCAAGCTGCTCGTTCTGTTCGTGAATGTACCCAAGCACCTTGTGTTCACGTAACGCGATACGTGCGCGCTCGTCAACCGTGTCGGCAACCCCCCTCAATGCAGAGAAGTTCCAGCGCCGAAGCAGCGCCTCATGGCGGTGGTCGTCCTTTTTGACCGATTTGTATTCTGTGTAAAGGCCATCGGGATGGGGGAAGGTCGCCTCGCCGACGATCTGAAAGTTGTTGAAGGAAAAGCCGGAAGGCTTAAAGTCCCTGCCCCGAAAAAACGGGGTGAACACGTCAAGGTACTCATTAGGCTTTCGGGCCTGCAACTCACCGAACTCCTGGCGGTAGCCGCCGGGTTTGGCTATCTTAAGGAACTGATCGAGCGTGCGCACGAAGGCCTTTTCGTCGTCCGGGACGGCCGAGAAGTCGGCGTTGCCACACATGACCACCCGATAGTCGATGTAGACCTGCTTGGCTGGCGCGGATAGCCGGGCCCGAATCTTGGACGAGAGGATCTTCCATTTGTCGGCCAGAACCTTGACCGGCGAGCGGCCCATGTCGTCGCCGTCGCGTAGCCAGTGGTCCTGCATTGGCTCAATCTTGCCGCGCCATTTCTTGAGTTCGACAATGAGCAGCCGATCATGGGTCAACAGCACCAGGTCGATCTCGCGGTCCCGGTACGTCGTATCCATCATCATGAAACCGGCATAGCCATGCCACTTCTGGCTGTACTCGGACAGGTTGAAGGCTTGGCGCATGCGTTCGAGTGCGTCTTTCTCGGACGCATGAATGCCGTCGCTGCTGATGATGTCGATTTTCATACTTGTATTTTTTCAGCGCGCCGGTACGGCGGTCAACGCACTTCAGTGATCAACCCCGATCAGCGCAAGCGCATCGTTGTGTAGGAGTGAAGCAAGACAATCACCGACACAATCAAGGCGATGAATGTGATAAAAACCGCCAAAATTCGGACCAGAAGGTTCGCTGTGTTCGAGATACGGCTGTAGTAGAAGGTCCACATGTTGCCGGGAATACCGTCGACGTCCTCTGCACCTGCCGGAAACGTTCGCTGATACTCTTCCAGCACCTTTGCTTCGATAGCGTTGTGAATCTTGGCTGTTCCACTCTCCAGCCGAGTTCAGCAGCGCTCTGACCAATTTTCGCTTAATCATACATGCGTTCTTCCAGGGAGTCAGTCCGTGCCATGCGTTGTTGTGGGCTTCGAATTGGACTCAACAGCGTTGTAACCGGTTAAGCGTATTGAGTACCTTGCTAGTGCTTCTCGCACTATCGAAGTACCTCTCGTAACGCGATGCGGAATAGATCATTTTCTTCTCTGACGGCTTCTGCCAACTTGCAGTCAGGATACTTCTCCACAAGGCCCTGAATCCGCTCGCGGTCAGCATCAGGCGTGCGCAAGCCAAGGCAAATTTGCTTCAACCAACTTCGATCAAAATTTTGCAGACCAGGATGAAAGGAAATCAACCTGGCTTCCTGCTCGTACTTCCACTCAGGCGCCTTCGTCGTAAGGTAAGTTGTTAATATTGGCTGAATATCTTTGCCAAAATCTGGTTTCTTTGACAGATCTAATCGCTGGAGGGCATCAAACAGTGCGTCGGTTGAATATACAACTGAGGCGACTCCCACCATCGTGTCGCTGATGAAAGCATATGGAATGTCGAAGGTGAGACACACGCCGGTATGGTTAGCAGCGTAGTGCGCCCAAAAAAGTCGCTGGTCGTCACCGGTGATCTCACCTGCGCAAAGGCTATAAACACCACATGTTTCTGCTTTTTTCACGACATCATCGGCTAGGCGTAGAAACCACTCCTCGGCTTTTGGCGAGTGCGTTGCCGTTTGTCCTGCTCGCGCCAATCGAAAAGCTTTCACGAGGTCTATTTGACAGTCAGCAGGGTCATTGAGCTTCGCTGGGTCGGGGAAATAATAGGTACTGCTTTCCAAGCTCTGCCAGAGGCGATCGTCTAGCTGCCTGAATTTATGCGCTCTGAAACTAGCAGCGTCGCTCATCGTAGGGTCCTGGTTGGGAGATCTTGCTCATATCAGTGACTGGTGAGCGGATTGGTTTTTGACAATCTACTCCTGTTTCGCGGAAAGCAGCCCCCAACATTGCTGTCAGGGGCTGCTGCCTAATCGTCAATCTGCTGTTCAATTGAGACCGCACGTTCCCGCCGATTCTCGGTCGCGTGTGGGGCTTCGGCACTGCGATCAAAAATCGGGTAAAGCTGCGCCCATTCTCGTCAAAGTTGTTCCAATAGGCTATCCATTGCCGCCACGTCGCTGCCCAGCCCCACGCGTGTACTGGAACGGCAGTTGTAGGTTGCCAGCGGAGCTGCAAATTTTCTTCGCGTTTATCAGGCCGACTTGAAGTTTCTCCGCACTATCTACGCGGGGACGCTCAGCGACGTCGAGGTGTCCGTGCTCCAGAGGGCGCACTGCGCACGCCGTGACGTTCGCAGATGGTATCGGCGGTGGACCGTGCAGATCAAAAGGCTTTCCGCATTCGCCTCGCGTTACCCTGGCAGATTGTGGAAAAGCATGGGTGACGTTATCGGAACTTGCTTTTTGGAAGGTGAGAAATTAAATCTGCGCGGTTGGCCAGAATAATCTGCTGCGCCTCTGGCGACCGAGGACTCTCTTCCTCATCGAGCCGTAATTGCTGAAGCACGTAGAAAAGCAGTGGCTGCCGACATTCGAAAGCACATACGCCGTTCTGCATTCCGTAGTCCAGTTCGATCATGCGCCTGTGTGCCTCGGCAAGATCAGGATGAGCTGCTATCACTACCTTAACCCTCGTTTCCCACTCAACGTCTTCCTCGATCAGAGGATCGGTCGGTTCGACTTGTTGGATTTCGACGACCCGGGAAAGCAGAAAGTCGCGGTATTGCCGACGTGAGTGGCAATAAGCTCTCATATGCCAGCGGAAACCGTCGTGGACAAGAGCGTGTGGACTCAGTAGACGAACCGTGGGCTCGATTGATGAAAAGGACTGGTAGCGCAGCGTGAGTGAGAGTCTATCCCTGATCGCCCGCACAACGGCTATAACGACGTCGGCGCTGATTCGCCTTGAAGGAGGTGTCGCGTATGCCACGGGAGGATGCCAACCGAGAAAGCTCCCGTAGGGTACCTCTACTCCCTCGGACGCCCTGAGCAGATCGTCCAGATAATGTTCGAGAGAGCTCGATTCGAAGAGCGGCCTAAACACGGGACCAGCTACATATAGCCTTCCCGTCCGGTCGTAGTCGAGATTTCCCGGCGCGCGCCTTGTGTACTCGGCAATGTCAAGCGACGCCTGGGGAATCGATATCCCAAAAAAGCCGGTCAGGTCGCTTCGGTTAAAACGACCGTCCCAACGCAGCCGGAAGTCGATGAATTCGAGCCTTCGTTCCTGCCCCCATTTTGCGCCGCCGCTGCGCAGGGCGCCTGCCAGCCCGTGCGGCGATTCGTTGTCAGCGTTCATCCGGCGATGATGCACTACGTCTAAAAAGTAGACAAGCATAAAAAGTAGACGCGAATAAAGTTTAGACGTATTATTTACCTGTCACCTCCGTCTACATGCCATCCACATGAGCAAGACCACGCACGAATTGCCACAGGGCATCCATGAAATCCGCGACCTGCCGGACCCTCAGCTTTCCGCAATGTGGAATTCGATCGTTATCGATGAATCGCAGAAAGCACAGCTCCTCTCGCAGGCGGTCGTGAATTTCACGGTAAGGCCCAAGGTAGACCGGAGCGTCCTTCCGTTGCACGGTGTCATTCTTCTTGTCGGGGCACCCGGAACGGGAAAGACAACGCTCGCCCGTGGTCTCGCGGGTCGTGTTGCTGAAATCTACAAGGCGAAAGGCCTGCGCCTGCTGGAGGTCGAGCCCCATTCGCTGACGAGCTCGGCCATGGGGAAGACACAGCGTGCCGTCTCCGAACTGTTTTCACAGTCGATTGCGGAATCTGCGATGAACGGTCCGACCATCGTGCTGCTCGACGAGGTCGAGACGCTTGTCGCCGACCGATCGAAGCTAAGTCTGGAGGCGAACCCGATCGACGTACATCGTGCGACGGACGCCGTGCTTGTCCAACTGGACCTGCTCGCCGAGCGACACCCCAACCTGCTGTTCCTCGCGACAAGCAATTTCCCCGACGCTATCGACAGCGCATTTACTTCCCGGTGCGACCTTGTCATGAAGATCGCCCTGCCAGGGGAACTCGCCTGCGAACAGATTCTTACGGCCTGTCTCGACGGACTGGGAAAAACGTTTCCCGCGATCGGGAAACTCACCGGCTCAAACGAATTCAAGCGATGTGCCCGTGAATTCGTGGGCCTTGATGGACGCTCCATCCGCAAGGCCGTGGCGAGCGCGCTGGCCTCGAGTCCGCAAGTCGCAGTCGACCCTAACCAGTTGACCCTGCAACACCTCGCGCAGGCGGCCTCTTCGAGCAAAGCCCACCGCAACGTTGGAGCAAAGGCATGAGCAGCGTCGTCAAACGGACCATCCGCAGTTCACCGCATCGCAACTCTGCAGAAACCTGGGGTGCCATTGTCGACCTGCTAACACAAGGGAAAGACGGAAGCGCAAAAACCGAACTGCTCGCAGTTGCGGGCATCGCAAGCTCGCTTATCGCCGATCGCAACATGGAAACCGCACCGGTCGTCATCACGTGCGACGGGCCGCGCACGCGCATCTATTGCACGTATGAAGACGACGCGGTCGATGGCACCTCAGCCAACGAAGGTAGCGTCGGTTACGACCCGCTGGCTGGCAACTGGAACATCTCGCTGCCTTGCAGCGCTGATGATCTCAGTTGGGTTTCCGACGCTTTGCGAAAGCACAGCAGCCGCATTACCGCGCGCGATCTGACGTCTGGATTTGCCACTGATGAAGCGGCGCAGATAGCAGCGGACGGGCGCGCCCACGAACTGGAACTGAACGTTTCGGAGTTCCTCGAGACATGAGCACCGTTGCCACCTATTCCTATACCCATTCTGTCACGTATGTTGCGGACAACATCCTGAAGAGCATAAAGGACATTATTCGCTTGAGCGGGATGGACCCGTCAGCGTTTGTCGGCGACTGGGAATCGAATACGCGCGCCGTCAAGACGTGGCTGGAGACGGGTGATCTCGAGAAAGTTATCCTGGAAGTGTTCGACCCGGCGACTGACAGTCTGGTTACGCGTTGGGATATCGACATCGTATATGGCTGGTCCGCCGGTGACGGCTCGTTCTGGACTGACACTGAGCAGCTTGCGTATGCCATCCGGAAGGCCGGCGTCGCGCCCGCCGCGGCGAAATACAGTTTTCTGCTCAAAACGAAGCCGAATCGACCGGATGTCCAGGGATGGGGGAAGGCAGCGTACAGGTCGCTCGACGGCATGGTGAAACAGGGGCTCGGAACGACGGTAGAACATAGCGGCCTAGGCGCGCAAGCCGGTTACTGGAGACAACGTTAATGCTCACTGTTGATGAAGCCTTCCGCAAGTTCAAGTCACGGCTTGAACTTAACAAGCGCGAGCAGGAGAACGCCTCGCAGCGTCAAAACGAGGTGCGCGACTATCTGAAAACCAAGTTCGGTATTGACCGCAGTTTCCTGACAGGCTCTTACGCGCGATACACAAAGACCAAACCCCTCCGGGACATCGACATATTCTTCGTCCTCAAGGAAGCCGAAAAACACTACCGGTCAAAGGATCCGTCTGTGATTCTTGAGGATTTCCACAAAGCGCTCGCGGACAAGTACGGCCACTCCGCCGTGCGCAAGCAGTCGCGGTCCATCAATGTCGATTTCGGCATTGTCATCGATGCGGATGACAAGACGGATTACCGCATCGTCAGCATCGATGCTGTTCCAGCTTTTGCCACCGGCGACAACTACGAGATTCCGGATTCCAAAGCCAACAAATGGATCAAAACGAATCCGGAGATTCACAAGGAAATAACGACCGAGGTGCATCAGGCCTACGCAAATGAATGGAAGGGTATCGTGCGGATGGTCAAGTATTGGAACAACAATCCCAGGCACGGCGAGGAAAAGCCGGTTAAGCCCTCATTTCTTCTGGAGGTGATGGCCCTCGAATGTCTTCACGGAGGCTGGGGCGGCAGTCACGCCCGCGAAATCCAGGGCTTTTTCGCCACCCTCGCGGATCGTATCCTTGATGAATGGCCCGATCCGGCGGGTCTGGGCCCCGCCATCAGCAGCGATATGGACCTTGCGCGCAAGACTCGCGCGCAACAATTGCTGCGCGAAGCCGCCCGCGAAGCATCGGTCGCGATAGACCATGCACGCAGAGGACGCACGGGCGAAGCGTTACGCGCATGGCGTGCGCTCTTCGGAACGCGCTTTCCGCTATCTTGAGGACGCTGAACATGTCAAGCTGGTCACTTTCGCAGTTACTCGCATCACTGCACGAGGACATCGAGCAGCGACTTGCGATCGTCCGCAAATCGCTGCATCACCCGGGCTCGAAGGGCGACGCGAGCGAGAATGTCTGGATCGACATGCTGGATACGTATCTGCCAAAGCGATACCAGGCCGCGAAAGCCCATGTCGTGGATAGCCATGGCACATTCAGTCAGCAGATGGATGTGGTCGTCTTCGACAGGCAGTACTCGCCGTTCATCTTCAAGTACGAGGGCGAAACGATCGTGCCGGCGGAAAGCGTTTACGCTGTATTCGAGGCAAAGCAGACCGCCAATGCCACGCTCGTCGACTACGCACAGAGGAAGGTGGCGAGCGTTCGACAACTGCATCGAACGAGTCTTCCCATTCCTCACGCCGGCGGAACGTACCCGGCCAAGCCGTTGATTCCAATTCTGGGTGGCCTCCTTGCGTTTGAAAGTGACTGGACTCCTGCGCTTGGCAAAGCGATGAACAAGGCGCTACGCACTGACCTGGGCGAAGGCAGGCTGGATGTCGGCTGCGTCGCGTCGCATGGACACTTCTTCTTTGATGGAACCACGTCCGACTATCAGTTCATGAAAGAAGGCAAACCGGCCACCGCATTTCTTTTCAAATTGATCGCGACGCTTCAATTCAGCGGCACTGTGCCGATGATTGACATTGAAGCCTACGCCAAGTGGCTCACCAAACTTTGAATTGCTGGCAAATCTCGGCCGGTTTGAAGGCCCGTGAAAAATCCCCGTCGTCCCGTCGAACCAGAGTTTCGCGTCCGCAGACCTAATCACGCGAGGGGTCTGCGCCGCGCCGGATGCCGCCACACTGCCCTGCCCGCTGAGAACGCTAAAATATCCCGGCAAAACAGTCATCAGGTCCTGTGCTTGTTTCCTGTTGCACCGAAGCAAAGGTGACATGACGGATGCGACCAAAGAAGGCGCCAAACGATATCCGATGCTGGCCGACGTGTGATGGGGGCCGGCTGCGTGAGGCAAGCGGGCGATCACGCATGGAGATCACCTAGGGCCACAAAGGACATGAAGGTTGGACGGATCTCCCTGCTCGATTCTCTGCATCCGTGCTGCCTCCTCGTTTCTCAAAAAACTGGACGGCCTGAATGCAATTTACCCGCTGTTATATGTGCAAAGCCGAGGGCACAACGACGGAGCATGTTCCGCCGCGTGCGCTATTTCCGGAGGCGAAAGATGTTCAGGGAAGAAACTACGGGATCGACCTTATTGCCGTCCCCTCCTGCCCGCTCCATAACACAGCCAAGTCGGATGACGACCAGTTCCTGATGGTGAGCCTCGCGGGCATCATTGGCAATAACTCAATCGGTTATCACCATCGGATGACGAAGGTGGACAGCGCAATCCGACGCAGCTCAAATCGGCTGCTTGACAAGGTCCTCGTCAAGAAAAGTCATTCGTTAAAAATTGATCTCAACAACAACCGGTTTTTGGAGGTGATCTGGGGGACCCCCGACGCGCAGAGGCTTCACGTTGCTTCAATCACATTGTTCGCGGTTTGCATTTCCATCACTTTTCAGAGCCTCTGGTGGGCGAGGTCCGTCCATTCCTGGATTTTCTCGTTCGCCAACATACGGAACCGCACAGCCGCCCCCTCACGAACCACCGCGCCTAGCCGGAGCCCCCTACAGCGCGAGCGGTTTCGTTCGTCGACCCGGAGCGGCCTTACGTGGTTGCGCTGGCACGATGGCCGTTTCCAAACGTACAGCGGACATTCATTCCTTCGAGTCAGTCGGCAAGTGAGAGGTTTAAGTGGCCGCTTACGCCTTAGCAGGAGCCGCCCTCGGCGAACGACTGCTTAGGAGAAACACGTAGGACCGAAGCCACCCACTTTGGCCTTTCGATATTGATTTGCACCGAATCCTGACCCACGTGCCACCGTATTCCTGGGTCGGGCAGACGCAAGGTCAATCCTCCGTCCCGGCGGCGGAGTTTTCGGCGTCGCCTCCTGGATAGACACTCATTGCATTGCGCAGATTCAGGGCGATAAAGAGCCGGGCTATCCAGCTTGGAGCATCGAGCTCGGCTTCAAGCAACGTCTCGATGCGGGCGATCCTGTAGTTCAGCGTATTGGGATGTATGCCAAGTGAAGCAGCGGTAGCCTTACGGTGCTGGCTGTTGTCGAAGTAGCACTCTAGGGTCTTCATCAAGTCCCTCTCATGCAGGATTTCCCCAAGTATGGATTCGAAGTAGCGCAGGGCGCTCCCGTTGGAACGAATGCTTTCGTCAATGGCGATGTCCGAATACAGGTACACCTTCGTTGCTCCATCGCCGTGCAACGCAAAGTTGAGCGCTGTCATCGCTTCCTCCGCCGATGTCGCCCACCCCTTCGCCCCTTGGTTCACGAATCCGACCCCGATGGCCCGGACCTCGCCCGACTTTTTCGCAAAGGCGATGATCGCCTCCAACAGCAGGCGCTGACTGAAAATCAACGAGCTTCCACAGGCGCCGGGAACCCATAGGACGAGCCGGCCGCGTCGTGTGACATAAACGACGTGATCGGCGGGGATCTTGATATGACGCGCAATGTCGTGGACAAGGTTCCCGAGGGCGCCTTCGGGATTCATCCTGGACACGTCGCTCAGCTCGTAATCGATGGCCAATGCGATGCGCGGCACGGTCGAATCGAAGCCGAGGCTGCGTCCGATCCGGCAGAAGTCCTGGTCGTCGTTCGTGCCGTTGAATACCAGATCGCACAGCTGGCGCCGCACTTCGGCCCGCCAGCTCGTCTGCTGGAATTGTTCGTCGAGAAAAACCCGCCCGATGAACTGGGTCATGAAGTTGGAATATTCGAGCAGGTACGGCGATATCACGAAGAGAAGCTCGTCGCGCAACGCGTTATCGTGCTCCGCCAGGTCGAGGTGAGCTTGCCACAGCTCCTTGGTGCCCAGCCGAAAGGCACACAGTATGGCTACGAGGGAAATGCCCTGGTGGACACGCCGCCTGACCGACGCTTCGAATTTCTCCATCTCCGCTGGCATGAACCACGCCTGTTCGAGAATCGAACCGCACCAGCGCTTCACGAACAAGCCGATCGAGTTCCGAATATCCCTTTTCTCGGATAATCCAAGGTTCGCGTATCCGTCCACCTGCATGACCGCCGCATAGCAGCGGTCAATGACGTACGAGGGCTCGTCAGCGAGCGCCGCGACATTTTCTCGCAGTCGATCGCTGATTTCGGGAGCCTGAATGATTGATGCAGAGCAATCCATTTCGCTGTCTTGGGGATTAGGTATGTAGGGGGTGTATCGAGTCTGCGATCAGGGCTTCGATATCAGGCTCCTGCGGCACGTCCGCATGGGCCGCATTGGGTCTGCGCGGCCGCATCAGTTCTCCGCGGGGATGCTGGCAACGAACCGGACGCGCACGGCGGCCTTCAGGCGAAAGCGTGTCTCGAGGTGGCCGTGGCAGGCTTCGGCCGTCCCGCTCGCGGCGCCGCCAGTTACGATCCGCAGCCAGGGTTGCGTGCAAGAACGCGGCGAGACGTTCGCGCCCGTCCCCACATCAGCCGCTCTGCCCCGGGTCGCTCCAGCGCGCGCAGACGTCGCTCCATGCCATCTCGCGCGTCCGCCCCGGGGGCGCTGTCGTGGCGAGTTGGCGCATCGCCGCGAATCTTGCCCCGCGCCGGCTCGCTCGTGTCCGCCGGCTCTGCGCCCGCGTCCGCGCCGGCAGAATTGCCGGCTCTGCGGGTGTGCCAGAGAAGGTACGCCGCAAGCAATGCGATCACGCAGCCGAGGACATTGTTGCCAAGGCGTGCCATGGCATAGGCGAGCTCGTTGGCGGGTGTCGCGAAGTCGGCAACACGAAGGTGGGGGTCAGGAAAATCACGTAGAGGCTATAGCTGACCCGCCGCAATGCCATCGTGACGCACACCAGCGGAAACACCACCAGCGAGGTCGCCAGCGGCGTATGGACGAGGAAGCCGATGGCAACGGCCAATGCCGCGCCAGCGGTACTGCCCGCTGCCCGTTCGATACCGCGTGGCCAGGTCGTCGCGATGGACGGCTGGAGAATCAGCAGCGTGGCCATGGTTGCCCAGTAGCCGAACGGGAGGTGCAGCATCCGGACAATCAGGGAGGCGGCCATGGTCGCCACGCCGAGGCGCATTGCGTGCCGCACGCCCATCGAGTCGATCGATCCATTGGCCGCCAGGGTGTCCCATGAACGTCGTAGAACCTGCTTGGTCGAGCAGAACGAATCGCGGACAGGGGGGACTGTCAAGGGATCGGCACAGTTCGACAGGAAATGCGGCGCTGGCATCGGCTCGAGTGCGGACCCTAGGCGCCGCGCAAGTAACGGCAGTCGCCGGCGCAGTGCATGAGGGAAATCCGCGGATGTATCACCCAGATTCCTGCCTATGCGCAGGAGTACTACGGCAATGGAGGTGAGGCAACGCGCCGCACGCTCCGGATATAGCGGCGCGTTCCCGTCGCTCTCGCTCGCATCGGCAACCGCGACCAGCGAATCGAGAATCCTGTACGCGTCGGCCAGGGCAAGCGAGAGGTCGTCATAGACCTGGTGCCCTTCGCTTTTTGAACGCGGAACATACAGCAGGGTTTTTCGCGCTGCGTCGAGGGTGGCTCGCGCTTGCAGGCGCAGATCGCTCGCTTGCTTGGACCATTCCTCTGCGTCGGGCGCACCGTGCCTGATGAGCCGGACGTTGTCGCGGGCGAGTTCCGCGAGCCGGCAATAGACGAGGCGTATTGCGTAACGGCTGGGTTTGAACGGATGAATGCGCCATACCTTGAAGCTCAGGGCGGAGGCGAACAGGCATCCGCATAGACAGATCCCGAGGAAAGCGACCGAGTCGTGATTGCCATGCAAGGGCTTGTGGACCATCACCACGCACGCTGTCGCAGCGAGAATGGCGACCTGGTAGGCAGCGGCGGAGCAGATGCATGCTAGGCCCGCGGCCGACGAGAAGACCAAGTTCGCGGCGGCCGCGGCGCCCATGCCCGCGCCGGATGCGCAAGCCGTGAGGCCACCCAGCAGTGTCGACAGCAGCGAAAAGCCCATCCTGGACGTGAATCTCCTGCGCGACGAGCCCGCGGCGTCCGCGAGGCAGGTCCAGAACGCCCCGATCGCGGCCCACGCGAACAAGGGGTTGTGCAGGAACCTGCCCACGAGCAGCATCGTGGTCGCCGCGAAGGCAGCCCGCAGTCCTTCCGAAAGGCCGGCTTCCTCGATCGAGAAGGACACCATCCACGCGGGACAGTGACGCGACAGGCCGCGCCTGACGGCATTGATGCTCAGGTGAAATCGATGCAGGCTCAGCATGGGTCACATCCCCGGATCGTTCGACTCATGGCTAGTAGTGCTCCGACGCAGGGTCGACCTTTCCATTGAACACGGTGTAACTGCACACCGTATAGATCAGCATCAACGGATACACGACGATCCCCGCGCCCCAAAACATGAATGCGAGGCTCGCGTGCGGCGCGCCCGCGCCGGCGACGGTTAGCGAGAACGGGATCATGTACGGCCAGAACGAGATGGCCAGCATGGCGTAGGCACAGACGAATAGCACCACGATCGCCGCAAACGGCAGCGTGTCGCGCCGCCCCCTCACCCCCTCCCACACGCTCAGCACCGCGCAAAGCCCGACGAATGGCACGGCAAAGAGCACAGGTCGCTCCATCCAGCGGTGCATGACCGCCAGGTTCGCGAACAGAGCATGGGCGAACAACGCCGCCAGCAACACGAGCACAGCCACAAGCAGCGGCGGGATCGCACGCCACGCCGCGTCGCGCGTTTCGCCCTCGCACTTCTTCACGATCCAGCCCGCGCCGAGCAGCGCATAGCCCGCGCACAGCGCTACCCCGCTCAGCACGGAGAAGCTGCTGTACCAACTCATGACGTCGCCGGTGAAGCGCTCCCCCGCGACCGGCAGGCCCTTGACCAGCGCACCTACCATCGCCCCCTGCATGAACGCCGCCACGAGCGAGCCAAGCACGAAGCCCGCATCCCAGACGCCGCGCGAGCGCACGGCCCGGCCCCGAAACTCGAACGCCACGCCGCGGAAGATCAGACCTGCGAGCATCACTGTCACTGGGATATAGAACGCCGGCACGAGCAACGCATAGGCGCGGGGAAATGCGCCCCACAGCACCACCCCGGCCACGATCAGCCAAGTCTCGTTGCCGTCCCACAGCGGCGCGACCGACGCCAACATGTCGCGCCGGCGTTGCGGATCGAGCGTGGTGCCGAAGAGCATGCCCACGCCCAGGTCGAAGCCGTCGAGCACCACATAGATCAGCATGCTTAGCGCCAGAAGAACGGACCAGTAGGCAATCATTTGGGGGACTCCGTGAACGGGGTTCGGGTGCCGGCAACCGCCTGCGCGGCATCGGGCTGCCCGGAAGGGCTGGCAAGCGAAAGCGGACGGTTCGGCAACGCACTCGGCGGGTTCTGCGACAAGTGCGCGGTTGGCCCCTGGCGCAGCAGCTTGTAGATGTAGTAGATGCCGAAGGCGAAGATGAACACGTAGGTCGCACAGAAGATCGCGAGCGACAGGGTGGCCGCGCGCGTGGTGAGGAACGGCGTCATGGCGTCGGCGGTGCGCAGCAGGCCATAGACGGTCCACGGCTGGCGGCCCACCTCGGCGGTGAACCAGCCGGTAAGCGTGGCGGCAAAGGGTAGCGGGAAGCACGCGAACACGACCCACAACAGCACGCGCTGCCGCATCAGCCGCTCCTTCCACGCCAGCAGTGAACCGCCCCAGGCAACGAGTAGCATGATCAGCCCGCAACCCACCATCAGGCGAAAGGCAAAAAAAGTAATAGCGACTGGCGGACGCTCGTTACGTGGAAAATCGCTCAGTCCGACTTCCCTGGAGTTGAGCGTTGATGACCCGATAAGGCTGCCGAGTACGGGCACCGACACCGCGTATTCGTTTGCTTCGCCGATCGCGTCCGGCCACGCGATCAAGGTTTCCGCGGCGGGCTGCTCGTCATGCCAGCGCGCCTCGATCGCGGCGAACTTCACCGGCTGGTAGCGATGCACGTAGTCGCCAACAAGATGGCCGAACAGCAGCTGCACGGGGATCAGGATCGACGCGAGCGCGAGGCCCATGCGCACCATGATCCGCGCTTC
This sequence comes from Paraburkholderia sp. NPDC080076, assembly GCF_050281145.1. Classification (NCBI taxonomy): domain Bacteria; kingdom Pseudomonadati; phylum Pseudomonadota; class Betaproteobacteria; order Burkholderiales; family Burkholderiaceae; genus Paraburkholderia; species Paraburkholderia sp. NPDC080076. The sequence goes on along the minus strand of NZ_JBNNWQ010000001.1, from coordinate 509,831 downwards.
GGCGTGATAGATGCCGCGAAGCGCGTACCAGGCACCCGTGGCGGCCACGCAGAACGCGCCTGTGAGGTACGCTGCGAGCAGCATGTGCGGAAAGCGGACCCATACCACCGGGCTGAAGATAATCTTGGCCCAGTCTACTGGCGCGTACTGGCCGTTGAGCATCTCGTAGCCCACCGGGTGCTGCATCCAGCTGTTGTTCACCATGATCCAGAAGGCCGACAGCGTCGTGCCCAGGGCCACCATCGCCGTGGAGAACAGGTAGAAGCCGGGGCGCACCCGGCTGCGCCCGAACAGCAGCACGCCGAAGAAGGAGGCTTCGAGCATGAACGCGGTGAAGGTCTCGTAGGACAGCAGCGGCCCCTGGATCGGGCCGGATAGTCGCGACAGTTCGCTCCAGTTGGTACCGAACTCGAATGCTAGTACGATTCCCGACACGACACCCATGCCGAACGCCACGCCGAAAATCTTGAGCCAGAAGTCGAATACCCGGCGGTACGCGGGTCGCCCGGTGAACAAATGCAGCGCTTCGAGAACGGTCAACCATGCCGCCAGTCCGATCGTAAAAGACGGAAAGATAATGTGGAACGACACGGTGAAGGCGAACTGCAGACGAGAAAGCAGCAATGCAGTGGTGTTCATGCTCGCCTCCCTATCGCCAGAGATTGGTGCTGGCGAGGTCGAGCACCTCGTTCGCCTGACCGCTCAGGATCGCCTTGACCATGTAGAGCGAAAATCCCTTCGCCATCTCAGCAGTGATGGCCGGCGGCATGGCCAGCTCCTGGCGGTTCACCACTGCATCGACAAGCACGGGCCCATCGTGCGCTAACGCCTGGGCAATGCCCGCCTCCACGTCGTCCGGCCTTTCCAGACGGATCCCGCGAATCCCGATAGCCTCGGCCATTGCTGCGAAATTGGGGTTGTTAAGCTCAGTGCCAACATTGACGAAGCCCGTCGATTTCTGTTCGAGTTCAATGAATCCCAAAGCACCGTTGTTGAACACCACGACCTTCACCGGCAGGCCAAGCTGCACAAGACTCAGGAAGTCGCCCATGAGCATCGCGAAGCCACCGTCGCCAGACATCGAAATCACCTGCCGGCCCGGATAAGCCGTCTGGATGCCGATCGACTGGGCCATGGCGTTGGCCATCGACCCATGCCAGAACGAGCCAATCAGACGCCGTTTGCCGTTCATGGCGAGATAGCGCGCCGCCCACACGGTGGGCAGGCCCACGTCACAGGTGAACACGGCGTCTTCCGAAGCGTGGTCGCTGATCGCCTTGGCCACCTGCTGGGGGTGGATCAGCGGCTTCTTCGTATTGCCCCGAGCAAGGGCGTCCAGGTCGCTACGTGCCTTGCGGTAGTGCTGTTGTGCCTGTTCAAGGTGAGCGGCATCGCCCTTCTGCTGGAGGCGGGGCATGAGCGCTGCGAGCGTGGCCTTCACGTCGCCGACCAGACCGAGTTCAACTGGGGCGCGTCGTCCAAGGTTTTCCGGACGGATGTCGATCTGCGCGATGCGCGTTCCTTGGGTGGGATAGAACTGGGTGTAGGGAAAGTCCGTGCCCAGCATCAGAAGGACGTCGCAATCGCGCATCGCATAGTACCCGGACGAGAAGCCGATCAAGCCCGTCATGCCGACGTCATAGGGGTTGTCCCATTCAACGTGCTCCTTGCCGCGCAGCGCATGCACGACAGGGGCCTTCAGGCGTTCAGCCAGCGCCACTACTTCACCGTGAGCGCCGGCGCAGCCGGAGCCACACATCAGTGTGACGCGTCCGTCGCCGTTGAGCATGGCGGCCAGGTGATCGAGCTCCTGTTTGACCGGCACGCTAACAGGAGCACGCGGCAACAGGCCTGCTACCCGTGGGAGCGGAGCGTTGACGGCAGGCTGCAGCGCGACGTCCCCTGGGATGACCAGCACCGAGACGTCGCGCCGTCCCACCGACTCGCGAATGGCTATCTCCAGCATTCGAGGCATCTGGTTCGCGCCAGAGACCAGTTCGCAATAGCTGCTGCACTCCTTGAATAGCGACTGCGGATGCGTCTCCTGAAAATAACTGCTTCCGATTTCGCGTGACGGGATGTGCGCGGCGATTGCAAGAACCGGTACCCGTGAACGATGACAATCAAACAGCCCGTTAATCAGGTGCAGGTTGCCTGGTCCACAGCTTCCGGCACAGACCGTCAGCGAACCTGTCATGTGCGCTTCCGCGCCAGCGGCAAAGGCGGCTACTTCTTCGTGTCGGACGTGTATCCATTCGATCTTGCCGTTGCGCTGCATCGCATCCGTCAGGCCATTCAGGCTGTCACCGACAACTCCATAGACGCGTTTGACACCCGCTGCGACGAGAACTTCCACAAATTGATCCGCAACCGTCATGGACATCATGATTCTCCAATGAAAAAGTGATTCATTCGTCGAGGATATGCAACGCTACAGACCAGAACGCAATGCGTTCGACGTGTGATTCGTTTGGAATGTAGTACTGCTATATACAGTAGCTTTCCTATCGGGTAGACGGCATCGTCTGACGGTACTGCGATCGACTAATTAGGTAGCAGCCTCGTGATATTTGGCGAACTTCGACAATTGCCCGATTCCGGAATTGAAGCAGTTACATGGATCAAGTTTCTGATAGAAGGCGGCAAGCGCAGGTTTCACGCGATACAGATTTCCGATGTTGTGCTCGGCCGGATATTCGGCGCCGCGATGGTCCAGCAACTTCCACATTTTGTGTTCGAGCTGAAGACAGTCATTTCCTTTCTTGACGATATAGTTCTGATGAAACACATGGCAAAGAAAGTGGCCGTAATAGAGCTTGATTGAAATGGCTTGATCGATCTCGGGAGGCAACTTCTCGCACCAGCCCCGGTCATTGCGCCTGAGCGCGATCTCCAGCGCGACAATATTTTCGATTTCCTTTCGATACACCGCGCGATAGCGCACCGCCGCGCCAGCCGCAGCAAAGCGATGAAGGAACACCTTGTTTCCCTCTTCGTCGGAGCACTCAAAGTATCCGCCGCTAGCCTTTGCAAAGTAGCCTTCCGGGAAGGCTTTCGTTTCAGGGACGCCTTCGGCCGGGACTTTCAGCAGCAGGTGATGTTCATACTCGCTACGGTATTCCTTCATCCGTGGTGGACGGTGACTGGGGAACAGGCCGCTCATCGCCCGCATGACGCGGTCGATGAGATTTGAAGGAAGAAAAACCAACCGGTCGAAGAATGAATCGAAGCGACTTTTAAGAGCAAAGAGAGCCGGCAATCTGGACGTACCGAGATAGTGGATAGTCAGGAACGTGTCTTTGCCGTACTTTTCAGCGGTATCGAAGGCGTCGCGATGCAGGCACCCGCACGAAATCGGTAGGTGAGTGAATTCGTGCAGTGCGTGACGCCGGATGTCGGTCAGTTCTTCGGGTGTCCGCATCGATTCCTCTGACGTGGGTGATGTAGTTGCGGTCCGATGCGACGCCTGCATCAGTCTGGATGTCGGCTTCGCGGAATTCTCTGCGGTCGAGACGGCGAAGCACGTCCTCCGGCGTGTCCCCCAGCAGAACGCCGAGATGATTGACCAGGTGGAGCTTTCCAGCCGCATCTGCCTGCGCGAATACCGCCATCTGCGTATACGCGGGTCCCCGTTGTACCAGTGCGCCGCTCGAATTTTTGCAGACCCCGCCGAACATCGATGCGCCGATGCAACTGGAGCCGATGACGGAATGAGGTTCATGTCCAAGGGGTTTGAGTACGTGTTCGAGTTGGTCTAGCGCGGTGCCGGGCAAGCATACGACCTGTTTTCCCTGCTCGATCACATGCACTTTTTTCATCCGACTGGTGCTCACGATGATGATGTCGTGATCGTAGTTACTTCCATCCGGCGTCGAGACGCCGGCGAGGCCAGTGTTCGAGGCTAGCGTAATCACGATCACGCTAGCCGCAATTCACGCCTCAGGCACTTTCCACTGCTCGGAGACCGTGCCGGGCCGAACAACCGCTAGCGCATTGCCTTCTCCGAAGCAAAGGCCAGTACGGTACCGGCGCATCGCACTATCATTCAGAGTCAAGTGTGAAGACGATATCCGCGCTTCCAACGCTGCCTGGAAGCAGTATCAACGTTGGCCGTTCTTTTCCAGAGAGATTCGACGTGTCGCGAACGTCCCACTCCTTTCCCTGCACCTCGTAGGTCAGGAGAGGGAAGCGTTCGCGCACAGCGGTCAACTCTTGTTGCCACACAGAAGACAATTGTTTGCTCACAATACGGCGCATTGCGCGGCGCCGCTGTCCTTTGCCGCGATCTTGGCTCTGGCATCGGGAGTGTATTCGGCTTGCGGCGCGTCCCCCGAGACTACGAACAACAGTACATGTTCGGCGTCGGGTTCATCTTCGGTGATGTTGAGGAACCGGCGAGCTACGCCGGGAGGAAACGAGACCACGTCGCATGGACCTACATCCACGTAGTCGTAATCCTCACCTTCATTCCACGCGCACCGCCAGCGACCGGTGATGGGCATGAATGTTTCGTTCGTATCGTGGTTGTGCATAAGCGGACCGTTGCCCGGTTTGCATCGCGCAAATCCGAGATTGAACCCCTCTGCTATCGGAATGGCTGCAAGGCGTGAAGCATCCGCTCCTACCGGTGAGACCACCTGCTCCTCACCTTTTGGTGGCTGGAAGCCAATAACGTTTATCAGCTCCCGCCGACATCCCGCGAGGTCGCTGTCGGGCAGTCCGCCATGGGATCCGCGCAGATGCGCAAAAATTGCTACACGGCGCATCATGTCGTCGTGCGATATGGTTTTCAGTTCAGGGATCATCGTTATCTCCAATTTATGAAAAGCTTGGATCGGCGATCGGCGCAGTAGCAAGCTGCCTGACGTCGACACCGCGCACAAGATTCAGATTAGTCGCAATGCCCCTGATGGGCTATCGTCTTGCATCGATGACCAACATCGACAGCATGAATACTGTCGCCTGACGTCAATGGTCGCGCGCCTAACGCCCGATGGTTTAACATGGACGACGGTGACACTACGCGTGGGGCGGCGACATGGACTACAACGGACTGGATCTCAACCTTCTGGTCCCGCTGCGGGCTTTACTGATTGAACGGCATGTGACACGCGCGGCGGAGAAGCTGGGCATAAGCCAGCCCGCGATGAGTGCATCACTCGCGAGATTGCGGGAGCTGTTCTCCGATAAATTGCTGGTGCGCGGGCCAAACGGGTTGACGTTGACTCCCCGTGCAGAGGAGATGCTTGCGCAACTCGACCATTTGATGGCCGTCATCGAACGACTCACTGCCGTCCCATCACATTTCGATCCGGCGACCAGTCGGCGAACGTTCACGCTGATCGGAACCGATTTCGTCGAAACAAAGGTTCTGCCGCTCCTTATGGCCGAATTGCAGAATTCAGCGCCTATGATCCAGGTCGTCTTCAAGGATCCAGATCCTAAGCATGTCGAGACCATGCTGGCGACCGCCGCGCTTGATCTCGCCATCGGGTACCTTCCAGAAGCGCCTGACACGTTGATCCGTATGCCGCTGTTCGTCGAGCCATTCGTTTGCATAGCTCGGTCTGATCATCCCGTTTTGAGGAATGGCCTGACAATTGAGCGTTATGTCGAAACGACACATGTGCAAGCGTTGATGCGCGATGGATCGATGTACACCGATGCTATCGACACGGCTCTGGCAGCGCAAGGGCTCGCGCGCCGCATCGCCCTGTGGCAGCCGAGTTTTTTGGCGATCCCTCCCGTTGTCGCCAGTACTGACCTGATTAGTACGGTGCCGGAAAGCATTGCACGCGTCGCAGCCGTGTGGTCGCCCATCTCGGTACACGCCTTGCCGCTGGAGTTGCCTGTGGTCACACTGGCTGCTTATTGGCACCCGCGAAGTCGCGATGATACGGGACATCAGTGGCTGCGCGGCACTATCTGTAAATTGCTTGCGCGTGCACATTGAAACAGATCATTTTGTGACTGATCTGCTTACCGAACCGAGCTATGCCGCGGCGCCAGGCTGTCGGTGTACTCGGGGGAAGGAGCCCGTTGCGATTCGCGGATACCCCGATGCAAGGGGTACCGCTGCAGCCGCCAAGCGACAGGCTGGCGATGAACGACACGGGTCTTTTCATGGACTCGCTTTCACCGGCGTTGGGTTAAAGCCGTTATTTCAGGGGCGGAGGAGAATTCGGCATCCGTTTTTCAAGCTAGAGAATATCAATCCGGTCGCCGGCACATGCTTGTGACTATCCACAATCGGCTTGTTCATTTTTGCCAGTTCTCACATGCGCCGATACGTGGTGATATACCAATGTCTTGAAGCGTTGCCTCGCAGGTTCATGGCGGGGCCGCGGCAACGCTCGCGCCGTCATACCGAGTGCCGCTCTGTCGCTAGTTGGAATTCCATGACCCGAATCCGACCGTGACGGCAGGGCATTGTGATACTGGGTGGCGCAGTGCATCGCCTGTCTTGAAGAGGAATTCAATCTTGGAAACGCCAAACGGGACCGTGGACCGATTACCTCCCGGTTGCGCGTGCCGCCCGGCGCGGTGCGTGCGAACCGGATACAGCGCGCCGCTCCGGGTGCATGGGTGCGCCCGCACGCGCAAACCGCAAACGATGCACGTCGTGCGGGCGGCAACGGCCACGCCCCGCGAACCAGACTGCCGATGGGCCGAGAGCGGCCCGCGGGCGCTAGCGTGTCGCCGCTCGCATGATCTTGACGAGATTCAGCACCACCGGCGAGCGCTCCCGTTGTCGGTGGACCAGTGCGATGCTCGTCCGCAGCGGCTTGCCCCGCAGTTCGTGAAAGGACTCGCCTCCGGCATGGATCTGGCCGATGGAAGCGGGAATCAGCGTGACCCCGAAGCCGGCCCCCACCAGGTTCACCGTGGACGAGATCTGCGGCGAGTTCATGCCGATCAAGGGCGTGAAGCCGGCGGAACGGCACGCGCCCACCATGGCGTCATGCAGATCGTGTCCAATCTGTCGAGAGAAAAAAATGAACGAGTCGTCCGCCAGATCGACGAAGTCGATGCGCCGGCGCCGGGTGAGACGATGATTCGTCGGCAGCACCGCGAGCATGTCCTCCTCGACCAGCGGTTCGACGACCAGGTCCCCGCAATGCAGCGGCAAGCGCACCAACGCGGCGTCGACCCGGCGTTCGGTCACCCTCTCGACCAATACGGAGCTGTTGCTCTCTTCGCAGCTGATCATGACCCGCGGATAGGTGTTGCGGTATCGCAGCATGACCGTGGCCACCATCGGCTGGAACACCGTGGAACCGGCGAAGCCGAGAGACACATGGCCCGTCTCGCCGCGCCCGGCTTTGCGCGCTTCGGTAAGCGCTTGCTGCGGATCGTCGACGATACGCTGGGTGCTTTCACGAAAGAGGCGCCCCGCTTCCGTCAGTTCGACCCGGCGAGGAAACCGGATGAACAACTGGGTGCCGATCTCGCGTTCGAGCTTGAGAATCTGCTGGCTTAGGGGCGGCTGGGCAATGCCGAGGTGCGCCGCGGCTTGGGTGAAGTGCAGACGCTCCGCGACGGCCAGAAAGAACGCAGTTGGCGAAATTCCATATGTTTTTCGTCTCCAAATAGCGTCTTCGAGATATTGGACTAATCGACTGCCGGATTCTAACCTCCTCATAAGTTGGCGTGACGCGCCATGGCACACGAAGGCATCGGTTCGATCGACGGAAGGCACGCAAGGCGCAATCAAATCATTTAAGGGAGGTTACGATGTCAGCAGTTCGCGAAGGAGTGAAGCAGTCAAACAGCAGTCATCAGTCATTAGTTGGCAGTCTGAAAAACATCGTGGGCGGCAAGTACGTTCTTACCGGTGACGCCGCGACGCGCCGCTACCGCACGGGCTTTCGCTTTGGCCAGGGCAAGGCCCTGGCCGTGGTTCGTCCCGGTACCGTCCTCGAACAATGGCGCGTGCTGCAGGCGTGCATCGCGGCCAACGTGATCGTGATTACGCAAGCCTCGAATACCGGCCTGACCGGCGGCTCCACGCCCGACGGCAGCGACTACGACCGCGACATCGTCATCGTCAGCACGGCCCGGATGAAAAAGGTGTATGTGATCGAGCAGGGCAATCAGGTGGTGTGCCTGCCCGGTGCCACGCTGGACCAGCTGGAAAAGACACTCAAGCCGCTCGGGCGCGAACCCCACTCCGTCATCGGCTCGAGCTGCATAGGCGCGTCGGTGCTCGGCGGCGTCTGCAACAACTCGGGCGGCGCACTGGTCCAGCGCGGGCCGGCTTATACGCAGTTGGCGGTGTTCGGCCAGGTCGATGCGGACGGCAAGCTCCAGCTTGTCAATCATCTTGGCGTCCGGCTCGGCAGTACGCCTGAGGACATACTCGGCCGGCTCGATCGAGGCGACTTTTCGGACGTGGATGTTCAGCATAACGCAGGCGCCGCATCCGATCGCAACTACGTGAGCTACGTGCGCGAGATCGATGCGGATACGCCCGCGCGCTTCAATGCGGACCCTCATCGCCTGTACGAGGCCTCGGGATCGGCCGGCAAGCTCATGGTGTTCGCGGTACGGCTCGATACCTTTTCCATCGAGCAAGGCGCGAAGGTGTTCTACATCGGCACCAACCAGCCGCATGAACTCACCGAGATCCGCCGCCATGCACTGCATGACTTCATGCACCTGCCGATCTCGGGCGAGTACCTGCACCGGGATGCTTTCGATGTCGCGGAGAAGTACGGCAAGGACACGTTCCTGATGATCAACTACTTCGGCACGGCGCGCTTGCCTGCGTTGTTCGGTCTCAAGAATCGCTTCGACGCGTTCTTCGACCTGCTGGGCTTCCTGCCTTCTCATTTGAGCGACCGCGTGCTCCAGGTGCTGAGCGGCCCCTTTCCCAGCCATCTGCCCAAGCGCATGAAGGAGTATCGCGACAAGTACGAGCACCACTTGCTGCTGAAAGTCCCGGCTGCGGGCGTCGCCGAGACGCAGGCGTTCCTCGACGGCTACTTCGCCAAGGCGAGCGGCGGCTATTTCGCATGCACGGATGAAGAAGGGGAAAAAGCGTTCCTTCACCGGTTCGCGGCGGCGGGCGCGGCCATTCGGTATCGCTCGGTGCATACGAAGGAGGTGGAGAACATCGTGGCGCTGGACATTGCGCTCAGGCGCAATGACCGGGACTGGCTGGAAAAGCTGCCGCCCGAGATCGACGAGCTGATTTCCATCAAACTCTACTACGGCCACTTTCTCTGTCACGTGTTCCATCAGGATTACATCGTGAAGAAAGGCAACGACTGTCTTGAGCTCGAACACAAGATGTGGAAGCTGCTGGACCGGCGCGGCGCGGAATATCCGGCCGAGCACAATGTCGGGCATCTGTACCACGCGAAGCCCGCGCTTGCCTCCTTCTATCAGCAGCTCGACCCCTGCAATTGCTTTAATCCCGGTATCGGGCAAACGTCGAAGTTCGCAAAATACCGCGAGGCGAAAGCGTAACTGACAGACAGCCACAAGGTGTGACGACGTGGCTTGCCGATCTGCCACCATCCTTATTGAATAGTATAACTAATTAATAACCAGATGCCTTTGTGCTCCTGCCGCTTTATGAGGAAGCGGCAAGGCGGGTCGCATTCTGCGAACGAAAACCCATATCCTCTTGGAGAATCACGATGTCGAAGACAGTGGCGGATCAATTCATCGATGTCCTCGTAGCGGCAGACGTCAAAGGCAAATACGGCGTAGTGGGCGACAGCCTGAATGGCCTGGCCGACGCAATGCGGCGCAACGGCAAGATCGATTGGGTGCACGTGCGCCACGAGGAAGTCGCCGCATTCGCCGCCGGCGCCGAAGCACACATGACAGGCTCACTCACCGCGACGTGCTGCTCATGCTCGGCACGGACTTCCCCTACACCCAGTTCAACCCCACCCAGGGCACCCACATCGTCCAGATCGACATTCGCCCCGAGAACCTGGGGCGGCGTGCGCCGATCGAGCTTGGACTGGTTCATATGCATCGTTTCGATGGCTGACAGGATGATGCGGGCACAGCGAAAATCCTTGACCCGAGCCACGTCCACAGGCGGTGTTTTTTGCGGTTTCCTCGTCGTGGTCAAAGTCGGTTTCGTAAATTTCCGGAGACCAAACCTTCCCTCAACGACTTAGTGCGACAGAGCCCTCCTTTCTATAACGTCCTCGGCTATATCATCGGTGACCGCCCAGCCTAATGAATCAGCGTTGCCCTAGTGGAACAGCCACAGGTTGCAGTCCTGTTGCTGCAGCAGTGGCGCTCCCGACCATTTCTGTCTCCCCGATCTCGATGAGCTTCTCCAGGACATAAGCACGAGTGGCCTCAAGCAAACGATAGAAGACTTTCCCGTCGTCGATAGCGGTTGAGATGAGCGACTTTGCAACGAGACTATTTATTGTCTCGATAACTTCCGACTCGCGAACGCCACTCTCACTAGCAACAGCCTGCGCCGCGTCAAGTGTGAAAGCACCAGAAAAGAAGACCAACTTGCGCAGGATGAATTGCTCACACTCCGGCAGCAAGTTATAGCTCCAGTCCAGCAACGCATTCAGCGTTCGTTGGCGAGGGTGCGCTGTGCGCTTGCCTTGTTGGCGGAGGAGCCTAAATCTACAGTCCAATAGCGCTGCGGTGCCGCTAATGCCAAACGCTCCCACCAACCCCGCAACGATCTCGATCGCCAGGGCAATACCATCTAGCCTATTGCAAATCGCAGCGACGACGTGAACATCGGTCTCACTCAACTCAGCGCTACCGCCACTGGCGACCGCCCGGTCCATAAAGAGCTGGATCGCCGGGTAAGACTGGATCTCGGCGGCCGACAGGCCGGTATAAGCGGATGGACTATCCAAGGGCGATAGCCGATGAACCCTTTCACCTTCGACGCGCAATGCCTCCCGGCTAGTCGCCAGGATATGAACCTGCGGGGCGTGATTGAAGAGTTGCTCGGCGAATCTAGCAACAACATCGATCAGATGCTCGCAATTGTCGAGCACAAGCAGAAGCCGCCGGTCCCTTAGAAAAGCCAATAGACTTGCGAGCGTATCCGGGGCATGCAGCGTTAGCCCAAGCGCTGAAGCGAGATTAGTGGCAACAAGCCCGGGGTCAGATAGCGACCCGAGGTCGAGAAAACAAATCGCCCCGTCGAACACCGAAACAAGGGCATGCCCGACCGAGATCGCGACGGTAGTCTTACCTACGCCGCCCGGCCCGACAAGCGTGACGAAGCGTTGGTTGATCAGTTGCGTCGATATGGTACGGATTACCTTGTCTCGACCAATCATTCGCATCAGTCGGCTCGGTAGCTGTTGGGCCAAGTTTGAACTCTGCGCTTTCTGTGCGGCGATTGCTTGCTGATTGCGCCCACGCGTAATGGGAGCAACGAAGCAATAGCCACGCCCGGCGACGTTCGTAACATAGCGAGCACCGTCCTTACCATCGCCAAGAGACTTTCGAAGACCCGTAATGTGGACCCTTAGTCCACTTTCATCCACTGCGGCGCGTGGCCACACATGCGAGATCAATTCTCTCTTACCAACGACCTCACCGGCGTGCGCCACCAAGAAGATCAGAATGTCAAGCGCTCGACTACCTATTGCGACAGGGGCGCCTTCCCTTTCCAGGAGCCGTTCCGCCGAGACCAGTCGAAACGGCCCAAACGAAACCGACTCGTTCTGCTCCGCCATCTCCAATACGAGGTTGGTTGACGTCGATGTTCGTAACGCGCAATTGTCTTTCGATTCCTGCAACATTCCACAGCTTCCAAAAGGCGAACGCCCGAGATAACGGGTACGAGCGTAGTGTTGCTAGAGATAACCAGCGCAGCGCAGCTCTGCTCCAATTCGCTCGCAGGATGCCGAAGTTCCGACCAACCGCCCGCGGCGAACGACCACCGTACAGCGATGATCCGAACGCTGACTTGTTCCCGTATCAATAGTATGCGATTGGTCCAACTGGATGCGGCTGTCAGTATCGTGAGCGTCATACAGAGGCTGCGCCGACCGTTCAGAACTCATCCGATAGTCGTTCGTTGACGGCAGCGAGATCAAACGCATCGGGATCGAAGCCGCCTCCACACGATTCGAGCAGTTGCTCATGGTCTTCACGAGACCAGTCGGTTAAAGCCTCTAAGAATTCGATGTACCCGGGTCCACCACCGACGTCCTCAGCGGACATGCGTCGCGGCCGACCAAGCAGATTGGCGAGCGTAAGTCCAGATCCGGCGGCAAGATATTTCGACTTTGACGCAATGTTGCCAATTGTCGTCAATGTCATAGATACAGGTAAACGATTTCCAATCACCAAGCGCCGCCGAGAGGGTCAGGCTCCGTCGAACAAAGTGGGTTTTGACACGCTTACAAAGCGGTAGACTAGAAAACTGACCGTACCAAAAGCCACTGCGAAAGTCGCAAACGCCAGCGACAACCGAACGGTCCAGTCCTGCACCGTATGGAGAATGATCCCCATTAATGCCACTCCCACCAAACCGCCGATTTGACGGTTTGCGTTGAGGGCCGCTGCGGCGCTGCTCGCATAGGCGCGTCCGGCAAGCTGCATCGCCAGAGTAGTCATGGCCGGTATAGCAACAGCAACAAACAGTGACATGATAGTCACACACAGCATCAGCAGTGGATACGGCATGTACAGTTGAGCAACCGTCACTATCAGTGTCATTAGCGCCGCGCACCCAGAGCAAGTTAGTATAACATTTTGCATTCCGAAACGATTTGAAAAACGGGCAGAGCAAAGGTTTCCCACTGTAATTCCGACCATCATGGGCAGGAGCTGGATTCCAGCCTTCAAAGCGTCCGCCCCGCGCTCCTGCTGTAGATACAGGCTCAACAGGAAAATCAACCCGAACATGCCAAAGTTGAAAAGGAAGCCAATGATATTGATTGCGGTAAAGCTGGAGGTCACGAACAATGCGCGCGGCAACAGCGGATGGGCACCCTTACGTTGCTGCTGCGTAAGCGCTATCGTTGTCAAAACGGTAGTAGTCGCGGCGAACATCTCGGGCCCAGAAAGCCAGCCAAGGTTCGGCCCTTCGATCAAGAAGAAACTCAAAGCGCCCAGCATGAGCACGCCGAGCACGTGGCTGATCAGCGAGAGCGGACGTTCGTGCTTGGGCGTGGGAGTGACGAAGAGTTGAGTCATTGCGACACCGAGCACGCCAATCGGCAGGTTGATCAAGAATACGCTTCGCCAGCCGAATTGATGGATCAGCACGCCGCCGATCAGCGGCCCGACAGCCGTTGACACACCGACCATTGCGGACCAGATAGCAAACATTTTTACACGCGTTCGTTCATCCTCAAACGTATGGGTGAGTAAGCTGAGCGAGCTCGGCATGAACATCGCCGCACCAACACCCTGTAGCAAGCGTGCGCTGATAAGAACAAGGCCACTCGGCGCGGTTCCGCATAAAGCTGAACTTATCAAAAAGAACGTCAGTCCCGCCTGATAGACAACTTTTGGTCCGAAGCGGTCAGCTAGAGCGCCTCCAGCCAGCAGCAGAGCGGCGAAGGTTAGGGTGTAACCATCGATCACCCACACCAATCCAATCAATGGGACGGACAGGTTACGAGAGATGTCGGGCAGAGCGACGTTGACTGCGGTTACATCGATCATCGCCATCACGAAACCGATTGCCAGTGTCAACAGAACCAAAAGGCTACCCTCCGCTTTTGGGGCTAACGGCTTATCAATCGCAGCATTCATTGTTTCGGCTCCATCTAGAATAGCTATCGCCTCTTCCGCCTTGTGCGTCCGCGAGAAAACCGATTTCTCTGGTATGGCGCGGAAGACGTTCAACGTCAGAAACTAAGTTGAGTGATTTTGATCGGGTCGTGCGAGTTCGCGCGCCGGTTGGTTGGCAGCTCAACGTGCATAGATGTCGCCACGATGGGGCTACATGATCTCGCCGGCTGGATGACAATCGTGCACATAGAGAGCCTCGTTCGCCCGTCACACATAGGCTGTCTTGCGCGACGGACGCCGATCGACGATTGCGAGAAGCAACTCATCAAGAGCGGAGCGCGCCGTCGAACATGGCTCCGCCACTTGCGGATACTTTCTTTGTTGTCTCGCCTTGCATGACGTCTGGTTCTCGGCCAGTCGGTTGTTCGTGACGCTCACGATATCCGAAGTGGTCCGATTCGCTGGCAGACCCACGCCAATGAACCGGGAACGGGGCAGCAGGTAACCGCCATTGGCGACGGCAAGTCCTTTCTCATAGTGGGCGCATCCCAGATGAGAGCGATGGAAACCTCTGCGAAGCGGTTCGAGGAGTACGTGTCTCTGATGGCCTCCGCAAAAAGGCAGCGCGGAGTGCTGCCATCCGTCGTCCAAAGGAGGTTTCCGAAGTCGCAGCCTCAGATTACGGGTGCTCTTCTGCGAAATGTGCTCGTAGAGCCTGCGTGAAAGCCGTTGGATTAAGCAGGCCCGGATAATGTCCTCCAGTGCGCAACCGATACTGCGGACTGCTGGCGTAACGTTCGCGAACAACGATGCGGGTCGATTCGTCGACGACGGGATCGTCTTCGGTGTCAAGAATGGCAACGTGTGACGGGAGCAATGGCATCAGTCCGACTTGGGTTGCTCCCAACGCGGCCAGCAGGGTAGCCTTGGCCATCTCCGCTGTCTGCTCGCGTCCTACGAGGGCGAGCATAGTTCTCTTGAAATCCGCCTCCTCGATCGTTTCCTCGCGCAGTCCTCCCAACTGCCTCAGCGTGTTCTGCAAATGCTCCCACGCGGGAGTATTGAGGAGCTTATCGTACGATATCTTGTTCCGTAGAAATGTGCCGTTGAGGAAGCTGTTGCAGACCATGCAGCGTCGAACCCGCTCGGGTGTCTTATGTACGAAAAGCTGAGCGAGATAGCCGCCCACAGAACTACCGCAGACATCCAGGTCGCCAATGCCCATATGAGATAACGCGCTCCCCAGTCCGAACGTGAGCGCTTCGACGTCGGGCAGAGCAGGATAGGCAACGGTGACCACGCGTCGCGACGTTCGAATACCCTCAACGGCTCGGTAGAACACGTCACCGGTTCCACCGGCACCCGGAAGCATCACGATAGGCGTCCGTTTGCTGCCAGGATCTGTGTCGCGAAAGGACCAAGCCCCCCCCTCGGTCTCAACCTTTCTCGCTGGATATTGATCCTGGAACCGGCGAAGCGGAGTATCGGACTGTGTATTGCTGAGCGTTTCAGTAGTCATTGTCAATCCTGGTGTTCGAGTACCGATCGGGCGACCTCCTCATCAAGGCGAACCAGGTCACCTTGTTTATGCCAATGCCGAACTCAGGGTGAAGTTCGCGGACCTGTTGGAGATAAGCTGTTCCGGTTTAAGTAATTGCCAATCAAGGAATATGCTACGGCCTGTAGTCGGGAAACGGCAATAATGTGGGATTGATGGTTGGCATCGACGTCGTGAATGATGAACTCTGCACGCAGCGACTGGGGGCGTCACTTTATCGGTTGTCAGCTATATTGATTGATGGATGTTTTGAAGCCCAGCCAGCCTTGTGCGGCTCCGGCTCCTCGAGGAGCCGCTGGTGTGCATTGCTAGAGAAGGGCACCCTGCCCTTCCTGAGGGAATGTCGCTTGAAACCTTTGTCATGTATGTCGACGCAGCTGTCGGCCTGTATGCCGGAAGATCCATGTCGTAGAACGCTATTGATCACCTGAAATTCACACTCGATAGCCTGTGCGAATAGCAACGGGACGCTGACCGGCTGCTCCCAGAGTATCTGGACCAGTTGCAACGGAGCCGTTTATGTGGATGATTGTCCAGCCAAGTGCGTGGAACGAACAAGTTAAGTGATGTGAAACGAAGCTATTTCTCGCTGCAAACATTGTGCACGCCGTTGAATGACAAGCTTATAGATCCGTTTGGACCACTCTTGTCTGAGGAGCCTTCTTTTGCGGCCAGCGATGTCGGAATAATCGCTCGGTTTACAAAACCCGGTCCACCGGGCCGGAGTAACTTGACTAAACAGCAAGTAGTTGCAAACGCAGCGGCGAAGTAAGATGCAGGCTATCGCATATCACGCCCGCTTTGCGCCGCAGTCTCTCTGAAAACCGACTGAATCTTTTGTCTTAGCCATCGGTGGCCAGCATCGTCGCGGCTGCGTTCATGCCAGTACATTGCAAAGTCCAAGGCTGGTACGGAGACCGGCAATTCGTGCACGGTAAGGCGTAGAGCTCTGGCGGCTTCCTCTCCGAGGCGTTTCGGAACCGTTCCGATCAGGTCCGTGCGGGCCACCACCGAAGGGATCGCGAGGAAGCCTGGCTCCCAGATCGCGACCCGCCGCGCCAAGCCATGCCTTGCGACAGCCGCGTCTACCGCGTCGACATACATCTTACCGTCCCGCATCAGAGCCTGAACATGTGGCAGTTCAACAAAGGCTTCAAGCGACATTCCCTCAGCAAGGGCGGGGTGCCCTTCTCTAGCAATGCACACCAGCGGCTCCTCGAAGAGCCGGAGCCGCACAAGGCTGGCTGGAGGCTCGGCGAGGTAACCAATGGCAAGGTCGAGTGCGCCGGTGGCCAACGAGGGCTCAATAACTTTTGGATCCGGTGCGTTGAAAGCGATCTGGACGCCAGACGCCTCAGAGTTCAATACGGCCATCAAAGGCGGCAGCAGCATCCATTCGACGAAGTCCGTTCCGATGAGCGTGAATGTTCTTCTGCTCGTCTCCGGTTCAAATTCGGAGGGCAATGCCATCATCTCCGAAACCAGTCTCATGACTTCGTCAAGCCGATCAAGCAGCGTCTCAGCGCGAGACGTCAGCGCCAGTCCGCTTGGAGATCGAACGAGAAGCTGGTTTCCAAGCAACGTGCGTAAGCGTGCCAACGACGCACTCATGGCCGGCTGACTGATGCCAATCTTTTCGGCCGCACGAGTCACGTGCCGCTCGGTCAACAACGCGTGGAGATAGACCAACAGGTTGAGGTCCAAACCATTGTAATCCATAGTGCCTCTCGATCTGGGCTTCAAAACATCCATCAATCAATATCGCGCTGTCACGTTGGGTGTTCGCGTAGCATGATGCGATGACGAGAACGAAATCGCTTTATCACGGCCACCGGTTCCCGGCGACGGTCATCAGTCATGCCGTGCGTTGGTACTTCCGGCTCCGGCTCGACCTGCGCGACATCGAGGAGTTGCTGTTCGTGCGCGGAGTGACGGTCAGCTCTGAGACGATTCGCCACTGGTGCGCGAAGTTCGGCGCGGGCTTTGCCCATCGGGTGAAACGGCGCAACGCAAGCCGGATAGCACGTGGCACCTCGACGAGATGTTCGTCACGCTGCGTGGCGAACCGTACTTGCTGCGGCGTGCAGTCGACGAGCACGGCGTCGAAGCTAGTTATGTAGATGATTGTCCAGCTAAGTACGTGAAACGAACAAGTTAAACGATGCGAAACAATGCCATTTCTTGGTGCGAGTAGTGAGTCGGTGCTTAACTCACGGCAGAAGACCCATTACCCAACGCCAACAGGTGTGTGTTCATCTCGAAGCCCAACTCATCCCGAAGAATGATGCGCTTGATGGCACGATGATCCTGTTCGACGAGGTTGTTTAGGTACTTGACCTGCCGGACCGAGCGGGTACTGGTCGCCGTACGGCATGTCACCGAGATCATGGACGACATCTCCGCACCCTCAGCACAACAGGCTCAGGGCGCACGCGCAGAACGATGCCATCCAGCGGATAATGAAGCCCCTTGAGCGCCTTGCCAATCCCAGCACGCAGCGGCTTGCGCAGCGCATCCTTCGTCTTGGGCATCTTGTTCGTCACTGTTGATCGAACGTAAATTCTAAGCCAGCGCCTTGGTGCGACAAAACCTTTGGGCTTGACGAAGCCATAGATACGTCGTGCCGTTTCAAGGCCACCGCGCAGCAGAAGCTTACGCCGCGACGGCTAGGCCATCGCGGCTCGAGAACGGGCTTCATGCGTAGCCATGTCGGCGTAAGACGATTGGGTGTCAATCCAACCAGCCTAGCTCGACCGTTTGCCGAACAGGTCCCCATACCTACTAGTCTCCAGCTAGGCTCACACATGACGCAGATGGGTCAGTCTGCTCTCGCAAGCGCAGTAGCGAGGATCATCTCGTCACAGTTGGCTGGCCGAAGTCGACCTCGCGACCGCGGCTTGAAGACCTGGTCCCCTCTCTCGATCCGCTGGCCGGTCAAAGCGCAGTGCCCGCTGCAGCGGGCCGTGAACCGGCTCCAGACCTGGTCGACGTAGTGACACATCGTAGGATCACACCATGAAATCAGAACATATGTATCGCTCTGCCTCTCTATCGCCGTAATCTTGTTGTGGGGCACCGGGACCGGCATAGCCTTAAGCACCCTGCCCCGCTTCCCTACCCGCCCGGCGCGTGCGCCGCGCCTGCAGGGGGCACGCCATGTCTCTCCACCGGTGATATCGCCGCCGCTAGAGAGACGCGACAAAAGCGAGACTACTTGGCTCCACGGGTCGACTTGTTCCATATTGGCATGCCTCTCAAGTAAGAAGAAACTCTTTCGAAAAACAGCGGAAGGGACCGCTATCCCGAATCGCGCTCTGCAAACCTGTTCGTTGTCTAGTTACGAATTCTGGACACGGGTCCAGCTGGTGGCGCTAGCTCTCAGACCTCTACGGGCCCAGAGCCCTGAGCGCAAACCAATACAGACAATGTCGGTGACCATAAGCCGAGTCCAGCTGAGCAGCTACGCTCCCGCAACCGTAATCAGAAATTCCTTCCACCGCTTCGGGTCTGCGGTTGATCTCGCGACAACCTTCGTTGTCCCATCGCATCCAGTTGCTACTCTTCCCGCTTCGAGTTCCATTTGATATCCTATCTAAATGGCCTGTATGACTGACGATGCCGTGTGCGTGATGGTTGAGGACCTCGTCACCCATTTGTATACAAAGGTCGAAAGGTAGGTAGCGAATCTTCATGTCGATTGCATTTTGATTCGAATACCTAATTAAATGCACTGTACAGGAAGATTTTTACCCGTCGCCTGCTCGGCTAAAGCCTCGCGACCACCAGCAACGATCGGGAGAGAGCGGACCGCCGCTGCCCTTTGACCGACAATTCCATCTCCAACAAGTACGCCAACGCGCGCGTCGACCTTCACCGACTCTGACTAATCTTCACCACATCAACTCCATATGAGTTGGCGTTTCTGCCTATTCCGCTGCTGGTAGCAGGGTGGTCACGAGTGACAGGAATTCTGCAAGATATTGTCTGAGAAATTCACGGGTTCCTTCATTCGAAATATTGTTATCGGAACCGATGAGATCTGGTCGGAAGGAAATATATGCTTCACCACCCATTACCAGGCTCCCGAGAATTCCGAGGATCTGGCGCAGATGTTGTTGGCCGACCGCCGTGCCGAGCGCACCGGGAGAAGTTCCGGTGATGGCAACGGGCTTACCTTTCCAGACGTTTCGCTCGATTGGTTTAGAGCCCCAATCGAGCGCGTTCTTCAGCACCGCCGGGATTGAACGATTGTGCTCGGGTGTGACAAACAGAGCGGCGTCGGCCGCATCGACCCCATTGACAAAGCGAACGACGGCGGCTGGCGCAGTATCGAGGTCAGAGTTATACATAGGGAGATCATCGATTCGAATGAACTCAAACTCGAACTTCTCGCTTTCCCCGAGGCGGATGAGAGCTTGAGCCAATCTGCGATTGATCGATTCTCGACGATTGCTACCGACGATCGTCGCAATTTTATATCTACGCATTGCTATGTTATCCTTAGTATTTTATATCACTGAATGTTGCTCGCCCGGTTTCATGCCCCTCTCTCTTTTTTGACTGGTCGTGTAAGAGCATCGGCGCCCAATCCTCGGTTTTCCGACCATCGTAGCTAACGGAGACTGCGTAAATCCAGCCAAACAGTCACTGAATTTCCGCAATTCAGTTGACAACCGTAAGACCAACCAGTGCAATCCATAGCGAAAGCGACGTCGGAGCGGCAATAAACCGCGCTGCCACCTCAGCCCAAACCTCCGCATTCATCCTTCGTTTCAAACGCTTTGGCTACTTGAAAGAGCTCCGCCGATTGGCAAATTTGATCATGACTATCTCTCCGGGCACTAAGGTTCGTCCTCTGCGCGCTCCCGACTTTTCCGGCGCGCGCTCATCTCGAATGGGCGTGTTAAATTTCGGAGAGAAACTGCCGGAGAAGGCGCCTCCACGGAAACTTCATTTGAACGTTACGTCATCTTATCGTGATGATAATTATGTATATCTAACTGGGTATGTTATTTGTTGCCAAGAGTTGAGAAGCTAAAATTTTCCACACTATAGAGCGCTCAGATGCTATCGAGTGGGATGGGCGAAGTGCCGGCATGAACGCTAGCACGTGTCATCTAGCGTTGCGACAGCAGCGGTTGACCTGCGCGCTGAAAGCGTGGCACCACCGTCGATTTTCTGCTTCGGGCCCATCGTGACAAAGCTGCTGCGCGCCGCTACTTCGAGAAAGCCATCGCTCAGAACGGCGCGCCCGAGACCGTTACCATGGACAAAAGCGGGGCCAATCAGGCGGCCCTCCAGGGCATCAACACTGAACGGGAAACTCCCGTCAAGGTCCTGCAAGTCAAGTATTCGGCAACATCGGCGAGCGGGACCGTCGGGCCATTAAACGCCGAACCAGGCCAATGATGGGTTTCAAGGATTTTCCCCGTGCCCGCATCATCCTGTCAGGCATCGAAACGATGCATATGATCAGGAAAGGGCAGATGAAAGCTGATGGCGTCGCGGGAACTGCCGCCGGGGGCGGTTCTATCCATTGTCCATGTAAGGAATCCTTACCACGGCGCGGCTTTCCCGCCTTGCCGACCTTATCGCGACACAACCCCGGGCAACCGCTTCCTCCGCGGGGATAATCCGCACTTGCGGATTGGCGCACGTTCAAGCTAAGGGTGCGCCATCAGTAACGTCTTGGCTTTTAGTGAAGGCGGTCGCCAGTCCCACCGTTGTCTTCGTTGGCGGCAGAAATCTACTCCTTCGGAGCGTATTGCATCTCACCGGTTCCAAACGACCAATCTTCCCGGGCGACATCGACCAGATTGATCACGATGTCTTCTTTGCGTACTCCCGCTTTCGCGTGAATACCGTCGACAATTGCCTTGTAAAAGGCCTTTTTCACGTCGACGGTTCGGCCAGAGTTCCAAGTTACCTGGATGAAGACGATGCCAGGTGAATAAGAGACTCCCAGGTAGCCTTCCGTCGGGTACAGAAGTTCATCCGACGAGTGACGCGAGATGACTTGGAACTTGTCATTTTTCGGCACGTTTGCGACATTGACCATTGCTTCATAGACGGTATCGCTGACCGCGCGAACCACTTCCTGCGACGCATCTTTGGACAGATCGACTCGGACGAGAGGCATTTCGTAACTCCAATGGATTGGCTGTGAGCCATCGTTGATGAACCGCGCAACCGAGTTGGTTGTGATGGGCGGTAGGAGTTATCAGCGTAGACTTGCGACCATGTTTCCGCAAGCGCGTAAGAATCGTAAATATCATGGCGAGGCAGAATTATGCTTGACCATCTGAAGATGGGCACACACCCGTTGACGTTGGGTAATGGGTCTTCTGCGGCGAGTTAAACATCGGCTCACCACTCGTAGCAAGAAATAGCATCGTTTCACATCACTTAACTTGTTCGTTACACGTACTTGGATGGACAATCAGTCACATAACCGGCTCCGTTGCAACTCTATGAGACGGCAGATTGGATCGCGACTGGAGATGATCGATGCCGATGAATAATATTCTATGATTTAGCATTCCGAGGGACGTAACGCCAAGTAAATGATGACTGGTTGTTCAAATTAAATTTGAATATGTTCAGATGCATTGGATCTAACATGAGGACTTTAAGGAAGTAAAGTGAGTTGAGCTTTAGAATTTGGATGTCGATAAGAGTTACGTTCCGATCCGCATCGTCGACAATTGCGCGACCACGGCATCAAACCGGTGATCGCAAGGCCCCGCACTGAACATTGGAGTGGGCTGGGCAAATTCCGACGGGTCGTTGAACGGACTCACTCGTGGCTCCACAACTTCAGTCGTCTTCGCATTCGCTTCGATCGTCGAGCTGACATTCACGAAGCATCTCGAAATTCGACTGCGCCCTCGTCTGCTGGAACATCTTCAGGCGTACGGAGCAGCCTTTTTGAACTGGCTTCTCAAGCCGCGATGCGGCGTAACCCCCACATAAGATAGTCTCCAGCTTGCTGGTGCAGTTCATGGAGTCACACATGAGTAATCGACGCGAAGTGCCCGGTATCCGGGAGTATGGCCATCCAGCTGGTGGTTGGGGAGCGCTCAAAGCGACATCGCAAGCCATCCGGCTGCAAATGGAGACCGTCAACGCGCCGCTCACGTTGCTTCGAACCAATCAGCCTGACGGTTTTGATTGTCCTGGGTGCGCATGGCCCGACAAGGAGCACAAGTCCACGTTCCAGTTTTGCGAGAACGGCGCCAAGGCGGTCACCTGGGAAGCAACGACCAAGCGGGTGCACCCAGAGTTCTTTGCGACCAACACGGTGTCATCGCTGCTGGAACGATCGGATTTTGAACTGGAGGATATGGGACGGCTCACGCATCCGCTAGTCTATGACCGTGCTACGGACACGTTCCGGGCCGTCGAATGGGAGGAGGCGTTCGGCCGGATCGGTGAAATCCTGCGCGGATTGTCGCCCGACCAGGTCGACTTCTATACGTCCGGCCGGGCCTCGAACGAGGCCGCATACCTCTATCAGCTGTTCGCACGGGAATTTGGCACAAACAATTTCCCCGACTGCTCGAACATGTGCCACGAACCGACCAGCGTCGGCTTGCCGCAATCGATCGGCATCGGCAAGGGCACCGTGTCGCTCGACGACTTCGAGAAGACCGACCTGATCATCTCGATCGGCCACAACCCGGGCACCAACCACCCGCGGATGATGGGCACGCTGTGGGAAGCTTCGCGTCGCGGCGTCCCGATCATTGTGTTCAATCCGCTTCGCGAACGCGCGCTGGAACGCTTCCAGGATCCGCAGTCCATGCTACAGATGGCGACGTTCGGCTCCACTCGCATTGCGTCAACCTATCATCAGGTGCAAGCTGGCGGCGACGCGGCCGCGCTCAAGGGCATTATCAAGGCGGTACTCGCACTCGACGCCGAGCGCGGCGACGTGCTCGACCGCGAGTTCATCGACATGTACACGGAAGGCTTTGATGTACTCGTCGCGGATATCGAGGCCACTTCCTGGCAAGACATCGAAGCAGAAAGCGGCCTGACCCGCGAGGAGCTCGAGGACGTCGCCGACGCGTACGCGCAAGCGAAGTCGACGATCATCACCTACGGAATGGGCGTCACGCAGCATAACAAGGGCACCGCGAACGTGCGCCTGATCTGCGACCTGCTGCTGATGCGCGGCAACATGGGCAGAGAAGGCGGCGGTATCTGCCCGCTGCGCGGTCACTCGAACGTGCAAGGAAACCGCACGGTCGGCATCACCGAAAAACCTTCGGCGGAATTCCTCGCGAAGATCGAGGAGGTATTCGGCTTCAAGCCACCTGCGGAGCATGGCCGCGACGCGGTCGCGACCATGGAGGCGATGATTGCGGGCAAGTCGAGGGCGCTGCTGTGCCTTGGGGGCAACTTCGCGGTCGCGCTGCCGGATTCGGACCAGTGCTTTCCGGCGATGAAGGCGCTCGATCTGAGTGTGCATCTCGGCACCAAGCTCAACCGCTCGCACCTGCTGGTCGCGAAGGAGACGTACATTCTGCCGGTGATTGGCCGCACCGAACTCGACGTGCAGAACGGCGTGGGTCAGTCGATCACTGTCGAGGATTCGATGTCGATGGTCCATGCGTCGGCCGGCAAGCTCACGCCCGCGTCCGAGTTCCTGCGCTCCGAGCCCGCGATTGTGGCCGGCATCGCCAATGCGACGCTCCCGGACAGCAAGGTCAACTGGATGGAGCTGGTCGCCGATTACGACAAGATCCGCGACCTGATCGAAAAGACAATTCCGGGCTTCGAGAGCTACAACGCACGCATCCGCGTGCCGGGCGGGTTCCGCATGCCGCTGCCGCCCACCGAGCGCGTTTTCCCGACGCCGACCGGCAAGGCGATGTTCTCGGTGTACCACGGTGTGAAGGAAGACGCGGACGTGGACGGCGACGACATACTGCGCCTCGTGACGCTACGCAGCCACGACCAGTACAACACCACTATCTATGCACTGGACGATCGTTACCGAGGTGTGTTCGGCCGGCGTGACGTGCTGTTCATGAACGAGGCCGATCTTGCCGCATGCGGACTCGAACATGGAGATCTGGTCGACATCGAGACGGCCGTCCCCGGCCGGCAACTTCGGCTGGAGAAGATCACGGCGATCGCCTACGACATCGCGCCAGGTTCGGTGGGCGCTTATTACCCGGAAGCAAACGTTCTGGTGCCGCTCGACTACATTGACAAGGAAAGCGGCACGCCGTCCTACAAGTCCACGCCAGTTCGTGTGGTCCGCTCAGTGGTGGCCTGAGTTTGGCAGAGAGTGCTGGTCTGTAGGGTGGGCTCTTGCGTCCACCCTACAAACCCACAAGAGGTCGGGGAACGAACACGAGAGCGTTCTATTTGGTGGGGGCAGGCGCTGAGTTGGAGGGTTGCGTCGTTGGTGGTAAAGCCGGGGTATCACCATTCGAAGTCCCGGCGAAGACGGCTGTCGATGACACTGATTCGCACCTGAAGCAAAAGGCGTGCACTGTCCGGCACCAACGCATTTGCTTCGACTTCGACTTGCACAATCAATGGAATCAAAGGCTTATCGTTCGCGCGTGGACGGCGTCTTGATCACCGTTTCGCGGGAAGTCCTCGTGTTTTCCCGATAAGGGCGTTGCCGGCAGCTGACATACATTTTCGTTCGAATCCCGAAGGCACCCCTGGTACGAGAGTCGATTCAGGCCGTCCGGTGTGAAGGTTTCCTGGAGGATGAAGTAGCTACCACTGTGCAAGTCAAAATTGTAGAGTTGTGCATACTCGTACGTATCGCCAGGATCACGATAGCTCGTGAAGATGGCGGGGGACAGATATCTGCGCGTGATGCCGCGGACTTGGTAGTCGAGTGTCCTACAGCCATCGGCCGGCCACGTCGCGAACGGAGGTACCCAAGCGCTCCCGGTACCTGGCTCAGCAGGGAGACCTGCGGCCAGATGTTGATTGCGTCTATCGCCGCATGATTGGTGTTAAAACTGTCCCTATGAAGTACTTCCCATGCGCCCCTGCTACTTTTCTGACAGTGCGCAGCCAGACACTGATGGTGTGCGTTCAGTAAATTAGGGGAGTTGCTTGTCTACCCATTTTGAAGAGCGCGACTACCCGTTAAAGCCAAACGAACGGCCGACGATACTGGGTAGTCCCGCAAATCCCGACCATCCGGCGGCAAGGCGCTATGCCTATTTCGCGATCGGATGCCTGATCGGGATCACCCAGGGCCTGGGCAATGGGCTGGTGTCGGTGAACCTGAATTACGCGCAAGGGACGCTCGGCCTTTACAGCGATGAAGCAACCTGGCTCACCGCCGCCTATTTCATGGTCTATGCGACCGCCAACCTGATCCTGGTGAAATTTCGCCAGCAGTTCGGTTTGCGGCGCTTCGTCACCTCCCTGCTCGTCAGCTATACCGTGTTCGCCCTGCTGCATGTGTTTGCGCAGGGATTCTGGTCGGCGGTCGCCGTGCGAGCCGTCAGCGCTATCTCCGCAGCCGGCCTCTCGTCGATGGGAATTTATTATTTGATGCAGTCAATGCCCGCAGCGAAAAGGATGCTCGGGATGCTCATCGGCATCAGCGTCCCCCAACTTGCGACGCCGCTCGCGCGCGTCCTGTCGCCCGGGCTGCTGGAGACGGGCAACTGGCACAGGCTCAACTGGTTCGAACTGGGTATGGCGCTGGCGACGCTGGCCGCCGTGATGGCCCTGCCCTTGCCGCCGAGCGAGCGCCGCAAGGTATTCGAGCCGGCCGACTTTCTGACCCTGACCCTGCTGGGGCCGGGGCTCGCACTATTCGTGGCGATATTCTCCGAAGGCCGGATCGAATGGTGGACCGAACGCGTCTGGCTGGGCTGGGCCCTCGTCGGTAGCGTGGCCCTGATCGCCGCGGGCCTGATCGTCGAGCACTGTCGCACCAATCCGCTGCTCAATACGCGCTGGCTGGGCACCCGCGAAGTTTCCCGCGTCATGCTGATCGCGGCAGCGATCCGCATCCTCCTCTCCGAGCAAACCTTTGGATCGGTCGGCCTGCTGACGCTGTTCGGCATGCTCAACGACCAGATGATCAGGCTCAATTCAATCATCCTCGCGGCATCGGTCGCCGGGATCGTCGTCAGTGCGCTGACTTTCAAGCCCGACAATCCAGGAAAGCCGATCGCCGTGGCGGCCCTGTTGATTGCGATCGGAGCCTTCATGGATGCGGGCGCAACCAATCTGTCGAGGCCGGGAAATTTCTACATCAGCCAGGGGTTGGTCGGCTTCGCCTCGCTCCTGTTCCTGGGGCGAGCGATGGTGATCGGCGCTTCGCGAATGGTGCTGGCCGGTGGCCAGAATTATCTGGTGAGCTTCGTCGTCGTGTTCAACATCAGTCAGAGTGTCGGAGGCGTAGTTGGCAGCACCTTGCTCGGTACATTCCAGACGGTTCGCGATAGGTTTCATTCGAACGAACTTGTACAGTCTCTCGTCATGAGCAATCCAGTGGTCGCCGCGCAGGTTCGCGAGGGGGCTGTGCAACTGTCCCTGCGCGTGTCGCGCGAAGCGAATATTCTGGCCTATAACGACGTATTCTTGCTGGTAGGTGTGCTGGCAAGCCTGACCGTTGTTTGGGACTTGATAATCCAGTGGTTGATGTGGCGACGTCGCGAAGTCTCGCCGCTCATCCTTCTCCAGCAGCAGGCGATGAAAGCACAGCAGGCAAAAACCAACAGAAAGAGCCCGGAATGAACGAGCCAAAAAAAAATTCACCCGCGAGCGATAGTCAGACGCAACCGGCTGCTTCTCCCGCTTCACCTCCCGCTGCGGCGGCGGTGCCGAGCAGCTGGCATCCGCCGAAGAAGAGCCCGGTGACGATCATTGTCATCGTGCTGCTGGCGCTGTGCGCGATTGGCGTGGTCCTCCGCGCCTGGCGTCTGCCGCCTTTCGCCGGCAGTTCGGAGGATACCGACAACGCCTATGTGCGCGGGCTGGTGACGACCATCAGTTCGCAAGTGAGCGGCTATGTCACCAGCGTGCCGGTCGACGATTTCGCCGAAGTGAAGGCCGGCAAGATTCTCGCGACCGTCGACGACCGCATCTACGCCGCGAGGGTCGCGCAAGCCGAGGCCAATCTCGCCGCACAGCAGGCGGCGTTCGCCAACTCGGCGCAATCGCAGCGCTCGCGCGAACTGGCGACGCACAGCCAGGACGCGAACATCGCCGCCGCGCGTGCACAACTGGTGCGCGCCGAAGCCGACATGCGCCGCGCAGACGCTCTCGTCAAAGACGGATCGCTTTCGAAACGCGAGTACGACCAGACCCGTGCAGCTCTGCTCGCGGCCCGGGCCTCTCTGCAACAGGCCGTCGCGGGCCGCTCCATCGGTACGGAAGATGTGCGCACCGTGGTTGTCGCGCGGGCGGGATTGCAGGCGGCGATCGATTCCGCCGAAGCCGCGCTGCGCAGCGCGCAGGTTGATCTGGAGAACACCGTGATTCGCGCGCCTGTCGATGGACAGCTCTCCGAAATCGGTGTACGCAACGGCGACTACGTCACGGCGGGCACGCAGCTGATGTCGCTGGTACCGCACACCGTCTGGATCGTGGCCAACTACAAGGAAGCGCAGACGCATCGCATGCATGCCGGTCAGCGCGTGACGTTCCGCGTCGATGCGTTGGGCGACGCGGAGCTGCATGGCCGCGTCGAAAGAATGTCCCCGGCAACGGGATCGGAGTTCGCAGCGATCAAGCCCGACAACGCAACCGGCAATTTCGTCAAGGTGGCGCAGCGCATTGCCATACGCATCAGCGTCGATCCGGGACAGGAACTGGCGCGGCGGCTGCGACCGGGCATGTCGGTCGAGACCGCGGTCGATACTCACGACGGTGACCGATGAACCACGGCGTCCTTAGTTACGGCCTTAGCCTTGGCGTCGCTCTACTGCTGTTTGCCTGCGCGGGGCCGCCAGTCAAAGTCGCCGCCGTGCCCGCTGTCGTGGAGCCCCCAGCGTGGCAAGGCGGTGCAACGCAGACGATGTCGCTGGACAAGGACTGGTGGCGGCAATTCGGCGATCCGGTACTGACCGCGCTGGTAGAAGAAGCGCTTGCCGGCAATACCGATATTGGCAAAGCAGTCGGCCGCGTACGCGAGGCGCGCGCAGGCGCAGCGATCGCGCGTGCGGCGTTGCTGCCCACGCTCAACGCCGGCTTCGATAATGCCGGGCGCTCCCGTATCGTTAGCCCCTTTGGTACGCCGCTCCAGCAAAGCACCGGACAGGTAGACATCGAGGCTGCATGGGAAGTGGATCTGTTCGGCCAGTTGGCCGACCAGCGCGCCGCCGCGCGCAATGCGTATCTCGCCAGCGCGGCGGCACGCGACGCTACGCGATTGTCCGTCGCCAGTTCGACGGCGAGCGGCTATATCACGCTGCTCAGTCTCGATGCACAGTTGAAGATCGCCGAGGCGACGCTGACTGCGCGCGCAAACTCACTGCGTCTGGCAAAAACGGAATTCGAAAACGGCTATTCGTCTCGACTGGAATTGCAGCAGGCGCAGTCGGAATACGATTCGACCGCGCAGCTCATCCCACAGACGAAGCTGGCGATTACGCGCGCTGAAAATTCGCTGAGCGTGCTCACCGACGATATCCCAGGTTCTATCCCACGCGGCGAGGTGCTCGATGCACTGACCGAGCCGGTCATTCCGCAGACGTTGCCATCCGGGTTATTGCGGCGGCGCCCCGACGTCGCCGAAGCGGAATACCAGCTTGCAGCGGCAGACAAGTCGCTGGCCGCGGCGCGCAAGAACTTCTTGCCACAGTTCAATCTGGCGGCCTCGCTTGGCCGGTCCTTCGGGACAGAGCAGGTATATCCGTTCAACATCTGGTCGTTGGGCGGAAGCATTCTCGCGCCGCTGTTTGAGGGGGGCAAGCTGACTGCCTTGGCCGAAAAGGCCGGTGCGCAGCGCGATCAGGCGGCATTCGCCTATCGGGGGACCGCCCTCACCGCGATCAGCGAGGTTGAAAAAGCGTTGGCCGCCGCGCAGCGCCTGGATGAGCAGTTGGTGATGGCCATCGCCCAGCGCGATTCCCTGTCCGAACAGTTGCGGATCGCCACCAATCGCTATCGCGAAGGCTATGCGACCTATCTGGATCAGCTCGACGCGCAGCGCAACCTGCTTTCCGCGGAACTCGGTGTCGTCCAGCTCCGAGCCGATGCCCTTACAGCACGCGTGACCCTCTATCAAGCGATGGGTGGCGGATGGAGCGCTGATATGATCGACAGAGCGGACGCAGATTAGTTAACGTGTCTGTGTCTTCCCCTCCCCCGGATTTGTATGATCCGTGTATTTCAATCGTCCAGAAATATCAAGCAGGAGAGCGAATCGAAGTTCAAGGGCTCTGCTGGGCACTGTCACGTTGCTGAGATGGTCGAGTAAGATCGCGTGATGAAGAATGCCAAATCGCTTTACCAGGGTCATCGCTTTCCGGCGGCAGTCATCGGTTGCGCATTGCGCTGGTATTTCAGGTTTCAGTTCAGCCTGCGTGATGTCGAAGAGCTGCTGTTCGAGCGCGAGGTTATCGTCAGCTACGAAACGGTCCGACGCTGGCGCGATAGGTTCTGTGCGTGCTTCGCATATCGTGTGAAATCGGCGCGTCGCAAGCCCGGCACCACATGGCACCTTGACGAAGTATTTGTGTCGTTGCGCGGCGAGCCTTACCTGTTATGGCGCGTTGTCGATCAGCACGGCGCCGAGATCGATATCCTGCTACAGAAGCGCCGTGACAAGGCTGCGTCCAAACGCTTCTTCAAGCGCGCGCTTGCCTCATGTGCTGAGGCACCACGCAACGACACTGTGCCCGGATATGGCATTCTGTTGTCGACGGACGGCAAAGGAAGCTGGCGCGACAACGTGGTCGTCGAACGACTCTGGCGCAGCGTGAAATACGACGAGACATATCTGAAAGCATACGAATCGGTCGGCCAGGCGCGGCGGTCGATCGCTGATTACCTGACGAGGTACAACCAGCGTCGACCTCATTCAAGTCTGGCAGACCGCACACCGGATGAGGCTTACTTCGCGATGCTGCCTGCGATCAAAACGGCGGCGCGACGTCCAGCAGCTTCCACCTTAAATCGCGTGATGACTGTCCGAACGAACGGGGCCACCTCTGTCCAGGTCAAATCTGCTTTCAGAGAGCTTCGTCTTCACGGATAGCGTTCCCTCGCGCAGTTCCCACAGCTTGATTTCGAATCGCCGCAGTCCGCGTCGAATAAACGGTTCGTTTTGCATGAACTCGGCAGCCTTTTGTTCACTATCCGCGTAAAGGACCGTCATGCCTTCTCCGACAGGCTGTCCTTCCGTGATAAATGGCCCTGACAGGAAAACATGATCCTCGAACTCCATCATGTACCGCAGGTGTTCAGGTATATGCGGAACAATTTCCTCAACCGGGGCTACGGGATAGCTAAAAGCAACATACAGACGCTTGCGAAGGTTGGGTTTGATGAGCTGCTGGATTTCATCTTGCAAGGTGGTCATGGTGTGTCTCCAACTGAAATGACAGAAGTGTGAACAGATATCCGATCGTTCCACCTTATGCGCTGACAGAAACCGTGCGCCGACTAGCGATCGCGAAGGCAAGAACCACAATAAAGCAGAACACGGGAATCAGATACGCGGAGGCGATGCTTACCCGGTCCGCTATGGCTCCCATCGCGAGCGGTGCGACTGCGCCGCCAAACAATGCCATTACCTGAAACGATGCAGCACGCTTGGTA
Organism: Paraburkholderia sp. NPDC080076; assembly: GCF_050281145.1. Lineage (NCBI taxonomy): Bacteria > Pseudomonadati > Pseudomonadota > Betaproteobacteria > Burkholderiales > Burkholderiaceae > Paraburkholderia > Paraburkholderia sp. NPDC080076. The sequence continues at coordinate 478,813 of NZ_JBNNWQ010000001.1, read as the reverse complement.
AGGGGGCCGAGGTCCTTCATCCCGAGCGCGAAGATCGTAGGAAACATAATGGACTCGAAGAAAAAGATCCCTATCAGTGCCACGACAGACACCGTCTGCAATCCTGCTACAACCACAAGGCACAATGCGAGGCACACCACCGCGTAGATGGAAAGTACAGTGGCGGGATTGAACGTGCGCATGAAAGCCGTAGACAGAAATCGGCCCACCGTGAAGCTGATCATTCCCGCCGAGAGCATAAACGCCGCCGTGTGCACCTGCAGGCCAGCCCAATGTTCAGTGGCGTAGTTGATGAAGAACGCAGCGATTCCGACCTGAGCAGAAAAGTAGAAAAATTGCGCGAACACGCTAAGCACGAACCTGCGTTGCCGCAACAGCGATGCGCGCGGGTGGCCATGTTCCTGCTTCAACTCTCCATTGTCGATTTCGGGCAAAGCGGTGCGCCAGATACCTACGGCGAGCAACAATACGACGACCGCTATCACGACGTACGTCAGCCTGACCGATCCGGCGTTGCTGTCAAACGATGCCCCATGACGAAAGAAGAACAGGCCTCCGATGATCGGACCGGCGAACGAGCCAAGACCGGTGAATGCCTGCGCGAGATTCAAACGGGCTGGACCTCCGTCCGCGCTGCCCAGCATCGTAACGTACGGATTCGCTGCGGTCTCAAGGCATGCCGCACCCGAAGCGAGTATGAACAATGCAAACAGGAATGGTCCAAACCGACCGAGGGTGGTCGCTGGAACAAACAGCAACGCTCCCACTGCAAACAGCACCAGACCGAGCAGAATGCCTCTTTTATAGCCATGCCGGTTCACGTAGATGCCGGATGGCACCGCCACCAGGAAATAGGCACCAAAGTAGCAGGTCTGCAGCAGCGCGGATTGCATCCGACTCACGCTTAGCGTCTGCTGGAAATGTTTGTTCAGTACGTCCAGCAAACCATACGTGAGACCCCATACAAAAAACAGACTGATTACGAGTCCCAGGGCAACGCTATAGCGAACTGCAGGGGCACTACCCGTTGATGAACTACTGCGTACAGAAACGTCGATGATGGATGTCATGACTGAAGTCCTCAAGCGTGTAACGGAAGTCCCGCCGATTGCTGGGCGACCTTGATAAGCGCGGCGTAGTCTTCGCCTGCTGCACCGATCGCAACCGCGCTTTGAAGCGACTGCGCTACAACAGCTGTCAACAGCAGAGGAACGTGCAAGGCAGCGCCGGCCTCGAGAATCAGACTCATATCCTTTTGCATCTGCCCGACTGTGAAGGTGGGCGTGAAGTCGTATTGCTTCAACTGGTCCGACTTAGCTTTTACGATTGGCGAGCCCACCGCACTCGCGGAAATGACCTGCCACATGTCGCCCCAGTCAAGGCCGCCTTTCTGGCCGAATGCGAGTGCCTCGGCGAGCATGCCGGCGGTGTTCGCAACCATCAGATTAATAACAAGTTTCATCACCCGAGCTTCGTCGCCGGAGCCCACGTAGAACTGTGCAGGTCCGAGCAGTTTCAGCAGTGCCCGCACACGTTGATATTCGACGTGCGGCCCTGAGGCAATTGACGTCAGCCGAGCGTTCTCCACCATCTTTGGATTGCCAGACACCGCGACCCGCAGATACGGCACCTGCGCCGCGTAGAATGCATGCGCAACCCGCTGGGATGCGCTGAGCGATACAGTGCTTGTATCAACGTATAGTTGTCCCGGCCCTGCGCGGGCAGCGACTTCGCCGGCCACGGCTTCGAACGCGCCATCGTGTGGCAGCGAACTGAAGACGACATCTGCGTTTTCCAACACGGCGGCGAGCGTTTCGCCAACCGATAGCCCGGCCGCGCGCGCGAGTTCCGTGCGATCGGGCAACGCGTCAAATACGATAACGCGGTGGCCACCCGCATGAAAATGACGTGCGATCGGCAGCCCCATTTTGCCGACACCGACCAGGCCTACCTTCTGGGGACCGTCAAGCGCTGAAATGGGGCCTGGATCAGATACGCTGCAGACGGACTCGTCCATGATGTCTCCTCCTGGTTTGATATGACGGACAGAGGTGGGTGCTGACCGTAAGCGGATGTTATGTGGTGGCTCGGGAGCGCGTCCAACATCAATTGGGTCTGGGATTAATGCCTTTAAGTTATCGACGCGCCCGTCAGCGCGCATGCTTTAGGGTGAAAAGGCGGTCCAAACCGCTGGGTAGACAACCCATGCCGGCAAGTTATGGAAGCAGGAGAAAAATGGTGTTGGATTTGAGCCCACAGGTTCCATAGCATTTCGGTACGGACAAGCATGTCCGTCATCACAAAACCACTTAGGAAATGCAAATGGATATCACCGCTGAACAGATGGAAGCAACCCGCGTTGCCCGTTGGGGCAAGGTAGCGCCTTATGGCGAGACGTTCATCGAAAGTCGGTTGCCGGGCTTTAGCAAGCGCCTGTACAAGCTCATCAATCGCGGCGTGCTGGAAAACAAGGGCGTGCAGCCCGCGATCCAGGGCGCGCATCGTTTTGGCGTGACGCTGATCGAGATACCGGTCGGCCAAGGTGCCAACCTGCATTCCCACAGGACCGAAGAAGTGTTCTTCCCGCTAAATGGCAAGATGATCGTCATCTGGGGCGATAAGGGCGAGCACCAAATCGAGTTGAATCAGTGGGATTGCATCTCGATGCCAGTCGGTGTGATGCGCGGGTTCCGCAACCCGAACGATCATGACCTGGTGGTGTACTCTGTTGTCGGCGGCCGCGACGAAGAAGTCGGCCGTATCGAATGGCATCCGGACGTCCTGAAAGCCGCAGAAGGAACCGGCCTCGAGTACGACACGACCGGCTTTCTCAAGACCGAGTCTTAAGCGGCGGAACGTCACAAACTGACATGCCACGAGGCGTAGAGAAATGAAAATGGAATCCCCGTCCGACGCTCCCGACGCAATGCGTCGTGAAGCCATCCCCGCGACTGCGGAAGCCCTGTTTGATGCAGTGCTCGCGTCGAATCAACGGACTCCGAACCCGCGTCTCAAACAGGTGATGGATGCGTTGCTACGCCACCTGCATGGGTTTGCCTCGGAAGTCCAGCTCAGTTATGCAGAACTCGAAATCGCTCTGGACTTCCTCGTTCGCATCGGCAAGGCCACAGGGCCCGAGAAACACGAAGGCATTTTGCTGGCAGATATTCTGGGCCTTGCAACGCTGGTCGGCTTGAACGACTCCAGGAAAGCCCTCGCCGCAGGAGGCACCGAGCCTGCACTTGTTGGGCCGTTCTGGCGTGCCAATCAGCCAGTGCGTGAACAAGGCGCAAACATTGCCAGCGCGGGCACACCCGGCGACAGACTGTTCGTCAATGGACGGGTCTTGTCGCTAGACGGAACACCGATTGGCAACGCACGCGTAGAAACGTGGCAAGCGTCACCCGGCGGCCTTTACGAGAATCAGGATCCCGGGCAGGAGGACATGAACCTGCGCGCCAGGTTCCAGACCGACGAAGACGGAAAGTTCTCATTCCGCAGCGTGCGCCCAGCCGGATACGCTGTTCCAGTCGACGGTCCATGCGGCGAACTGCTCGCGCTTCAGCAACGCGAGATCATGCGCCCTGCCCATCTGCATTTCATCGTGATGGCCGAAGGATACAAGACGCTCGCGACACAGATCTTCGACGCTGACGATCCAAACGCCTATCGTGATGTCGTATTTGGCGCAGTCGGCTCACTGCTGCATGAGTTCGAGAAAGCGCCAGACGGGAATTACGTTCTCGACCTTGATTTGCGGCTCGAGCGGGGTGAAATGCGCATCCCCATGTGTCCTCTACCGTGAGTTTCGGCCGCTACACTCCTGCTGTAGCGGCCTTCTTTTTCATCAAATACCGATATGACCAGTATCGACAGCGAAACGATCACCGTAATCGCGACGTTCGTCCCAAAGGTGGGCATGGAAGAAGCCGTACAGTCCGTGCTCCAGGAGGTCCTTGAGCCGACCCGACAGGAGCCAGGCTGCCTGCGGTTCGATCTTTTCAGAAGTGCCGGCGCCCCCATGACATTTCACCTGTACGAGATCTTCTCTGAGCGGGCATCGATTGACGCGCACCGCCTCACGCACCATTACCAGGCCTACCGCGCAAAGATCGAACCTTTGCTTGAGACAGCGCCACGCGCCGTTGTTGTCTCCCCTATCGATGTCGCATCTCACTGACGTTAACATCGGTGTGCTCGCTACGTGTCCGACACAATGCTTTCCATATGCTCGCTACCGCCACCTGTCTCCGCCATTGGCCATTTTCCGGACTGAATCAACGACTCGACCGTCTCATGAACTAATGAAATCAACGTCACGGTCGCAGTGGACGGCGGTCGCTGCACGGCGTACGCAAGGAACCGCTCGAGAACCAATCCGCTGATCGGCACTGCGCGCAGTATTCCAGCGTCGACGTCCCTGGTAACCGCGGAGGCAAAGTGAATGGTCCAACCTACCCCTTCGGCGACGAGTTGAGCCGCGACAGCGGCAGACTCGACTTCCATCACCTCATCCAGCACGACATTCGCGCGCGCTGTCGCGCGCTCGAGGGCGAGGCGCACACCGGAATTCTGCAATCCAGTCAAAATCATCGGAACGCCCGCCAGATCCTCGACGTCGACGGAGGCGACCTGCAATCGTGGATCGCCGGACACGCCGATGACGCAGATGTGCTCTGAGAGCAGGCGGTCCGTATGAATGAGCGGAGTCGCCGCAATTGGGCCGCTCAGGACAGCGACGTCCAGCGCGCCCTGTTCGAGCGAATCGCTCAGGACCGGCGAGAAGCTCTCGGTTACTCGCAGTCGAATCTGAGGATATTTGCTCCGCAGTGCCAATGTCAGCGGCAGGACAAGCACACTGGCGAGAGCTGGCGGTAGCCCAAGAGCCACAAGGCCGCGCGGTGTACCTTGCAGATCCATGATGTCGCCCTTGATCTGGTCGCAATAGCGCAGCAGAAAAACCGCGCGCTCGAGTAGCAACGCTCCTTCCGGGGTCAATGATGCGCCGCGCGAATGTCGCTCCACCAGTCGCACACCCAGCTCCCGTTCAAGCAACTGGATCTGCCTGCTGAGCGCTGGCTGTGCAATGTGCAATACCGTCGCCGCGCGACCAAAGTGCTGGTGAGCTGCAAGCACCTTGAAGTATCTTAACTGCCGCAGTTCCATCCGGAATCTCGTGTCGTCATTGTTTGGCACCTTGCGAAAGTACGCCGGGGATTCATAGGAATTGTACGCGCTCGTCCATAAGTGGAAGCAATAGCTGCGCGAGCGCGGCTGTCGAAGCAAGATATACGCGAGGCTTTTCCATGTATAGCGCTAGCGCTACATCGTAAAGACGATTCGCTCATACGAGTTTGCGCGCCATACCGTTTCGACGTCGGTCAGCGGAACAGCCACAGCGTCGGTCGGAAGCGCACCAGTAACCGCAGCTTTGAGCAGTCCCCGAGACACCCGACTAATGACGCGTTTGATACGCTACCCAGGCCGTTGCCCATCAGTTCGAGAGCGGAACTCCGCAAAACGCTACTTGAGAAATTAATCGTAGTGCCGGGATCGCAGGGCGGGCTACTGCTCGCGCAACAACAGGCAAAATTTTAGATAGGCTGCCTCATCCGGCAGCCCGATTGTCGACGATCTACGTGGCCCAATCGACCGTCTCCTTGTGGCCGAGCCTGTGTGAAAACGCACTCATCGCCTAAACTGAATCAACTCATTGAGACCGGGTGACTCATGAAGCGATTCGTTGAAGGCGATGACCGCAAGCAGGTCGCACTACTTCCCGAATGCGTCGATGACTACATCGGCCAGGACAACCCGGTCAGAATCGTCGACGTGTTCGTAGACGAACTGGACCTCACGACGCTTGGCTTCAACGGCACCACGCCCGCAATCACGGGCCGCCCGTCCTAGCACCCTGGCGTGATGCTCAAGATCTATATCTATGGGTATCTGAACCGGGTACCCTCAAGCCGGCGTCTTGAGCGCGAATGCCAGCGCAATGTCGAGATGATGTGGCTGACGGGGCGTCTGGCACCGGACTTCAAGACGATCGCCGACTTTCGCCGCGACAACGGACCGGCCATCCGCAACGTATGCCGTCGTTTCGTCGAACTATGTCGCGGACTGAAGCTGTTATCCAGCGACATGGTGGCCATCGACGGCAGCAAGTTCAAGGCGGTGAACAGCCGCGACAAAAACGATACGGCCGGCAAGATCGACAAGCGTCAGCAACAGATTGAGGAAAGCGTTCAAGCGCCACAATCAGGCGCTCATCGCTCTCGCTCGACGACGCTGCGACGTGCTGTTCGCCATGCTGCGCGACGACACCCTCTACCAACCAAAATCCGCCCCTACCGCTTGACGAATCACATAGGGGCACGTTACATCGCATGGTCCGTGTCAGAACAGGCTGCGCGTTTCCAGCTGACACGCTTCACGCCACAATTTGTCCGCAAGCGGATGCCGTGCGATAAGGCATAACCAATACATCGTGGAATCCTTGCTGTTGCGGACCGGGTACATGATGTCGCAAACGCGCATGCCCGATCTGGACACCAGACCCGTCCAGTGTCCAATAAACGCTTGCCGCATTGCATGCTTCGAGCTCTGCCTGTCTACGACGTCACGCCATCCGGGTGCAAAATTGTCCAGCGGAGAATAAGTCGATTCAAGCCCGGCCGCGATATTGCGCTGGATATCGCCCGTGCTGAGATGCACCACGATGTCCATCGTCGGCATGGTAGCGAGCTTCTCGATGATCGAGAAATGAAGATGTCCCGCATTGAACGGGTCAAGCAGCGCAAAGTGAAAGCCCGCCCTGTTCAACTGGGGCAGAACCCAGTCTACAGTCTCATGCGCCTGGCCAGTCGCAGACTTTAGTGGTGCACCGTATCTGCGCAAACGGGTATCACACGCAGCAAGAAACTGGGAATTTGCATCGGCGACGAAAAAATCCGAAAACGCGCCCCGCCTCTGCTGGGCGATCCGCCACGCAGCCAGTGGCCCCCCATCCTGAAACGTCTGCGTATGCTTGATCTTGACCCGGCCGGTACCGGCGAAAAGGTCAATATAAGTGCGCTGACTCGTGAATTTCTGCCGTGCCGCCCACGACGCATCGATGTATCGCTTGATGATGCGATGCTTCTCTTCAGTTACCCAACGCCCAACTACCATGGCCGGCAGGCCATCGATCGGGTCCGGCACAACTCGTTCCTCGGTTTTCAAGGTGCTCTCTCGCGTGCTTCCGTTTTATATGCGACGCCAGCTCCTTCACGCGAACTGCTGCTGCCCGGGGTCAGTCAGCTGCAAGCGAATGCCCGGCATGCAGTCAAAAAAGCGGATCTTGTCAGGTTTCCACGTGTCGGGCGCCCAAACCCGCACGCCTTTTGCCAGCGATTTGGGGCGAGTACAATACTACGCTAGGTTATTGACGTCGCAGGCAATGGGAAAAGACTCTCGTATCGAATGGACGCATCACACCTTCAATCCCTGGTGGGGTTGTGTCAAGGTATCGGCCGCCTGTGACCACTGCTATGCGGACACGTGGGCGAAGCGCCTGGGCGAAGGGCTCTGGGGGCCACGCACGCCCCGGCGATTCTTCAGCGATGCTCACTGGAAAGAGCCTCTCCGGTGGAACCGGGAGGCCGCGAGGGACAAGGTTCGCCGTCGTGTGTTTTGCGCGTCTATGGCTGACGTTTTCGAGAATCGACCCGACCTTGTCGAAGAGCGGCGGCGCCTGCTTGATCTGATTGCGCAGACGCCGCACCTGGATTGGCTGCTCCTTACCAAGCGCATCCATCTTGTTCGCAAGCAATTGCCCAAAGGATACGAGTTCCCCAAAAACGTGTGGCTCGGAACAACAGTCGAGGATCAGGCAACGGCGAACAAGCGAATCAGGCATCTCCTGGAATTCTCATCCCCTTCAGTCAGGTTTCTTTCGTGCGAACCGCTGCTCTCGGCCATCGATCTCACCCAGCACCTGGTCCGCAACGACCGGGGTAACCGCGTTGACTGGGTAATCGCCGGTGGCGAGTCAGGGCCGCACTCGCGCCCAATGGACCCAGCGTGGCCAGCGGCGTTGCAACGGCAATGCGCCCTCGCTAAGGTACCATTTCACTTCAAACAGTGGGGACACTGGGCACCCGTCGAACAGGTAGCCGACGTCATGAAAAAAAGTACGCCCATCCGTGTCATCAGACAGGACGGCACTGAAGTCTCGGTCGCGGCAATCGGTAAAGGCAAGGCAGGAAGAGTTCTCGCCGGCAAGCACTGGGACCAGTTTCCACGGACAGTCCTGTAGCCGATTAACCATTCCCGAAAATCCTAACCTTGGCAAAACGTCACTACGACTGGAGTAATGGGCCCGCCGAGATCGAAGCGCATAGCCTGACAAAACATCAGGTGCTCGTCGACTATCTGATCCGCTATTTCCAGCAACGTCTGCTCAAAGCGCGAGGTCGGGAGCGTATCCGCATTACTCTGGTCGACGGGTTCTGCGGCGGAGGCCTGTACCGGCTGAAGGGAACCGCCGAACTCGTCTCCGGTTCACCGTTGCGTATGCTGAAAGCGGTGCAGGAAGCCTCCATCCTGATCAATCAGGATCGGCCCAAACCTGTTCAGTTCGATGTACAGTTTCTCTTCATCGACAAGGATCTGAAAGCGCTCGGGCATTTGCGCGAAGTTTTGCGCCAGGAGGGCTACGAGTCCTTAATCGGACAATCCATTCACATACTTCATGCGGAGTTCGGCGCCTCCGTCGAAACGGTGCTTGCCCGCGTGACCCAACATACTCCGCGCTCGGGGACCGCGCTGTTCTTCCTTGACCAGTATGGCTATGCGGAGGTGCCGGCGACGCTAATCCAGCGGATATTCGCTCATGCCCGCGATGCTGAAGTCGTTCTGACCTTTCATGTTTCGTCTTTCGCAACATACACGAACGACGAATTCGCCCGAAAAATCTCGTCCGCCCTTCGAATCGACATCTACAAACACCTCGGAGGACGATCGATCGAGGAAATCAAAGGTAATGAAGCAGACTGGCGGAGGTTCATTCAGGCTGCCCTCTACGAAGCACTGGTCGAAGGATGCGGCGCGGGGTTCTTTACGCCCTTCTTTATACGCGGCGCCGGAGCGGGTCATGGCGAATATTGGCTTGTGCATCTTTCCCAGCATCATCGTGCACAGGATGTGATGAAGCAGGTTCACTGGCAGCACAGCAACCACTTCATGCATTACGGAGGGGCCGGATTCGACATGCTCGCCCCGCAGACCATGGGGTTCATGCAGGAATTCGACGGCGGATTCAGGTTTGACGACGTCGCTCGTGCCAAATCTGATAAGGAGCTGGTCGATCAGCTCGCGCGACGAATTTTCCAGCAGTCACATGCCAAAACATTTTCTGAGATCTTTGCCGAGACCTGCAACGGCTCTCCTGCGACGGCTTCGATGTACAAGGACGCTCTCGCCACACTTGTGTCGGAAGGTGAAGTGACGATGCATTCAGCGGACGGAACGCCCCGGTACCGCAGCCGCTATATGAGCGATACCGATATTGTGGACAGGCCCAAACAGCAAAAGCTCTTTCTGTTAAGCCCTCGATAGACGGATCATTGACCGTGAGTGATCGCATGTTAACGGTTGGATGGCACCGCTAGCGACGTGCTCTGGCCACTGCGCCCGGCGCACCTGTATCTTTCGCCAGCCTGCGTGCGTGCAGAAGGTGGGGCGCAAGCCCGAAGGACGCTGTCGGCTTGAAGCGTTTGTATGGGCGAGCTGGAAAACGGAACGCTACCGAAGGAAACTCGAAATGCGCGACTCCGAAATCGCGGCAAGGGCCGCAATCGATTTCCGGGATGAACTGCTCAGAAGGAACTGGCCGGACGACACTGGCATCGGCCAATTCGCCGAAGTCCCCGCCGGCGTAGATGTCAGAGATTATGCCGCCCGTGCACGCGCGGCCGGGACATTGCTGGGCGTGTGGTGTGCGCCCCGACGCGCGTTTATCTACCCCGAGTTCCAGTTCAATCCAGCTGGTAGACTCCGTCCTGACATCGCGGAATTGCTGGCGATACTGCCCTGCGACGACGATCGGGGAGGCTGGCGACGCACGTTCTGGCTATATTCCCCACATACACATCTCGATGGCCAGTCGCCGGCGGAGGTCTTTGTAAGCGATCCCGCGCGCGCGCTTGATGCGGCTCGGGACGAGTTTTCTGGAGACCCTGAGGCCCAATGGTAAAGACGGGAATTGATCCGATCCCGCCACAGACAGTGGCGGGTCAAAAACACTGACGGTTTTCTCGACTTGCCGCTCAAACGGTCATACGAGCGCCTTACGGGGATGTCAGTGCAGTAATCGCCGTCGTCACACTAGGACATTTTTCAGGCGCGCAGTTGCTGTGCCCAATCCACGCCCTCATCCTCCGCAAGAAACTTCAGCCCCCAGGCTACGTCCCTGCGGAGACAGCAATCGACCAGCTCCTGCAGGACATTCAGCCGGATGTTCCTCAGGCTGCCGATGAGCTCTCTCACGCCCTCTATCAGGATTGGGTCCAGTGAGACACTCACGTACTCGAGAATTGCGCGCTCCGGAACCGAAACCAGCACCTGTGGGTGTCGCCACGCAAGCGCCTTCAACCCATAGCCTTCGTCCATCTGCGTGTCGAACAACGAGTGGGAATAGTAGGTACACACGAGCCTTTCCACCGCCCAGGAAGGAATGCTGCAATAGCTGCGTCCCCATAAGTCAATCCGGTCTCGGAAACGAAGATGATGTGTCATCCGATGCCACTCTAGCGCCGTTCGTCCCCCTACGTGGAGATTTGGGATAAACGCCCGCAAATACGCAATCGTGCCATCGACGTCCGGCTGGTCGCCGCGAAGCAGATAAGCATCCTCGGACATCCGTCGCAACCATCCCTGTTGCACGAGTTCACCCACCTGCTGCGCTTCAACTCCAATTGCCGCGAAATAGCGCAGACTTAGCGGCTGCGATCGCGGCGCGAAGTCCATGAGGAACTGCACGATTTCAGTCGGATTCAACATGTCCTTTTTAGCCGATATACGGAATCGGGCAGCCGGTGCCAAAAAGTAGTGCCTCGCCGATTCGCGCACCATTCATACGTTTTTGAGTCATGCAAATCACGCCGCGTCCGAGCCCGTGTGCGCCCAAACAAGGACCTTGCTACGCGCCTCAAGAGGATCGGGTTGCTGAGGTTCGCAGGCTCGAAGACGGCCGTGCGCGTCCGCATAAGCAAGATAATGCCGGCCATCTTCAGCGTACGTGTACGACCAAACGCTTGAGACAGGAACTAACCTATCCCAATCAATCGCCAGCAGACGAGGCTTGGCGGCTCCGTACCCTTCGAGAACCGAAACAAGAATTGATGGATCTGCGACGATCAACGAGTAGCCCTCGGGGTCATCGCGTCGCACTTCCGCAGACCGCACCAGAAACGTCGTCGCTATGTGATTGATGCCGGCGAGGCGCCAACGGCTGAACAGGTCATGTCTGATCCGATATGGCGTCTCCCATGGAGATTTTGTAAACAGCATCTTTTCGAGAAAAATCAACGGGCAGAAGTCATCGGCGTCCCTGCTCAAGCGACGGGCTTGCGAATTCCCGTCTTGTCGTTCGGTGACGGACAATCTGCAAGAGCGTTTGTTACATTTTGCACATTATCAATTGTAGCGTAATCGTGTGCATCCGACGACAGTGACATCTTCAAATTTATCTATATGACTGATGTCGCTTCGTCTTGGCCTAGCACGCGGATTGAGGGCAGCTCGCAGAATGCGCGGCATTTCTCAAGACGGTCTTGGCGTCTCGAGCAGGACATATCTAAGTGCACTCGAACTTGGAAAGCAGACGCCTACGCTAGACAAGCTCGACGAAATCGCGCGGGCGATCGGCGTTCATCCCCTCAGCGTTCTCTACTACGCTTACGCAGTTGGCCTGACGCCACAGGAAGTTAGTGAGCTGGGGCGGGTAGTTCGCTCGGAGATTGCCGGGATTGAGAAATACGACGTCACACCTGACTAACATCGCCTGCAAGGTGGTCCTGGCAATTTCCATACTCCTCGCAAGTCCCGCAGCCTGAGTTCCATCGATTCTCTGAAGACTCAATAACCTTTACAGCGCTTCGGGGCGACACGGTGCCGGAAACTGCTTCGGCCGAAGAGGGAGCACGACTATTTCAGGTGATCCTGACCGAGGCTACCTCGCCTGACGAAGGCGTCACTTGATCGTCCGACGTCGGCTTCATTCCTTCGGCCGCCTTCGAGACCGGGTCCGGCTTGCGGAGCGCGACTCCGTTTCGGACCTTAGTGATCTGTTCTCAAGTTTCAGTTCAAGACAGAGGTACAGCAGAGCCTTGTTTTCGCGCTCGAGGTTTCTCCCTTGAGCCTTCTGCGGGTTTTCGTGGAGTGCCTGTTTTTTTTCGCCCCGACGCAAAGCTCGGCGATGAGGCAGGAGCTCATCAAGAAGATCGTGATGATGCTCATACAGTCCGGAGCGGTTAACGTCTGCAACACGGGCAAGCTCGCTTACTGACATTTCTACACCCGGGTCATCAGCGGCGCGAGTATAGGCAGCAGCGCGAACCTTCTGCTCCACATTAAGTTTTTCCACTCTCTTCATTCGTCCTCTCCTCGCATTCCGACTGCACCGCCCACGCGCTCCCGTTGAGTCCCGTCAATATCCTTTCCGTGTTTGTTCGTCTTCGATGAACCCATTTAATAGCCTGCTCTGGCACGTCGTCGCGCTGAAGGAACTCATCATCGCGAGTCTTCCTGGCTTCCCACCACGCCCTGTGCCTCTCAGTGACAGCAAAATTCGGACATAAAGAACAGACGTCCGCTGAGCGAAGTGCTTCGTTCGGTCCGTCAGCATCTCCGTGGCAGGCCGAAAACAACTGCGCGTAAACACAATATCCCCAGTCACAGGGAGCAAGCTGAACTCCCTCGCGGATCAACTTTTCAATCAAACTCGCCAAGCCCTTCTTGCCTCGAAACGTAAGCCGCTTTGAATCCCGCATTGTCGCAATTCGCTCGCCCGCCTTACCACCAACACATTGAGCGCTGAGAATATCAGTCAATCCGCGGACAAGATCAAGCCGGCCTTCTTCCTTCATAAGCTTTTGAAGCTGCAAGTCACTACCGACATAAGATCCATCAGTAATTGCCCGAAAAATGTGACCGTAATGATATGCAAGAGACTCCAAGGCATTTTTGTCACGCATAACCACGAAACGGGCGAATGTCTTTCTTCCGACATGAGGATGGATTCTTGGCACGGGAGGGCCCTTGCGATAAGGAGATTTTGCAAATAATCGCAATCTTGCCACTATGCCGTTTCTGGAGATACGTCCGGCGCGCTTGCTCAGCGCCGAATTATTGCAACTCCGATCAAGAATCAAAGCCTTCATTACAAACATCTCTCGAACACAAGCGTATGCCTGCTCGAAATAATTTACAGCAGCAATCACCGGTTCGCAAACAATCCATGTCCTATGTGCGCCACCGCGCTTTGCTGCGATGCCCGTCATTTTAATGTTTTTCCGCCCATCAACTGTTTGTCCTGGTCGGAGACAATCAGAATCCAACCTGATCAGCTCGCTTGCTCTTATACCCTCCAGAAATAGAATGATTGTGATGCATGCTCCATCCGTCATCGCCATGGCATTCCTGATGAGAAGATAGGTGCTCGCATTTTCAGAGCACAGATCTGTACGAAGTGCTCGACATCCCGCTTCTTTATCAATATCGTTATAAAATCGCGCCATCATACGAGCACGACAAGATTCGCTGAATCCAATCAGACTATGCTGATAAACAGCTCTCCTTTTTATGACCGACAGCAAATATTCTTGATGCGAGTCCAACCACTTTATGGCATCTCCAATCAAAGGCAAAGCAATAGACTCGTCAAGCGCACGCCACCCCGACAAGCGCCGAGGAGCGCGAGGAAGCGCTATGTTCAAGCTATCAGGGCTTACTAACAACCCCCTTGTGCAACTCTTGCCTAGCTCCCACATCTCTCGAAGCAGTTGAATATGACTAAGTATTCCACGCGTGTGCAAGGGCTCTTTCCCTTTCATTCGGACGGAGCAATATCTTATATAATTTGCCAGATCATGTTTTGTAATATCTGAAAATTTCCATATGTTTTCCCTAGCCATCCACCGCGTCAGCCGACTCAGTGACCGAAACCAGTTTTTAACCGTAGTGTTAGCGATTTCCCGAGAACCTCTTCGCGGAAATTTGAATATCTCATAAAGAATATTTTTAGCATCACGTGTAAGTCTAGCTCGCTGAATCTTAGTTCCGCCATTTTTCGGCAATATATTGAGCCAGTTTAAAAAAAGCTCCTCATTCTCATGAAGCGCGTCCGGCGCAATATACCAATAGTGACCAGAACGTCGAATATTCGTGGAATCCATGACACATTCCTTACTCGAGATATGGAATAATTCGTGGGTTAATGTATTTCTTTGCCTCTTCCAAAATCAATGGATGAATAGCCGGAACCAGTTCTTCAACTATTATTTGAAGGGTGGGCTCGTAGACCAGTGCAAATCTTGGATACCAACCATCCTTGACAGAGCGCTTGTGCGCATCCTGCAGTGCACTCAACGCAGCTAGAATCCGCGCGATAACTTCGGGCACATCTAGAGGAATTATCGAACCCGGGCAGGTGGCACATTTTGTAAACTGGCCGCACGTTTCACCTGGCCTGCTGCCTGGAGCAATCCCGGAAAGCGGATCACGGCATTGGAATCCAAACACGGTCTCCATAGCCGCACCTACCTTTTCGCGCTGCTGGGATGCTGACAGAGGCTTATCAGACGATTGCAAACTGAGCTTAATCATCTTTCCCTGGAACCGACTAATCACTTCGTCATGATCGTCTGCGCGGTCAGCGAGGCTCGTGTACCTTGTCGTCGTGGACAGGTGTGCGTGATTCAGGCGGCGCTGAGCGTGCAATAGGCTTTTTCCTTCCCGGTGGTGCAACCGCGCGCCCGCTCCCCTCAAGTCTTTAAAGTCGAACGCGGGCAAGTCATGTCGCTCTATAAATTCACGAAGGTATTGGCCTGCTTGCCTTTTGTTCAATGTGGTGACGCGTCCGTCTTTAGCAGAAAGGCAGATAAAGGTCCGATTGCGCAAATGTGCTGGCGCGTCATTGACCATAGCCGCATTCAACCTAGTCACGCGCCGCACCAGGTTAGGTGCACTCCACTCTCGGCCAACAGGAAATTCCACGTGTTGCTCGTGCGTGCTCCTCGATTTGTCCCAGATAAGTCGCTCGATGTCTGAACGCAACGGATGTGGAACAATACAATCACGCTCGAGATCCAATACGGGACCCGAGTTTCCGCTAGTCTGCGTCAGGATGGCAAGAAAATATGGAAAAATAGTCCGTGGCGATAGCCAAAGCAATTCCCGAACTGCAGTAAGTCCTCCAACATCATTGATCTTCGTTGAAATTCCCTCTCGCGAGGATTTGCAGACTCTCATGTTTGGGATATAGTTCCCATCCAATCGAAGAAGTTTAGCAATTAAGTTGAAATCGGAAGTTGTGGTCTCAGGTTCGTATTCACCAGCTCGCAGTCGACGTCCACGCTCCAGGTCAGCTTCATTTTTTTCAATGTCGACATAACAACCTTTCAATATTTTTTTTGCGAGATGCTCATCGACAATTTTCCGCTCGGTTTCCTTGTAATCCCGAATTTGAGGCTTTACTAAGCTCGCTTTCGGTGAAACGATCCCAGGTATGTTTCTCGAACACCACCTCAATAGTCTCAAAACTAAACTCAAATGCCACTGAGCGCTCGAACCCAACTCCGATTCATCGAGCCACGTGGAGAATATCGATACAACGTCATGCGGAAATTGAATAAAATTTTGCCTTCCAGCTTCTCTCAAACATTCCGAAAAAAGACACAAGCTTCTGAATGCTGTGCGCTGTGATTCAATAGCAGTATGGCCTACTGCCGCCACGAAAGATCGCTGCAATGCATGAATTATATTATTCCTTAGCGCAAGCTTCGCAAAGTCAAAAATGGCTTTTTTTCCTCGCCGATCCTCGACGACGATTACTCTCTTCGTCAATTTACACCCGTTCCGACCTTCAACTCCATTCATAGAATGGGGAGTAAATTCATCCTCATTCACAATGGAGCTCCGTAGAGAAAATCCAGAGCCTCCATCACCGCATCGCTTGAAACTTCCGCCGCCTGGACGTATATCTCACTTGTTAGCATAGATGCATGCCCGAGTAAAACTTGCAGCGTCTTAAGCGGATTTAACTCATCTCCCATTGACTGACGTTTTTCAAGGATTTTCAGGACAATTGAAGCAAACGTATGTCGAAGATGATGTAGAGTTGCTTTGGAGCCTATCGCATCTGCAGATTCTCTGAAGGTGCGCGTCAAATCGTATCGCGAAATTCTCGCACCATTTTTTTTAAGAAAAACGAAATTGTCATTCGGTAAATTTAATTTTGGTCTTTCAGCCAGAACGTACCAATTGGTTTCCTCGACCAACTTGGCAGGGGCATAAACCGTAACTTCACGCCCCCCCTTCCTCAAAATTACCAGTTCAACCAGACCGTCAGTCGCGCATTCGATCTGCTCTGGCGTCGGCAGGTCGCCGCGCGTTAATGCGCACACCTCAAATCGGCGGAGCCCCGTTGCCAAACACCACTTGAACATCAGTTTGTATGGCATCGGCACCAATGCAAACAAGCGCTGGATTTCCTCATAGCTCAAAGTCACCGGCAGCCGTTTAATGACTCTAGGCGGAGCGATCTTCGAGTTTGTTCGGTGGGTATATTGGGGATTCGTCAGACATCGGTGTGAGCCCGCGTCTGTTGCGTCGTCACAAAGAAACCGTCCGAGGGGCGAAGGCATCATTCCTCGCCGTTGACCCCACGCATGAAAGAGGACGGGAATGACAACCCGGTTGTTGGCGGTAGCGCTCGCGTAGCGCTCACCAGTCTGCGAACGAGGTGCATGTGCAAGGTGTGCCCGATACACTGCAATCGTCTCTTCCGTGACCCGGTCCAACGATACCTCATTATCATCAAGGTATCGAAGCCACGATAAGAGCGCTTCTGAATAGGTCCGAACTGTATCTCCCGTTACCGACCGGCTTTGCAACCCGACATCCGCCAAAAACAGTGTCGGCATCCAGGCTGGGCGATCATGATCAAGGACCACGGCGACTAGGGGCAGATCAAACAACTTCGGGTGAAAGGCTTCATCGAGCTCGAGACCAGCAAGCTGAAACGCTCGTGGCAAAGTCCCAAGGTCAATCGACGGTCTGATCAATGTCGTCCTGTACCTCTTCGTCCCGGACATAATTCGCCCCTAATCGCAATCATGTAGCAAATATAGTTGGTGAAGAGGCGAACTGAATGTAGACAGACAAAATTTGACACCTAATGGCTCGAAGTCGCGTGGTGGTCGCGCGCGCGGCGTCTGTGGATCACGCATCGCACGCTCACGCATTGGGGCGTGGGATGGCTCGCGTTGCTCGCGGTGTCGTACCACTGGCTCGGGCATTCCGTGTACGCCGCGCCGGCGTTCGGATTTGCCTGCGGCGGTCTGATGCATCTGTTCGCTGACTGGCCGAATCCATTAGGCGTACCGTGGATTGCCGGCCGGCATTCGTTGAATCTCTGGAATAGCGGGCACTGCGATCTGATCGTCGTGGCGGCTTCGTGGGCGGCGGCGTGGTTTGTCGGGCAACACGTCTGGTTGCATGGCATGCATGGCGCAGCTTTGCTGCAGCATTTGCGAATCGGATAAACATCACCGCAGCGCGGCCGCGTAGTTCGCCGGCGTCACACCGAGTAAGCGCACGAACGCGCGCGTCATGTGACTCTGATCGGCAAAGCCCGCTGCGGCGGCTGCATCGGCAAGCGTCGCGCCCCGCGCGATCCATTGCCTCGCGAGCACCACGCGACGCTGCATTCTGTACGCGTGCGGCGGCAGACCCATTTCATGCGCGAAGCCACGCAGCAACTGAAAACGGCTCATGCCGGCATCGGCGGCGAGATCCGCCAGTGTGAGCGCAGAGGAAGGATCGTCGTCGATGCGTGCTTTCGCTTGCGCAATCGGACCCAACGCATCAGTCGACGATGAGCGTATCGGCCGCGTCGCATGCACGCGCACGAGATGCCCGAGCAGTTCGAGCAACGCCTCCTCGCGCGCCAGATCGTCCGTCACGAAAGGCACTTCCACCGCGACGCTGAAGAGCCGCTCGAACAAACGCTTCAGCAAAGGATCGTGCGCCACCGGCTGCGTGAGTTCGAGCTCGCGCGCCGCCGCGCCGGTCAGTTCATTCGCGGCGGTGACGAACATCGACGGTTCGAAATACAACATGCGCCACGTGCGCCCGCGCTCATCGAGCGGACTGCCGTCGTGGACTTCGCCGGGATTGACCATGATCGCGTCGTTGGCGCGCGCTTCGACGAGTCCGCGTCCGCTCGCCGACCGGTGCCCGCCGCTGAGGATCACACCGATGCCGAAGCGGTCGTGCGAATGGCGCGGAAAAGCATGCGCAGTTTCGGCCACCGTCGCTTCGACGCCGGCAATCGCGCAGCGAGGCATGTGAACGCGGCCGCGCGGCATGGTCATCGCTCAGCAACTGATGGGAGGTTTGCGCATCGAAACACGCGAGCACGCGCGAACGAAGCCGCGCATCACTGCCGCCCCTCGTCGGACCGCTCGCCTTCGCGGATCTTGCCTTGCGACACGCTGCTGCCCGGCGGCACGCTGTGCGTGAGCCACACGTTGCCGCCGATCACCGAGCCGCGCCCGATCGTCACGCGCCCGAGAATCGTCGCGCCGGCATAGATCACGACGTCGTCCTCGACGATCGGATGGCGTGCGTTGCCTTTGACGAGCGTACCGTCGAGATCCGCGGCGAAACTCTTCGCGCCGAGCGTCACGGCCTGATACACGCGCACGCGCTCGCCAATGATCGCGGTCTCGCCGATCACGACACCCGTGCCGTGGTCGATAAAGAAGCTCGGCCCAATCGTCGCGCCGGGGTGAATGTCGATGCCGGTTGCCGAGTGCGCGATCTCGTTGATGAAACGCGCCAGCAACGGCACGCCCAGGCGATGCAGCGCGTGCGCGAGCCGATGATGCGTCATCGCCCACACGCCCGGATAGCAAAGCAGAATTTCGGTGATGTGCTGCGCAGCCGGATCACCGGTGAAAGCCGCCTGAATGTCGCTGACCAGCAGCGCGCGAATGCCCGGCAATTGCGTGCCGAATTCACGCGCGACGTCAAACGCGCGCGCTTGCAAATCCGCATCGGGTGTTTCACCGAACTCCGGCAAAAAACGCAGCGCGCGGCGAATCTGTTCCGCCAGCAGCCGCAACGTGCTTTCAAGCGTATGGCCGACGTAATAGTCGACGGTTTCGTCAGTCAGATCGGGCGCGCCGTAGTGCGTGGGAAACAGCGCCGCGCGCAAGCCGGCGACGATGTTGATCACCGCTTCGCGCGACGGCAGTTCGCGAATGCCGAGCGGATGCCGCGTGCGATGCAATTCTTCACGCGACGCGCGCAAGTCGGCGACGATCTGTTCGAGGCCCCAGTTATGGGAAGGCACGTTAGGCATAAAAGGACAGCGCCGTGCGGTGAGCAGGCTTCGAAGTGATTATGCCGAGAGATTACCGCGTTTTGCCGCGGCTCGCGCAGCACCGAGCGACGGCGTGCCATACGCGGCATGGCACGCCGGAGGCGCTCAGATGGTTACGCTGCTCGCGTCGATCCAGCGCACGGCCCAATCGCGCGCATGGGCAATGGCGGCCGCTTCGTCACGAAAGCGCAAGTCGGTGGGGAAAAAACGGTTGGCGACCAGTTCGCCGTCGCTCGAGCGGGAGATGACTACGTAAGGTTGCCAAGTGCCATCGACCGCGCGCGCCGGCGCGCAATTTAACAAATAGCCGCGATGTGTGAATGCAGCATCGAAGTGCATGTGTCACCCGCCCTGACGGCCCCGTAAAATGTTTTGAGTGGCGCGCAGACGGTGCTGCCGGCCATGAAGAAATAGCCGGACCGAATGTCTTCAATTTAACCGCGCTTCGCTCGTCGGAGTAAGATCATACTCTGTAGAAAATACGCGTCCATTAAAAAAAACGAAAACAATCCCGGACGCAATCGCCAGCCGAATACCTCACTTGCAACTGCGCATACAACTACGCATGCAACTGCGGACAAAGCGCAGTGAAAACAGGTGAATCAGGGTTTGTGCGAGGCGGAACGGGTTTTGCTGCATGTCACACCATGTCCTCTTCAAGGAGAACGCATGATGAACAGCGATATCAACAAGCCAGCAGACGCGAACCAGCCGGCGGCCACTCACGGCCCGAGTTCGACGGAACTGCACAACGACCGCACCCACGACAGCACCGTCGACACCGACGGCAAGAATCTGGAAGCCGCGCGCATAGCGGGCCACAGCCCGATCTCGCCCGACGAGATCACCACGAGCAATGCGACCCTCACGAACAGCGTGCCCGAGGCGCACGACGGCATGGCCGGCTTCGACAGCCGGGTTGGCGGCAATCATCTGCTGCTGGCGCTCGAGCCGGGCTGCACGGTGATCGACAAAGGCATGGTCGCGCCGCAGGGCGCATATTCGGCGGATCATCAATACGACGATCCGCGACCGGTTGGCAGCCGTCAGGAGCGCGGCCGTATCCATTACGCCCTTAATCATTTACGCCCTACCCGGCTGGTCGAATTACATCGGGTGAAATAAACATTTGCGCTGGTCCTGATTTGGTCCGTGTTTGAATTCAGACGCAGGCCCCGATTAATCAGTGTATTGCGAAGCGCGCACCGTTTGATTCGCGGTGCGCGCTTTTTCTTCGATTAGAAACTCAGGGTTGCAGGACCTACGCGCCGCGCAGACTGTTTCCTTCTGACGAACGCGGGCAGAATCGACTGCACATCAACCCTCAACGGAGCAGTAGATGAAAAAGATCGTCGTGATCGGCGCCACCGGCACGCTGGGCCAGGCGGTGAGCGCGGAACTGAAGGCGCGCCATGAAGTGATCGAAGTCGGCGCGACGCGTGGGCAGTACCACGTCGACAGCACCGACCCGGCGAGCGTCGAGCGGCTCTTTCGCGAGATCGGCAAAGTGGACGGCGTCGTCACGACGACCGGCAAGGTGCATTTCGGTCCGCTGCCCGACATGAGCATCGAGCAGTTCTGGGTCGGCCTGCGCGACAAGCTGATGGGCCAGATCAACGTGGTGCTCGCGGCTCAGCAATACGTGAACGACGGCGGCTCGTTCACGCTGACGAGCGGCATCATCGGCGACGAGCCGATCCTGCAAGGCGCGAGCGCGACCACCGTCAATCTGGCACTCGAAGGTTTCGTGCGCGGCGCGGCGATCGAGTTGCCGCGCGGCATTCGCATCAACGTGGTGAGCCCGACCGTGCTCACCGAAGCAATGGAGGCTTATGCGCCCTACTTCCGAGGCTTCGAGCCGGTGACGGGGCAGCGCGCGGCGATGGCCTATCTGCGCAGCGTGGAAGGCGCGCAGACCGGCCGCGTGTATCGTGTGGGATATTGAAGCGAAGGATTCACGCGATGCGGTCGAGCCGCATCGCGCCCTCTCCCAGTGATTGGCCACTCTGCGGCGGCTGCGTTACGCTCTCGACGGCCCTCGTTGATTCAGTGAATCTCCGGCTCGCCCGCGGCGTGCGCATCCGGGGCCGCATGCGCGCCGCCGCGTTGCAGGAAATCGAAATCGCAGCCTTGATTCGCCTGCATCACGTGCACCTGATGCATCGCGCCGTAGCCGCGCGTGAAACGCGGCGCCGGCTTGACCCACGCTGCCTTGCGGCGCGCGAGTTCCTCGTCGCTCACCAGCAGGTGGAGTTTGCGTCGCGGCACGTCGAGCTCGATCATGTCGCCGCTCTCGACCAGCGCAAACGGTCCGCCGATGAACGACTCGGGCGCGACATGCAACACGCACGCGCCGTAACTCGTCCCGCTCATCCGCGCATCCGATATGCGCACCATGTCGCGCACCCCTTTTTGCAGCAACTTCCGCGGTATGGGTAATTGGCCCCATTCAGGCATACCCGGAGCGCCGACCGGCCCGGCATGCTGAAGCACGATCACACAGTTTTCGTCGATGTCGAGCGCTTCGTCGTCGATACGCGCGGCCATGTCGTTGTAATCCTTGAACACCACTGCGCGACCCGTATGCACGAGCAGATGCGGCTCAGCGGCGCCGGGTTTGATCACGGCACCGTCCGGCGCGATATTGCCGCGTAGCACCGCGAGCCCGCTATTGGGCAACAGCGGCTTGTCACGCCGGCGGATCACGTCGTCGTTGAAAATCTCCGCGCCTTCGAGATTCTCACCGAGCGTGTGGCCGTTGACGGTTTTCTGCGAACGGTCGATCAACTCGCCGAGTTCAGCGAGCAAGGCCCGCAAACCGCCCGCATAGAAAAAGTCCTCCATCAGATACGCGCCGGTCGGGCGAACGTTGGCCAGCACCGGCGTGTGGCGCGAGATGTCGTCGTAGCGATCGAGCGTCAGTTCGATGCCGGCGCGGCGCGCGAGCGCGATCATGTGCACGATCGCGTTGGTCGAACCGGACAGCGCGAGGCAGGTGGTCACGGCGTTGTCGACGGAACCGGCGGTGAGCAGATCGGAGGGCTTGAGATCCTCCCACACCATCTCGACGATACGCATGCCGGTTTTCGCCGCCATCTGCGCATGACGCGAATCCGCTGCGGGAATCGACGCGAAACCGGGCAGCGTGAAGCCGAGCGCTTCGGCCGCGCTCGTCATGGTCGACGCGGTGCCCATGGTCATGCAGTGCCCGGGTGAGCGCGCAATGCCGCCTTCGATGCCTTGCCAGTCGTCTTGCGTGATCGTGCCCGCGCGCAGCTCCGCCCAGTACTTCCAGGCGTCGGAACCGGAACCGAGCGTCACGCCGTTCCAGTTTCCGCGCAGCATCGGGCCGGCGGGCAGAAAGATCGCCGGCAAATCCATCGAGATCGCGCCCATCAGCAAAGCCGGCGTGGTCTTGTCGCAACCGCCCATCAGCACGACACCGTCGGCCGGATAGGAGCGCAGCGTTTCTTCGGCTTCCATGGCGAGGAAATTGCGGTAAAGCATCGTGGTGGGCTTCTGGAACGGCTCGGAGAGCGTCTGCACCGGCAGTTCGACCGGAAAGCCGCCGGCCTGCCAGATGCCGCGTTTCACTTCCTCGACGCGCTGCTTGAAGTGCGTGTGGCACGCGTTGATCTCGCTCCATGTGTTGAGAATCGCGATGACCGGCTTGCCGGCGTATTCCTCGCGGTCATAGCCCATTTGCGCGGTGCGCGAGCGATGGCCGAACGACCGCAGATCGTTCACGCCGTACCAGCGGTGGCTGCGCAATTCCTCGGGTTTCTTTCTCTTCGTCAACGTCTGCTCCACGATGTCTTTCGCCGTGCCCCGCAGGGGTTTCCTTCAGCGCTTTTGCTCCTTCACTCGCGACACGATCTGCGTCGGGCTCACGAATTGCAGTGCGATCAGCACCCAGATCAGCGTGATTGCCATATAGATCATCGCCATCGCATCGATCGATTGCGGCGCGCGCACGCCGGTTGAAAATACAGCGTAGTACAGGGCGACCACGAGCGTTTGCGTCGCCGGGCCCGCGGTGAAAAAAGTCAGCTCGAACATGCCGATGGTGCGCACGAGCACCAGCAAGCCCGCCGCCAGCATGCCGGGCACGAGCAGCGGCAGCAGCACGTAGCGGAAATAGCGGAACGTGTTGGCGCCGAAAATGCGCGCCGCCGCTTCGAGATTCGGATCGATCTGTTCGATGAACGGCGTCATCACGAGAATCACGAATGGCAGTGCCGGCACGAGATTGGCCAGGATCACGCCGCTCAGCGTGCCGGCGAGGCCGACCTTGTACATGACCGTCGCCATGGGAATGCCGTAGGTGACGGGCGGCACCATCAGCGGCAACAGGAAGATCAGCATGGCGACGCGCTTGCCTGGAAACTGCACTCGGGCGAGCGCATACGCCGCCGGCACGCCGAGCAGGACCGACAGCAGCACGACTGCGCCGACCACTTCGACGGTCACCCACAACACGCTCGCCAACTGGAAGTCGCTCCATGCCTGCGCATACCAATGCAGCGTGAAGCCTTGCGGCAACAAGGTGCCGAACCAGCGAGTCGCCACCGAATTGACCGCGACGGTCGCGATCAGCAGCACCACGTTGACGAGGAAGAACACCATGGCGCCCCACACCAGCACGCGCCAGATTCGGCCCGGCACGCTGGTGCGTTGCCGGGTTTGGCCCGCGCGCTTGTCCGGCTCGCGCGCGCCGTCATCGTGATGTTTCGATGTCGACGCCGACCACGAAGGCTGCGCCGCGCGATGATCGGTCGTCATCAGCCTTTGCCTCCGGTTGCCGGACCGCTGTAGAAGAAGCGGCGCGCGCCGAGCAGCGCGGCGACCACCAGCAACTGCACGAAGCCCATCACCATCGCGATTGCGGACGCCAGCGAGTAGTCGTAGCTTTCGAATGCGGCTTCGGCGGCGGCGATCGACATCACACGCGTCGGCCCGGCGGGCGCGCCGAGCAACACTGCCGACGGAAACACCGAAAACGCCTGCACGAACGACAGACACGCCGCCATCGTCAAGCCCGGCACCAGCAGCGGCAGATAGATGCGGCGAAACTGCTGCCACGGACTCGCGCCGAGCGTCGCCGCCGCGGCCGCGAGCGTCGGGTCGATGCCGGTCACATACGACAGCGTCAACAGAAACGCAAACGGAAAACCCGACACGATCAGCGAGATCAGCACGCCCCAGAAATTATGCGTGAGACGCACTTCGCGCGCATAGAGATGCAGACCGTGCAGCGCTTGCGGAAACCAGCCGTTCGGGCCGAAGTACGTGAGCATGCCGTCGGCGATCAACACGGTGCCGAGCGTCACGGGAATCACCAGCAGCGTCGTGACGACCTTCTGATAGCGCGAGTACCGGCGCAATGCGAACGCCACCGGCACCGAGACGCCCACGTTGATCAGCGTGGCGGGCACCGCGAGCTTGAGCGTGACGAGAATCGTCGGCCACATCGACGTGTCGGTGAAGAACGTCAGATAGTTGGCCCAGAGGCCGCCGCCGTTCATCGGCCGGAACGACAGCACCAGACCGTACGCAAACGGATAGATGAACAACGCGACGATGAAGAGCAAAGCCGGCGCGACGAGCCACGCCTTGGCGTCACGCGGAACGAGCGGCGGCGACAGCGTTGGCAGGCTCATGCCGCCTCGGCATCGTAGACGAGCGTGCGCGACGGCGGCACGCGCAAGCTGATTCGCTCGCCCTCTTCGAATTCTCCGCCGACGCGTGCCCAGATATCGCCGAACGCCGTCTTGACGCGCAGCAACGAATCGCGGCCGCCGTATTCGACGGTCGTCACCAACGCGTCGAAGGCATTCTCCGCACCGGGCACGGCGCGCTCCATATCCTCGGGACGCAACGCGACGCTCACGCGTTTGCTGTTGAAGCCGGCCATCGGCGTGCCGAGCAGACGCACACCGTTTGCGCTCACCAGCACGCCTTCGCCTTGCGTGCCTTCGAGTTCGAATTCGGCCACGTTGCGATAGCCCATGAAGCGCGCGACGTGCAGATTCTGCGGCCGCGTGTAGACCTCTTTCGGCGTGGCAACCTGTTGCACCACACCCTCCCTCATCACGACGATGCGGTCGGCCATGGAAAGCGCTTCGTCCTGATCGTGCGTCACGTAGAGCGTCGCACGCTCGAGCTGGCTGTGGATGCGGCGAATTTCCGCGCGCATTTCGATCCGCAGCTTGGTATCGAGATTCGACAGCGGTTCGTCCATCAGAATCAGCGGCGGCTCGATCACGATCGCGCGCGCAATCGCCACGCGCTGCTGCTGGCCGCCGGACAGTTGTCCGGGCAGCTTGCGTTCGTGCCCGACCAGTTGCACGAGCTGCAACGCTTCACGCACCCGGCGCACGGCTTCGCTCCTGCCGACGCCGCGCATCTTCAAACCGAAGCCGACGTTGTCGAGCACGCTCATATGCGGAAACAGCGCGTAGTTCTGAAACACCATGCCGAAGCCGCGCTTCTCCGGCGGCAGCACGTCGATGCGTTTGTCGTCGAGCCAGATGCCGCCGGCGCTCAACGGCTGCAATCCGGCAATGCAATTGAGCGCCGTCGATTTGCCGCAACCGGAAGGCCCCAGCAGAGCGATGAACTCGCCACGTTGGATGGTCAGATCGAGGCCGCGCAGCGCCGCGATCGCCTGGCCTTCCGCATTCGTGAAACTGCGGCTCACCGAGTCGAGCCGCAACTGCTCAAAGTGATGCTTCATGGCGGTTTCCTGATACGCGTGGCATGCCGTGTCACGTATCACGCGTGGATCGCAACGTCATGCATGCACGGCCAGACGAGGAGACTATTTGGTCTTCTGCGCGCCGACCTCGGTGTCCCATTTCTTGAAAGCCGCGACCATCGCCGCGGCGTTCAGCGGCAAGACGTGCGGACGCTCGGCCAACAGCTTCGCATACTCCGGCCGGCCGTATTTCTTCAGCACGTCCTGGCTGTGCGCGGGCGCCTGCTCGACGCTCACGCCCTTGATCGCCGGACCGGGGTAGAAGTAACCGTCGTCATAGGTCATGGCCTGCTGCGCCGGTTCGAGCATGAAGTTCATCAGCTTGTAGAGCACGTCGAGCTTTTCCTTCGGCACGCCTTTCGGAATCACCATGTAGTGCGCGTCGTTCACCCACGTCATGTTGTCGAACGCCTGCACGCGGAATTCCGCCGGCACGATACCGAGCGCGCGCGGATTGATGTCCCAGCCCGTCACGGTCACGGTCATATCGCGGGTGCCTTCGCCAAGCTCCTTCATCACCGCCGACGTGCCGCCCGGATAGTAAGGAATGCAATCGTTCAGTTGCTTGAGAAAGGCCCACGTCTTGTCCCAACCGTGAATCGGATCCTGCGGATCCTTGTCGCCGAGTATGTAGGGCAAGCCCATCAGGAACGTGCGGCCCGGACCGGAATTCGCCGGGCGTGCGTAGATCAGCTTGTCCGGATGCGCCTTGCACCATTGCAGCAATTGCTCGGGCGTCTTCGGCGGGTCGCTGACTTTGGCGGGGTTGTATTCGAGCAGCGGGCCGGCCGGCATATACGCGACTTCGAGCCCGTAGCCTTGGGCGAGATCCTGCATCTTGCGCGGACCCGGCGCGTACTTATCGAGCACGCCAGGGAACGCCGCCGCGTTCTCGGGCAGCAGCTTCATCCAGAGACTCTGTTCGATGCCGGCGGCAAGCGCGTCGGTGCCGGTCAGCACGAGATCGATATCGGAGCGGCCCGCGGCCTGCATCGCCTTGATCTTGCCGGGCAACTGCGGCGCCGGCGCGTTCGTGAAGGTGAGATTGGCGACGAGGTTCGGGTACTTCCCCTTGAAGGCCTCGAAGCCCTTTTGCGTGAGTTGAAGGTCGCCGGCCACGTCGACGATATTGAGTGTGACCGGATCGGCCGCATGCGCGGCGGATGCGAAAGCGGCGCTCGCCGCGAGACATACGGACACCAGCCTGAGCGCCAACCTGTGTGAAACAGTCATTGCGTCTCCTCGCTTCTTGGTATGGAAATCCGCCGGTCGAATGCGCTGCGGGCGGTGTCTTTCTACCAATGGAACATAGCGAAGCGGAACAGCTGATGTCAAGCAAATACTCGTGGCGGCTCCGGGCTCATGAAGGCCGCCATTTTCGCGGTGAATCCTTGCCGCTCAACGGCTTGCGCGCTGCATCCAAGGGCAAACCCGGAGCCACTCATGACCTCTGATGACGACTTGTCTGGCAACTAGCCGCCTTGCACGCCCTGCGTATTCACGTAGAGCGAATAGAGGCCGTGGCTTGCCGCCATGAAGAGCCGGTTGCGATGCCGTCCGCCAAAGCATACGTTCGCACAGCGCTCCGGCAATGCTATGTGGCCGAGCGGTTCGCCTTGCGGCGTGAAGACGCGCACGCCGTCGAGTTCGTCGGTGCCCATGCCCCAGCCGCACCACAGATTGCCGTGGACATCGACGCGAAAGCCGTCCGGCGTGCCCGGGCCGGCGTCGATCAGCACGCGGTTGTTCGACAGCGCGCCGCCGTCGCCGTCGACATCGAACGCACGGATCTTGCGCGGCTCACCGCGCGATTCGACGATGTACAGCACCGACTCGTCCGGAGAAAACGCCAGACCGTTGGGGCCTAGCACGTCATCGGCGACGACGGTGACTTCGCCGGATTGGCCGTCGACGCGGTACACGCACGCCGTCAGTTCCGACTCCTGCCGCTCGCCCTCATAGAATCCGTCGATGCCGAAGGTCGGATCGCTGAACCAGATCGAGCCGTCCGATTTCACGACCACGTCGTTCGGCGAATTGAAGCGCTTGCCGCGGTAGCGGTCGGCGAGCACGGTGATCGATCCGTCGTATTCGGTGCGCGTGACGCGCCTCGTCAAATGCTCGCAGCTGACGAGACGGCCCTGACGGTCGCGCGTATGGCCGTTGGCATTGTTCGACGACTGGCGAAACGTCGACACCGCGCCGCTCGGTTCGTCCCAGCGCAGAATGCGGTCGTTCGGAATGTCGCTCCACAGCAGATAGCGGCCGTCGCCGAACCAGACCGGGCCCTCGGACCAGCGCGCGCCCTGATACAGACACTCGACGGACGCGGAAGCCAGGATCAGTGCTTTGAAGCGCGGATCGAACACGCGGATGGAGGGATCGGGATAGCGTCGGTTGTTGTCGGTCATACTGGTGGCTTCGAGCTCAAGGTTCAGTGGCATGGGTTGACTTGCGCGAATTCGTGCTCCAACGCGAGCAGCGCCCACGCGGCGTGCTCGATCTTCGCATGATGCTCCGGCGGCGTCGCGAATCGGGGATTCGTTCACGTGGCCTCACACCGGGAGCGGGACAGAATGGAGCGCTCAAGGTAGCACCGGGCTCCGAATGTTGTCAAACAACTTGGCGGCAACCCCGGCTTCGCGAATTCTTCGCGCGGATCGCGAACCTCGCAAACTACGCGGTGTTGCTTTTGTATGACAATAGAGCGTGGACGGTGACGTTTATATCGCGGGAACCGTGCAGCTCGCAAACATTCAATATCGGCAATCAGTGCGATTTTGACTGAAATTTTGGCGGCGGCCGCTAATTAGAATGCTTTCACAATAATGTTGCCAACGAATGGCATCAAAACGGCTACTACGGGAAAATTACCCACATTAACCATCGGTGAATGTTAACTCGGTCAAAAAATCGGATACAAAGAGCGATTCATTCGCATTCTCGCTAAACCATCACCGTCGCCATTTTGTTAGAAATCACTTCTAGCTTTGCGAAATAAATTTTGGTGATAGATTGTGAAGATAAAAAACCAACGGACGGAATGCCGTACCGCAATTTACCGCAACGGGATGTTTGCGAGCCTGAGAGAGTAAAAATTGTCGCTACATTTTATCGAGCAGATGGCACCGCTACTGGACGCCGCCGACGAAGCGGAATGGTTCGGTGCAATCGCGGGCCTCGCCGAGACGTGGGGCTTCGACAGGCTTTTGATCGCCATGCTGCCGCGCCCGACCATTCGCCTCGAAGACGCTTATGTGCGTAGCACGTACTCCCCCACCTGGCGCCGTACTTATGACGAGCAGGGACTGGTTCACATCGATCCGACCGTCGCGCATTGCGCGACGCGCGCCACGCCGCTGATCTGGTCGCCGGATATTTTCACTACCGCACCGCAGCTTTCCATGTACGAGGAAGCCCGCGCGCATGGGTTGCGCGCCGGCGTGACATTGCCGATTCATGGACCGAACCAGGAAGCCGGCATGATGTGCTTCGTCAATGACAACAATCCCAACGACGAATTCTGGCGCCATATCAACGTGGCATTGCCGAATCTGGTGTTATTGCGCGATCTTGTAATCGATACCAGCCAGCGGCATTTGAATACGCACGCTCAGACCTTATTGCCCAAGCTCACGCCGCGTGAACGCGAATGCCTGAAATGGACCGCACGCGGCAAATCCACCTGGGAAATCTCCCACATCCTGAACTGTTCGGAAGCCGTGGTGAACTTCCACATGAAGAACATCAGGACGAAATTCGGTGTGAATTCGCGGCGCGCGGCGGCCGTGATTGCAGCCCAGCTCGGGCTTATTGACCCGGGTTGAGAAAGGCCGCGGCGTCGCGGCTGTAGAGCACGCGCTCGGCGCGGCCCAGGTCGGCGTCGGACACGGTTTTGGTGAAGTACAGACCGAGCAGGATCGACACCGGTGCCGGAATTTCAGCACCCGACTCGAACCGGCTGCCGCGCGACTGCGTGACGCCGAAGCGGGCCCAGAAACGGCGTTGGCTCTCTTTTTTCTTCTTGCGGTAAGCAATGATCAGAACGCGGTCCACCGCCGTGGAAGGCTCCGCCGGGCGGGTTTGAAGACCGGTTTGCGGTTGCCAATGATTTTCGAGGAGTTCCATTTTTTCGGTCCTGTCGGTTGAGTGCAGTGCTTGTCTCGAATTTTGCGTTACCCGATAAGCATGCGCACCTATCCAGGTAGGTAGGTGGCAGAAACATTCAAAATGCATAAGTTTTCTTGCGTATTGGGTACCCCAACACGTTCAGGAGAACGTCATGCAAACAGCAATCCGGATTGGAATGCGTCAGGAATTCGACAACGCGGACATTAACGAGATGTACCGCCTGCGGGCGCGGGTGTTTCACGGCCGGCTCGGGTGGGATATCCCTACCATCGCGGGCATGGAGATCGACGGCTACGACGCGCTCGGGCCGCATTACATGCTGATCCAGGCGGACGACGGGCAAGTGCGCGGCTGTTGGCGCCTGATGCCGACCGAGGGCCCCAACATGCTGAAGGACACCTTCCCGCAGTTGCTGCACGGCGCGGCGGCGCCGGTTGGGCGGCACATCTGGGAATTGAGCCGGTTCGCGATCGAAACTGGCGGCGAGGAGCAATCGTTTGGCTTTGCGGACCTGACCATGCAGGCGATCCACGAACTCGTGACGTTCGCCGACCAGATGGGCATCACGCGGTATGTCACGGTGACCACCACGCCGATCGAGCGGCTGCTGCGCAAGACCGGGATCGAGATCAGCCGGCTCGGGTCGCCATTGCAGATCGGCGTGGAGCGGGCGGTGGCGCTGGATATCGCCGTGAGTCCCAAGACTCGTACCGCGCTGTTCGGACCGATGGCCGCCGCTGCTTAGCTGCTTTACTCCGCTGCCGCGAGAGCGGCAGGTTCTACGCCCTGTCGCACCGTGCGGGAACTACCACGGCACGGTGGCCCGATGGCGCTGCGGCCTCGCCGCGCGACGACAGCGCGCGGACACTCAGGAGCCGAACATCCGCTCGAGCGCGTTCTCGAGATGCGCTCGCATGGCGCGTGCAGCGCCCGGCGCGTCCTTGCGCCGGATTGCCTCGAGCACGGCCATATGCTCCGCCTGCACGAGCCGCTGCCGCGCCACCGTCTTCACCAGCGAAAGATTGCGCGACAGGTTCATGCTGAAGAGGATTTGCTCCTCGATAAACGACATGACCGTGATGAAAAACGGATTCTTCGACGCGCGCGCCACCGCCAGGTGAAACATGAAGTCGTCTTTCGCGCCGATACCCTGCGTCTCGATGATCCGCTCCAGCTGATCCCAGGCGTGCTGGATGGCGGCGATGTCGTCGGCGTCGGCTTTGAGCGCCGCCTGCTCCGCCGCGCCCGCTTCTGTCACGATGCGAAATTCGTAGCAGCGGCGGATGTCGGACAGCGTTTCGAGCGGCGCGAAGCGGCGCACGTCCGGATCCGGACGCCGCGCGACCGTCGTGCCCGATCCGTGCCGCGTCATGATGATGCCGTCCGCCCGCAAGCGCGCCAGCGCTTCGCGCACCGTCGGCCTGGAGGTCGCGAAACGCTCCGCCAGCGCATGCTCGGTCGGCAAGCGCTCACCTTCCTTGTACTCGCCCTCGACAATGCGGTTGAGAATGTCGCCGTAGATCTTGTCGGGCAAGCCCGTCGTTTTGCGCTCGTTCATCAGCGGACTGAAGCAGCTTGTCTGAGTAGGCTGTAATTGTAAGGCAAACCCGGCCTTATCCTGGCCGCCGATATGCATTGCAAATTGGAGCGAAGTCCCGCCGACGCTTGCTGACCGGCGCTTGCCGAACAGGACCGCCTCGTCGCAAAATTTGACAAGAGTTTGATTTACATCCAGGTCGAATGCATGTTTTTCAGCGATCATTTAAGCTCGCATCAGCAATGAATCTTCATTGCGCCCAGCCGGTTGGAAACAGCTGCGGCATCCGGATCCCTCAGACGCGGAGTCGATATGTACACACGCATTCTTGTAGCGGTCGACGGCAGCAACACCTCCCGCCGTGCATTCGAAGCAGCGCTCGCGCTCGCCAAATCCAGCGGCGCGGTCTTGCAGCCGTTCTATGTCGTCGAAAACACGCCGATGTATTTCGAAGCGCCCGGTTACGACCCATCCGTCTTGCGTAACCGGCTCGTCGAAGAGGGCAAGGAACTCGGCGCCGAGTTTGCCAAGGCCATGACCGAGCAAGGCGTGAAGGGCGAGCTCGTGGTGGGCGAGGCATCCACGATCGACGATGTTTCGGTGGTCGTGCTCAAGGCCGCGGCCGACTTCAACGCCGATCTGCTGGTCATGGGCACACACGGACGGCGCGGTTTTCAGCGGCTGATTCTTGGCAGTGTCGCCGAGCGCTGCGTACGGCAAGCGACTTTGCCCGTGCTGTTGATCCCATCCGCCTCGGGCAAGTCCGCCGACGCGAATTGATGAACGCGGCGCGAGTGAGCAACGCGCGCTTTACATCGGCGGCAGGTCTTCCAGGTTGCCGATCTCCTTTCTGCCAAAGTGTGAGCAGGGTCTGCCTGCTCGCACTCCCTAGCAGTCCATACACAAATTCACCGACGCCGGTGTGACGCTGCTCAACGTGCCTGACTGCCTGAACGCGTCATTTTGCCGCGAAGCGGGCAACGCGGCCGATGGGACAATCTGTCATTATCTGACCACCGGCTGCTGAACATGCTCACTCCTATCGCTGTTACGCACTCCGCCGGCACTGCCGATTCCGTGGCCTCTGCCGCAAGTTCATCGCCGGCGCGCGGCAGCCGTCGTGCGGCACCGCCGCGGGCAAACGCGCGCTCCGCCGCGCGCTGTTCGAGCTGCGCAATGCGGCAGCTCTGCATGCCCCAAGGTTTGTCGCCCGACGAACTGATGAAACTCGAAACGCTCATCTGTTCCGCGCGCTCCGTTCAGCGCGGTGAAGCGCTGTATCGCAGCGGCGACCGCTTCGACAGTATTTACGCCGTGCGCTCCGGTTCGATGAAAACCGTCATGGCGCACCGTGACGGTCGCGAACAGGTCACGGGTTTGCGGCTCGCCGGCGAGGCGCTCGGCCTCGACGGCATCAGCGACGACGTGCATGCCTGCAGCGCGCTCGCCCTCGAAGACAGCACGGTTTGCATCGTCCCCTACACCGCGCTCAAGTCACTGTGCCGCGAAATCAGTTCGATGCAGGAGCGCATGCACAAACTGCTGGGCGAGCAGATCGTCCGCGAGGCCGCGCAGATGATGGTGCTTGGGTCGCTCTCGGCGGACGAACGGGTCGCGGCATTCCTGCTCGACGTCTCCGAGCGCAACGCGCGGCGAGGTTATTCGTCGGCGGAATTCAATCTGCGCATGACGCGCGAGGACATGGGCAGCTACCTCGGCATGACGCTCGAAACCGTGAGCCGCACCCTGTCAAGATTTCAAAAGCGCGGCCTGATCGACACGCACGGCAAGCACATCCGGATCGTCGATCTGGACGGCCTGCGGCAAGTCTAGGCCACTGACGGGAGCCCGGCCCACGCCGCCGCGCCCCCGCCCACTTCCTTTTTTACGCGCTTTCGTCTTGGCATGGCTCCTGCGAGCAGGTACAGTCTTTAGTCCCTCCCCCGCAAGGAGACCCGGCGAAATGAATCGCGACCCCGCCCCGCATCACCCGCTCGTCCAGCGGCTGATCGAAGCGCGTCAAGTGACTGACGCACTGTTTTCCATCGTCAAGCCCGAGTTTCTGTATGAACGGCCGATCCGTGAACGCCACCGGATCGTGTTTTACATCGGCCATCTGGAAGCTTTCGATCGTAATCTTTTCGATCAACGCCTGTGCGATCTGCCGGCTTTCGATCCGCACCTCGACCAGCTTTTTGCCTTCGGCATCGATCCCGTCGACGGTGGTTTTCCGACCGATCAACCCAGTGACTGGCCGTCGCTCGACGTCGTTCGCGGCTACGGCTCGCGTGCCCGCGAGCAGATCGACCGCGAGCTCGACGCGCTGACGCACACCGCCCAACTAGGCCGCAACGGTGCGCAAGCCGATGCCTCCGAGCAGTTGCTGAACGTCGCGATTGAGCATCGGTTGATGCATGCCGAAACGCTGGCGTACATGCTTCACCAGTTGCCGCTTGAGCAGAAGGTCACCGAATTGCGCGAGCCTGTCGTGACGCGTGCGGAACCGCGCGACGCGTTGTCGTCGATGGTCAGCGTACCGGCCGGCACAGCCGTGCTCGGCATGCCGCGCGACGGCGGGCGCTTCGGCTGGGACAACGAGTTCGGCGAACTGCATGTCGATGTGCCGGCCTTCGAAATCGATCGCCATATGGTGACGAACGGTGCATTCCGCGAGTTCATCGAGGCAGGCGGCTATCGCGAAGCGAAGTGGTGGTCGGAGAAGGATTGGGCGTGGAAGGAAGCCGAGCATATCGAGCATCCCGCGTGCTGGTCGCGGCACGATGCAGGCGGCGAAGATGGCGCATGGACGTTGCGCACCATGTTCGACGAAGTCCCGCTGCCGCTCGACTGGCCCGTGTACGTGAGCCACGCCGAAGCCAGCGCCTACGCGCGCTGGGCAGGCAAAGTATTACCCACCGAGGCGCAGTGGCAACGTGCGGCACACGGCGCGCCGCACGCCGCGTCGGGTAATTTCGATTTTCGCAGCTGGGATCCGAAACCGGTCGACGTGCATCCGGATAACGTCAGCGCGTTCGGCGTGGAAGGACAATTCGGCAATGGCTGGGAGTGGACTTCGACGGTATTCGACGCGCTGCCCGGCTTCGAAGCCTTTCCGTTTTATCTCGGCTATTCAG
The DNA here is from genome assembly GCF_050281145.1 of Paraburkholderia sp. NPDC080076. NCBI lineage: Bacteria > Pseudomonadati > Pseudomonadota > Betaproteobacteria > Burkholderiales > Burkholderiaceae > Paraburkholderia > Paraburkholderia sp. NPDC080076. The sequence continues at coordinate 443,603 of NZ_JBNNWQ010000001.1, read as the reverse complement.
CCAACTTTTTTGACGGCCAGCACTACGTGATCAAAGGCGGCTCGGCACGCACCGCGCAGTGCATGCTGCGGCCGGCTTTTCGCAATTGGTTTCAGCCGCATTATCAGTATGTGTATGCAGGGTTTCGGTGTGTGAGGTGACGACGAATAAAGCATAAGTTCGATGCGCTTGTGATTCACCTCGCTGAGTGACACCGAGGCGGTCTTCCCACGCGCGCGCCGCGTGCGCAAAGAGTGTCAGTCCGCCTGCGCTGCCGGTGGAATGCGCACCCCGATCAACGGTTCATGCTGTTGAGCACCATACACGTCGCGATCGCCGGGCGCGCCGGATGTGGGTCCGGTGCGGGGAATGGTGATCTTGATCGCGTTGGCGGCATCGAATGAAACGATGCTGACATCTCCCGCGTCCACCTGATAGAGCGCGCTCACCAACTCAGGCGTCAGCACGTCGCTGTCGCGCACGCGGCGATATACGGCGGCATCTGGAAAGATCATGTCGAAGGTCAGGTACAGCGGGCCAGCGTTCTTGCTGCGCATCACTTCGGCGAGGTCGTAAACGGTGTCGCCGCGGGAAGGATCGAATACGTCGGTCAGATTCATCGCATCACCCGATCTGGGTCGTGGTTACGGGAAAGAGCGCGGCCGGGTCGGCAACCTGCATCACGTGATAAATCGTAAATTCGTACACGGGTCCGCCAACCAGATCCGATGGTGAAAACGGAAAGGCAAGGTTGCCGGCGGTCGCCTTGCGCCCCTTGAAATAGCCATGCAGGAACGAACTGCGCGCGAGCGAAAGCGCCATGTTCGCGAGTTCCTGCGTGGGTGCAATCGCCTCGATCACCATGCCGATTTCATGAGCGAGACGCGGCTCGCGCTGATCGACGCGTACGCCATTGCGGCCGTAGTAGATGAAGTTGAGCTCGTACTCGCCCGGCTTCATGTCGAGCGCGGTCAGACGCGCAACGTCGTCGCGCACCCGCGCTTCGACCTGATCGACCGCCGCGAGCAGGCGTGGATCGGTCATGCCCGCGATGGTGATCGTCCGGTAGCCGCGCAGCTTCACGCCTTCGAGCTTGATGCTCGGTGGCATCTCGACCAGCTTGCTGCCGGTCACCCGCACGCGGCGGTCGTCGAGCTTTTCGATGTGCGTATGTTCGAGATCGACCAAACCTTCCGGCTCGTAAAAATGGTGCGGATCGGGCTGTTCGTACATCATGTGCGCGGCAACGGAAACAGGCGTCACGCCCCGCTCCGGGTTCATCGGCTCCAGTTCGAAGTGATCGCGGCGCAGCGTGCCGAGCAGGCAGTCGTTCGCGGCGAGCGGCACGGCGCATTGCGCGCCGCATTCGAGCAGCTTCGCCATATGAAACGCGAGGCCCATGTCGAAACCGCGCCAGGCGGCAAGACTCGCGTAAATCGCGGTATCGCACGCTCGACCGGCGATGACCACGTCGGCGCCCGCCTCGAACGCGTTGACGAACGGATCGGTGCCCATCTGCGCGACGATGCGTGTGGCGTCGTCCACGGCCTGTTCGGTCAGTTCGGGCAGCACGCCCATCGATTTCACGCGGCCTTCGCGAATCGCCTGCTTGATGACGTTCTTGTCGATCTCCGCCGGAATCGTCGCCAGCTTGTAGCGCAAGCCGTCGCGTCGCGTGACTTCGTCGAGTACGTCGAGAAACTCTTCCATATGCGGCTTGCCGCCCGCCGTGCCCGCCGTGCCGATCACATAGGGCACGCCAGCGTCGCGCGCCGCTTTCAGCGACAACCCCAGATCGCGGCGCAGCTGCTCGCGCTTGATGAGCGACTTGCCGCTCCCGAGATAGTACGGTCCCGGATCGGACGAGCCGTTGTCGGCGCCGATCACGTGCGGCTTGCGGGCGATGCCGTTACGCAGCGATGCTTCGGGAAAGCCATAGCCGAGATTGCCGGCCACGGCCATGATGCGCAGTTCGTCTTCCATAGTCGTTCTCTTGATGAGCGTTCGCGTGTTCAGGCGGCTTTATCGGGCGCTATCAGGCGTTATCGGTCGTTACCGGGCGATCTCGTTCGGCGCCACGTCGAGTCGCGCGACAATCCCTTCCAGTTCGCGCGTCGGCGCCGGATAGCGTTCAAGCACCTGCGGGTCGTGGCCAGGAATCACGTGCTGCTTCGAATCGGCGAGTCGATAGACGGTGTCGTACGCTTCGAGCATCGTGCAAACATCGCAAGCGTTCGAAAATGGCCGGCGATTTTCGATGTTGTCGTAGAAGTGCGAAGCATCGGACGCGACCACGACCCAACCGCGAGCGGTCTTCACGCGCACGACCTGCAAACCCGGCGTATGGCCGCCGACCGGTTGCAACTGGATACCCGGCGCGAGATCGACTGGACCGTCGTGCATCACCACGCGTTGCGCGAAATTCATCTTCACCATCGCGGCGACGTCGTCGGGCTCGTAGTGGTGCGCAAAATGCCGGTATTTCATGTGACGCCCCGTGGCGAAATGCATCTCCGTTTCCTGAAGATGGAAACGCGCCGCCGGCAGCAGCGTGAAATTGCCGACATGGTCGTAGTGCAAATGCGTGATGACCACGTCGCTGACCGCATCGGGATCGACGCCGACGAGTCGGAGCGAATCGATCGGACAGCGCAGCACGCCACGCCCGCGCTTCGCGGCAACCTCGGCGTTGAAGCCGGTGTCGATCAGCACGGCGCGCTCACTGTTTCTCGCGACCCACACGTAGTAGTCGAGCGGCATCGCGCTCTGGTGATCGTCGTCGCCGCCAATGAAGTTGTCGCAGCGCCAGCCGTCCCGCCGTGCGTACTTGATCGCGAATAGTTCGTACGTATCCGATGCGTTGCTCATTTACATGCCTCCGATGTTGATGGGTTTTTCCACGCCGATGACGGTCTCCGGCGCGGTACTCGCCTGCACCTCCTCGAGCGTGCGCTTCCTTGTTTCGATGCCGAATATAGAGAGAATGACCACCAGCAGCGCGAACAGCGCGGCAATGAAGGTCACGACGCCGAGCAGTCCGGCCAGCGCATAGACGCTCGCCACCACGTACGGCACGCCGACGTTTACCGCACGTCCCGCCGCATTCGCGAGCCCCACGCCGCGCAGTCTCAGCCGTGTCGGGAAAAGCTCCGTGACGTAGCACGCAACACCCAGCGCGGACGTCACGTAGATGCATGTCGTCACACCGAAGCCGACCAGCGCGATCGTCGCCGCGTGAGTGACATACGGGTACGCCATGCCGATCGCGGCGCCCAATGCCGAAAAGATCATGAGTCCCCACTTGCGGCCGATCCTGTCCGCGATCGCCATGCTGATCAACGAACCCGCGGGACCGCCCGCGAACATGGCCGACGTGATCAGCAGCGAGTGCGAAATATCGAAGCCCTGCTTGACGAGGAAGGTCGGCACCCACGCGACGAACGCGTACATCGCCGTGAACGAAATGCAGACCACCGCGATGCCGACCAGCGTGCGCGACATCTGTCGCGCCGCGAACAGATCGCGCAGCCGTCCCGGTTCTTCCTCCTGCGGCGCATTCGGAATCGGCGCATCGCGACGCACGCTCTGCGCCTCGATCCGCTCGACCACTTCGCGAGCCTCCTGATGCCGCCCGACCGCCGCGAGCCAACGCGGCGATTCCGGCATCGACTTGCGCAGATACCAGATCACGAGCGCGCCGATGCCCGGTATCGCGAACATCCAGCGCCAGCCGAAGTGCGGAATGATCAGGAACGCGCATGCGGACGAGACCAGCACCGACGAGTTCGTAATCAGATTCAGCAACGACGAGAAGCGGCCCCGCGCATGCGCCGGTGTGAATTCGTTCAGCGTGCTGTAGCCGACGACGATTTCCGCGCCCAGCCCGATACCCATGATGAAACGCAGCACGATCAGCCACGTCATCGAAGGCGCGAGCGCCGCGGCAATCGACGTCACGCCGAAGATGAGCAGATTGAACTGGTAAGAGAAGCGCCGCCCGAAGCGATCGCCGATCACGCCCGCGCCCCACGCGCCGAGTGTGAGTCCCGCAAAGCTCATCGAAATGAACAGCGCGTTCATATGCATGTCCGACAGGCCCTGTTGCACCAGCGCGCCGAGCACGCTGCCCGCGAGGAAATTGTCGAATGCATCGAAGAACATGCCGCCGCCGATCAGGCCCAGCAGACGCCAGTGAAACGGTCCGGTCTCGAGCGCGTCGAGCCGTTGTGCCACGTTTGCTCCATAAGCCGGCATGGTCTGTCTCCTATGTTGTCGGTCGCTGCGAGCGCCTTTGAAACTGCCTTTCCCGCACTCTCCCGCGTTCAGGCGAACGCCATCTGCGCGGCGTAGAACATTGCTTCGATCAACGGCTCCTCGCGCCGCCGCGCGAGGCTGATGAACGACAGCGGAATCTCGATCGGCACTTCGCGCGAGATCGCCGCTCCGTACTTCTGCGCTTCGTCGATTGCGACGGACTCGCGCGCGAGCGAGAGCCCGACGCCCGCACGCACCAGTTCGATCATCGACGCTTCGAGATCGACCTCCGCCACCACCTGCGGCTTCGCGCCGACCGAGTCGAATGCGCTCGTGAGCAGCCGGTTATGCATCGACGACGACGGCGTCCAGATCCACGGCAGTTCGGCAAGTCCGGCCCAGCCGAGTCCGTTGATGCGCTCCTGCCAGCCTTTCGGCGCAATGACGCAATAAGTGATAGGCATCAGCGCCACTGCGTGCAGTTCGACGCCGTCGCTTTCAGCCGGCGTGCCGAGGTAGAAGCCGACGTCGAGCGCGCCGTTGGCGAGCCGTTCGATCACGTGCCCCGTCATCGAATGACGTAGACGGGTGCGCACTTCCGGATAGCGATTCGCCATGTATTGCAGGATCGCGCCCAGACGAATCGTCTGTGGATTGAGAATCGTGCCGATCGACACGGTGCCCGACAGGATGCTGACGAGGTTGTCCGCGGCCACTTCGAAGCTGCCGATCGATTCGAGAATCTGCTCGGCGTACGGCAGCAGCTTGAGGCCGTCAGGGGTGAGCGCCAGGCCGCGCGGCGAGCGCACCAGCAGACGCAGCTTCAACTGGTCCTGCAGGCTCTTCAGTTGCAGGCTGACGGCAGGCTGCGTCAGATTGAGCAGCTTCGCCGCCTTGGTCAGACTGCCTTCGTGCGCCACCGTGACGAACGCGCGGATATGCTGCAGATCGTTGATGCTCCGGCTCGACGGCTTACCGGGAAATAGCTTCGAGAGGTTCATCGGCAGGCCAACAATAGGCCGCAAATGCGGCACGGTCAGCGCGCCTGAGTTCAGTGCCTGCTCACGCATGGCCGGCCGCCTCCAGAATGCGGCGCGCTTGCGCGAGCACCGGCGCATCGACGAGCTTGCCGTCGACCGCCACCGCTGCGCCGCTCTGAGCGACTTCGCAGACCCGCGTCGCCCATTGCACCTCGCGCGGCGCCGGACCGAGCCCGGCGGTGACCGGCGCGATCTGCTTCGGATGCACGCACAGCTTGGCCCCGAAACCGAAGGCGCGAGCGCGGTGCACTTCAGCGTCGAGCGCGGTGGAATCGTCGAGATTCGTGCAGACGCCGTCCACGGCCGGCAGCAATCCTGCCAGGCGCGTAAACAGCAGGATCTGCGAGCGATAGTAATGCAATGGCTCACCAATTTCATTCGCGCCAAGGTCGAGCGCCAGATCGACGGTGCCGAGCATGAGGCGGGCGACGTTGGGCGCACGCGCCAGTTCGGCGAGACGGTCGAAGCCCGCGGCGGTTTCCATCAGCAGATGCAGCGCCCAGCGCGGCTCCATCGATGCGATGCGGGCGATCTCGTCCGCGTGCTCCGCTTTCGGAATCACGATGCCGTCGAGGTCAAGCCCGGCGCACGCGGCCAGATCGGCGTCGTACCACGGCGTACCGTGGCTATTGATGCGGACCAGCAACTGCACCTTCAACGCACGCGCGGTGTCCGCCAACGCCGGCAACGTGTTCGCGAGCGAGGTCCGCGCGTCGTCCTTGCGCGCGGGCTCGACCGCGTCTTCGAGATCGACGATCACGGCGCCGGCGCCCGCGCGCGCGGCTTTGTCGAAGCGCTCGGAACGCGTTGCGGGTGCGAACAGATAGGTGCGAAGGAAGCGGGACATGAGAGCCGTCGGTAATGGTGAGTTCGATCGCTAGATCACGCCGGCCGCGCGCAACGCGGCAAGGTCCGAGCCGGTGCAACCGAGCAACTCGCCGAATACGTCCTCGTTATGGCTGCCGAGCGCCGTTCCGAGCCATTCGATGTCGCCGGGCGTTTCCGATAAACGCGGAATCACATTCGGCACCGCCACGTCGCCTGCCCGCGACGGCATCGTCCGGATATTGCCGCGCGCCTGATATTGCGGATCGTCGAAAATGTCGGCGACGCTATATAGGAGGCTCGCCGGCACCGAGCCCTCGTCGCACAAACGCAGCACTTCGTCGTGCTCGCGCGCGCCGACCCATTCCTGCACAGTTGCATTGACTTCATCGATCGCGGCGATCCGCGCCGACGCGCGGCCCCAGCGGTCGTCGTCCGCGAGTTCAGGTTGCTGAAGCACGTGCGCGAAGCGGCGGAAAATCTTGTCGTTGGTGCATGCAATTGCCACCCAGCGCTCGTTGCGTGTGCGGTAATGCGCATGCGGCGCGACGTTCACCGCGTTCGCGCCCATCCGCTCGCGCACCTTGCCGAACATCTGGTACGCAGGGACCATCTCGTCGAGAACACGGAACATCGGCTCGTAGAGCGCAAGATCGACACATTGACCGCGACCGGTGCGCTCGCGTGCCTGCAACGCGATCAACGCGCCCACCGCCGCGTACATGCCCGAGCCGTAGTCGGCGAGCGACGTCGAGCCGGGCGTGACTGGAATCCGGCCCGGCTCGCCGGCCAGATAGGCGAGCCCCGAAAACGCATGCGCGACCCGTGCGAACCCTGGTTTGCCGCGACTCGGCCCATCCTGTCCGTAGGCGGAGATCCGCACGAGAATCGTGCGCGGATTGCGCTTGTGCAGCGATTCGAAGTCGAGGCCCCACTTCTCGATCACGCCCGGCCGGAAATTCTCCACGACGATGTCGCAACTCGCCGCCAGATCGCGAAGCATCTGCTGGCCGCGCTGGTCGGCAAGATTGAGCGTCACGCACTTCTTGTTGCGGCTCTCGGTGAGCCACATCAGCGTGTCGCCGCAATCCGTTCCGGTGCCGAACCGGCGCAGCGAATCGCCGGTTTCAGGCGGCTCAACCTTGATCACTTCCGCGCCGAACTCGGCAAGGATCGTCGCACAGAACGGCCCGGCCACGAAGGTTCCCAGATCGAGCACTCGCAAGCCTTCCAGCGCTTTCATGCGGATTCCCGTTGCAGTTGTCGTGAGTGAATGCTCGGCGCGGCGACCGTCAGCGTCCATTGAAATGTGCAAAAGGGATGTATAAGCAGCGCTTAATAATGCGTCGCGTCATAACCGCGAGAACCGGGGAGTCGGCTCGTGGTAAAGGCGTTGGGAGGCTTTGGCCATGGTGGCTGCGCTGCAAAGCAACAACTCGTTCCAGGGCATGCATCGGTTTGCGGTTCCGCCGGGCCGCTCATAAGATAAGCAGCACCTCATGCGCGTTTCTGCTTGATTGCCGTCATGGCCAGAGATCTCACGCGGAGCCGTTCACACATCATTTCGGATACCCAATGACTTCGTCGTCACTCAGGAAACAGATCGCATCGTTCGTCGCCGATGGCGGCACATGGCCCGCGTCGCTCGATCCGCTGATCGAAATCAGTCCCGCCTTCGTCGACGCGTATCTCGCGTTTGCGGGCTGCGCCTATCGCAATGGTCCGCTCGAGCCGAAAGTGAAGGCGCTGGTAAGTTTCGCTCTCGAAGCATCGGTCACGCATCTGAACGCCAGCGGCGTGCGGCGCTTTTGCCGCGAAGCGCTGCGCCTCGGCGCGACTCGCGACGAACTGCTGGAGACGCTGGAACTCATCAGCGTAATCGGCGTTCATGCATGCGTGATCGGCATGCCGGTGCTGGAAGAAAAAGTCGCCGGCGATCCGCGCAATGCAATCGATGCGCGTCACGCCGATCCGCGGCGCCAGGCGATCAAGCGCGAGTTCACGGAGAAACGTGGCTACTGGAGCGCGATCTGGGACGGCACGCTCGCGCTCGATCCGGATTTCTTCGAAGCGTTCACGACGTTCTCGTCGGTTCCCTGGGTACACGGCAAGCTTGCGCCAAAGGTGAAGGAGTTCATGTACATCGCCGTCGACGTGTCGGTGACGCACCAATACGTCCCCGGCACGCATGTGCACATCGAGAACGCGCTGAAGTATGGCGCGACGCCAGCCGAGATTCTCGAAGTCATGCAACTGGCGAGCACGATGGGCATGGCGAGCTTCGAACTGGCGCTACCCATCGTGCTGGAAGAAATCGCGGCGCTGGAGAAGCAGGCGGCCGTTTCCTGACCGGCAGTTTCCTGACCGGCCGTTTCCTGACATCACACAGCCGGATCGCCAACTACTACGACGTCACAGACGGAGGAGACACACGATGGACACCGCACTCGACACGGCACGAATCGGCAAGTCACGCTGGCTGCGTGTGGGCCTGATCGTATTCATCAGTTACCTGGTTGCGTTCGCGGATCGCACCAACATCGGCGTGGCGGCGCCGCAGATGGCGCGCGACCTGCAACTCGGCACCACGATTACCGGCGCGCTGCTGGGGGCGTTTTTCTGGGGCTACCTCGTCACGCAGATTCCCGGCGGCTGGCTCTCGACGCGTATTGGGCCACGCCGCGTGATCGCCGTATCGATGCTCATCACGGGCGTGATGGCGTGCCTGACCGGGATGGTGCACACGCTGCCCGCGTTGATCACTGTTCGCGTCATCATGGGGCTCGCCGAGGGCGTGATATGGCCGTCGTTTTCGGTCATCTTCGTGCGCTGGTTCCCGGCGCGCGAACGGGCGCGCGGCATCGCATTCGCGCAATATGCGCTGCCGCTGTCGTCGGTGGTCATGGCACCGCTCGCGGGCTGGATGATCGACGTGTTTCACTGGAAGACGATGTTCATCCTGCAAGGTTTGCCGGCCATCGCGATGGCGGTGCTCGTGTGGCTATTCGTCTCGGACGACCCTGCCACAGACCGCTGGCTGTCCACGTCCGAGCGTGATTTCATCACGCAGCAGCGTCTTGCCGGCACCGGCGCCGACGACAGTTTTGGCAGTGTGCTGAAGCAATCCACCGTCTGGTTGCTGGCAGTCGTCGCGCTCTCCTGGATCATGGTGATCTTCAGTTTTGGCCTGTGGATGCCCAGTCTCATCAAGCAGTACTTCGCCCACGGCTATGCCGCAGTTGGCTGGCTCACCGCGCTGCCGTCGCTATTCGGAGCGTTTTCGATGTTCATCAACTCGTGGTTATCCGACCGGCCGTCATCTCTCTCGCGAGGTTGGTTCGTCGCCGTACCGCTGGTGGTCGCGGGCGCGGCGCTGCTGGCGCAGCACTATATCGACGGCGGCCTGGTGTTCACGATGATCATGTTCTGCATCGCCGGCGCGGGGCTGTTCTCGCCGAGCGGCACATGGTGGGCCTGGGTGATCAGCAAAGTGCCGCGTAATCAGGCCGCGCCTTCGATCGCCCTGATCAACATGTTCGCGAGTTTCGGTGGCGTGGTTGGGCCGCTTGTCGTCGGCTTCTATGCACGCGGCGGCAATCTGTCCAGCAGCTTCTATATTCTCGGATATTTTCTGTTTGCGGCGGCGATCGTCGTTACGTATCTGATCCGGCGCACGCCTTTGCGCGACGTGACGTCCGCGGAGACGGTCCTGCTACATTGAAGACTCCAGAGGCGAGATGGCTTGCGTATTCGCCTCCCGTCGTCAATGAGAGATGGCGATCTTGCCGGAGAAGGCATGGTCGCCCACCGACTACTCCGCCTTATCCAGCATCCGTAGCGCCGCCTTCTCGGCATTGGCGACATGCAACCGTGCAAGGTTCTGCGCGGCCTCGCCGTCTCTTGCCTTCAAGGCCTTATAAAGACGGTCGATTTCGCGCAAGCTGTTCGGCAGCCGCTCCGGATGCATCAGCGAAGTGGAGCGCAACAGATTGATGCGCGAATAGAGACTATTGAGGATTTCCTGGATTAGCGCGTTGCCGCAGTTCTCCAGCAGCAAATCATAGAGCGCGGTTTTCGCGCGTAGCACGCCTTTCTGGTTTTGCGCCGTTGCCTCGGCGCGCAGTTCCTTCGCGACCTCGCCAAAGCGAGCAACGGCGTCGTCGCTGGCAAGGCGGGCGAACTCATGGGCGGCAAAACCTTCGAGTAGCCCTCGCAACGCATACAACTCGACGGCCTCTTCTTTTGACATCACCGCGACGACGGGGCCTTTGTGCGGGACGCTGCGTACCAGCTTTTCTGCCTCGAGCTTGCGCAGCGCTTCGCGCACGGACGTCCGGCTTACACCGAGCGTCTCGCACAACTCGCGCTCGATCAGGCGCGCACCCGGCGCGAAACGCCCGCTTACGATAGCCTGGCGCAGCACGTTTTCCACCTGATGCCGCAGCGTCTCAGGTCTGATCACGTCCATGTCTGTTGACATTATTGTATTCCCGTCCGACAAGATCCAGCCTCCATGATACGTGAGCGGGCATCGTTGCAGGCAGCTTTTGACTCGCACCGCGCGTAAAAATGGCGAGCCAGCGCGGGTTTCAGCGGCGGGCCGGCAGAGCTGCTAGCGGCACGCGGGAAGTGACGCGAAGCGTTGCGTCGAAAGTCATGACCAACGGTTCCGCATGCGCGACTTCAACCGAGGCGATTGCGTCGTCGCCGATGCCGTCGAGTTGCTTGAAGAGCGCGCGCAACGAGTTGCCATGCCCCACCATCAGTACCGACTGTCCGCGCGTCAGTGCAGGAGCAACGCAGTCGTCCCACAGCGGCAGCACACGCCGCAATGTGTCGCGCAAGCTTTCGGTGCGCGGCAGCGCATCGACGCTGGGCATGGCATCGTCATGTAACGCGCGCACCAATGCCGCGTGCAGGTCCGCATCGAGCGCCGGCGGCGCAAGGTCGAAGCCGCGCCGCCATTGCCGCACACGGTCCGCACCGTAGGCGAGCGCGGCCACGTCTTTTTCCATGCCCGTCAACGCGCCATAGTGGCGATCGTTCAGCCGCCACGAGCGCACGGTTTCAGGCTGTGACTGGTCGAGGGTGCGCAGCACGTGCGCGAGGGTATCGGTGGCGCGCGACAACGCCGACGTCACCGCCAGATCGAAACGGAAACCCGCTTCACGCAAACGCTCGCCGACGCGCCGGGCATCGGCCTCCCCTTGATCCGACAGACCGACATCGCTCCAGCCGGTGAAGCGATTGGCACGATTCCAGACCGACTGACCGTGACGCAGCACGACAAGCGTGGCCGATTGTGAGGTCATATCGACGGACACGCTAGTTGTAGCCAAGAATCGCGACAGCGAGCACGTGCGCATGCTCGCTTTCGTTCGACGCGAGTACCGAAAGCGGCGCCGACTGCATTGCGCGCCACGCCGAATGTGGCGCACCGGCCCTCGCGTTGCGCTGCACAGACCAGGCGTTTGACGCAGCCCGCTCGCGCGCCGCCGGATAGACAGAAAACACAGACGCGCGTCTCGCTGGATTATGCATGCGCGTTCCCCACCGCCGCGTTGCGCGCGAGAGCGGCTTCCAGCAGCGGCGCGCCCAATTCCGCGCCGTGAATCCCCGTCACGCTGACGATCTCCAACAACTCCATCAGTTCCTCGGCGCTCGCGCCGTAGCGCAGCGCGTTGCGCATGTGCAGCTTCAGGCCCGGCACGTAGAGATGCGTAGCGGACGCGTCGAATGCGCAGTACATGAACTCCTTGAGTTTCGGGCTCAGCACGCCGGTGCGCCACGGCACCGAAGAAAACTCGACATACGCTTCGAAAAGATCCGGATCCAGTTCGAGGAGACCTTCCCATGTCGGATGCCAGTAGCCGCGGTTCGTCTCGAACTCGGCTTTCAGTTTTTGCCGGCGCTCATCGGGTTGAGGCGCGCCGTGACGCAAACCTTCTTCTTCGAGTACTTCGAGCAGTACCGGCACGCCGACATTACTGGTGTGAATGCCGATCGTGCTGATCAACTCCAGCACTTCGATCAACTCGTCGCGGGTCGCACCGAACGACAACGCCCGTTCGATATGGCGCGCGACGCCCGGCGCATACAGTTGCGTCGCGCATGCGTCAGCGGCGAGCGCGATGAACGCGCGCGTCTTGTCGTCGAGATGATTCCTGCGCCGCGGCACGCCCGCGAACTTCAGGTAGGCGTCGACGAAACGCGGGTCGAGGCGCACGAGGCTGTCCCATTCGGGACTCGCCTTGCCGTGCAGGTCGACGAGTTCGTCGCGAAGGCGCGACAGATCCGGCTGCGGCATAGTCTGGGTCATGACGTGATTCCATCGATGGAAATACGGTGGATGTTCTTTGCGCGTGCGGGGCCAACCTGCGCACCGCACGCGCATCCAGTGCGCTCGTGATCGCGCTAGCGGGCCGCGGCAGCCGGATAATCTTGCGCTGCCACCTCTTCCTGCCACGTGCCCTTGCCGATCGACGTCGCGATATGGACCATGTAGCTGTTTTCGCTCGCGCCGTGCCAGTGCCGCTCGTTCGGTCCGATAAACACGATGTCGCCCTGGCGGATCGGCTGCGGTTCTTCGCCGTCCAGACAGATCCAGCCCTGACCCGCCGTCACCTGCAAGACCTGACCGAACTCGTGCGTGTGCCAGTAAGTGCGGCCGCCCGGTTCGAACAGCACGGTATTGATGGTGACGCCATTGGTTGCCGGCATGACCGGGTCGGCCCAGACGGTGCCGGTGAACGTGTCGCTGCGGCGCTCGGATATCGCGCCGGCCGCTCTGCCGTGAAAGACCTTCATGCGTTTTTCTCCTTGTGTGCTCCATCGAACAGCCGCACGCCGCCCGACACATCGCCGATCGCATCGACGACACGGTTGCTGATCACGTCGCCGTAACCCAGCGCAGTGCCCAGGCCGAAGCTCGCGAGCGGGCCGGCCGAATTCAGCGACATCACGCCGAGTTCGCGCGCGCGGTCCACGTACAGCACCACGTCCTTGGTCATCAGCTTGCCGGTCAGGCCGCCTTCCAGATAGTCACCATCGACGATCTTCGGGAAACGGTTGAGCGTGGCGAAATTGACACCGCTGCTGCTGTTCAGCACATCGAGCAGCAGATGCAGGTCGAGCCCCGCCTTCTTGCCCGCCACCATCACTTCGGCACTGGCGGCGAGGCTCACCGCGTTCAGAAAATTGTTCAGCAGCTTGGTGGTGTGGCCCGCGCCGCTCTCGCCCATGTGCGCGACCTTCGAACTGATCGGTGCGAAGGCCCATTGCAGCGCGGCGACGGCGTCGGCATCGCCGCCCACCATCAACGTGAGCGAGCCCTTCTCCGCCGCCGCCGCGCCACCCGAAATGCCGGCGTCGACGTAATGCACGCCGCGCTCGGCAAAGCGTTTGGCGAGGCGAATCGTCGAGCTGGCGGCGGCCGTGCTCAGATCGACGACGATCTGCCCCGCGCGACAATGCGCGAGCACGCCGTCCTCGCCTTCCACGACCGCCTCGACGACCTTGCTGTCCGGCAGCGACATCATCACGACGTCCGCATATGCGATCACTTCACCCACGGTGCCGGCTGCTTTCGCGCCGGCGGTGTCGATGCGTTCACGCACGGTGTCGTAGCCCAACACGGCGATGCCCGCGTCGACGAGACGCCGTGTCATGCGTCCACCCATGTTGCCGAGACCGATGAAGCCGATCCGATTCTTGTTCATGAGTTGTGTTCCTTTGCTTCGAAATTAGAAATCCACGTCTTTCGTTTCCGGGCCCATCAGCGCGCCGACCATGCCGATCAGGCCACCCACGCACAGCAGCACGACCGAGGTCAGCCGCAGCGGCATGAAGGCGCCGAGCCAGTTCATATAGAACGCGTAGAACGAAGGGATGATCACCGACAGACTGAAGCCCACGCCGAAACCCGTTGCACGCACATCGGTCACGAAACGCTCGTTGATGTACGTGACGATCACGCCCCACGGCGACGTGACGAGCACCGCGAGCACGCACACCAGCAGCATGATGGTCGACAGCGAGAGCCCGTCGACATTCGCCAGCACGTACAGCAGCGCCGCGCCGACCGTCGCGATCAGCGGACCGACGATCACGAAGAAACGGCGCCGTCCGATGCGCTGCGCGATCATCCCCGAACCGATATAGCTGAAAAACAGCACGAAATAAGTGAGCATGAGCGTCGCGGTCATCTGGAAGCCGCTCAGATGCAGCGTCTTCACCAGCAGGCCCGTCGGCAGGAAAATCGTGATGATGTTCTGCGTGAGCCAAAAGCCCGTCATCATCACCAGCACCTGCAACAGATTGCGACCGCTCTTGCCGCGCAGCAGATCGGAGAGCGGCAGCTTTTCGGTGACGGCGGCCTTGTCGGCGGCTTCGCTCTTCCAGATTTCCGATTCGGAAACCTTGCGCACGTAGTACATCGTCAGCAAACCTGCCAATGCCGCGCCGAGTACGAACGGAATGCGCCAGCCCCATTGCGCGTACGGCGAGTGCATGCCGTTGAGCGGAAACAGCACGAACATCAGCATCGCGACGAGGTTGATGGTCACGTATGCGGCCGGAAATCCGGAAATGATGAAGCCGCCTACGAAACCGCGCTGCTCTTTCTTCGAATACTCGATCGCGAGCGGCATGGCGCCCGTGTAGCCGCCACCCAGGAAAATCCCGTCGACGAAACGCAGCAGCACCAGCAGCCAGTACGACACGATGCCGAGCGTTTCATAGCCGGGCAGCAACGCGATGAGCAGCGTCACCACGCCGAAGCCGGACACGGACCAGATCGACGCCTTGCGACGGCCGACGCGGTCCGCGATCATGCCGAACAGCAACGCGCCGACCGGCCGGCCGAGCAGCGTCGTGATAAAGACCAGCGACGCGAGAATGGTCTCCATGCCGGCCGAAAGATGCGGCGGCTGGAAGAATCCCAGCACCGGCGACAACACCACTACCGGCAGATAGATATCGAACATGTCGATGAACTCGGAGAAGAACGCGCCCTTGATGGCGTTGCGCCTCCTCGTTTCGATCGACTGATCGTTCTCCGCCGTTACGACGTCATTCGCAGTCAACGCTTTCATACCTGTCTCCGTTCGTTATTCGCACCGCTTTGCGATGCGAGTTCTCCTTGCGCTGCCCCGTTTGCCGTTGGCCGTCCGCGCTGCGTGCCGCGTCAGGCGGCGGCCGTTTCCGCTTCGTAAGCCTTGATCGCCTCGCTCGCGACACGGAATGCCGCGAGCGCGAGCGGTGCACCGCAGTAGACGGCGGCCTGCATCAGCACCGCGCGGATTTCTTCCTTGCTCACGCCATTGCGCAGCGCGCCCTTCACGTGCACCGACAATTCGTGGTGCTGGCTCATCGCCGTCAACATGCCGAGATTGAGCATGCTGCGCGTCTTGAAGGACAACGTCGGGTCGCCCCAGATGTCGCCCCAACAGCATTCGGTGACGAACTTCTGCATCGGCCGGTTGAAGTCGTCGGCATTCGCCCACGATTTTTCGACGTGCCCGGCGCCCAGCACCTCCTTGCGATTTTCGAAGCCTTTGTTGAAGCGGTCATTGGTGTCCATCGTGCTTCCTCTGTGGTTCAAACTGATTGCGGACAGGGTTGGCTCGTGCGTCCGACCTCGGGAACGGCATTGCCTGCCTGAATGATTGTCGGACAATGCATACGGCCAAATTTTTTTGGCGTGGCTAACCAATCGTCATGCGCCACGCCGCCATCGTTCAATCCGCGCCGTAACCCACCAGCGCCTTTGTCTCCAGATACTCACGCAGCCCGGCTTCGCCCCATTCGCGACCGTTGCCCGAGCGTTTATAGCCGCCGAACGGTGCACCGAAATCGGCGGGCGGATAGTTCAGGTGCACGCCACCCGCGCGCAATGCGCGGCCGACCCTGCGCGCCCGCGCGACATCCGCCGATTGCACGTATGCGGCGAGACCGTAGTCGGTGCCGTTCGCAATCTCGATTGCCTGCTCTTCGGTGTCGTACGGAATCATCGACAGCACCGGTCCGAAAATTTCCTCGCGAGCGATGGTCATGTCGGGGGCGACGTCGGCGAAGACGGTCGGGCGCGCGTAATAGCCCTTGTCGATGCCTTCCGGCCGGCCCGTGCCGCCTGCGACGAGGCGCGCGCCTTCGTCGATGCCGGTCTGGATCAGCGACTGCACGCGCTTGAACTGGTTGGCGTTGACGAGCGGCCCGAGTTGCGTCGACGGGTCGTCGGTCGGTCCGAGCCGATACGCCTGCGCCGCGCGCTTCGCGATCTGCGCGGCGTCGTTCATGAGATGACGCGGCACCAGCATGCGTGTCGGAATCGAGCACGATTGCCCGGAGTTCGTGAAGCAGGCGGCGACGCCGCGCGCGACCGCCTGATCCAGATCGACGTCGTCGAGCAGAATGTTGGCCGACTTGCCGCCGAGTTCCTGCGCGACCCGTTTGACGGTTTCCGCCGCCGACTGCGCGACCAGCACGCCGGCGCGAGTCGAGCCGGTGAACGACACCATGTCGATATCCGCATGACTCGCGATCGCCGAGCCGACACCCGGACCATCGCCGTTGACGAGATTGAACACGCCCGCCGGCACGCCGGCTTCATGCAGGACGTCCGCAAACAGCAGCGCACTGAGCGGCGAATATTCGCTCGGCTTGAGCACCATCGTGCAGCCCGCCGCGAGCGCGGGCGCGATCTTGACGACGATCTGATTGACCGGCCAGTTCCACGGCGTGATCAGGCCGCACACGCCGATCGGTTCGAGCACCACGCGCGTGCTGCCCCGCTGCTCTTCGAATTCGAAGCGTTCGAGCACCTCGATCAGCGCATTCAGATGCGCGGGACCGCGCACCGCCTGGCCGTTGCGGGCGAACGTGATGGGCGCGCCCATTTCGCGACGCATGGCCTCGGCGAATTCGTCGTAGCGGCGTTCGTAGATCGCGACGATGCGCTTGAGCAGCGCGACACGTTCGGGGACACTCGTCGCCGACCAGGCGGGAAACGCGCGGCGCGCGGCCGCAACTGCGCGATCGACATCTTCGGCGTTGCCCATCGCGAGTTTGTCGAACGCCATTTCCGTCGACGGATCGACGACGCCAAACCAGACCGCGGACGTAGGTTCGACCCAACGTCCGTCGATATAAAACTGGGCTGCATGTGACATGACAGGCTCCGGAATCAATGAATCAGAGGCACGCTCAGGATGCCGCGCCGGGCAGGAGACGGTACATCTCGGTGTGGTCGGTGGCGGGCGTGGCGTGTTGCGCCGCCTCGTCCCATACCTGCGTACACGTCGCGCCGAACGTCATGGGATGACCGACCGCCTGCGCGAGCGCGCGGGCGATCTTGAGGTCCTTGTTCATCAACTGCAGCGCGAAGCCGGAAGCGAAAGTGCCGCTCAGCATGAACTGCTTGACCTTGTTTTCGGACGTATTGCTGCGGCCCGTCGACGCGTTCAGCACGTCCGTCATCACCGCCGGCTCGATGCCGAAGCGGCTCGCGATCTGCAACGCCTCGACCGTGGCCGCGAGGCCTGCCGCCGACACGTAGTTGTTGAGCGCCTTGGCCGCGTGACCCGCGCCCGCCGCGCCGATATGCAGCACGCTCTTGCCCATCGCGTCGAGCGCCGGCTTGCAGCGCGTCAACACCTCGGCCTTGCCGCCGACGAGAATCGCCAGCGTGCCGTCCTTCGCGCGCTTGACGCCGCCCGACACCGGTGCGTCCAGATACGCGAGACCCTGCGCTTCCAGCGTCTTGCCGAGCTCACGCGAGCGCTCCGGTTCCGACGAACTCATGTCGATCACCACCGCGCCCTTCGTGAGCCGCGCGGCCCAGCCCCGATCGTTGCCCTGGTTGCCATCACCGAGCAGCACCTTCTCGACGATCGCCGAATTCGGCAGCATCGTGATCAAAGCGTCGAGCGACGCGACATGATCCGCGTTCAGCCGCTGCGCGCCCGTTTGATCGGCGAGCGCATCGGCACGGGCCGCGTCGGCGTCGTCGATGAACAGCTCGAAACCGGCGTTGCGCAGGCACTGCACCATCGGTGCGCCCATCATGCCGAGACCGATGAATCCGATCCGTTTGGGTTGTGTCATGAAATATCGCTCCTAGCGCAGCGCCGAAAATGCCGTTGGCGTGAGGAAATGATTTTCGATGCGCTCGACGATCGGCTTGTCGGCTTCCGTCGCCGCGCGTTTCGCGATCCATTCGGGATCGGCCTGGAACGCGTTCCACTTCTGCTCGCGCTCGGCCAGACTTTCCCACTTCACCATATATGTCAGCGCGTGATTGCTTGGACCGATCAGCGTCGTCCAGAAGCCGATCTGCTGGATGCCGTACTTTTCGAAAAAACCGAGCGTGGTCGACGTGAAGCGGTCGAGCAGCGCCGGCAGACGCGTCGGCGCACAGTGGTAGATACGCATTTCAACGATCATTCAGGTCTCCGTTACCGATGTGATATGGCCGCAGCCAATGAGTGTTTCTGGATACGCCTGGTAGCGGATTCAGTCCGCGAGACCTTCGCCCGACGACCAGCGTTCGACGTATTTGACGAGTTCAGTCATGTCGCGCTTCGAGCCGTCCTGCATCGCGGCGTAATTCCAGACCTGACGCGCGACACTGCCAACCCACGTCGGCACGCCGAGCGCCTGGCATTCGTCGACCGCGAGTCCGATGTCCTTGCAGACACTGCCGACCGGAAAGCCGAAATCGAAAGTTCCCGGCAGCACGTGTTTCGGGAATTTGTCCATCGTCGCGCCGTTCTTGCCGCTACCCGAGTTGATCACCGCCATCATCACTTCCGGGTCCAGTCCGCCGCGCATGCCGGCGACAAATGCTTCCGACGTGATGGCAAAGGCGGTCGACGAGAGCATGTTGTTCAGCAGCTTGAGCAATTGCCCCTGGCCCGGCTGATCGCCGACCACAAAAACCTTGCCGAGCACTTCGAACAGGCTGCGCACCTGATCCAGCGCAGCCGGCTTGCCGGCCATCATGATGGCGAGGGTGCCCTTTTGCGCGCCGGCGGCGCCGCCGCTCACGGGCGCATCCACGGTGTCGATGCCCTTCGTGAGCAGACCGTCCGCCACTTCTTTTTCCATTCGCGAGCCGACCGTCGACAGGTCGACGAGAATCTTGATAACGCTACCCTCGATCAACCCTCCGTCGCCCAGCGCGACCTGCCTGAAAACCGCCGGCGTGGGCAGACTCGTGAACACGATGCGTGCGCCGTCGGCCACGTCCCGCACCGATTTCGCCGCGCGCGCACCGATTGCCGCAAGTTCCGCGACCGCCTGCTCGTCGCGATCGAACACGACGAGTGAATGGCCCGCCTCGATGAGACGACGCGCCATAGGCCTTCCCATCACGCCCACGCCGACAAAACCGATAGTGCTGTTTCCTTGACCACTGCTCGACATGACTGTCCTCATTCGTTAGGAATCTGTTTCGATGCGCTGTTCGATGCACCGTTTCGTATGCGGTTCAAGTCGCGCGCGCGAGCCGCATGAGCGCGGCGGCGTCCGTTGCGCTGTCGAAGCGCCACAGCGCGTCGATGAGCGGTTGCGGTGCGACGCCCGAGCCGCCATAGTCCGCCAGTTCGCGCAACTTTGTCGCGAGTTCGACATCGGCAAGCGGCGCCGCAAGACTGCCGCGCGCCGCGTGAATGCGTCGCGACAACGTCTCGCCCGAGCGCAACACGACAACGACCTGCGCGGACTCGACCGGCCACGACGCGTCGTCGATGAAACGCAAACGCGTGTCGAATGCGCGCAGCGCTGGGTTCGTCACGGCGCTATCGCTGAATTCCGCCAGGCTCGCTTTGCCCGTCGCCAGCGTGACCGCCACCGCATGTTGCGCGCTGACCTGCGACTCACGACCGGTACGCACGTTGGGCCGGTCGGTGCGTTCACGCAGCAAAGGGTGTCCGGTCAATTCGACGCGCTCGACGTCATTCAGCGTCCACCGCGCGTCGCGGCGCAGATCGAGACATGCGTCGATCACGGGGTTCAGCACCACGCCGCACGGATAGGGCTTATAGGTGTTCGACAGCAACGCCCATTCGTGGCCGAGCTCGCGCGTCAGCGCATCGGCATCCGGCTTCGACGCGGTGACACGCAGGAAACCGCGCTCGCCTTCGAGCGGCGAATCGGGACCGGAGAAATCGTCGGCGGCGAGCAGTGCGGACAGCAAACCGTTGCGCGCGGCATTGCCGACGCTGATGCTCTTCGACATCGTACCGAGCGTTTCCACCAGACCGCCGGCCTGCGCCGACGCGTTGCCCAACGCCCATACGATCTGCTGTGCGCTCAAACCCAGCACCTTCGCAATCGCCGCCGCCGCGCCGAATACGCCGCAGGTCGACGTGATATGCCAGCCGCGCTGGTAGTGCTCAGGCGAAACCGCGTTGCCGATCCGGCACTCCACTTCGACGCCGATTACGAATGCAAGCAGCAAGGCCTCACCCGTCATTGCACTTGCATGAGGGCCGCTGTCCGCGAGCGACTCGGCAAACGCGAATAGCGCGGCGGCAACGGGCGCGGTGGGATGAATGATCGTCGGGATATGCGTGTCGTCGAAGTCGAACACGTTCGCGCTCATCGCATTGAGCGCAGCCGCGTTCAGCATGTCGATGCGCTCGCTGCGACCAATCACGCTCGAACTTTGCCCTGCGCTGAAGCGCCGATAGTTGCGCACGGCCTTGTCGAGCGTTGGGTCGGTGCAGGCAGCGAGCGCGACGGCTACGTAGTTGACGAGCGCGCGCTTCGCCTCGTGACGCACGGCGGCCGGCACGTCGCGCCACGTCGTGTCGCCGATCCATTGCGCGAGCCGTCGCGTCGCGTGTCCCGCCTCGCTGTACGTGTCCGTCTGGCTGAAGCTTCTGTCTGCCTGCGCTGCCATGTGCTGGATTTCCCTTTACCGGTTACGCTTTCGATTCAGTGCATGCGGCCGCGATTACGGCCTGGTCACCGAAGCCGTGCGTGCATTCACGGCGTTATCTGACGCTTCCACCGTACCGCTCACTTCCGCGGCGATCGACTCGAGCGAACGTTTGCGGGTCTCGGTGCCGAGCACGCCGACGATCAACGCCTGGACCAGCAACGTGCCGACGATCAACGTCAACACACCCGCGATGCCGAAACCCGTGAATGCCCACGCGACGGCGTACGGCACAGCGATGCTGACCGCTCGCCCCACCGTATTCGACACGCCCGATCCGCGCAGACGCAGTTCGGTCGGGAACAATTCGGGCACATAGGTTGCCACGCTAAACGACGACAGTACGTAGATACAGCAGGTGATCGCAAAGCCAAGCGCGGCGATCGCCACTTCCGTTTGTGCAAACGGATAGGCCGTGCCGAACGCGGCGCAGATCAGGGAGAACAGTACGATGCCCCACTTGCGGCCGACGTGTTCGGCCAGCACGAAAGCAATCAGCGAGCCGATCGGACCGCCGGCAAACATGATCGCCGTCAGTCCGAGCGAGTTCGACACGCTGTGCCCCTGCTTCACCAGGAAAGTCGGAATCCAGCTGACGAACGCGTAGTTGACGATGAAGAGTCCAACCAGCACGGTGATGCCCGTCACCGTGCGCGCCAGCAGACGGCGCGTGAAGAGGTCGCCGAGACGGCCGCTATCCGGCGCATCGGCACGATACGGCTGCTGCGCAGCAGCCGAGATAGCCGTTGCTGGATCGATGCCGCACGCCGTTTCGATGTTCGACACGATCGCGTTTGCTTCAGGCAAGCGATTGCGTGAGGCCAGCCAGCGAGGCGACTCCGGCATCGACTTACGCAGAAACCACACGAACAGCGCACCGCAACCGGCGATGGCGAACATCCAGCGCCAGCCGTATTGCGGCACGATCAGCCAGCCGAGGAACGTCGACAGGAATAGCGACGTGTTGATGATCAGATTGAGGATGGTGCCGAACCGCCCGCGCCACGCCGCCGGAATGAACTCGCTCAGCGTGCCGTAGCCGACCACGATTTCGGCGCCCATGCCGACGCCCATCACCAGCCGGAAGAAAATCAGCCAGTACATGGATGGCGCGAACGCCGCTGCGATCGACGCGAAGCCGTAAATCCCGAGATTGAACTGATAGCAGAAGCGCCGCCCGAAACGATCGCCGAGAAGACCCGACAGCCACGCGCCCGACATCATGCCGATAAACGTGACGGACACGAACATCGCATTGAGTTTCAGCGTGGATTCGCCGCTGTGGATCATGGCGGCGAGCACGGTCCCCGCGATGTAGATATCGAACGAATCGAAGTACATGCCCGCGGCAATCAGCCCGAGCAACCGCCAGTGATAGCCGGACAGCGGCAGGCTGTCCAGTCTGTATCCGATACTCGCTTGGTTGTGCATGGATGCTATCTCCGTCGACTTCGTTGTTGTAGTTTTACTGGTTGGTGGCGCTTGTCGCCGCCGGTCTATGTGAGCGCTAACAGCAAGGGCAATTATATTCCTGTCATACAATCAGTCAAGGATGAATTGCAGCTTCGGAGTGTCGAGTTCATGATGCAGCGCATGAATACCGGGGGTGGCGTCGGCCTCGCGGCACTCTCGTCAGTGACCGCCTGACGAACCTCAAACCGCCAGCCAACCGCCTTCGACCGGCAGCATCGCACCGGTCATTTGCGCTGCTGCGTCGCCGCATAGAAACACCACCAGGTCGGCGATATGCGACGCCTGGACGAAGTGGCCGGTCGGCTGCTTGCCCGTCAGAAAGCGTTCGATTGCCGCTTCGCGATCCAGACCCTCGTTCTCCATCAGCGCCTGAATGCGATTTTCGCTCGTCGGCGTGTGCACCGCCCCCGGGCAGATGGCATTGCAGGTAATGCCCTGCCCCATCGTTTCCGCGGCGACCGCGCGCGTCAAGCCAAGCAGCGCGGATTTGGTCGTCACGTAGTCCACGCGATTCACCGTGCCGCGCATGCCATACACCGACGTCATATTGAAGATTCGGCCCCAGCCGCGCTCGCGCATGCCCGGCAGCGCGAGGCGGATTGCATGGAAGGCCGCGCTCAGATTGACCGATAGCGCCTGCTCCCATTTGTCGACTGGGAACGCTTCGATTGGCGCGAAGTGGCGCACCACGGCATTGTTAATCAGCACATCGATTGGGCCGGCGCGCTCGATCGTTTCGAACATCATCCGTTCGACGGCTCGTGCATCGCCAAGGTCCGCCTGCAGATAGTCGGCACGGTAACCCTGCGTCCGCTCGAATTCCGCACGCATCGGCTCGACCTGTTCGAGCGTTTCGATCCCATGCAGCACGACCCGGCAGCCAGCGGCCGCGAGCGCGTTGGCCATCGCAAGACCCAGCCCATGCGACGAGCCCGTTACGAGTGCGATTCTCCCTTTCATTTTGTATTGTCCTTGTCAGCAAGCACGTCCGTTGCAAGGCCGCGGCGAAGTGCAAAACGCTCGCGGCCAAATAAATGATAGCGCTAACTTAACTGAAAAGACCGAGTGGCGCAATACGGGACGCTGGGCATGCCGTGCGTCCAGCTCACAGGGAAATTGCGCAGGGAAATCAGATTGGCGGACGCAAAAAAGGGCGCAGTATGCGCCCCCGTCTTGTTTCCCGGTCTTAAAGCCGCTGCCTCAGGTGCTTTCCCGCTGGATGATTTCGAATCCAAGATCGAGCTTCGTCGGCACGGCGGGTTCATTGCTGCGCATTCTTTGCAGCAGCGCCTCGGCGCTACGTCGGCCGATCTCGAGACGCGGCAGATTCAGACACGTCAGCCGCGGCACCGTGTGCCGCAGAATGTCGAGATCGTCGAATCCGGCGATGGCGATGCGCTCGGGCACCTTCCAGTTGCGCCGCTGCGCCTCGAAAAGCGCGCCGACAGCAAGTACGTCGCCGGCGAAGAAGATCGCGTCTACTTCGGGTGCACGCTGCATCATGTCGACCATCGCATGCGCGCCAGAGGTCAAACCGCCCTCCACTTCGCGCACGAGGCCCGGGTTGCGCTCGCGGCCAAGGGCGGTGAGCGCGGCGTGATAGCCCTTCAAACGCTCGCGGGCGCGCATGTTGTTTTTGGTAGTCAGGCAGACAAAGCCGATCGACTTATACCCACGTCCGGCCAGGTACAGGGTCATCTCCTTCGCCGCGTTGAAGTTCGAATAGCTGACCGCCATGTCGATGGGCGTACGCGCCAGGTCGCCCGTTTCAACGATAGGTATGCCGGCGGCGCGGATCATCTGGGCGGCACGCGGCGTGTGAACGGTGTTGTGCAAGACGAGGCCGCACACGCGCTGCGCAAGAAACGCGTCGATCAGTGCCTCTTCATCTTCGAGCGAATAGCCGCTGTCGGCCAGCAGAAGTTGCACGCCTGCTGTGCGAAGGACGTCCGCGCAACCTTTGATGCTATGGGAATACAGAGAGTTCTGGATGCTCGGCACAATCTGGCCGACCACATTCGAACGAGCCGATGCGAGGTTCGACGCGATGTGATTCGGAACGTAGCCGACCCGGCGCACCGTATCGAGCACCAGCTTGCGGGTTTCCTCCGACAACAGTGCGGGTTCCTTGAGCGCGCGCGACACGGTCATCAAGGACACATTGGCTGCTCTCGCGACGTCGATCATGCGAACGGCGTGGCCGCCCGGACGAGTCTTGCCCATGCCTGCGCCGGTTTTCGACGCTGTCCTCCCTCCGGCTGCCGGCCTGCCGGCCGTCCCTATCTTGCCGTCGTCGACGGCCGCCACACGCTTTTTCACTCGCCCATCCAGCTCTTCAGTTCGATGGCGAATTGTAGCGTATGCCAGGCGGCGTTCCGCACGCTTTGGCGGTGTCCGGCGATACCGGATATCGCCCAACCCGTGCCCGCAACAACACAACACGAGTCGCCATCAGCTTGTTATGATAGCGCTCTCATACGTTGAGGACAGGAGACTGCAGCCATGACAGCCACGCCCGAAAACTACAAGATCTTCGCGATCAAGTACGCGCATCACGACCGGCCCGCGCGCGACAATTTCATCGGCGGCGACCCGCACGATGTCAACATGCCGCTCGACTATTTCGTGTGGGCGGTGGTCGGCGAAAGCCGCACCTTCCTCGTCGATACCGGATTCGACGCCGAAGTGGGTGCGCAGCGCGGGCGCATCATCACACATTCCGTCGAAGAGGGCCTCGGCGCAATCGGCATCCGGCCGGAGACGGTCGAAGACGTGATCGTCACGCACATGCACTACGATCACGCGGGCAACCGCTCGCTATTTCCGAAAGCGCGCTATCACGTGCAGGATCGCGAAATGGCGTATTGCACGGGTCGCTGCATGTGCCACGGCGCACTGAATCATCCGTTCAATCCCGAAGATGTGAAATCGATGGTCGGCCGCGTTTTCGACGGTCGCGTGGCGTTTCACGACGGGGCATCGAACCTTGCGCCGGGCCTAAGCGTGCATCGGGTCGGCGGTCATACCGACGGTCTGCAGGTCGTGCGTGTGCACACGGAGCGCGGCTGGGTCGTGCTCGCGTCCGACGCCTCGCATCTTTACGCGAACATGGAACAGAGCCGCCCATTCCCGGCTGTGTACAACGTCGGCGACATGATCGAAGGCTACCGCCGCGTGCACGAACTGGCGGATTCCGCGCAGCACGTCGTGCCTGGCCACGACCCGGCGGTATTGACGCGTTATCCGGCGGAGAACAGGGAGACCGAAGGCTGGATCGTTCGGCTCGACGCGACGCCACGGTAAAGGACGTGCTTTTGGCATAGCACGCTCAAGTCCTCGAATCAGCATGGAAGGCCATTCTTAGCTCGGTCCTGCATTCTGAAAGAAGACGGTGAATCTGCCTCATCGGGTGACCTGGGTCAGTTCGCAAGCCGGAACTGCGCATATGAGTTCGCCGTGCGCTGTGCACGCGCTTTTGTAGATGGCGTGCCCATGCCCCGGTCGCCTTTCAGCCCATCATCGGAACTGGAGGAAGCGGCAATAGCGGCATCCGCAAAACGCGCGCGACAGGGTTGACGATTGCCTCCGAGTAAGTTGCACCTCAATGCGAAAGGCGATCGAATCCCGAACCTCCCCAACAAGACTACAACGCGCCCGCCTCGCTCCTAAGATCTTGCGCGACAAAATCGACGAACGCGCGAATCCGATTGGACATCTGGTGCCGCTGCGAATAGACGGCAAAAATATCGGCGTTCGGCGTGTCATGCTCGGGCAATACCTGAACCA
The DNA here is from genome assembly GCF_050281145.1 of Paraburkholderia sp. NPDC080076. Taxonomy (NCBI): domain Bacteria; kingdom Pseudomonadati; phylum Pseudomonadota; class Betaproteobacteria; order Burkholderiales; family Burkholderiaceae; genus Paraburkholderia; species Paraburkholderia sp. NPDC080076. The sequence continues at coordinate 417,305 of NZ_JBNNWQ010000001.1, read as the reverse complement.
GCGAACCATCGGCGAGGTACTGCTTGATGTCCCACTCGGCCCGCATCAAGATGCCGTGCCCTTCGAGCGCCCACTTCACCGCGATCTCGCCATCGTTCGTGGTCAGCGACCCGTTGATACGCACGGCCTCCGTTTTACGCGACGCGCCTCTGCCCGAAGTCAGACGCCACACGCCGTAGGCTTCGTCACCCTGGCGGATGCCGATGCAGTTGTGCCGCGTCAGGTCGTGCGCGGTCACCGGCATCCCATGTGACGCGAGGTACGAAGGCGCGGCGCACAGCAAGCGCCGGTTCGTCGCCAGCCGGCGCGCGACCACTCGCGTATCGGGCGGCTCGCCGAAACGGATGCAGACGTCGAACGTATCGTCGGTCAGCGGCGGAGGCGTGACCGACAACTGAAGCTGAACCGATACCTGCGGATACTTCGCGACAAAGCGCGAGATCGCAGGCGCGACATGGCTGCGCCCAAAGCCGAGCGTCGCGTTCACGCGCAGCAATCCCTTCGGGCTTTGCTTCGCGGCCCCCAGCAACTCGGCCAGTTCATCGATCTCGTCGAGAATCCGGCGCGCGTGTTCGAGGTACAGCTCGCCCTCCGGCGTAAGCATCATCCGCCGCGTGGTCCGGTTGACGAGCGGAACGCCGGCGCGGCTCTCCATCTGCGTCAAATGCTTGCTGACGGCCGCTGCCGTCAAACCCAGCTCCCGCGCGGCGGCGCTCAGGCTGCCGGATGCGGCAAGCGTCGAAAAGAAACTCAGATCAGACGGTTCGACGGTGTCGCGCATGGCTTTCACTTGTGAATCAAAGTTAAAGATGCTTTGAGTTTAGCACCGGTTTTTGCGTCCGGAGATAGGTAAAGTTCGCTCACACCCCAACACATGAAGGACGGAGACATGAAGACCTATCGCATCGCAACCATCCCCGGCGACGGCATCGGCAAGGAAGTCGTACCGGCCGGCGCGCAAGTTCTCGAAGCACTCGCAAAGACGACCCGGTCGTTCGCATTCGAATTCGAAAACTTCGACTGGGGCGGCGACTACTATCGCGAGCATGGCGTCATGATGCCGGCCGACGGGCTCGACGCCATCCGCGACAAGGACGCGATCCTGTTCGGCTCGGCCGGCGATCCGGACATTGCCGATCACATCACGCTGTGGGGTCTGCGTCTGAAGATCTGCCAGGGCTTCGACCAGTACGCGAACGTCCGTCCGACCCGCATCCTGCCGGGCATCGACGGGCCGCTGAAGCGCTGCAAGCCGGAAGACCTGAACTGGGTCATCGTCCGCGAAAACTCGGAAGGCGAATATTCCGGCGTGGGCGGCCGAGTCCATCAGGGCCATCCGATCGAAGCCGCGACCGACGTGTCGATCCTGACGCGCGCCGGTGTCGAGCGGATCATGCGATTCGCGTTCCGTCTCGCGCAATCCCGTCCGCGCAAACTGCTGACCGTGATCACGAAGAGCAACGCCCAGCGTCATGCGATGGTGATGTGGGACGAGATCGCACTCGAAGTCTCGAAGGAGTTCCCGGACGTCACATGGGACAAGGAACTGGTGGATGCATCGACCGCGCGCATGATCAATCGCCCCGCGAGTCTCGACACGATCGTCGCCACCAATCTGCACGCCGACATTCTCAGCGACCTCGCCGCCGCTCTCGCCGGCAGCCTGGGCATCGCGCCGACGGGCAACATCGATCCGGAACACCGCTTTCCGTCGATGTTCGAGCCGATCCACGGTTCCGCATTCGACATCATGGGCAAGGGACTCGCCAATCCGGTCGGCACCTTCTGGTCGGTCGTCATGCTGCTCGAACACCTGGGCGAAGCCGACGCGGCAAAGCGCGTGATGCAAGCCGTCGAAGCGGTAACTGCGGACACCTCCCTTCACACCCGCGACCTCGGCGGCACGGCAACCACGGCGCAAGTGACGGCCGCTGTTTGCGCGTTCATCGAGAAAGCCGCAGCGCCCGCAGCGAACGCGGCCTAAGCCTCATCAGCGGCTCCGCTGGAGCCTGGTCTGCACGGCCCGCCACGCGGCGGCCGTGACCCGGCTCGTCCCGCGCACGGCAAATACGAGGTATCCGACACCATGTCCACTTCCTTCAAGCAAGGGCGGTCCCTTTCTGTGCGAGCACGCAAATGAAAACCGCCGCCCAACTCAAGCAGCCGGCCAGCCGCGATGCCACCAGCGAACTCGACGTCGACCGCTTGCTGCAGGACATGTTCGACGCCGCGATAGCAACGGCACAACCCGCGCTGCGTGTTCCCGATTTCCTTCCCGAGGCGCCGCGCGGCCGCACGATCGTCGTGGGCGCGGGCAAGGCGTCGGCGGCGATGGCAAGAGCGGTCGAAGATCACTGGACCGGCCGCCTCGAAGGTCTCATCGTCACACGCTACGGATACGCGGTGCCGTGCGAACACATCGAAATCGTCGAGGCCGCGCATCCCGTGCCGGACGAGAACGGCCTCGCGGCGGCCACTCGCATGCTGGAACTCGTCTCGGACCTGACCGCCGACGACCTCGTCATCTGCCTGATCTCAGGCGGCGGCTCCGCCCTGCTCCCGCTTCCCGCCGAAGGCCTGACGCTGCAGGACAAACAGGAAATCAACCAGGCACTGCTCGCGAGCGGTGCGACGATTTCCGAAATGAATTGCGTGCGCCGGCATCTCTCGGCGATCAAGGGCGGCCGGCTTGCGGCGGCCTGCCATCCGGCGCGCGTGGTCAACCTGATCATCTCGGACGTGCCCGCCGACGCCGCCAGCGACATCGCCTCCGGCCCGACCGTACCCGACACGACGACGTGCGCGGATGCGCTCGCGGTCTTGCGGCGCTATGAGATCTGCGCGTCGCCCGCGGCAATCGCATTGCTCGAAAACGGCAGTACGGAAACGCTGAAGCCTGACGATCCACATCTGCCCTGCATCAAGACCCATCTGATCGCGACGCCCCAACTCGCGCTCGAAGCCGCGGCGAGCCAGTCGCGCGCAGCCGGCATCGACGTCCACATTCTCAGCGACGCCATCGAAGGCGAAGCCCGCGACGTCGGCGCGGTCATGGCCGGCATTGCCAGACAGGTGAGCCGCCGCGGCCAGCCCTTCCAGGCGCCCTGCATTCTCCTCTCCGGCGGCGAAACGACCGTCACGATTCGCGGCGACGGCCGCGGCGGCCGTAATGTCGAATTCCTGCTGTCGCTCGGCGTCGCGCTGAATGGCGAGCCCGGCGTGTTCGCCATCGCGGGCGACACCGACGGCGTGGACGGCCAGGAAGAAATCGCCGGCGCACTGCTGCGGCCGGACACGTTGAAGCGGGCGCGCGAGCGCGGCATCCGTCCCGCCGAGCGACTCGAAAACAACGACGCGCACGGCTTTTTCCAGGCACTGGGCGACTCGGTCATCACCGGGCCGACACTGACCAACGTCAACGATTTTCGTGCCATTTTCATTGCCGCTCAGTACGGCGATCTTTCAGGGAGTCGATAAAGATGCGCCGCAACCGTAATGCCAAAATCGTCGCGACGCTGGGGCCGGCGAGCACCAGTCGCGACACCATCGAAGCGCTGTTCAACGCGGGGGCCGATGTGTTTCGGCTGAACTTCAGCCACGGCACACATGACGATCACCAACGACGTCTGAACATCATCCGCTCGATAGAAAAGGACGCCGGCCGCCCGGTCGGCGTACTGCTCGACCTGCAAGGGCCGAAGCTGCGGATCGGCACATTCGCGAACGGCCCGATCGTGCTGGAGAAAGGCGCCGCGTTTCGACTCGATCTCGACGCGCAAACGCCCGGCGGCGACACCCGTGTCTCGCTGCCGCATCCGGAAATCTTCGCGGCGCTCAAGCCACACACGAATCTGCTGCTCGACGATGGCCGGGTCCAGTTGCGGGTCGAACGCTGCGGTCCCGATTTCGCCGAAACGACGGTCGTCGTGGGCGGTCCACTGTCCGAGCGCAAGGGTGTCAACGTTCCGGACGTCGTTTTGCCGCTGTCCGCGATGACGGAAAAGGACCAGCGCGATCTCGAGTTCGGCATGACGCTGGGCATCGACTGGCTCGCGCTCTCTTTCGTGCAACGCGTCGAAGACATCATCGAGGTTCGCAAAATCGTCGGCGCTCGCGTCGGCATCGTGGCGAAGCTCGAAAAGCCGGCGGCGATCCAGAGCCTCGACGCGATCGTCGAGGAAGCGGATGCCGTGATGGTCGCGCGTGGCGATCTCGGCGTCGAGATGCCGGCCGAACAGGTGCCGGCGATCCAGAAGCGCATCGTCCGCGCATGCCGCAAGGCGGGCAAACCCGTCATCGTGGCGACGCAGATGCTCGAATCGATGGTCGCCGCGCCGGTGCCGACGCGCGCCGAAGCGTCGGATGTAGCCACCGCCATCTACGACGGCGCCGACGCCGTGATGCTGTCAGCGGAATCGGCAAGCGGCAAATACCCCGTGGAAGCCGTGCGAATGATGGACTCGATCATCTCGCAGACCGAACGCGATCCGTACTACCGCGAAGTCATCGCGGCATCGCACGCGGCACCCCGCGCGAATACGTCGGACGCGATCGGCTACGCGATGCGGCACGTCACCGGGCTGCTCGACGCGGTCGCAACCGTTGCCTACACGAGCTCCGGCTATTCCGCGCTGCGCATGGCGCGCGAGCGGCCCTGCGCGCCGATCGTCGGCATGACGCCGCAACAGGGCACGGCGCGCCGCCTCGCGCTGGTGTGGGGCGTCCATCCCGTGCTGTGCAAGGAGGTCGTCGACGCACTCGAAGTGAGCGACCTTGCCTGCGAGACCGTGCGCACCGAAGGGTTCGGCGAACCGGGACAAACGGTCGTCATCTCGGCCGGCATGCCGTTCGGCACGCCAGGCACCACCAACCTGCTGCGCATCGCGCAGATTCCCTGAGGCATCGCATGTGACTTTGGTCCACCACGTTTTAAAGGTGTAGACGCGCCGGACAAGACAAGAGCCGCACTCGACGGCCGCGGCGCGCACCGCACTCCCACTCCGTTTCTGAATAGAGCACTGCTCGATACCTCCCAGGAGGAGACAATGATTTCCGAACTCGAAAGCCGGGTTTCCCGCAAGCTCATGCTGCGGATCATCCCGTTTGTGATGCTGCTGTATTTCGTGAGCTTTCTCGACCGCGTCAACGTGGGTTTCGCCGCGCTCTCGATGAACAAGGCCATCGGCCTTTCGCCGACCGCGTTCGGTCTCGGCGGCGGCTTGTTCTTCATCGGCTACTTCCTGTTCGAAGTGCCGTCGAACCTGATTCTTCACAAGGTCGGCGCGCGCCGCTGGATTGCCCGCGTGATGGTGTCGTGGGGGATCGTCTCGTTCGCCTCGGCGTTCGTGGTCGGGCCGAACAGCTTCTACGCGCTGCGCTTTATTCTGGGTATCGCCGAAGCGGGCTTCTTCCCCGGCATCATCCTGTATCTGAGCCTGTGGTTCCCGTCGCGGCAACGCGCGGTCGCGGCGGCATGGTTCATGGCCGCCGCGCCGATCTCCACCGCAATCGGCTCGCCGCTGTCCGGCGCGATCATGAAGCTGCCTCCGATCGCAGGACTTGCCGATTGGCAGATGCTCTACATCCTCGAAGCGGTGCCCGCGATCATTCTCGGCTTCTTCGTGTTGAAGTATCTGACGGACACACCGGCGAAAGCGCAATGGCTTCAACCGGAAGAACGCGAATGGCTGGTCGCGAAGATGAAGATGGAAGCGGAGGCGAAGCAGTCCCATGCGGGCCACACCGCCGGCGCGCTGAGCGCCCTGCGCGACCCGCGTGTGCTAGCGCTCGCACTCATCTACTTCGGCACCTCGGCAGGGCTGTACACACTCGGCTTGTGGGCGCCGTTGATCATTCGCCAGTATGGCTTCGGGTCGTTCGAAACCGGTCTGCTGGCCGGCGTGCCGAGTGTCCTCGCGGTGGTGGCCATGATCCTGTGGGCGAAACACTCGGACCGTACCGAAGAGCGCACGTGGCACGTCGTCATTCCGTGCGTCGTGGCATGCCTCGGCTTCGTCTTCGCCGGTGGTGCGACGACGGCGCTGATGATCATTCTGGCGCTCGTGATCGTGAACATCGGCATCAGTGCGGCCAAGGCGCCGTTGTGGGCGATGCCCAGCATGTTCCTGTCAGGCGCCGGCGCGGCCGCGGGAATCGCGATGATCAACTCGGTCGGCAATCTGGGCGGCTTTGTGGGTCCGTTCGTGATCGGCTGGCTCAAGAACGTGACGGGGGGATACTCAGCGGGCCTGTACGTAGTGGGCGCCACGCTGGCCGTGTCCGCCGTCGTCACGCTGATGCTGAGCCGGCAATCGAAACAGACGGCGGTCGCGGTCGAAGAGCGGCACGGGCACTGAGCTCATCCATCAAACCGACGTCCCGCCAACCGCCTGCTGCAGTAATTCCGCCGCAATATCAGCGACCCGGGCCACATGAGCGGTGGCCGCATCGCGCGCTCGCTGTGCGTCGCGGGCGCGGATCGCATCGAGAATGCGGTTCATCTCCTCCACGGCCTGGCGGCCGCGGTCGTCGGAGGCGATTGTCATCGCGCGCAAACGGTTGATCCGCGCATTGAGCTTCAGGCATGTTTTCGGCAATGGAGGGACAAGCGTGTTCGCTTGTGCGGCGCAACATGCCTACGCCGGATTTGTCATGGAGAACGCTTTGCCGGCGGAATCTGCTAAGCAAAAGGCCCGCCGATTGGCGGGCCTTTGTGTGAACGGCGTGGAATGTGGCTCAGGCGTCGCCCGTGGGCTCGCCTGGCTGCGCGAGCGTGCTCAGCGCCAGTTCGGCGGTCCGCTTGATGTGCGCGGCCGACGCGGCCGACGCCGCATCGCCGTCACGCCGCTCGATCGCGTCGAGCAGCTTGTTCATCTCGCGATTGGACTCGCCGCCGCGCCCCGGCGTGGCAATGGTCAGCGCGCGCAAGCGGTTGATGCGCGCGTTCAGCGTTTTGACGACAGCGAGCGATACGCGCTTTTGCGCGCCCTCGAACATCGCTTCGTAGAAACGCTCCGTGTAGTCGAGCACGCGTGGCAGGTCCTGCTTCGCGAACGCGTCTTCGATCACCGCGCGAATCTCGCGCAACTGCCGCAAGAGTTCGGGCGTCGATTGCTCGGCGCACGCGCGCGCGGCATTGGCTTCGAGCAGCCCGCGCAGCTCGTAGATTTCGCCCACCTGTTCAGGGTCGAGCCGCGCAACGATCGGCCCTTGCCGCGCGACGATCTCGACCAGCCCTTCCGTCTCCAGATGCCGCAGCACTTCGCGCACGACGGTGCGGCTCACCCCGAGTTCGTCGCACAGCGTGCGTTCGACGAGCCGCGCGCCTGGCCGGAAATACCCTTGCACTATCGCGCCGCGTAGCTTGTCCAGCGTGAGTTCGCGCAGGGTCTTGGCATTGCGGTCGATTCTGAGGTCTGACATGGGCGGCAAAAGAGAAATGGACGATGGCTGTGCCGCGTACTCGATACGCCGAGGCACGCGGACTGGAATGCCATATTATCGTTCATCTCGTCTTCATGCCTATCGGGCAGGCTTTGCCGCCGCGGATTGCAAAACCTCCGAGCGCGGCGGATGGTTGACCTTTAGATACCCAGGCTGTACACATCACAAAATGGACGCCACGGTTTCGGAGAGGCATCGATGAGCCGCCCTTTTTTCACGATTGGTCATTCCAACCGTCCACTGCCCGAATTCATGGGTCTGCTGAGAGAGGCGGAGATCGCGACGCTGATCGACGTGCGCAGCATTCCGCGCTCGCGAACCAATCCACAGTTCAATCGAGACACGTTACCGGATGCACTCGCGCCGGAGCACATCGATTACGTGCATCTTGCCGAACTGGGTGGACGCCGCAGCAGGCGCAAAGACGAAGCGCCGTCGCTCAATGCGTACTGGACCCATCCAGCGTTCCGCAATTATGCGGACTATGCGATGAGCGACGTTTTCCGCGCGGGTCTGACGCAGCTTCTCGCGCTCGGCCATCGGCACCGCTGCGCGATCATGTGCGCGGAGGCGGTCTGGTGGCGCTGCCACAGGCGTATCATTACGGACTACCTGCTGCTGCACGACGAAACCGTGCTGCACATCATGGACGCGCGTCACACAACCATCGCGACGATGACACCGGGCGCGCAACCTCAACCCGACGGCACGTTGATCTATCCGGCTCAAACCACGACCTGAGCCGGCACACGACTCGGCTGCCCGTCAGCTGTACTGCCCGACTGCATGACTGTCTCTACGAAACCCACATCGCTCGATATCCTGCTGCGCGAGATTCGCGCCTGCACACTCTGCTCGTCCGTGCTGCCGCACGCCCCGCGGCCGGTGCTGGCGGCATCCGAGCAGGCGCGCATTCTGATCATCGGCCAGGCGCCGGGCGCGCGGGTGCATGCGTCCGGCGTTCCATGGAGCGACGCGAGCGGTGCGCGGTTGCGCACGTGGCTCGGCGTCGACGACACCACGTTCTACGACGGTTCGAAATTCGCCGTCGTGCCCATCGGCTTCTGTTTTCCAGGCCGGGGCCCGAGCGGAGATTTGCCGCCACGGCCCGAGTGTGCCGAGCGCTGGCACAAGGAGTTGCTCGGGCACATGTCGTCGGTCCAGCTCACGCTGCTGGTCGGGCAATACGCGCAGCGATTCGGACTGGGCAAGGCGTTCGGGCCGACCTTGACGGACACGCTCGTCCGGTGGCGCGAATTCGGCCCACAGGTCATGCCGCTGCCGCACCCGTCGCCGCGCAACATTGCCTGGTTCAAACGCAATCCGTGGTTCGACGCGAGCGTTTTGCCGACGTTGCGCGAGCGTGTCGCGGCGGCATTGGCGACTCCTCGCGCGGCCTGACATCCGACGGCCGTCGGTTAGTGTTGGTTACCCCCGTCATGCCGGCTCCATGCCGTGACGAAGCTTGGCGAAGCGTGCCTCAGAGGATGCCAGAAACGAGAGCACTGCCTTAGCGGCATCGCTCTGTCTGGATGCGGTGCATATGGCAGCCGCAAAGACCGTGACGATCTGGACTTCAGTAGGCAACGAGCCGATGACATCGATTCCCGGCAGATGCATTAATTCGCTCAACTGCTGAAAACCCAACTCGACTTCCCCGCGTGCAACCAGCGCGCCGACCGGAACACCGGGCGGGGCCTGCACGACGCGTAGGGCGATGGTTTCCGCAATGCCCCAGCGCTCGAACAAATGACTCAGGTGCGAACCGCTCGGGCCCGTCGAATAGCCGATACTGCGCGCCGCCAGAATCGTTTCTCGCAGCGCGGCCTCAGTGCCGACATCGGGCCGCGGTGCGCCGGCTGCCACTGCGATTGCCACCCCCGAACGGGCCACGTCGACCCGGCTGCCCGAAACGACATGGCCGGCGGTCTCCAGCCGATCAATCACATCGGCAGCGAGTACGACAAAGTCGAACCTGTCGCCGTTCTCGACGCGACGGGCGGCATCGACACCGCCAACAGACCTGACGACCACAGGCTGCCCCGTTAGTCGCTCATAGTCCTGGACCAATTCGGCGAGCACCTGGCGCGTGGCCATCGACGAGATGCCAGTGATCTGCTCACTCATGGTTTCTCTGCCTCTCAATCGATGTAGCGCAGCCCAGCCTGTTTTAGCGGCTCGCGCATGCTGTACATATCGAGGCCGAGCACACCCGAAGCCAGCTTCGCACGCTTCTCGCCTTCGTTGGCTTCGCGCGCCGCCGCCTTGTCGAGCACCTTCCGCGCCGACGCAGCGGGGACCACCACCACGCCGTCTTCATCCGCGACGACGACATCGCCCGGATTCACCAGCGCCCCGGCGCACACCACCGGAATGTTCACCGAACCAAGCGTCGCCTTGACCGTCCCTTTGGCCGAGATCGCCTTGCTCCACACCGGGAATTTCATCTCCGCCAGCACGCTCACGTCGCGTACACCGGCGTCGATGATGAGACCCTGCGCGCCGCGCGCCTTGAAGCTCGTCGCCAGCAGGTCGCCGAAATAACCGTCCGTGCAGTCCGCCGTGACACCGGCAATGACGATATCGCCCGGCTGGATCTGTTCCGCCGCGACGTGCAGCATCCAGTTGTCGCCCGGTTGCAGCAGCACCGTGACGGCCGTGCCGTGGGCGCGCGCGCCGGCATAGATCGGACGCATATAAGGCTTCAGCAGACCGACCCGGCCCATTGCCTCGTGCACGGTGGCGGTTCCAAGCGCCCCGAGCTTCGCGGCGACGTCGCCATCTGCCCGCTGGATGTTGCGATACACCACACCTAGTTCATACATGATCAATGTCCCTTCGTCTTCAATGCCGCATCGAGGCGCGGATAGACGCGGCGTGCATTACCTTCGTAAATCCTGTAGCGCTCGTCCGCATCGATATGCGCGGCCTCGATGTAGCGTCTCGTGTCGTCGAAATAATTACCCGTCTCCGGATCGATACCGCGCACGGCGCCGATCATCTCGCTTGCAAACAGGATGTTGTCCACCGGAATCACGCGCGTGAGCAGGTCTATGCCCGGCTGGTGATACACACACGTGTCGAAGAACACGTTGTTGAGCAGATGGTCTTTCAGCAAGGGCTTCTTCAGTTCCTGCGCGAGTCCGCGAAAGCGTCCCCAGTGATAGGGCACCGCGCCGCCGCCGTGCGGAATCACGAACCGCAGCGTGGGGAAATCGCGGAACAGGTCCGACGTGAGGCACTGCATGAACGCGGTGGTATCGGCGTTCAGGTAATGCGCGCCTGTCGTGTGGAAGCACGCATTGCAGCTCGTGCTCACGTGGACCATCGCGGGGATGTCGTACTCGACCATCTTCTCGTAGATCGGATACCAGTAGCGATCGGACAGCGGCGGGCTGGTCCAGTGACCGCCCGACGGATCCGGGTTGAGATTGATCGCCACGTTGCCGTACTGCTCGACGCATTTGACGAGTTCCGTAATGCAGGTGGCGACATCCACGCCGGGGCTTTGCGGAAGCATCGCGGCCGGGATGAAATGATCGGGGAACAGCTGGCTCACACGGAAGCACAACTCGTTGCAGATCGCCGCCCACGTACTGGAAACCTGAAAATCGCCGATGTGATGCGCCATGAAACTCGCGCGCGGACTGAAGATGGTGAGGTCGAGCCCGCGCTCGCGCATCAACCGCAACTGGTTGCTCTCGATCGATTCGCGCAACTCGTCGTCGCTGATCTGCAACTCGGAGACCCTGGGCATTTCGGAAGGATTGTTGATGCCCGCGATCTGGCGGTTGCGCCACTGCTCCAGCGCCTTGGGCGCCGTCGTGTAGTGGCCGTGAATATCGATGATCATCGTAGCTCCGAATAACTAAGTAAATTAACAGCGCAATGGCTCAGTTCAACTGCCATGCGCCGCTGACTTCGCTAACGAGCCTTATTCGGCCGCGCAGTCGCCTCGCTTCAAAACGTATGCTGCATGCCGACACCGTATGTACTTCCGGACGGATTGGCGGTCAGCTTGTCGTAGGAATACACCGCATACACATACGTGCGTTTGGACAAAATATGGTCATAGGCAATGGAGCCGGTATTGCGCACGTTGCTATGGTTCGACGGCGCGCTGTGTTTCGTGCGCGCCCATTCGGCGAGGATCAGGTTCGACGGAGTCAACGGTACGGAAACCCCCAGCTCATACGTATGTGAGCCGGTCTCGACGTCGTTGTTGCTTGTCATCTGCGCGGCCCCGTAGAGCTTGACGAGCTTTGCATCGTACGCAGCGCCTGCGAGATAGAGATATTGACCGCTCGACGGCGCGACCGCCGCCGTTCGTACGCGCTGCGCCGAGAACACCGCCGTGAGCGGCCCGTTCGCATAGGTCAGATGCAAACCGATGTTGTCCTTCCCCTGTTGACCCGTGGTAGTGCTCACGCCGTAGATCACGGTGCCCGTGAGACCGCCGTAGTTGGGCGAAGCGTACTCGACGGCGTTTTGCCAGACCGTGTCGCCGATCTGCGTATTGTTGTAGCTCGCGGTGTACGACTGCACGATCAACGGCGAAAACACCACGGACGAACCGAACGGGTTGACGAGTTGCTGGTTGTAATACGTCGGATTGGTCTGCTCCCCCACTTTGAACGAGCCATAGGCGCCAGTCAGGCCGACATAGGCATTGCGCGAAAACAAACCATCCGTGGTGTTGCGTCCCATCTGCCCGGTGTTCGGTCTGAAAAAACTCTCGAGAACGAAGATCACCGCATTGCCGCCACCGAGGTCTTCGCGACCGCGCATGCCCCAGAACGATGTCGTCATTCCGCCGCCGCCTAGCTGCACCGTGCTCGCACGCGTCGTGCTCAGTTTTGAACTGTCGATATACATGCCGATGAGTCCATATAGCTGAACGGAAGACGATGGAGTCGCCGCTGCACCCGCTGTCGCCGATGAATCGTCTGCGTGCGCGACACCGACACCGCCTGCCGCGAACAATGCCGTTGCCACGCACGCAGCGTTGAAATCCGCTCGCCCGAGCAATCCTTTTTTATTCACTGACATCTTGCTTTCGCCTCCAAACCAGTTTGTTTTTTTTCGCGCGAACGCCTCCCGCTGCGTGCGCGAGTAGCGCACGCAGACAGCGAAACACACGAGGGATTTTGTTTGCAGCTAACCGGTCATTCGGTGTAGCGGCGCGACATTTCGGCGCTCAGTTTCGAGCGGTCGAGCTCGTGCTCCCATGCCGACACCACCAGCGTGGCGACACCGTTGCCGATGGTGTTGGCGATTGCGAGCCCCGTTCCCATGAAGCGGTGAATGCCGAGGATCAGAACCATCCCCGACACCGGGATGATCGGGAAGACCAGCAGCGTCGAGGTCAGCATCACGAAGGCCGCGCCGGCCACGCCGCTCGCGCCCTTCGACGTCAGCATCGCCACGCCCACGAGCGTGAGTTCCTGCGTCAGGCTGAGCTCGATGTTGAATGCCTGCGCGATGAACAACACGGCCATCGTCAGATAGATGTTGGTGCCGTCGAGATTGAACGAATAGCCGGCCGGAATCACGAGACCCACCACCGACTTCGAGCAGCCGAGCCGTTCGAGTTTTTCGAGCATCTGCGGCAGCGCGGCCTCGGACGAACTCGTGCCGAGCACGATCAGGATTTCCTCGCGGATATAGCTCAGAAAACGCAAGATGCTGAAACCGAGCAAGCGCGAAATCACGCCGAGCACCACCAGCACGAAGAAGGCGAGTGTCACGTAGAACGCGCCGATCAGCTTGAGCAAAGGCACGACCGCGCCAATGCCATAGGTGCCGATCGTGAACGCGATCGATCCGAACGCGCCGATCGCCGCGACCTTCATGATGATATGAACGATGCCGAAGAACGTCTGCGCAAACCGGTCGATCATGCGAACCAGCGGCCGGCCGTATTCGCCCGTAGCCGCGAGCGCGGCGCCGAACAGCACGGAGACAAGCAGAATCTGCAGCACATTGCCGCTCGAGAACGCGCTGGACACGGTGTCGGGAATGATGTGCATCAGAAAGTCGACCGTGTTCTGTTCGTGCGCGGCAGTCGTGTATCCGGCGAGCGCCTTGGTATCGATCGTCGCGGGATTCAGATTGAAGCCGCTGCCGGGACGAAACAGATGTCCGGCCACGAGGCCGATCACGAGCGACAGCGTCGATACGACTTCGAAGTACAGCAGCGCCTTGCCGCCCACGCGCCCGACTTTCTTGATATCGCCCATGCCCGCAATGCCGGTGACGACCGTGCAGAAGATGATCGGGCCGATCACCATCTTGACCAGCTTGATGAACGCGTCGCCGAGCGGCTTCATCTGCACGGCGAGCGACGGTGCGAAATGACCCAGCAGCACGCCGAGAAAGATTGCGAGTAGCACGTGAAAATACAGCGCGCGATAGAAGGGTTTCTTCGCGCTGCGCGCGGGCGATGTCATGACGGCGCTATCGTTCATGACGCCGCTCGCAAATGAGCCGCAAGGGCCGGGTGGCAATGCATATCGATCATGGTTGTCTCCTGATTGGAATGGTGGGCGGAAAGCCGGTCATTGCCGGACTTCCGCCTGGCTGCCATTCTGGATGTGGCAGTTCAAACGTGAGGGCAGCGGGTCAAGCGAACCGATCGCTCAGAATCCGTAAAGCCGTGCCGGGTTCGTGACGAGCAATTGTTCGCGCAGCGCCGCGTCCGGACAGAAGCGGAACAGCAGATCGACCAGTTCGCCGTCGTTCGGCATGTCCTTGCTGATGTTCGGATGCGGCCAGTCGGTACCCCACAGCACGCGGTCGGGGGCCGCTTCGATCAGCGCGTGCGCGAACGGAATCGCATCGTCGAACGGACGGCGGCCCGCGGACACGCGCTCGGCGCCGCACACTTTGACCCATGCGAGCGGATTGCGCATCAGTTCCAGAAGCTGGCGGAACGGTTGCTGATCGACACCGGCTTCGGCGCGTACGCGGCCCATGTGATCGATCACGAACGGCACCTTGATGCGCGCGATCCGCTCGGCGTATTGCAGGATGTCCTGCGCGTCCAGATGCAGCACGACGTGCCAGCCAAGGCCCTCGATACGCTCGAGCACCCGGTCGAATACGTCGAGATCGGGCGCGCCGCCCAGATGCGCGACGAAATTGAAGCGCACGCCGCGCACGCCGCGCGCGTCGAGATCGGCCAATTGTTGGTCAGTCACGTCGCCGTCGACGATCGCGACGCCGCGATAGCGTCCATTGCCGCGCGCAATGGCGTCCAGCATCGCCGTATTGTCGGTGCCGTGGCAGCTCGCCTGCACGATCACGCCGCGGCTCGCGCCGAGAAAATCATGCAGCGCGACGAGGCGCTCGAACGGGGCGTCGGGCGGCGTATAGCTGCGATCCGGCGCATAGGGAAATCGATCTGCGGGGCCGAACACGTGGCAGTGCGCGTCGCACGCGCCGACCGGAAGGTGCTGAGCGGGTCGAACGGGATGGGGATCGGGAGGCAAGCAGGATTTCATGGAACGTCGTCTCGATGTCATGCCGCGTGGCGCGGCTTTGTACGGGTTGGATGCATTGTGGCGGCGATGATGGATGGGTACAATCGCCATATTGAACTAGCTGATATGTGAATTTCACATGACTGGCCGACAATGGACCTGAAGCAGCTCGAGGCATTCGTTCACGTCGCTGAACTCGGCAGCTTTACACGTGCCGCGATTACGCTGGACACGAACCAGCCCGCCTTGAGCCGGCTCGTGCGCCATCTGGAAGTGGAATTGCGCCATACGCTGCTCGAGCGCACCGGCCGCGGCGTGACCTTGACGCCGGCCGGCCAGCGCATGCTCGCGCATGCGAAAGGTATCCTGCAGCAGGTGCAGCGCGCCTCACAGGATCTGGACGAGTTGCACGGCGCAGTCGGCGGTCATTTCGGCATCGGCATTACCCCCAGCTTCGCCAGGGTCGCCACGCCTGAACTCGTGCGTGACTTTCGTTCGTCGTTTCCCGGCGCGACGATCTCGGTTGCTCAAGGCTTGTCCACCTATCTGATCGAATGGCTGATGATGGGCCGCATCGACGTCGCGGTCCTGTACGACACCTTCGATACGCCGTTGATCGACAAGCGAACCATCTTTACTGAAGAGCTGTTTCTGATCGGCCCGGACACCGGCGATGCACTTACGGAGGCAGCGCGCGAGCCCACGACAACGATTACGCTGCGCGAAATCGTGCGCTATCCGCTGGTCATCCCCGGCCGCATGCACGCGATCAGACGGATGGTCGAGGCGGCCGCCGCGGAACAGGGCGTCAGATTGCGGATTGAACTGGAGGTGGATGCGGTGACTTCGATTCTCGATCTGGTCAGCGAGGGCATCGGGTATGCGGTGCTGTCGCTCAATGCGACCACGAGCGATGTTCTCAAGCGGCGCTTCCAGGTGATCCGTATTACCGAGCCGACGCTTTTCAGTCGGCTTGCGATCGCGACCAGCAGCAAGCACACGCTGTCACAACTTGCCGTCCAGTCGATCGCCATGCTCGAATCGAAAATTTTGCCTCTCTACGGGAATGCGGCCTGACTGCGCGTTTGTGTCTGCATCGCCATCAATTTGTTTGTGCACGCCTAGAACGTTCCCAGCCGCTCGCGCAGATACTGACCGGTCCGCAGCGCCTGCGCGGCGATAGTTAGCGCCGGATTGAGCGCCGCCGACGACGGAAAGAACGAAGCGTCGACGACGAACAGATTCGGGTGATCGAATGCGCGGCACCAGGGATCGAGCGGCGCGAGTGCGGGATCGTCGCCGAAGCGCACGGTCCCGCACTGATGCGACGGCGTATCGATCCCGAACGGCCGGCTCAGCACCGCGCGCATCCCGATCTGCCGCAGCAACCGCTTGCTGCGCTCGACAAAGCGCGCGTGCGGGGCCATGTTGGTGCGTTTCCAGTGCAACTCGACGCGCCCGTCGGCCAGTGGCCGCACGAAGCTGTCGGGATGCGGCAGATCCTCCGACATCGCGAGCCAGTCGACGCTGTGACGCGCGAGCCACGCGGCGCCCCAGCGCGGCAGCGACGGCCGCGCGGCGCGGATCATCGGTTCGCTGATGTTGCCGAGCATCTGCAGATTGCCGAGCGGCGCACGATCGTCGTCGCAACCGAAGTAGAAGTCGTTGAGCGAGAGCGTCTTCGTGAAGCGCGTGTCGTTGACGGTCCACGGCAAGAGGCCCATCAATGCGGTTGTGTTGTGGTTCATGTAATTGCGCCCCACCATGCCCGACGAATTCGCAAGGCCGTTCGGATGCCACGCGTTCGCCGAGCGCAGCAGCAGCAAAGCCGAATTGATCGCGCCAGCGCTGAGTATGAAGAGCGGTGCGCGCACGACGCGCGGCTCGCCGCCGACGTCGAGCTCGATGCCGACGATCCGCTTGCCCGCGTCGTCCGTGACGAGACGCGTCGCACGTGCGCCGGTCAGCAGTGTGACGTTCGGATCGCGTAACGCCGGATCGATCAGGCAGCGCTCCGCGTCGCCTTTCGCATCGACACGGCACGGAAACGCGTCGCAGGTGCCGCAGCGCACGCACGCGCCGCCTGGCCGCAGGTCGATCGCCGAGGGCATGTGGAACGGCCGCAGCCCGGCCTGCGTCAGTCGCTCGGCGAACTGGCCGATCAGCGGCTCGTGCGGGATCGGTGGAAACGGATACGCGGACGAGCGCGCCGGCTCGGTCGGATCGTCGCCGTGGCGGCCGTGCACACCGAAGAGGCGCTCGGCCTCGGCGTAATACGGCTCAAGATCGGCATAGCGGATCGGCCAGGCGGGAGAGATGCCGTCCTCGTGCTCGGCCGCCTCGAAATCGCGTTCGCGGAAGCGGAACATCGCCGTGCCGTAGAACTTCGTGTGCCCGCCGACGAAGTAGTACTGGCCCGGGCTGAACGGCCGGCCCGTCCCGTCGACCCACGTTTCGCGCGCGCGATAACGGCGTTCGACGAACACGGCCTCCGGATCCGTATTCTGCGGCTCGCGCGCCAGCCGTTCGCCGCGCTCGACGATCAGCACGCGCGCGCCCGTGCCCGCGAGGCTCAGCGCGACCGCCCCGCCGCCGACACCCGAGCCGACGATCACCACGTCGTAGTCCCTCATCGCGCGTTGCCCTCACACCCGGTGTTCGAATCCGCTCCGGTCATCGACGCCCCCTTCAGAGCCCGGCCTGCACACGCGTGCGCTCACCGCTTCGCACCGCTTGCCGCACCGCGAGCGCGGCGGCGAGCGAGCGCACACCATCCTCGCCGGTCGCAGCCGGCTGCTCCACGCCGCGGCTCATCACCGCCGCATTGAACCGCGCGAGCGAGCGTTCGTAGAGATTGTGATGAACGACGGGCACGGTGCGCTCACCGGTCGCGTCGCGCACGATCACTTCGCCGACCGGGCGTTGCGTCATCACGTCGCGGCCGATCAGTGAGCCGGCGGTGCCGTGGATCTCGATGCCGGTGCCCGCGTATGCGACCGTGAACGCGTCGTGCAGTTGAACGAGCACGTCGTTGTCGAAGCGCAGCACGGCCATCACGCCGTCGTCGACGCCTTCGGACGCAAGCGATGGCGGCGGCGTCATCGCGACCGCCTCGACCGGCTCCGCGTCGAGGATGAACCGCAGCGTATCGACGTCGTGCACGGTGATGTCGAGAATCACGCCCGCGCCCGCGGACGGTTGCGCGATCCGCCAGCCCTGCAGATGCTCGGGCAGATGCACCGCATGGAACACGCGCGCGTAGAGCGGCCGGCCGATCGCGCCGTCGCGCACGAGTTGCCGAAGCGCGAGATGCGTCGCGGCGTTGCGCAGATGATGGTTCGTGCCGAGCACGACGCCAGCGCGCCGGCAGGCGTCGACGATTGCGTGCGCGTCGTCGAGCGTCATCGCGAGCGGCTTCTCGCAGAGCACGTGCTTGCCCGCGTTGGCCGCCGCGATCGCCTGCGTCGCATGAAGCTCGTTGGTCGTGCTGATATACACGGCGTCGATGCCGGGATCGGCGAGCAGCGCGTCGAGCGACGTGCAGCTCTTCGCGATCCCGTGCTTCGCCGCATAGGCTTCGCCGCGTGCGCGATCGCCGCTCAGCACCGCCGCCACCGCATTGCCTGGCTGCGCGCGGATCGCGTCGATCATCCATTCATGCGCGATCGTGCTCGCGCCGATCAGTCCCCACCGCAGTTCGTGTCCCATCGTGTCTCCCGGTCCGTGCGGCCCACCGTGGGCCCGCGTCGCATGCTGGATAGAGATTAGCGACGTAACGCGCGCAGCGGTATTGCAGAGACCGCTAGTTTTGGCACAATTGCCGCATCGCGACCGCGTCAGGCCGCACGATTGGCATCATCGCCACGTTCCGAGGGCTTCGGTCATGCGTCCCTTATTCGAACAGGTCAACATTCCGCTCGATCAGTCATGGACGCTATTTGACCGCCGGTTGCCCGCGTTTCCGTTCAACTGGCACTACCACCCCGAGTTCGAACTGACGCTGACGCTCAATAGCGTCGGCGAGCGCTTTGTCGGCGATCACATCGAGCATTACGGCGACGGCGATCTCGTGCTCGTCGGACCGAACCTGCCGCACGCGTGGCAGTCGCGCGAGCGCCTGCGCGACGACGCGCCGCATCGCGCGCTCGTCGCGTGGTTCACGCAGGCATGGGTCGACACGCTGCACACCCACTATGTCGAGTTCGCGCCGCTGCGCGCGTTGCTCGCCGAATCCGTGCGCGGGCTCGCGTTTTCAGCTGACGTCCGCGCGCAGGCCGCGCAGCGCCTTCTCGCGCTCTGCGACGCGCCGCCGGCCGCGCGCTGGCTCGGACTCGTCGAGGTGCTGCTGCAGCTCGCCTCGGATACGCAGCGCCGCTCGCTCGCGCTGCAGGGTTTCCTGCCCGTCGACAATCCGCGCGACCGCGCGCGGCTCGAGCGCGTGATGTCGTTTCTGAACGCACACTATGCGGAGCCGATCCGGCTCGCGACGCTCGCCGAACTCGCGGCGATGAGCGAAAGCCAGCTGCAACGCTTCTTCAAGCGCTGCACGCGGATGACGATCAGCGACTACCTGAACCAGTTGCGGATCGGGCGCGCATGCGCGCTGCTGATGCAGCCCGATCGGCCGATCGGACAGATCGCGGCCGAACTCGGCTACGGACAGGCCAGCTACTTCACGCGGCAGTTCCGCGCGACGAAGGGCATGACGCCGATGGCGTTCCGGCGCAAGTACGAAACGCGGGAGTGATGCGTAAGCAGACAACCGTCGCCGATGCGGACGGGAATGCCGCGACATAGGAACGCCGCGAGTCCGGTCGAATTTCCGTCAGCCGCCACTATCGAGTTCGCCTCCGGTTCACGCGCTTAAACTCGGTCCCGATAGACTTCTGAAATCAACTGCGTCACCTGCATCACCTGCATCACCTGCGTCCAGAACCATTGCACGCCGGGGTTATAGCGGCCGTTCATTTCGCCGTTTGGCCGTCCCGCTATGCCCGAGAGGCATGCCCCTCTGCATACAAGGTCTTTGCCGCACCTTCCACAGAAACTTATAGTCGTTGCACCACCAAGGATCAAAAGTGGCGCTACGAAGAAGTTCGTCGGTTTGGAGCAGGGAAGGCTCCGCTTCTAAAAATGGTCCGGGCAAACACAAGAGTCAATCATCAACTGGATTAGCGACGCGGTGAATCGCGCACAAAACCTTAGGAAAAAACATGTCTAAGTTAGCTCAAAAAGTGGCACTCGTTACCGGTGGTTCACGCGGCATCGGTGCGGCAATCGCGAAACGTCTGGCGGCGGATGGAGCGAGCGTGGCCTTTACCTACGCGAAGGACGCCAGCGCGGCCTCGGCCGTGGTCAAAGAGATTGAACTCAAAGGCGGAAAGGCGATTGCGATCCAGGCGGACGCTACTGACGTCGAAGCTGTCGAGGCTGCTGTCGAGAAAGCTTTTGCGACATTCGGCCGGCTGGATGTGCTGGTGAACAATGCCGGCACGGCCATTCCGAAACCGTTCGAAGACACGACGCTGGAGGAGATGGATAGAGTGATCGACATCAACGTGCGCGGCGTATTCGCTACGACCAAGGCTGCGCTGAAGCACCTGAGTGATGGAGGCCGGATCATCATGATCGGTTCGGCGGTCGGCGAGCGTGCCATTGCGCCCGGACTGGTGCCCTACGCAGCCACGAAAGCAGCGGTCAGGATGTTCACACAGGCGCTTTCCAGAGAGGTGGGAGGCCGGGGCATCACGGTCAACAACGTCCAGCCGGGGCCGATCGATACAGACCTGAATCCCGCCTCAGGCGATTGGGCGGTGCCGCAGAAGGCCGCCACAGCACTCGGCCGCTACGGACGCGCCGAGGAGATCGCCGCAATGGTAGCGTTCGTCGCCGGCCCGGAGGCCTCATACATTACCGGGGCGAATCTTACGGTGGATGGCGGTATGAACGCGTGAGCCTGGGCACATATTCAGTCTGCGGATTTTAAGAAGGGCGACGTCCGTACAGACACTACGGGGAGTCGATCAGCTAGCGGAGCCTGCGCTCCATTGAAGACCCGCCATACATCCATCGTCCTTCAACGACGTGCAGAGAGTCGTAGAATATTGTTGTGGGTCGTTTTCCGGCGCCCTCCTCGACGCCGGACCGAGAAGGGTGACCTCGCCCGACGTGATCGACGATGCGAACCGGTGCTTGGCCGTCAGGAACTGGCGAGCCGCGTCTACGAAGTCGAGCCGGTCGACCTTGAGTTCAAGGAGACGACATGAACGCAGTGTGCCCGCTGCACGGGCCAACGAAAATCATCCGCACAAATGCGTACGGGTTTCCGGTCTACGCGTGCTGCTGCGACGACGTGACCTACGTAACGCCGCCGGACGCGTGTACGAGAGCGCCGACGCAACGCGGGCGTGACCCGCAACCCGAACAACCGAAGACGAGGAAAGAATGATCTGCCGGGCACCTGCCGCCGAGGTGGCGGCAGGCCAGACTTCAGCCAATAAGATCGGCACCTGTCGTCAGGACGATCTTTCCAAAGTGTGTGCCGGAATCGATCAGCTCGTGAGCGCCGCGAGCGTCGGCAAGCGCAAAGGTCTTGTAGACAACCGGCTTGATCTTGCCGCTCTCGATGTGCGGCCAAACCTGCCGCTCCAATTCGTTGATGATCGTCGCCTTGTCCGCGGATGTGCGCGACCGCAATGTCGAACCCATATGCGTGAGACGTTTCGTCATCATCGGCACGACGTTGAGATCCTTCGCCGGCCCCTTGATCACGCCCACCTGGAGGATCCGTCCGTCCATGGCCGCGGCGTCATAATTTCTGGCCACGTAGTCGCCGGCAATGATGTCGAGGATCACGTCAACGCCTTTTCCATCGGTAAATCGCTTTGTTTCGGCGACGAAATCGTCGTCGCGGTAATTTATCGCGAGATCCGCGCCTAGCGCCAGGCTGGCCTCCCGATGCGCCTGCGAGCCAACTGTCGTGATGATTTTCGCAGCGCCGAATGCCTTCGCCAGCATGGTCGCCGTGGTACCGATACCTGAAGCGCCGCCGTGGATCAACACCGATTCGCCGGCAACCAGCTTGCCGCGCTGGAACAGGTTCAGCCATACCGTCATCAACGTTTCGGGCATCGCCCCCGCTTCCACCAACGTCAGGCCTTTGGGGATAGGCATTGTGTTGCAGGCGTGCGCGACGGCATATTCCGCGTAGCCGCCGCCGGGAATCAATGCACACACCAGTTCGCCGACCCGGAATTGGGACACGTCGGCGCCCACGGCAACCACCTGACCTGCCACTTCCAGCCCTGGAATGTCCGAAGCGCCGGGGGGCGGATCATACAGCCCTTTGCGCTGGAAAACGTCTGGGCCGTTCACGGCAGCCGCGTGGATGCGGATCAGAACCTGATCGGCGTCCGGCGTCGGCACCGGGCGTGTGGTCGGCACCAGGACCTCAGGACCGCCAGGCTGTTTGATCTCAATGACCGTCATGGACGACGGCACGCGATAAGTTGAAGCAGACATGGATACCACTCCTTCTATGGGTGAGGCTCGACTGATCCGGGCGGATCGTTGAACGAGGAACTCTTGCGTTCAGTATAGGGCTCGACATTGATGAATATGCGCAGCATTATTCACACTGTGGGATGCAAATTTGCATCAGGAGGGCAGTACGATGAACTGGGATGACGCGCGTGTGTTTCTCGCGGTGGAGCGCGAAAAAACGCTCCGTGGAGCGGCGAGGACGCTCAATCTCGATCAGGCGACGGTCGGCAGACGGATTGCGGCACTGGAGCATGCCCTACGCGCCACGCTCTTCCTGCGCACCTCCGAGGGTTACGCGTTGACCGCCGCAGGCGAGGCCGCGCTGAGATCAGCGGAGAAAATGGAACAGTCCGCACACGAACTCGTCAGACGAACTCAAGGCACGGATACACGGCTTGCGGGGGACGTAAGAGTCACCAGCACCGACTCGATCGCGCTCGACTTCCTGCTTCCCGCCATCGAACGCCTGCATGCTGCGCATCCCGAAGTGCGCGTGCTGCTGGACACGTCGACGCGCATGCTGAATCTGGCAAAGCGTGAAGCGGATATCGCGGTCCGGTCGGTCAAGCCGGAAAATCCCGATCTTGTCGCGCGGCGCCTGGCTCGCTGGCCCATGGCGCTCTTTGCATCGAATACTTATCTCGAACAGCACGGCAAGCCCGCCACGGGCTCCGCATTCGCAGGCCACGATCTCGTCGTCTATCAGGGAAACTGGACCGGCAATCGCTCACCGACTCTTGCTGGCGAGCCGATACACGCGGGGCGCATCGTATCGACCTTCAATTCCAGCCTCATGTTGCGTACCGCGGTAAAGGCCGGCATCGGCATCGGTGAGCTTCCGATACATCTGGCTGAGCACGACGGCCTCGTGCAGATATGGCCGGAACCCCCACGTGGAGCGGTCTACGAAATCTGGCTCGTCACGCATCAAGACCTTCGGCATACCGCGCGCATCGCAGCAATGATCGACGGCATCGTCTCCGCGTTCGAAGAGCACACAACCCACAAGAAATAGTCACGCACGACCCGGCAGCGGTGATTGCGTGTCGCCCGCTATCGCGCGATCGTCCATCATTCGCACCGCGCGATCTGAATGCTCCTGCCTTTTGTCCGGTATTCATCTGCGTCTGCGGATATCCTGGATTACGCTATTCTTGCTACGCGACTTAAAGCGTGGCTGACTCACGGAGTCACAATTGCGCGGACTTACGTGCACCTCTTCTGCACGTGCCTGCCGACACCGAGCTAAAAAAATAACGGCTTGGTGAAGCGTTTCCCCATTTAATTACTTTGGCCAACGCCGAGGCTTTTTCGCATCTCAGGCGGGAATAGCCGACCGCATCGAGGGCCCCTCTTTCATTTATCGCTCGTTTCCGCAAACGGCGGCAGCCGGGAACCACTGCGGCGATTTTTAATTTCATTTGTTTGAATTAGGCGCCTCATTCCGCGAGGCAACAGGCTGCGGCGCGCTGTGATGTTACGCGCCTGACTGGGTGACAAGGAGATGACCATGAAGATCAGGCATCTAAGCATTCTGTCTGCAACCGCCGTTGCACTTCTCTTGCTCAGTGGCGCCGCGCAGGCCGACGACCACGGCGGCCCCCGCAGCCTTTGCTCGAACGCAACCCTCAGGGGACCGTATGGGTGCACCGGTCACGGAGAAATTCTTGGCTTGATAGGAGACCGGATAATGCGGTTCATCCGTTCGCCGCTACGTCGATCCTCGATGACGTCGCCTTGGTGACGTTCGACGGCACAGGTGGTTTTACGCGCACCGAGGTCTACGGCTTCCGCTAATCGCTTTCCGGATGATGGGTTCACGCTGGCTCGCTATGGCGCTTTCATGAGGGGCGCCAAGCCCGAGCCTGGGCGCAGGTTTTTCATCTTTAAAGCCTGCGCTTTCTCGGGATGATCCTGTTGCTTTCCCGAGCGATTTCAATGGCGGGTGGGATTGCCCATACACGCGACAGGAAAATCACGCCCGGTCTGCGTGTCTTTCTCGACTACTTCCGAACCCTCAATTTGCCCTTATGTCAATCGCGCACGGCGGCACGCTAAGCCTCGCTCCTGAACACAGATCTCTGACACCCGCTCCGAGAATGGCGTGCAAAATTTTCAGACCAGTCGCTTTTCAAACCAGTGATGGGCATACGGTTCCGCGCTGAACGCATCGACCTCAACGTATCCGGATTGCCGGTATAGCGAGATCGCCTCGCGCAGCGTTCGATTTGTCTCCAGGCGAATAATGCGCACTTTGGCCTGCCGAGCCCGTTTCTCCGCCTCGACGATCAACCGGCGGCCTACACCCATGCCGCGAGCGGAAGGGCTCACCCACATTCTTTTGAGCTCGGCCGGGGACGTCTTATGAAACTTCAACGCGACGCAGCCGATCGGGCTTCCATGGAGTCTCGCGACGATCAACGCGCCTTTCGGCGCCGTCAGTTCACGGGCATCCGCCGACAGGCTCATGGACGGGTCGAATCCTGCGTCAAAGCGCTCATCGAGTTCGCCGAAATATTGTTCGAAGCACCACCGTGCGTCATCGCTATCGGGCTCCTCAAGCGCAAAATTCACGAGAGATGCTTGTAGCAAACGCTCGACCTCAGACATGGCCGCGACCAGTCTGCGACGTTGCTCATCGCCGAGCGGTTCGAGCGCGCGTAAAGCGACCGCGTCAGAGAGGCGTTCGAGTTCAGCCCTCTCCGTGAGGCCCTCCTGAGTCAGGCAAGCCCGGCGCACCCGGCGGTCGCCCGGATGAGCGAGGACAGTGACAAGTTTTTGCCGTTCGAGAGAGGCCAACGTACGGCTGACATAGCCTGAATCAAGATTGAGCCGCGCGCGAAGAGCACGAATATCCGCACCTTCGACACCGATCTCCCATAGCAGGCGTGATTCACCCATCGGGCGGCCCCGTCCGAGGAAATGGTCATCGATAGCGCCAATGCTTTCGGCGACTATGCGGTTAAAGCTGCGGATCTGGAGAATGTCGGATGCGTCCATATCTCTGACTTTAGTCAGAGATATGGAATCCGTCAACATCAAGTTACCTGCGAAAGCGTCCCGCTAGCCATGCGGGTTCCAGACGGTCCGAACCCAAACAGAAATCGCATACTATTCAAATGATCACGCTCTGAGTGCCGCGCCACTGTCCGATCTCCGCCCGTTCATTCAGCGCCGGCAAAACAGGAGAACGCCGACAACTGCAACAACGGCGCATCATTCATACTCTGCACCTGCACCTGCACCTGCACCTGCACCTGCACCTGCACCTGCACCTGCACCAGAATCAGAAATGAACAGTCTTTCGTCAAGGAGGCGTCGATGCGAATCTTGATTCTCGGAGCAGGCGTGGTCGGTGTCACGAGCGCCTGGTATCTGGCGCGTGCCGGTCATGAGGTGGTGGTCGTCGATCGCCAACCCGCTGTTGCGCTCGAAACAAGCTTCGGCAACGCCGGCCAGATTTCACCGGGCTACGCGTCACCGTGGGCCGGGCCGGGCGTACCCGCCAAGGCCGTCAAATGGCTGCTGCAGAAGCATCCACCTCTGTCGCTCCAACCGGACGGCACCCTGTTTCAGATGCAATGGCTGACACAGATGCTGGCTAACTGTACAAAAAAGCGCTATGCCGTCAACAAGGCGCGCATGGTGCGGCTTGCCGAATATAGTCGCGACTGCTTCATGGCGCTGCGCAACGATACCCATATCACGTACGAAGGTCGCCAGCAGGGCACGCTGCAAGTCTTTCGCACGCAAAAACAAATGGACGGTACCGCCAAGGACATCGACGTTCTGAAGGAAATGGGGGTGTCTTATGAGTTGCTGTCACGCGACGAACTGGCTCGCGCCGAACCGGCGCTAGAGGGCTCAAAGAATAGACTCGTCGGAGGCCTGCGTTTGCCAGGCGATGAAACCGGCGACTGTCACGTGTTCACCACCAAACTGGCCGAGATGGCGCAAGCGCGCAACGTGCAGTTCCTGTTCCAGCGCGGCATCGATGGCCTGGTCGTCGAGGGCGGCACGCTAAAGGGCGTACATTCCAACGGCGAAACATTGACTGCGGACGCTTGTGTCGTGGCACTCGGCAGCTATTCCACTGCACTGCTGCGAGACCTGGTTAGCATTCCGGTCTATCCCGTCAAGGGCTATTCAATCACTGTGCCAATTACCAACGCTGCCCAGGCACCGGTCTCGACCATTCTCGACGAAACCTACAAAGTCGCGATCACCCGCTTCGAGGATCGAATTCGCGTGGGGGGCATGGCTAATCTGGTGGGCTTCGATAAGGAACTGCACGGCACCCGGCGCGAGACGCTGGAATATGTTGTCACCGACCTGTTCCCGCATGCAGGCGACGTGACGCAAGCCAGCTTCTGGACTGGCCTGCGGCCGATGACGCCAGACGGCACGCCGATTATCGGCCCGACCGCGATCAAGGGCTTATGGCTCAATACCGGCCACGGCACGCTGGGCTGGACCATGTCCTGCGGTTCGGGACAACTGCTGGCGGATTTGATGTCGGGCGCAACGCCGGCCATCAAATCCGACGATTTTGCGGTCAGTCGCTACAGCAACTAACTGGACGCTCGCACTAAAACCACGGGCCGGAGTCGCCCCCTCTGCGGTTCGGCCCGGATTCACCCCAAGGGCCGCTTCCAAAGCTCAACGTCATTCCTGTGCCCGTCTCAGTTGACGGGTGATTCGGTCGAACCCAGAAGCTCGGCACCAGCCGCATTTATCGGCGCGCGGAAAGCCACAACTCTCGCATTTCCGCCGGGTGTCCGCGGAATAACGATCCAAAACCTCCCTCAAACGCAGATTTACACTCGCCGCCAGAATCGGAAAGTCGATTCCGGATTTCTGGCACGAAATTTTTTCGGATTCCCAATCCTCTCTTTTCAACCCCGCTCTCCGGATTTTCCCGGCTATGCATATCACCGCGTTTGCGTTCATGAGAATCTAGTTTGTCGCTCAGGGGCGACTCTGCCGCTTCAACAGCGACAAACTTTTTTCTCATTTAACTACGGGGTTTGAAATGGACCGCATCGATTCAGTCGTTTTGTCGCAAAATACGGGTTATACGTCGTTCGGAGAACGCTTTAATCAGAGCACTGTAAAGAAAACGGAAAGGTTGCCGTTTACGATAAAGGTGGTAAGTAACCTGGCGGACCTCGACAAGGCCGTCGAGATGCGCCGCACCGCCTATCGGCGCCATTTGCCGGAATTCGCCGAGACCATGGGCGTCGAGGCGTTGGATGGAGCGCCCGGCACGGTCGTGCTGCTCGCGCAGTCGCGACTGGATGGCGGCCCGCTCGGCACCATGCGGGTCCAAACGAACGCATTCGGTCCGCTCGCCGTCGAACAATCGGTCCGCCTGCCGGATTGGTTGGGCGAGGCGCGTCTCGCCGAGGCGACCCGGCTCGGCGTCGCGCGCGGTGCGATCGGTCGGATGGTGAAGGTGGCGCTGTGCAAGGCATATTTCATGTATTGCGCGCAAAACGGGGTCGACTGGATGTTAATTACGGCACGTTCACCGCTCGATCGGGAATACGAAGCGATGCTGTTCGGCGATGTATACGGCCAGAACGAATTCCTGCCGATGGCGCACGTTGGCGGGTTGCCACATCGGGTGATGGCGAAACCGGTTGCATTGGTCCGTCAGCGCTGGGCGAAGGTCAACCATCCGTTCTTCGGATTCTTTTTTGAAACGGATCACCTCGACATCGACGTCAGCGTCGCATCAAAGCAGGGGGAAGACGGCCAAGGGACTGAGTGCGGCGGCCCGCCGAGCAAAGCCTCAGACCGTCTGCGGTCGCTGAGCGAAGCGTAAAGCAAGGTGTCCGCCTGGCGAAATCCGGGCGGACGAGAGATCGGCGGCGCTAGCACAGTCGTGCTTTCGCCGCTGACCATCGCAGCATCGCAATGAAATCGAGAATGAAGTCATTGGGAAAGGGCAGCAAATGACAAGCGTTAAGTGGACGTTTCGGGACCGACTGACCGGCTGGGCTTTCCAGCGGTTCTCCGTATACGTCGCGCCATTTGTGATCGTGCTGGGCAGCGTCGCAGTCATGCTCTGGGCGCCGCGCCAATTCGATACGACAGGAACGGTCACGCTCAGCTTTCCCGTGGTTGCGGATCCGTCGGCGTCACTGTCACCCGCCAATGCCATCGCCCGCCTGCGCGATACCGCGCCCACCGCACGTTTCAGCACTCATCTCGCGGAAACGCCATTCTGGTTCATGCTCACGGCACCTGAGCTCGCCAGTGGCGCCACCACGTTCATCGACCTGCCGTCGCGGCACGCCCAGACGCTATCCTGCTGGCGCACGGCCCCCGTCCTGACGCTGCTCGGCGCGGGCGACCGCCACGGCACGAGCGGCGAGATGAACTTCAACAAAGCCGGCTTCGCGCTCGGGCTCGGCGAGCACGCCGCCAATGCGCAAATCCTGTGCCGAGGCACCTTCTCCGGACCCGCGTATATCACCGCTTCCGCATCGAGCCCCGAGAAGCTCGAGATATCGACCCTCGACTTCCAACAGGCCGCATCGCTGATCACCGGCGGCCTGGTGACGCTCGCGATCTTCGTGTTTGTTACGGCAATCATCAATCGCGAATGGACTTACGTGATCTTTGCCGCCTGGCTCGTCGGCAACCTCCGGCTGAGCGCCAACGCAATGGGCTTCGATACCGAATGGATGGGCCGGCTCATCCCGCCCGACCATATCGCGCTTTTGCGGCAATTCACGTTCGCGGCCTACTACGTGCTGACCACGACACTCTTCGTGGAGCTGTTTCGCCGCGAGCTGAAAGCCATCGGCCTGCGCTGGAGCCTGCACGCCGTGCGATACGGCGGCTGCCTGCTGATGATCGCTGCCTTCACGCTGAATTACGCGCACTTCATTCCGGTGCTGTGGGCATGCGCCAGCTTCTGCATACTGGTGCTGACCTACTTCCTCATACAGTTGGTCATCAAGGCGCGCTCGCGCACCGTGCTCTGGTACGTCGCGTCAATGGCGATCGTGCTGTTCGCGACGCTGTCGCAAGTGCTCGCCGCCGCGCTCGGGGTGAAAGCGCTGGCGGGCGCGCTTAGCCCCGTGGTGACGGCGTTGTCGTCGAGCATGCTGTGTGCGTTCGCGATTGCGGAACGTATGCGCGAAGAGCGCGAGCGCCGCCGGCAAATGCAGGTCGAGCTGCGCAACACCTATGACGTCACGCCGATCGGCCTCTTCACGCTGAACGGGGAAAGCGCCTTCGTGCGCGCCAATCCTGCGCTGCACTCGATGCTGGGCCTGCCTCAACAGCACGACGGCTCGCATCGCTGGGCCGACTATTTCGCCCCGGGCGCCGAGCGTGTTCTTGCTGAACTTCTCGCGCGCGACGACTCGGCGTCGATCGAAATCGAAGGCGCGGCCGGCACGAAGACAGACGCGCGGCGCTACTCGCTGCGGGCGATTCGCGCGAAAGGCTTCATCGAAGGCTCGCTCGAGGACGTGACGGACCGCTCGAAAGCCGTGGAGCGGCTGCACTTTCTAGCCGAGCACGACCCCCTCACCGGTCTCCTGAACCGTCGCGGCATCGAGCATGCAATCGGCCGGCAACGCGGCGAAACCGGCCCGTGGGCACTCGCGTATCTCGATCTCGACCGCTTCAAGCTGTTCAACGACCTGTTCGGCCACGGAACCGGCGACGAAATATTACGGCACGTCGCCGCGCGCCTCGTCGAGCGTCTCGGCTCCCACGTGCCGATCGGGCGCATCGGTGGCGACGAATTCGTGTGCGTGCTCGCGAACACGGCTATCGACGATGCAATCGCGCGCTGCCGCGAACTCGTTCTGGCGTTGAACTCCGCACCATTTCATGTCGACACGCGAGCGTTCCAGGTCAGGGGATCGATCGGCGTAGTCGAGTGCTCGCAAGGTGAACGGGTGCTGGACGCCCTCGCCTATGCCGACCGCGCGTGTCGCGCCGCGAAACGCGGCGGCACTGCGCGGCTCGTCGCACTACGCAAGGGCGCGCCGGCGTTCGAGGAGCGCGCCGCCGAAATCAGCCTGATCGAGGCGCTGGGACAGAGCCGGCTGCCCGAAGGGTTGTTCCTCGTGATGCAACCGATCATGTCGATGCGCGCGCCCACAGAAGCACTCGACTTCGAAGTGCTGCTGCGTCTGCGCATGCCGGACGGATCGGTGGCGACCGCCGCGAAGCTGATCGCCGCCGCCGAGGACTCCGGCACCATCATCGCGATCGACCGCTGGGTGCTCTCGACGACGCTCGCATGGCTCAGAGAGAACCGCGCGTCGCTCCCCAACACTTGCTTCGTGTGCGTGAACCTGAGTGGCGGCTCGCTCAACGACGAACACTTCCTCGACGAACTGTTCACGCTGTTCTCGCGTCACGAGGACGTCGTTCATTACCTGTGCATTGAAATCACCGAAAGCGTCGCTCTGCACGATCTCGAACATACGGATCGCTTTATCGCGCGCGTGCACGACATGGGCGCAAAAATCGCGATCGACGATTTCGGCGCGGGTCAAACGTCGTTGCGTTACCTGAAGAAGCTGTCGGCCGATGCACTGAAGATCGACGGCGAGTTTGTGCGCACGATGTGCAACCATCCGGCCGACATTGCGATCGTCGAGGCGATCATTACCCTCGCACGCAATCTCGGCATGCGCAGCATCGCCGAATGGGTCGAAGACCTCGAGACCTTGCGCGCGCTGAAGGAATTGGGCGTCGACTATGTGCAGGGCTTCGCGATCGCGAAACCGCAAGAGGCCAGGGACATTCTCGCGGCCTCCTCCGCCGCGAGCTTCGTGACGAGCCCCGAGGTCGCACGCTACCTGAAAGCACAACAGACGCTGCACCGCGGCGCTGACGACCAGCGCATGGAGCGCGAAAGCGCGGTCTGACGCGGCTCGCCGCGCCCCGGCCGCCGACGCCAAACTTGCCGGGTTCGTTAAAACACTCGCAATGGTTTTCGGCGTTGCGCAAAAGCGGCTACTTGTACAACTCCGACTCCGCCATCAGGGCCGGCGTACCAATAACCTCATTGATGCCATCGAAATCGAGCATCCGGTCTCGCCACGGCGCGGTCGTCCCGTGGGCATGCAGGCAGCCATAATAGCCCTGTAACGTATGCGTCACCGCGCGCGCCGTGCCGCCAGGAAAGATCACGATACGAAAGCCCAGTTGCGTGAGCGTCCGTGCATTCTGTATCGGTGTCTTGCCGCCCTCGACCATATTCGCAAGCAGCGGCACGCGGCCAGCGAAGCGCTCGCACACGGTCTCCATCTGCTCGAGTGAGCGCAACGCCTCAATGAACAACGCGTCCGCGCCCGCTTCCAGATAACGCTCGGCACGCTCGAGCGCAGCGTCCAGCCCTTCGACAGCCGCCGCGTCGGTGCGCGCGAGAATCAGCGTATTGGCGCTCACCCTTGCATCCACGGCCGCCCGCAGTTTGCCGCACATTTCGCCTGCGGGAATCACCGATTTGCCATCGAGATGCCCGCAGCGCTTCGGGAATGTCTGATCTTCGAGCTGGATCATCGCAGCGCCGGCGCGCTCGAAGCCGCGCACCGTGCGCTTGACGTTCAGCGCATTGCCGAAGCCAGTATCGGCATCGACGATCACCGGCAACGCGACACGCTCGGTGATGCGCGCGAGCGTATCTTCGACTTCGGGAAACGTCGTCAAGCCGACATCGGAACGCCCTAACCGCGTGTACGCAATCGAAGCCCCGGACAGATACAACCCTTCGAAACCAGCCTGTTGCGCGACCAGCGCGCTCAACGCATCGAAGACGCCAGGCGCGAGCAAGGCACCTTGGGCGAGAAGTGTCTTCAGTGGTTTGATTTCGGTCGCCATGATTTTTATTCCTGCAGTTCAAAAAGGCAAAAAGGCCGATTGCGCGCGACCACGCGCGCGCAACGTGGCGCACTTACGTTGCGAGGCGATCCGCGAAGGCGTCGCAGGTCGTCAATTCGCCGATCGTGCGCAGATCGGCGAGCGCCGTGTCGTGCGCGGCTTGCGTCGATGCCGCGCAGCCATCGCCCAGCACCAGCACGCGATAGTCGCGCATGTGCGCGTCGCGCGCGGTGCTCGCCACGCCGCCATTAGTGACGATGCCGCAAATCGCCACGGTGTCGATACGCGCGCGGCGCAGCACCCAGTCGAGCTGCGTGTTGAAGAAGGCCGAATAGGCGACCTTCCAAACCGACACGTCGATGAAAGGCTCAAGTGCGGAGACCGTCGCCTGACCGCGCGAGCCGGCGACAAAATCCCCACGACGCAAAAATGGACGCAGTTGCTTCAGATGCGGCGAAATCATCGGCTCGCCGTCAGCATCCGGCCACAACGTAAACTGGCTGGCCGCGATAAAACCGCCTCGCTGCTTCAACGTGCGCGCCACGGGCGCAATGCGCGGCGGTAACGCGCGCGCAGCATTCGAAGCCGCGCCGCCGCGATCGTAGGCACCGCCTTCGCTCAGAAAGTCGTTCTGCAGATCGACGATGATGAGCGCGGTATGACGCGCGTCCAGGGTCGTGTCGGTCGACATGTGCGGCTCCTTAGTCCGGCTTGCGTGTGATCAACAGATTGCCGAGCGCATCGACGCGCCCGCTGAATCCGGGTTCGAGCCAGATCGTCGTATCCCCCTGCTCGAGAATCGCGGGACCGTCGACCGTTGCATCCACCGGCAGATCGAGGCGTGCAAAGCGCGTTGCGTCCCACCATTTCCCCGCGTGGAAAACGGCTTGCGTACCGAGCGATGGCGGCATCGCCATGGCTTTCGGCGCGAGCACCGCCAGATCGAACTTGGGCCGCACACCGATACGCGCATAACGCAGGTTCAGGATGCGCACCGCGATGCCGCTCAGCGCGCGCCCATAGGCCGCGCGATAGGCCGCTTCGAAAGCCGCGCCGATGTCGGCGCGTTCCAGCGCATCGCGCGGCACTTCCACACGCACCGTATGGCTTTGCCCGACGTAGAGCATGTCGAGTTCGATACTTTCGCGCACCGCTTCGAACGCGACACCGGCGGAGTCGAGCCGCGCCTGGCACGCGTCGGCCATGCCGGCGACGCGCGCGCGCAAGTCTTCGACATCGAGATCGGCGAGCGCGCGATTGAGCGTCTGCACCGCGTCGTGCCGCATGTCGGCGATCACGCAGCCGATGGCCGACGTCACGCCGGGGAAGCGCGGCACGATGCCCGTCGTGGTGCCGACTTCGCGCATCATCGCGCACACATGCAACGCGCCACCGCCGCCGAACGGCATGTACGCGAACTCGCGTGGATCGTGGCCACGCTCGATCGACACCAGCCGGATCGCGCCCGCCATCTTCGCATTGGCGACCGTCAGGATCGCCTCGGCCGCCGCGTGGGCATTCAGCCCGAGCGGCGCGCCGACGTGCTCGCTGATCGCCTCGTGCGCCTTGCCGACGTCCATCTGTGCCAGCAGGCCGCCGCCCAAAGGACGATCCGCCGCGATGCGTCCGAGCAGCACGTTGGCATCGGTCACCGTTGGGCGCAGATTGCCGCGTCCGTAGCACGCCGGCCCCGGCACGCTACCCGCCGATTCGGGACCGACCTGCAGCAGGCCGCCCGCATCGACCGACGCGATCGAGCCGCCGCCCGCGCCGATCGTCTCGATCTGGATCATCGGCGCGCGCACCACCATGCCGAAGTCGATCGACGTCTGCGCGGACAACGATGCTTCGCCGTTCGCCACCAGCGACACATCGAACGACGTGCCGCCCATGTCGCCCGTCACGAGGTTCGGATAGCCCGCCGCACGCCCGATTGCGGCGCACGCGATCACACCCGCAGCCGGACCCGACAGCGCCGTGCGCACCGGCACGTCGCACGCGGTCTGGCGCGACATGATGCCGCCGTTGCTCTGCACGACCAGCAGTTCGCCGCGAAAACCATGCGCCTTCAGATCGCCTTCGAGGCGCGTCAGATAGCCGCCCACCACCGGCTGCAACGCGGCGTTCAACGTGGCTGTCGAGCATCGTTCGAATTCGCGGATTTCGGGCAGCACCTCGGTTGCCGCCGTCACGTTCGCGTTCGGCCAGATCACGCGCACCGCCTCGACGGCTTGCGCTTCGTTGAGCGGATTCGCGTAGGCATTGATAAAGAAGACGCACACCGCTTCGCAGCCGCGTTCGAGCAGATCGCGCGCCGCCGCCCGCACCTGCGCGAGATCCACCGGCGTGTGCAAGGCGCCGTCGGCCAACACGCGTTCGTTCACTTCGAGGCGAAGATCGCGCGGCACCACCGGCTCAAAGCTGCCGCGCAAGCCCCAGGTGCGCGGGCGGTCGCGGCGGCGCATTTCGAGCACGTCGCGAAAGCCTGCCGTCGTAATGATGCCCGTGCGCGCCACCTTGCGTTCGAGCAAGGCGTTCGTGCCGACCGTGGTGCCGTGCACGATCGTCGCGATCGCGCCGGCGCCGTGTTCGCCTGCGTCGTCGCCCGGCGCACCGATGCGTTCGATGCCGTTCATGAAGCCGCGCGCTTCCTCGCCCCGTGTGGACGGCACCTTGACGACGCGCGCCGTGCCCGCCTTTTCGTCGAGCACGAACAGATCGGTGAACGTGCCCCCCACGTCGACACCGACGACGATTGAACCGTGTGCAGCCGCCTTCATACCTGTTGCTCCTTCCGAGCTGTCGTCACATAACCCATTGCCGAATCGCGCTTGCGGGCGGCATCGTCACGCCCGGACGGCGCGCCGTAACCGCCGCCGCCTGGCGTTTCGAGCCGCACCCGTTCGCCGCGCTTCAGGCGAATGCCGAGCATCTTCGACGCCATCGGCGGCGTGTGCCATGCACCGTTCTGCTGATAACGGAACACGTTGGGCACGGACGCCTCGCCGCCCGCGATACCTTGCGGAGCCGAGCGTCCGCGTTCGCCGAAAATGAACGCTTCGGCCTCATGTTCGAGCAGTTCGATTTCGTAGATCGCGCCGAGACCGCCGCGATAGGTGCCGTCGCCGCCCGAGTCGGGACGCAATGCCCACTGCGTGAAACGCACCGGATACGCGGCTTCGAGAATCTCGAGCGGCGGAATGGTCGCCGTCGAGATCGGCGCATTGCCGTGACTCAGACCGTCGCCTTGCGAATGGCCGCCATGGCCGCCACCGAAGAAACTGAACATCACCCACCGCTGGCCCTTGCGCGCGCCCTCGCTGCGATGCCCGGCGATCGACAGCGCGTTGATGGTGCCGTACGCCTGGGCCATTGCCAGTTCCGGCGCGGCCTGCGCCATCGCGCAGAAGATCACGTCGATCATGCGCAGGATCGTTTCGGTGTAGCCGCCGACGGGGCGCGGCCGGTCCGCCGAGATCAGCAGCCCGTCCGGCAGCACGAACGACACGGCGTCCAGTACGCCGGCATTGGCGGGCACGTCGGGAAAGAGATGCTTGAGCGCGACATAGCACGCGGCAATCGCCGTGGCGCGCGAAATGTTCACCGGCCCGGCGCAGGCAGGCGACGTGCCGGTGAAGTCGAGCGTCAACGTGTCGCCCGCCACGCGCATGCGCAACGCGATCTTCAGCGGCTCGTCGCGCACGCCGTCGTTGTCGAGCATGTCGTCGAACGCGTAGTCGCCGTCCGGCAGCGCCGCCACGTGCGAGCGCATCAGCTTGACGGCGCGCTCGCGCAGCAGTGCGAGCGCTTCGAGCACGGTAGCGTCGCTGTAGTCGTCGAGCAAGCTGCCCAGGCGACGCGCGCCCAGTTCGAGCGCCGCGAGCTGGCCGTTGAGGTCGCCCCACAGGCTGTCGGGCAGGCGCGTGTTGGCCTGCAGGATGGCGAGCACGTCGGCATCGAGTTCGCCGCGCCGCACGATACGCACGGGCGGAATCTGCACGGCTTCCTGCCAGCATTCGGTGGCGGCGGGATTGTAATTGCCGGGCACCGCGCCGCCGACATCGTGCCAGTGCGCGGCCGACGCCAGGAAGCAAAACAGCTTGCCGTCGCGAAACACGGGCCGCACGAGCTTGAAGTCGTTGGCGTGCGTGCCGCCTTCATACGGGTCGTTGAACAACCAGACGTCGCCATCGACCATGCCGCCGCGCTCGCCCGCGACGCGGATCGCCGCCCGCACCGCGAACGCCATCGCGCCGACGAACACGGGCAGGCCGGACTTGCCCTGCACCAGCGTCGCGCCCGACAACGCGTCGTAGATGCCGTGACAGGCGTCGTGCGCTTCCGCGATGATCGGATTGAACGCGCTGCGGTAGAGCGTCGCGTCCATTTCGTCGGCGATCTGTTCCAGCCGCCCTTTGAGGACCGCCAGCGTGACGGGATCTAGCATGAGGTGCCTCCGTTGGATGTGGGGTAACGCTGCTTGAGCAGGTTGAGCAGACCGCCCGCCTCCACCATGTCGAGCAGAAACGCGGGCACCGGCTCGCACGTCAGTTCGACGCCATCGGCGCGGCGGATGCGGCCCGCGCGCGGGTCGATCGCGATCTGCTCGCCTTCGTCGATGGATCCGGCGTCAGCACATGTGAGCAGCAACAGGCCGACGTTGAACGCGTTGCGGAAATAGAGTCCGTTGAATGCCGGCGCGATCACGGCCCGCACGCCGAGCCGCACCAGCGCGGCCGCCGCCTGTTCGCGCGACGAGCCGATGCCGAAGTTCGGCCCGGCCACGAGCACGTCGCCCGGCTGCACGCCCGCCGCGAAGTCGGGGCGCGCAATCTCCAGACAGTGTCGCGCGATTTCGTCGATGCCGAATTTCATGTACGCGCCGGGCGCGAGCGCATCGGTATCGATATCCGCGCCGACGCGCCAGACGCGATGCGCAGCGGACGTCTCTCCATGCACGGTTTGCGGCGGGTTGGTCGGACGTTCGCTCATGCCAGCACCTCGCGCGGATCGGTAATGCGCCCGCGCAACGCAGACGCCGCGACGGTATAAGGCGAGCCCAGATAGACCCGCGCCGACGCCGCGCCCATGCGTCCCTTGAAGTTGCGCGCGGTACTCGAAATCACCGTGCTGTTTTCGGGGATCGAACCGCCGTAACCGGCGCACGCGCCGCACGTGGTCGCCAGCAGTTGGGCGCCCGCCTGTTCCAGCACGGCCATCACGCCTTCGCGCGCGGCCTGCTCCCGATCGCGCACGCTTGCGGGAGCGACAACGAGTTGCACGCCGCTCGCGATGCGATGACCGCGCAGCACGCTCGCCGCCGCCCGCAAGTCCTCCAGCTTCGCGCCCGTGCAAGCGCCGATATAGGCGACGTCGACGGCCACCTCGCCGTATGCGCCAACGTCACGCGTATTCGCCGGGCTGTGCGGCGCGGCCACCTGAGGCGCGAGCCGCGCGGCATCGAAATCGTGCGTCTCGGCCTGCGCTTGCGGATCGCCTTGCCAGCGGGCGAGGTCGATGTCGTCCTGCACGCCGGCAGCGCGCAAATAGTCGGCCGTCACCGAATCCGGCGCAATCAGGCCGACTTGCGCACCGAGTTCCGCACTCATGTTCGACAACGTCATGCGCTCCTGCATCGACAGCGCCGTCACGGCCTCGCCGCAAAATTCGACGGCCTGGTAGCGGCCGCCATTCATGCCGAAGCGGCCGATCATATGCAGCATCATGTCTTTCGCCGTGACGCCCTGCGCGAGGCGCTGCCGCCAGTTCATCCGCAGCGTGCGCGGCACCTTGACCCAGATTTGCCCCGACACCGCGACGCCGAGCATCTCGGTGCTGCCGATGCCGAACATGTACGCGCCGAATGCGCCGCCCGTCGGCGAATGCGAGTCGCCGCCGACGCAGAACATGCCCGGCCGCAGGTGGCCGCGTTCCGGCAAGACGACGTGGCAGATGCCGACGCCGTCGTAGACGTTCGGCAGCTGCTGCGCCACCGCCCAATCGCGCGCGATGTGCACGATGCGGCGCGATTCATCGTCGGTCTCGGGTACATAGTGGTCGATCACGAGCACGACTTTCGACTTGTCCCACAACGACGCGCCGAGTTGCTCGAGCATGGGTTTCAGGCGCCGCGGACCGCTCGAATCATGAAACATGGCGAGATCCACGTTGCAGGTGACGATTTCCCCGACTTCCACTTCCGGCCGCCCGCAGGCCGCCGCAATCAGTTTTTGTGCAAGCGTTTGTGCTACTGGCATTGACTACATCCCCAGATACGCGCGACGCAATTCGTCGCTGGCCATCAATTCCGCGCACGTGCCGGAGTAACGGACGAGCCCGTTCTCCAGCACATACCCGCGCTGCCCGGTTTCGAGCGACTGCACGACGTTCTGCTCGACCAGCAGGATCGCGAGCCCTTCGCCCTGCAAGCGCGCGATCAGCGCAAACATCTCTTCGACCATCAACGGCGACAGACCGAGCGACGGTTCGTCCAGAATCAGCAGGCGCGGCTCGGCCATCAGGCCGCGCCCGATCGCCAGCATCTGCTGCTCGCCGCCCGACATCGTGCCCGCCGGCTGATCGATGCGTTCGCCGAGACGCGGAAAGGTCTCCAGCATGCGCGCGAGGTTGCGGGCGCGATTCGGCTTGCCGCGTAAAAACGCGCCAAGCTCCAGGTTTTCGCGCACGCTCAGATTCGGGAAAATCCGCCGGCCTTCGGGCACCTGAATCAGGCCGGCTTTCACGACGGCGCGATAGTGCCGGCCCGTCAACTCGTGCCCGTCGAAGCGCACGGCACCCTGCCAAACGGCATTGATTCCGCACACCGTGTTGTTCAGCGTCGTCTTGCCGACGCCATTGCTGCCGAGCAGCACGACGATCTCGCCTTCGCCGACACGAAGATCGACGCCGCGCAACACTTCGGTTCGGCCGTATCCCGTATGAAGCCCATCCACTTCGAGCAATGCGCTCATGAATGCCCTCCTTCGCGCGCCAGCCGTTCGGCTGTGCCGTGACCGAGATACGCCTCGATCACTGCGCTATCGGATGTCACCTCGCGCGGCGTGCCTCCAGCGATCAGACGGCCTTGCGCGAGCACCCACACATGTTCGGCAAGGCTCATCACGGCGCGCATGACGTGTTCGATCATCAGCACCGTCACGCCGCTATCGACGAGACCGCGAATCACCGGAATCATTTCGTCGATTTCGCTTGGATTCAGGCCCGCGAGCACTTCATCGAGCAACAGCAAACGCGGTTTGGTGGC
This sequence comes from Paraburkholderia sp. NPDC080076, assembly GCF_050281145.1. Classification (NCBI taxonomy): domain Bacteria; kingdom Pseudomonadati; phylum Pseudomonadota; class Betaproteobacteria; order Burkholderiales; family Burkholderiaceae; genus Paraburkholderia; species Paraburkholderia sp. NPDC080076. The sequence goes on along the minus strand of NZ_JBNNWQ010000001.1, from coordinate 377,717 downwards.
GAGCGCGCGTGCCAGTTCGAGACGTTTGCGGCCACCCACGGTCAGGTCCGCGGCGGGCTGGTCGAGCCGGTCGTGCAGGTTCACGCGCGCGGCGACTTCCTCTGCCGCCGCCAGGGCCTCGCGCCGCCCAGGCAGATGCAGATGCGCGCCGACCGCGATATTCTCGCGGACCGTCTGAGCGCCGAACGGCTGCACAATCTGGAACGTGCGCGTCAAACCGAGCCGCGCGGACTCGTGCGGTGCCATGCCGGTAATGTCGCGGCCCAGGTACTGCACACGGCCCGCGCCGGGTCGCAGAAAGCCCGACAGCAACGCGAACAGCGTGGTCTTGCCCGCGCCGTTCGGTCCGACGAGCGCCGTGAGCGTATTCGGCAGGACATCGAGGCTGACGTCCTGCACGGCCTTCAGACCGCCGAACGTGATCGACAGACCACGGGCTTGTAACAGCGCTTCAGACATGGGCTTCCTCCTTGCGCTTGCCGCTGCGCTTCGACGTCGCGGGCAGGCCGGTCATGCGCCGCACCGATGCGCCCGCGCCCGTGATTCCGCGCGGGAGGAACATCACGATCACGACCAGCACCACGCCGTAGATCACCATGCTGATGCCGGGCAACTCGCCGAACAGGTTGCGGGTCAACTCGCCCAATACATAGAGCAGCGCCGCGCCGAGCACCGGTCCCCACAATGTGCCCACGCCGCCGACGATCACGCCGACCAGCGCTTCGATCGATCTCGCCGGGCCGAACGCGATATCGGCGTCGATATACTGGAACATCTGCACGTAGCACACGCCCGCCGCGCTCATGAATGCCGCGGACAGCGCAATGGCGCCCAGCTTCACGCGCACGGGATTGACGCCGATTGCCCGCGCGGCGCTCTCGTTGTCGCGCACCGCCTGCAGATAGGCGCCGAAGCGCGAATGCCGCAACCATGCGGTGACGGCCAGCGCCATCATGACGAATGCCAGCAGCAGGAACACATAGCCGCGCCGCGTGCCGAACTGCAGGTTCGCGGCGCTCGCATGCAGCGGCACCATCAGTCCGACGCCGCCGCCCGTGAACGGCACCGACACCGCGACAATGCGCGCGACCTCGGCGAAGGCCAGCGTCACGAGCGCGAAGTACGAACCCTTCAGGCCGCCGCGAAACGCGAGCGCGCCGACCACCAGCCCGGCGACCACACCGAAGGCGATGGCGAGCGGCAACGCGAGCCACGGATTCCAGCCCCAACTCAATTGCGCGATCGCCTGCGTGTATGCGCCGACGCCGAAGAACAACGCATGTCCGAATGACAATTGACCGCCGTAGCCGCCGAGGATGTTCCATGATTGCGCCAGCAACACGGCGTACAGCGACATCATCAGGAAGGTGAGCCATACGCCCGACTGCAGCAAGCTCGCAAGCGCGGCCGCCAGGACACCGAAAACAAGGATCGAACGAACGTCGCGCATCACTTAGGTCCTCACTCCGAACAGCCCTTGCGGACGCATCAGCAGCACGACAATGAAAATCGCGAAGATGCCCATCTGACCCAGCGAATCACCGAACCACAGGCCGCCAAACGACTCGACCACGCCGATGAGCAGACCGCCGATCAATGCGCCCGCGAAGCTGCCCATGCCGCCCAGCACGACGATCGTGAACGCGACCAGCACGAAGCCGTTGCCGACCTGCGGATTGACGTAATAGCTTGGCAACAGAAAACAGGCCGCCGCGCCGACACACGCCATGCCGATGCCGAACGACAGCGCATAAACCTTGTCGACGTCGATACCCATCAGCTTCGCACCGTGCTTCTCGCGCGACACGGCGCGAATCGCGCGGCCCAGATCGGTCATGCGGATCACGAGAAAGAGCGCGGCCGCCACCACCAGCGCGCCGAAAAAACCGATGACCTTTGGCAAAGCGATCATTGCGGGACCGATAGCGACCGTCGCGAGCGTATAGGACGTCTCGATGTTGCGCGTATCGGAGTGGAACCACACGAGCGCCAGATTCTCCAACACGATCGACAGACCGAGCGTGACCAGCAAAATGTTTTCGTCCTTGCCGTGACTCGCGCGATTGATCACGCAGCGCTGCAGTGCGTAGCCGAATGCGAACATGCCGAGTGTCACCACCGGCAGCGCCAGATACGGATCGATGCCGAGCCGTTCCTTCAGCAGATAGACCGCATACAGCGCCACCATCAACGCCGCGCCGTGCGCGAAGTTGATGATGTGCAGCACGCCGTAAATCAGTGTGAGACCGAGCGCGATGAGCGCATAGACCGCACCCGTTGTCAGTCCGTTGAGCAGCGCGGAGAAGAGAATCACCGGATCGAACATGCGCTGCCTCAGCTCTTGAGCGGAAACTGCGGCGCCACTTCGCGATAGGCCGGCGGCAGCACGACCTTGATATCGTTGCCGACCACCTGAGTGAGAAGCGGTTGCGCGCCGGTGTTCTGACCGTTGACGAAATGCGTCGGACCATACGGCATCATGTGATCCTTGAAAGCGCTCGAGGCAAGTGCCGCATTGACGGCGGCGCGGTCGGCGGATTTCGCGCGCTCCAGTGCGTCGGCTAGCAGCATCGTCGCGGTGTAGGTCATGAACACTTCATATGAGAAGTACGCGCCCTTCGCTTCGACCCGTTTGCGCAACGGCGCAACACGCGCATCCTTCGGATTGAACCAGTGATTGCAATCGATGATGCCGTCCGCGATATCCGGAAACTCCTTCAGAAACTTATAGCTCGATGCGGCCCCGCCCAACACCGAATAGATTGCTTTGGGGCGCACGTTCTGCTGTTTCATCGCGCGCAGCAACAGCGCGTATTCGTTGTAATAGTTGGCGGGAATCACGATGTCGGGATTGACCGCGCGCATGCGTAGCACGATGTTGTTGAAGTCGCGCGTCGGATTCGGATGCTTGATGACTTCCTTGATTTCGAAACCGTACTTGGGCAACTCGCTGCTGAGCAGCGCAGCCGTGCCGGCGCCGAACAGCGATTCTTCGTGCACGATCATCACCGTTCTGGCCGGTTTGCCCGCGTCGGTATTCAACGTATTGAGGTTGTCGACCGCGCGCTGGCTGCACATCCGGTAGCCGGGACCGAAGCGAAACGTATTCGTGAGTCCGCGCTCGACGATCTGATCGGCGACGCCGACATCGACCACATGCGGCAAGCCGTACTTCGCGGCCGTCTGGGTCGTGGTGAGACAGATCGCCGATGCATAGGCGCCGACGATCGCCGTCACGCCCGCCTCGTTCATTCTCTCGACCTCGGCGGCGCCCGCCTCGGGCCGCGATTGCGCGTCGCCCAGCACCGCCTCGATGAGCGCGCCGCCTTGCGACTTGATGCCGCCGGCGTTGTTGATGTCCTCGATGGCCAGCAAAGCGCCCAGCCGGCATTGCTGCCCCGAATAGGCCAACGCTCCGGTGACGGGATGCAGCACGCCGATCTTGATGCTCTTCGCGCTCGCGGCACGAGCGACCCAAGGTGCTGCAACCAGTGCCGCGGCGGCGGTGGACCGACGCAGGAAAGTGCGACGCGAACTCATGCGATCTCCGTAGGATTGCGTTAGTTGAAGGTGGCGGACAGTTCCTCGCTGACCCAGACCTTGGCGTCGATGTCGCCAATCCGAGAGAGCTGCAACTGATACTGATAGCGATCGGGCCGGTACAGCCCCTGGAGCAATTGCACCGGCCGTTCGTCGGTGTCGCGCACGAGACGCGTCACGGCGAGCAACGCCGAGCCGACCGCGACGTCGAGATGGCGCGCAACCACAGCGTCGGCGAGGCGCGCCGAAATGGTTTGCGTCGCGCCGCCGAGCTGCACGCCCGCTTCCTCCAGCAACATCAGCAAGGGCTTGCGCTTGAGGTCGCGGCGGTTGATTTCGGCGACGGCTTTGGGCACGTGTGTCGTGATGAACGACACCGGTCCCGCCGACGTGCTGCGAACCCGGATACTCTTGTAGACGGCATCGCCCACAGACAGATGCAGCGCCTCCGCGATCGCGTCCGAAGCGAGCACTTCCGTGCTGTCTATCACTTCGACCGTGGTGCGCAACCCCATATTCACGATGTTCTCGAGCAGGCCGGTGAGGTGCGCTTTCTCGCGCGAAACCGGTGCGGCTTTCGCATTGCCCTGCTTTTTTCCCGTATCGATACGCTGCGGCCACGTCCCCACGCCCGGCCGGCGCGTGACCAGCCCGTCCGCCACCAGCATCTCCATTGCCTTGCGAATCGTAATGCGTGCGACCGCGAACTGTTCAGCGAGCAGATGTTCGCCGGGCACGCCTTCTTCGTCGAAGCGGCCTTCCTGGAGTTGCTCGCGCAATACCAGGTAGATCTGGTGGTATTTCGGCAGGGGTAAGGTGGTTTCCATGAGGCTCACTCTAGAAGTGTCGTAATGTCGGGTCAATAGAACAAATTGGAAAATAAAGATTGTTCTACCTCGTAAACACCGACGGAAGCAACTGGCTTGCAGTAAGAAACGTGCAAGCTCGATGATCCGCTCCCTCCATCAGAGCGGACAGTTTGCTGGACGAGACTGGATGAACGATAGAACAAGTTGCGCGGTGGCTTGTTCCATGGGGAAAACACCCAACTGACGAACTTCGCAGAAGCTTCAACGCTTTACGCGCCAATAGGACATTTACCGCGTCAAATGTTCCATTGACAAGACAAAATAGGCTGCTTAATTTTCGTCGCAACCGGAAATCGATCTGGACGCGAAGGCGCTATCGAAGGCCGGTGTAAAGAAAGCGAAACGGATTCATGTGGCTATGCGCTCGATTTCGTTTCTTTAGGATGCCTGCTTTGTAGCATGCCTCGCGGCCGGCAAATCATGACCGTGAAATCCACCCCTGGTTTCGCACCGAGGGACTCGACGTCAACGATACAGTCTGGAAACAGGATGAAAAAGTCACTTTGCATTGCGGGAGTAATTGGTGCGCTTGGAACGCACGCGGCTATCGCACAGGCGCAGAGCAGCGTTACGCTTTACGGGATCGTCGACGAAGGGTTGACCTTCAATAACAACTCACACGGCGCGCGCCAGTACAGCATGGTGAGCGGCGAGATTCAGGCGAGCCGCTGGGGATTGCGCGGTAGCGAAGATCTGGGCGGCGGCATGAAAGCGGTTTTCCTGCTCGAAGGCGGCATGGATCTGAGCAGCGGCAAACTCGGCCAGGGCGGGCTTGAATTCGGCCGTCAGTTATACGTCGGACTGGCCACGCGTTATGGGACGGTGACGCTTGGGCGTCAATACGATTCCGTGGTGGACTACGTTGGCCTGTTCGAAGTGGGCGATCAATGGGGCGGCTTTTACACCGCGCACCCAGGCGACCTGGATAACATCAACAACTCGAACCGGGTCAACAACGCGATCAAATATACGAGCAACAACTACGGCGGCTTCACGTTCGGCGGCGTCTACAGTCCTGGCGGCGTAGCGGGTAATTTCAGTCAGAATCAGATCTGGTCGCTCGGCGGCTCTTACTACAACGGGCCGCTCGGGCTTGGCGTCGGCTATCTGAACATCCGCAATCCGAACACCTCGTTCTACGGCACCAGCGTGCTCGCGAACACGACCGGCTCCGCGCCGCTCGCGACGTTGAACAACATTGCATCGCCCGTGTTCTCCGGCTTTGCCGATGCGCGCACGCAGGAAGTCTATGCGGCGGGCGGTGCGTACACGTTTGGCGCGGCCACGTTCGGCGGCACCTATTCGAATACGCGTTTCGACAATCTCGATGGCGGCGGCTCGGGACCGAATCCATTCGGCAATCGCGGCACGGCGATCTTCAACAACGTCGAAGCGAACTTCAAATATCAGATCACGCCTGCATTCCTCGTGGGTGCCGCCTACGATTACACGAAGGGCAGTTCGGTAAACGGCCGGGATGGCGCGACCTATCATCAGGCCCAACTCGGCGCTGACTATTTCCTTTCGAGGCGCACGGATGTCTATTTCGTAGGAATCTACCAAAAGGCTTCCGGTACGGACTCGACGGGAAGTGCGGCGGTTGCAGCGATCAACGGCGTGACGCCATCGAGCGACAATCATCAGGTCGTGCTTCGTGTAGGCATGCGGCACAAGTTCTGACGGGCAGCCACCGCCCGCGACGACAGTCGGCGCTCACGAGAATGTGGCCCGACTGATCTGCGTACCGCACACGAAGTGGTGCGGCATCCAGATAGTCGAGCGGTCCTCCCCAACTTTTGCACGCTCTCGCCTACGTCAGGCTGAACGCTGCGGAGGCATCGTGTAGAAGGCATGCATCGCATGCCAGATACGATGCCGATTGATGCCCAGCACCGCGATGTGAGCCACTCCCTTGATCTCGCAGAACTGCTTGTCCTTGTTCGGCAACTGCGAAAAGAAATCGAGCAGTTCCGCATCGGTCGCATTGCCGTCGTGCTCGGCTCTCGTCATGCAGACGGGACACTGCAGTCGTTTCGGATCGACCATCGGCATATGAATCGCCATATCGATGTAGGTGCCGTTCGGCGTCCGATTGGTGAGCTTGAGTTCATAGTCGCCCAATGCCTTCGGTACTTTGGGATCGACCGTCGACGGGTCGTCGCGGGCGAAGATGGCATCGAAGCTCGCTTGCGAGGTTGGACGGGAATTGCTGGCCTCGAGTGCCGCGATGTTCGCGCGCCGCCTCATGATTTCCGGCGCGCCCTCGCCCGTATAGGTGATTGCATCCAGGACCATGCGCTCCACGCGGTCCGGCTCTTCCATCGCAAAGACGCCCAGCCGGAGGGCGCCGGACGACTGGCCATAGAACATGAACGTTTTTTGGCCAGTCACCTTTTCGACCACCGGCATTGCGGCTTTCAGGTCCTCGACACCGGAGCGGACATCGGAGTTCGAATCCGTCTGCGACGAGCGGCCGTAGTTTTCATGGTCCATGGTCCAGACGTCGAAGCCGTAGCGAGCAAACTCGTCCATGAACGAGTAGTTCTCCGTGCCCGGCACTTGCAGATCGAAGCCCCCGCGGCCCGAAAACGACGACCCGTGCACGAGGAATAACACAGGCTTCGGGCCGGAACTTGCGTTGCGGTCGTCCGCGAGTCGCTTGCGATACAGATACAGTTTCACCGCACCTTTCTGCGCCCAGTGATCTTCGGCAATGATCCGCGGCGCCGCCGCGTTAGCGGAGAGCGGCACTGCCGTGGCCATCAATGTTAGCGCCGCGCCTTGCAGCAAACGGCGTCGCTGGACCCTCTGCTGCGTGTCTTTCGTGTTGCTCATTGTTTTTTCCCGATTATGAGAATTGAGACGTTACTAGTCCTTGTGCTCGTACCGTCGAGCCCGGGCAACACTCCCGTTTGTCTCGACTCCATGGGCGTGTGCCGTGGTACGGAATGAGTCAATTAGTAGGTGAGACGAGGTCGAATCCGTTCGCCTTCAAAGACGTTTGCACTGCCGGTCCGGTGAGATAGGAAAGCAGCTTTTGCGCTGCATCCGGATGCTCGCTCTTTGTACCTATGCCCGCTGCGTAGGTCGTCACGAGTTGCAAATCTTCCGGGATCGGCCCGACGAGGGTGACTCCATGCACGGGCTTGATTTCGCTGGTCTGGCCCAATCCGAGGGACACCTCGCCTCGTGCCATCGCTTCCATCGCGGTTTGCCCTTCCGGATAATATTTGACCTTGGGAGCCACTGTGCCGCCAATTCCGAGGCGGTCAATCAACCGGGCCAGATAAATGCCCGAGGTAGCGCCGGTGGCGGGGTCGGCCATGCCGATCGAAGGGGCATCGAGCAAGGCCCTCGTGAACGCCGGGTCGTCGTTGATCGCGGGCAACGCGGCACCGGCTTTGACCGCGACTCCGAGCCGCACGCGCGCGACATCGACCTGCGAACCCTTCCTGACAAGATCTTGCTCGGTCAGTTTGGCGAGAGGCTCCGGTGGGACGATGACGAGGTCGAACGCCTGCCCCGATATTGCCCGGTCACGCACCTGTCCCGCGGTGCCGTAGATGAGGCGCACGTGATCGCCTGTTGCAGCCAGATAGTGTTCGGGCAGGTTCTCCAGTGCGCCTTTCATCGCAGCCGCGGAGAAAATCACGAGATCCGCCGCGTGAGCGGACTGCATCGTGACCAACACAATCGCAAGCAGAAGTCCTGCTTTCGTCTTCATAAGAAAGTGCTCCGGTGAGCATCGCCGAGTACGGCATTGTCAGGTTGTCGAACGGCATACGCTCGAACGCACACAGTGTATCGGGATAACTAATTTTATGCGGCGAGTCGCCCCGGCATCGGAGAACACGATTCTGCTGTGCGTCCGTGTGGCAACGACACTCATGACAATGACCGCCACAATCGCGGCGGCCATGCGCCTTTGACGCATACCCTGCGATGCCCCACGGGTGTCGCTGCCGAGGCTTGCGCGCCGCCACGCTACGACGTCAGAACCTGTGGCGCATCCCGACCCGGGCGACGAGCTGATGGTTGTTCGACGAATCGCCGAGGGAGCCGATGTCCGCCACCGCCGCCGCGCCCGTCGAACTCGTGCCGCTTGCCGTCTGGAACGTACCTTCCATGTAGACGTCCGTGCGCTTCGACAGAAGGTAGTCCAGCAACAGCGAGAACTGATTGTACTTCTGGTCGCCAATGTCTCCGCGCACTGCATTGCCCTTCGTGTAGTTGTACACACCCGCCAGAAGCAGCGCCGGCGTGAACCGATAGGACGCGTTCAATTCGAAGTCGTTGAAGGTCGCCGTCGCGCCGCCGAACGCACCGATATTCTGGTATTTCGTGTTCGAATACACCGCGCCGATCAGCGCCGGTCCGATCTGATAGCTGCCGGCCGCGGCGATGATCTGCAACGAATTCGCGGGTCTCGCCCCGAGATAGCCGGAATTCAACGAGTTGAAAGTCGTCGCGTTCACGTTGCCGTTCAAAATGGCGCCCGCTGCGGACGGGTTCTTGAAGTACTCGTACGCCACGCCTAAGCCGATGCCGCCGTGGTTATAGTTCGCACCCAATGTATAGCCGCTCGACTGCGATATTTCACCGGCGATGCCGCCCAACGAGACCGTGCCGCCGAACTGCAAGCCGCGGAAATTGGGGCTCGCGTATTTGATCGTGTTGTTCGCGCGTGAGGAGTGGTTGACGTTGTCGATGTCGCCCGGGTGTTCGGTGCTCGACCCGCCATACGAGAGCGCGAAGCCATAGCTGCCGATGTAATCGTTGACGCTGTCGTACTGCCGACCCAACGTGACCGTGCCGTAGCTCGCGCTGGAAATGCCCACAAACGCCTGGCGGCCGAAAGCCGTGTTGCCCTGGCCAAACGCGCCGTTGCTGACGTTGATACCGGATTCCAGCGTGAAGATCGCCTTCAGCCCGCCGCCCAGATCCTCGGAACCTTTCAAGCCCCACCGGCTGCCTTGCAGACCCGAGTTGGAATCTACCTGAAACTGACGGCCACCGACATTCTTTCCGTTGACTACGTTCTTGGCGTTGGTGTTGAGCATCAAGCCTTCATCAAGAAGCCCGTACAGCGTGACACTGCTCTGCGCGTTCGCGTGCGTCGCACAAACAGCCAGTATCGGCAATGCTAGCAGTGATTTTTTCACTATCACCTCCATTCTCTTTGGTATGTGGTTGTCAATTTGTTTACTGCATATGCACTACTAATTAATGTACTGAATTACATATAGTTCTTTTCTGAATTTTTCCTTCGTATCGACTGCCGCTTGAATCAATCTCAGTCTCAGCGGCACGCCATGATGAGCGGCACGTCGTTACCGGGTGCCTGGAACGCTCATGCGCAGCAAACTAAACATTGAATCCGCTAGATGCGCGCAGCGTCCGGGTCTCGCCGCCGGTGAGGAACTGGACGAAGGCGCGTGCCAATTCCGGGTTCGCGGCCTTGCTGCTGACGGCTGCCGAATAGAGCGTCGACAGTTCGAATTCCTTGGGCAACAGCCCGACCAGCGAAACGCCCTGGGTATACAAGATCTCGGTCACCTGCGTACAGCCGATCAGTCCCGGCTCGCCGCTTTGCGCGAGGTTCGCCATGGCCACTGCGCCGCTCGGAAAAGACCGGAAGAACGGCTCGACATTCTCGTAAATACCCATCTTCCGCAACACAGTAGCGAAATGAATGCCGGCGGTGGCACGTAGCGGGTCGGGAAAGTAGACCCCTTTCGAGCGTTTCAAACTGGCGCTCAATTGCTCACCGTCGGCGATGGCCGGAAGCGGTTCGCCGGTGCGCACTGCAATGCCGGTTTCGACACGTCCTAACTCGGCGCGCGAAGCGGATTCCACGCGTCCCGTCTGGTCCAGGTCCGCGATCATTTTCCCGGTCAGGATGATGACGTCGCAGGGCTCGTCGGCGTCCAGTTTTTCCCGGATCGCGTGGACTGCGCCGAAGGTGCCGTTGAGACTGGCACCCGTGCTCGAGCGGAATTCTTCCGCCAGGGCCTGGACAATACCTTTGGCCGCGCCGGCGCTCAAAATTTTCAATTCCATGGTTATAGTGACTCCTGTCTGATTGGATTACTGGTCGAATGCCGCGATGATTCGCTCGGCGCTCAAAGGCAGGCTGGTTACTCTTACGCCAAGGGCATCGCGTACCGCATTACCGATGGCCGCCGCGGTCGGACCCAACGATGCCTCGCCGGCCCCACAGGCAGGTGCGTTCGACGGCACGATATCGACCTCGACAGCGGGCACTTCCGTGAACCGCAAGATCGGATAGGTTTCCCAACTATCGCTGGTGACGCGTTGCCGGTCGAATCGCACTTCTTCTTTCAAGGTCCAGCTCACAGCCTGTATTGCACCGCCCTCGATCTGGTTGGCGACGCCGTCGGGGTTGATGACGGTGCCCACGTCCACGGCGATGTTCAGTCTGGTGACCACGATCTGCGCGCCTGCCTCGATACGTGCCACCACCGCGCAGTACGCACCGGAATTTTTGTACCGTGCCACGGCAATGCCATAGCCGATGCCTTCCTGCTTATCCCGTTCGTGCCAGCCGGCTCGCAGCGCCGCGCGCTGCAGCACGGCACGGGCGCGGGGGTCGGACAAATGCCGCAGGCGCCATTCGAGCGGTTCGCTGGCGGTGGCTTCCGCCAGGTCGTCGACAAACGACTCAAGCGCGAACACGTTCGCAAATGCCCCTAACGAACGCAACGACGAGGTTCGCAGCGGCATGCTCAGCACCCGGTGATTCACGATGTTCCACGCGGGAAAGTCGTAGAGCGGCACCGCATTACGCTCGGCACCCCCACCCGCGTACAGCGGGGGATTGACTGCCGCGGGCGCTTCGAACGGCGTCTCGAGATGCCAGGCGCCCAGCAGCGCGGGGGTGTTGCCGCGACCCGGCCGCGTGCCATGGCCGTTGCTCCAGACACTATGACGCCAACCGACCACGCGGTCGCTCGCATCGAGATCAGCCTCGAGTTCGATCACCATGGCCGGGCCGTACGGCGCCCATGCCAGCTCGTCGGCCCTGCTCCACTGGACTCGGACGGCCTGGCCGCGTGCGGCGCGCGCCAGCCACGCGGCATCGTATGCGACGTCGTCGGCCGCGTTGTGCCCATAACAGCCGGCGCCTTCCGCGTGCTGCACCACCACGGCCGATACCGCCATGCCGAAGCTCAACGCCAGGTCGGCGCGCAGATTGAAGATGCCCTGACTATGACTCCACACTTCCAGGCGTTCGCCGTCGAATCGAGCCAATGCGCACGAGGGGCCGATCGAAGCATGCGCCAGGAACGGCTTTTCGCAGGTCATCTTCAAAGTGCGTGCCACATCGGCGGCGGCACTTTGGCGGTCGGCCACTACAGTGGTTTCCACTGGTTGCTGCTTCAACCAGGCGCTCAGCTTCTGTTGTTCCGGAAGGGGCTCGCTGCGCTGCCAGCGGGCGTGCCGGCGCAGCTTGTCAATGGCTTCGACAGCGGCGCGCTGCGATGTGGCCAGCACGCCCACCAGCGAGCCGTCGCGTATCACTTGCACCACGCCGGACACCGCGCGTGCTGCGCCATCGTCGAGCGAGAGCAGGGTCGTCGCGCGCGAGCCCGGACGCAGCATGCGTCCATGCAGCATGCCCGGCAGTTCGATATCCTGGATGAAGCGCGGAACCGCCAGGAATTTATCCGCGAGATCATCGCGCGGCACCGGCGCGCCCACGATGGTATAGGCGGCGGCCGCTTTCACGGCAATCGTGCAATCGATATCAACGTCGAATTGAACCTCGCCGGCGATGGCCCAATAACTCGCGAGACCGCCGTGAGGCGCCTTGATTTCACCGCGCTTCACCACGAATTGATGCACCAGGTCCGTCGACACTTGCAGCACGCGCGCAGCACGTTCGAGCAGCAAGGCGCGCGCGTGCGCGCAGGCGTGTCGCAACGCGGTGCCAGAGTGTTGTATCGAAAGACTGCCGGAGGTGACAGCCTCGTCAGGGCTCGCCGCTGTGCTGGCCGGGCGCATGCGAATCTGGTCGATGCCGACGTCCAGTTCTTCGGCAACGATCTGCGCGAGCGCCGTGACGATACCCTGGCCGATCTCGACCTTGCCCGACAGCACTTCGACGTATCCTGCACTGGAGAATCGCAGCCACGCGCCAAGGCAAGGATTGGCGCGCAGACTCTGCGGCCGCTCGCTGACCGGTACGGTTGTCGCTTCGGTGGACACGACGGTGAGAGGGTTCACGATGACGACGCGGCACGCAGCACTGCGCGCACGATGCGATTGTGGCTGCCGCACCGGCACAGATTGCGGTCAAGTGCCTCTCGAATCTGGGCATCTGTCGGGAGCGGACAGCGTTCGAGCAGGGCCGCCGCTGCGATCAGCATGCCTGAGCTGCAGTAGCCGCATTGCCCGGCTTGCTCGGCGATGAACGCCCGCTGCAAGCGATGCGGTGCCGCCCGGCTGCCCAAACCTTCGACCGTGGTCACCTGCTTGCCCGCCAGCGCCCACAGCGGCGTATCGCATGACGCCACAGCAAAACCGTCGACCAGGACGAGACACGCGCCGCACTGGTTTTCCCCGCAGCCGAAACGCGTGCCTTTGAGCTTCAGCTCATCGCGAAGCACATCGAGCAGGCGTGTGTCGCCGTCCAGCTCGAACCCGTGCCCGGTCCCATTGACCGTAATCGGAATGCGCGTAGTCGTGGCCATGGTCACTGGTCGACCTTCGCACCCGAAACCTTGACTACCTGCGCCCATTTTTTTATGTCGTCGTTCATGAATTGCGTGAACTGGGCCGGATTCATCGACATCGTGTCGGCGCCCTGTTTCTGCCACGACGCCTTGATCTGCGGAGTGGCGACGATCCGGGTCAGCGTGGCGTTGAGCTTGTCGACCACTGCGGGCGGCGTGCCTTTGGGCGCCATCAGGCCGAGCCAGATCACGGCGTTGTACTTCGGCACCCCGGATTGATCGACGGTTGGGAGATTGGGCAGCAGGTCCGAACGCACCGTGCCGGTGGTGGCCAGCGCCTTGGCCTTGCCGCTGCTGATAAAGCCCGCCATGGTGGTGGTGGCATCGAACATCATGTCGACCTGGCCGCCGATTACGTCGGTACGCGCATTCGAGCTGCCCTTATAGGGCACATGCAGGATCGAGACGCCGGCCATTTGTTTGAACAGCTCGCCGGCCATGTGATAAGGCGTGCCGTAACCGGACGAGGCATATGACAGTTTGCCTGGTTCGCTCCTCGCCAGCTTGATCAGGTCGGCGACGTTATTGACCCCCAACCCCGGCCGTGTCACCAGCACCAGGTCGGAAGAATTGATCGGCGCCACCGGCACGAAATCGCTCATCAGCTTGAACGGCTTCCTCGTGTAGAGCGTTTCGTTGACGGTGTGCGTGTTGGAGATCAGCAGCAGCGTATAACCATCGGGCTTGGACTGCGCCACATACTCGGTGCCGATGATGGCGCCCGCGCCGGGGCGGTCGTCGACGATGAACGACTGCTTCAATTGAGCGCTGAGTTGTTGCGCGACGATGCGTGCATATACGTCGGCGGAACCGCCCGCCGCGAATGGCACGATGATGGTGACCGGCCGGCTCGGATAGTCGTCGGCGGCAAAGCTCGCGATCGATGTCGACGCCAGTACGCCAAGCGTCAGGGCATGGCCCATACGCCGGCGAAAGGAGCGAGCGCTCCAACGATTGTTCATTACGTGCCTCCTGGTATTTATAGTCCGCATCCGCACTGCATGCCGCAGTACCAGGGCGCTCGCCCGACGTGGTCCACGCGAGCGCCTTGGTCATTGAAAGAGATGCCGGGTGCTATTTATCCAATGGTATTGACGAGGGAGCCGAGGTGATCGATCTCGAGCTTCATGACATCGCCCTTCTTGAGGAACCTGGGGGGCTTGAAGCCGATGCCGACGCCGGCGGGGGTGCCGGTGGCGATGACGTCGCCGGGCAGCAAAGTCATGCCGGCCGAAAGGGTTTCGATGATAGTTGGGATATCGAAGATGAGGTCTTTGGTGTTGGCGTTCTGGCGCAGTTCGTCGTTGATCCAGCAACGCACGTTCAGGTTGGCGCTATCGATACCGTGGGCGGAAACCAGGTACGGGCCCATCGGACAGAACGTATCCAATGACTTGCCGATGAACCACTGACGATGCTTTTGCTGAAGGTCGCGCGCTGTGAAGTCGTTGACGATGGTGTAGCCCCACACGTGCTGAAGGGCATCGGCCTTGGAAATACCTCTGCCGGGCTTGCCGATGACGACGGCGAGTTCGACCTCGTAGTCGAGTTGGGACGTGAGGTGCTCGAAGGCTTTGACGGTGGCGCGATGCGCGACCACGGTAGAAGCGGGCTTGGTGAACACGACGGGCGCGGGCGGAGCGAGCTCGCCTTGCTGGGCGGATGTGTCAAACCCGGATTGGCTGAACTCCCTTGCATGTTCGTGATAGTTCTTGCCGACGCAGAAGATGTTACGGCGCACCTCGAGCGGGGCGAGCAGTTCGTGGGTACCGACGGCTTGCCAGCGATCAGTGCGTTGCACGGCGGCGGCGAACTGCTGGTCCGGCAGCGGAACCTGGGCAATGAGATCGATCATGTCGCCGTCAAAGCCGGGCAGAAGGTGACGAATCTCGACGAAGCGTTGCAGGTCGTCGGCGATGACGACCGGGGCGGGACGCCGGTCGATAACCAGGGAAGCAAAGCGCATCAAATCTCCTATTGGTTACATTTGGTTTAAATATATCCCAAAAGAAACCACGTTTCAAGCGCTACCCGCCTCGTTTAGCTAACTCACCATGCATTTTTTAGGGAAACAAACGGCGTAAATCAATAATTCCATGAACCAATTACAACCAATATGCCGAAACTTACACCGGATTGCTGTCGGTGACGGTGGCTGGTTTCGTCGCGTGCAATAAGCGGCGTTGGGCCGCGCGTTTTTTCATGCCGCGCACCCAAAAATACAGTTGCACCAGTATGAGCAGAGCACTGCACGCGATGAAAAAAGCGCTGATCGGGCGGTCGATGAAGACAGCCAGGTCTCCGCGCGACAACAGCATCGCGCGCCGGAAATACTCTTCGACCATAGGTCCGAGCACATAACCGAGCAGGATCGGCGCGACCTGAAAATCAAGCGCGGCGAAGATGGCGCCGACTACTCCGAACACCAGTACTTCGCCAACCTCGAACAGACTGTTGTTGGTGCTGTACACGCCCACCGCAATGAAAAACAGTGCCGACGGATACAGATAGCGATAAGGCACCCGCAGCAGCTTCACCCAGACGCCGATCAGCGGCACGTTCAGAATCACCAGCAGGACATTGCCGATCCAGAAGCTGGCGATGAGCCCCCAGAACAGGTCGGCGTGCTCGGTGATCAGTTGCGGACCTGGCTGGATACCCTGGATCAACAGCGCGCCGAGGATCAGCGCCATCACGGCGTCGCCCGGAATGCCCAGACTCATGGTTGGAATGAAGTCCACCTGGGTCTTGGAATGCGATGCGGCCTCCGGCGCAGCGACGCCCTCGAGAGCGCCGCGGCCGAACCGTTCAGGTGACCTGGAGAGCTTTTTCTCGGCCGCATAAGCGAGGAATGTGGTGATGGTAGGGCCGGTGCCCGGCATCGCGCCGAACAACGTACCGATGAACGTACCGCGCACCATCGGCAAGAACGCTTGCCTGAGTTCGGCCATGCTGGGTCGCATGTCGCGCAAGCGTACCTTCGTGCCGCTACCCACCGACTCCATGCGATTGACGTTGCGCAAGAATTCCGCCACACCGAACAGGCCGAGCGCCAGCGCCACCAGCTCGACCTTGTCGGAAAGCTGTGGCAGACCGAAGGTCAGGCGCATCACGCCGCTGTTCACGTCGGTACCGGCAATGCCGATCAACAGTCCCACCGCCGTCATCGCCACTCCCTTGAGCGCCGAGCCCCGGGACATGGTGCCGCCGGCCAGCAAGCCCAGCAGCATGATCGAAAACAGTTCGGCCGGCCCGAACTTGAAAGCCACGCTGACCAGTAGCGGCGAGGCGAAAACCATCACAACGATGCCGAACGACGCCGCGAAAAAAGAAGCCAGCATGGCGATGCCCAGTGCCGTGCCGCCTTTGTTCTGTCTGGTCATGGGATAACCGTCCAGGCAGGTCACGGCGTGCGGCGGATGACATGGCAGATTGAGCAGGATCGCACCGATCGCGCCGCCGTATTGAGAACCGTAGAAGATACCCGCCAGCATCAGGATTGCGGGGATCGGATGCATCGTATAGGTCAGCGGCAGCAACATGGAAATGGCCGACAACGCGCCCATGCCCGGCAGCACACCGATCAGGTTGCCGATCAATACGCCGACGAACGACCACATCAGATTGTGGGGCTGAAGCGCCACGCCGAAACCCTGCATCAAGTCCAACAGAGATTGCCCCATCATGATTCAACCCCAGGACAGCAATGGAAATTGCAGTTTCAAAGCCCACCAGAACACGACGGTGCAGATCGCACACATCGCGGCGGCGAGAATGAGCGCGCTCACCCAGGTGTTGTCCCGGTCGCCGAGTGCCGAGATGAACACGATCGCGAAGGTGGCGGGTAACAAGCCGCCGTATCGGCCCAGCACGATGAAGGCGGCGATGCCCATCACGATGCAACACCAGGCGCGCCATTCGGGCCGAAGCGCTGGTTGCGCAGTGGCAGGGGGGTCCGGGGCTTTGGCGGAAAATGCGATCGCGAGGCCGCACAGGACGAGAACGGTCCCCACTGCCACAGGGAAGAATCCCGAGCCCATGTGACTCAGGCTGCCCACGTTATAGCCAAGTCCGGCATAGATCGAGCCGAGACCGAGGACGAGCATCAGGGCGCCCGCATAGAGATCTTTGTTATAGCGATGCAGAAAGCCGAATGCATGCGCCGTCTTGGTACTCACGTGACTTGTCTCCTGTAATTTGCCCTCGCGCCGGTTCTTGCCGAAGTTTGGGTGCTGATAAAACGCTGTCTTTTTCGGCGTAGCGATTCACCCTCATTTTTTTAGGGTTGCCGCGAGGTGGTTTGTCCGGTTGCCCATGCAACGGATTAAAGCGAGGGTATTGACGGGGGCTCAGGCGTCCGATGTCGGGCATGACATCGGATGCATAGAGGGATGACGGGACCTGAGGTGAGGCAGCAGGCGGCGAACCTCGACGACGCTGGGGGCGGCGACAAAAACAAAGACGTGACGGTGGTCGATGAGCAGAGAAGCAACGCGCACGAGATTTCCTATTGGTTCAATTTGGTTTAAAATCAACCCAAGTGGAGCCATGCTAGCAATCGATTGTTTTCTCGTCAATCCAGGCAATGCCCATGACCTGCTGCCATGATCACACTGGCGCTGTTGCTGACACGTCTCCGTGTATCTGCGTCGCATTCCATTGGGAACGGCGCTGCTGAGGCGGAGAACACCGGAATACGTGACGGCGCGCGCGAGTGAAACCAATTTGTACCAACCTTGCGGCCATTGCCTTATGATTCGTGGAACCCGTCACAGCTTTTTTACCCAATGCCCGATCATCCCGTTTCAGACCCGGTTTACACGCTCAAGGAAGCCCTGCTGTCCAACCTCCGCGATGGCCGTTGGCATCCGGGCGAACGCTTGCCCACCGAGCGGCAGATGAGCGAGACCTACGCGGTCGGCCGCTCGACGGTGCGACGCGCACTGGCGCAGATGAAAGAAATGGGCCTCATCACCCAGACCGTGGGCAGCGGCACTTACGTGGCCCAGGATGTTGAGCAAAAAATACCCAAGGCAGCGGAACCCCAAGCTGTAGTGAGTCCCGCCGAGCTGATGGACGCGCGGCTGATTTTCGAGCCGGGCCTGATCGACCTGGTGGTGCGCAATGGCACGCCGGCCGATTTTGCAGCGATGGAAGCATGTTGCGTAAGCGCGGAGCAGTCGAAGACGCTCGAGGAATTTGAACGTTGGGACGCCGAGTTTCATCACAAGATCGCGGAAGCCGCACACAACAATTTCATGGTCAGCGTGTTCAATCTGATTCTCAAAGTCCGCGAACATGGCGAATGGGGCTTGTTGAAAAAACGCAGCCTTACGCCTGAGCGACGACTCGCTTATCAGCGCGAGCACCGGCAATTGCTGGCTGCGCTCAAAGAACGCGATGCGGCTAGTGCACGCGATTTCATGGTCACGCACCTGGTGAACGTACGGCGCAATCTTTTCGACTTTTGACACGTGCTGAACAGCCTCGATCCGGCGAGCTTCTAGCCACCGGCGAGCTCAAGTTCCGCGCGACTTTAATAGGAAGTGAGAGCATGGATATCGAAAGTTTCAAGGCTGACTTGACCAATACCGGCTACCAGGAAGTGCTGGAAAAAACCTACGCACCGAACCAGTTCATTGAAACGCACAAGCATCCGTTCAGGGCGCGCGCGGTGATCACCGCCGGAGAAATGACCATCTCGTGGGGTGGCACGGTTTCGCGCGAATACCGCGTCGGCGATATCTTCGAAATCGAAGCCGGCGATGAGCATTCGGAGCAATACGGTCCCACCGGCGCAACCTACCTGGTGGGCCGCAAGTTCCCCGCCTGATTTCGGAACCGGATTTCCCGTGGTCAAAGCAATGGCTGAGATGCTGTGGTCACCCGACGCTGTTGAGAAAGGGCAACGCGCGTTTCTTCGCGCAGCAGAAGCTGGCTGACGCTGAATCAACAGCCGGCACATCGATCCCGGCCTAGGGCGATGTGCCGACGTTCCAGCGCGTGTCCAAGCCGAACAGACGTTGCGTCCGTTAGAAGCGCGTACGCAAGCCTACCGTCGCCGCCACCTGATTGCCTGTTGACGCCTGCGCGAGGCCATTGATGAACGCACCCTCGAACGCAGAGCCAGCAGCACCGTACGCGTGTTGGTAGACACCCTCGACATAAACGTCAGTGCGTTTGCTGAACGAGTAGTCTGCCATCAGCGTGACTTGATGCCACTTCGGGTCCGCCGAACCGGTGTTTCCGGCAAAGGCGCCTTGAGTAAACGTGTAGGCACCTGCGAACGAAATCGAAGGTGTCAGCGTATAGTGCACGTTGGCTTCGTAGTTGTCGAAATGCAGCGTGTCGAACGACTGCCCGATCACGGAGTTCGCACCCGGCTGCGTATTGTCGAGCAGGGTATGTGTCCACAGTAAGCCGATAGTCGCCGGACCGATCGTGTAGTTGCCGCCAACCCCCATCACCCGCTGGCGCGCGGCGGGGAAATTGACGAAGTCGTTGTTCGACACTGCCCCGGTACCCGAAAGCGAACCGTTATTCAGCTGAAGGTAAGCCGCCGCAAGATTAATCGGGCCATTGTTGTACGTCACGCCGAAGCTATAGGCGCGATTGTCCGAAAAGCCGCCGGCCGCATTACTGAAGCCGTACAGCGCCTCTGCCTGCAGCCCCCGATACGTCGGGCTCGCATACTTGACCGAGTTGTTAATGTAGAACGAGTCGTCTACGTTGTCGTTGTCGAACGGATGTGCGGCCAGGTTGTTTCCGTCGCCGTTGTTTGCCAATGCGATGGGTCCCAGATCATCGACTACGGAATCGTACTGTCGGCCGAATGTCAGCGTTCCATATTGGTCGCTCTGCAGACCGACGAAAGCCTGACGGCCGAACATCGTACCCGAGTACGTGGTCTTGCCGTTTTGTATATTAAAGCCGTTCTCGAGACGGAAGATCGCGTGCAGACCGCCACCGAGATCTTCACTTCCCCGCAGACCCCATACTTCGTTCGACAGCATGCTGCTTTGCTCCTGCCAAGCGCTGCCGCCACCCTGGTTATTCGTATAGACGATACCCGTGTCGATCAATCCATAAAGGGTGACGCTGCTTTGCGCATGAGCCGCCGCCGCAAAGACGGACAAAGCTGCTGCGCCGATAATCTTCTTCTTCACTTGTCTTACACTCCAGGCAATGCCCAAGAAGGAATCATGATGTGTGCATGATCCCGGCTCAATAAAAAAACGGATAACGCGCCGTTCACGCAACAGGGGTTTAACGAAAGCCACGGCACCATTAGGTAGGCTGTCCGGTGAATGTGATCCGCTTTCCAACCGCGCACCCGCAGCTTGACGATTCTATGGGGATTGCCATTGCGATTCACCGAAAGAGTTCGCTCCTTCTTGCAAAGATTCTATAAACGAGGATCGAATGGAATCCATACGCGAGTCGCTCGGCCGCTCAATCTCGTGTGTCAGCGACGATCGCGTGTTGCAACATGCGTACGATCGTCGACTAGTGCGGCTGCGCGTGATTCGACTCCATCCTCATCGATCAAGCCATACGTTAACGGCGTCCCCCGCCACCTCCGTGAAAACCGCCGCCTCCATGGAAGTCGCCCCCTCCATGAAAGCCACCATGAAAGCCACCATGAAAGCCACCATGAAAGCCGCCGTGGAAGCCGCCGTGGAAGCCGCCATGCGGTCCGAAGTGGCCATGATGGAAGTGATGAAAACGATTAATGAAGAGGAACGACGCGCCGAAGCCGAACGCCACCGGCGGCCCATAAAACCACGGATCGTAATAGGGATAGTATGCATATAGGGGCGGCGGATAAACGTCGCCCATCTCAGCGTCCGTGCCTTGCTGCTGGATCTGCCAGGTGCCGTCGGGCTGCTTGCATGCAAGGCCTGATATGTTCTGGGTGGCGCCATCGATATCCGCTGTGCCGTTGACCATGCGGCACGTGGGCGACACGGACGATGTAGTCGTCGTCTCGTCCAGCGGAGCAGCCGGGGCAAGTTGCGACGCCACCGGCGTCGTACACGCGACACAGCTGCAAAGCACCATTCCGATTCCAATGAATTTGCGCATAAATCCGTCCTGCTCGACGGTCCGGCGCCACGACGCGGACCGCCGCGTCGACACCGTGAAGACCCCATCGGTTCGCCTCGCAGAGCGCATTGCCGGAGCATGTGGATTCGCATGTGAAGATGTACACGACGATGCGGACCTGCTGCATGTAGAACGCGTCGCCGGCTGACGCTATTCCGCTTGCTGGCCCCAGTTGCGCCATGGGTGTGTTACGTCGTGTTTCCTGCCGGATCATGCAACATCGACTTCCGTGCCGCTGCGCGAGCTAGAACGACGTTCCGATCTGGAACTGGAACTTCTGGTATTGATCGCCGGTGTGTTTGACGACTGGGAAGCCGAGGCTGAGCTTCAGCGGTCCGATCGGCGAGATCCATGCAAGGCCAACGCCGTAGCCGTAGCGCAAGCCGTTGGCGCCGATGCTGTTGCCTTCGGAACCCCATACGTTGCCGCCGTCAAGGAACGTGAACACGCGCAGCGTCCGGTCGTATCCAGTGCCCGGCAACGGGAACGTCACTTCGACGTTGCCGACGATCATCTTCGAACCGCCGATGGGGTCGCCCGTCGTCGCGTCGCGCGGGCCCAGTGAACTCGTTTCATAACCCCGCACCGAGCCGATACCGCCCGCGTAATAGTTCTTGAAGATCGGATACGGGTTGCCGATGCCATTGCCGTAGCCACCCTGGAAGTTCAGTCCGAGGACAAAGCCGCGTGAGAACGAGTAGTAGTACTGCGCCTGCACGTCCGTCTTGTAGTACTGCGTGCCGCCGATCGGTGTGCCGTACTCGGCATTCGCCTGCGCGTAATAGCCGCGGCTCGGCACGAGCGCGCTGTCACGGGCGTCTCGCGACCAGCCGATCGTGACGGGCACGTTGTTAGACACACGGCCGAAGTCTTTCACGTAGTCGATATAGCTCTGCGGCGTGGTGGAGTCCACGTCGAGCCGGTTTTGTTCGACACCCAAACCGAAATACACCATGTCGGCTTCGGAGAATGGAACACCGAACTT
Source organism: Paraburkholderia sp. NPDC080076 (assembly GCF_050281145.1). Taxonomy (NCBI): domain Bacteria; kingdom Pseudomonadati; phylum Pseudomonadota; class Betaproteobacteria; order Burkholderiales; family Burkholderiaceae; genus Paraburkholderia; species Paraburkholderia sp. NPDC080076. The sequence goes on along the minus strand of NZ_JBNNWQ010000001.1, from coordinate 355,461 downwards.
CAGATCGGCACCTAGCGTGATAATCCGAAAACTCGAATCGGTCGTGCTCGAGAATGTGAGCGGCTCGCTGGTGCGGTAATAGACGTCAGTGATGCGCTTGATGCCGTCGACCGTGAAGTACGGGTCAACCTGGCTGACGGTCAGCGTACGGAACGTCGACGACGTGTTGACGTTGAGCGCAAGGCTCGTCCCTGAGCCGAACACGTTGTCCTGCGAAACACCCGCTGAAATGATCGGCCCTTCGCCCGAGCCATAACCCAGGCCCAACGTGATCGCGCCGGTCGGCTTTTCGGCCACCTTGACGTCGACGTCGACCTGGTCCGGCGTGCCTTCGACCGGCACCGTGGTCACGTCCACATCCGTGAAGTAACCGAGACGGTTGATCCGGTCTTTCGACAAGGCGAGACGGTTCGAATCGAACCACGAGCTTTCGAGCTGCCGCATTTCGCGGCGCACTACTTCGTCACGGGTACGCGTGTTGCCGACCACGTTGATGCGACGCACGTACACACGGCGGCTCGGGTCTACTTGCAGCGTCAGGTCGACCGTATGGTGTTCCTGATCGATCTGCGGCTGCGCGTTGACGCTGGCGAATGCATAACCGTATTCGCCGAGCTTGTTGACGACCGCCTTGGTGGCGGCTTGCAGCTTTTCAGCCGAGAAGCGCTCGCCCGGTTTGATCTTGACAAGCTTGCTCAGTTCCGCCTCGCGGTCGAGCAGATTTCCCGCAAGCTTGATGCTTTTGATCGTGTACGGTTCGCCTTCGTGCAGCGTGACCGTCAAATACATGTTCTTTTTATCGGGCGTGAGCGACACCTGGGTCGACTCAATGTTGAACTCCAGATAGCCGCGATTCAGGTAATACGAGCGGACGTTTTCGAGGTCGCCGGTGAGCTTGTCTTTCGAGTACAGATCGTTCTTCGTATACCACGAGAACCAGTTCGGCGTGGACAGCTGCATTTCGTCATGCAGCGTGCTTTCGCTGAACACCTTGTTGCCAATGAAGTTGATCTCGCGGATCTTCGCGCTCGGACCTTCGACAACCGAGAACAGTATTCCCACACGGTTGCGGTCGATCGGCGTGACCGTCGTCGTGACTTCAGCCGCGTAATAGCCACGGGTCAGGTACTGGCGCTTCAGTTCCTGTTCGGATTTGTCGACGAGTGCCTTGTCGTAATAGCTACCCAATGACAGCCCGACGGAATTCAGCGCCTTGATCAGATTGTCCTTATCGAACTCGTGAATACCCGCAAAATCGATCGTGCCGATCGCGGGACGCTCGACCAACTGCACGATCACGGCATCACCTTCGGTGGTGATCTTTACGTCGTTGAAGAAGCCCGTCGCGTACAGCGCGCGGATTGCTTCCGAAGCCTTGTCGTCGCTAAAGGTGTCGCCTTGCTTGATCGGCAGATACGAGAATACAGTACCGGGTTCGATGCGTTGCAGTCCTTCGAGCCGGATATCGCGAACCACAAACGAGTCTGCTGCGTTCGCGGATATGGCCGTCACACCCAGGCCAACGAGGGCCAATACCTTGGTACAGCGGGACAATAGAATCTTTGCATTCATACAGGACACGAGAGTAAAAAGTCGGCTCGCACCGCAACCTCCGTTTGACGAATAGATAACCCGCTATGTGCGGATGAGAGAGGACTCGTGCCTTACTGCAGCCTGAAGCCGGAGACGTCTGGCCTCGCGAACCCGGTGGCTAGCGCAAGGACTTCCGTCAAGTGCGCTGCCTGGGAGCGATGCAACTGAAAGGACAATTCCGCTCCTCCAGGCAAGCGGAACGTAAAGATCAGATAAGGTGCACCGCCCGCATCCTTGCCTAGTGCCCATGCTTCGCAAGGCATCGCGAACTTCACGTTTTTCTTCTTGTGGCGGATACGCTCCGACGAGCCGATGGCATTTGAAAGCGCCGCAAGCAGCTCGTGCATGACTGAACAGTGCAAGTCGATGCGGTCAGACCCGTTACATTTCAGCGTCAGATATTGACCGTCTTCCGTCAGTTCGAAATCACGGACCGAATTGATCGCGAACGCGAGCGGTGATGACATGGAGGCACTCCTTTGAGACAGATATCGAGCGTAGTACGACTTCACTCGTGTGGCGTTACATACGGATTACTAACTATTTCTTCCAGGCCAGTAAACTTCGAAAGCTGTTTCCATCTGAGACCTCACTTCGCGATCAGCGCTCGAAAAGCGGGGTTTGAACCCTCTTCCCGTCACGTGATACTTACTTGCGCGGGACGTACCTGTCTGCTTATGGTCAGGTCTCGTTCAGCAAATTGCAGGGAGAACGGAAAAGGGGCGGCTGCCGCCCTGGCACCGCCACTTCTACCGGAACTGGGAACTGCGCCGGCGGCAGCGCGCTGCGGCGCCGCCAGTGGCGCCTCGCTCGCGTGCTCGTGGACGCCCGCACCTGATGGGGATATTTGGATTTAACGGCCAGACACTGCAACTTATTCCATCTTCTCGTGCAAGCGTCATTGCGGCGCATGCATCGAGGCAGTGGCGCGCCAGCCTATGAGGACGCGCGGCGTTACAAAAATATGGCAGTGGTTTCTGAAACGCGTGGCTGCGTTCGCGGCGCTGATTGCCCGAGAGAATCGATTTTGGAGAAATCGTCCCGTGCGGATGGACGCGCGGCACATTCGCCCCGCGTAACCCCGGCGACGATTTCCGGTAGTTGCGTCTACGTGCCCTACGTGCGGCGGAATACCGACGCTATGATCCGCAGGGACACACGCTCAGTTCAGGCGCTTCAACTCACCGTCGTCCGCATACCAGTCGACAGTCCTGCCGCTCGTATTGACCGTTACCGCGCGTGGCTCGGTGAACTGGTCGAACGATTCGATACCCGTCTCGCGCCCGACGCCGCTGTTCTTGAAACCGCCCCACGGTGAAGCCGGGTCGAGCCGGTGGTGATCGTTGACCCACACCATGCCGAATTCGAGCTTGCTCGCGACGCGGTGCGCACGCGCGACATCCTGCGTCCACACTGATGCGGCGAGTCCGAACTGTGTGTCGTTCGCGATGCGGATCGCGTCCGCTTCGTCGTCGAACGGCATGACTACGGTCACAGGGCCGAACACTTCGTCCTGACCGATTTCCGATTTCGGATCGACGTCGTACAGCACAGTCGGCTCGATGAAGAAGCCCTCTTTCAGGCCGGCTGGCACACCACCGCCGGTCAGCACTTTGGCGCCCGCGGCCTTCGCGCGTTCGAGCATCGCGAGAATACGCTGGCGCGAGCGAGCGGAGATGACTGGACCCAGTTGCGTCTTCACATCGGCCGGATCGCCGACGCGAATCCCCGCCACCTTCGTTTTGAAACGTTCGAGAAACTGCGCATAAATCGACTTCTGCACGAGAATGCGCGCGCCGCATACGCAGGTCTGCCCTGCACCGATGAACGCGGCAAATGCCGCGCCGTTCACCGCGCGTTCCATGTCGAAGTCGTCGAACAGCATCACCGCGCCCTTGCCGCCGAGTTCGAGTGTCGTCAACGCGAAGTTGCGAGCAGCGGCTTCGCCGATGGAACGCCCTACATCTGTGCCGCCCGTGAACACGATCTTGCGGACCAGCGGATGTTTCGCCAACGCAGCGCCCGCCTCACGTCCTTCGCCGTTGACAACATTGATGACGCCCTTCGGCACGCCTGCTTCATTCAGCAGACGCACGAGCCGCACCGTGGTGAGCGGCGTCTGTTCCGATGCCTTGATTACGACGCTGTTGCCCGTAGCGAGCGCCGGCGCGAGACTTTTCGACAGGATCATCAACGGATGATTGAATGACGTCATCAGCGCGACGACACCGAGCGGCACACGCTGCGTGTAGCACAGGTAAGGACCTTCTACTGGAATCACATCACTGCGCCGGGTCAGCGCGAGCGCTGCGAAATAGCGGTAAAACTGCGGCAAACGTGAAATCTGTGCCCGCGTTTCCGAGATCGGTCGACCGTTGTTCAGCGTTTCGAGCTTGTAAAACTGCTCGAGGTCCGCTTCGAAAAGATCGGCGAACCGGTTCAGCACTCGAGCGCGCTGCTGGATCGACAGGTCACGCCATGCCCCGCCTTCGAACGCGCGATGACCCGCGCGCACCGCGCGGTCCACATCCTTTTCGGATGCCGCCGCCAGCGCGCCGATCACTTCGCCCGTCGCCGGGTCGACGATGTCGAGCGTGTGGCCGTGCTCGGCGTCCGTCCATTCACCGTCGATGAAAAGCTGTGCGTCCAGATATTGTGGGTTGACTGTATCCATAGAGGGATTCTCCGTGATTACTTGAGCGGCGAAGCGTGCGGGTCGGTACGCATCGCTTCGCTACCAGGGGTGTCGGTTGGTTGAAGGTCTTCAAGACGCCGGCCGGTTGGCTCGACGCCAAGCCACGCGACTACCACGATCTGGATCGCGAGCAGGCCGACCATCAGCGCCAGCACACCAACAATGCCGTGCTGCGCGAACAATGCGACGACGATGAACGGTGTGACGATCGTGGCACCGCGCCCGAGCGTGTTGCAGATACCCGAGGCGCGCAGACGCACTTCCGTTGGAAAGAGCTCCGGCACATAGATGGCGAACAGCAACGCGACCAGCACGTAGATTGGAATCGTCAGCAGGAGGCCGACGACGGGCAACAGCAGCGGATGACTGACGAACGGATAGATCACGCCGAACACGATTGCGACGAGCGACGCACCGATGATGGTCGGCTTGCGGCCCCACGCGTCCGCTGTGAGCGCACCGATAGCCGAGCCGATCGGCGCGCCGAGCGACATCACGAGCGCAAAGCTGAACGACCTCGCGATGCTGAAGCCCTGCCGCACGAAGAACGTCGGCAGCCATGTCACGAAGCCGTACAGCAGTGTGTTGACGACAACGAGCGTCACGCAGCCGACTATCATCCGTTGCAGCATGGTGCCGCTGAACAGTGAGCCGAATGAAAGCGCCACGGCCGGCGCTGCCGATGGCTTGGCGATGACGGCAGGCGGCAACGGTTCGCCCGCACGCGTCGCGACAACTTCGGCTTCGATGCGTTTCAGGATCGCGTCAGCTTCCTCATGCCGGCCAACCGAATCGAGCCAGCGCGGCGATTCCGGCAGCGACTTGCGCATGTACCACACACCCAGCGCGCCGAAGCCACCTAGCACAAACATCGCCCGCCATCCGAACGCCGGAATCAGCAGCAAGCCAATCAAGCCCGCGACAGGCAGCCCTGACACGACGAAGACGGCCATCAGCCCTTGCAGTTTGCCGCGCTTTTGCGGCGGCACGAATTCGGCCAGCGTCGAGTAGCCGACCACGTTTTCCGCGCCGAGCCCGAGACCCATCACGAAGCGGCACGCGATCAGCACGCTCATGCTCGGCGCAAGCGCCGCACCGAGCGAAGCGAGTCCGAACACCGCGAGATTGGCCTGATACGTGAAGCGGCGGCCGAAGCGGTCGCCGAGAAAACCGGTGCCGAGCGAACCCAGCATCATGCCGAGAAAGGTCATCGACACGAATAGCGCGTTCTGCCCGAGTGTCGAGAAGCCGGTCTTCAGCGTCGCGCCGAGGACGGTCGACGCGACGTAGATGTCGAAGCCATCGAAGAACATGCCGATGCCGATCAGCCACATGATGCGCCGATGGAATGCTGACATCGGCAAACGATCCAGCCTCGGCCCTGCGTTGACATTCATGTCTGCCTCCTGTCGACCCGAGTTGGCGTGTCGACCGGCGTTGCGCTTTCGCGCTTACTCCGGTTTCCATGCCTTACTCGGGTTTCATGCAAGATGCTTGCTGCCGGCGAGCCTTGGATCGCGAGCCGTACCGCGATGACTTCGCGCGCGCCGACGTGTGACTACTAGGCTGCCCTCAGCGGTCCTGCATCAGACGCAGGCTGGTGACGGTCAGCATGTCGGTCGCGCCGCGGAAGTTCTGTTCGATCGGACTTTCCTCGGCTGCCTGGAAGAACATCTTGCATTGACGCGCGCCGGCGTCGTCGAGTGCAAGAATGCGTTCGGCCAACGCGTCGGCGTCGGCGCGCAATGCATCGGGTTCGCAGACACGCGTGATCAAGCCGGCCTCCAGAGCGATGGCGGGCGTAAACGGATCGCCGAACAGCACCATCGGAAACAGCGCCTTCGGCAATGCGTAGCGGCCCACATAGGCCATGATCGCGGCCGGCGGCAGCCCTTTGCGCATCTCGGGAAACGCCAGCGAAGCGCGCGACGAAACCAGCGTGAAATCGCACAGGATCGCAAGACCGAAGCCGAAGCCGAGCGCGTCGCCCTGTACCTGCGCAATCGAGATCATCGACGTGGCACGCACGAGGCGCTTCAACTCGATCAGCCGCGCGACTTCCGCGCGGATCGATACGGCGTCGCGACCTGCGCGCTCGCGCCCCGTGCAAAAGCTGTCACCATTCGCGCTTATGCGCAGCACGCGGGCGCTCGGAGCGGCGACTTCGCTGCGCAACGCGGCCGTCATCGCGTCGAACATCGGACCGGATATCTCGTTACCCGCGTCCGGACGATTCAGTGTGAAGCTCAATACGTCGCCGGCGCGCTCGATCAAAACGGGCTGCAATAGTGGACCGCGATCCATGGCATCTCCTGTTGTATAATCTGTATACAGCGTATTCACTGAATGACGAGGTGTCAATGCCTTCCAACAAAACCGCGGTCAAGACGACCGCTGCGGCCGCCGTTTCAAAGCATGCAAAAAGCGCGCATTCGCTCGACAAAATTGCGAGCAAATACCACTCGCGGATGCGCACGGTCGATGCGTCGAGCGATTCGTTGAGCGAAGGCGTAGTCGTGCCGGCGTTGCGCGAGGCGATTGTCGAGGGCGTGCTGGCACCGGGCAGCCGCCTCTCCGAAGTGCAGGTCGCGAAACAGTTGAACGTTAGCCGCACGCCAATGCGTGAGGCATTCGCGCAGCTCGAACGTGAGGGATTGGTGACGGTGCTGCCGCGCGTTGGCGCGTATGTGCGCGCGGTCACGCTGCGCGATGTCGAGGAGATTTACACCGTGCGCGCAGCGCTCGAATGTCTCGCGGTGCAACTCGCGTCGGAGCGCATCACCGCGCTTGGCTCCGCGCAACTTGACGACGTGATCGAAGCGATGCGAATGAGCGTCGATGCCGACGATCCCGCCGGTTATGTCGATGCGCTAGACCGCTTCTACGCGATTGTCATGACGATCGCCGACAACCGCACCTTGCAGGAAAGCCACGCAGGACTGATCGGTCCGGTGCGCCGATTGCGGCGCATCGCCATGGCGCGCGGCGGCCGTATGCAGGCGTCTTTCAGTCAGACAGTCAGAATTCGCGACGCGATCGTGAATCAACTGCCGAACGTGCAGGACCTGATGCGCGAACAGCTTGACGGCGCTTGTCGCGCAGCCCTGGATGTGTTGAACGACGCTGGTGACTCTTCGGACAAGAACTGATCTGACCGCGCCTTTTGGCCAGTGGGGAATCTGTGTGGGCTTGCGCGCAAGCCCACACTACCATCAATGCGACTCAAACGGCGTGCGAGCAGAGGCCATCTAAAAGATGTCGTGGTTACCGTAGGCGTTCTTTGTCGCCTGACTCAAGCGATTCCTTCAACGCCATCAACCCGTCCTCGTAGATGCCGTGAAAAAGCTGGGCGACCTCTTCATCACTGACGCCAACCGGCGAAAAACTTCCGGACCATGTCACCAGTGATGAAGCGCCACCCGCGACTTCCTGCACGCTGATAGTGGCCAGGTAGTCGCTTGCCGGAAACGGTGCTTCCACAATCGAATAGCTGTACGAGCGCGCCTTCTCGTCGAACGCTTCGAGGCGTTCAATGATCACCTGCCCGTCAGCGGTCTTCAGGTGCCGAACCCGCCCGCCTTCACTCAACTTGCTGCCAGGGATGAACGGCAGCCAGTCAGGCAGGGAGTTGAAGCCGCCAATCAGTTGCCAAACGCGGGCGGCGGTTGCCGGTACTTCGAGCGATGCCGAGGTATGTGCCATTTCAAGCTCCTGTGGATCGCACCGGAGCGTCGGCGGCGACGAGCTGCTGCTCGCGCATCTCCTGCCAGAAAGCGGCAGGGATTTTCTCCGACAAGGCGGCAAAGTCCTCGGCGATGCGCTCAGGCTTGCTGGCGCCAGGAATGACCGCGGCGACGGCAGGATTGGCCAGCGAAAACTGCAGTGCCGCAGCCTTGATGCTCACCTGATGGCGTTGCGCGAGGGTCCTGATGCGCTCGACCTTCGCGAGAATTTCCGGCGATGCCTTCTGGTATTCGAAGTGCGTGCCGCCGGCGAGCACCCCGGAGCTGTACGGGCCGCCGACGACAATATCCACATTCCTCCGGGCAGCCGCCGGCATCAGGCGCTGCAGCGCGCGTTCATGGTCGAGCAGCGTGTACCGGCCGGCGAGCAGGAAGCCGTCGGGCTGCGCTTCAGTGAGGTCGAGCGTCAGTTCACACGGCTCCACGCGGTTCACACCCAGCCCCCACGCCTTGATGACACCTTCTTCGCGAAGCCGGCTCAGTACGCGGAACGCACCCTTGCGTGCGGTTTCAAACTGCGCGAGCCATTCGTCGCCGTAAAAATCCTGGGCAATATCGTGTATCCAGACAATGTCGAGACGGTCGGTGTTCAGGCGCTTGAGGCTATCTTCTATCGAGCGGAGCGTAGCGTCCGCCGTATAGTCGTTGACGAGTTTGTTCGGACGGCCGAACTCGAAAAGCCCTCCTTTCTCGCCGAGGTCACGCGCAGCGGGCTCTTCGATTTCGTCGAGAACAAGCCGCCCCACCTTCGTGCTCAGTACGTAGTCGTCACGGTTGTGCTTCTGCAGAGCGGCGCCCAGACGGATTTCGGCGAGCCCCGCGCCATAAAACGGCGCCGTGTCGAAGTAGCGCACGCCCTGTTCCCATGCCGCGTCGACGGTCGCCTGCGCTTGTGCCTCGGGGATATTGCGATACATGTTGCCTAACGGTGCTGTGCCGAAGCCCAGCACGCCTTGCAGCTTCTCTCTGATGCTCATCTCGAACCTCTTGTTCATGAAAGTGAAGCCAGTTTAGGTTGCGGCGGCGAGTCCGTCCAAGACATAATTGGACAATCTTGCGTCCTATGAGGTCTTAAGTGCTGGATATCCGTCAACTTCAATATTTCGTCGCGGTCGCCGAGGAGGAACACGTCGGCCGAGCGGCCGAGCGGCTGCATATCTCGCAGTCGCCGCTTAGCCGGCAAATCGCTCAGTTGGAGGAACGCCTTGGCCTGACGCTCTTCGAGCGTAGCCAGCAGCGCATTCGGCTCACATCCGACGGCCGCACGTTTCTTCAGGAGACACGTGCGCTGCTGACGCATGCGAACCGCCTGGAGTCGCTTGCGCGTCGATTGGGCCGCGGTGATGAGGGAGGGCTGTGCATCGGCTATCTGGAAAACGCGATGCATTCGGGTGTGTTGTCCGACTCTCTTCGCACCTTGCGGAAAGACCGGCCTGCAGTGCATATCGCGCTCTACAACCTGCCGTCGTCCGAGCAGTTGGAGGGGCTGCGCCAACGCAGTCTCGATGTCGCGCTGGTCTGCGAGTCGCCGCTCAAGGACGACCCGGACCTCGACTGCGCGCAACTCCTGAGCGACCCGATGCTGCTTGCGGTTCCCGATTCGCATCCGCTGGCCACAACGCCGAAGCTCACTCCTGCCGCACTTGGGAAGCTCGACTGGATTGCCGTGCTGCATAAGGAGAACGTGCTCAACCACGACACCTTTGTCGCGGCGTGCGCGCGCGCCGGATTTACGCCGGCTATCTCGATGGAGGCAACGGAGCCTTTGACGGCATTAGGGCTGGTGGCGGCCGGTCTCGGGGCCGCGATGATTCAACGGAGCCTTCGTCATCAGGCCCCCGCGGGCGTCGTGTTACGAGAAGTGCCCTGGTTCACCTATCGCACTCCGTTATGGGCGGCATGGCACAGGATAAATTTGCGCCCGCTCGTCGAGATTTTCAGAATGACTCTGGTCACGAACGTGAGAGCGCTGAGTGAACAGGATTCCGGGCGATAGCGCCTCCTGTCTCTGCAACATTGACACGGGAGCGCCGACCAGACAGCTGCAAGCAATCCACAACCGCCTTTCACGCACGCTACGCGGTCGCGGCGAATCCCGTTGAGAGGCGCCCCGCGACTATCGGCATTCATCTGTCGAAAAGTTTTCTGCCTGGAAGCAGAACCGGTGTGCGGCAGAGTGGATAGGCAAAAGAGTCACGTCGCAGAATCGCGCGACGAAACTGATTGACTTCCCAGCATTCCCCCGTACAATGGGTTTTGTTGCAGCGCAGCAATTTGCCTTGACACTTTCGGCGCGCGGTTTTGTTTTCACTCAGAGCCCCTCGCACTCTTGCCGCCTTACCCTTACGGAGCAGTGATGAGCACTCTTATTCCCCAACAATTGGTTGCCGCCCAGCAGTCCAGCCTGGAAACCCTTTTTGGCCTGACGAACAAGGCATTTGAAGGCTTCGAAAAGCTGGTCGCGTTGAATTTGCAAGTTGGCAAAGCGACGCTCGCCGAAAATCAGGAAATCGTCGCCAAAGCCCTCTCGGCCGGCAATCCGGGTGCGCTGTTCGCACTGCAAGCAAGCCTCTCGCAGCCGGTGGCGGAAAAGGTAGTCGCATACGGCCGCCAGGTTCATGAAATCGTGTCCGGCGTTCAGAGCGAAATCTCCGCCGCCGCGACAGCGCATGGCCAACAGGTCCAACGAGACGCACAAGGTTTCGTCGAGAGCCTCCAGAAGAACGCGCCGGCAGGAAGCGAATCCGCCGTTGCCGCGTGGAACTCGGTTCTCTCGGCAGCGAACGCGACCTATGAATCGGCCAACAAGGCAGCCAAGCAGTTCGTGTCGACGGTGTCTGCCGTTCAGTAAGACTGCTCGTCTCTCTGAGACTTTTTGCGTCTACAAATGCGAACTTCGGTTCGCATTTCTTCTTCTGGAACCGGATGTATTGAGAAGCGTCGAACCAAGACGTCGCGCCGAAACAAAGCACTTCAAGCAAGGACGAAATGAACCGACACACTGCAATGGACGACCGATTTGATCGACGAGAACTGCTGCTTCACCTGGGCGACATTCTCGCCGCTTTGAACTGTTTGTCCGGCACGAATGAACCGGACGCGTCGGTGGCGCATCTTGTGCAGAAACATGCTTCATTGCGGGACTTCGCGTTCCTTACGGCCTTGGCGCCGAAAATGACGGTGGCCGAATTCAGCACACGCGCCGCCCGCTCGTTTTTCCCGTGGCCAACGGAATTGCTTGAGGCAGAACTCAACCGTGACGCATTGGCGTCAACCGTTCAGCAGAACCTTTTTGACGGCAACCCCGACGGCTGGAACGCGTATATCGGCTACGTCCAGAAGAAAATAAAGTGGTTCGGCACCGGACTTTCGAATAGTAATAAAGATGCTCTGGCTGAACCGTCGCACGATGCCGCCAATGCGGTGGGTTCGGTCGAGGCTCCGGTTATGGCCGTGCCGGCCGCGAAAGCAGAGGTGCCCAACGAGAAGAGAGGTTGGCCTTGGCCCGAACCGAGATCGACGTCGTGACGCGGCCAGTTCGTGGCCAATACTTTCATGTCAAGATTTCCGAGCACACAAACTCGGGTTGCAAAGTCCATTCGGCTCGCTCCTGAAGCCGGCCGACGCTTCGTCCATCCAAAGAAAGATCTCCCCTACTACGACACGCCCGTTCCTTGAAGGATGAAGGGGACCCGGCCAGCCCGACCAAGGCCGCCGGCCCCTATCTCGCCGCGAGCAAACAGTACCGTCAGTTGGTGACTCGCGCGCCGTCAACTGGTTTTTAGCTGCCCCCGAAAAAGACGTTGCATTGCGGGTCCACCCTGCACGGCCTGGCATGTTTCGCACCGCTTTGGACTCTGGTATCAGGCGTGCCGCCATAGGCCTCCATCCCCGCACCTGGCGAAGAATCAGTCTGAGTCGCGACGTTCTGCTGTGGTGCAGGTTGTGCCGCATCGGGCGTGTTTTGCGCATGCGCAAAACCGACCATGGCAAGCAACCCGAAAGCAGAAGCAACCATCAATCGTAATTTCATGTTGGCTCCTTAATCCAGTTTAAGTTTTCCATCCATTGATTCGTTATTCGCGTGTCCCGCGGTTTAAATCCATACAGGATGTGCGGATGCGAAGCTATCTTCGAATCCGCGGGCCAATCGCCCGATGCAAAAGTTTCGGGTAATTGGGAAAAGGATACGAGGCGCAGTGCGCCGAGCGAAGGTCTGTGGGCGCAAGAAGGCGTGCGAACAGGCAACGTCAATGGATTTCATGGACCCATCGACACCTGATAGTCGCCCCTGCAAATAAGTTATAGGGCGCAGAAAGTCGAAACGAAAGCGAATGTTTAAACCGATGCCCGCGCACAACGCGGAAACGGCTTTTCGTGGCGGATTAAGAAAGCAGACCGCTTCGTTGGAGAGCGGCAAGCGCTTCAGCGGCAATCCCTGCTTGCAGTCGTTAGGATGCCAGACGCATGCGAAACGTCAGCACTGCGGTTGCGCAAAATAAGACCGATGCCTGTCATCAAGGGTCGTGAAAGTTTTGCCACTCTGCCTGCAACAGTGTTTTCAGAAATCGCACATCGACGCCAGATTTCCTCGACGGGATACTTGCCACATCCGAATTGTCTGGTAGCGGGGCGCGTCGGCGAGGCAAGACGACACGAGACCGATGCGAGGCTGGAACATCGAAGGGGAAACCGACATGGATGAGCAAAAACGCCAAAGCATGATTGCATACCTGCGTCGCAAGATGACGAAGGTTGGTATCAAGGTGGGTGACCTCGCGGCGGCAATTGCCGAAGACAGGGCGCGGCAAAAGTCGGCACGATACCGTAGCGCTTTCGGCGACACCTGGGATGGCAAAGGCGAGATGCCGCAGTGGTTGAAGCAAGCCACGAGTGCTGGGCAGTCATTGGCGCACTTTGCCGTTGAAAAAACGTCGACTTCGGCTAGCCGTTTACGTCCTGCCATCGACTGGAGTCGGGACCCGTTCGCCGGCACGAGGCTGGCCACAGTTCGGCCGTCGTAAGCTGATATCTAGTTGCTGTGCCACGCGCGCTGTTCGATCACGTGACCTCGTAGTCAAAGGGCTGTCGCGGCTAAGTCAGCTTACCAAGCGTATTAGCTCATGCCGCTTCGACAAAGTAGACGATCGTTCAGTTGGGCAGTTCTGTCTTTAATCGGCCGCTGTCGCGCTCCGGCGACGTGCTTCGAGTTCAGCCACCGGTTCAAGCTGTCGCGCACCTGTCGAACACAGATGCGTCGCTCCGGGCGTTCAATGCGAACGTCCGTGGCCTCCGCCACCGCCCCAGTAGCGGCCGCCGCCCATACCTTGCCCGTGGTATCCGTGGCCACCCCAGCTCCCATGACCGCCCCAGCTGCCATGACCGCCCCAACCGCCTCGATATCCGTGCCCCCAGTAGCCGCGGTGGCCCCAGTAGCCATATCGGCCGCCTCCATAGCAGCAACCGCCCCAATAGCCGAAGCTCAATGACACCGATGGTCCCCACCACGCGGGCGAGCCGTAGTACGGATACGGATACGGATACGGGTACGCGACCGGGTAGTACGCAGGCGCGACGAAGACGGGCACGGCTGGTGCGGCATAGGTATTCGTCGATGCAATCGCATCCGACGTAACCGCGCCAGTTGCCGCTGTGTCGGCCACCGAGAACGGATATTGCTGCTGGGCGGCCGGCGCCGGCATAGTGCCGTACGGAACGTAGCCATAGGGCACGTAATAGTAGCAACCGGACAAGGCTGCGGACAGGACCGCCAACGCAACGGCGCCGCCCGCGCGCGACATTGCATCCAGCGTTTTCATGACGTGCTCCAAGGTCTGACGCGACGCAGCACGCTGCGTCACGCCTTTAATACAGTCAGCTTACTCCAGAATACGGGATGCCTCTGCGCCTCAGGGTTCAAGGAGACCACGCATCGGATCCGGGGCGGTGGGCCCCGTCGCGAAAGGTCGGCGATTCACCAGTAGTCGCGGCGGACGGGACCCGCGCGAGGCAAACGATGCTCGCTCCTCGATTCATGAGCGCGTCTATCCGGTTAGACTTGTTTCACCTCAACGCTCGCAAGGTCCACGACATGCCGAATAGCTCGGAAATCAAGGCTCTCCTATTCGACGTCTTCGGGACGGTTGTCGATTGGAGAAGTGGTGTCGCTCGCGATGCCGGTCAGTTTCTCAGCCGCCATGCCGTGCCGATTGACGCATTTGAGTTTGCGGACGCGTGGCGACGCCAATACGCGCCCGCAATGGAGGAGATACGGAGCGGGCGGCGGCAGTTCGTCCGGCTTGACGTATTGCACAGGGAAAACCTGGTCAAAGTCATGACCGACTATGGCGTCGACGTCCGTTCAATTTCCACCGAAGAACTCGATGAACTGAATCACGCCTGGCATCGCCTCGACCCTTGGCCTGATTCCGTCGAAGGGTTGCTGAGACTCAAGCGCCGCTTCATGATCGCCCCGCTCTCGAACGGAAACATCAGGCTGATGATGGATATGGCGAAACGGGCCGCGCTTCCGTGGGACGCCATTCTCGGAGCGGAAGTCGTTCGGGCGTACAAGCCGTCGCCACAGGTCTACGTCGACACCGTCGAAATCCTTGGTTTGAAGCCTGCGGAAGTTTGCATGGTTGCAGCTCATAACGGCGACCTGGCGGCGGCACGTCAATGTGGCTTGAAGACGGCCTTCGTCGTGCGACCCGTCGAACACGGTCCCGGCCAACTGAGCGACCTGCATGCCGAACAGACCTGGGACTTCGTAGCAGCGGATATGAACGACCTGGCTACGAAGCTCGGCTGCCCCACGTAGCACCTCGGATGCCCGCGATGGCATCGTCCTTCTCTTCGCATCCAAAACTCCGGTCCCTAAGCTCGTCGCCGATATTGGCAACCGAGCCGCCCGACCTTTGCGTCCGCGCCTTGAGGGACAGGTTGGGGTCATCCTGCGGCTGACGGCTCGGGAACACCGCTTGCGCGCATCTGGAGTACCTTTTTTTGAAGGAGGTGAATCATGGGCTCAATCAACCCGCAAGGTGACACCCGGCGCGGCGCCGACATCGTCGGCAGCGGTATGGGCGAGGGTCCGGGGCCGGACATCATGGCCGCAGCAACGCTCGACGGGAACAAGGTCATGTCCTCTGATGGCGAACACGTTGGAAAAATTTCAGACATCATGCTCGACGTCAGGAACGGACGCATCGCCTACGCAGTACTTTCAGAAGGCGGCTTCCTCGGAATGGGTTCAAACCTGCATGCCATCCCGTGGAGTGCATTGACTCTCGATACGGACGAGAAGTGCTTCGTCGTCGACATCTCCGCACAGCGCCTGAAGGACGAGCCGGGTTTCGACAAGGATCACTGGCCGTCGATGGCAGACGCGAAGTGGGGAGAGTCGACGTACAGCTACTACAATCGGCAGCCGTACTGGGCCGCGACCCATGAAGTGGTGGAAAACGATCCTGCCATCAGACCGAGCGAGCACTGAACAACAACGGGTAAGCCGTGCCAGGCGGACGGCTAATCTGTCGCTCTAGCTGGCGCTTACGCCACCGCGTCTCACTGCGGTGCGCGTAAGCGCATCGAATAAAGCATCGACGTCAGACCGGATTCAATGCAGGCCGCTCATCGAGCACAGCGGCGACATTGTCGAGTGCCGTAAAACCCATCTGGTCTCGGGTCTCGATCGTGGCGCTGGCCATATGGGGCGTCAGGAACACGTTGTCGAGTCCTGCGAACCGCCTGTCGACATTGGGCTCGTTCCGGTACACGTCCAGACCCGCGCCGAACAGATGCCCCGAAGTCAGCCACGCTCGACAAGAATCGGGTGTTCAAGGTGGTGGAGCGCTGAGGAGTCGTACAGCCCGATCTCCGCTGAAACGGAAAAGTTTCGACGCCATCTGTCGATTTTGCGCGCACTCGTTCGTCGTAGTGTTGAAGGCGCCGAATGCCTTCCGACATAAACCGGGACTCATCGTTTGGACAGGAGAAACGAAATGCGCGTAATGGTCATGGTCAAAGCGACCGCCGAATCCGAAGCAGGTCAAATGCCCAGCACGGAACTCATCGCGGCGATGGGCCGATATAACGAAGAACTGGTCAAGGCCGGGATCATGCTCGGCGGCGACGGACTCAAACCGAGTTCGAGGGGCGTGCGCGTGAGGTTTTCCGGCAAGGACCGGACCGTCGTCGACGGCCCGTTTGCCGAAACCAAGGAGCTGATCGCGGGCTACTGGATCTGGCAGGTGCAATCAATGGACGAAGCGATCGAATGGGTACGCCGCTGCCCGAACCCGATGCCAAGCGAGTCGGAAATCGAAATTCGCCCGTTCTTCGAGGCCGCGGACTTTGGCGAGGCGTTCACGCCCGAGCTTCAGGAAAACGAAGAGCGCCTGCGCCAGCAAATTGAATCCAATCAAGGCAAAAAATAAGGAAACACTCCGCGCGCCCAATCGTTGCCGCCTTCCGTCACACGCCTTCGACGAGAACGGCGCGGTAACGCGCGCCCTTGAACCGGTGCTGCACGACCTCCTGATAGGCCGGGCTGTCGTACCACGCACGCGCGGCCGCCGTCGACGGAAATTCAGCGATTACGACGCCCTCTGGCGCGTCGCCCTCAAGAACCTGCTGAGGTCCGTATGCGGCGAGCAGCTTGATGGGATGACCCTTGAAGGTCTCGCCCACCTTGCTTTGATAGATGTCGAGCTCACTCTGATCCTGCGTGCTTTCTTTCGTGAAGACGATATAAGTCGCCATAAGGTACGCTCCTGAGGTGATGTGAAGATGCGCACGATGATCCTTGCGAGCGTATTGGACCTCGATACGCAGCGTCGGCGCATAGTCGAACTTGCATCCTCCATTCTAACGCCGCGATCGCTATCCCACTGTCGTAGCATGAATCGCCTTGACGACCTCGTCGGTGAAGCGGGTGTCGCCCTCTTCGATGTCCGCGGACAAGCGCACGGTGATCTCCTGCAAGAGCCAACCGTTGCCATCCGGATCGCTGAACGAAGCGTACGAGGCATAACTTTGCCGTTGCGGATTCAGGCCGCTAACCACGCATTTCGCGTCGGCATGGTGGAACACGCCGCCCGTGTCGTGGAATGGCTCGCTGATCTCGATGCCACGACGGAGCAGTTCATTGCGCGCGGCCACGATGTCGGAGACGACGAGGTGAAGCGCCTGAACTGAGCCCGGCGCGGCGGCGGTAACGTTCGTGCCGAACATGACTGAACATGCGGAGCCGGGCGGCGTGTACTGGATCACGCGGTAGTCGTCCCCTGCCTTGAAGTCGAGATCGAGCCGCCAACCCAACTCGCCATAGAAGCGCTTGGCGCGATCGACGTCCGAGACAGGAATCACGACGATCTCGAGCTTCATGTCGAACGCGCCGGCGTCCAGGGTCTCCACTGCGCGTTCGCTCCGCATTGGAATGTTGCTCATGTCTGGCTCCTGAGAGGCGTTGACTACCGGTTCCCCGTTCACGGCTTCGGGTATGTGGAAACACAATATGTGAAAACGCAACGTGAAAACACGGCACGTGACGACACAATCTTTTGCATTGATGCCAGCGTGAAAACAGCAGCGTCGCGGGCATTGCGCCACGGCGCCGCCCGGTCGAACAGCGAAGCGCTGCGCATACCATTGCATGGTCCAGGCAATACCTTCGTGTGATGGCGCGGCGCGGGAGCCGGACCAGAATACAAGCGTTCCTCGCATGCGGCGGCAATGGGAGGCCGCGATGACAGCGTCCTCTTCATCGCGCCCCGGTGGCCCCATCTTCCAGGTCCGCGCGCGCCAATTTCCCCGCAAGGCGAGGACCACGTACACCTGCTCCGAGCAACGACTTTCATCTCAAGCTTGCCCTGCGGCGAAGCCGCGTTTAGACACTGGCCTCAATGAACGGAGACTGCAATGAAAATCCTGTTGGTTTTGACTTCGCACAACGTGCTTGGAGATACCGGCAAGCCGACCGGCTTCTGGCTCGAAGAATTCACGGCGCCCTACTATGCGTTCACGGATGCCGATGCAGAGGTCACCGTGACCTCACCCAAGGGTGGCCATCCACCGATCGATCCCAGAAGCGACGACCCCGACAATCAGACCGACTCGATGCTCCGCTTCAAGAAAGATCCTGCGACCCAGAAGGTGTTGGCCAACAGCGTCAAGCTCGCCGATGTCAAAGCGGCCGACTACGATACGATTTTCTACGCCGGTGGTCATGGCCCGATGTGGGATCTGACCAATGACAAAAACTCGATCGCCTTGATCGAGGATTTCTACAACGCCGGCAAACCGGTCGCCGCAGTCTGTCATGGCCCTTGTGTCCTGCTCAAGGCGACCTACGAGGGACAGCCTCTCGTCAAGGGAAAGCGCGTCACCTGCTTTACCAATGATGAGGAAGAAGCCGTCGGCCTGACCAAGGTCATGCCCTTCCTCGTCGAAGATGAACTCAAGCGTCTTGGCGGCCACTTTGAAAAGGTGGCCAACTGGGCCGTGCTCACCATTGTCGACGGACGGCTGATCACCGGCCAGAATCCGGCTTCATCTGGCCCGACTGCCAAGGAGCTGCTGAAGGTTCTGCAGGCCTAGTCCCAATCGGGCGCGGGCCGCGAAGCCCGCGCATATGTCGGCGACAGGAGTCCCCAATGAACGCAACCACTAACCCCGTTCAGATTAGCGTGGCCCGGCGGTCCGCGGCCTATTGGCGTGTCACGATCGACAACCCGCCGATCAACGTCATGGGGCCGCCAATGGTCCAGCAGTTTCAGGAAGTCATCAACGCGCTCGAAACCGACGAGCATGTGAAGGTCGTGGTCTTCGATAGCGCGGTGGACGGCTACTTCCTGAATCACTCCGATTTCCTGGCCAGGCTCGAGGATCTGACCGCCATGCCGCCCGGTCCCACAGGCTTACCGCAGTGGCCGGACTTCCTCGTGCGCTTGACGCGCGCGCCCGTCGTCTCCATCGCCCTCATCCGCGGTCGAGCGACGGGCAATGGCAGCGAGATCACGCTCGCTTGCGACATGAGTTTCGCCAGTCGGGAAAAGGCGCTCCTCTCGCAATGGGAGGTGGGCGTCGGGATGGTCGCCGGCGGCGGCCCCATGGCCCGGCTGCCCCAGCTCATTGGCCGTAACCGCGCACTGGAGGTGCTTCTGGGTTCTGAAGACCTCCGTGCCGACCAGGCCGAGGCCTATGGCCATGTGAACCGGGCACTGCCCGATGCCGACCTCGACGCATTCGTGGATGCGTTGGCAACCCGGATCGCCGGGTTTGACAAGTGGGCCATCGCCAACACCAAGCGCCTCGTCAACACTTCTCTGCCGCCGGACGTGGAGCTCGGCGCCGGGTGGGACGCGTGCATCGCGTCATTGGGGCGGCCCGCCGCGCAGGAAAATATCAAGGCGCTACTGGCGCGTGGCTTTCACAAGCCGGGCGATGTCGAAGATCGGCTCGGATACTACGTCGGCCAGCTCGCGCACTAAGCCGGCGCGCGAGACGCTCTCTCGCTGCTTTGGAAAAAGCTCGCACGTGGTAGCTGAGAAATCTATCGCGGCGGCGGCATCAGCGTCGCTCGCCCGGATGAATTTCTTTTTCGATAAATGTTTTTTTCGGCGCACATGCCGCCCATCATCGAAAGCCGAATGAAAAAAAGAAATCACGTGGTGGTCATATCGCGTCTCTAACGTCTGCGGCACGGTAAGAGTGACAACTTTGTCGCCGCCGTCCATGGAGACTAAAGAGATGACGCGTGCCCTGTTCCCCGTCACAGCAACTCTGAAAGCGCTCGCCGCCGCGGCGATCATCGGCCTCGCTTCGGCCAGCGTGCAAGCCGACGTGCCCGATCCCACCACGCAGATCACGCAAAGCGGCTACTCGCCCGTGTATGTCGGCGTCGATGCCGAAATGGCGACCGTGCCGTCGAATGCCGCGACTACGGGCGGCAAGCCGACCGTGAGCCGCGCATACGTGATGCGCATCGATTTGCGCGCGCCCGGCGTGAGCGTCGAAACGACCGGGCATAGCGGCCCGCTGATGACGACGTCGGAAACGATTTCGCAATTCGCCGCGCGCACCGGTGTGCGGCTCGCAGTCAACGCGAACTTTTTCGCGCCGTGCTGCGCGACGACGCCGGAGCCGAAGTCGATCATCGGCTTGCTGGTGTCGCACGGCCAGATCGTGAGCCCGCTGACCAGCGACCCGACGCAAAGTGAAGCGGTACTTGCGATCACGCGGCAGGGCCGCGCGTATATCGCCGAAGCGCCGCAGATTTCAGCGCAGGATCTGAAGCTGATCGATACGGCGGTCGCCGGCTCGGCGATTCTGTTGAAAAACGGCCAGGACGTCAGCGCGCAAAGCCCGAACGAAGGCGATCCGCTTAATCCGAATCCGCGCACACTGGTCGGCCTGTCGCAACAGGGGCGCTTTCTCTATCTCGTCGTGATCGACGGACGCGTCGCGGGTTATTCGACGGGCACGACCAACGCGCAATCGGCGCAACTGATGAAGGCGATCGGCGCGGACGACGCGATCAATCTCGACGGCGGCGGCTCGACCGAACTCGTGCGCGCCGACCAGATCGGCGTGCCGTTTATCGTCGATACACCGAGTGGCGGTGCGGAACGGCTCGACGCGTCGGCGATCGGCGTGCATGCGCTGAAGCTGCCGGATTTGCCGGGCCTGCCGTTTTGAGGCATTGAATATTTGAAGCCGCATCAGCAACTTCAAAATGGCCGGGCGCTCACGCGTCCGGCTTTTTTCTTCTACATTTGGGGTAGATTGATCCCGACACTCGCGATCAGTCGAGCCGGTCAGTCGCAAATGATTTTCAGGCACGACACGTCTGGGCATCAGATTTGCTGCTGACTCATCCGGGCGTGCGTAACGTGTCTTCCGACGCTCGCTAACCTGAATGTCCGACACCCCGGCGAATCGATCGCCAATGGTTCCAAATCCTGCTTCAGCCTGCCGCCCGGCCGCGCCGATTGTCGCGGATTGTGGCCGCTCTCGCCATGAGGAGAACGCATGATGCAACAGACCGCCTCCAACACCACGCAACAGAGCGCCGACCCCGACGCAGCCCGAACCAGCCGCCAGCCTTCCGCGAACGCGACAATGCCAGTCGAGTTGACCGTCAACGGCAATCTCTACACGCTGTCGCTCGATCCGCGCACCACACTGCTGGACGCGCTGCGCGAGCATCTGCACCTCACCGGCACGAAAAAGGGTTGCGACCACGGCCAATGCGGCGCGTGCACGGTGCACGTGAACGGACGGCGCGTGAATGCGTGCCTGTCACTGGCCGGCACGCACGCCGGCGACGAAATCACCACCATCGAAGGCATTGGTCAGCCCGAAGCGCTGCATCCGATGCAGGCCGCGTTTGTAGAATGCGACGGCTATCAGTGCGGCTACTGCACGTCGGGCCAGATCATGTCCGCCGTCGCGCTGCTCGATGAAGCGGTCGGGCCGGCCGACGCCGAAGTGCGCGAAGCGATGAGCGGCAATCTGTGCCGCTGCGGCGCCTACCAGAACATCGTCGCGGCAATCCAGCGCGTGCGCGGCCAGTCCTGAGGAGCGCCATCATGGAAATCTTCCAGTTGTCGCGCGCCAACGGCGTGCGTGAGGCGATCGCGGCGGGCGCGGCTTCGGCAACGGCCCAGCAGGGCGCACAAGTGCGCTTTCTCGCGGGCGGCACGACATTGCTCGACCTCATGAAGCTCAACGTCGAGCGGCCGACGCGGGTCATCGACATCAGCCGGCTGCCGCTAGACCGTATCGAAGCACTGCCCGATGGCGGCGTGAAGATCGGCTCGATGGCGCGCAATGCGGACCTGGCACTGCATCCGCTGATCCGCACACCGTATGCGGTGCTGTCGCAGGCGCTGCTCGCGGGAGCCTCGGCGCAATTGCGAAACATGGCGACGACCGGCGGCAACCTGCTGCAACGCACGCGCTGTGTGTACTTTCGCGACACCGCGATGCCATGCAACAAGCGCGAGCCGGGCTCGGGCTGTCCGGCGATCCGGGGATTCAATCGCACGCTCGCAATTCTCGGTGCCAGCGACGCCTGCATCGCGACCAACCCGTCGGATATGAACGTCGCCCTGACCGCGCTCGACGCGACCATTCACGTCGAAGGAACGGACGGCGCGCGCAGCATCGCGATCGACGACTTCTTCGTGTTGCCAGGCGCGACGCCGCAGCGCGAGAACGTGCTCGACGCAGGCGACCTTATCACGCACGTGACCCTGCCGCCTCTACCAGCGGGCGCGCGCTCGGTTTACCTGAAGCTGCGCGATCGCGCGTCGTACGAGTTCGCACTGGCGTCGGCCGCCGTGGTCATGACGCTCGACGGTGGACGCATCGGGCATGTGCGCGTCGCGCTCGGCGGCGTCGGCACACGGCCTTGGCACGCGCTCGAAGCGGAAGCCGTGCTGCGCGGCGCAACGCCCGATGCCGCGACCTTCCGCAAGGCCGCGGACGCCGCGCTAGCGAACGCGAAGCCGCAAAGTCAGAACGGCTTCAAAGTCGAGTTGGCGCGCCGCTGCATCGTCCATGCGCTGACCCAGGCTACGGCCACGCCCTGAACCGCCGATCGAGAGGAACGCCCCATGTCTACCTTATCCGACTCCGTGCTGTCCGTGATCGGCCGGCCTCAAGCGCGTATTGACGGACCGCTGAAGGTCAGCGGCAGCGCCGCCTATACCTCCGATATCGATTTGCCCGATCTGCTGGTTGCCGTGCCGGTGTGCAGCACGATCGCAAGCGGCCGGCTCGTGTCGCTCGACATCGCGGACGCCGAGGCGATGCCCGGCGTACACGCGGTGCTGCATCGAGACAATATCGGCCGCTTCTACCGGCTTTCCGGCAACTCGATGGAGACCGGCTTCGTGGACGAAGCACGGCCGCCCTTCGAGGACGACATCATCCGCTACTACGGCCAGTACATCGCTGTCGTGATCGCGGATACCTTCGAGGCGGCGAGCGCGGCGTCGGCCGCGATCGGGGCCCGCTACGAAATCACGCCGCACGACGTGCGCGACGAATTGGAGGCCGACGACAAGCCAAAGGTCGAGAGCGAGCGCGGCGACCCGGATCGTGCGTTCGACGCCGCGCCGGCGACGCTCGACGCAACCTACGTCACGCCCACGGAAACCCACAACCCGATCGAACTGCACGCGTCGATCGCGGACTGGGACGGTGAGAACTACACATTTTACGAGACCACGCAGGCCATTTCGGTCCACCTGGGCACGCTCTCGCAGATGCTCGGCGTGCCGAAGGAAAAGATCCGCGTGATCTCCCGCTATCTCGGATCAGGCTTTGGGAGCAAGCTGTGGATGTGGCCGCACACGCTGCTCGCGGCAGCGGCGACGCGTCAGACTGGCCGTCCCGTGAAGCTGGTCGTGAGCCGCAAGATGATGTTCCAGAACGTCGGCCACCGCCCCGTGACTCAGCAGCGCATGCGGCTGTCGGCTGAACGCGACGGCAAACTCACCTCCGTGCAGCACGACTACGTCAACCACACCTCGATCGCCGACGAATACCAGGAAAGTTGCGGCGAAGTCACGCCGCTCATCTATAGCACGCCGAACCTGCGCGTGACCTCCGGCCTCGCGCGCCGGAACGTCGGCTCGCCGACGTCGATGCGCGGCCCAGGCGCCGTGCCCGGCCTATACGCAGTCGAATCGGCGATGAACGAACTGGCGCATGTGCTGAACCTCGATCCCGTCGAATTGAGGCTGCGCAACGAACCGCGCGTCGACGAAAGCACGGGTTTGCCGTTCTCGTCACGGCATCTCGTCGAATGTTTGCGCACGGGCGCTGAGCGCTTCGGATGGTCGCAGCGGGCGCCGGGCGTGGGATCGATGCTGCGCGACGGCCTGACTTTGGGCTGGGGCGTCGGCGCTTGTGTCTGGCCAGGCTTGCGCTTTTCCGCGGCTGCGAACGTCGATCTTCGAGCGGACGGCAGCGCCCGCGTGGTATGCGGCACACAGGACATCGGCACCGGCACCTACACGGTGCTCGCGCAACTGGTCGCCGAAGAGACCGGCATTCCCCTCACGCGCATCGAGGTCGGTCTCGGCGATTCGGTGTTACCGCTTGGACCCGTTTCGGGGGGCAGCGCGGCAACTGCATCGGTGATTCCGGCAGTGCTCGACGCGGTGCGTTCGGCCATCAAGCTGTTGCTGTCGCGTGCGGCGGCCGTCGATGGTTCACCGTTCAAAGGCGCCGCCGAAGATGCGCTCGCGTTCAGCGCGGGGCACGTGCATCGCAAGGGCGACGCGCCGGAGCGCGGCGTGCCGTTCGGCCAGATTCTCGAAGCAGCGAAGATGAGCGCGGCATCAGGCAGCGGCAGCGCCCAGGGCGGCTTCGACGATCCGCTCAAGAAACGCTTCTCCATCTATTCCTACGGCGCGCACTTCGCCGAAGTCACGTGGCAGCCGGAGATCGCGCGATTGCGCGTGAGCCGCGTCGTCACGGTGATCGATGGCGGACGTATCATCAACCCGCGCGCCGCCCGCAACCAGATAGAAGGCGCAGTCGTGATGGGCGTCGGCATGGCGCTGTTCGAGCATACGACTTACGACAGGCAGACGGGCGCACCGATCAACAGCAACCTGGCCGATTACATCATCGCGTCGAATGCGGATACTCCCGAACTTGACGTGACCTTTCTCGACCATCCGGATACCGTGTTCAACGAACTCGGTGCTCGCGGGATTGCGGAAATCGGCCTCGCGGGCGTCGCGGCGGCGATTACCGATGCTACCTATCATGCAACCGGCGTGCGCGTGCGGAAGTTGCCGATCATGATCGAAGATCTGCTGGCTGCGGAAATGGCTTGAGGGCAGATGTCGTTGCAACGAGTGGCATGCTTCGACGTAAAGTTCTTCGCGTTGGAAACGCGTGGGATACGCTTGCGGCAATTAAAGGAAGTTTCGGCGCGGCGGCAAGAACCAGGCAAACGGCGAAGGAGGCACCGAGCCGTCGCAGCCATTTCCTAGAAGGATCAACTGCCGCTTCCAATGTTCATTGGAAGTCGTAGCCAGGAAAGCTATCCTAATAGCTTGTCTTCTGATGATCGAAGACGAACCAGGCATCGCACGCCGGGAATCGAAGGGAATGGTTCCGCCCTCCCGTGTGCCGGAGAACGCCATGAAGCCCATGCTCCAAACCCTGCGGGCCGCCGCGCTGGTGACCCTTGCATTGTGTCTCGCCGTCCCAAAGACCTTTGCCCAGGCGGCGCCTGGCGTGGCGGGTTCGTGGTCTTTGGTTTCGTTGACCGCCTCGAGAAGTGGTAGCGAAGTCGAAGTGCTCGGTCCGCACCCGGACGGCCAACTCATCTTCGGCACCGACGGCCGCTATGTTCTGCTCGGAGTTCGCGCAGACTTGCCGAAGTTCGCATCGGGTAACCGCTTATTGGGCACCACCGAAGAGAACCTACTCATCGTCCAAGGCAACTTCGCGCACTTCGGCACCTATACCGTCGATCCGGCCGGACAGGTGATCGTTTTCCACATTCAGAAAAGTACCTTTCCGAACTGGGACGGGGATGTTCAACGACGCCCATTCACCCTCGATGGCGACCGGCTGACCTACATCACGCCTGGGAGCTTCGGATATGGCGCATCGAAAGTCGTGTGGCAACGAATGAAGTAAGCAGCAGAACGCGAGGTTCATAACCTGAACCTCCAGCGGCGAGACCGGAGAACGTAATCGCGTTCAGGTCGCCGTATCCCTTGCTTTCGCGGACCTGGCGCCAAGCGCCGAGTCCGAGTGCGGCGCGCGTCGATCCGTCGTCAGGAATCACAAGGCGAATCTAAAGACCTTTCGTGTAAGCGAATTGTCGTCCATCATATTTAAGCCAGAACGATCATGCACCGTCATCGAAGTCGGCTTGACACGGTGGTGGCTGAACACGTCCCTCCGCAGCGGCGTCCGCTTAAAACGGTAGTTATGCCTGGCGACATCAGGGATTACCATGCTCGACGATTCGCCCCTAATCCGAAAAGAGTCGATGACAGCACACCAACGCTGGACCATTCTGGTCGCCAGTACGGGTGGAGCGCTCGAGGTATTCGATTTCGTTATCTTCGGATTCTTTGCAAGAAGCATCGGCAGCGAGTTCTTTCCGACAGGAACTGGCGTGCCGGCGGAGACGTTGTCGTTCACGGTGCTGGCCATTGGCTACCTTTCCAGGCCGGTGGGCGGCATCCTGCTTGGGCGGTTCGGCGACACGCACGGCCGGCGCCTTGTCTTCGTCTCGTCGGCGATGATCGCCTCCGTTTCGACGCTTCTCATCGGAATACTTCCTTCATACGCGGCATGGGGCGCGCTTGCCCCTGCGCTTCTTCTCATGCTGCGGCTCATCCAGGGTCTCTGCCTGGGCGGCGAGTTGCCAGGCGCCATCGTCTACGCGGTCGAAACCGCGCGCGGCAGGCCTGGTCTTCTGTGCGGCATCGTGTTCGTCGCGGTCAACCTGGCGTTGCTTCTGGCGACGAGCATTAACTTTGCTCTGCAATGGGCGCTCACATCCGCGCAGGTCAATGCATTCGGATGGCGGATTTGCTTCCTGCTTGGTGGAATGGTCGGGCTGTTGAGCTTTGTCCTGCGCCGGACGCTTGCGGAGACCAACGAGTACGCGCAAGCGATCGGCGCCCGGCATCGCGAGCCTCTTGCCGTCCTGTTCCGCAACCATTTCGCTCCCCTGACGACAGGAACCGGCGCGTCTCTGTTGGCGGGTGCGTCGGGTGGCATCTTTATCGGCTTCGCACCAAGTTATCTGCAAAGGCTTCAATACGACACACACCAGATCGCGAGTGCCCAGATGTGGTATCTGGTCGTCGTGGCTGCCTGCATTCTCGTGACATCGCACGTTGGCGACCTGTTGCCGCGCCGTTATGTGTTCAGGTCGGGAACCGTCTTGTCCGCACTTTTCGCGCCCTTCTTCTTCATTGCGGCCACCCGTCACTACGTGAGCCTGCCTGCGCTGTTCCTGATGGCCGGCGTCGTCAGCTCGTTTGCGAACGGAACCTTCGCGTGCGCGATTGCGGAAATGTTCCCCGTCGACGTCCGCTTCAGCGGTGTTGCCACGTCCATGAATCTCGGACTGTCCGCGTCGCTGGGACTGACACCGCTCGCAGCGAATTTCCTCGTTTCGGGCCTGCACTGGATGCCTGCGCCCGCGCTCGTCATTGTGTTGTGCTCGGCGCTCGCGTTCGCGGCTTCATTCGGCATGAAGCGCGAGCGGCGGCGCTTCGACGTCGTCGCTGTGAACCGGAACTCGCGGTGGCAGGAGCGCAGATGAACACGCCAGAATCCGTCCGGATTGCGGATGTCGAACTGAACATCCAGCGCTACGAATTGCGCCGCGCAGGCGAGAAGGTCAGCCTCGAGCGCCTGCCGATGGAGTTGCTGATCCTGATGGCATCGCGCAACGGGGAACTCGTCACGCGTGCGGATATCGTGAGGGCCCTGTGGGGCGCGAACGCGTATCGGGAAACGGACAACTGCATCAATACGGCGATCCGGAAAATCCGCGTCGCGCTGCACGACGATCCGGTCAACCCGCAGCACATCATCACCGTGAAGGGCAAAGGCTATCGTCTGAACAACGTACGGCCCGCGCCGGCTGAATCGGCGCCCGCCCCGCAGGAAGCCGTGCGGATACTGGTATTGCCGTTCGAAAACCAGACCGGCGATTCCGGCCAGAACAGCTTCTGCGACGCGCTGGCCGACGAAACCTCCGCCAGTATCGGCATGCTCGATCCGGAGCACATCCTTGTCATTTCGAGGACGACCGCCGCTCACTGCAGACGGGTGAGCAAGAGTATTGCGGAGATCGCGCGCGAATTGTCGATCGATTACGTGCTGGAAGGCGCGCTCAAGCGGGACGGCACGAGGATTCGCATTCTGGCGCAACTGATCCGTTGCTTCGACCAGGTGCAGATCTGGAGTCGCGCGTATGAGCCGATGACGAGCGGAGCGCTGGAAATCCAGAAAGAGGTTGCAACGGCGCTCGCCCAGGAAGTATCGCCCGCGCTCGCGGAACAGCAACGGCACAGGCTGGCGCGACGTTTGCCGGTCGATCCGGCGGCGCACGACGCGTATCTGCGCGGCCGCTACTACTGGACCCGCCGCGTGCACTTCGATGCGGGGTTCGCCGCGCATCACGCGCTAAGTGACGAGGACTTCGTTCGCGCGCGCGGCTACTTCGAGCTCGCGATCGAACGGGACCCGACTTACGCGCTCGGATATGTGGGGATGTCGAACGTTTTAGGCGCCGCTGCGACGCACGGAGTGTGCGCACCGTCGGAGGGCCACCCGCGAGCGCGGCAGGCGGCGCTGCAGGCCCTGGAACTGGATGCCAATCTTCCTGAGGCTCACCAGGCGCTGGCCGGCGTGCACTACTTCTATGACTGGGACTGGCGCCGGGCAGAGGAGGAGTTCCTCGAGGCATTACGGTTGAACCCGAGCCACGCCGAAACGAGCCGCCTGTATGCGCGGCTCCTGCTGGTGCTTGGGCGAGAAGCGGAAGGCAGAGCGCAGTTCGAGCGTGCCGAGAAAGTCGACCCGCTCGGATTCGAAGGATCACGCGTATTCGGACTCGTGCAGGCGGGCAAATACGACGAAGTGATTCGGGAGTGCCTGAATGCGGGGCATGGCAATCGCTCCCCACTCGTCTATCAGCTACTGGCGACCGCATATGAAGGGCAGGGTCAATACGAGGAGGCCGTCGAAGCGACCGTTGATGCACTAACGCGGTGCGGCGAATTCGCCCGCGCGGAGACTATTCGCACGGTCTGGGAAACCGGGGGTTATAAAAAAGTCCTTCAATGGTATTTGCAGGACCTGATGACGAGACGTCAAAGGCGCTACACGTCGCCGCTTCTGTTCGCGGAAATTTATGCGAGGCTCGACCAGCCGGACGAGATGTTTCACTGGCTCGATGTTGCGCTTGTCGAACATTCGCCGCGCCTGTGCGAACTGCGTACCAATGCATGGTTCAATCGCTACCGGTCGACGGGGCGATTCCGGAACGTCGAGAAGCGTATCGGCTACTGAGCCCGGAGCATAGCCCCATCATTCAACGGACGGGCCCCGGTCGGAACCGTAGCCTGCCCCGTTACGCGCGACGAGTGTATTCGCGGGCACTCATCGTGCGGGACGGCAGTCGCGCGAAGCTGTTGTGCGGCGCTCAGTGGTGGCGGAACGTACTAGTCCCGAAACGGCTTTGGTCCCCGGATTGCAGGGCGTTCAGGTCCGGATAGGTCTGCCGCGCCGGACTCATTGCCATTCCTGTTTCACCCCTCGACGCGTCGGTGACGCCACCGACATCCTGAACGGCCGGTGCGGTTCCCGATGGTACTGGTTTGTCTTGCGCCCACGCTTGTCCCAGGAACATGCCGATCGCGCAGAGGGCAACGATTCGAAGCGTTTTCATGTCAATTTCTCCTATCCACAAGTGCGGAAACGGTCAGTGCATGACCGGCCTTAGGGCGATCCCGGACGGTGCCCGCGAGGATGCGGCGTCGGGTTGCTATCGCTGTGTCAATCCTGCGATCACAGCGTTCTTTGCACCATCGACCCAGTCTAAAGAAATTGTTAACACGGGCCAGATTGCGGATCAGCGGAGCGCTGCCGCGCAGCGTGCTCGTTTAAGGCGAGCGTGAATCTGGCGGGATCCCAGTCCTCGTCAAGTGCGCGGTGCATGAGTTCCTGTTGGCTCTCCGGCGCCAACCCGCCGACCGGCGGGTCGCGGTCGAGGTTGGTAGGGAACGGGTATCCCTCGGCGCAGGATGCGATTGCCGCGGCGGCTTCCGTGTCACTTATCCGCCCCGATGCGCGGCGCTCGCGCAGTACCGGATAAACCGCCTCGCACATTCTCCTGCGGTCGAGCACTTCCATTGCCCGGCCATAAGCCGACGAGACCTGCAAGAGATTCGCCATGCGTTGAATGTTCGTGGTGCGATTTTCGCCGGCCGCATGGAACAACGCGGGATTGAAAAACACGGCATCGCCCTTGGAGAGCGGCAGCTGGACGAAATGGGCTTCGAAATATTCCCGAAAATCGGCTCGGCGCCACGCCAGATATCCCTCGTCGTATCGCTGCGAATACGGCAGGAGCTTCGTCGGACCGCTCTCAACCGGCATGTCGCTATGCGCCACCGCGCCCTGCAGGGTGAGGAAGGCGGACATCCGATGCACGTGCGCAGGATAGCGTTCGGCCTTTTCAACCGTCTGGAAGCCGAGGTGGTAATCGCGATGCGCTTGTTGAGCAGCGCCGCCGGGGCGCACTACATTGACCTGTGACGTCATCTGGTAGGACGGTCCAAGCCACGCTTCCGACGCGATCATCAACATCGGATTTGAGAAATATTGCGCGAATACTTCGGGTGCTCGCAGGCAGAGCTTTTCCTGGGCGTTCCAGATCCGGTCATTCGCGCCCGCCTTGGCGAAATGGTCTGCCACACGCGATCCTTGCTCGCGCTCACTGCGAATAATCGATTCGAAGACGGCCGTCGCATCGTCGACAGGTCCGGTATCGGCATATGCCCGCCGAAGCACCAGCACCCCTGCGCCCTCGTGAAGGACGCGAGCCCATTCCGCCTGCAACTGGGCTCTCTCGGACGCATCGTGTGTCATGCCATCGAGTTGCTGACAGTCGTAAACGGGAATGCGCTGTGTGATTTCCGCCGCATAGCGCGTCGAGCCGTTGTCATCGCCTTCCAGCAGAGCGACGAATTCATTCAAAGCGCAGTCGCGTTCGCGGTACCAACTCTGCCCTCGCTCTTCGATGCGATCCTCGCTGTGGCCCATGTCTCTCTCCCTCTGTACGTCACAGCATAGCGCCATGGACTGCCAACGGGGTATCATTAATCCATCAAAAACACCTCAAATCCGAGGGATCCGCCGTGGTTCACCACGTTCTTATCACGGACATAGCGCTACAGGCCGGGGGCGGGGTGGCAACAGTCGACCATGTACTCAATGGCCGCGCACACGCTCGTGAACATGCGCGCAAGCGCGTCGAGCAAGCAATCAAGGAGATCGAGAAGCAGGAACTACAGTTGTTTATCTGATCGAAGCTGTACATCGCAGGGCCGGCAATCCATGAGAGCGTTTGCCGCCCCGCGATAGCGTCGTGAAACATTTGATTCCACTCGACTAGCTTATGTTGCCGCCGCTCGATTTTGCGTTCGCAAGCTTCCTGACCGCCGCAGAGACACCTGCACCATAGGCCGGATCCGCAAGCCGGCAATGTTCGATATGCAGCTGAACGACCGGGTCCGACACACCCTGCAGTGCGCGCGCGGTGTTCTCGAACAACACTTGCTGTTGCCCGGGTGACATGTTGCGGAACAGAGCGCCCGTTTGCGAGTAGTAGTCGTCGTCGACCCGATGATTCCAGTGATCCGCGGCGCCTTCCAGGCTCAGCGGCGGTTCGCGGTAGTCCGGCTGCTCGACCCACTCGCCACGCGTATTCGGTTCGTAGGAGATCGTGCCACCCTGGTTACCGTCAGTACGTCCTTGACCATCCCGGTGATAGCTGTTGACGTAGCTCGCTCCCCTCGGCGCATTCACCGGAATCTGCGCATAGTTGACGCCCAGACGATAACGCTGCGTATCCCCGTAAGAGAAGAGTCGCCCTTGCAGCATCCGGTCCGGCGAGAAGCCGATTCCCGGTACGATGTTCGACGGCGCGAATGCAGCCTGCTCGACATCCGCAAAATGGTTGTCGGCGTTTCGATTGAGTTCCATCTCGCCAACTTCGATCAACGGATAATCAGACTTCGGCCATACCTTCGTGAGGTCGAACGGATTGATGCGGTACGAACCCGCTTGCTTCTCGGGCATGATCTGCACGAACAGCGTCCAGCGCGGGAAATCTTTGCGCTCGATGCTCTCATACAGATCGCGCTGATGTGATTCGCGATCCCGGCCAACCAATGTCTCGGCCTCAGCGTCC
This sequence comes from Paraburkholderia sp. NPDC080076, assembly GCF_050281145.1. NCBI lineage: Bacteria > Pseudomonadati > Pseudomonadota > Betaproteobacteria > Burkholderiales > Burkholderiaceae > Paraburkholderia > Paraburkholderia sp. NPDC080076. The sequence continues at coordinate 323,447 of NZ_JBNNWQ010000001.1, read as the reverse complement.
GTCAGATTCTTGATACCTTGCTGCGTGCGGAAATGAAACTTGACCCAGAAGCGTTCATTTGCCGCGTTGATAAAGCTATACGTGTGGCTCCCAAAGCCGTGCATATGACGGAAAGAACTGGGCAGGCCGCGATCGCTCATGATGATCGTGATCTGATGCAACGCCTCGGGAAGCTGGGTCCAGAAATCCCATTGGTTCTGTGCGCTACGCATGCCCGTGCGAGGATCGCGCTTGATCGCATGGTTCAGGTCCGGGAACTTCAACGGGTCGCGAAAGAAGAACACTGGCGTGTTATTGCCGACGATGTCCCAGTTGCCTTCTTCGGTATAGAACTTCAATGCAAAGCCGCGAATGTCGCGTTCGGCGTCGGCCGCGCCGCGTTCGCCGGCAACCGTCGAGAAGCGCGCGAACATTTCCGTGCTCTTGCCGACCTTCGAGAAAATCTTTGCGCGCGTATATTTCGTGATGTCGTGCGTCACAGTGAACGTGCCGAATGCGCCTGAACCCTTCGCGTGCATCCGCCGCTCCGGAATGACTTCACGATCGAAGTGCGCCAGTTTTTCGAGGAGCCACACATCTTGCAACAACGCCGGGCCGTTCGGGCCCGCGGTCTGGATGTTCTGATTGTCGGCAACAGGCGCGCCAAATACCGTAGTCAACTTCCTCTTCATATTCATGTTCCTATCCTCGCATTGGGGTGATGAAAACCGATGCAAACAGTTGCGAATCGCAACCATCGTTTGACGATTCAAGAATAGCAGCGCTGTGCATCTGCCATGTTTGGAATTATTTACTGATTGGATAACAGAATACTAAGTTCCTGATGCCAGCTCATACGTCGAATAAGGACAATCTACGTGGGAAAACTGCCAGCACGGTTGCAGACCGTCTCGCGTAGCCGATAGTCGCGACTTATGGAAGCGCTAGAAAATACGACTTGGACCCGAAGCGCGGAATTGGCGATGATTGGTCCACAGGGTGAATCGCAAATCGATGACATCGCCCAACCCTCAAATAGATCCGAGGGCCAACCTTCAGGTGACGCGAAATGTATGCTGACATCTCTATTCGGAAAACGTCCCCGGCCGTTTCAATGCCTCGCGCGGCAGTTTTGCTGATCAACCTCGGTACACCAGACGCACCCACTGCGCGTGAAGTACATCGTTATCTTGCGGAGTTCCTCTCCGACCCGCGCGTGATCGAAATGCCGCAATGGCTTTGGCAGCCCATTCTTCGCGGCCTCGTGCTTCCATTCAGGAGTCACGCGGCGGCGCGCCGGTATGAATCCATCTGGATGCCCGACGGATCGCCGCTCCGCGTGCATACCGAACAGCAGGCCACCGCACTTCGAAGATGGCTGACCGAACGTGGACAGCAGGTGCGCGTCGCTTACGCGATGCGTTACGGCACGCCGAGCATCGCGGGAGAACTCGATCGTCTGATCCGGCAGGGCTGCGATCGCATTGTGATCTTGCCGATGTATCCGCAGTACGCGGCATCGACCACCGCCACTGCCTTCGACAAGGTGGCCTCCGCGTTCGCACAGATCCGCAATCAACCGGAGGTGCGTTTCATCAAACAGTACTTTGCAGATTCACGCTATATTTCCGCGCTCGCCGACACCGTACGGCGGCACTGGTATGTGCACGGACGCCCCGACTTCAACCGCGGCGATCAAATGCTTCTGAGCTTTCACGGCTTACCGCAACGCGCTATCGAGCGTGGCGACCCTTACCACGCGCAATGCCTCGAGACGGGCGCACTGCTTGCCGAGGCGTTGAGCCTTGACGCACACCACTGCAGAGTGACGTTCCAGTCGGAGTTCGGAAGACAGGAGTGGATCGGACCACATACCGCGGAAACACTGGCTGAACTCGGCGCGTCCGGCACGCATCGCGTAGATGTCTTTTGCCCGGGCTTTACTGCCGACTGTATCGAAACCGTCGATGAAATCGGCGTTGAAGGGCGGGACACGTTCCTCAAATGGGGCGGCAGGGAGTTCCATCGGATCGATTGCGTGAACGCGTCAGCGCCGTTCATCGATGCACTCGGGGAGCTTACACTCGACCAGTTGAAGCACTGGAGCGGCGTCGTCACACAATCCCGCCGGAAGGAAGAAGTCACGATCTCTGACATGGGCGCCGCATCATGTCTTACGCTTTGATTCGTGCAGGTTGCGCGCGGTCCACGTGCAGGCCCACGCACCCTGTATTCAATTTCTAATAGACTGCAGGAAATAGTGCTCCGGCAACGCAATGCCAAGGCCCAGCCGCGCCGCTTCCCGATACACATGCCCGCCCACCGCCGCAAACTGGACGCCCCAATTGCCCACTGTGTAATAGAAGGTGATCTGCCGGGCATCCGTGCGGCCCGGCGCGCGGCCGGTTATCACTTCGGTGTAAACCGGCCAGCCGGTCGTATCCACTCTTTCTCCGCGTGACACGGGCAAACGCGCCCGCTCCTCGCCGCTTCCACCGATAAACGCATTCGGGCTGCCCGACACGCGCTGGCTGAAGCGTTCACTCTCCTCCATCGGCAAGCGTTCACGGCCTTGCGCGATGCACACGTCGAAGCGGTTTGCGACACTGGTGTCGAATTCACGCGGCGTGAGCGCCACCACGTGCATGCCCGGTTCCAGCCAGTCGGCGTCGATGACGGGCGTCATGCTGTCGGTGCAGGTGGCGACGATGTCGGCGCCGCGCACCGCCTCTTCGGCCGAGCCGACAGCTTCGACCTCGATCCCAAGTTTCGCCGCCATGTCCCGCGCAAATCGCAAACGGTTCACCTCGCGACGGCTGAAAACGCGCACGCGCCGAATCTCGCGTACCGCCACCAGCGCCTCGAGAAACGTTTCGGCCATGCCGCCCGAGCCGATCATGCCGACGGTGTGCGCGTCCTCACGCGCAAGCAGCCGCGTGCCGAGTCCCGCCGCGCCGCCCACGCGCATGTGTTGCAGGTGGCCGTCGTTGAGCATCGCGAGCGGCTTGCCGTTCTCGGTACTGAACAGCATCACCAGCCCGCAATACGTGCCCGGCTCGACGCAGTACTTCTGCTCGCTGCCCGCGCGGCCGTCGGCGTCACGCGGCCACACCATCACGTCCGATTTCAGACGCACCGCCAGAATGCCGTCGGTCGCGCCATCCACCGAGCCGAAACGGTAATAGCTGTCGTCGCGCTGCGTCGGCACATAGGTGTCGATACGTGGACGCCCAATCGACGCGCCACCCGGCAATCCGGCAAACGCGCGTTCCTGCACGTCGATGCAATCGCGCATCGTCAGCACGCGCGCGACACAGTCGTTATCGATAAGCAGCATCTAGTGAGTCCCCCGAACGTTCCCGTTAGCGTCCGAATCAGCGTGCAACCAGCCGCGCCGCGCCTGCCCCGGCGCGCCGCCCGAACACCACGCCGGCGACGAGCCCCGTGCCGCTGCCGTAGTTGTGATAGTAAAGACCGCCGACAATCTCGCCCGCCGCGAACAGCCCTCGAATCGGCGTACCCGACGTGTCGAGCACCTCGGCCTCCGTCGACACCTTCAGTCCACCGAACGTAAAAGTCACGCCCGTGGTCACGCCATAGGCTTCAAAAGGCGGCGTGTCGAGCCGATTGGCCCAGTTGGTTTTGTCGATGCCGAGTCCACTCGTGCGCAGGCCGTCGTGGATGTTCGGATTGAACGACACATCGGGCCGCGGCGCCTCGTTATACGCGCGCACGGTACGCAGAAAACCTTCTGGATCGACGCCCGTGAGTTTCGGCGCCAGTTCTTCGAGCGTGTTCGCCGTCTCTTTGGTGATGCGCGCAATCCTGTACTCGTCGCGCAGCAGCTTGACGACTTTCTGATCGAAGATCTGCCACGCGAAAAGGCCCGGCTGGCGCAAGACTTCATGCCCATATTTCGCGTAGGTGAAACTGTGAAAGTCGAGCCCCTCGTCGAGAAAACGCTCGCCCTTCGCGTTCACCAGAATCCCGAACGGGTAGTTGTGTTTCTGGAAGCGATCGCCAATCGTCAGATCGCCGTACTCGGGCGCATTCATGTCCCATTGCACCGCATGCGCGCCGGACCAGTGCCCCGTTACCGCCGCGCCGATTTCCATCGCCATCTTGTGGCCCCAGCCGGTGTTGTAGCGTGTGCCACGTACTTTTGCCAGGTCCCAGTTCGGCCCGAGATAGCGCGCACGCATCTCCGCGCTCGACTCGAAACCGCCGCATGCGAGCACCACCGCTTTCGCGCGGATGTCGACCTGCCGCCCCTCATGCATGGCGCGCACACCTTCGATGCGCCCGTCGCCATGTAGCAGGCCCATTGCCTGAGTGCGATAGAGCACGCCGATTCCCGCGTCCTTCAGCGCATGATGCAGCGTTTCGACCAGATGCGTGCCGCCACCCAGAATGTGGCAGGCGAGACCGCCCCAGAAACGGAATTTGCCTTCGACACGAAACGCCTGCCGCCCCAGCGCCGGCTGGAATCGCACGCCATGCCGCTTGAGCCACAGCGCGGCGTCGTAGCTGTTGCCGATCAGTACGTCGGTCAGATCCGGGTCGGCGCGGAACTCGGTTAGCCGGCCGATATCGTCGAAGTACTGCTCGCGCGTGTAGGTGCCGAAATCGATATTCGGCAGGTCCAGTTCCGCGATATCCGGCGCGAGCTTCAACAGGTCGTCGACGGAATCGTAGACGAAGCGGAACGCGCCGCCCGTGAACGCGGAGTTGCCGCCGCGGGCTTCCTCCGGTGCGCTTTCGAGCAGTGCGATGCGCTTCGCGCCGCCTTCGCGTGCGGCGAGTGCCGCATTGGCCGCGGCGTTTCCCGCGCCGATTACTAGCACGTCGATATCGTTGAGTTCGTCGAGGGTCATCAGTTGGCTCTCCAGTTCCAGTGTGATCTAGCGTCGTGGATATTCAGCGAGCGGTGTCAGTGACGCCGCGTCCACTTCATCCACGACCGGGTTCAGTGTTTCGAGGCTGCGGCCGGTGGTCCGCGGGCCGAAGACGAGCGTGATCAACGCAGTCAGGAACCATGCGCCCGCGATATACATGAACACGGTCACATAGCCGTAGTTCGTGTAGATCGCGGCGATCACGAAGGCATTCGCGACATTCGCGATCCGGCCCGCGCCATACGTGAGACCCGTTGCGCTATTGCGCACGCCGGTCGGAAACTGTTCGGGCGTGTACGAATAGAGTAGCGTCGCAAAGGTCTGCGTCAGCATGCCGACCGCAAATCCGAACGTCACGATCAGTACCGGCGTGAAGCTCAGCCCGTATAGCAGGCCGAATCCCGCGATCAGGAGCGCAACGAGCGCGATCAGATGCTTGCGTTCGAAACGGTCGGCGGGATAGACCGCGAGCAATGCGCCAAGCGGCGCGCCCACGTTGATCAGAGTGAAATACGTGAGGCTGCGTGCAATCGTGATGCCGTGATGCACCAGCAAGGTCGGCACCCATGCCTCAAAGCCGTAGAAGCCGATCGTCTGCAGCAGCCAGATCGCGCAGAGCGTGAGCGTGCGCCGGCGGTAGACGCTGTTGAACATCGTCATCCATGGCTCGCGCGCTTCGGGCGGCCGCACGACGACCTCGGGCGAGCTCAGCACGTTACCTTCGGCGATGCTCCTTGCCTCCATCGCCGAGAGCGCGGCTTCGGCCTCGTCAAAGCGTCCTGCTCGCGCGCTCCAGCGAGGCGACTCGGGAAGCCGCTTTGCGATCAGCGGAAACGCAATGCCAAGCGCGCCCCACACGAAGACCCAGCGCCAGCCGTCTGGACCGAACGGCACGAGCAGGCGCGCGACGAAGTTGGTCAGCGGAATCGCGCACAGGTTGATGACCATGGCCCACGACTGCCAGGTGCCGCGCGAGCGCGCCGGGAAGAGTTCGGCGATATAGGTCATCACCGTCACCATGCCCGCGGAAATGCCGAACCCGGTGACGACCCGCGCGGCGAACAGATACGGGACGCTCGGTACGACCGCCGTTGCTAGCGAACCGAGCGACGAGATCAGCACGAACAGCATCAGCGAGCGTTTGCGCCCGAGCCGGTCGGACAGCAAACCGCCGAGCGTCGCGCCGAAGAACATGCCGATGAAACTCGCGGACGTGATCAGCGCGATTTCATTGATCGCGATATGCCAATGCCGGATCAGCGCGGGCGCCGCCGACGCGAACGTGTTGATATCGCAGCTATCGAAAAAGAGCGGAATCGCGAACAGGAACATCCATTCGCGATGCATCCGCGAGTTCGGCAAACGGTCGACGCGCGCGGCGACGAGTGAGTCGTTCATGCCTGTCTCCTTTGTCGACCGGAGTTAGTGCTTTAGCACTTACTCCGGTCCCATGCAAAGCTGTCGACCGGAGTTAGTGCTTTAGCGCTTACTCCGGTCCCATGCAAAGCTGTCGACCGGAGTTAGTGCTTTAGCGCTTACTCCGGTCCCATGCAAGGCTGTCGGCTGGAGTAAGCGCTTTAGCGCTTACTCCAGCCCCATGCAAAGTTGTCGGCGGTCATAGCCGCGCGATTGTTTTGCTCGTTCGTATGAAGCTATCCAACGCGGCCCGACAACTACGTCAGTGCCGCAAACCTGCTTCGAGTAAACCAGTCAACGTGTTGATGTCTTCAATACCGTCGATGCGCCACAGCATGCCCAACGCGTCGCGGCTCGCATCGGGCGTCAATACGTGATTCGCGCAGTCGAGAAACTTGGCTTCGATCCGTGCATCCGGCAACGGATTGGCCGACGTGCGGCCCGCCGCGCGCGCGACGCGTTTCGACACACGTCGGCCGTCGCGCAACTGAACGACAACTTCTGCCCCGAAATGATCCGCTTGCTGGTCCGCCAAAGGATCCGGCTCAGCGACGATCTTCGACATGAGCGCGCGAATCGCGGGGTCGGCGTATGCGTCGCCTTCGAAATCGGACAACACCACGCGCCCCTGCGCCAGCGCGCGCGCCACGCAGTACTGCACGCTGAATTTTGCATCGAGCGCACTGGCCGGTTGCGGGCGATTCGTATGCTGAAGGCGGCGCGGATGCGTCCACGACACAACCGATTCGACATCGTCCGGCTTCAGTCCGTATTCGCCGACGAGCATCAACATCGCGTCGATCGCCGGGTGCGTGCTGCCGCAGCATGGGTACTGCTTGATCGCAATACCGGGTTCGACGATGTCGAGTGGATCGGCCCAATGCGTCAGCGCCGCTTCGGCGTCGTAATGGCCCACACCGTTGTAGACGTTGAAAAAGCCCTGTCGATGTTCGAAGGTTTCGTCGCCAGCGCTGAAACCCTCGCGCGCCAGCAGCGTCGCGATCAAGCCATTGCGCGACGCATGACCGACGTGCAACGGCTTCGTCATGGTGCCGAAATTGGCCTTGATGCCGGAAGCGAACGACGCGGCAATCGACAACGCGGTCGCCGTGTGCGCCGCATCCAGTTCGAGCAGATGCGCCGACGCGGCACACGCGCCGAATACGCCGAGCGTCGCCGTTGGATGCCAGCCCTTGTCGTAGTGATGAAAATTGACGGCATGCGCAATGCGCGCCTGCGCTTCAAAACCCGCCACGTAAGCGGTGACGAGGCGTCGCCCGCTCGCGTGCACCTCTTCGGCGAGCGCGAAGAGCGCCGGCAGGATCGGCGCGGATGGATGGCCGCCGAGTGTATTGCTGCAATCGTCGAAGTCGAGCGCATGCGCGGCCGTGCCATTGACGAGCGCGGCGTCGCTGGGCTTCATCCGCTCGCGCGTGCCGACCACGAGCGCGGCTCCGTTGGAAGGCGCCGCCACGGTCCGCGCAATCCGCGCGCAGGGTTCCGCCGAACCCGCCAGCGTCACGCCGATCGTGTCGATGATGCCGATGCGCGCCCAGCGCAACGCTTCGTCGGGCACGTCGGCGGAAGTGAACGCGGCGATGCGTTCGCCCAGCGTGTTCGCGATGCTCATCAGCGGTCTCCTTGTACAAGCGAAAGATCCGGCGGCGATCTGTGCAATGGATCGGTCGATGAAGCAGACATCGCGTCGAGCCAGTGCAGATCCGCTTCGTCTTCCACCCGGTCCAACTGCTCGAACAACGCGTGCGCCGCTGCGCCCAGCCGCTTCGTCATCCGCATGAACTTGGCGCGCAATTGGGCCGGTGTGAACGGCGTCGACGGACAGCCCGGGAAGTCCGTCTGCGCCAATTCGTAGGTCGTGCCGTTATCGAGCGTGATGCGTGTGACGGTGGCGAGGCCGGTGGCGTCGGTCGCGACGAGCGTCACGCGCTGCGCGAGTTCGCGGATGGCTTCGTCTTGCAACAGGTGGTCGCCGAAGGTCGACGGATCGTCGGCATCGTGCAGCAGCGCCGCCGCTACGCACACCGGCACGCTGTATTGCGCGAGCACCTGATTGGCGGGCAGCTTGATATCGTGATTCGCGGCAAGACGCGGCGCGCCCTCGATCCGGATCGCGACGATACGGCGCGCGTCGATATCGTACGCGGCGCGCAGTTGCTGCGCGGCGTAGACCGGTGTGTGCGCCACGATGTGACACGCGTAGCGCTTCAGGCACAGCGTCGGCGTTTCATAGTGCGCGCCTAAACCAGCGGTCAGACGCGCCGCGTCCGAGGCCTCGCAATACGCCTCCAGAAAACCGTAGCGCCCTTCGAGCACCGTCGACGGCCCGTCGAACCCCGCTTGAGCCAGTTGCACGGCGACGATGCCCGATTGCGCCGCGCGCCCCAGGTGGATGCGTTTGACGAGACCACCATCGCCGGATTTCGCGAATTCGAGCAATCCGCCGCTCAACGAGCCCGCAATGCCCAACGCGCGACTCAATGTATCCGCATCGACGCCGGCCAGCTTGCCCGCTACGATCGCGGCGCCGAACGGTCCCGTCAAACCCGGCGCATGAAAGCCGCGTGCTTCGGCCGAGTGTTTGGTCGCCGTGCCGATCCGGAATAGCACCTCGATACCGGCGACGAGCGCCGCCAGCACTTCGCGTCCCGATGCGCCATAAACCTGCGCGGCGGCAAGCGCAACCGGCACCAGCGTCGCGCCGGGATGAACGCCGGCGCCAGGCTGCCGCAAGCTATCGAGTTCCGCCGCGTGGACCAGCACGCCGCCCGCGAACGCCGCCGCCTCCGGCGCGACGCGCCGGCTCGTGCCGGGGATCGCACACGGACCCGCGGCCGCATGGCTGGCATAGCGCAGCGCGGCCTTGCCGGCTTCCACCTCCTGTCCGTACAACGCCGCGCCGATCGCGTCGATCAGGCAGTCTTTGGCGAGCCGCACGATGTCGGCGGGCAACTGCTCGAAGCGCACGCTGAGCGCGTACTCCGACAACAACTGCGCGGCGGTGCGTCCAGCGGATGAAGCCGGCTGCATGAAAGCGTCTCCATTGATCTTGGTGATCAGCTTGGTGGCCACTGAGGTGACCACCTCAGTGGCCACCTCAGTGACCACATTACTGGCGCGCTTCTTCGTCGATCACCGACCGGTGGCGCGTCTCGGGCATCAGCACGTACGTGAGCAGCGACACCGCCGCGCACGCGCTGACGTAATAGAAGAACCATGATTCGTGGCCCGCGTGCTTGAAGCGCAACGCGAGATATTCGGTGGTGCCGCCCATCACCGACGACACGATCGCGAACGGCAGGCCAACGCCGAGCGCGCGAACCCTCGCGGGAAAAAGCTCCGACTTGACGAGCCAATGAATCGACGAGAAGCCGCTGAGAATGCCGAGCGCAGCAAGGTTCAATGCAAAAGCGGTGAGCGCGCTATGAGTCGCGCCCAAAGCATGCATCAGAGGCACCGTCAGGAACGTGCCGCCGACACCGAAGATCATCATGACCGGACGCCGTCCGATCAGATCGGACAACAGGCCGAAAAGCGGCTGAAAACCCATGTAAATGACGAGCGCCACGGTTGCGATCAGCGTTGCCGTGTCGCGGCTGAAGCCCGTCGTGTTGACCATGAACTTCTGCAGATAGATCGTGAACGTGTAGAACGCCACGGTGCCGCCGATGCTGATGCCGATCGTCCACAGCGTCTGACGCCGATGCTGGATCAGCAGCACCAGCAGACTGCCCCGCTCCGTCTGCTTCCGCAGGCCGGCACCGCCTTCTCGCTCGAATGCGTCGGTCTCCGCAATGCCGCGCCGCAGATACAGCGCGAAGACGGCCAGCGCGCCGCCGATCGCAAATGGAATGCGCCATCCCCACTGTTCGAGTTGCGTGGGCGTCAACACGAACCGTTGCAGCACGAGCATCAGCGCGAGCGCCACCAGTTGCCCCATCACCACCGTCACCTGGACGAAGCCGACAAAGAAGCCGCGCCGGCCCGTCGGCGCCATTTCGCTCAGATACGTCGCGCTCGTGCCCGCTTCCCCGCCCATGCTGAAGCCTTGCAGCAGACGCGCGCAGACCAGCACGGCGGGCGCGGCCACGCCGATCGACGCATACGTCGGCGTCAACGCAATGATCAGCGAGCCGACGCTCATCATCGCCACCGATACGCTCAACGCCACGCGCCGCCCGCGCCGGTCGGCGAGCGCGCCGATGGCCCAGCTGCCGAGCGGCCGCACGACATAACCGATCGCCGCGACAGCCGCCGCATTCAGGAGTTGCGCGGTCTGATTGCCGCCCGGGAAAAAAGCCTTGCTGAAGTAGATCGAGAAAATCGAGTACGCCAGAAAGTCGTACCATTCGATAACGTTGCCGGCACTGCCGCCGATAATCGAGCGCAACCGTTCGCGCCGCGCGGCGGGCGTGGCGGACAACGGGAGTGTGTGCGCAGTCGCGGCCACGATGGCTCCTCAGGGGGCGCTCGCGAGAAGCCGCGCGAGTTCTCTGGCGTCCGGCTGATCTTCGGCGTGCATCACCCAGTCGACGATGCGCGCGATCTGCCGCGCGTCGATCCGATGCGCGGCAAGCTTTCTCATCTTGCCGACGATATCCGCTTCGCTCGCGAACGCGTGTTCGCTGCCGCGCTGCGCCTCGACCGTTTCTTCGAGCCGCGTGCCGTCGCGCAACAGCACTTCGACGCGCACCATATGCCGCAGCATGGAACCGCGCGCCGTAATCGACGGATCCTCGACCACCTGCACGCGATCGGCCAGCGCCATGCGCTGCGGGTCCGCGACCTTGTCCTCGCTGAACTGGTCGACGAAGACGTCGCCTTCGAGCAGCAGCGTTGCGACGCAATACGGCAGGTTGAGCTGCGCGGAGGTCAGCCCCTGCGGCACGTATTTCCAACCCACATGATCGACCGTCACACGCGAACCGTGCACGACGATCCGCTCGATATCGTCCGGGCCGAATGGATGACGGGCCTGCATCGCGCGGATCGCATCGAGCGTGGTGTGATTGCTGCCCACGCACGAGTAGAACTTCAGTGCGATGCGCATGGTCTCGAAGCGCTCGCCGAGGCCGTCCACGAGTTGCGTGAGATCGAAGCGGTCCGACGAACGCGAGAATGTGCTGCAAAAGCCGCCGTACGGGTTCTCAAACACGTCGACGATACCCGTGAAACCGTTTTGCGCGAGCAACGCGCCGTACAGGCCGCTTTGCGCCGCCCGGCCGGCGTGCATGCGCTTGACCATCGCGCCGAACTGCGCGGCCATCAGCCCCGCCGCCTGCGTGCCGCCGATGCCGAGCGCGTGCACCGTCTGTTCCACATCGAGCCGCAATGCGGCTGCCGCCCCCGCCGCAGCCGAGAATACGCCGACCGTCGCGCCCGAATGCCAGCCTTGCGCGATGTGCTCCGGTCCCATGCACATGCCCACGCGTGGGCCGACCTCATAGCCCGCCACGCAGGCACGCAGGAAATCGCGGCCTGACATCGGCGCGCCGACCGACAGCAGTTCGGCGACGGCGAGCACGGCCGGCAAGGTCACCGCCCCGACATGCAGCACACCGACGCGATGCACGTCGTCGAGTTCGAAACTCTGGATCAAGGTGCCGTTGACGAGCGCCGCGTGCGGCGCGGACAAACGCAACGGCATGCCCCACACGCGGCAACCCGGCGTGCTATCGACGCGCTGCAAGGTATCCGCAAGAATGCGGCTCCACGGCAACCCGGCGCCGAAAAGGGCGCAGCCGAGCGAGTCGAGAATCAGCAGTTTGATGCGCGCGCGCACCTCGTCCGGTATCGCCTCATAGCGCAAGCCCGCGACGAATGCGGCCACGCCGCCGGTATAAGGGTTTGCGCCTACGTCGTTGTGCTGGTTCATCGTTTCGGGTGCCGTTCTGGGTGCAATCGCGCGGATTGGGTTGCACGGAAATGTCGTGCCTTCAGTATCCGCAGCCCGAACGCGTTTGTGAATTGCACGCGACGTGATTATTATTGCGTCACATGCAAGAGTCAGCGGGGTGCAGATGAACCGTTTTCCGGGTGTCGATCTCGACGCATTGCGGGCTTTCGTCGCGGTCGCGTCGCACGCGTCGTTCAACGACGCGGCGATCGAACTGAACCTGTCCGCGTCCGCTTTGACGCGGCGCATCAAACGGCTCGAGGAAGCGCTCGACGCCATGCTGTTCGAACGCACCACACGTACCGTCGCGCTCACCAGTTCGGGCGAATTGCTGTTGCCGCGTGCGCAGGGCGTGTTGCGTGAGCTTGATGCATCACTCGAACTCGTGAGCGAAGCGACGCGTATCCGTACCGGTCAGCTGACCATCGCGTGCATTCCGACGGTAGCCAAATTCATGCTGCCGAAAATCGTCAGCAGTTATCACAAGCGGCGCCCTGAAGTTCGGCTCAGGCTCATCGAGGCCAACCTCGCGACGGTCGTGCAGCGTGTGGCGCTCGGCGAGGCGGAATTCGGCATTGCGTTTCTGGTGAACGAATCGCCGGAGCTTGAAATCGACGAACTGCTTGTGGATCCGTACGTGCTGGCCTGTCCCGCGGATCATCCGCTCGCCGCGAGCGAGCACGTGACGTGGCCTGAGTTGCGGCCGTGGCCGCTGATCGTTTCCGGCACCTCGAGCGGCAACCGGCGCATGCTCGACGCCGCGCTCAGGGATATCGACTGGCGCCCCGACCGGCTGATCGAGATCGAGCATCTGACCACTTCATTGGGGCTCGTCGAAGCGGGACTCGGCATCTCCATCATTCCGCGTTGCGCGGCGCCGCGCGACGCGCACGCGCGCATCGCGATCCGGCCTCTGGTTGATCCGACGGTCGCGCGAACCATCGGTCTGATTCGAAGGCGCGATGCCGCGCTCTCGTCGATCGCGCGCGACTTTCGTCTCGCGCTGCGCAGGATGGCGCCATTCGATCCGTCGATTCTGCACGAGCCCGCTTGAACCTGTCGGCGCGTTGACTGAATGGCTCAGTGGATGTGAGACCGGACCATGGCGTCTTTCGAAGGCGTCCGATCTGGCGGCGCCACGCTGTCGGCGGACTCCAATACATCGATGCTCGTGTCGGTACGGTCGAGCATCGCGCGGGCCTTGTTCATATCCAGCGCCCCTTCCCATCGCGCTACCACAATGGTCGCCACCCCGTTGCCGATCAGATTCGTGACCGCACGAGCCTCGTTGAGAAAGCGATCGACACCTAGCAGCAGCACCAGTCCAGACACGGGGATTTTGTGCATCGAGGCCAGCGTGGCAGCCAGCGCGACGAATCCGGCTCCGGCCACACCCGCGGACCCCTTGGATGTCAGCAACAGCACGCCGAGCAGCAGCAACTGGTCCCAGATCGTCAGGTGGATATTCATCGCTTGCGCGACGAACATCGAGGCCATGGTCAGGTAAATCGCCGTACCGTCGGCATTGAAGGTATAGCCTGTGGGCAACACCATCCCGACCACGGGCCGTGAGCACCCCAGCTTCTCCATCTTGATGAGCATCTGCGGGAGTACTGCTTCAGTCGAAGCGGTGCCGAGGGTAATGAAGATTTCGTCTTTGATGTAGCGGAGATACTTCCACAGCGACAGCCCGCTCATCCGCATCACCAGACCCAGCACCACGACGACGAAGAAAATCGAGGTCAGGTAGAGGCACAGCATCAGTTGGCCGAACGATGCCAGCGTGCCGATTCCGTACTTCGCGATGGTGAATGCCATGCCGCCAAAGGCACCGATGGGCGCGACATACATGACGATTCGCACGACGCCGAACATGCCCTGGAGGAACATGTCGAGCATATCGACGAACGGCGCGGTGCGAGGCCCCAGCCTGGCGAGCGCGATGGCAAACAGAAGCGAGAAGAAGATGATCGGCAGGATATCCCCATTCGCGAACGCACCGACAATGCTGTTCGGAACGATGCTCATGAAGAAGTCGAGCATCCCGTGCTGTTGCGCTGCGTGCGTATAGGTGGAGATCGCTGAACTGTCGATATGCGCGGGGTCGATGTTCATACCGCTGCCCGGCTTGATGACGTTCACGATGACAAGCCCGACAGCGAGCGCGATCGTCGATGCAATTTCGAAGTAGACGACCGCCTTGACGCCGACGCGGCCGGCCTCATGAAGGTCTGTCATGCGGGCAATGCCGACCACAACGGATGCAAAAATGATCGGAGCGAGCAGCATCCGGATCAGTTTGATGAACAGGTCTCCGAGTGGTTTGAGTTGAGAACCGAAGTCAGGGTAGAAATGCCCGACGAGGACACCGGCAATAATGCCGATCAGAACCTGTACGTAGAGCTTGGAAAGAGATTTTCCGATCTTTGAAACCCGCATGACTGTCTCCTATGCGTGGCATCTTCTAATGAAAGTCAGATTCGTACTCCCGGCAGCGGGATTCACCGTTGGGGAAAGTACGAACCGATTTCGCCAGCGTTCTTTGTCTATTTTTATCAACGCTACGCCGACGCTTGTTGTCGGCGCGTTTTGTCGGACTACGGCTTATGCGGACAGCTTTTGCATCTCGACGAAGAGATCGGCTTTTCCTTCGAAGCCGATGCCCGGCAGATCAGGCATCGTGATGAAGCCGTTTTCCACCTTCACGCCGTCGGGGAAGCCGCCGTAAGGCTGGAACAGGTCCGGATAGGATTCGTTGCCGCCGAGGCCAAGTCCGGCCGCGATGTTCAACGACATCTGATGGCCGCCGTGCGGAATGCAGCGGCTCGGTGACCAGCCGTGCTGGCGCAGCATGTCCAGCGTGCGCAGATACTCGACGAGGCCGTAGCTCAGCGCGCAGTCGAATTGCAACCAGTCGCGATCCGGGCGCATGCCGCCGTAACGGATCAGGTTGCGGGCATCCTGCATCGAGAACAGGTCTTCGCCGGTCGCCATCGGCTTGTCGTAGTAGTTGCGCAGCGTGGCCTGCAATTCGTAATCGAGCGGGTCGCCCGGCTCTTCGTACCAGAACAGGTCGTATTGCGAGAGCGCCTTCGCGTACTGGATCGCCGTGTCGAGGTCGAAACGGCCGTTGGCGTCGACAGCGAGTTTTTGTCCGTCGCCCAGTACGCTCAGAATCGAGTCGATGCGGCGCAGATCTTCGTCGAGCGAAGCGCCGCCGATCTTCTTCTTGACGACCGTATAGCCGCGGTCGATATAGCTGCGCATTTCGTCTTTCAGCTTCCCGTGGTCCTGGCCTGGGTAGTAGTAGCCACCGGCCGCGTACACGAAAATCTTGCGATCGGGCTGACCATTACCGTAGCGGTCGGCCAGCAACTGGAACAGCGGCTTGCCTTCGATCTTCGCCACCGCATCCCAGATCGCCATGTCGATGGTGCCGATCGCGACCGACCGCTCGCCGTGGCCGCCCGGCTTTTCGTTCATGAACATGGTCGCCCAGATCTTGTGCGGATCGAGGTTGTCGCCGGTGTCGTTGACGAGCGTGGCGGGGTCGGCTTCGAGAACGCGCGGAATGAAGCGCTCGCGCATCAGCTTGCCCTGGCCGTAGCGGCCGTTCGAATTGAAGCCGTAACCCACCACCGGCTTGCCGTCGCGGATGACGTCCGTCACCACGGCGACGAGACTCAGCGTCATCTTGCTGAAGTCAATGTAGGCATTGCGGATCGGGGAACTGATCGGAACGGTCTTTTCGCGGATTTCAACGATTCTCATGACGGTGTCTCCTGAGTTTTGGGCACGTATCGCATGCGTCTGGCTGCAATGGAAACTAGGTTATCCGCGAAATGAGGCGTTAGAATTCGCTTAGATTCATTTCATTTTTTACTTTAGGTGAACAGCCAAAGTGACAACTGACTCGGCATCCGACTTCGAGTTTTTCATCCTCCTCGCCAAACTCAAAAGCTTGTCGGGGGCGGCGCGCGCGCTCGATCTGACGCCGCCGGCCGCGACCAAACGCCTTGGGCTGATGGAACAGAAACTGGGGGCGCGGTTGGTCAACAGGACAACGCGCAGTGTCAGCCTGACGCCGGAGGGCGAGACCTACCTGCGCTACGCAACACAGATCGTCGGGCAAGTCCGGCAGATGGAGGACGAGATATCGGGGGCGCGATCCGATCCCCATGGACTGTTACGCGTCAATGCGACGCTCGGTTTCGGGCGCACGGCCATCGCGCCACTCGTGTCCGAATTCGCGAAGCGCTTTCCCAACGTGGAGATCCAGTTTGAAGTGACGGACCGGCCCATCGATCTGGTCGAGGAAGCGTTCGACATGGCAATCCGTTTTGGAACGCTTCCTGACAGCCGGCTTAGCGCCCGGCGCATCATGAGCAATCGCCGCTTTCTTTGCGCCTCCCCGAAATACCTCGAACGATTTGGGACGCCGGAGCGCATAGAGGATCTGGTTCGGCACCGTTGCATCATTCATCGCCAGAACGACGATGCTTATGGCGTGTGGCGGTATATGCAGGGGGACCACACCGAAGCGTTGAAGGTCAAAGGCGCGCTTTCGAGCAACGATGGCGATATCGTGCTGCGGTGGGCGCTCGACGGACACGGGATATTGATTCGTTCCGAATGGGATCTGGCGAAGTACGTTCAAAGCGGCCGGCTAAAACTGGTTTTACCCAATACGGTACTGCCGTCGGCCGATCTGTTTGTCTACTATCCCAGCCAGCGAAACCAGACAGCGCGCGCCCGGGCATTCATCGATTTTCTGATTGATCATTTTCAGGCCCCGTTCATTCCGGTTGAAACCGGCGCTTTGCTGTACGACCAGAAAAAGAAAGCGGGCCGCAAGCTGTGAGTCGCGTGCTGTCATTGCACGGACGCTGTCACGGACGGGGCGCATTCGATCATTAGCCGTAGTCGTTGATCCTGGCCGCCCGTGCGGCCGGTTTTGTGCCCTTTGCCGAGCTTGCGTCGACCTTACGTCGAACCAATAGGATCGCTCACGGCGCCGCGCTGCGCCGTTTGCCCCAACTGCTCGCCGAACTGCAACGCAGCGAGCTGAGCATAGAGCGGCGAGCTCACCAGGAGCTCCACATGACGACCCTGCGCGACGATACGCCCCTGTTCAAGCACGACAATGCGATCGGCCTGTTGGACGGTCGCGAGGCGGTGTGCAATGACGAGCGTGGTGCGATTCTGCGCGGCATTGTCCAGCGCCTTTTGCACCAGCCGTTCGCTGGCGGCATCGAGTGCACTGGTCGCTTCGTCCAGCAGCAGGATGGGCGGATTCTTCAGGATCGCGCGAGCAATCGCAATGCGCTGGCGCTGTCCGCCGGACAGGCGCACGCCGCGCTCGCCGAGAAAGGTGTCGTAGCCCTGCGGTAGTTCTTCGATAAAGCCGGCCGCAGCGGCCATATCGGCAGCCCGCTGGACCTGCGCGAGCGTGGCTTCCGGCGCGCCATAGCGGATATTGTCGAGTACGCTCCCGGAAAAGATCACCGATTCCTGCAGCACCACGCCGATTTCCTTGCGCAATTCAGCGAGCGGCACGTCACGGTTCGGGACGCCGTTGATCAGAATGCGGCCGGCTTGTGGATCGTAAAAGCGCAGCAGCAACTGGAACAACGTGGTCTTGCCCGCGCCGGACGGGCCGACCAGTGCGACATGTTCGCCCGGACGGACATCGAGCGAGACCGCGGAAAGCGCCGCGATGCCCGGGCGCGACGGATACGAGAAGCTGACCTCGTCGAAGCGGATGCCCTCGCCTCGCGCGGGCAGCGTGACCGTCGTCTCGGCCTCCACCACCGGCGAGCGCGCCGCCAGCAATTGCAGCAAACGTTCGGTGGCGCCGGCAGCACGCTGCAGATCGCCCCACACCTCGGCGACCGCGCCCACGGCGCCCGCCGTGAACACCGCGTAGAGGATGAACTGGGACAATTGGCCCGCTGTCATCCGCCCGGCCAGCACCGCCTGCGCTCCGAGCCACAGCACGAATACGATGGCGGTGAACACCAGCACGATCACCACGGCGGTCAACCAGGCGCGCGCGCGAATGCGCGTGAGCGCGGTCTCGAAGGCCGCCTCCACCGCGCCGGCAAACCGGCGTGTTTCAAAGGGTTCCTGCGTGTACGACTGCACGGTCGGCATGGCATTGAGCACCTCGCCCGCCAGCGCGCTAGTGTTCGCGATCTTGTCCTGGCTCGCGCGCGAGAGCCGCCGCACGCGCCGGCCGAAGATCACGATAGGCGCGACCACCACGACCAGCGTCGCGATGATGTAGCCGGACAGCACCGGGCTCGTCACCGCGAGCATGGCCACGCCGCCGGTCAACAGGAAGAAGTTGCGCAGTCCCAGCGACAGGCTGGTGCCCACCACCGTCTGGATCAAGGTGGTGTCGGCGGTGAGCCGTGACAGCACCTCGCCGGTTTGCGTGGTCTCGAAGAACTGCGGGCTCATCTGCAGCACGTGATCGTAGACCGCACGCCGCAAGTCGGCCGTGACCCGCTCGCCCAGCCATGACACGAGGTAGAAGCGCAGCGCCGTGGCGCCGGCCAGTACCAGCGAAACGACCAATAGCGCGAGGAAATAGCGATCGATGTGCCCCCGGTCGCCGGCGGCGAAGCCACGATCGATCAGGTATTTGAACGCCACCGGCAACACCAGTGTGGCGCCTGCCGAGGTCACCAGCGCGAGGAAGGCGAGCGCCCAGCGGCCGGCATAGGGGCGCAGGAAGGGAAATAAGGCAAAGAGGGGGCCGATGCGGGGTGAAGGCGGCGACGACGTCATAGCGTCTGGCATGAGGATTCCCAAGCGGATCGAATATCCTCCCGATTGTGCCAGTCTTGCGGATTGGAAGGCGGCCCGTTTAGGTCCTTCAATCGGGCGTCGCAGTATGGACGATGTGCGCGTTGCCGAATTCGACGACGCTCTCGGGTTATGAGTCGAGGCGGACCGGCTGAATCACGCGACAGCCGCCAGCATCGACTGACGACACCCCACTGCGGCACACCGGCAAGTGTATTGGGCTCGAACGTCTTCGTCCGAGGGATCGTCGGTCGTCAGCAGGTACTCGATAAACAGTTCTTCACCCGCTTCAATCGGCCGGATCGTGTGAATGAAGATGCGGCCAGCATCTTCGATGGTCTCGCAGTTCGGCGCACATGCATGGTTCAGCCATCGCGCACTATTGCCACCACGGCTTCCGTCGATCACGCGCCCGTCCGACAGGCCAAACAGAAACGTGTGCCCGGCGACACCTTCGCGCCGATGCCGGCGCACGGCTTCCCGCCAGCTCGTCAATTCGCCCCGGTATTCAAGCACGCACTCACCCGCCGCGAGCGGCCGCATCGCGAACACACCCTTCCCGTGGACCGACGACCGCCGTACGATCACTCGCCGCATACTGTTTCCTTGACTGATATAGGCGCCAGTATACGAGTGCAAATTTACCGTTGCATCATTTTGTAGTGGTTATTCGCGCTCGCGCGGTCCGTGGAAAATGATCCAAAGCCCCCGCGATAACTAGAACTTCTTGCGAATCCCCACCCGCAGCGCAATCTGATTCGCCGAACTCGACGCTTGCAAAACGGGCGCAAGATCGGCGACCGCGCCGCCTCCGGCGCGCATATACGTTGCCGATCCGTACACGTCGGTGCTCTTCGACAGGAAATAGTCCGCACTCGCATCCACCTCGTGATAGTGCGGTTCCTGCCCGGTTGCGGAGACGTTGCCTTCGGCGTAGCTGTACGCCACGCCAAGCTGCAGCGCCGGCGTCACCATATAACTGGCCACGACCTCGCCGATATTGAAGGTCACATGTCCGTTGATTTTCGCGCCCAGGCTCGGGTCGAGGTCGCCGAACTGTGTGTGAGTCCAGTCGGCGCTGATCTTTGCCGCACCGAACGCGTAGGCGGCGCCGAGGCCAAACACTTTGTAGCTGCCGGCAGCAAGACCATAGTTGCCGTCGACCGTGTTGGTGGCCGTCCACACCCCTTCCGATACGGCGGTGGCCGGATGGTCGATCGATGTGTAGGCGCCCACCAACTGCAGATTTCCATTTGCGTACTGAAGCGCGAAAGATTTTGCGCCGAAACGTGCAAAATCGCCCGCGACACCGCCGAAGCTATAGGTGGCCACGCCCGTGAAGCCGGCAATGGTCGGCGACACGTACTTGACGGCGTTTTGCAGGTGAAAATCGACGCCGTTGTTATCCAGATCGCCAGGATGCGGAAACAGGATGCCGCCTGGCAAGGTGCCGTTGGCGGACAGCGGGCCGATATAGTCGCCCACTTCTTCGCCCTGCCGCCCGAGCGTCAGCGTGCCGTAGCGGTTGTCGGACAGACCCACATAGGCCAGCCGGCCGAACAGCCGGCCGCCTTGACTCAACGCGCCGGTGTTGACGTTAAAGCCGCTCTCGAGCCTGAAGATTGCCGTCGTGCCGCCTCCCAGGTCTTCCACGCCTCTGAGCCCCCACCGATTGCCTTGCGAGATGCTGCCCTGCATCTGCCAGGCGCTCTTGCCGCCCTGATTGCTCGACCAGGTCAGCCCGTCGTCTATGATGCCGTAGATCGTCACGCTGCTCTGGGCATATGCCCCGAGACTGATGAATAGCATTGCGGGAAAAGCAACGAGCAGCTTCTTCACGATTTTTCCTTGGTTAGTTATCTTGCGTTTTTGTTTGCATAACGAAGTAAATAGAAAGCGCGTAGAAAGATGAATTGCCCAGCCTTCCAACTATTGCTGCCTGCTTTCACCCGGAGCAGGCAGCACATGATCGTGAGTCAAATCGGCTTGCCCTCGCTGGACGCCCAATTGCGCATCAGCGTGTTGCCTGGCAAGTTTTCATCAACCATCTTCCTGGCGGTTTCAATCCCGGCAATGGGCAACCCCGTCGGATCAAGCACACCGATCTGCACGAGCACCGAGGCCTGATCCCAATAGATATGCTCGTTGTACAGCTTGTCGCCCCGAAAGCACACGACAGCCAGCATCGGAATCTCGATGTACCTTCCGGTAGGCGCCAGCCCCGGCAGCAGCCAGTCGATCTCACGATCGTGGGTTGCGCAGAACACGAACTCGTCGACGATCCGGTCCGACCCGATGGTGCGGGACAGCGGAATGAGCCGCGTGTCGTCGGGATTCGCGTCAACAAAGTGGTATTTATAAAAACGCTTGAGCTCATCATGGCCGACTCCACCCGTCATGGTCGGCACGTGGTTGACGTACGGCTCGGCGACCATGGTCGGCATGATCGCGTTGACGTCGCGTGTGGCGAATTCATAGTGGCAGTGCAAATCCCACAGCGCATTCAGGTCGTAGATCGGCCCCAACACTTTGCGCAGCATCGCAAGCGAGCGCGAATACGCCATCATGGCGGCCGGTTTGTCGAAGTGCTCGCGCTCCGGGGTCGCGAATGCGTGATCGCAATCCTGGTACACGTACTGCTCAATCCGCGGATTCTCGCTGAATGCCGTCTGGATCTTCTCGCGCATCGCGGGCGGGCACAGCGCATCCCGGCCGGCAAAATGGAACACCATCGGGCATCGGATCGAGGGCACCTCATCCAGAAACGCGTCGAGGCCCACACCGTAATAACTCACCGCGCAATCGATCTCCGTCCGCGCAGCGGCAAGCATCGCCAACTTCCCGCCGAGGCAGTATCCAAGCGCACCAACCTTGCCTGCCTGTTGCGGCAACGCGCGCAGCGCCGTCAGGGTCGAGGCGATGTCTTCGACCGCGAGTCCAAGGTCGAGTCGCGCGTTGTAGTCGAGCGCGGCGGCAAAGTCCGCTTCGCCGTACCCAAGCTCGACGCGCGGTTGCATACGCCAGAACAGATCCGGCACCAGCACCACGTAGCCTTCCTCCGCGAAGCGATCGGCCATCGCCTTCATGTATCCGTTGATGCCGAAAATCTCCTGCAACAGAATCAGGCCGGGCCCCGAGCCTTGCCTGGGTTTTGCCATGTATGCAGAAAACGCCTGTCCATTGCCTGCTTCGATCTGGATGAACTCACCGCTCATGATCCGTTCCTTTTCCTTCTGAAAGTGTTGGTGCATCACCTACCGTTCTTTCATGCGCCGCGCGCGAGACTCACCTGCACCGCCTGCCGGTCCGTCGTCAGGCCGGCGGCGATCTGTTGGGCCATGGCGCCGACATAGACCTCGTCGTTGCCGTCCCTCAGCGCCGCAAAAGCCGCATCGACGACCTCGGCAACTGGAATCTTCGGCGGGGGAAAATCGCGGCTCATGTCGGTGTCGACCGCGCCCGGGAGAATCGACAGCA
The DNA here is from genome assembly GCF_050281145.1 of Paraburkholderia sp. NPDC080076. Taxonomy (NCBI): domain Bacteria; kingdom Pseudomonadati; phylum Pseudomonadota; class Betaproteobacteria; order Burkholderiales; family Burkholderiaceae; genus Paraburkholderia; species Paraburkholderia sp. NPDC080076. The sequence goes on along the minus strand of NZ_JBNNWQ010000001.1, from coordinate 300,956 downwards.
CGCGCACCCCATGCGGTGCAAGCTCGGCGCGCACGGCTTCGGTCATCCGAAGCGCAGCCGCCTTCGACGCGCAGAGCGACGCCATGGCCGGCAACGCGACACGCGCGAGAATCGACGACATATTGACGATCGCTCCGCCACTCAGTCGCAGCGACGGCGCGAACGCCCGAGTCATGTTCAGCGTGCCAAAGTAGTTGACCTCCATCTCGGCCCGCGCCGCGTTCAGATCGGTTGCGGCAAGCGCAGGCTCGAGACGGTTGATGCCGGCATTGTTCACGAGGAGGTTGACATCGCTCGCCAGGGCGGCCGCGCGCGTCACCTGATCCGCATTCGTAATGTCGAGTGCGACCGGCACGACACGCGGGTCACGGTCGTCCAGCACGCTGATGTCGCGTGCGCCCGCGTACACCTTTCGCGCGCCCTGCTCCAACAGCATCTTCACGAAACACGCACCGACCCCGCGATTGGCTCCGCTCACAAACGCTACACAGCCTTCGACCTGCATCACGACCTCCGAACGTTTTACTTTGCTTTTCACCTGCATCCGCACTCGACGCCGCGCGGCCTCAAACCGCGCGGCCGACGATACGACCGGTATCGTCCACGTCGAGGCTCACCGAATCGCCGGGCTGCATGCTAGCCGCGAGCCGCGCGATGACAACGGGCCCGGCGCTCGTTGTCACGCTTGCGAGATGCACATCGCCGCCGCCCTGCGCGCCGACGCGATGCCGCACGACCGTCGATTCGGCAACGCTGCCGTGTTCCACCGCACATTCACGCCACTGGCCGCCGCCGCATGCGGGGCAAAAATACCGAGCCGGGAATAGCGTCATCCCGCACTGGGTGCATTGAAATACCTTGAGTGTCATTGCGCACCTCGCCGGTCGCTTTCGAGTACGACAGCATTCGCGCACATCCCGTAGCGATACTCGACCATGCCGTACCCGCTCACGACCGCCAGGTGCGCGTCGGCCACCTGCCGCTCGCCCGCCGCGCCACGCAATTGCGTGATCGCCTCGACGAGGCCATGCATGCCGCCGGCGGCGCCGGCCTGTCCCGCGGATAGTTGCCCACCCGATGTGTTGACGGCGAGCGCGCGCGAGCCGATCCGAGAGATCAACTCGCGCAGGTCACCGTCACGGGCGAAGCCGAGATCCGCGAGCTGCACCAGCGTCATAACGGGGTAGTCGTCGTAGACGGACACCATGTCCATGTCCTCCGGCGTCGCGCCGGCCTGCCGCCACAAATCACTGGCGATCGCCGCCAACGAAGTCTGCAAACCATCGCCCGCCTGGTGGTCCAGGTTGTAGCGGCATTGCAGCGCGCGCACGCGCACGTTCATCGCGTTGCGCACGAGATCGGCGCGAGCGACGATCACCGCGTTCGCGCCGCACACTACCGGCACGCAGTCGAAGCGTCCCAGCGGTTCGGCGACGATCGGCGCTTCGAGATAGTCGTCGATCGTCAACGGCGTGCGGTAGACGGCATGCGGGTTCAACGCGGCCCATGCGCGTTGCGCGACACAGAGCGCGCCATAATCGCGGCGCGTCAGACCGTATCGCTTCGCGTGACGCTGCGTGAGCATGGCGAACAGGCTGTTCGGGCCACCGTTCTCCAGCGGACGCAACCACGTGCGTGTCGTCAGGTTGTAATGCTCGACCAGTTGTTTGAAGTCAGCCGGCTCGAAGCGGTCTCCGGATAGGAGGGCAATGACATTCGCGTCGCCGTGCTGAATCGCGCGTATTGCATGCTGCAGCAGGTTGATGGCGCTCGCGCCGCCGTGACAATCGTCCATGCACCAGCGCGGGCTCAGGCCGAGTCGCCACGCAAGGTCGATCGCGTGATCGGGTGCGAGCGTGAACGACGCCACACCGAGCCCGTCTATGTCCTTCGCCGAGAAACCCGACTGAACGAGAGCCGCGCCGAATGCCTGCGCGAGCAGATCTCCCGTTGACGCAGCGCTCGCCTGGCGCTGGTACGGCACTTCCACGCCGGCCGTCAGCACGACGTTATCGAATGAGTGGGGTTGCATAGCAGAAGTCCTCATGCCGGGCGTCAACGCACACGCCGGGCCACCGTCTCGTGCGTGAACAGCAGCGAGATCACCGTGATCATGCCCATTGCGATCAGCAACAACGCCACCGGCCAGACTGCGTGATAATGCGCGAGCAGCGCGGTCGCAATCAGCGGCGACAGACCGCCCGCGAACACCGACGCGATTTCGTGCCCCAAGGCCATGCCCGAATAACGCACTTCGGTACTGAACAGTTCGCCCATCAGGCTCGGCTGCGTGCCGATCATCGCGCCGTGGCAAACCGCGTTACCCAGCAGAAACGCGAGCCAGATCAGCGCCGGCACCTTGGTGCCGATCAGCCAGAAGAACGGAAAAGCGATCAAGACGAAACCCGCCGCGCCGATCATGTACACGGGCTTGCGGCCGATGCGATCGGACAAGCGCCCCCACAGCAGCATCGTGCCGAGTTCCAGGGTCATCGACACGATCACACCGGCCAGCATGATCTGATTCGGCACACCGATGAACTTGCCGTACACCAGCGAAAAGGCGAGCACGATGTACGAGCCGCCGTTCTCCGCGACGCGCAGGCCCATCGCCATCAAGATCTCCTTCGGGTGTTTGCGGATCACTTCGAGCACCGGTATGCGCGCTTTCTTGCCGGCCGCTTCGGCCTTCGCAAACTCGGCGCTCTCCGGCAGCTTCGAGCGGACGTAGACGCCGACACCGAAAATGACGATCGACAACAGGAACGGGATGCGCCATCCCCAGATCATGAAAGCGTCCTTTGGCAGCATCTGCACGAGAAAGAACACCGCCGCCGACAACACGAAGCCGCCGCCCACGCCGATCTGGCTCCATGCCGCGTAATAGCCACGCTTTTCGGGCGGCGCCGACTCGCTGATCATCAGCACGCCTCCGCCCCATTCGCCGCCGGCGGCGATGCCTTGCAGCAGGCGTAGTACCAGCAGCAACGCCGGCGCCCACAGGCCGACTTGCGCGTAGGTCGGCAGGAAGCCGATCAGGAAAGTCGCCGCACCCATGATCGACAGCGTCCACACCAGTGCGCCCTTGCGGCCGTAGCGATCGCCGATATGGCCGAACAGCACGCCGCCGAACGGCCGCGCCGCGAAGCCGACGGCGAAGCCCGCGAACGCGGCAAGAGTGCCGACGAGCGGATCCGTGCCCTTCGGGAAAAACAGTGCGCCGAAGACGAGTGCCGCCGCCGTGCTGTAGAGAAAAAAGTCATACCACTCCAGCGCATTGCCCACGACCGACGCGAAGACAATGCGCCGCAGCGACTTTTTGTCGACTGAACCGGCTGGCGCGGCGGCCGCGTCATCGTCGTGGGTGCTTGCGGCAGAAAACGTTCGCGTGCTTGCCATCTGTGCCTCCAGCTGTGCATCTGTCGACGCACTCAATGTTGCGGATGTTTCTGCCGTGCCGTGCCATGCTCGCGCCGCGCGCGTCCATAGACCGACGGGGTGATTTGATATCGTCAGCGCTTGAGCCGGTATCCCGAGGCGTCGAGATCCCAGGTCGTCGCGGTGACACCGGTCTCGCGCAACTTGAACTTCTGGATCTTGCCGTTCTCCGTCTTCGGCAGGTCTCGCGCGAAGTCGAGATAACGTGGCACGGCGAAATACGGCAGGCGCGGTTCGCAGTAGCGAATCAGGTCGAGCGGTTCGAGCGTCTCGCCGTCGCGCAGCACGAGGGTGGCCATCACTTCATCTTCAGCGAGTGCGGACTTCACCGCGAAGACGGCCGCCGTCTCGACTGACCGGTGACTCAGCAGCACTTGTTCGACTTCAAAAGAGGAAACGTTCTCGCCGCGACGGCGGATCGTGTCCTTCAGGCGGTCGACAAAACGGTAATAACCATCGGCGTCGCGCACCACGCGATCGCCCGTATGAAACCAGAGGTTGCGCCAGGCCTCTACCGTCTTCTCCGGCATCCCCAGATAGCCGCTCGCGAATGCGAACGGCGTGTCAGCACGCAGGATCAGTTCGCCCGCTTCGCCATCCGGAACCGGCTGGTCGTGTTCGTCGACGACACGGGCATCGAAACCTGCCACGAGCTTGCCCATGTGGCCGGGACGTTGCGCGTCGATCGCGCCGCTGATCACACAGTTGGTCTCCGTCGAGCCGTAGCCGTCGACCAGCGCAATGCTGCAGCGCGCCGTGAATTCCTGCTGGAAATGGCCCGGTACGCCCGGCGCCAGCGCCACGCGCACCCGATGCTCGCGCTCGCTCGCCGTGACCGGTCGGCCGAGCAGGATCGGCACCATCGCGCCGAGCACGTAGGTCACGGTGGCGCGCGTTTCGACCAACGCGTCAAAAAAACCGCTCGCCGAAAAACGCCGGTCGGCGACGAGTTCGGCATCGTGAATCAACGCCTGAAAAAAGCTGTTGAGCGCATTGGTATGAAACAGCGGCAGGCATGTGTAGAGCACGTCGCCCGCCGCGACGCCGAGGTCACGCGCGGTGTAGTGACCCCACCAATAGAACTGCGCGTGCGGGCAGATCACTCCTTTCGACAAGCCCGAAGTCCCGGATGTGTAAAGCACCGCGAACGGATCGCCATCGGTGAGTGCGGCGGGTGTGACCGGCTCGTCTGCCGGCGGCATCGCAGTCGTAATGTACGTAGGCTTCAGCGCATCCGCTGCGGGTTCACCAATGAGCCAGATCGTTTCCAGCGGCAGATCCTGGGCGTCGAGTGCGTGAACGACATCGACGAGATGCGCTTCCGCCACGAGCAGCCGCGCGCCGCAGTTGCGCAGAATATGTTCCAGTTGCAGCCCGCGCGATGCGGTATTGATCGGCACGACCACCGCGCCGAGCCAGCCACAGCCGAGCACGATCTCCATGAATTCGACGCGGTTCCCGCACAGCAGCGCGACGCGGTCGCCGCGTCCGACTCCTTGCGCGGCGAGTGCGCCTGCGCGGCGTGCCGCGATTGCAAGAGCGTCGGAAGCCGTCCACGTGGTCGCACGGTCCGAGAACAGCGGCGCAGTGCCGTTGCGAGCAGCGCGAGCCGCCAGCAGCGCCGGCAATGTGCGATGTGCAGCACGCCCCTGGTCCGGACTGATACGCGGTTCGACGAGGGTTTCGATAAGTCCCATGTGCTCGTGCCTCTCCTATGTATGAGGCCGAGTCTAGGTTCGGGTAGTATATCCGTCAAATTAATCAATTATGGGTAGTCCATAAATATGACTGATTTCAATAAGGTCGACCTGAATCTGCTGCGCGTGTTCCAGGTGATCCTCGAGGAACGCAGCCTCACGCGTGCCGGGCAACAGCTCGGGCTGTCCCAGCCGGCGGTCAGTTATGCCCTTGGGCGCTTGCGTGCATTGTTCGACGATCCCCTGTTCGCACGAACACCGGAGGGCATGCTGCCGACGCCGAGGGCCGAACAATTGGCCGCACCGCTCAGCCGCGCGATTGCATCGATACGCGAGACGTTGCGTCACGGTGAACGTTTCGATCCCGCCACCAGCACGCGGGAATTTCGTCTGTCGATGTCCGATATCGGGGAACAGGTATTTCTGCCGCCCATCTGCGAGAAGTTGCAACGCGTGGCGCCGCTGGTGCGGATAGCGGCTGAGCAGGTGTCGTTTGCGGATATCGAAGAGAAGCTGCGCCTGGGGCAGCTGGACTTTGCGATTGGCAATCTATCGGCGCTCAAACCGGTGACGAAGTCGGCCCTTCTGTTTCACGAGCAGTATGCGTGCATGACTCGCAAGCGGCCCGGGTTGCCTGCGCGTCAATTGTCGCGGCAGAAGTTTCTGGAGTTGGCGCACGTGGCCGTCGCGTCGAGTGACAGTAGCCACCTGGAGATCGACGACGCGTTGCGGGCGCGTGGCCTGCATCGGCACATTGCGCTGCGCGTGCCGCATTTCACAGTCATTCCACAGATCCTTCAGCGCACTGACTGGATGGTTACGTTGCCGCGCGGCGTCGCACGCGTTTTCAATGAAACGGGTCAGTTCTCGATTTATCCGCTGCCGGTGGAATTTCCAGCCATCGAGTCCTCCGTGCATTGGCATGCCACTTTCGACAACGACGAGGGCAACCGCTGGCTTCGCGAACTGGTCGTGGAGACGCTGCGCAGATCAAGTGCTGCGACTAGGGCCGAGCAAGCCGGCGATGGCGGAAGCGGAACTTGAGGATTACTCGGCCGATTGCGCTGGAATGAACGAAGTGGCTATTGCTGCGGTGCTGCTTCCAGAAGACTCTTCAGTCGCGAAACCGCCGTATCGGATTCCGATTGAATCCGCGCGCGCAGCACAGACCAGTTGAATATCGCGAACCATATCGACGGCGCGCGATAAGTGAATTCACGTTCGAAGCGCGTTCCGCTCGTAGTCGACGTCAGCGAGTAAGTGACAGTACCAGCCGGTCTGCCATCAATCGTTCCTTCTATCGTCCACCTGCCCGGAGGCTGCCGTGCAGCGACTGTCCACACAACGCGGCCGCGCCTGCCGGCTACACGGAATTCCTCTGTCACCTGCTCGCCCAGATCGAGTGGATGATCCACCGAGCCGCTGACTGCGAGCGATGACGGATGCCAGGCGGGCCAGTGAGCCGGGGTCGTGACATAGTCGAATACGACTGTGGGAGGGCGTTGAATCGACGCAACCGTCACGATGTGCGTGTCGAGCCCGATCCGCTGCGGCAATGGGATAAAGAGCAACGCGATGGTGACGAGCACGGCCAATACTGCGGTGACGAACCGTGTACGGTTTTTCATAACGCTTTGTACTCCACGCGCTCCAGACGAAGTTATTTTACTGCGGAGTCGTGGGTCAAGCGGATCGGATGCGAGCGCTGTCGTCTTGCGTCAATAAGTGACGTGCGGTCCGGCCATGCGGCGATCGAACGGCAGGAACTGGCCGCTCACCGTCTCGTGCATTCGGCACAAGTCGGCGGCCGGCATGTCACCACCACCTCCATGGAAGCTTCAGATTCATTACAGGTATAGCGTCCACGTAATGTAGACCATAAATAAGTTTTACTTTCCGATTTTCCGTCGCGCCGCCATTGTGTGAGCCGGACAGCCAGTCCTGCCTATTTCTTCAGATAGCCATTTCTTAAGATTCCTTAAGAAATGGTTCGTTGCTCGTCGTCACTCGGGAGCGGGAGAAATTTTAGTACTCGGGCCGATCCCTGGACTGACGGTCAAACCAATAAACGGAAAGGAGACGAATTGATGGAGAATCGCCTGATAGCCTTGATGTTGCTCGCTGCGGCTGCAGTGGCCGGCTGCGGAGGTGGAGACAATGTCAGCGCACCGACACCGCCAAAGCTACTGACGAACATCGCCGTGCCCAATGCTTCGAGCCCACCATTCAGTTTCGATATCGGCTACGTCGAGGCCGGCAAGTACTTTCTTACCGACCGCAACAACAAAGCAGTCGATGTCGTGGACACCCAATCGAACACGTTGATCGCACAGATCCCTGGACCATTCATCGGTGCCGGCGCCACAACCAATGAGTCCGGTCCCGACGGAATTGTCGGGATCACCGGTACGAACACGATCTATGTCGGCGACGTCGACTCAGTCAAGGTGATCGATACGGCTGCGCAAAAGACCGTCAACACAATAGCCATCAGCAATTCCGGATCGCGCGTCGATGAGGGTTGCTACGATCCTGACGATCATCTCGTGATGTACGCGAGCCCCGGAGACTCGCCGCCGTTCGTGACATTCATTTCCACGCTGACACAAAAGGCGGTGGTAAAGCTTCCTTTCAACGGCTCGTCGGGGCTCGAAGCATGCACCTATGATCCTGTCTCGAAGAGCTTCTTGATCAACAATGACGGGACTTCTGCCAATCCCGACGGCGAGCTCGATGTCATCACCGCCAGTTCCGCAGTGACGGGCAGCCCCTCTGTCAGCAAGTCGTTCCCACTAGGGAAATGCGCACCGGCGGGAATCGTGCTTGGCCCGAATAACGACGTGCTCATTGGCTGCGATCCGCCGGCTGGCGACCCGCTCATCACGCTGATCCTCGATCGTGCGAGTGGCGCAATTCAAGCCAGCTTGCCATTTGGCGGGGTGGACCAGGTCAATTACGATCCGGCTTCCAACCGCTATTTCCTGCCGGCCCGGCACTACGTTACGAACGGTACCGCTGCAGCGTCAGGTTTTAGCCCGCAGATGGGCGTGATCGATGGCGCATCACGGCAGTTGCTCTTCAAGATTCCAGTGGGCGCGGGGGCGCATTCTGTCGCCATCGACAGCATGCGCGGGCAAGTGTATGTGCCATTCCAGCCCGGCGCGGCAGGATTTCCTAACGGCGGTATCTCGGTGTTCTCGACCCGCTAGTTCTCCGATGTGGGTCATTGTCTAGCGGGCCGGATTGGATGACGATTACCGCAGACACGGTCCCAACACGAGTGAATAGGCGCTCCCACCAACGCTCCACGATCCGGTGGGTTACGGGTCTGGTGCGCCGGTGGTGGCCGTCTTTCATCGTAGCTCAACATTTCACTAGATCATCTATTCCTTAAGGAAACCTTAAGGAAGACGCTTATGCCGCAGTTTGTTTTGCCCATCGCACAAGTCGCTCATGAGTTATGAAACCGAAAGCGTCGATTCATCCGGACGACTCAATTCCACTGCACATTCTTTCCCGCATTACCAAATATTTCGTGGCAACCTAAAAGGACGGGAAATGAAGACGATCAGGATTGGGAAGCGTACGCAAATCGCCGTTGGCGTGGGAGTTGTCTTGCTTGCCGGACTGTATTCCGCAGGCGCGACGGCGGGAGATGAACACGATCGTGGGCATGAGTCGGTGAAGCATGTGCTGCTGATCAGCTTCGATGGGTTGCATGAGCAGGACGTCGCACGCTGCGTCGGATCGAATGCGTGCCCGAACCTTGCGTTGCTGGCCAAGTCGGGGACGACCTACACCAACGCGCACACGCCTGGCCTTTCGGATTCGTTCCCGGGCCTCGCGGCGCTCGTCACCGGTGGCTCGCCCAAATCCGCGGGCCTGTTCTACGACGTATCCTATGACCGCACGCTCTATGCGCCGTCCGATACCAGTTGTACAGGCAAGCAAGGCTGGAATGTCGTATTCGACGAGACTACTGGCATCGACGGCGAGAACGGCGGCGCACTGACGCACCTCGACGGCGGTGGCGCGTTCAATCCGCAGGCCATCCCGCGTGCTTTGCTCAATGGTGTCTGTACGCCCGTCTATCCGCACAATTATGTGAAGACCAATACGATCTTCGAAGTGGTCAAACACAACGTGAAGGGCGCTCGCACTGCCTGGGCAGACAAACATGCATGGGGCTACGACTGGCTCAATGGCCCGTCTGGCAAAGGCGTCGACGATCTTTCGCGCACCGAGATCAATTCGATTGATCCGGCCACCAACACGAACTACACCGACGTCTACACGCACACGGAACAGTTCGACAATTTCCACGTGCAGTCGCTGATCAATGAAATTGACGGCAAGGATTCGACAGGCCAATCCAGCGCCGACGTACCCACGGTGTTTGGGACCAACTTCCAGACTTTGAGCGTCGCCCAGAAGGCAACGGTCGCGACTGGCGGCGGCTATCTGGATGCGAGTTTCACGCCGGGTCCGCAGGTCACCAACGCAATTGCTTATCTGGACAACGCCTTGGGACGCATCGTATCCGAACTGAAGCAGCGCAACCTCTATTCGTCGACGGCAATCATCGTCACGGCGAAGCACGGGCAGTCCCCGACCGACCATTCGAAGCTCGTGAAGAACGGCGATACGCTCTCGAAACTGCTTGAAGCAAACAACTATCTGGACCCGAACGGCAACTTCGGGCAGAACAGTACGAAGAGCGGCAACCTCAATGACGGAACGGGGCTCGTGGGTACGGGTTTCGTGCAGACCGATGACGTCGGTCTGATCTGGTTGCGCGATCAAAGCCAACTGCCTGTTGTCGTGAAGACCTTGAAAGACAACCTGAGCTGCAACGCACCCGGCATTTGTGCGGACGGCCCGCAGGCGTACGTTTTGTATGGCCCGCAACTGGCGGGCCGGTTCGGCGATCCGGCACGCGGACGCACACCTGACATCATCGTCCAGCCGAACCCGGGGGTCATCTATACATCGAGTACGGCCAAGGACGAAGAGCACGGCGGCAACGCTCCCAACGACAGCCATCTCGGTCTCGTGATCTACGTGCCTCACGGCCATCACGCTGGACGGACGAACGACGAGCGTGTGCTGACCACGCAGGTTGCGCCGACGATCCTGCGTTTGCTCGATCTGGAGCCTGACCTGCTGCACTCGGTCGCTATTGAAGGAACGCGTGCGCTGCCGGAGTTCGATCGCGAGCGCTTTTAGGCGAACGGCTGTGCTGTGCCGCTAGTGGATCGCGGCACTTGGGCGATGCGATTCTTTGGAACGTACAGCGGTCCTGTATCGTGTCGTCGCTAGATTGTGGCCGGCCTGGAGACCTCCCTGGCCGGCCATTCAATTGGGCGGGCAACAATGGTCAGGACGAAGCGCCGATCGGCGTAGAAGCAACGGTTCAGTCGCGGAGTACCAGTGAACTGGCGCTCCGCGAACAAGCTGATCAACCACCGTGATACATCGGGTTGATGCTATCACCCGGGGCACGCCGACCGGATTGCGACTTGCCCGATTCGCTACCGCCGACGCCACCGTGGCTCCCGTCAACCACGCTGCCGTGGCCTTCTGCCGTCGCCTTCGTGTGAGCGGTTTGACTGCGGTGCGATACTGACGCGCCGACATCGCTTCGATAGGAGGAAGTCTGATCGTCGCCGACCGCGAAGGCGGGTGCAACCAGCAATGCGGAGCTTGCGACTAACAGAGCGGCGATAGGTCTCGCTTTCATGACGACTCCAATGAGCTTGTTGAACCGTCGAACGCACCCGGATCAGGTCCATAGCGGCGCGCTATGGTCAACACGGATGGGTCGACGTGTGGGACTTTGCCGCGCGCTAACAAAGTGGCTCAAACGAACAACAGGTTCTCGGAATCTGCGCCATCCATGCTGATGCCGTGGCGGTAGCACCAAACTGTCCGTCGTTGTGCCCACCGCTATAAATGCATGGGTTGTGCCAAGCCTGATTCGCTCATCTTCCGAGCGTCCCTAACTGCCTGAAAACAAACAATGTTGACCTCGACCACTCGGGCGTTTGCAGCTGAATCGAGCGGCGACGACGTCTGGCTATAGACAACGTTTTTCGAGCGTCTGTGTGCGCTCACCCAACACAAAGTCCGTGCACTCAAGTGACGAGTGACTCTGGACGAACCAAGCGGAGATCGCGTAGGAGGTCCGCTCAGGTGAGGGTTAACATTGATTCAAGCCGACGCCGCTTCGCGGCACTGCTCAATTCAGCGTTCGGCTTGGCGCGGTCAGCGCGTGTTGACCGCTGGGCGGGTTGTCGATCCACATGCGATTCGTTCGTCGTATCTACGGACCGACCGGGTCCGTCGACTTGGAGGACATTATGCGCAAGCTCACTGTTTCCGCCTTCATCAGTCTGGATGGTGTAATTCAAGCCCCTGGCGGGCCTGGAGAAGACCCCAGCGGCGATTTCCGCCTTGGTGGCTGGATCGTTCCTTATGCTGACGAAGCCATCGGCCAAAACTTGCAAGACCTGCTCTCGCAGCCGTTCGAGTTGCTGTTGGGGCGTTGCACCTACGACATATTCGCGGCGTACTGGCCGCGCGTGCCGGCCGATTCAAGCAGCCGCACCATCGCTGATCCGTTCAACCGCGTACCTAAGCACGTAGCCACACATCGATCCGGCACCCTTGACTGGCAGAACAGTCATGCGCTGGAGGGCGACCTTGCCGACGCGATACGCGCGCTTAAACTTCAGGACGGCGCCAATCTATTGACGTTTGGCAGCGGCGACATGGTGCGCCAACTCCTCGTAGCCGGCTTGGTGGACGAGCTTTGGCTTGTGATTTACCCCATCATACTTGGGCACGGCAAGCGCTTGTTCGGCGACGACGCACTAGCGTCTGCCTTCACTCTGGCGCACTCGGCCAGCACGCCTGGCGGCGTGCTGATTACCCGCTACGTGCGCGACGGCGAGGTGCGCACAGGAACGTTCGAAGAAGTCAATTGACACTCACTGCAGTAAGAACATGCAATCTTGCACACTCTCCCGCGGCACGAATTGCAGCCTGACAAATCATTCAAGCCGAACCGGTTTCACGGGTCGGCTTTATTCGGGCGTTAGCGCCTTGATGCCCGCTTCTGGGCCGGGCACTGAGGAGCATGAGTGTGATCCGGGTCTCGAAAGGCGCAAACTCTGGTGAGGTGCGCAGCTTTGCGCAGATGATAGGCCGCCGCGCTCGCAACCGGCTGTATCAGTATGTGCGAGCGGTCCAACGGAGAAAGTCATGTCTTCGATCGAACCCTGGACATGTCCGACGTGTGCCAATCACGTCACCACGCCTTTCTGTCCGCAGTGCGGCGAGAGCCCACTTCGGCCGCCCGACCTCACGCTGCGCGCGATCGGCGCAAAGGTCCTGCACGCGGCAACAAGCATCGATGGGCGCCTGATTAGCACGATGTGGGTCCTGCTACGCCACCCAGGCGAGTTGACCGTCGCGCATCTGAATGGAAAGCGGATGCCTTATGTACCCCCGTTCCAGCTGTTTCTCGTCGCGAACGCCTTCTTCTTTGCGATGCAGTCGCTTACCGATACCCAGATCTTCGGCTCGACTCTGGAGTCGCACCTCCATCACCAGGACTGGAGTTCGCTCGCGCAGTCGTTGGTGGCGGAACGCGTCGCAAAACTGGGAACGAGCCTGCGCCAGTACACGACCACTTTCGACCGTGCGGCAGTGCTCAATGCCAAGTCACTGATCATTCTCATGGTCGTTCCGTTCACTTTGTTGTTGTGGATGACCTCTCTGCGGGCACGCAAGCCGTTTGTTGCCTTCGTCTATTTCTCACTCCATCTCTATACGTTCTTGTTGTTGCTGTTCTCGCTCGCGCTAGCCATCGCGGCCATTGAGGTTCGTCTGGGTGGTCTCGGGCTCGATTCACCCAATGTCGACAACATTCTTTCGATCATCAATCTTGGACTCTGCGGCGGCTATTTGTTTTTTGCGTTGAAACCCGTCTTCGGTTCTCACGGTATAACCCGCCTCGTCAAGGCGGTGACGATGACGCTGGCGGCTGGCCTGATCGTTCTTGGCTATCGATTCGCGATCTTTCTGATCACGTTATATACGGCATGACGGTTGAACATTTTTGCACGCTGCACCGGAGCGCGACTCCGCGCATGACGTGTTTTCATGGCATTGCGCCCACGCGATGGAGCGGAAGACTATCAACGAACAGCATCTGCAAAACTAGCGGCCAGTGCCTGGCTGAAGGCAATGTTCGAACGACCGAAATTGAACGCACCTAACCCGATGACCGCTATCTCAGCCCCCCGGGGGTTCGACCTGACGCCGCTTCGGCAAATTACGGACGTACGGCGGTCGTCAAGTCAAGACTCCGAGCTTTGCAGCTAGCCAGCGATTCTGGATGACCGAAAACCAGCCGCACAAGCTCGCCGATGAGCCCAGGCCTGCTGAAAAATTTCAGCCCTACGTGGCGTCGCGAGCCTGAGCGGCGGGTACGCCAGATTGCCGCATCGCTGAGCGTCTGACGTAAGACACGAAGAACAGTATGCCGATTAATGGAATGGCGGCAACAACATACAGGATGGAATCGGATTTCCAGCCGAGTGCGACAAGGAAACCCACCAGCAGCGGCGACAGCATGCTGCCAACCTGCTTCGACATATTGCCAACCCCGAGCGCGGTCGACCGGATTTCGGTCGCGTACGTTGCGGCAATGAGCGCAAGTGGGGCCGATTGCCCTAGTCCGCCAGCAAACCCGATCACAAATCCCGCCGGGATAACGGCCGCAAAGGAATGCATGAAGAATGCGATCGCAGCAGTAGCCAGCGACAGCAATATCAACGACGGCCCAAGCAATTTTCTGGGACCGAGGAGGGTCACAATATAGCCCGCGAAACCGAGGCCAAGCATGGATCCCACATCCAGACTGGCGAGGATGTACGAGGTTTCACGGATACTGACTCCCGCGGCCTGCTGCAGCGGGGTTAGCCACACAGTCATCACCTTGATCGTTGCCTGGCTCGTCGCCAGCACCGCCAGCAACGCGATCGTGGCGCCCGCCCGGTTCTCGCTGAAGATGGCGTTGAGCGGCGCCCTTGGGGCGGACGTTGCACAAGCCGGTACAAAAGGAGCCGGTGGGCGTAGGGAAAATCGATCGCCGGAAGGAAACAGATATCTCAGCGCTCGGCCGGCCGCCGCTGCCTCCCCCTTAACGTACAGGTAGTGGGGAGATTCTCGCAGGAAGATGAGCGTGATGACAGCGATGGTCAAGGACGCGCATCCGTCAGCGAGGAATACGGCCTGCCAGTGGTAGTGGCGCAGGACATAGCCGTTGACGATTGCGCCCGTTGCCGCGCCAAGCGAATAGTTCGCGAGAAGAACCGAAACGATCGTCGCTCTGCGGCTCGCGCGCACATACTCGCTTCCAAGCGCCATGACACTGGGGAACGCGCCCCCTAAAGCGATGCCGATAAGAAAGCGAAGTACGGTCAGTTCCCAGATCGTCGTTGCGTAAGCGGTCATGAGCGAGATGATTGCTATCGCGAAGGCGGATCCGGCAACCATCATTTTGCGCCCATAGCGATCACCAAAATAGCCGACCATGAACGTGCCGATGATGCCCCCGCCCTGAAGAGCCGCATAGACGAGTCCAAACTTCGATAACCCGATGCCCAGCCCGATGGACATGCTCTTGGTTACAACGCTTATCGATTGTGTGTTCAGTCCATCGAGAAAGATGACTGATCCGGCCAGCACCAGAAGCAGCACCTGACGAGCGCTTGTTTCTTGCGCCTCGATGTAGTCTCCTACGCTGACGAAACTTGATTCACCCGTAGCCATTGTCTCCTCCTGATTGATGTGCCGAACTCCTGGCCGGTCATATCGGTCCAGCACGCGCCAAGCATGGCGGGCTACTTTGCTAAATCTCACTCGTCGCTTTATCGTCTCTTGTCATGTCGTGCAAATGCACGGTCTTTGGTGCATGCATCTCTTCCGCGATGAGTTGCGACAGGATGCGGCGCGCGCGAACCGCGGCTACGTCTGGAGAAAGCAGGATGGGTTTCAGGCTGAGCAGATCGGACGACTGCATGTTTTTCTGCACAGCTTCGATCATGGGTTTGTCCTGTTCATGAAAACCGACCTGTTGCCACCAACGGATTTTGTCGTCGGCCTTTGGGTCATCGAGTGCGTAGTTGCGACAGCTCGCGTAGAAGTATCGTGTCGTACCCTCGGATTCCGGAGTCACGATATGTGTGCCGATTCTCGACAAGCCTTCCGACCGCGGTCGACCGGCAGGCGTAACGCCTACTTCAAGCTGACAGGCGCCCGGTGGGAACCACTTGATGTTGAGCCAGAATTCGACCGGCTGGTCCGGATTTGCGAGAAAACTCGCAAATGACTTCTGCGCGTTCGTTGAAGGAACCGTTCGCCGGCTTTCGAGCACGCCCTGTTCGAAAACGACTTCGTGCTTTACCGATAGAAGGCCATGGACCTCCTGATAAGGTGCATGCAGGTAATTGATGTGCGACAGATCAAGAAGATTATCGATGATGAGTTGATAGTGGGCTTCCTGAGTCATCTCGCCATGGATCATCTTCAGATCCGGCTGTGTATGGCAACTGAAATCCGGAATGTTCGCTGGGTCGGCGAGACCCGCCTGGCCCATCCAGACCCAGATCATCCTGTGGCGCTCAGCTGCCGGGAAGTTGCGGACCACCGCCTTGGGTGGAATTTGCCCTTCGTTATGAGGATTGAATGAGCAGGCACCCGAGCAATCGAATCGAAGCCCGTGATACCCGCATTCGATGGTGTCGTCGATGAGCTTGCCCATGGATAGGGGGGCAAATCTGTGCGGGCAGCGGTCGTGCAGAATTGCGGGCAATCCATTCTTTTTCCTATAGGCAACGAGAGGCAGTCCTAACACCGTGCGGGGGAACATGGTGTCAGTCAGGTCGTCAGCCCAAGCGAAGGCGTACCAGGCATTATGGAGAAACGTCACAGAAAACTCCGTTTATATAAGAAAGACCGGAAGATATCGACACTGTCCAGGAGGGGTTCTCGTTACCGAGTCTAGCGAGCATGTTTGAATTCAACCACGGGAAATTTTTTGGAGCACGTTTCGAAAAATTGAAAGGCAAGCATGTTCTAAGGGATGTCCCTAGTCACCGCAGGGAGGGTGGGATGGTAGGTTAAATGCATGAGAAAACTGCCTTCCATCAACCACCTTCGAAGCCTCCAGGTCATTGGGCGACACTTGAATATGGTTAGGGCTGCGGAGGAGCTTCACCTTTCATCGTCGACGCTGAGTTACCAGTTGCACATTCTCGAAGAGCAGCTCGGTGTGAAGCTCTTTGTGCGAACGAGTCGTGGGCTCGTGTTCACCCCGCGCGGAGAAGAGGTGTACAGGGAGGTCGACGAAAATCTCTGCAGACTGACCGAAAGCCTTACAAGGCTAACGGCGATAGACGAGGACGCACCGCTCGTCGTCACGTCTCTTCCGACATTCGCGAGCAGGTGGCTTTTGCCGCGATTTGCAACTTTGCAGAAACTGGTAAAGAACGTCGAACTCCGCATCTCCACGGTAGATGTCAACTTCACGAGGGATCACGTAGATTGTGCGATTCTGTACGGCGACGGCAACTGGCCCAATTTGAGCGTGAAATTCCTGCGCAGTGAATGTCTGGCACTTGTTTGCGCGCCTGGCGTCGTATCGGATGCGCGCCCCCTGAAACAAACCGCCGACCTTCGTCATCACACGCTTCTGTCTGCGCGGAGATGGCCGCACGACTGGGAATGCTGGGTCGGCGAAGAAGATGATGCGCACGCTTTTGCAAAAGCGGGGCATCTCGTCCTTGAATCCAGGAATCTCGTCATCGAGGCCGCTCTGAATGGATTGGGTGTGGCACTCGTGGATCCCGTGATGGTCCAGCGGGAACTGCGATGTGGCAGTCTGGTAAAAATCCTGCCAAAAACCATACAAGGTCGCGGTGCGTACTACTTTGCCTATCCTCATCGCGATCCCATACCGAGTCGCATCGAACTCGCGTATCAGTGGCTGATATCTGAAATGGAAAAAGAAGCTTCCGGTCTCAAAGAATAAAGAGCACAGGCTGCGGTAACGCATGCCTTTAAACCTGAGTTCCTCCATCGCGCAAACAAGGCGCCCGTCCGGTTCGGAGTCGAATTTTTCGATATCTGTGCTCGAAATTTTGCGATTGCCTCCGATCGCGAACGTCAATAACCTGACACAAGAACACCACCAAAGTGCGGATCACGTGCACGATTTGCAGCCGTATCAGCGCGCGTCGATCCAACCACCGTATATCAACCTGATTTCAGTCTCCATGAACGTCGTCGTTGCCCGTGTCGCGGATATAGCCACTGATATCCGCTCTTTCGAACTCGCGCCGCTCGACGGCGGCCCGTTGCCTGAGTATGCGCCCGGCGCGCATATCGACGTACATTTGCCCAACGGACTGGTGCGCCAATACTCGCTATGCGGTCGCCGCGAAGACAGCGGTGCGTACCTGATCGCAGTGCAGCGCGGAAGCGCATCCCGTGGCGGCTCGCATGCGATGCACGCGTTAAGGGCAGGCGACGCGCTGCGCATAGAAGGTCCACGCAATCACTTTCCGCTCGACGTCACCGCGACCCATTCGATCCTGTTCGCGGGCGGCATCGGTATCACGCCTTTGCTGGCGATGGCAGAAGCGCTCGCGGCAAGGCACGCGTCACTCGATCTACATTACTGTGTTCGCGAGCGGTCGCGGGCCGCCTTTCTCGAGAGGCTCGACGCCTTGGCATTGCGCGCTCATGTGACGCTGCACGTCGATTCCGAGCCGGGCAAACCTGCGCTGAATGTCTCGCGCGTGTCCGGCGAGCCCGCGCCCGGCCGGCATCTGTATGTGTGCGGACCGGCCGGTTTCATGACGCATGTGATCTCGATTGCACAGCAAGCCGGTTGGGACGATGCGCTTGTGCATCGCGAATATTTCAATGCACCGGTGGCCGGCAAATCTGCCGAAGCTGATGAAGCGTTCGTCGTGCGACTTGTGAAGAGTGGCCGGGCCATTCCGGTCGCGGCGTCGCAGACTGTAGTCGAGGCACTGGCCGCCCAGGGTGTGCGCATCGACACGTCGTGCGAGCAAGGGGTGTGCGGAACATGCCTGACGCGCGTGCTGGCAGGGCAACCCGATCATCGCGATCTGTTCCTGACAGACGCCGAGCGCACCCGCAACGACCAGTTTCTGCCATGCTGTTCGCGTTCGCGCACGCCCGAACTCGTACTTGATCTTTGAACCAAAGCAGTTGAACAGCTTATACCTCGCTCGTAACTGGCCGGGGAGGAATTCGGTAAACGACGGACTTGTACTTTGGCGTCACACGGCTTTCCACAATGACGCCGCCCAACGATTCGGCGATGCGCCGGCTGGGGCGATTTTCTTCGGCAACCGGATAGGTAAAGCTTTCACAGCCAATAGTTCGCGTTGCCCAGTATGCAATCAGAGTCACGGCTTCGCGGCCAAAGCCATTTCGATGACGATCTTCACGAATCCAGATGCCGAGTTCCGGGCTCTGAGTGCGTACGCGGTGAAGTCCGGCCAACCCAAGGAAACTCCCGTCGGCGCGTTGCCGTATCACGAATACATAGTCCGACCCGTCGTCTATCGACGGTATCCAGGACCGCCAAACAACATCGAAGTCATGCCGGGATGCCGGTGGCTCCCACGCCATGTGACGGGTGAGCGAAGGAGTGATGCATGTGAACGTGGCATCCGCATCGTTGGCCGAGAACGGTTTGATCAAGAGCCGGGTTGATTCAATCTGGATTTCTGTCGGCCGCAGTAGCATCTCAGGTCTTCCGTCGAAATTTGTTTATATTCACCAATTGTCGACGAATCGGAATTGTGTGTCGAACGTCTCTTCATGGCCCGCGAACGGCGGCCGACGTAGGACCGCATACATCCTGGCGCCCCACAACCAAGTCCACCACGCTTCGTTTCTCGAAACTTCGCTTCAAGGTGCTCGTGGTAGAGTCGAGCATCTTTTTCCTTATCGCGTAGCCCTTATGTCGCCACGCATTGAATCCGGACCCGTCGATCCGGCGGATCACCAACAGGACATGGGAAGCGCCGCCGCGGCGCAAAGCTTGAACATGCAGATTCCAGCGATCGTTCCAGCGCAAACCGCTCTAGTGGTCATGCATTACCAGACCGACATCCTGGGACTATTTCCATCGGTCGCACCCGCGCTGCTCGCCAATACACGCAAACTGTGTGACGCCGCGCGGGCCAAAAGTGTCAGCGTCTATTTCGCCAACATCCACTTTAGTCCAGGCTATCCGGAAGTCAGTCCGTTGAACAAAAACGGACAGGGAATCAAGCAACTGGGTCTTTTCATCGACGACGAGATCGCGCCGGAACTCGGCCAGCAAGCCACTGAACCGCTCATCATCGCGCATCGCGCAAGCGTGTTCTTTGGTACCGACCTGCAGGCGCGGCTTTCCGCGCAGGGGATCGATACGCTGCTCATGGTGGGCATAGCGTCGACCGGTGTCGTACTGTCGTCGGTTGCGTACGCGAGCGATGCGGACTTCCGCTTATTCACGGTCAAGGATTGCTGCTACGACCCGGATCAGGTCGTGCACGATCATCTTTTTTCAACGGCGTTCGATTCGCGCACGACGGTGCTCTCGCTCGCTGATGCTTTGTCGTTGCTTGCCTAGCAGTGCCGGCTTCAAGAAAACAGCGGTAAAGATTCAACTGCCGTTTGCCGCCGACGCCGCGAAGCCGTGGATCGACTGCTTCGAGAGGGAGTTTGCTCGCCGACCGAGCCGAGTCGTTTGTTGAGATCCGACAGGGCTTTGCAGACAGACGTGCGATCGGGCATTCCGGCCAATGCCAGTTCAAGCCGGTTCAGTAATTCCGGCAGACTCGATTCCCCAGTCATCTTTCCTGCGAACTTCCGCTTCCGCATAAGACCACTCCCTGATTCGGCAGACGCTGTACGCTAACGTCACCATACATCTTCAAGATCCAGCGACATCTGTTGCTTCGTGTTTACGCCAGCAGATCCGTCGGATGCCTCTCCCTTTGGCAATGCCGGTTTTAACACATCAAGGTGAAAAATCACGTCGGCTGATCGCGATGCACACCGGTGACGGCGAACGGCACCTCATGCTACCAGGTCGGCAGGCACGCGTCCAGGCAGGTCCGGGAAGCTCGACCTCCAGAAAGGCGTCATCATCTGCCGGGGTTTTCGAAGTCCAGCCTCATTTCATCTCGCTTGCATGCGCAGCATCTGTTCCGCGCCTATGTTGAACAACGCCGAACCGGCCAGGTTCTGGCCGCCATCGCAAACCATCACGCAGCCCGAAATATAGGAAGCGAGCGGCGAAGCGAGGAAAACCGCGCTCTGGCCGATGTCATCCACCGTGCCCATGCGCCGCAGCGGAATGGCGTTCACGAACTCTTCGTATCGCTCCGCGCTCAACAGCCGCTTCATGCCTTCGGTCCCCTCGATGGGTCCGGGGACGATGCTGTTCGTGCGAATACCATAGCGCCCCCACTCCAGCGCCAGGTTTCTCATCAACATATCGATGCCCGCCTTGGCGGCACCCACATGCACCTGGAAGGCGTGCGGCATGTACGCCATGCCTGCGGAAATGTAGATGATGGCGCCCTGTGTCTCCTTCAACTGCTCGAAGGCCGCCCGTGAGGCGTTGAAGGCTCCAAGCAGATCAATATCGATGACCGTCTTGAAGCCGTTGGCGGAGAGCTTCTCCGCCGGGGCCAGGAAATTGCCGGCCGCGCCGCAGACCAGCACGTCCATGGGACCCAATTCCGCCCTGCTCCTCGCGAAGGCCGCTTCCAGCGCGGCGAAATCACGTACGTCGGCAACGATAGGGCAAACCGTGGCGCCGAGTGCGCGCAGTTCCGTCGCAGCCGTATCCAGCTTTTCCTGAGTGCGGCCGCAGATGGCCACCTGGGCGCCCAAGGCGGCGAAGTTCTTCGCCACGCCGAGATTGATGCCGCTGCTGCCACCGGTGATGAAAACGGTTTTGCCTGCGAACAGGTCGTTCGACAGGTATCGAGTGACTAGCATGCTTCCCTCCTGGTTATACGCCCTCGTACCGAGGGGCATCACTGAACGATTCGGCTAGAACCGGTAGCCGATCCCCACGAAACCGATCCACGGATTCGCCGTAATGCGCGTCCTGTTGGTCAGCACGGTTTGCCCGTTGGCCGCGACGGCAGTGATCGTCGCATTCGTCTTGAGCGGCATATACGTCACCGATGCGGTGGCGTACCAGTTCTTGCTTAAGTTATAGGAGACGCCCGCATCGAATGCCGGATTCCATGACGGACTGAGCGATGCCTTAACGTCCCCCCCAGGCCCGGCGACCGTGTGCAACGCACCATTGAATGTCGGATTGAGCTGGACCGCCGTGTACCAGGTGTAGTTGACACCCACACCGAGGAAAGGACGCACCTTCGCCTGCGCCGCGCCAAAGTAGTACTTGAGGAAAAGAATCGGCGGCCACGCTCTGGTTGTCGCGAGCGGTTGCAGATTGCCCAGTCCGAGGGAGGGACCGCCGGGGCCGAACGGCGTCACCGTACCCTGCGCGTAGAGTTTGAGCTTCGGCGGCACGCCGGTCGCCAGATCGATCGCGATGTTGTCCGTGATGAAATACGTGAACGCCGTCTCGACCGTCCAGGTATTGTGTATCTGGCCAGTCGTCCCCGACGAGGTGAAGGTGCCTGCCGCCGAAGTGCTTTGCAATGGCGTTGCCGACGACATGCCATAGTCAATCCATGTGCCGCCGCCAGTCGCGATGAAACTACCCGCACTTTGGGCCAGTGCGCCGGCGCACATTACCCCAGTCAATAAGGGCAGATACCTGACTTTCCTCACCTTTCCCTCCATTTTATATTTTGCATGACGAATTAATATCGTCTTACGACTTCTTAAACTCGTTTTAGAATCGGGATCAGAATTGTTCGATGGCGATATCCGACGCGCCGGATGCGCCTGAGCGGATCATCTCCAGATGCGAGTTCGCTTTGGGCAGTATCTTGTCCGCGTAAAACCGTACCGTCGCGATCTTCGCTTCGTGGAACGCCGGATCTTCGCCCGCAGCGCATTTTCTCGACGCGGCCAGCGCGGCGCGCGCCATCTGCCATCCACCGCACACATAGCCGGTAAGCATCAGATAGTCGAATGAACTGGCCAATGCTTCGTCCACGTCTTTCGCCAGGGCTCGAAGCATCCACCCGGTCGCGTCCTCCAACGCCTGCACGCCGGTGGCCACCGCCGCGCCGACCGGGAAAAGGCGCCTATCCGTGCTGCGCTCCAGTTCAAGCGCGAGCTCGCGCATCTCCGCAATCAGCTCGGCCATTGCCGCCCCCTGGTCCGTGGCGAGCTTGCGGCCCACAAGGTCGGCTGCCTGGATGCCCGTCGTACCCTCGTAGATGGTTGAAATGCGAGCGTCGCGCAGGTACTGGCACGCGCCGGTCTCTTCGATGTAGCCCATCCCGCCGTGCACCTGTACGCCGAGTGATGCGATCTCCTGACCCAGTTCAGTGCACCAACCCTTCAGGACCGGAATCAGCAGATCGACACGGGCCTGATAGCGGTTGCGTTCGCCGGCGTCCGGGTGCCGGTGCGCGTAATCCGCATTGGCCGCCATCACATAGGCGAAGCCTCGCATCGCTTCCACCTGAGCTTTCATCGTCAGCAACATGCGCCGCACGTCCGGATGCTGAATGATCGCCACTGCAGTGCTCGACTTGCTTGCGGCCGGCTTGCCCTGAATGCGCTCTTTCGCGTATTCACGCGCCTGTTGATATGCACGCTCGGCCATCGCGAGCCCTTGAATGCCGACCTTCTGGCGGGCCTCGTTCATCATCGTGAACATATGTGCGAGGCCCTTGTTTTCCTGCCCGACCAGATAGCCGATCGCGCCATTCTGATCGCCGAAACTCATCACGCAGGTCGGACTCGCGTGAATGCCGAGCTTATGTTCGAGGGACACGCAGTGCACATCGTTGCGTTGTCCCAGCGAGCCGTCGGCGTTCACGAGAAACTTGGGCACCAGGAAAAGCGAAATGCCGCGCACGCCTTCGGGCGCATCGGGCGTGCGCGCCAGCACGAGATGGATGACATTGCCGGTCATGTCATGATCGCCCCACGTGATGAAGATCTTCTGGCCAAACAGGCGATAGTGATTTCCCTCAGGAACGGCTTTCGTACGAACGGCCGCAAGGTCCGAACCGGCTTGCGACTCGGTCAGATTCATCGTGCCGGTCCACTCCCCGCCAATCAGGTTCGGCAAGTAGCGGGCCTTGAGTTCCTGTGAGCCGTGCAGTCGCAATGCCTCCGTGGCACCCGCCGTCAACAGCGGGCACAGGGCGAAGGACATGTTGGCGGAGTTCCACATCTCCACGGTCGCCGCATGCAGCAGTTCGGGCAGGCCTTGACCGCCGTAATCAGGATCGCCACTGAGCCCGTTCCAGCCTCCTTCGACGAATTGGTGGTAGGCCGCGCCGAATCCGTCTGCCGCAATGACGCCATCGCGGGTCAGGCGCGCACCCTGCTCGTCGCCGGTCTTGTTGAGCGGCGCAAGCACTTCGGTGGCGAACTTTGCGGCCTCCTCGAGCACTGCGCCGGCGAGTTCCGGCGTCGCGTCCTCAAGGGCCGGTAGCGACGATAAAGCGTCGAGGCCGGCCAACTCGTTCATTACGAAATGCATGTCGCGCAACGGCGCAATATAGGTGGTCATCATTTACTCCTGGAATCAGTTCTGTTGCTGCTTGTCCAGTTCACGCGACAACTCCGGCAGCACCTTGAAGAGGTCGCCGACGAGGCCGTAGTCCGCAATCTGGAAGATGGGTGCTTCTTCGTCCTTGTTGATCGCCACGATCACCTTCGAGTCCTTCATGCCGGCCAGATGCTGGATCGCGCCCGATATGCCCACCGCGATATAAAGCTGCGGAGCGATGACCTTGCCGGTCTGTCCCACCTGATAGTCATTGGGCACGAAACCGGCATCCACCGCGGCACGGGATGCGCCGACCGCCGCGCCGAGCCGGTCGGCGATCTCGTCGAGGAGCGCGAAGCTCTCGCTGGAACCCATGCCTCTGCCGCCCGAGATGACGCGCTGCGCGGCGGTGAGTTCAGGACGTTCGGAGCGGGTCAGTTGCTGGTTCACGAAGCGGGAAGCTGAAACCTCCGCGGCCGGCGCGAGCGATTCGATCACCGCGGCGCCCCCTTCGGCCGGCGCCGCGGCGAAGGCCGTGGTCCGAACCGTCAGGACCTTGATGCGATCCACGCTTCGCACCGTAGCCAGCACGTTCCCCGCGTAGATGGGACGCACGAACGTATCCGCCGACTCCACCGCCACGATTTCCGAGACCTGCGCGACGTCGAGCAGCGCTGCGACGCGCGGCATCACGTTCTTCGCCGAAGTGGTGGCGGGCGCGAACAGGTGGCTGTAGCCCGGAGCCAGTCCGACAATGAGCGCGGCCAGGTTCTCCGCCAACGCGTGCTCGTAGTGCGCGGCGTCGGCCACGCGCACGCGGGCCACGCCTGCGATGCTGGCCGCCTGTTCCGCGACTCTCCCGCATTGAGATCCCGCCACGAGCACATGAATTTCGTCACCGAGGCGGGCGGCAGCGGTGATGGCGCTCAAGGTTGCTGCCTTGAGCGTTTGATTGTCGTGTTCTGCAACAACGAGTACGGACATGTTTGTCTCCTCTTTTCTCTAGATCACACGCGCAACGTTCTTCAGCTTTTCCACCAACTCGGCGGCGTCGGTGATGCGGATGCCCGCCTCGCGTTTCGCGGGCTCCGCCAGCTTCAGCGTCGTCAGCCTCGGCGTGACGTCGACACCGAGGGCATCGGGCGTCACGACATCGAGAGGCTTTTTCTTCGCCTTCATGATGTTGGGCAGCGTTGCGTAACGCGGCGTGTTGAGCCGGAGATCGGCGGTGATCACAGCAGGCAGATCGACCTCGATCGTTTCCAGCCCGCCGTCGATCTCGCGCGTCACCGTCGCCTTCCCGGCTTCCACGACCACCTTCGATGCGAACGTGGCCTGCGGCAAGCCGAGCAGCGCAGCGAGCATCTGGCCGACCTGGTTGGCGTCGTCGTCGATGGCCTGTTTGCCGAGCATCACCAGTTGCGGCTGCTCCTTGTCGACCAGCGCCTTCAGCAGCTTGGCTACGGCGAGCGGCTGCAGTTCAGCCTCGGTCTCGACCAGAATGGCGCGGTCGGCGCCGATCGCCATCGCAGTGCGCAACGTTTCCTGGCACGCCTGCACGCCGCAAGAGACTACGACCACCTCCGTGGCTGCACCGGCTTCTTTGAGCCGCACGGCCTCCTCCACGGCGATCTCGTCGAACGGGTTCATCGACAGCTTCACGTTGGCGATGTCGACGGCACTACCGTCGGCCTTCACACGAACCCTCACATTGGCGTCGACGACGCGCTTGACGGGAACAAGTACTTTCATTGGCTACTCCGTTTTGGCAAAAACGCTCCGCCCGGCCGGCCAGGAGCCGGTCGATTCAGGTGCATGGAGGCACGGTCCGTCGATTCGATTTCGACTACGCGTGCGTGGTATTCGGTAAGCTGCCCAGATTGCGTTCATGCGCATGGGACGGAGACGGACCACGTTTGTGCGTTGCAACGTGGTTCGATGCGGTCGACATGTCTCCTCCCTGGAGGTGGTTGGGCGTATCATTTCCTCGGCGACGCACCGGTCCCGGGCGTGCTCGGCGACCCTGTCACGCGATAGCCGATCGGCGCGCCGCAGGATGATCCCGGTTGCACTTCGATGTCCTCCATGGAAACCATGGTGCACTCGCGAAGCGCTGCGCAATATCCCCCGTACAGGGGAGCGCGATCGCATGGACAGGGGAGCTCACCAGGGAGAACCCAAATACCCGGAGCAGTTCGTGCGTATGACCAAGGAACCCATGCACTCCGAGACGCTGCCCCTCCTGCTCGCTACGAAGGTTCTGCCGCCGCGCCTGTCGCCGGGGTTGATCGATCGTCCGCGCCTGTTCGATCTGGCGGCTCAGGCAGAGAACAGACGGCTCACCGTGATCAAGGCGCCCGCCGGCTTCGGCAAGACCTCGCTCGCGATCACGTGGCTCAACCGGCTGCGCGCCAGCGGTGCGCGCGTCGCATGGCTGTCGCTCGGTGACGAGGACGACGAACCCGCGCGCTTCCTCCACCATCTCGCGCAGGCATTGCAGCATGCCTGCAGCAATGTCGGCGCGTCGGCGATCGGCCTGACGGCGGCCACTTCTCTGGTTCCGGCCCATGCCGTCGTCTCGACGCTGATCAACGACCTCGTGGAAGTCGAAGACGAGGTGTGTCTGTTCCTCGACGACTACCATCTGATCAGCCTCCCGGCGATTCACGACGCCATGTCGTTCTTCATCGCGAACGCACCGTCGCATGTGCATGTAATCGTTTGCACCCGTGTGGATTCCGCGCTGCCGCTCGCCAGGCTGAGAGCGCAAAACGAACTGCTGGAGGTCGACGCGTCGACACTGCGTTTCAATTTCGACGAGACGCGCTGCTTTGTCGAACGCGAATGCCCGGGCAGACTGGGCACGTTCGGCGTGAAATCGCTGCACGCGACCACGGAAGGCTGGGCGGCGGCGTTGCGCATTTCAGCGTCGGTGCTGTCGCGGGAAGAACCCAGGCCGGGTTGGGAGTCGAGTGCGCCATCCGGCACTTCACGGCCGTTCGCCGCCTACCTCGAAGACATGCTCACGCGCTTGCCCGACGAGATGGTTTCCTTCATGCTGCGCACGGCGATACTCGAACGGTTGACGGCCTCGCTGTGCCAGGCGGTAACCGGCGTCAAGGCCAGTCAGAGCATGCTGGAAGCGATCGCCGCGCGCCAGTTGCTGCTGGAGCCGATGGATCTTGAAGGGCACTGGTTCCGCTATCACCCTCTGCTGAGCGACTATCTGCGCCAAAGGCTGGACGCGCAGTCGGGCGACGAACTGGCGGATCTGCATCGCCGCGCGTGCCGGTGGTATGCATCGCGGGAACTCTGGACAGACGCGGTCAGGCACGCGATCGCCGCGGGGGACACGGACGACGCGATCAGCCTGATCGGCAACTGCGCGATGGCGCTCGTCAAGAAAGGCGATCTGCTGACACTGCTCGGCTGGCAGCGCCGTTTCCCGGCGCACCTCATGCAAGGACAGATCGAGGTCACGCTGGCGATTGCCTGGGGCATGGCACTCTCGATACGTTCGGACGATGCGCTCGCCATGCTGGATGCGATCGAGCGCGATGCGCACGCGAGCGCCGACCCCGACAGCATCCGCTGGGAATGCCGGGTGATCCGCTCGGTCGTGGTGGCGCTGCAGGACAATCCGCAAGCGGCGCTCGCGATTGCGCAGCCGTGCCTCGACCGGCCGTCGACCGATATCTGGAGCACCAATGTCGCCTCCAACGTCGTGCGTTTCGCGCACTGGAAGGCGGGCAATCTCGAAGCGCTCTACGCGACGCCGTGGATCCCCTATTCGATCGAAGAGGACCAGCGCAATGTGTTCGCTTCGACGTACCGGCTGTGCCTGCTCGGGCATGCGGAAATGCAGCAGATGCACTTCGGCGTGGCCGAGCGGTATTTCACCGAGGCGATGCAGTTGGCCGAGCGTCATTCCGGCCCGCAATCCGTCGCCGCGGCGCTGTGCGCACCGATGATCGCGCAGATCCGCTACGAGCAGGGCCGGCTCGACGAAGCCGAAGCATTGCTCGTCGATCTCATGCCGGTGATCGATCTGGCAGTCCTGCTCGATAGCGCATTGATCGCTTATCGCATGCTCATCCGGATCGCGGCCGCACGTTGCAATACCGTGCAGGCCTATGCGCTGCTCAATCAGGGCGAGGCGCTCGGTCACGCGCGCCACTGGAACCGGCTGATCGCGGGCGGCCTCGTCGAGCGCACGCGGCTTTATCTGCTGGAAGGACGCATTGCGGAAGCCGCGGGATGTGTCGCGCAACTGGAACATCTCGCCGCTCCCGGCCCCGCTGGCTCGCCTGCCGTCTCGCCGGAGATCCGCACCTACCGCTCGCTCGCGGCAGCGTATCTCGCGATGGCTCAGAAGCGCAAGCAGGACGGCGTTGAAATCGTGACCGCCGCGTTGGAAGTCGTCGACGCACGCCACGAGCACTATCTCGCGCTACGCCTGCGAAGCGTGCTCGCCCTGATCTGCCTGGGTGCCGACGAACGCGACCGCGCCGTCGAGATCTTTCGCGACGTCCTCAAGGATGCCGCGGCCGCCGGCATCTACCAGTCGATCATCGACCTGTTTCCGGAAGTCGGCGCGCTGCTGCAGGCCGTTCGCGACGACACGCGCGCGACCGCGCAGACGAAGGCGCTGCTGTGCTATGTGGATCGCCTGCTCGACGGCTGGCGGACGCTGTACCAGCCCGGCAGCAAATCCGCGCGGGACACCGAACGGGAAGCGCTCAGCGCGCGCGAACGCAACATCGTCGACCTGATCGCCGACGGGCAGTCGAACAAGGAAATCGCGCGCACTCTCGGCATCGCGCCGGAAACCGTCAAGTCTCATGTGAAGAGCATCTTCATGAAGCTCTCGGTCGACAAGCGCGCGCAAGCCGTTGCGCGCGCGCAGGCGCTGGGACTCGTGAAGCAAGCCTAACAGGCGGTTCACGCATTTTCGACGAGCCACTCGCTCACACGTGTCACCGCGTAACCACGAGTGCGGCCGCATGGAGCAGCACACCGACCGTGCCGCCCACGAACGTGCCGTTGATCCGGATGTATTGCAGATCGCGGCCAATTTCCGCTTCGATCTTCCCGCTCACTTCATCCGCGTTCCAGCTTTTTACGACGTCGGTGATCAGCACCGACAGCTCGCGCCGATAGCGCACGACCAGCTCGTGGGCCAGCGCGAGCCACCAGGCGTTCAGCTTGTACTGAATCGCCGGCTCGCTGCCCACACCTCTCGCGAGCGAGACCAGCATGCCCGCCAGCGCGCCGCGCAGCGCCGAATGCTCGTGTGCGAGATCGGCGCTCACGCGTGCGCACACATAGTCGAGCAGCACGCGATACGAGTCCTCGTTTCTGAAGTAGCGAATGCAGTCGCGCATCAATGATTTGCCGACGCGGCGATGCACCGCCGAGGTCTGCAACTGGACAATCAGGTCCTGCACTGCGTCGTCGAACTGATGGCGAAGCTCATGATCGGGATTCGCCGCCACGTCATGAAGCAGCGCGATGATGCCTTCGACGAATTTCCTGACGATGTACGTATCGAGCGGCACGGGCGTGTATCTCGAGGCCGCGCTGAATCTGGCCTTGATCATGTCCACGTTGGCCGTCAGCCACTTCTCCAGCGCCAGCAGCCCGTGGTCCAGCAGCGGCTGATGGCGGCCGCCGTCCGTCAGCACTTTCAGCACGCCGCCGGCCGCACGCGAGACATCGAACGCACGCAATTGCGGTATCACCATACGCCCGAAGAAGCGTTCGACGTCCGCTTCGTCTATCCCGTTCAGCAATCCCGGCAGCGAATCCGCGACGACGTCGGCGATTGCCCGGCTGTTGGCCGGCATGGCAAGCCACTGCGCCAGCGCCTGCGCGGCGTTATGGCCGCTCAGTTTGCCGATGATGAGCTCGGGCGTCAGGAAATTCTCTTCGACGAAGTTGCCGAGACTCTCGGCGATCCGTTGCTGGTTCTGCGGAATGATCGCCGTATGCGGGACCGGCAGACCGAACGGCCGCCGGAACAGCGCGACGACCGCATACCAGTCCGCGATCGCGCCGACCGTGCCCGCTTCCGCAAACGCTCGCAGCCATGCCAGCCACGGATACTCGCCCTGCCAGACGACGGACATGAGCAGCAGCCCGATCAGCACCGCGAGCAAACACGTCGCGGTTCGCCGCATCCGCTTCAGGCGCTGCGTTTTCAGGTACTCCGGCGCGTCGGCCGCGGCACGCCGCGTACCTTCGTCGCCATCCGCGACGGCACTCAACCCGCCTCCTGCCGCAGAAACCGGCGCACCACGGGAGCGACCTCCCTGGCGCGCGTGATGAGGAACAGGTGGCCGTCGTCGATTACATAGAGCGTCGCGTGGGGGATGCGGGCGGCGAGAATCTTCGCGTTGGTGAGCGGGACGATGGGATCGTCGTTGCCGTGCATCACGAGCGTCGTCTGACGCAACGCGCCGAGCCAGGGCAGGCTGCTCCAGCCCGAAGCGGCCAGCAACTGGTAGAGGTAACCGCGCCCGCGGGGCGCCTGAATGTGCCGCGCGTGATCGCGCAGCAACGACGGATTCCGCCGGTACGCACCACCGTAGATTTCCGCGCCCACCTCCTGAAGATAGGCCGGGTCGGTATAGCGGCGCGGTCCGATCAGCTTCGACAGCACCGACAGTTTCGCCGGCACCATGATGACGCCCGGCGAGGTTGCCGCGAGAATCAGCCGGCGGCAACGCGCCGGATAGAGACGCGCGAACTGTTGCGCAAGCGCGCCGCCCCACGACACGCCGAGCACGTCGACGGGTCCGTCGTAGCCGAGCCGCGATAGCAGCCGCTCGCTCAGCACGGACAGTGTCGAGAAACGATACGGCACGACGGGCGCGGGCGAGCCGCCCACGCCGGGGACGTCGAAGATGATCACGCTCACGTCCTCGAGCGCGGCGACGAACGGTTCCACCAGCTCGAGGTTGGCGCCGATGCCGTTGAAAATGAGCAGCGGCGGCGATGCGTCGCTGCCCTGCCGCGTCGCGACACGCAACAACTGGCCGTTGAGATCGACCATCTGGATTTGCATGCCGCCGACAGACGCGGGGGTGGGTTCCATATCTATCATCCGCAGGACCCTCTGGTGGAGCGTGACATCGGGGATTGGGCGCGCCGCATCGCGAGCTCGCCTTACTTCTTCGGCTGCAGCAGCGTCTTCAATTCCTCGACGTGTTCCGCGACGCGCTTCGTGACCACCGCAACGCTGTCCGACTGCGCGCGATACGCCGTGTCGGCGAGTTCCTGCATGTCGGTCAGCGCCTTGTGCAATGCCTGCTGAACCACTTCGCCGGCGTTCGCGAGCTGGCCGCCCGACGCGCTAAGGCGACCGACCAACGACTGCAGTTCGGTGAGCGTCGTTCGCAGAATGTCCGCCTGCTTGCTGGCCAGCGACTGGACGCCCGCGAGTGCGGTGGTGTTGGCCTCGGCGAGCGCCTCGATGTCCTTGCGGCGCGATTCGAGGATCGCGCCGGCGTCGATACCCGGCAGCTTGAACTGACTGATGAGCTTCGTGTACTCGGTGAAAATGCTGTTGGCGTTGGTTGAATCCATGATCGTCTCTCCAAAAAAATTTGCATCGGGAAAAGGCTGGCCATCACCCGGCCAAAAGGGTGTGCGTCATGCTTCCATCACATAGGTGCCCGGCGCCTTGACGCCTGCCGGGTACCGCTCGTTGCCGGGCGCGGCCGGCGCCGCGCGCCGTTCGCCGGACCGCTCGCGCAGCCAGTCCGTCCAATTGCCCCACCATGAATCTTTCTGCGCCTGCGCGCCGGCCAGCCATGCGTCGGCATTCGCCGGCAAGCCGGAATTGACGAAGAACTTCGCCTTCGGATTGCCGGGCGGGTTGATCAGGCTCTGGATGTGCCCGCTCGAACTCAGCACGAACCGCGTGTCGCCGCCGAACGTGCGCGCCGTGTTGTACACGCCTTTCCACGGCGTGATGTGATCCGTCATGCCCGCCACCACGTACTTGTCGCAGGTGACGCCGGACAGGTCGATCGGCGTGCCCAGCACCGACAGCGCGCGCGGCTTGCTGAACAGGTTGCCCACGAAGATGTCGAGCAACTGGCCATGCATGCGCGCCGGCAACCGGGTCGCGTCGTTGTTCCAGTAGAGAATGTCGAACGCGGGCGGCGTCTTGCCCAGCAGATAGTTGTTCACCCAGTAGTTCCACACCAGATCGTTGGGCCGCATCCATGCGAACACGCGCCCCATCTCTTCGCCGGCGAGCACACCCTTCGACAGACTGTTCTGTTTCGCCGCCGCAATGGCTTCGGGCGTGGCGAAGAGGCCGAGCTGCGAGTCCGCCTTGTTGTCCAGCACGGCCACCATCAGCGTCGCGGCATTGACGGCCGTTTCGCCGCGGGCCGCGAGGTGACCGAGCAGCGCGGAGATCGTCATGGCACCGGAACACGCGCCGTGCAGGTTGACATCGTCGCTGCCGGTGATGTCGCGCACCGCCGCGATCGCTTCGAGGAGCGCGCCGACGTACGTGTCGAGATCCCAGTGGCTCTGCGCCGCGGTCGGATTGCGCCAGCTCACCATGAACACCTGAAACTCACTCTTGACGAGGTAGTCCACGATGCTCTTACCCTCGGACAGATCGAACACATAAAACTTGTTGATCTGCGGCGGCACGATCAATTGCGGGCGGCTGTAGACCTGCGCGCTCGCCGGCGCATACTGGATCAGTTCGAGCACCTCGTTGCGAAACACCACCGCTCCCGGCGTCGTGCCGAGATTCTTGCCCACCTCGAACGCGGTCTTGTCGACCTGCGCGGGCATGCCCTGGTTCTGCAGCAAGTCGGCCATGAGGTTCTTCACGCCGCCAATGAGGCTCGCGCCTCCGGAATCGACGATCTTCTTCAACGCCTCAGGATTGCCGAACAGCGTGTTCGTCGGCGAGAGCGCCTCGGTGAACAGCGACATGACGAACTGCGCGCGCTCCTTCGATTTCGGGTCCAGCGCGGAGCGCTCGATAAATCCGGAGAGCGCGTTGCGCCATGCCAGGTAGCTCTGCAGCGTGACGCGGTAGAGCGAGTTGTCGCGCCAGGCGGGGTCGGCAAAACGCTTGTCGCGCTGCGGCGACGCTTGCGCGCCGTCGCGGGCGCCACCGTACAGCACGGCGATCAGTTCACGCACGAGCGCCGCTTCCTGCTCGAGAACCAGCGCGGGCTGCCGCAGCGCCTGCGCGCCGATCTGCTGCGCGGTCGCCAGAATGTCGCTCGGGCGCAGCCCGACGAACGGGTTGGGACCGAGCATGCCTTCGGCGGCCGATGCCGCGAGATCGTCCGTCTGATCGTTTCGCGACGCGTTGTCAGTTGTCTCCGCCATCTTGATGCTCCTCGAATGACGCTTTACTTTGTCAACAGTAGTAGAGGTCATGCCACCAGCATCGCCAGTGACTCGGCGATCAGCGCCGGCTTGTCCTCGCCCTCGATCTGCAGCTCGTTCATCGTCTTCACGATGATCCGGCCGCCGCCCTTCATCTCCACGGACACGAGGGTCACGCGGTTGCGCACCCGCGCGCCGGCCTTCACCGGCGTCATGAAGCGCACCTTGTCCAGCCCGTAGTTGAGGCCGGCCGACGCGTCCTCGGGAATGAGGCCGATCTCGATGGCCAGTGCGGCAAGCAGCGAGAGCGTCAGATAGCCGTGTGCGATCGTGCCGCCGAACGGGCTTTCGCGTTTCGCGCGCTCCACGTCCACGTGAATCCACTGCCGGTCGCCCGTGCATTGCGCGAACGCGTCGATGCGTGCCTGATCGACCGTAACCCAGTCCGACACGCCCAGCTCGCGGCCGACGAATTCGTCGATCGTCGCGATGCGATATTCGTTGATGCTCATCGTGCCTGCTCCTCGTGACCGGTTAGGCGAACTGCGCGCGCAGCCACTTCTTGTTCATCTTGCCGACGCTCGTCTTCTCCAGCGAGTCGATGAATTTGACGACCTGCGGCACCGCGTACTTCGAGATCTTCCCGGTGTGGGTGAACTTGAGAACGTGCTGCTTGATGTCGTCCTCGGTGAGCGTGGCGCCCGCCTTGAGCACCACCAGCGCCACGGGCCTTTCGCCCCACTTCTCGTCCTTGATGCCGATCACGGCGACTTCCGAGACAGCCGGATGCAGCGAGATCAGGCTTTCGATTTCGAGCGACGAGACCCATTCGCCGCCGGACTTGATCACGTCCTTGATGCGGTCGGTGATCTGCAGATTTCCGGTCGTGTCGATGTTCGCGATGTCCTGCGTGTGCAGGTAGCCGCCTGCCCAGAGCTGTTCCGACGCTTCCGCGTTGCCGAAGTATCCCTGGGTCAGCCACGGGGCGCGCACGACGATCTCGCCATAGGCCTTGCCGTCGTGAACGATGTCCTGCATCGATTCGTCGACGATCCGCAGATCGACGAGCGGAACTGCCAGGCCAGTTTTGCAGCGCAGGCGCACCTGCTCTTTGGTGTCGAGTTGCTCATACCCCGGCGGAAGCTGCGCGAGACTCAGGACGGGACCAGTCTCGGACATGCCATAGCCGGTGAACACGTCAATGCCACGCTCCAATGCGGCATGGGCGATGCCGTGCGGCAGCGCGCTTCCGCCGATCACGATCTTCCATTTGCTGAAATCCGCGGACTTCGACTCCGGGCAGTTCAGCACCATGTGGAGGATCGTGCTCACGCAATGCGAGAACGTGACGCCCTCGTCGCGCAACAGCTTTACCAGTCGCTCGGGCACATAGCGGCCCGGATAGACCTGCTTCACGCCCAGCACCGTCGCGATGTACGGCATGCCCCATGCATGCACATGGAACATCGGCGTCAGCGGCATATAGACGTCGCCGCGATGAAAGCGCTGCCCCGACACCGGGCTTGCGAGCGCCGCCATCAGCGTGATGGTGTGCAGCACCAGTTGACGATGCGAGAAATACACGCCCTTGGGCAGGCCGGTCGTGCCAGTCGTATAGAACGTGGTGGCCCGGGTGTTTTCGTCGAAGTCTGGAAAGTCGTAGCTCGTGGCACTCGCCGCCAGCATCGCTTCGTATTCCGTCGCGAACGGAATGGTGTGCTCGAACGCCTCGCTGTCCGGCTCTTCGATTCGCACGAATGCGCGCACCGTTTCGAGCTGATCCTTGATCGCTTCCACCACGGGCAGAAAATCGGCGTGAACGAACAGCACTTCGGCACGCGCGTGATTGATCGTGTAGACGATCTCCGCCGGCGAGAGCCGCACGTTGACCGTCTGCAACACGGCGCCCATCATCGGCACGGCGAAGTAGCTTTCCAGATAACGATGACTGTCCCAGTCCATCACCGCGACCGTGCTGCCGTGGCGCACGCCCAACCCGGCGAGACCATTGGCGAGCCGCGCGATCCGTTCCTGCAACTGGCTGTAGGTCATGCGCAGCTGGTTGCGGTAGACGATTTCCTGATTCGGCGCCTGAGCGAACGGCGTGTGCAGCAGATTCTTGATCAGCAACGGATAGGCGTAGGCGGATGGCGCCGCGTTCTGTACGGTGTCCTGCATCTGTGTCTCCTCGCGTCTAAATGTGGATAGCGGGCCGGCACCGGCTTGCCGTTGCATCTCGCATACGGTGGCGTCCCCGAGTAGTGCCATGATCGCGGCGATCGGGCATCCGGGACCATCCCCTGAACGGGGGAGATCGATGGGGCGCCGGCCGGTTCAAGCCCCAGTTCACGGAACGCGATCGTGCCGTTCGGGGCAATCTGGAGGGCCGCGCCCGCCCGCGCCAACTGCCGCGCGAATAGGTCGTCGACGGCGCGCAACGCGGCGACGGGGACCGTCAGGAGCGGCTCGGCAGATTGGAGGCAGAGGGTGAGATGACCGTGGGAGCGGTTTTGGACGCACCGGTCTTTCCGATGCTTGATTTGGCGGATCGCACAGGTCAGGCGATCTTTGAAAACGTACTCGCCACCGATCCTGCAGAAGAGACGCGGTCTCTGCTGAGTGGGTCGGAGGACGACGGCCAGATGCCGTGCTAACACGTTGGCGTATTCATTGCCCGAAGCGTCACACGCGCGGTGACTGGGGCGACGTTGCATCGCCCCGCAAAGGATGTTTGAAAAGACCCGGCCTATCCCTACACCGGCATCATCAAGTAGGGGTTTTCGCTTCCCGGCTCGTATCGCTGGGCCTTGATTTCCATGCGAGCGATGCTCTGCAGGTGAACCTCATCCGGGCCATCGGCAAAGCGCAGCGCACGCCCCCAGGTCCAGCTATCCGCCAGCGGCGTGTCAGGACTCAGCCCCATCGCGCCGAACACCTGCATCGCCCGGTCGCAAACGGCGGTATGAACGCCCGGCACGAGCGCCTTGATCATCGAAATTTCCTTGCGTGCTTCCTTCGCGCCCACGTTATCGATCATCCACGCGGCCTTCAGAACAAGCAGCCTCGCCTGATCGATTTCGATTCGCGACTTCGCGATCCATTCGCCGACCGTACCTTGCTCATGCAGCATCTTGCCAAATGCCGTGCGCGCTTGAGCCCGTTCCACCATCAACTCGAGCGCCAGTTCGGCGGCGCCGATCGAACGCATGCAGTGGTGAATCCGTCCCGGTCCAAGGCGCGCCTGGGCGAGTGCAAAGCCGCTTCCCTCTTCGCCGAGCAGATTCGACCGAGGTACGCGCACGCCTTTGAACTCGATCTCGCAGTGTCCTTCCGGCGCCACGTGATTGACCACCGTGATATTGCGGATCATCTTGACGCCCGGCGTATCGCGAGGCACGAGAATCATGCTTTGCTGACGGTGGGCCGGTGCGTCAGGATCCGTTTTCCCCATCACGATGAAGAGCTTGCAATTCGGGTGCGCCGCGTTCGTGATGAACCACTTTCGGCCATCGATGACATAGTCGTCTCCGTCACGACGAATCGACGTGGTGATATTGGTCGCGTCCGAGGAAGCCACCGCCGGCTCCGTCATCGCAAACGCCGAGCGGATCTTGCCGTCGAGGAGAGGCTTGAGCCACTCTTCGCGCTGAGCCGGCGTGGCAAACATATGGAGCAGTTCCATATTGCCCGTGTCCGGAGCATTGCAGTTGAATACCTCGGACGCCCACGACACGCGCCCCATGATCTCGGCCAACGGGGCGTACTCGAGATTGGTCAGCCGGGTGCCTGGCTCGTCATCCCGCAGATGCGGAAGGAAAAGATTCCAGAGGCCTTCCGCACGCGCCTGTTCCTTCAAGCTCTCCATGAAGGAAACCGGATATTGCCCCGCGCTCACTTCTTCGTGCCATTGCCGGATGCGTGGAACGATATGCGTGTCCATGAACGCGCGCACCTGCGCGCGCAGCGCTTCCATTTTCGGGTTATATGAAAAATCCATTTTGATCTTCCTGATTCCTGGTAAATGTCATCGATGCATCGTCCAATACCGCGCATCGACCTGGTGACTAAATCGTCAATCCACCGTCGACGACAATGCACTCCCCATTGGTGTAGCTCGCGGCGTCGGAGACCAGATAAAGCACGGTACCGGCCATCTCGCGAGGCTCCGCGTGACGGCGCAGCGGAATTTTGGACATCCAGCTTTCATAGATGGCCTGATCGTCGAACAGCGCGCCGGCAAATCGAGTCTTGGTCAAGCCTGGGAGCAGCGCATTCACCCGAATCCCCAACGGCCCGCACTCCTTCGCGAATGCCCGTGTCATGTTGACGACGGCGGCTTTCGTGATCGAGTAGATGCCTTGCTTGTCGCCCGGTTGTAACGCGTTGACGGAAGCCGTGTTGACGATCGCGCCGCCGCCGTTCTCCCGCATCAACTTGCCAGCCTCTACGGACATGAAGAAGTAACCGCGCAAGTTGACTTCCACGGTCTTTTCAAACGACGCCAGATCGGTATCGAGAATGTGGCCGAAATAGGGATTCGTCGCCGCGTTGTTGACCAGGATATCCAGACGACCATGCCGCGCACGAATATGCTGGAAGATCGCGAGAATGTCCTCGACACGACCAACGTGGCAGGGTTTTGCCTCCGCACTCCCGCCTGCGTTGTTGATCTCGCTCGCCACCGCCTCGCAATCTTCGAGCTTGCGGCTCGACACGATCACGTGGGCGCCTTGCTCGGCGAGCAACCTGGCAATCTCCTCGCCAATACCTCGGCTGGCGCCAGTCACCAGTGCAATCTTTCCTTTCAGACTAAATAAATTAGTAGTCACAATCTGCCTCCATGTGTTTTTTCAAGT
This sequence comes from Paraburkholderia sp. NPDC080076, assembly GCF_050281145.1. Taxonomy (NCBI): domain Bacteria; kingdom Pseudomonadati; phylum Pseudomonadota; class Betaproteobacteria; order Burkholderiales; family Burkholderiaceae; genus Paraburkholderia; species Paraburkholderia sp. NPDC080076. The sequence goes on along the minus strand of NZ_JBNNWQ010000001.1, from coordinate 262,836 downwards.
TTCCAGTCTTGCGTGTGCCGTCAGATCAGGTCAACGCCCATCTTCGCAAGCGCCCCCGCCATCTCCCCGACCTGGCGCGCCTTGTCATTCGACGCATTGCCGCCCAGAGCCCGCTTCTTTACGCCCTGCGCGATGGCGGCAAGTCGGAAGAAACTGAACGCAAGATAGAAGTTCCAGTTCTCAATCGATGCAATACTCCGCAGCCGGCAATATTGTTCGATGATCGCCGCCTCATCCGGCACGCCCAACTCCGCTCTGTTCAATCCCTCAAGCCCGGCGATATGACCGTTGGGAGGCAGTCGCAAGCACATGCAAAAGTAAGCGAGGTCGGCTAGAGGATTACCGAGCGTGGAGAGTTCCCAGTCGAGAACCGCGCGAACCTGCGACGAGCCGCGCGTGAAGATAAGGTTGTCGATACGAAAATCGCCGTGCACGAGCGAAGGCTTGCCGGCTTCGACGGGACAGTGCGCCGGCAACCACGCGATCAGTGCCTCGACCGATTCCAGCACGTCGGTCTGCGCGGCTCGATACTGTTTGGTCCATACGTCGATCTGGCGCGCGAAATAATTTCCGGGGCGACCATAGTCGGCTAAACCGACAGCCTCGACATCCACGTCGTGGAGGGCCGCCATCGTCCCGAGCAGAGCATCGTAGATGGCGCCGCGCTCTCCGACGGGCACTTCCGGCAACGCCGGATTCCAGAAGATGTGCCCGTCCTCGAAACTCATGACGTAAAACATGCTGCCGATAACGTCACGATCCTCGCAAAGATGAAATGCGCGCGCGACAGGGACCGGCGTTTGACCGAGCGCCGTTAGCACGCGGAATTCACGGTCGACCGCATGCGCGGACTTGAGCAGCATTCCGGGCGGCTGACGCCGCAAAACATAGCTGCCGCTGCGCGCTTTCAGGAGAAACGTTGGATTGGATTGTCCGCCAACAAATTTCTCGACGGACAACGGCCCCTGAAATCCGGGCACGTGCGCCGTCAAATAAAGCGTGAGCTTTTCGATGTCGAATTGAAGGCCAGTATTCATAGTGTTGCGGGAGTCCCGATTCGAATCAACCGTAGGTGACGAATTCGTGCCTCTCGATAGGGTCGAGATGAGGCAGCGAGTTGAAACTGACTAGCGACATTGCGGTGTCGTTAAAGACATATTGGCAAACGCTGCTATTTCGAATCTGCAGGTTGAGCGCAATGGCGGCCGCCGCCGGCGCCTGCAGAATCTGCTGGGCAAAGACGGCAATCGGACCACCGGAACTCACCACCAGAACCCGTCTGCCGCCCGCTCGCTGGATTGCGAGACGCGCGCGCTCGACGCGCGCCTGGAACTGTTGCCACGTTTCGGAAACCGGCCCGGGCAGGAGATCGTCGGACCAAAGTTGCAGCGCCTTCTTGAGGCGTTTGTAGAAATTCTTCTTCGAAATTTCCGCAGAGGAGCCCTGCGGAAACTCGCCTTCGCCAAGAGCCGCAAACAAGCCCTGGAAATCGTATTCGTTCAAACCCGCGTCTTGCACGACCTCGACTTGCAAACCTGGCATCGCTGCGAGAATTGCGTCCGCGGTTTGCTCATGCCGTCGCATCGCGCCGATGACAACCCGATCGAACTCCAATGCGCTCTGCGCGAAGTGCTCTCCGAGCCATCGTGATTGCGTATAACCGGTAGGTGATAGTTCGTCATAGTTGTCCGCGCCGAACGACGCCTGACCATGCCGCACAAGGTAGAGTTCCGCCATGCCGTCCTCGTCTAAACATGACTAGAACAATACCGAGCCCCGCTTCATTCAGGAAATTTATTGTTGTGATAGCTGGCGATAACTTTTTGTGACACCTGGTGTGTACTCTTCGATAGCCTCGACTCGGGTCGTCCGGCTAGGCGTTCGCTTCCCGCATGAGACCGCCGATCTGCTCGCGTAGCCAACGGTGTGCGGGATCGCCCGTGACGCTTCGGTGCCAGTAGCAATGTGACTCGAGATTGGGGAGGTCGAACGGCAGTTCCAGGATGCGCGCGTCATAACGCTGAAGGAGCGTGAGAGGTGCGGTAAGGACGAGATCGGTCCGCATCGCGATCAAGGGCGCGACCAGATAGTGCTGGACCCGAGTCTGGATCGAGCGCCTGAGACCCAGCTTGTTGAGTTCCGCGTCGACGAGACCGGGCCCCTGCCGCCGGCTGGACACGTGGATGTGACCGAACCCGAGGTAATCATCGATGGTTAGCTTCTTCTTCGAAAACGGGTGGTCCTGACGCAGCATGCAGGCATATCGGTCCCGGCTCAACGGCTCCTGCTCGAGGTATGGGTCGTCAAGCAGAGGCGCATCGATCGCGAGATTGACCGCGCCACTCGCCAATGCTTCGGGCACCTCCCTGCGCGTCGTGAAATAGCTCTCGATGCGTATGCCGGGTGCGAGACGCTGCAGAACTTCCTCCAGCGCAGGAAGCAGCAACGCCTCGGTCAGGTCGTTCATGCTAAGCCGGAACGTCCGTTCCGACGACGCCGGATCGAATAGTTCGCCGGCATGGGTACTCGAATCGAGCAGCAGCAGTGCCTCGCGGACGCGCTCAATGATGTTTTCAGAAACCGGCGTCGGTACCATGCCGGCCGACGTGCTCACAAAGAGTTGATCGTCGAACGTCTTGCGCATCCGCGCCAATGCATTGCTGACAGCAGGCTGCGTGATGAATAGCATCTCCGCTGCACGCGTCAGGTTTCGCGTTTTATAGACTGCTTCGAAAACAACGAACAGATTCAGGTCGATCTTTGATAGACGCATTGTCGGGTTCCCTGACGCCACCTGGAGTGGTAGTCCCTCTTTCGCACGCGAATACGCCGTTCAAACGCGGCCAGAAAATCAGCGCTTGCCCCGCCCCTCTTCCAGCGCGAATTTGTCGAGCAGCATCTGACGATTCGCGTTCAGTATTTCCTCTCCGAGTTGGGGATTGGCGTCGGCTACCGCCCGCGACAGGATGAGCGCACCGACCATCTCGCTGTAGAACGCGATTGCCTCGCGGCGCGCTTCATCCATATCTCCGCTTTCGGCGCGCTGTTCCGCGACGAGCGCTGTCAACGTTTCAAGCATCGTTTGCAAGCCGCTTGCAAAGTGCGCCTGTGCCTCATGCCCAAGCCGGCGCACGTCAGCGGTGAGGCCGGCTATCGCGCAACCCTGCTCGATATCGCTGCAATGCGTGCCGGACAGGTAAAAGTCCACCTGTCGCCTCAGGCGATTCCCGCCTGGCTCGAGCGGCGTGGCAATGGCTTCTGTCAGGTCGCGGTTGGACTTGGCCATGGCAGTCGCCACGACTTCAGCGGCCAGCGCCTCCTTCGATTCGAAGTGGTTGTAGAACCCGCCCTGGGTAAAGCCCGCGGCCTTCATCAGCGCGCTCAGGCCCACACCATCGATTCCATGCGCACGGAACAACTTCTCCGAAGCCGCAATGATGGTCTTCCGGTTCTCCACCGCCTGCTGTTTTGAAACGCCCATCGCTCAATGCTCCCACGCCGTTGTCAGCCCAATTATAACCGCCTTCGAAAAATACAATGGTGATCGACATTGACTTTTCTCGATTGGCCCATCAAACTCGATGTCAATCACCATTGTGTTTGGGTGAATCCTTCAAACGTCGTGGGAAATTTCATGAACATCGAAAGCAACCAGCCCCTGCACAAGCCGATTCGGCTGGGGGACCTCGATCTGCCCAACCGCATCGTCATGGCGCCGCTGACGCGCATGCGCTCGGCGAATCCCGAGCTTGTCCCGACGGCCTTGCACGCCGAGTACTATGCGCAGCGCGCCGCGGCGGGGCTGATTGTCAGCGAAGGCGTTTTCGTGAGCCCCGAGGCAGTTGGCTGGGCAGACGTGCCCGGACTCTGGAGCGAAGCCCAGGTCCGCGGCTGGAGCGTGGTAACGGATGCCGTGCATCGCGCGGGCGGCCGGATCGTCGCGCAACTCTGGCATACCGGCTCGTTGGGGCATCCGGATTTCCAGGCCGGCAAGGCGCCGCGCTCCGCGTCAGCGGTCAACCCGGAGCAGCAAAGCGTGACCGCGGCCGGCCGCAAGGACACCGTGGTCCCGCGCGCCATGGAGAAGGACGAGATCCGCCGCACGGTCGCCGACTTCGGCCGGGCGGCACGCAACGCGATCGCGGCCGGCTTTGACGGCGTGCAGATCCAGGGCGGCTATCACTACCTGTTCAATCAGTTCCTCAACGTTCGCACCAATCTGCGTACGGATGCATACGGTGGTTCGACGCAGAACCGGGCGCGCTTTCTGTTCGAGGTTGTGGAAACGGTGGTCGAGGCCGTCGGGGCGCAGCGCACCGGCATCAAGACGGGACCCGCAACGTCGGAGACGGGCGCCTTCGTTTCCAATGACGAAACGCTTGCCACCTCCGAATATGTGATCGGCCGGCTCAACGACTTCGATCTCTCCCATCTGCTGTTGATGGGCGCAATGGCCGACCTGTCGGCGACGCCGCTGGCCACGCTGGCCGGTGACGGCATGTTCCGCCATTTCCGCGAGCTCTACCGCGGCAACATCATCGCCAACGTCGATATGGATCGTGCGCGCGGCAATCGGCTGATCGAAGCCGGGCTCGTCGATATGGTCGCGTTTGGCCGACCGTTCATCGCCAATCCGGATTTACCGGCGCGCTTCGCCGCCGATGCACCGCTTGCCGAAGTCGACTGGCCAAAGGTCTACGGCGCGACCGCCGAGGGTTACACCGACTATCCGTCCTTTCAGGCCGTGGCGGCATGACGCGCCGCCACGTCACCCATCTATCGGGAGAACATTCATGACCACCACGACCGAAGCAGCCAACAAGGCCTTTGTACTCGAAGCGTTCGACACGCTTTTCAACCAACGCGACTACGCCGCAGCCGAGCGTTTCTGGTCGCCCGACTATATCCAGCACAGCGCGCATATCGCACCGGGGCGCGACGGCCTGTTCAACCTGATCAAGACCCAGCCGCCGACCTTGCGATACGAACCCGGCGTGATCGTGGCGGATGGCGATTACGTGATCGTGCATGGGCGCTTTTCAGGTCATGGGCGTCCCGCCGCATGGATCGCGGCCGATATCCTGCGCTTTGCGGACGGCGTGCTCGCCGAGCATTGGGACGTGCTGCAGGACGAGGCAACCGAGGCTGAATCGAATAGCGGCCTGCCCATGTTCGGGAATAGCTTTCCGAGCTGACTCGGCCGCCATTGGCATTAACTCGTCATGTCGGCGTGCGTAGCGGGGTGCCGCGTCCCGGGTTGCGCCATGCCTCGCCGGAATGACTGTTATGCGGCTGACGTGTCTTCTTCATTCGTTTGCATTGACCGACTATCTCTCCACCGCAGCACAACTTCAACACATCACCCTGTCTGAAGAAGGAGATTGTCATGTCACTTCAAGCGAAACTCGACGCTTTCAAAGCGGATTTCAAAGGCGGTAAAGCACCGTACTTCGCGCCGCCTGAAATTCATCCGATCATGGAACGCGCTACCGCCGAACTCGTGGCGTCCGGTCAGGCTGAACGCGCGCTCAAAGCAGGCGACGCAGCGCCGGAATTTATCCTCAACGACCCGGACGGAAAACCCGTCTCGTCTACCGAACTGCTGAAGCGCGGAGCGCTCATCATCAGCTTTTATCGTGGCGTGTGGTGCCCGTATTGCAATCTTGAACTGACGGCTCTCGAGGAAGCGCTGCCGTCGTTCAAGGCCGAAGGTGCCAACCTGGTCGCAATCTCGCCGCAAAATGCCGTGAATAGCCGCAAGTCGGTGCGCACCAACAAGCTGAGCTTCCCGATCCTCAGCGATACGCACAACGATGTGGCGGCGGCGTTCGGCATCCGCTTTGCCCTGCCCGACTATCTGGTCGAGTTGTACAAGAACCTCAAGAACGACTTGCCGGCGTTCAACGGCGACAATAGCTGGACTCTGCCGATGCCCGCGCGTTACGTGATCGGGCAAGACGGCACGATCCTGTATGCCGAAGTGAATCCGGACTACACGCATCGGCCTGAACCGCAGGACATGTTGCCCGTTCTTCGCCGGAAGACTGCCTCGGCCTCTTAAGCCGGGCCTGCTTCGCTCCCGGCACGTCACGTGCCGGGAGCGAACGCATCAAAGATCATCCCGTTCAGTCAGGCCATCGAATCCGATGCGCCGAATATCTCCTCGACCCAGGCAACAAAAGCACGCGCCTTTGCGGTCACCATCCGCCCACTCGGAAACACGGCCCAAAGATCGATGCTGGGCAGTTCCCAATCGGCAAGCACCAGTTTTACCGCGCCGCTTGCGATTTCGGGCGCGAACATCCACTCGGACGTGATCGCGACGCCCATGTCGGCTAGCACCGCGGCGCGCACACCCTCCGCCGCGTTCACGCGAATGCGCCCCGCGACAGCAATGGACGTCTCCGTATTGCCCCGCTTGAAGGACCATGCATTTCCACCGCCGGCCTGCTCGTACACGATCGCCTGATGCGAAACCAGATCGGCAGGCGTGCGCGGTTCACCGGCTTTCGCGAACCACGCCGGCGAGCCGACGACACAACGCCTGCCACGCGTGAGTCTGCGCGCCGTCATGGTCGAGTCGCCCAGCACACCCATTCGCAACGCGACATCGATGCCGTGTTCCAGCAGATCAATGTTCTCATCATCGAGGATGATGTCGATGTTCAGATCAGGATGTCGTTCGAGGAAGGACGGCAGTCGCGGGATGATATGAAGCCGCGCAAAAGTCACGGCCGCCGACACCCTGAGACGGCCCGAGAGTGCGCCGGCCGATCCCCGCGCCGCCAGTTCTGCTTCGTCCGCTTCTTCGATCGCCCGTTTCGCGCGTTCGTAAAACGCCTGACCCGCTTCGGTCGGCGTCAGCCCGCGGGTAGAGCGGAGAAGCAATCGGACCGCGAGCCGCTCTTCGAGTTGTGCAATCGACTTTGAAACGGCTGGCTGCCCGACATCGAGCAGGCGGGCTGCGGCCGAGAAGGAACCCGACTCGATCACGCATACAAACGTTTCCATCGCTGTCAGCCGGTCCACTTGCTTTTCTCCTGGAACGAATCATCGTGGTTCGCGTGTCGTACGACTGCGGCGCAATCCAATCCCCAGGGCCGACAACTGCACGGTCTTGTTCCATCGCTCCCCACCCGCGAAGTGTATCGCCGGATCGTGACGTTCTGGGGGGACGGCCGTCGGTCCGACGGCCGTCCCCCTCTGTCAGCGCCTTGAAATAGCGACGATGAATGCCTGTGTTCAGGCCGTGGCCACTGCGCGATGAGTGCTGTAGTCGATGTAGCCTCGTCCGTCGCCGCCATAGAACGTGGCACGGTCGTAAGCATTCAGAGGCGCACCCGTACGCAAACGCTCCGGCAGGTCCGGATTGGAGACGAACATCCGGCCGAAGGCGACCAGATCGGCATCGCCGGTGTGAAGAATCTGCTCTGCGCTTTCAGCGTTGAATCCGCCGGCGGCCACAATCGTGCCGGTGAACAACCGGCCCAGATCCTTCGATGAGACAGCTGACTCGCTCGCCTCGGTGTCCTCGTTGCCGCGAATGCGCGGCTCGATCACGTGCAGGTAAGCGAGGTCGTAGCTGTTGAGTCGGCTCGCCACATAGCCGTAAGTCGCGTGTGGATCGCTGTCGGACATGGTCCCGTACACACCGCTTGGCGACAGACGTGCGGCAACGCGCCCCGCACCCCACACCGACACGACTGCCTCCACGACCTCGAACAGAAAACGCGCGCGATTCTCAATCGAACCGCCGTAAGCGTCCGTCCGGTGGTTCGAGCCATCCAGCAGGAATTGATCGATCAGATAGCCGTTCGCCGCATGCAGTTCGACGCCGTCGAAACCGGCTTCTTTCGCACGCGCGGCGCCCTGTCGAAACTGTTCGACGACGTCTGCAATCTCATGCGTGTCCAACGCGCGCGGAACGAGTTGCTCGACTTCGACGATATTGCCTTGTTCGTCGCGGATTGCAGCATGCTCATACGCGCGTATCGCCGACGGCGCGATCGGCGTCTGCCCGTTGGTGTTGGCGGGATGCGCCTGCCGGCCGGCATGCCATAGTTGCAGGAAGATGCGGGCGCCTTTGGCGTGCACGGCATGAGTGACGCGCTTCCAGCCGTCGACCTGCGCCTGAGTGTAAATGCCGGGAGCGTCGACATACGCGATGCCCAGTGGCGAGACAGCGGTAGCGTCGGTGATCAGCAAGCCGCCGTCGGACGCGCGCTGCGAATAGTATTCGACCATCAGATCGCCGGGAACGTTGCCCGCTTCAGTGCGCATGCGCGTCAGCGGCGCCAGTACGACGCGGTGCTTCAGTTCGAAGGGGCCAACGGAGATGGGTGTAAAGAGTTGGTTCATTGCTTCATCCTTGAGATATCCAGATTGGGACGGAGGAATGATCGCGCGAGTCGAGGTGACGCAGAAGGGACCACGGGGCAATAGCTGTCATTCCCGTCGGGAATACGCCGACAAGCAGCATCGATCACGTCGCTCAACGCGGGCCCCGGCGAATAGCCGGTGCCCGCGCCGGCTGGCTCACTGCGCCGTCGCTCGCGGCGGCACGTTGGCCAACAGCGGGCCGAAGCCTTCAGCGAAAGTCAGGTGCGTGATCACCGCATCGCGCAGCTTCGGATAGGGCAGTTCCGCCAGTATCGCCGTCTGCATCGCGGCCATCACCTCGCCGGCTTCCGAGCCGATCATCGTGAAGCCGAGAATGCGGTCGTCGGCGGCGGACACGAGCACTTTCATGAAGCCTTGTGTCTCGTCCGTGGCTTCGGTGCGCAACACGTTGCTCATCGGCAGCTTCGCGACCCGCACGGCGATGCCCTTCTTCTGTGCTTCGCGTTCGCTGAGCCCGACGTGCGCGAGCGGCGGATCGCTGAACATCGTGTACGGCACAAGACGATCACGCGTGCTGCGATGGCCGCCCGCCAGGTTATCCCGCACGATGCGGAAATCGTCGACGGAAACATGCGTGAACTGCGGACTCCCGGCCACTTCACCGATCGCCCACACACCGGGCGCACTCGCTTGCAGGCGGTCATTGACGCGAATGTAGCCACGTTCGTCCAGTGCAATGCCGGCTTTGTCCAAGCCGATACCGGCGGTATTCGGAATGCGGCCCGTGGCGACCAGAATGTCGCTGCCTTCAATCGTCTGCTCACCGGCTGCCGTGCGCACGGTGATGCCAACGTGCTTGCCGGATTGGCCGTCCACCTTGAGCGTCTCGGCGCCGAGCACGAGGTCGATGCCCTCGCCGCTCAGCACACGCGACATTTCATCGGCGACGTCGGCGTCTTCGCGTCCCATCAATTGCTGCCCGTGTTCGACGATCGTCACCCGGCTGCCGAAGCGCCGATACGCCTGAGCCATTTCGATACCGGTATAGCCGCCGCCGAACACGATCAGATGAGCCGGCGTGTAGTCGAGGTCCAGTGCGCCGATATGCGTGAGCGGTTGCGCCGCATTCAGACCCGGAACGTCCGGAATAGCCGCATGCGATCCGACATTGACGACAATCTGGTCGCCGCTCAGCGTGCGCGTTTCGCCATTGTCCAGTTGCACCTTGAGAGTTTTCGGTGCAATGAAACGGCCACTGCCCATGATCAGTTCGGCGCCGCTCGCCGCATACGCCTGCAGGTGAAACGCAACCTCACGTTCGATCATGCCGCGCTTGCGCTCGCGGACCTTCGCCATATCGACCGTGACTGGGCCGGTGATCGTGCCGAAGTCCCCGGCGTGCTGCGCAAGATGTGCAACACGTGCGCTCCAGATTTCGTTCTTGCTGGGTAGACACGCAACGGCCGGGCACGATCCGCCCACCCATTGACGCTCGACGACGGCGACGCGCCGGCCCGATCGCCCCAGGTGCCACGCCAGCAGCTTGCCACCCTGGCCGCTGCCGAGAATAACGGTGTCGAAATGTTCAGTTTGAGACATCACATCCTCCGATTCAGGACACTTCAATCAGCCGGACGACGCGGACCTCGCACGAACTCCGCGCTGCCCGGCTGCAACCATCACGCGGCGAGTTGCGGCGCGGCGGGGAAGTCCACCGGTACGCGCGTCGTTGCGTGCAGATAGTTAGTGACGGTCTTGTCGCCGATCACGACGATCGTGTCGACCAGATTGGCCTTGGTCCAGCCGGCGGCGAAGAACGCATCGACGAGCGCCTGATCGGCGTGCCCGCGGTTGACCGCGATGCTCTTCACCAACCGTGCGAGTGCGTCGAACTTCGCATCGAAACTTGCCTTGCCACTGCGGATTTCGAGAATCTGTTCGTCGGTGAAACCGTTCATCTTGCCGATCACGGTGTGCGCAGCCAGACAGTATTCGCAGCCGTTGACCTGGCTCACGACGAGGTTCACGATTTCGCGCGCCTTGCCGGTGATGCTGCTCTTCGCGTTCTGGAACGCAAGGTAGTTGCCGAGCGCGTGCTCCGAATGGGCGAACGTGGCGTACAGGTTGGGCACAGTGCCGAGACTGCTCTTGAGCTTGTCGAAGATCGCCTGGTTAGCCGGGGACACTTCGTCGCGCGTCGGGACATTGATGGTGGTCATGGTGAGGCTCCTGAGTAGAAAAGATAGGAAAAATCGCGTGTTATTGCGCCGTGTAGGCGCCGTCGACTGCAATGTTCTGTCCGGTGAGGTAGCGCGCCTTATCGCTCGCAAGAAAGACGATGGTCTGAGCGATCTCGTCCGGCGTCGCGGCACGTCGCGCCGGTATCGTCGCGAGGAAACCGGCCTTGCCCTCCTCGGTGCCGCCGGCAAAGCGGTCGAGCATTTCGGTGGCGACCGGGCCTGGCGCCACGGCGTTGACGCGCACGCCCGCGGTAGCGCCTTCGAGCGCCGCGCTCTTCGTGAGGCCTTCGACCGCATGCTTGCTGGCCACGTACACCGACCCACCCGCGAAGCCGACCTGGCCCGCGATCGACGAGAGGTTGATGATCGAGCCGGCGCCCTGCGCCAGCATCACGCGCATCTCGTGCTTGAGCGACAGCAGCGTGCCGAGCACATTGACCGAGAAGGTGTCTTCGTAGTTGGTCGCTGTCTGCTCGACGATCGGCGCCAATTGGCCTTCGGTGCCTGCGTTGTTGACCGCCACGTCGATGCGCCCGAAACGCTCGACGGTCCGCTCGACGACGCTGCGCACTTCGGCCTCGAAGCGCACGTCGGCGCGCAGGAATTCGGCTTCGGCGCCAAGCGCGCGCAGTTCGGCGGCGAGTGCCTGGCCTGCCTCTTCGCGACGGCCGCTGACGACCACGCGGTTTCCTTCGCGAGCGAAGGCAAGTGCGGTGGCGCGGCCGATACCGGTCAGCGCGCCAGTGATAAGGACGACGGGTGAGTTCATGTCAGTGCTCCTAGAGTTGGGTTGCTTCCAATCGCGTTTGCGATGAGTCAACTTTGAATGATTCCCGGCGGGCGATATAGACGGTGTATGCTCATATAACTGATTCCACGCAGGAATATATTGAGCAAAATGGACAAGCTGCAGGCAATGAAGACTTTCGTGCGCGTGGTGGAAGCGGGCAGTTTTTCCGCGGTCGCACACGAGGCCGACACGACGCAAAGCGCAGTGAGCAAACAGGTCGCGGCTCTCGAGCGCGAGCTGGGCGCGCGGCTGCTGACGCGAACCACGCGTTCGCTGGCACTGACGGAAGAAGGTGAACATTATTTCGAACAGGCGCGGCGCCTGGTCGCGGAAATCGCGGAGGCCGAGGGCGCGCTGCGGCGCGGCGAGCAGCAACTCACGGGCTGGCTGCGAATCGCGGCGTCGGTCGGCTTCGGTCGCCTCAAGCTCATGCCGCTGGTGCAATCGTTTCTGGCGGAGCATCCGGCCGTGAAGATCGACCTACGCCTTAGCGACAGTTTTATCGATCTCGTGGAACAGGGGATCGACGTCGCGGTGCGCATCGGCGACCTGCCGGACAGCAGCCTGATCGCGCGTCGCGTGGGAACTTCCTACCGGATGTTGATGGCGCATCGCAACTACGTGCGTTCGCTGCCGAAAGGCAAGAAGGCGCCGCGCGTTCCCGACGACCTGGTCGATCACAACTGCATCGTCTACACCGAACTGGCAATGCGCAACGCGTGGAGTTTTACGGCAGGCCCCGGCGCGGCGGAGCCGGCGGGAACCACCCGCATCGTGCGGGTCGAAGGGAATCTGCAAACCAACAGCAGTGAAGTCATGCGAGCGTCGGTCCTCGCGGGCATGGGAATTGGATACTCGCCGAACTGGCTGTTCGACGACGAACTGGCCAGCGGCGAAGTGCAACGGATATTGCCGGATTGGGAAGCGATCGCTATTCCGATCCACCTGGTGAGCCCACAGGAGCGACGGCATTCCGCCAAGGTCAGAGCGTTCGTCGACCATGTCGGAAAGGCGATGGCTCCTGGCTGAAAGGGCTGTGGAGCGAGTCTTTCGCCTCACAGTTGCCGTTGGAACAATGTCCAACGCGTCACTCGATGAACTTTAACTGCGCACCCGATCACGCGCCGGAAAGCAAGGCTCCGGCGCCAGGCACGATCGGCTCGAGCTTCAGATGATCCAGCATGCGCCGCACGGTGCATACCGCAGTCGAGACGGTGCGGATTCCCAACATGTCTTCGATGCGCTGAATCGCCGGCAATGAAGGCATCTGAACGCAGGCGGATGCCACCACCACGTCCGCGCCTTCCGTGTTCAGGCGCCGAACGTCGTCGACAAGTTGCATCGGATCGCGCAGCCCGACTTCGAGGTTGTCAGGAATTTCAAAGCAGATGGAATCGATAACCTCGATTCCTTCGTTTTCGATGTAAGCGACAACCAGGTCAGTCAACGGGCGCATATACGGCGCCATCAGCGAAATCCGACGAGCGCCCATGATCTTCAGGCCCTCTACCAAAGCGCCCGCGGAGGTCATGACTGGCGCGAGGCAATGATTGGCGCGCGCGACCTCCAACAGATCGCGTTCAGTTTCGCGATGATAGCCGGGCCCCATCGCCATGATCGCGACCAGGCACGCCGTGCTCATGACATCGACACGAGCGTCGGCGAGTTCCGCCGCGCAGCGCAAGCCTTCCTTGTTCATCGCGACCAATTCCTCCTTCGTGACCTTGTGCATTCTCATCCGGCTCGAATGGAACGTGAAGCGCTCGGGGCGAATGGCTTCACGGGCACGAAACATGGCCGGAATCTCGGTTTCCATGGTCGTATTCGAGCTTGGAACGATCTGTCCAATACGAAAGTTTTGAGGCATTTTTCAAATCTCCGAAATAGATTTAGGCATCCAGAATACTGATGGGATTTTCATGGCGTCCTGATCCGCGCGAAAAATCGCGGTCTCAGTCCGGCATGCCTGCGCCACGCGTCTCAGGCAAGAACCAGGGCAGCACGATGCCGATCAGATACACGGAACCGAGGGCCAACGCCGCCTGCGACACGCCACCAAACGATTTGATCATGCTGCCCGCGATGATCGGGAAGACCCACGCAATCAGGCGCGCCGCATTGAACACGAAGCTGATCGCAGTGGAACGCACGCTGGAACGGAAGAGTTCACACGGGTAGATCGCCATCCAGACATACGCGCAGCCCAGGGTGAAGAAGCCATTGATCGGCGCCACGATCATCATCGCTTCGACGCTGGTGGTCAGCTTGTACGTGACGAACGTCGTGATCAGCGAACCGACGAACGTGAGTGACAGGAAGGCCCGCCGTCCGATGGCATCCACCACGAAACCGGCGATCATGTAGGCCGCAATCGCGCCGACGGTGTACGCGATCGATATCTTCGAGCCCCACGACAACGCGTCGGGAATCCCCTCGGCTTTGGCGAGCGATACGGTGAAGGTCGGCAGCCAGCTTGAAATGGCCCACCAGCCGACGGTCGTGACGATCGACAGGACGAGCAGCAGCAGCGTGCGGCGCAGCGCTTCGGGTTCATTGAAGAGTTGCGTGAGGGTGAAGGGACGCTTCTCGGATGCGGGCGCGTCGCCCGCGGCCTGCTCGTTGCTCGTCGCGCTCCAGCGCTTCTCGCGCACCGCGCGTTGCCATTTCTCCGACTCGCTGACTCCGCGGCGAATGTACAGCACAAAGAGCGCCGGGACTGCGCCAAGCACGAACATCAGCCGCCAGGTTTCGGCGCCGAATGGGTGCGCCGACGAAAGCGCATACCACACGACCGCCGCGATCAGCGTGCCCCAGCCAAAGCCCGATTGCAGAAAGCCGGCCCCTTTCGCGCGAGCCCGCTCCGGCCAGGTTTCCGACAGCAGCGCGACGCCCGTGCTCCATTCGCTGCCCATTGCGAGGCCCGTGAGGAATCGCAGCCCGCACAACACCCAGAAGGTTTGCGAGAACGCAGTCAACCCCGAAAACAACGCGTAGAGAAATACGGACCAGAGCATCATCCGCTTGCGTCCGACATAGTCCGCGAGAATCCCGCCGATCAGACCGCCCGCTCCCCAGCCGAGCAACGTGATGCCGATAACCAGACCGGCGTAAGTCGTGGGGGACGCGGCTTGCTCAGGTGACAGCACCGAATGCAACATTGGCCCAAGAACAACCACGAGCGCCAGTGCTTCGTAGCCGTCGAAAATCCAGCCGAGGAAACTCGCTTTCAGTACACGCCAGTGCATCGCCGTGAGACCGTCGTACCAGTGAGTTCGCGAACTCATCGCCAGCTCTTTGTGTTCCATCTCTCGTCTCCTTCATATTTTCAACAGAATTTTCAGGCGTTCCGGTCTTACAGCGCCGGCACACGCGGCGCTGCAACAAATCGTGCGTTTGGGCGCCGGTGTACCATGTTCCACCGGCGGCGGCCAGGACAACGCCGCCTCCTTCGACATAAAATCGCGCTGCGCGCTGCCGGCCCGCGTCTTGATCTGGTCCTGCGAGGATCGATCTCTATGGCACATAGGATGCCGGTTGCCGCGCGGATTGAAAACTTCTCAATGTTCAATACAGGCATCGCCAAACGCGATGGGTGCCAACCGACCGGATTCCCCCGAAGGAGTGAGGATGCGTGTTTCAGCAGATCGGCCGTTGCGACTCGACATGGAGTCCCTGCGCATTTTCGTGGCGGTCGTCGAGGAGGGCAGCATCGCCGCGGCGGCGGCCCGCACGCACATCGTGGCATCGGCCGTCAGCAAGCGCGTATCGGATCTCGAAGACGACGCCGGCACGCCGCTGCTATATCGGCACAGCCGCGGTGTTCAAGCGACGCCTGCGGGCGAGGCGCTCTATCATCACGCGAAGCGGCTGAGCGAGCACCTGCAGCAAATTTCGGATGAACTGTCTGAATATTCGGCGGGATTGAGGGGCCATACCCGGATTTACGTGAACTTTACCGCCATGGTTCAGTATCTGCCCGGCGTGCTGCGTTCCTTTCTCCGCGCCAATCCAAACGTGCGGATCGACATGGTCGAGAAGTCGAGCGATGAAGTGGTGCAGGCGATCGCAAGCGGCGTCGCCGATCTCGGCATCTGCTCGGCGACCAAGGAGTCCCTCGGCGATCTGCAGTGGCGCCCGTACAGCGTGGATAAGCTGGTCGTGATCGTGCCGTCGGATCATCGGCTCGCCGGGCGCGCAAGCGTGAGCTTCGCGGAAGCGCTGGAGGACGACTTTGTCAGCATGCCCTACGGGACGTCCATTTCCAAATTGTGCCGCGCCGCCGCCGAGCGTGACGGCAGCCGGCTACGCGTGCGCATCGAGGTGACAAGCTTCGAGGGCGTGCGCAACATGGTCAGCGCGGGACTCGGCATCGGCGTGCTCCCCAAGGGAAGCGTGACACCGTATGTGCATTCGGCGTCGTTTCGCGCTGTCGAGCTTGACGACCCATGGTCGCTGCGGCCGCTGTCGATCATTGCGCGCAATTTTGACACCCTGCCGCTTCCCGCGCGCATGCTGGTCGATCACCTCGAAGCGCATCATGAGAACGACACGTGAGGAGCGCCGCCACTCAACGTTTCCTCCCACACCGCGCATGGCCTGATAGCGCACCGACTGCGCCATCGCGGTTCGCGATGGGTGGCGTCGCGAGTTATTGATTTACGTCGTCGGCCGCGTTACATAGCATTCAGTGCGGAAACTCAGATCACGGTACCAAGCGTTTCAACTCCCGGAGTGCGCAATATGAACGCCAAATCCCCCATCAAGGTAGCGATCCTCGACGACTATCAGAACGTCGCGCTGAGCATGGCAGACTGGTCGCCCCTCGAGAATCGCGCGGACGTGACGGTGTTCAACGACCACGTCGCTGATATCGGGAAACTGATTCAACGCCTGCAGCCATTCGATGTCGTCTGCGTAATGCGCGAACGCACCCCGCTGCCCCGCGAGGTCATCGAAAGCCTGCCGAACCTGAAGCTGATTGCCTCGACCGGCGCAGGGAATACGTCGATCGATCACGATGCGGCTGCGGAACGCGGCATCGAAATTCGTCATACGGGCTATTCGTCCACACCGACGATCGAGTTGACGTGGGGGCTGATTCTCGCAATGGCCCGCAATATTCCGCTCGAAAATCAGTCGCTGCGTCAGGGAGGCTGGCAGCTTTCGCTTGGCGATGAACTCGCGGGCAAGACGCTCGGATTGCTCGGCCTTGGCCGCGTCGGCTCGGCGGTCGGCATTATCGGGCGGGCATTCAGAATGAACGTCATCGCGTGGAGCCAGAACCTGACCGAGGAGCGCGCCGTGGAAAAGGGCGTGCAGCGAGTCAGCAGGGATGTGCTGTTCTCCACGGCGGATTTCCTGTCGATCCACGTGCGGCTGAGCGAGCGAACCCAAGGTTTGGTCGGCGCGACGGAATTCGCGCAGATGAAACCCACGAGCCGGCTGATCAATACGTCGAGAGGTCCGATCGTCGACCAGGTCGCGCTGCTGACGGCACTCACGACCGGCCAGATTGCCGGCGCCGCACTGGACGTATACGACGTGGAACCGCTCGACAATCCGCACCCTCTGCGCGAATTGCCCAACGTGCTCGCGACGCCTCATATCGGCTATGTATCGAAGGAGTTATATCGCACCTTCTATGGCGATACAGTGCGTAACATCGTTCAGTGGCTTGATGAAAGCGGAGGTTCTGCGCAAGGCTAGCCGAGCGGACGATCCTTCTCAGTGAACCATTGTCACCGGCGTAACCGTTCGCCTCGATAAAGACGCGAGCATGGCGAGCCTGCGGAAGAAACCCATGCGACTGGCGTCGATCACCATCACGTCGGGCCGGGTCGTGGCTATATAGTCGGCAATCGCTTTGGCAGGGTGACCGAAGACGCGCTTCCAATGGTAGGGCACCCCTGCTTCTTCGAGAATGGTTCGAGCGTCGATCAAAGCCTTCAGCATCGCATGCTTCTCGTGGCGCAACAGTGAGCTTCGAGTGTGGAAAGCGGCTGCGCGTCCTTGTGCGACGGGCTCGAGAACTTCCAGCAGTTCGACCTCCGTTACGCCGTGCTCGAGAAACATGAACGCGGCATAGCGGGCTGCTTCGACTGCACCGCCGTGGTCGAGGACGGGGATCAGCATTCGTATCATCCAGAACTCCTGGAAACCGGTATCGCTTTCAGCTTAGTTAAAGCCACGTTAATACGGTGTAAAAGTACCAGGATTTTGGGCGCCATTACACGGATACGGCCAACCCGCGTGCCGCCCGGCTAGGCCTGTATCGCCGCGGGGTTCAATTCGATATGCAGGATGACGAGCCACCGCTTCGGACAGTCGTCCGCGATCTGCAAGTCCTGCATGCCTTCGCCGCCCTGCTTCACGAATCCCTTCTCGCGCGCGAAGCCGAATGCGCGCCGCGCGTCGGCCTGCAGCCATAACGTCACCATCCCGCACGTCACACAGCTGAAAAGCCAGACGGCTTGATGTGGTGGCGCGGAATCGAGTTGCTGCACGAAATACGTGAAAATAGTCGTGAGAATCTGGTTTGTGACAAAGGCGATGGCGACCACCTTGCACAGCCCCCTGAATACCATCGCGGGTCTCGAGGGTGTCATGAAAGTCGGACGCCGAACTCGACGCTCACGCGGCCCTTCGCTTGTTTGAATGCCATATCGACTCCAATAGATCTCTTCATCTCTTTACAGCGCAAAGCCAGTCACCCACTATACGAAGCCCGCAGTAAAGGCCGCGCAACGATTGCCCGCAATGCCGTAAATATTGTGTGAAATTCACCTCACGCCGACCAGCCGGTACCCCACCCCCGACTCGGTGATGATGTGCTCGGGGCGCGCCGGATCGCTTTCGAGCTTGTGGCGCAGATGTCCCATGTAGATCCGCAGGTAATGGTGGTTATCGGTTTGCAACGGCCCCCATACCTCGCCGAGCAGTTGCGCATGCGTCAATACCCGCCCCGGATGACGCACCAGCGCGGAGAGAAGCCGGTATTCGATTGGACTGAGATGGACGATACGGCTATCGCGCAGCACTTGCCGCTCGCCGAGATCAACGGTGACCAGGCCGAACCGGACCTGCGGCGAGCCGGCCCGCCCGCATGCGGCCTGCCTGCGCAAATGGGCACGCATCCGCGCGCCTAGCTCGGGCAAGCCAAACGGCTTGGTCAGATAATCGTCGGCGCCGGCATCGAGCGCGGCGACCTTGTCTTCCTCGCGGCTGCGCGCCGACAAAACGATCACCGGCATCGCCGACCAGGCGCGCAACTGACGGATCACGTCGATGCCGTCCATGTCAGGCAAGGCCAGATCGATGATGACGAGATCCGCCCGCCGCGTCGCGGCCTGCGCAAGACCTTGTGCGCCGGTCTGCGCTCCGAACACGTTCATCCCGTCCGCTTCGAGGTGTGCGCGAATGAAGCGGCTTATGGTTGTGTCATCGTCTATCACAACGACTGTTATGGTGGGGTCCCTCATAGAAGCCGCGAGCGTCGACATCAATGCATTGGCTTGAGGTCGTCCAGCGCAAGGTTGAGCTGAAGCACGTTCACGCGCGCCTCGCCGAAAATGCCGAACTGCCGCCCCTGTGTATTGCTGGCGACAAGATCGCGAACCTGATCGACCGGCAGACTCCGCGCTTTCGCCACGCGTTCGACCTGATAGGCTGCGGCCGCCGGGCTGATTTGCGGGTCGAGCCCGCTGCCCGAGGACGTCACCAGATCCACCGGCACCGGTTGCGACATGTCGTTACCCGCGGCTTTCAAGGCATCGAGACGACCCTTGATTTCGTCCGCGAGCGCGGGGTTGGTCGGCCCGAGGTTCGAGCCGCCCGAACTCTGCGCGTTGTACGGCATGGGGCTGGTGGCCGACAGGCGTCCCCAGAAATAGTACGGCGCGTCGAACTGCTGGCCGATCAGTTTCGAGCCGACCGGCTTGCCGTTCTTCTCGATCAGACTGCCGCCGGCCTGTGCCGCGAAGGCGCCGCGGCCAAGGGCCGTGACGACGACCGGATAGAGCACGCCGGTGATCACGGTCATCAGGATGAAGAGGACGAGTACCGGGCGAATCAGCGTTTTCATGATCTCCACTCCGTTGCGTTCAAACCCAGCCGAACACGTTCAGCACCATATCGATCAGCTTGATGAACGGGAACGGCAGCAGAATCCCGCCCAGCCCGTAGATCAGAAGATTGCGGCGCAGCAGCGACGCGGCGCCCAGCGGCCGGTATTTCACGCCCTTGAGCGCAAGCGGAATCAGCGCAACGATGATCAGCGCGTTGAAGATCACCGCCGACAGAATCGCCGACGAAGGCGAACTCAGATGCATCACGTCGAGCACGCGCAACTGCGGATAAGTGGTCGCAAACGCCGCCGGGATGATGGCGAAGTACTTGGCGACGTCGTTGGCAATCGAGAACGTGGTGAGCGAGCCGCGTGTCATCAGCATCTGCTTGCCGATTTCGACGATCTCGATCAGCTTGGTCGGATTCGAATCGAGGTCGACCATGTTGCCCGCTTCCTTCGCGGCCTGCGTGCCGGTGTTCATCGCCACCGCGACGTCGGCTTGCGCGAGCGCCGGCGCGTCGTTGGTGCCGTCGCCGGTCATCGCGACGAGGCGCCCTTCGGCCTGGTGCGTGCGAATCGTCGTCAGCTTGGCTTCGGGCGTGACTTCCGCGAGAAAATCGTCCACCCCCGCTTCGGCGGCGATAGCCGCCGCGGTCAGCCGGTTGTCGCCCGTCACCATGATGGTCTTGATGCCCATCTTGCGCAGTTCGGCGAAGCGCTCCTTGATACCGCCCTTGACGATGTCCTTCAACTCGATCACGCCCATGCAACGCGCGACGTTTTCGCCCTGGCCTAGCTGCGCGACCACCAGCGGCGTGCTGCCGCGCCGCGCGATTTCCGTCACCGCCGCCGTCAGTTCGGACGGAAAGCGGCCGCCATGAGCTTCGACGAAATGCTTGATCGCATCGGCCGCGCCCTTGCGAATCTGGCGGTCGGGCAAATCGACACCGCTCATGCGCGACTGCGCGCTGAACGAAAGGAACGTCGCCTGCAGCGCGTGCATATCGCGTTCGCGGATATTGAAGCGCTGCTTCGCGAGCACGACGATGCTGCGCCCTTCCGGCGTTTCGTCCGCGAGCGACGACAGTTGCGCGGCATCGGCGAGCATTTCCTCAGTGACGCCCGGCGCCGGCGTGAAAGCCGACGCCTGGCGATTGCCGAGCGTGATGGTGCCGGTCTTGTCGAGCAACAGCACGTCGACGTCGCCGGCCGCTTCCACCGCGCGCCCTGAAGTGGCAATCACATTCGCCTGCATCATGCGGCTCATGCCCGCCACGCCGATTGCCGACAGCAGCCCGCCGATCGTGGTCGGAATCAGGCACACCAGCAGCGCGACCAGTGCGGTAATCGTGACGACATGCCCCGCTTTCGCCGCTTCGACCGAAAACATCGAGAACGGCAGCAGCGTGGCGGTGGCGAACAGCAGCACGAGCGTCAACGCGACGAGCAGTATCGTCAGGGCGATTTCGTTCGGCGTCTTCTGACGCTTTGCGCCTTCCACCATTGCGATCATCCGGTCCAGAAACGCCTCGCCCGGATTCACGGTGACCCGCACGACGATCCAGTCCGACAGCACGCGCGTGCCACCCGTCACCGACGAAAAGTCGCCGCCCGACTCGCGGATTACCGGCGCGGATTCGCCCGTGATCGCCGATTCGTCGACCGATGCCACGCCTTCGATCACCTCGCCGTCCGCCGGGATCACGTCACCGGTTTCGACCAGCACGACGTCGCCTTTACGCAGATCGGTCGCCGTCGTGATGCGGATCGGCGACTTGGGGTGGGAGTCTTGCAACTTCTTCGCCATGACGTCGCGCTTCGCGCCGCGCAACGACGCGGCCTGGGCTTTCGAGCGTCCCTCGGCAAGCGCCTCCGCGAAGTTGGCGAACAGCACCGTGAACCACAGCCACAACGCAATCGCGAGGATGAATCCGGCGGGCGCCTCGGCCTGGCCGCCGAGCGCGGCGATCCAGAGAATGGTCGTGAGAATGCTGCCCACGTACACACAGAACATCACCGGATTGCGCAACTGGTGGCGCGGCGCGAGTTTCTTGAACGAGTCGACGAGGGCCGGCCGGGCAATGGCCGGGTCGAACATCGAGCGCGCGGCATTGCGCGCCTGGCCGATGTTGCCAGGCTGATGAACCGGGGGTTGAAATCCGTTGCTCATGCTGTCCTCTCAATCAATGACCCGCGACCATGATCAGATGCTCGACGACCGGGCCGAGCGCGAGCGCCGGCACATACGTCAGCGCGCCGACCAGCACCACCGTGCCGAGCAGCAGCACGACGAACAGCGGGCCGTGCGTCGGCAAAGTTCCGGCGGTCGCGGAGATACGCTTCTTGGCCGCAAGCGACCCGGCGATCGCCAGCACCGGCACAATCGAGCCGAAGCGGCCGAACCACATGGCGATGGCCAGCGTGGAGTTATAAAACGGCGTATTCACCGACAAGCCGGCAAACGCACTGCCGTTGTTATTGGCCGCGGAACTGTATGCGTAGAGAACCTCGGAGAAGCCGTGCGGCCCCGGATTGGAGATACCCGCCGTGCCGGCGGCCGCCAGCACGCCGATCGACGCACCGACCAGCACGAGCAGCGGCGTCAGCAGCACGGCGATCGACACCATCTTCATCTCGTACGACTCGATTTTCTTGCCGATGTATTCCGGCGTTCGCCCGATCATCAACCCGGCCACGAACACCGCCAGCAATGCGAACACGAGCATGCCGTAGAGGCCCGAGCCGACACCGCCGAAGATCACCTCGCCGAGTTCGATCAGCAGCAGCGGCACGAAGCCGCCCATCGGCGTGAGCGAATCGTGCGTATTGAGGACCGCGCCGCACGAAGCCGCCGTGGTCGCGACCGTGAAGATGCCCGATTGCGCGATACCGAAGCGGGTTTCCTTGCCTTCCATGTTGCCGCCGGACTGCGTGACCGACGCGCTTTGGTCGACATGCAGCGTCGAATACAGCGGATTGCCGCTCTGCTCCGATGCGATCTCACCCCCGCAGGCCACCGCGAAAGCAATCGTCATCGCGGCAAGTACCGCATAGCCTTGACGCCGGTCGCCGACCATCCTGCCGAACACGAGGCACAACGCAGCCGGAATCAGCAGCATCGCGATCATCTGCACGAAGTTGGCGAACGGCGTCGGGTTCTCGTACGGGTGCGCGGAATTGCCGTTGAAAAAGCCGCCGCCGTTGGTGCCGAGCATCTTGATCGCTTCCTGCGACGCAACCGGACCCATCGCGATGGTCTGCTTGTCGGCCTTGTTGTCCACCATCACGGGATTGCCCTTCGCGTCCTTGACGGCGTTGCCCTGGGCATCGGTCTTCGGCGTCTGGTACGTCGTGGCCTGCAGTGTCGGCACGTCCTGGTACGATTCGAAGTTCTGAATCACGCCCTGACTGACGAAGACGAGCGCGATAACCGTCGCGAGCGGCGCGAGAATATACAGCGTGATACGCGTCAGATCGACCCAGAAGTTGCCGATCGTTGCTGTCGTGTGGCGTGCAAAACCGCGAATCAGGGCGACCACGACGGCAATACCCGTGGCGGCCGACAAGAAGTTTTGCACCGTCAGAGCCGCCATCTGCGTCAGGTAGCTGACGGTGGATTCCGGCGTGTAGTCCTGCCAGTTCGTGTTGGTCACGAAGCTGATCGCCGTGTTGAAGGCGGCGTCCGGCGTCATGGGGCCGAAGCCTTGCGGATTGACGGGCAGCCATTGCTGAATGCGCAAAAAAGCATAGACCGCGAACACGCCGAGCGTGTTGAACACCAGCACGGCTAGCGCGTAATACTTCCACGACATCTCAGCCTCGGGATCCACACCCGCCAGCTTGTACACCGCCGCTTCGAGCGGCCGTCCAATGCGGCGAACGACGACCGACGAACCGTCGAGCACCGCCGTCATGTAGCGGCTGAGCGGAATCGCGAGCGCGATCAGCACGACGATGAAAACGCCGGGCTGAAACAGGTTATTGAAGTTCATTCGAGTGCCTCCGCGCGCAGCAAAGCGTAGACGAGGTAGGCGAACAGAATCAGCGTCGAGGCCGCCGCAAGCCAGGTCATCCAGGTAGTCATGGACGGCCTCCCGGCGCGCGGCGAAGCTTGTCGCAGCCAACCACGAACGCGGCGACGAGGCCGCTGAATGCAACGATTGCAATGACGTAAAGCAGATCCATGGCGTGGCCTCCCGCATCGGACTTCCGCACCATCGAATTTAGGCAACTCCGCGTAAACACACTGTTAAGAGAGCGCGCAGATTCGTAAAAAACGTGGACTTGGTTTGGTGGGAAGGTTGTGCGTGGATGGCCAGATTGGACATCGCGAGGTTTGCGGTGGGCCCGCCTTTAAGGGCCGTCTCCGTTTATGAACGCGCCCCCTCGCGTTCGAGCCACGAACGGAACAGCGCGACCAGCTCATCCGCCGACTTCCCATCCGGAACGTAAGTGCAATAGCTTCGCGACGGCAGACGTGGGCCGGCAAATGGCGCGACGAGCCGGCCGGCCGCGAGATCGCCGGCGACCAGCGCGGTCGGTCCCATCGCGATGCCTATCCCGTCGATGGCCGCTTGCAACGTCAGATAGAAGTGGTCGAAAGTCAGCGCGGCAGCCGGCCTGAGGGCGGGAATCCGGGCGCTCGCCAGCCAGTCCGGCCAAACCCGCGGAAGACTCGACGTATGCAGCAACGTGTGCTGCCGCAAATCGTCCGGCGTTCGAAGCGGCAGTCGCTGCAACAGCGCCGGACTACAGACCGGGACTCGCTCCTCGGACAGGAAAGGCCGCATCGAGTAGCCATAGAACGTGTCCGGGCCGCCCCGCACGACGACGTCGTAGATTTCTCTCAGACTCTCCAACGACTCGTTCGACGTCTCCACCTTGACGTCCACGTCGGGATGCGCGGCGCGGAATGTCGCCAGTCTCGGCACCAGCCAGCGCAAGGTGAATGTCGCGGGCGCATTCACGGACAGTGTCCGGGAGACCGTTTCGGGGAAACCATATCTCGCCGTTGCCTGCGAGAGCTGCTCGAACAAAGGACCGATTTCCGCCAGGTAGGCCTTCGCCGCCGGCGTCAACGCGA
Organism: Paraburkholderia sp. NPDC080076; assembly: GCF_050281145.1. Lineage (NCBI taxonomy): Bacteria > Pseudomonadati > Pseudomonadota > Betaproteobacteria > Burkholderiales > Burkholderiaceae > Paraburkholderia > Paraburkholderia sp. NPDC080076. Next base: position 238,318 of record NZ_JBNNWQ010000001.1, on the reverse strand, counting down.
CGCGCCGGTTGTGCCGTTCGAACAACGATGCGCCGAGCCACTCTTCGAGCGCGCGCACGTGCTGGCTCACCGCACCGTGAGTCACGTGCAGTTCCGCGGCGGCTTCCTTGAAGCTGCCGAGACGGCCTGCGGCCTCGAAGGCGCGCAATGCATTGAGCGGAGGCAGGGTTCGCTTCATTCGCAAGAGTTTATCTAACGCGAATCCTCAATTTATCTGGTTTGTCGGGCTGCAACAAGATAGATATTCTTCTTACTGCGCTGCTGATTCAGCCGGCGCGCGGACCTGGAAGGCATTTTGTTGTCCGCCGACATCTCGCGCCCACAGGCGACGCTTGCACGCCAGGAGCGTGATCTCCCTCACTCTTTCCGGCCTTGAACCCGCATGCTCAGTTATACCGGCGGTCTCGTCCTCTTTGCCGCCCTGCTCCACGCAAGCTGGAACGCGATGCTGCACGGCAACCGCGACCGGTTCCTGTCCATGACGTGGATGAGCATCGCCATCGCGGCGGCCGCCACGCTCGTGGTCCTGTTCACGCCGTGGCCCGCCGACGCGGCCTGGCCGTACATCGCCGCATCGGGGCTCGTGCATATCGTCTACAACGTCAGCCTCGTGCGGGCTTATCGCCGCGGCGATCTGGCGCAGGCGTATCCGATCGCGCGCGGCTCGTCGCCATTGCTCGTCACGCTCGGCGCGGCGCTGTTCGCGCATGAGGCGATCGGCCCCCTGCACGCGCTCGGGATCGCGATGATATCGGGCGGCATCATCGCACTCGCGCTGCAGGGCGGCCGCGTGTCGCGCGCGGGTGCGGTGGCCGCGCTGGTGACCGGTGCGTCGATCGCGCTCTATACCGTGATCGACGGCATCGGCGTGCGTTTATCCGGTGGTCAGGTGCTCGCCTACACCGCGTGGATGTTCCTCTTCTATTGGCTGATGCCGGTGCTGTTCGTCGCGATGCGCGGACTCGCGGCGCTGTGGACACCGCTGCGGACGGAACCCGTCGCCGTCGGCTCGTCGCTCGCCGGCGGGCTGGTGTCGATCGCGGCGTATGGCATCGTGATCTGGGCGATGCAGTCGGGCGCGATGGGCGCGGTATCGGCGTTGCGAGAGACCAGCGTGGTATTCGCGGTGCTGATCGGGCGCGTGATTCTGCGGGAAGCGGTCGATGGAAGGCGCTGGCTCGCATGTGTGATCGTCGCGGGTGGGGCGGTTTGTCTGGGGCTTTGACCAGACAAGATCCCAATCCGCCCAAATCAGAGTGCAATTTCCCTTTCTTCGGAGTGCAAGCAAGCTTGCTGCCACGTCGGCGGATTCTCCCTACAGTCTGCCAACTGCGAAAGTCTTTTTTGTTCTACGCTATAGGTGCGGCCCGCAGCGCGTCCCGATGTCTGTCCCGCATCACGGCTATCAGGGAAAGCCTCCGACTCTGCTGCACCCCGTAGATGGTCCTCCAGCACGGTACGGTGCAACCGGCCGGAGGTGATCTCGAGCCAGTCCTATCGCCACTCAACACTCCGGCAGCCCGGCGGACCTCGCTCCGACCGCGGCACTCGAATCTTGGTGCACCCGACCTATGGAGACTAATGATGTCTATTCGATTAGGAGAAGACGCTCCCGATTTCACCGCGGAAACCACCGAAGGGACGATTCATTTTCACGAATGGATCGGCGACCATTGGGCGGTCCTGTTTTCGCACCCGAAGGATTTCACTCCCGTTTGCACCACGGAACTCGGCTACCTGGCGGGCCTCAAGCCAGAATTCGATAAGCGCAACACGAAGATTATCGGGCTCAGCGTCGACCCCGTCAGCGACCACACGGAGTGGATGAAGGATATCGCGGAGACGCAAGGCCACGAGGTCGGCTATCCGCTGATCGGCGATTCGGACCTGAAGGTCGCGAAGCTCTACGACATGATTCACCCCGAGGCGAGCGGCAGCGGCCCGCGCACCGCGGTCGACAATGCGACCGTACGCTCGGTGTTTCTCATCGGACCGGACAAGAAGGTCAAAGCCATGCTCGTCTATCCGATGAGCGCCGGCCGCAACTTCGACGAAGTGATGCGGCTGCTCGATGCGCTGCAACTCAACGCGAAACACACGGTGGCGACACCGGTGAACTGGAAACCGGGTGAGGACGTCATCATTCCAACATCCGTTTCCAACGATGCCGCAATGCAAAAATATCCGCAGGGTTTTAAAACCGTGAAGCCTTATCTGCGCTACGTTGCGCAACCGAAGTAAAGCGCTCATCGATGGGAGCGGCGAGTGCCGGGCAGTGCGAAGTCCGGCGCTCGATGTGAGTCCGGGTGCATCTATGCGCCCGGCCCTCTGAACGGGGCTGCGTCCAGTTCGACTGCCTGCGGGGCGGTTGGCGGCCGCACGGGCCGCCAACTTTAAGCGCTCGCAGGAGCGGGCCGCGGAGCGAAATCGTGTTGATCTTCCGGCAGCTATTCGATCAGCAATCGTCGACCTACACCTATCTTCTCGCCGATAGCACGACGCGCGAGGCGGTGCTGGTCGATCCGGTATTCGAACAGGTGCGCCGGGACGCCGCCCTGATCGAAGAACTCGGATTGCATCTGCTTTATACGATCGACACCCACGTCCACGCCGATCACGTGACCGGCGCATGGATGCTGAATCGCCGCATAGGCAGCAGGATTGCGATTTCGGCTGCGAGCGGCGCCGAAGGCGCGGACCGCTATCTGAGCCACGGCGACAAAGTCGAGTTCGGCGCGAGATACCTGACAATACGCGCGACACCGGGACATACGGATGGATGCATCACGCTCGTACTCGACAACGAGACCATGGCGTTCACCGGCGATTGTCTGTTGATCAGAGGCACTGGCCGCACGGATTTCCAGCGCGGTGACGCGCACACCATGTTTCGCGCGGTGCATGGTCAGATTTTCACGCTGCCCACCGCCTGCCTGCTTTACCCGGCCCACGACTATCGCGGTTTGACGGTCACGAGTGTGGGTGAGGAGCGGCGCTTCAATCCACGTCTTGGCGGTGAACTGTGTGAAGACGATTTCACCGGATACATGACGAACCTGCACCTGCCGCATCCGAAGCAAATCGACGTAGCGGTGCCCGCGAACCTGAAATGCGGTCTCGCGGCGAGCGTCCCGGCGCAGATGACGGAACCCGATTGGGCGCCGCTGACATGCAGCTTTGCGGGCATCTGGGAAATCAATGCGCAGTGGCTGGAGGAAAATCTGCGTGCTGTCGAGATCGTCGATGTGCGGGAACCCGACGAGTTCAATGGACCGTTGGGGCGCATTCCCGCAGCCAGGCTCATTTCCTTGGGCGAGCTCTCCGGGCGGGCCGCTGAACTCACGAAAGAACGCCCGATCGTAACGGTCTGCCGGGCCGGCGGACGCTCGGCCCAAGCGACGGTCATGCTGCGGCAGGCCGGATTCGAGCGGGTTGCCAATCTTGCCGGCGGTATGCTGCGCTGGCGTGCGGAAGGGCGCGTCGTTGAAAACGGCAGTGTGTGACGTGTTTTCGATGCATGACTTCAATGCCGGCAACGCGGCAGGCCGATGGCCTGCCGGGTCGCCCGTGGCTGCCCGGTGACGGGCGAGAAGGGCTGTCTATCGAGGCGTCGGCGCATCCTCGCGAATCAGTTCGCAGCGCTTCAATTCAGCCCAGAATTCCGCTGGGATGTCGGCCCGGAAAGTTTGCAGGTTGTCTTCGAGTTGCGCGACGCTGCGCACTCCCGGGATATTCGTCGGAATAGCCGGGTGACCGAGCACGAATTGCAGGGACGCCGCTTTGAGTGGCACCGAGAAGTCGCGGCACACCTGTTCGATCTTGCGCACACGCTCGAGAATCGCTTCCGGCGCGGGTGCATAGTTGTATTTCGCGCCAGGCACAGCGCCCGTGGCGAGAATGCCGCTGTTATAACCGCCGCCGAGAATCACCGACACCCGACGCTCCTCGCACAACGGCAGGAAGCCGTCGAGCGCGTCCTGCTCCAGCAACGTGTAGCGGCCGGCCAGCAACAGGCAGTCGAAGTCGTTGCGCCGAATCGCTTCGTGCGCGACCTGCCACTCGTTCACGCCCACACCCACGGCCTTGACAACGCCCTCATCGCGCAGCTTGAGCAGCGCCTTCGCCGCGCCGCTCATGGCGGCGTCGAACATCTGCGGCTGGCGCTCTCCGTGCGTGAACGCATCGATGTCGTGAATCAAAGCGATATCGATATGCTCCAGCGCCATGCGCTGCAGGCTGTCCTCGATCGAACGCATCACGCCGTCGTAGCTGTAGTCGAAACGCATGTCGAACGGCAAGCCGTCGACCCACGGCGTGAAGTCGATTTCAGCGCGCTTGCGCGGCTTGAGCAGACGCCCCACTTTGGTCGACAGCACGAACTGATCGCGCGGATACCAGCGCAGACCCTGCCCGCAGCGCGCTTCGCTCAAACCGTGGCCGTACATGGGCGCGGTGTCGAAGTAACGCACGCCCGCGTCCCACGCGGCTTTGATGAGCGCCGCCGAATCCTCTTCGCTGATCGGCCTGAAGATGTTGCCGATCGGTGCGGCGCCGAAACCCATCAGCGTCGTTTCGAGTCCCGAGCGCGGCCATTTACGCTTCGCTACCGGATCCATCGTTGTCTCCTGCCAAGGTGTTGAGCGGTTCGTTCCGGACCACTTCGACTTCGTCACGCAGATAGTTTAACGCTAGCGCGTGAGACGTCGCCGCCAGGCCGACGCCGACGGTCGCGATCCGGGTCTTGCGCATCCTGATCTGCGCGTGTGAAATGCTTTAAACCGATGCGGTCAGTTCTGGGACTGTGTCGAACAGATCGCCGACGAGGCCGTAATCGGCGACGCTGAAGATCGGCGCTTCTTCGTCCTTGTTGATCGCGACGATCACTTTGCTGTCCTTCATCCCGGCCAGATGCTGGATCGCGCCCGAGATGCCGACTGCGATGTACAACTGCGGCGCGACGATCTTGCCGGTCTGCCCGACCTGATAGTCGTTCGGTACGAAGCCCGCGTCGACGGCTGCGCGCGACGCGCCCAGCGCTGCGTTCAGCTTGTCCGCCAGCGGTTCTAGCACCTTCGTGTAGTTCTCGCCGTTGCCCAGACCCCGGCCACCCGAGACGATGATCTTCGCCGACGTCAGTTCCGGACGGTCCAGCTTCGTCACTTCACGGCTGACGAAGGACGAGATGCCGCTGTCGGCTGCCGCTTCGATCTTTTCCACCGATGCGCTGCCGCCTTCGGCTGCCACAGGGTCGAAACCGGTCGTGCGGACCGTGATGACCTTGATCGGGTCTTGGGACTGAACCGTTGCGATTGCGTTACCGGCGTAAATCGGACGCTCAAATGTATCCGGGCTATCCACTGCCGTGATGTCGCTGATCTGCGCAACGTCCAGCTTCGCTGCGATACGCGGCGTGATGTTCTTGCCGTAGGCGGTTGCCGGCGCGAGGATGTGCGTGTAGTCCTTCGCGATATTTACCACCGTTGCTTCGATGTTTTCCGCGAGACCCGCTTCGAGTTGCGGCGCGTCGGCCAGCAGCACTTTGCTAACGCCGGCAATCTTCGCCGCTGCATCGGCCGCGGCTTGCGCGTTGTGCCCTGCCACCAGCACGTGGATATCGCCACCAATCTTCTGCGCCGCTGCAATCGTGTTCAGCGTCGCGGCCTTGATCGATGCGTTGTCGTGTTCTGCAATTACCAGATTCGTCATTTCGTCCGTCTCCTTACAGCACCTTGGCTTCGGTCTTCAGCTTCTCGACCAGCGTCTTCACGTCCGGCACCTTCACACCGGCGGAGCGCTTCGGCGGTTCGACAACCTTCAGCGTCTTCAGGCGCGGCGTGACGTCGACACCGAGGTCTTCCGGCTTGACGACTTCCAGCGGCTTCTTCTTCGCCTTCATGATGTTCGGCAGCGTCACGTAGCGCGGCTCGTTCAGGCGCAAGTCCGTGGTGATGACTGCGGGGAGCTTCAAAGATAGCGTTTCAGCGCCGCCGTCCACTTCACGCGAAACGGTCGCCTTGCCGTCGGCAACAACAACCTTCGAGGCAAACGTCGCCTGCGGCAAACCAGCCAGCGCAGCCAGCATCTGGCCGGTCTGGTTCGAATCGTCGTCGATCGCCTGCTTGCCGAGAATGACCAGCTGCGGCTGTTCCTTGTCGACCAGCGCCTTCAGCAGCTTCGCGACAGCCAACGGCTGCAGTTCCACTGAAGACTCGATCAGAATCGCGCGATCCGCGCCGATCGCCAGCGCCGTGCGCAGCGTTTCCTGCGATTGCGTCACGCCCGCCGACACGGCGATCACTTCCGTCGCCACGCCCGCTTCTTTCAACCGCACCGCTTCTTCAACCGCAATCTCATCGAACGGATTCATCGACATCTTCACGTTCGCGATATCCACACCCGTGCCGTCCGACTTCACGCGAACCTTCACGTTGTAGTCCACCACTCTCTTAACCGCCACCAGAACTTTCATCTAAACCCACTCCATCACAGTCCAAAGACTTCCACACCGAACGCATGACGCGCTCACTTGATGATCAGCACCTTCGAGCGATCGAACGCCACCGTCACCGCGACGATCAGAATCACGCCGAACACGATCTGCTGCGCAAACACGCTGATCCCGACAAACGTCATGCCGACCCGCGCGACCGACACCAGCAGCGCGCCGATCAGCGTGCGGCCGATGCCACCCGCGCCGCCCGTCAACGCGGTCCCGCCGACGATGACAGCGGCGATCGCCGGCAGCAGGAACTGGTCGGCGAGCGTCGGTGATCCGCTGCCCAGCCGCCCTGCCATGATGACGCCCGCAAGCCCGGCAAACAGCGACGACGTCGCGAACACGAGGCAACGCGTCACCGGCACGCGCACGCCTGATGCGATCGCGGCCGGTTCGCCCGCGCCGATGGCATCGACGCGCCGCCCGAACACCGTCGAACGATGCAGGAACACGCAGAGCAGAAAGACCACCAGCGCGAGCATGATTTCATGCGGAATACCGAACGACGAACCCGTCGTCCATCCGAGCGATGCGTTGCGCATCTCGTCGCTGATGCCGATCGAGCGCGTACCAGAAAGCGTCAGCGCTGCGGCCGACGCGATCCCGCCGACCGCCAGCGTCGCGATGAACGACGGAATGCGCAGCACGGTTTGAATCACGCCGCTCAGAAGACCAATCCCGAACGACGCGGCCAGCGCCACCACCGCTGCCAGCGCGCCATAACGCGGCAACAGCATCGCCACGATCACGCTGGAAAGCGAAGCCACCGCCTGTAACGACAGATCGATACTGCCCAGCAACACGACAAAGGTCGTGCCGGCCGCCATGATGAACAGCGTCGAGCTGTCCGCGAGCAGCCCGAGTTGCGTGGACGGCGCGAGGAAAGTGGGTTGCGCGATCTCGATCAGCAGATACAGCGCGATGAGCGCGATGAACGGCGCGTTGTCGCCGAGCCGTGCCTTCAATGATGCATTCATTTGTGCCATGTTGCCCTCACACCATGTGTTCGACGACGTCGATCTGCGACGGCTTGTGGCCGACTTCGCACGCGAGAATCTTCTGTGCGCGGCCGTCGCGCATCACCATCACGCGATGACTCAGCCCGAGAATTTCTTCGAGCGTGTCGCCGGTCAGCACGACCGCTACACCTTCGGCCGTCAGCTCGCGAATCAGTTGATAGACCTCTTCTTTCGCGCCCACGTCGAGACCGCGCGTCGGATGATCCAGCACGAGAATCCGGCTGCCCGCAAAGCGCCATTTCGCCAGCACGACTTTCTGCTGATTGCCGCCCGACAGATTGCGGCACGACGCGGTGGGGCCAGGCGTCTTGATGTGCAAACGCTCGATCCATTCATTGGCGATCGCGCGCTCGCTTCGCTTGTTGACCACGCCGCTGCGGCTCACCGCGGCGAGGCGCGGCAGCGTCAGATTCTCGGCCACGCTCATCTGCGTGACGAGTCCCTCGACCTTGCGTTCGCGCGGCACGTAGCCGATGCCGAGCGAGACCGCATGCGTGGCCTGTCCCCGCAAGCGGGTTCCGCCGACCAGCACTTCGCCCGCGTCGAGCGACTCCAGCCCCGCAATTACGCGGCACAATTCCTCGCGCCCCGACCCGACCACGCCGGCCACCCCGAACACTTCGCCGCAATGCACGTCGAACGACACGCCTTTCAGCGTATGCCCGAGCGACGCGTTACGCACCGACAGCGCGACTTCGCCACGGCACGGCTTCTGCAAATTCTCGCGGTAGTACTGGCCGTCCATCGTGCGGCCGACCATCAGTTCGTGCAGTTGTCCGACCGACGCATCCGCCGACGCCATGCCGGCCACCACCTTGCCGTCCTTCATCACATAGACGCGGTCGCTCAGCGACAACAGTTCGTCGAGCCGGTGCGAGACGAACACGAACGACGCGCGCGCCTTCAGTTCACGCACGAGGCGAAACAGGATCTCGATCTCCGCCGCTTCGAGCACCGACGTCGGCTCGTCGAGCAGAATGACCGGCATGCCGTCGGTGCGGCTCGCGAGCGACAGCGCCTTGGCGAGTTCGACCATCTGCCGCTGCCCGAAGGTCAGGTCTTCGCATAACGTCAGCGGATCGATATCCAGGTGCACGGTGGCCAGCTCGGCGACTGCAGCGCGCTTGAGCTTTGCCCAGTTGACCCGGCCGAGCGTGAGAAACGGCTCCTCGCGGCCGAGAAACAGGTTTTCAGCCACCGTCAGATTCGGCAGGATCGACTGTTCCTGATAGACCATCGCGATGCCCTTCGAGGTGGCATCACGCGGGTTTTTGATAACGAGCGGTTTGCCGTCGCGCAGAATCTCACCGGAATCCTGACGGTAGCCACCCGTCAGCAATTTCATCAGCGTCGACTTACCCGCGCCGTTTTCGCCGATCAACCCGACGATCTCGTTCGGCCGGATTTCGATCGACACGTCGTTGAGCGCCAGCACGCCGGGGAAACGCTTGGTGACGTTCTTGAGTGTGAGCATCGTGGTGTCTCCCTATCCGTTACTTGACGATGCGGCGGCGCGAGCGATTCAACGCCAGCGTCACGGCAACGATGATCAGCACGCCCTGAATGCCCTGCTGCACATACGGCGGCACGCCGAGCAACACCATGCCGTTGGCGAGCACGACCACCACCAGCGTACCGATCAACGTGTTGAGCGGACCGCCATTGCCGCCCGCGAGCGACGTGCCGCCCACCACGATCGCGGTGATCGCAACGAACAACTGGCCGTTGGCGATCATCGCGTGACCCTGCCCGTATTGCGCGACCGCGAGAATGCCGGCCACGCCGTAGAACGCACCGGCGAGCGCGAACACCGCGATGCGCACGCGCGAGATCCGTACGCCGCTCAGCCGCGCCAGGTCCTCGCCGCCGCCGATCGCGAGCGTATGGCGGCCCAGAATCGTATGGCGGTGCACGAACCACGCGAGCCCGAGCGCCAGCACGCCGATCCAGACCGACAGCGGCAGGCCGAAGTAGCGCGTGATCGAAATCGAACGCAACGCCGTGTCGCTCACGCGGATCGTATTGCCCGACAGCACCGCGGTGCCGATGCCGGTCGCCACGAAGCCGACCGCGAGCGTGGTGATGAACGACGGAATGCGCAGAAACACGTGCAGTACGCCGTTGGCCAGACCCAGCACCACGCCCGCCGCGACGCCGATGGCCAGCACCCACAGGCCGAAGTGATTGTCGTTGTACGAGTTCTCGACCAGCATCGACACGGCGATCGCCGCCACCGCGACAATCCCCTCCGCCGACAGATCGATGCTGCCGAGCTGGATCACGAACGTGCCGCCGAGCGCGATCGTCAGCGGGATCACGGCGGCAATCGCGATCCGCGACAGGTTCATCGGGTCGAAAAAGTCATGGTTGAGCGCGCCGATGCACAGGCCCAGCGCCACCAACACCAGCAACGGCGAGTAACGCCGCAGCAGTGCGCGCACGGCTGCGGGGCCGTGCGCGGACGCGGAAGATCGAGCGGCCTGCACGGCGTGCCGGGAAGAAGTCGCGGTGAGCTTGTTCATCGATACACCACTGGCCCGGCAACGCGGGCATAAAGGTTGTTCCATTCCGCCTTCGGTGAGGCGGCGCGCGCGATCACGTCCTGAACGTTGGTCTTCGTGACAAACGTCGCGGTGCAAAACGATTCACGGCGGTCCTTTGCGAGCGTCGCCAGGTCGACTTTCTTGTCCTTCGCCTGGAGCCCCATCGAGAGACCGATGCCGCCGAGCCAGTACGGGTCCCAATCGACCGATGCGATCAGCTCGCCGGTCTTGATCGCAACGAGTCCCGGCTGCGTGCCGTCCATGCCGGTCACCGGAATCTGGCCGGCCAGACCTTCGGCGCGCAACGCCTCGATCGCACCGAGCGCCATGTCGTCGTTCGCGGCCCACACGCCTTTGATCTTCGAATTGAAGCGCGTCATCCAGGCCTGCATGATCGGAAACGCCTTCTGCGAATTCCAGTCGGCGACCTGAAAGTCGAGTAACTGGATGCCGGGGAACTTCTTCAAGGCTGCATCGAGACCGGCCTTGCGCTCGATCGCCGGCACGTTGCTGAAGATGCCGCCGAGCGCGACCACGCCGCCCTTGCCGCCCATCGACTTGAAAAGCTGCGTGGCCGTTTCCTCGCCATACGCGACGCCGTCGTAAGAAAGATGCGCCACGTAGTTCGGATTGAAGTCCCACGGGTGCAGGTCCTTCGGCTTGTTCCAGATCGTCGTGACATACGCGCCGGCCTTCGAGCAGGCTTCGACGATCACGCGGGCGTCGGCGGAATCGTTCGGGTCGACGTTGAGCACGAGATTGCCGCCGGTCTTCTGCAGCAACGCGCGGATATCCGCGATGCCTTTCTCGGAACTGCCCTCGGTCGTGAGCGGCACATACGGCAAACCGACGCTCTTCGCGAAGCTTTGCGCGCCCTTGTTGAACGCCGTGTAGTACGGGTTGGTCAGCGAACGGAACGAGCAGGCGAGCGTGGTCTGCCCCGCGCCGAACGAGAGGCCCGACATGCCGCCACCCGCGACGGCGAATGCCGCGCCCGCGCCGAGCTTGATGAAGTCGCGGCGTGATACGCCTGCGCGTTGATCCTGTCTGTTCATGATGTCTCCTCCGAGCAAAAGAACCCTCTCTTCAGGGCCGTGTATAAATAACCGGATATTTACCCCATGGAAGAGATACGCAATCATTCCGCGTACCCTTCCTCAGTCCTGCTTGCGCAACTCCGGCATCAAACCGCGGCCGCAGCGGACTCGCGCGTCGCGCGTCCGGAAGTGCCCGCGAGCGCGCCCCGCATGGGCACGGGTTGCGCTACCAGCCCGCGAATCAGATCGGCGGCCTTTTCCGCGATCATCAACGTGGGCGCATTCGTGTTCGAGCTGACGATGCGCGGCATCACCGACGAGTCCGCGACTCGCAAACCCTCGATGCCACGCACGCGCAATTGCGGATCGACAACCGACAGCTCGTCCACGCCCATCTTGCAGGTGCCGACCGGGTGATAGCCCGTGCGTCCGTACTGCTGCGCGTAGGTTTCGTATTCGGCCTGCGTGCGGACCTTGCCACCCGGAAAATGCTCGCTCCGGATGTACTTGCGCAGCGCGTTCTGACTCATGATTTCGCGGCTCTGCCGAATGCCGTCGACGGCGACCTTCAGGTCGTACGGATCGCGAATATAGGCTGGATCGATCAGCGGCGCATCAGCGGGATCGGCGCTGTGCAACGTCACGCTGCCGCGGCTGCGCGGACGCAGGAAGTACGAGTTGAGCGTGCAACCCGAACCGGACGGCACCGGCGGCACACCGGCCTCGACCCCGGCACCGGGCAGGAAATGGAATTGCAGATCGGGCGTCGGCACACTGCTGTCCGAGTACCAGAACGCGCCGCCTTCGGCGATATTCGACGTCACCGGTCCCTTGTTGAACAGTTTGTACTCGAGTCCGGCGAGCAACATCATGTGCTTTTTCGCGTACTTGTCGAGACTATAGGGGCCGTTGAGTTCGTAGACGATGTCGATGTCGAAGTGGTCCTGCAGATTCTGTCCGACGCCGTTCAGCGCATGCACGGGCTTCACGCCGACGCGCTCCAGATCTTCTGCGCGGCCGATCCCGGAGAGCATCAACAGTTTCGGCGAGCCGATCGCACCGGCGGTCACGATCACCTCGCGTTCGGCGCGCGCAACCGTCACGTTCGCGCGCTCGCCGCGCGGCGCGAATTCGACACCGACCGCGCGGCCGTTCTCGATCACGACGCGCGACACGAGGCAGTCCGTGCGAACCGTGAGATTGGGCCGCGAGCGCGCATCACGCAGATAACCCACCGCCGCGCTGCAGCGTTTGCCATTGCGCTGCGTGACCTGATACACGCCCACGCCTTCCTGCTGCGCGCCGTTGAAATCGCTGTTGTACGGCATGCCGGCTTCCTGGCCCGCGAGCACGAACGCCTTGGTCAGTTCGTTGACGCTGATGAGATCGGACACGCCGAGCGGGCCGCCCACGCCGTGATATTCGTTGCACAGGCGCTCGTTGTCTTCCATGCGGCGCAGGTACGGCAGCACGCCGTCGCGAAAGCCCCAGCCGATGCAGCCGTCGCGTTCCCAGCCGTCGTAGTCGGCGGGCTGGCCGCGCGTGTAGACCATCGCATTGATCGAGCCGCCGCCGCCGAGCACGCGACCTTGCGCGAACGGAATCTGGCGGCGCTGTGTTTCCGCTGCCGCCGTCGTGCGATAACCCCAGGTCAGCGGACCGCCCGTCATCTTGAAGAAGCCGACGGGCATATGGATATACGGATCGGTATCGGCGGGCCCGGCTTCGAGCAACAAAACACGGTTGCCGGCGTCCTCGCTCAGACGCGCTGCCAGCGCACAACCCGCCGCGCCGCCACCTACGATCACATAGTCATACATTGCTGTCTCCGATACGGTTTTCTACGATCACACGCTGCGCGTGATCCGGATGTTGCGTGCGGCTCTTCACGGCCGCTCGATCAATTCAACGGGTGTTACGCGATCCAGCGCGGCCGCTTGCCGAGTTGGACATGCACCGACTTCTGCTCCGTGTATTCCTCCACGCCATAACGGCCCGTTTCGCGGCCGATGCCCGACTGCTTGACGCCGCCGATCGGCATTTCGGGGCCGCCGGTAATCGTGCAATTCACCCAGATACGGCCCGCCTGAACCTCGCGGAAGCTGCTGATCGCACCTTGCAGGTCGCGCGTCCAGATGCTGGCGGCGAGGCCATATGGCACGCCGTTCGCCAACTGGATCGCCTCTTCGAATGTATCGAACGGCGTGACCGACAACACCGGTCCGAAGATCTCTTCTTGCGCCAGTGCGCTTTGCGGCTCCACGTTGCGGAACAAGGTCGGTTGGATGAAGAAACGCTCACCGTCGCTGGTCGCCTCACCGCCGTGAACCAGTTGTGCGCCGTCACGCCGGCCCGCGTCGATGAAGCCGCGAATCTTCTCGAACTGACGTGCTTCCACGATCGCGCCGACATGGTTCGATGCATCGAGCGGATCGCCCACGCGCACTTTTTCGAACACGGCTTTCACGCGCGCGACGAGTTCCTCTTCCACCGAACGATGCACGACGAGCCGGCTGCCTGATACGCAGCACTGTCCCGCGTTAAAGCAGATGCCGAACGCAATGGCGTCGGCGGCATCGTCGAGATCGGCGTCCGCGAAAACGATTTGCGGATTCTTGCCGCCGAGTTCCAGCCCGACCTTCTTCATGTTGCCGCCGGCCGCAGTGAGCACGGAGCGGCCAACCGGCGTCGAGCCGGTGAACGACACCATGTCGACGTCCATATGCTCGGCGAGCGCCTGGCCGACCACCGGGCCGAGCCCCGTCACCACGTTCACGACGCCGTCCGGCAAGCCGGCTTCGCTCAGCAGTGCGGCGAGCTTCAGCGTGGTGGTCGAGGTGAGTTCAGCAGGTTTGACGACAGCCGTGCAACCCGCGGCGAGTACGAACGGCAGACGCTCGGAAAGAATGAAGAACGGAAAATTCCATGGCGTGACGATGCCGACGACACCAATCGGTTGACGCACCGTCAAGCCGAACAGATCAGCGCCCAGCGTGTCGTGCGAATCGCCGTGCACGACGCGTGCGAGACCGGCCGCATATTCCCAGATGCCTGCCGCCGCATTGATCTCGCCGCGCGATTGGCCGATCGGCTTGCCGCTTTCCAGCGTTTCCAGATACGCCAGCGTTTCGACGTTGTCGCGGATCAGACGCGCGGTTTTCAGCAGCACGGTGGCGCGCTGCTCGCCCGACAGGCGCGACCAGCGGCCGTCGTCGAACGCGCGGCGCGCGCTGGCGACCGCTGCGTTCAGATCGTCGACAGAGGCACGCACCGTGGCCGTGACCGGCACGCCGTGGCCCGGGCTCTTGCGCTCGACGAACTCGCCGGTGCTGCCCGCGTAGTCCTTGCCGTCGATGAACATCGGCGTGCGCAGCGGCTCCGCCGGAAGACGAAGCGTTGCTGCGAGTTCATTCAGATTGCTCATTCCTGTCTCCAGAGTTTGCATTCACGCGGGCGCTGAAACGCGCGCCGCGCGCGAGGTAAACCGCTTCGGCAAGACAATGCTTCTGGCATTTTTGGCGCCCATTCTGCACCATCCAGTTACTTCCTCGCAATGCCTTTTTGGTCTATAGTCGCTGACACGACACCAGATCGACCGACACCGTTCCCTCACACTTTTTTCCTGCGACCAGCCAACATGACTCTTGCGAGCACGCCCCCGGGCCGGGCATCGAAAACGGCCCAAGCCGGCGCCGCGCAACCGCCGCGGCAACGCGACCCCGAAGTCACCCGGGCACGCATTCTCGAAGCCGCCAAGAAGGAGTTCGCCAAACTCGGCCTCGCCGGCGCTCGCGTCGAAGCCATTGCCACGCGCGCCAAGGCCAACAAGCGGATGATCTATCACTACTTCGGCAGCAAGGAGGAGTTGTTTCAGGCTGTGCTCGAAGATGCCTACGCCGACATCCGCTCCGCCGAACTGAAGCTGAACCTCGACCACCTCTCGCCCGAAGACGCGATCGTCGCGCTCACCACGCACACGTGGAACTACTACCTGAAGAACCCTGAGTTCATGACGCTCGTGAACAGCGAGAATCTTCACAAGGCACGCCACGTGAAGAAGTCCGAACGGTTCAAGGAACTGCATCATGGTTTCATCTCGATGCTGCAACGCATAATCGATCGGGGCGTCGAAGCGGGCGTATTTCGCGCGGGCGTCGATGCAAGGCAACTGCACATCACCATGGCGGCGGTCGGCTACTACTACCTGACCAATCGCTTCACGAGCGGTGTGATCTTCGACATCGACTTCATGAGCAAAGAGGCTTTGAAAAACCGTCTCGACTTCAATATCGAAACCGTTCTGCGCCTGCTGCGCCCCTGATCGCCGTGACGGCTGAAGCGCCCGGATACGGCGCTTCACGTCACCGCGAGCGGCGTCAGGCCACTCTGGCATGTGCTTCACGCGCTTCATTTTTTCCTCGCGCCAACAGTGCGTCGTCGACGAGCGGACGGAACGCCATACGCGCCAACACATCACGCTCGACATCGACACCTTCCGCCACTTCGATCAAACGCACGCCATTCTCTTCGAGACGGAACACGGCGCGCTCCGTCACGTACAACACTTCCTGCTTCGCGATACGCGCCTGCTCGCCGCTAAACGTAATGTGCTGCACGCGTTCGACGAGCTTCGGCACACTGCCCGGCGCCACGATCTTCACGCCCGCGCCAGCCTGTTCGACCTGCAACCCCTTCGCTTCGAAACTGCCGCAAAACACGATCTTTCGCGCGCCCTGAGTGATGTCGATGAAACCACCCGGCCCCACCACCGTCGCACCAAGCTTCGACACGTTGATGTTGCCTTCGCCATCCATTTCGCCCATGCCGAGGAACGTGATGTCCACGCCGCCGCCGCTATAGAAATCGAACTGGTCGACGCTCGAAAGGATCGCCTCCGCGTTGCGGGCGGTGCCGAACATCGGGCCGTCGAGCATCGCGCCGTTGTGAATGCCCTGCTCGACCGAACCCCAGAAAGTGCCGAGCCGACCGTGTTGCGCGAGCACGCCGGGAATGCCGCCCGGAATGCCGAAACCGAAATTCGCCGACTGTCCCTCATGCAATTCCTGCGCGGCACGCGCTGCGATGATGTAGCGGATGCCCGTGGGAATTTCGTAGAAACCGTCGTCGATCGGGCTCAGTGATTCGCCGCTCAGCGCCGGGTCGTAATCGGCGACCACGCATTGCACCTGCTCCCGCGTCTCGACGAGCGTATCGACGAGAATCCCCGGAATACGTACAAGACGCGCCGGCACATAGCCCTGCGTGGTGCGCTGCTTGACCTGCACGATCACGCGGCCACCGCTGTTATGAGCGGCAAGCGCCGCGGCGTATGTGTCGAGATCGGCAGGCTCGCGGCGCAGCGTGACGTTGCCGCTCGCATCAGCAGACGAACCGCGCACGATCGCGAAGTCCACCTTGAACGGCTTGTAGCGCAGGTATTCGCGCCCATCCAGTTCGATCAGTTCGACCAGGTCTTCACTGGCGCGCGCGTTGATCTTGCCGCCATCGATACGCGGATCGACAAACGTACGCAAGCCGACATGCGTGACCAGCCCCGGCCGCCCCGCGCCGATTTCGCGCAGCAACGTGGAAATCGCACCGGCGGGAAAGCTATAGGCCTCGAACGCGTTGTCTTGTGCCATCTGCTGCATGGCCGGCGACCAGCTCCAATGTCCGCCGATCACGCGCCGCACCATGCCGGCGTGTGCAAACCGTGAGAGCCCGCTGCTCTTGCCGTCGCCGATACCGAGCGCGTGAACCACCGTCAGGTCACGCGGATGTCCCGTCCGAAGAAAGCGCTGTTCGAGCGCCGCGAGCACGGCGTCCGGCTCGAGCAGACCGCCGCCGGAACCGGCCAGCGCAATGGTCGCACCGTCGAAAATTTGCCCGGCCGCCTCGGCGGCATCCATCCACTTATCCAAACCATCCTCCACTCAGATCGGCCTCAAACCTCGTTGACAGCAGCGATTCGTTGGTCTTAAATAACGAACCAGTTGGTTACTTGTTGCCAATGTTGGCACAGGGAATCATGTAATTCAAGTAGCGATGCGCGAGGCTCGGGTTTACCTGAACGAGCCCGATCAGACGCAAAAACAGGTACCGATCATTACGATGGAGACAGCATGAAACTCTCAGACACGCATCAGCAGATTCGCGAAACCACGCGCCGTTTCGCGCAGGAAGTGATTCGTCCGATCACGGAAGAACTGGATCGCGACGAGCGCTTTCCCGCCGAGATCTACGCGCAGATGGGCGAACTGGGCCTGTTCGGCATTACCGTTCCGGAGGCGTTCGGCGGCGCGGGGCTCGATGTCACGGCGTATGCGCTGGTGATGGAGGAACTGTCGCGCGGTTACGCGTCGGTGGCGGATCAGTGCGGCCTGCTCGAACTGGTCGGCACGCTGCTTTCGGTGCACGGCACCGACGCGCAGCGCGCGAAATACATGGAGCCGTTGCTGCGCGCGACGCTGCGTCCCGCGTATTGCATCACTGAAGCGGACGCCGGCACCGACGTGTCGGGCATCCGCACGACAGCGGTCCGCACGCCCGATGGCTGGGAGCTCAGCGGCGCGAAACTGTGGATTCACAACGCGCCGGTCGCAGACGTCGCGTTCGTGCTCGCGCGCACCGACCCTGCCGCGGGCCGGCGCGGCATGAGTATTTTCATCGTGGACTGCGCGCTCGCCGGTGTGTCGAAAGGCGCGAAGGAACACAAGATGGGCCAGCGCGCGTCGCAAGTCGGCGAACTGCATTTCGATCGCGTGAAGCTGCCGCAAGACGCGCTGCTCGGCCAGGAAGGCCGCGGCTTTCACATCATGATGAGCGTGCTCGACAAGGGCCGCGTGGGCATTGCGGCACTGGCGGTCGGCATCGCGCAGGCGGGCCTCGAAGCGGCGCTCGACTACGCTCAGACGCGCAAGCAGTTCGGCAGCCACATCGCCGAATTCCAGGGCATTCAGTGGATGCTGGCCGACATGGCGACCGACATTCAGGCCGCGCGGCTACTCGTGCACGATGCGGCGGAACGGCTCGAAGCGGGCGAACGCGCGAGCATTGCGTGTTCGATGGCGAAGTGTTTCGCGGGCGACACCGCCGTCAAGCACAGCGCGAACGCCGTGCAGATTTTCGGCGGCAGCGGCTACATTCGCGGCTATGAAGTCGAGCGTCTGTATCGCGACGCGAAGATCACGCAGATTTACGAAGGTACCAACCAGATTCAACGCACCATCGTCGCGCGCGATCTGATCGCCAATGGAGCCACGTTATGAGTGCGCGTCCCATTGCTCTTGTCACAGGCAGCCGGCGTGGCATCGGCCGGGCGATCGCCGTCGAACTCGGGCGCGCGGGTTTCGATGTGGCGTTGACCGATGCGGTGGCGTCGCAAGAACTCGACGACGCCGTGCGCGAAGTTGAACAAACCGGCGCGCGCGCGATCGCGGTCATCTCCGATCTCGCCGACATCGACTCGCATCCCGCCACGTTAAACGAGATCGAAGCAGCGCTCGACGGCCAGATCGATTGCCTCGTGAACAACGCGGGCGTCTCGGTGATGTCGCGCGGCGATCTGCTCGACGTGACGCCGGAAAGTTTCGAC
Source organism: Paraburkholderia sp. NPDC080076 (assembly GCF_050281145.1). Classification (NCBI taxonomy): domain Bacteria; kingdom Pseudomonadati; phylum Pseudomonadota; class Betaproteobacteria; order Burkholderiales; family Burkholderiaceae; genus Paraburkholderia; species Paraburkholderia sp. NPDC080076. The sequence continues at coordinate 219,629 of NZ_JBNNWQ010000001.1, read as the reverse complement.
CGCTGTATCGCCGTGAATACGCGGGGCACGTTCTTCCTCACGCAGGCCTTCGCGAAACACTGCCTCGCGCGCTCCGGCGGCGCCGTCGCGCCACATCCGTCTGTGATCACGATCACGTCGTCGAACGCGATCGCGGCGTCGCCGTTGCGTGGCGAATACTGCGTGTCCAAAGCCGGACTTTCAATGGCGAACACGTTGTTTTCGCTGCGCCTCGCCGAACACGGCATCAGCGTGTACGAAGTGCAACCCGGCCTGATCGAAACCGAAATGACGGCGCCGTCCCGCGCGCGCTACGACACGCAGATCGAGCAAGGGCTCACCGCGATTAAGCGCTGGGGCACGCCGCAGGAAGTGGCGACCACCGTGCGCACGCTTGCAACGGGCGGCCTTCCCTATAGCGTCGGCCAGGCGATCCGTATCGACGGCGGCCTGCTCGTCACCAAATATTGAGTTGCATATGAACCTTACAATCAAACTTCCGGCCGCGTCCGGCACGATGGAAACGTATCGCGTGGAAGGTGTGCCGCTCGAAGTACGGCCGCCCGAACGCGAATTCAACCGCATCGCGTATTCCGCCGCCCACGTGGTGGCCGATCCGCTGCGCGCGGGCGAACTGAACGCCGCGCCCGCCATCGACTGGGATCGCACGATCGCTTACCGGCGCTATCTGTTGCAGCAAGGGCTCGGCATCGCGGAAGCGATGGACACCGCGCAACGCGGCATGGGCTTGCCGTGGAGCACGGCGCTCGAACTGATCACGCGCAGCATCGAAGGCACGCGCGACATTGCGGGCGCGGCGATCGCGTCGGGTTGCGGCACGGACCATATCGCGCCCGCTTCGGTCATGAACTGTGATCAGGTGATCCGCGCGTATGCGGAGCAACTTGAGGCGGTGCAGCGCGTGGGCGGCCGGGTGATCCTGATGGCGAGCCGCGCGCTCGCGCGGGTCGCGCGTACGCCGGACGATTATCGGCGCGTGTATCGCGAAGTGCTCGCCATGTGCGATCAACCGGTGATCCTGCACTGGCTCGGCGATATGTTCGACCCCGAATTCGCGGGCTACTGGGGCGCAAATGAATTTGCCGACGCAGCGCAGGTGTGTCTCGACATCATCGGGACGAGTGCTTCAAAAGTCGACGGCATCAAGATCTCGCTGCTCGATGAGCAGAAGGAAATCGCATTCCGTCAGCGCCTGCCGCACGGCGTGAAAATGTACACCGGCGACGACTTCAACTATCCCGCGCTGATCGCCGGCGACGGCACACATTTTTCGCACGCGTTGCTAGGCATCTTCGACGCGATTGCGCCGGCCGCGTCGCAGGCGTTATCCGCTCTCGCCGCCAACGATCACGCCAGCTTCAACGCGTTGCTCGCGCCGACCGTGCCGCTCTCGCGCCACATCTTTCGCGCGCCGACGCAGTACTACAAGACGGGCGTGGTGTTCCTCGCGTACCTGAACGGCTTCCAGGACCACTTCTTCATGCCCGGCGGCCACCACGGCATGCGTCCGCCCGCCTATCTCGCCGACGTCTTCCGTCTCGCCGATCAGGCCCGCTTGCTGCGCGATCCCGCGGATGCCGTCGCGCGCATTCGCCGCGTCATGGCGCCCCTCGGCTGCGGAGACTGACGATGAGCCGCCCAACCGGTGCTGTGCGGCACATGGTGTTCTGCCGGTTTCGCGCCGACGTCACGCCGACGCGGCGGCTCGCGTTCTTCGAGCAGATCCGGCGGCTCACCGAAGTGCCCGGCATTGTCTTCACGAACTTTCAGTGCGGACCCAATGTGTCGCCGGAAGGCTACGGCATGAACTTCGCCGACGGCTTCATGATGGACTTCGAGAGCCGCGCGGCCTGCTTTGCGTATCTTGCGCACCCGACGCATCAGGCGATCGGCGCGCGTCTGCTCGAAGCACTCGATGGCGGCGCGCAAGGCCTGCTCGTGTTCGATATCGATCTGGAAACTTATGAGAAACCTTCAGGGAAGACTCGACCTGTGCTCCATCAATACCGCCACGCTGGGGCATCGGGAGCCGCTCAGTCGCACGATTGACCGCATCGCCCGAGCCGGTTTCGGCGGGATTGCACCGTGGCGTCGCGAAGTCGACGAAGCCGACGTCGTGCAGATCGCGAGACAGATCAAGGCGCTCGATCTCACGGTAACGGGCTATTGCCGCTCGACTTACTTGCCGGCGACGACATCGGCGGAATTCGCGGCGAACGTCGAAGCCAACCGCGCTGCGTTGCGTGACGCGGCCACCCTCGGCGCGCGTTGTTTCGTGATGGTGGTCGGTGGACTGCCCGCAGGCGGTCGGGATCTGACTGGCGCGCGAAACCAGGTTACGGAGGGCATTGCGATGCTGCTGGAAACCGCTCGCGATTGCGGTGTGCCGCTTGCGCTCGAACCGCTGCATCCGGTGTACGCAGCCGACCGTGCCGTGCTCAACACCATCGCGCAGGCATTGGAAATTTGCGAGCGCGTGGATAATGATCGCAGCGCAATGATCGGCGTCGCCGTGGATGTCTATCACTGCTGGTGGGACCCCGCGCTGACGGCGTCAATCGAGGCAGCGGGCCGCGCCGGGCGACTTCTTGCGTATCACGTGTGTGACTGGCTGCGCGAAACGCGCGACGTGTTGCTCGATCGAGGCATGATGGGCGACGGCGTGATCGACCTGCCCGCCGTTCGGCAAACCATTGAACGAGCCGGCTACGAGGGGCTGATCGAAGTCGAAATTTTTTCCGCGCAAGACTGGTGGCGGCGTGATCCGGAAGAAGTTCTGGCAATCTGTGCCGAACGTCTGCAGAGCGTCTGCTGACAGCGCAACGCGGAACCGCATCAACAATAAAGGAAAGACAATGACAGACAGAGTCCGTTGGGGCGTATTAGGCGCCGCAAAGATTGCGAACAACTTCGTGGTGCCGGCCCTGCAGCGATCGCGCAATGGCCGGGTGACCACCGTGGCCAGCCGCGATCACGCCCGCGCGCAGGCTTTCGCGACGAAGCATGATATCGCCCATGTATCGTCCAGCTATGAGGAAGTGATCGCGAGCCCGGACGTGGATGCGATCTATATTCCGCTGCCGACGGCAAGCCACTTCGAATGGTGCAAGAAGGCATTGCTCGGCGGCAAGCACGTGTTGTGCGAGAAGCCGATTGCCATGAGTGCGGCCGAGGTGCAGGAACTGATCGCGTTGCGCGATCAAACGGGCCTTGTATGCGGCGAAGCGTTCATGGTGGCGCATCATCCGCAGTGGACCTTTGTGCGCGACAGCCTTGCACAAGGCTTGATCGGCGAGCTCAAGCTGGTTGAAGGCTCATTTACCTACTTCAATGACGACCCCGACGCGCTCAAGAACAACTTCGCACTCGGCGGCGGCGGCGTGCGAGACATCGGCGTATATCCGGTCGTCACTACGCGTCTTGCCACCGGCCTGGAACCGGATCGCGTCCAGAGCGAAGTCGTATTGGACCCGCGTTTCGGCACCGACCGGTTCGCCCGTTGCGTCGCGGATTTTCCGGGGTTCACGCTGAGCTTCTATTGCGGCACACAAATGGCGCGCCGCCAGCACATGATCTTTCATGGCACCAAAGGATGGCTGAGCGTCGACGCGCCGTTCAATCCGGGAAGCTATGGCCCTGCGCAAGTCCGCCATCGTTCAAATGAAACAGGCAATGAACACTTGCAGGAATTCAGCGATGTAGACCAGTATCAGGCGATGGTCGAGGACTTCTCGGACACGGTCATTGGCCGCAAAACCGGACTCGCATTTTCTCTCGAGAGTTCGCTTGCCAATCAGCGCGTCATCGATCAGATACTTCGCTGACGATTAGAACGTCAGGCGGCCAGATCGTCGGATGAACCGCCAATCACGCCGCCACATCAAACGAAATCCTAGAACAACGTGCGAATACCGACGCGCACCGCCGTCGACGATTGGCCGGTACTCACATACTCGCCGTTTGCAAACACCGGCGCCGCGCCACCGCCGAGAAACACCGGCGCCGCGCCGCCTGACGCACGCAGATACGTTGCACTCGTGTAGACGTCGGTGCGCTTGGACAACGCATAGTCGAGCAGCACCGTCACGTTCTGCCACTTCTGCCCTTCGAGTTTGCTGTACCAGTAGCCGCCCATCAGCGTGGTGGCGGGCGTTAGCTGGAATACTTCGTTGGCCTCGTAAGTGGTCATGGAGCCGCTGTCGTCGCGAACGCGGAAATGCACATCGGTGAACAGGAGACGAGTAAGGCTACGGCCGAAGCGGTAACTGCCGCCAATGCCGAAGCTGCTGACGCTATTCGCAATCACCGGGCCGGCGGGCAAATCGGGAAACAGCGTGGTGCCAGCCTGCGTCGGCGCATTCACACCGAGGTCATGCGTGTCCGTGTAAGCCGCGCCGAGGTTCAGCGGCCCATTCGAATAACGCAGTCCAAAGGCGATCACACGGCCAGTGCCCGCGGGAACGGATTGCGACGGAAACGCGTACAACGCGCCCGCGGAAAATCCGCCGTAGTTCGGCGACGTGTACTTGAGCGCGTTGTTGATATGCAGCGTGCCGGCCAGGTGATCAAAGTCGCCCGGATGCCAGGCATATTGCCCCGCGACCTGGCCCATCGCGAACTGCGTAAGGTTGTCCCAGAAGAAGTCATATTGCTTTCCGAGCGTGAACGTGCCGTATTTCGGCGCGCTCAGGCCCAACCAGGCCTGGCGGCTGAACAGAACACCGGATTGGACCATCGTGCCCGAATAGAGATTAAAACCGTTCTCCAAAACGAAAACGACCTTCGTGCCGCCGCCGATATCTTCCACGCCGCGCAATCCCCAGCGATTGGACTGAATCGAGCCGTCGTTCGCGACAAACGTGCCGTGGCCGTTAAGATTGCTGAAGTACGTCAGCCCGGCATCGATAATGCCGTACAACGTGATACTGCTTTGCGCATGCGCGACGTGGCTGCTCAATGCCAGCGCTGCGGCCGTGCTCAAGCTCAAGGCAAACTTTTTCATTGCTCGTCTCCAGATTTTATTTTTTAAAGGCAAAGCGGTGCCCTCCCGTGCCGAAGGGATATCGGTTCCCGTGGAGGATTGCCCGGCGGGTCGCCGGGCCAGTCAGTGTTCGACGAAGCTGCTAACCGTTGAAGCGATACAGCGCCGAATCGATACGAAAGCGAATGTCCGCGCTCAGACTATTGCTGACGGCCAGATAGCGCTGTCCGTCGATCATGAAAGCGCGGGCGTCCGTTGCAGCGGAAGTCTCGAACGTCTCGACGAGTTCGAAACGGTCCTCGCGCCATTGGAAGATTTGCGATTGCGGCACGACGACCGGTGCTTTCGGCGTGCCGGTGATAAAGCACACACGTACCAGATACAGGCCTTGCTCGCCGTCGACCAGACAGAGTTCGCGTCCGCCCGCCTCGCCGAGTACCTGCACGGCCACGAACTGCGAGCCGTCGAATCGGTACAGTGTGGTGTGCTGGAGCAGATTCGCGTGAAGCATCCAAAGCACGCCGTTCGCTTCGAAAAAACGGAATGCGCGGCCGCCGTTTTCATCGAGCCCCTGGAACGTTTCGAATCGCTCGCCGTTCCAGCGATAAATCGCCGAACCGCCGACATGGTCCGCATACGCGAGATAGTGTTCGCCACCGAACGAGACGAACGCGTAGTTATAGCCCCACTGTCCATCGAGCGTCTGAAACGGCAGGAAGCGCTCACCGTCCCACTCGAAAATGCGCGACGTGCGAGGGTTTTTTGGCTCGACGCCTTCAATCACCACGCCTTGCGCCAATGCGAGAAAATGCCGTGCGCCGAGCGAGAACGCGAACCACTGCTTCGCGGCGAACGTCGGAAAGTGCTGTAACGGTACCCATTTACGCTCGATCCGTTCGTATACGGTTGCGTCGCAATCGAGTTCGTATGGGCCCTTTCCCGTTCGAATTCCAGCTGCCGCCAAAAACTGCCGTCCGTCGATCTTGAAGTAAGCGAGATCTTCGCCGCCCGGCAAAGCCAACGCTTCATGCTCGACAAAGCGGCCATCCTGCCAGCGGTAAATCGGCGCGTCGATATCGCTGTCGCCTCCGTTCATGTACGGCGCTTCACCGGCCACATCGCGTGCCAGTTGCGGCACGCCGAGGAAGGTGCCCTCGTCGTTCGTAAAGACTTCCACGGCACGCGCACCGCTCGTGGGTAATTGCTGCAGCGGTGTGAGCAAGAATCTGCTGCGCTCAGTGTTTGCCATTCCCTAACTCCGAACCTGTGATTGCAAAGGACGCAGACGCGAGCGCCGGCCCACTCTCTTCGCGTGGCCGCCACATATTCGCGAGGCCGATGCCGAGCGCACCGCCCACCGCGAGCAGCGCGGCGACCATGAACAGCGTGTCGAACGGCAGATGCTGCGACAGCAGAATGCCGCCCACCAGCGGCCCGATGATCGAGCCGGTGCGTCCGATCGCCATCGCCCAACCAACGCCGGCCGCGCGGACGTCGGCGGGAAAGAGGCGGCTAGCGATCGCCGGAAACGTCAGTTGCCCGCCGACCAGACACGCCCCCACCGCGGACAGCATGGCGAACGCGACGTTGCCCGCACCGATGATGTGCCCCAGCGCAAACGTCAACAACGCGCCGCAGAGAAACGAGATCGTCACCGGCACGAATGGTCCGCGCTTGCCGACCAGCATGGAGATCACCAGCGCGCCGCCAATCGCGCCGATGTTCAACACCACCGCCCCTAATGCAGCACGCGCCGGCGCCACGCCGTTCATGTTCAGGATGGTCGGCATGAAGCTGACGAGAAAGCCCGACAGGATCATGCTGGACAGCACGCCGAACCACAGCGCCAACGTCGCGGCGAGGCGGCCGCCGGCAAACAGATTGCCGAATAGCTTGCCGGGCAACCCGGTTCGAAGCGCCGCGTTGCGCTGCCGCGCCGCGGCCAGTTCAGCGCGAGAAACGGTCTGCTTCGGGATCACCAGTAGTACCGGAATCAGCGCCACTAGCGCGGAGGCGCCACCCATCACAAACACGAACGGCCAGCCGAAGCGCATCATCAATGCAGCGGTGATCGCACCGCCCACCACCGCGCCGAGCGGAAAACCGATGAACATCAGAATCACCAGCGACGAGCGGCGCTGCGGCGAACTGCTCTCGGCGGTGATCGCCGCCACCGGTGGTATCGCGCCGCCCATCCCTAAGCCACCGAGAAAGCGCAGAGCGGCCAGCGCCGTCGCGGAAGTGGCAAACGCGCAGCCGAGCGTGAAAATGCCCGTCACGCACAGCGCGAGCACCAGCATGGGCCGGCGTCCGAAGCGGTCCGCCAGTGGACCCACGATCAACGACCCGAGCACGGTGCCGACAAAGCCCGCGCCGAATACGCGCCCCAATGCCGCGTGATCGATCTGCAAGGACTTGGCGAGCAAGGGCGCGACGAACGACAACATCAAGGTGTCGAAGCCGTCGATCATCGACACCGCGAAGCACACGAGCGTGATACGCAGCACGTTGTTCGACGGCGGCCCGGCGGATTGCTCCAACCCAAAAGCGTTCATGACTGTCTCCATCCATCAAGGGCATTTGATTCAGCCGGCGCGCGTGCCCTGACACGCCGGTCGTTTTTTAACAGTTGGCAGGCATGCCGTTATGGCTTCACGACGTCCGGATACGACACATTGGTGAACCCCGGAATCGCCACGTTTTGCGGCTGATTGCCGTTGTCATGAAGCTGATCGACGATGTAGTCGGCAACGCAATTCGACAGCAGCTGCGCGGGATCTTCCATGATGCGGCGCAGCCGGGCAGCGGTGGCGTCGCGATCGTCGATGGAAGTGATCGGCGGCATGCCGTCGGCGGGCGCCGGCTCGACGCGATAGGCGCGCTGGTCGGGAAACAGCAAGCGCGCTACGTCGATGCTCGAGCGCGTGTTGAGCCACAGGCTGCGATACATGCGTTCGAGTTCGGCAAGGCCGGCCCCGTCGCCAAGCTCGGCCACCGAGAACGACGGCGCGTGCGGTGCAACGAGAATGCGATCCGGTGGCAGCACACGCTCCGACGCGCGCCACACGAAGTAGCACATATTGTTCGACGCCCACGTCGTGCCCGCCGTCGGCCGGCCGGATTGACCGCTCACCAGCACCATCGCGCGTTGCCAGTCGAGCGACTGCGCACGCAACCAGTTGCCGATCCGATAGGCGATATCGAGGAACGCGAGCCCGAAAGTGGCGAACATCACATCGTTCATCGGTACGGGTAACGCGCCGCTTGAGGGCACGGCGAAGTACGCCGCATTCAAACGCTCGAAACTCAGCACCTCCGGATCCTGCTCGGCTCGCGTAAGCCAGTCGATCGTCGCGCCGCAGGTGTATTCGACGAGGTTGGCGATCTTGCGCTCATGACCGCTGAAGCTCTCCACGGCAACATGCTCGCGCCACAAGGCAACCGAGTTGGCCTCGCGCACGGCCTGTGCGTGTCGGCGCAAGCGCGCTGCGTCGCTTTTCCACGTGTCGTCGTGCGGCGCCACTTCGCGCATTCGCGCCAGATAGGCCAACGCCAGAGGCAAATGCGACACCGCGGTCAACTCGATGAAGCCGCGCGTCGATTTGCGAAAACTTTCGATCGACGGCGCACGTCCCGCACCGGGGAATAGCACGATGTCGCTGCCGGTCGAGACGAGCATGGGCGTGTCGTCGGCTTGCTGCGCCATCTGCTGCGTCAGATGCGCGCCGATGCTCTGCGGGTCGGACGTGAAGGCGCGGAATAGACCTGCAAAAGCCGCGTCTGGTTGATAGGACATAAGCTTGCGTGCTCTCTAGTAATCGAACAGACGCGCCGGATTATCCGACAGAATCATCTTGCGAACCGCGGCATCGTCGGTCCACGCGCCGAGCAGATTCAGCAACTCGCCGGTGTCGCGCGTCGAGTCGGGAATGTGCGGCCAGTCCGAGCCCCAGATCACTTTGTGCGGCGCGGCTTCGATGATCGCCTCGGCCATCGGCGCGACCGCTTCGTAGCCGCGATGTTTGGCAATGCGATACGGTGCGCTGAGTTTAAGCCAGCAGTTGCCGTCTTTCAGCAAACTCAACAGGCGGTCGAAATCGCTTTGAGTAAGACCGTCCTCTTCCAGCATGTAGCCCATGTGGTCGATGACGAAATCGCTCTGCACGTCGGCGAGAAACGGGATCAGATTGCGCACGACCCAACCCGGCGCATAGAACTGCACATGCCAGCCGAGGCTCGCGCACAACCGCGCCATGCGCGTGATGTATTGCTGGATCTCCGCGGTCGGCAATCCGGCGCGTGCGAACAGATCGAGCCTGATTGCGCGTACACCGGAATGATGGAAACTGTCGAGCGTCGCCGCGCCGGTGTTCTCCTCGATCATTACGACGCCGCGCGCTATCGAACCCGCCACATGTAACGCATCGATCATGCAGCGATTATCGGTGCCATAAAAACTCGGCTGCACGATCACGAAGCGCTTCAGTTGCAGCACGCTCATCATCTGCAGATAGTGCGAGAGCTTGCCGTCCGGCAGCGTGTAATGCGGATGCTCGACCTTCGGATATTTGTCTTCGGGGCCGAACACGTGCATGTGCGCGTCGCAGGCGAGCGCGGGCATGGTGAACGACGGACGCGAGAGCGTGTCGTAGTCGCGCATCGGCGTGGAAATCAGCGGGGTCTCTGCCATGATCTAGTAGTAAGAGTGTCGAATTAAAGTTGGCGTGCCTGCTCGGCGCGCTCACGCAGCGCCGCGAGATAGACATCGCTGTCGATGCCGGCAAAGATGAACGGCGCCGCGCCGTCGCGGCGCAATTCGTCGAGCGCCGCGCATTCCGGCATGCCGCCGACGATCACCACCTTGCCGTGCCGCTGCGCCGCCGCGATCACCTTGCGGCACGCGGCCACCACCTCGGGATGCGCCGATTCGCCGGTGTAGCCCATATCGGCGGACAAATCGTTGCAACCGAGCGCGAGCACGTCGACGCCTTCGATCGCCGCGATCGCGTCGGCCGCTTCCACGCCGGCGCGGCTCTCGATCAGCACCTTGAGCACGGTGGCATCGTTCAGACGCTGGTTGAGTTCACGAGCGGGCAGTTTCTCGAAGCCGACATAGGGGAGCGTCGCCAGTTGCGAGCGCTGGCCGAGCGGCGGAAAGCGCGTCGCGACCACGGCGTCGCGCGCCTGCGCCGCCGTTTCGACGCGCGGCACGATGATGCCGAGCGCTCCGCCGTCCAGCACGCGGTTGATCGTGCCGTAGTCGCGCTCCGGCACCCGCACCCACGGCATCAAACCGAGATCGACCGCGCACGAACACAGCTGCGAGACGGTGTCGACCGGCAGCGAGCTGTGTTCCATGTCCACCCAGATCGTGTCGTAGCCGGTGGCTTTGGCCCAGCGGACGGCGTCCGTGGTGCGCGAGGCGCGAATGCCCAGCGCAATAATTTTCTGTCGCGCTCGCAGGCGGTCGACGAGTTCCGCACCGTTCATGCTGTCTCCTGTGTTGTTGGTGGAAGACAGTATCGCCCCGGAAACAGTTTTGATTTATTCTCTAAACCAAGGTTATTGATTTACAGAGCAAATCAATGAATATCCGTCATCTGGAATTTTTCGTGGTCCTCGCCGAGGAACTGCATTTTCGCCGTAGCGCCGAGCGGCTGGGCATTACGCAGGCCCCGCTGAGTCTGGCGATTCAGTCGCTGGAGGCGGAACTGGGAGCACGGCTCTTTCATCGCACCCGCCGCACGGTCGCGCTGACCGAGGCGGGACTGGCGCTCGTCGACGACGCGCGGGCCATCCTCGCGCGGATCGAGCATGCGAAAGAGAGTGTGTGGGAGACGGTCAGTGGCGAGGTGGGGCGCTTGCGGGTGGGGTTCACGAACGCGTCTTCGTTGTCGCCGCTTTTCCCGCGTCTGATTCACGCTTACCGCACGCAGCGGCCGAAGGTGAATATCTCGTTGCTCGAACTGTCGTCGTCGTTGCAGATCGAGGCGATCGAACAGCGTGAGCTGGATGTCGGTTTGCTGCGTTTGCCGGACAACACGCCGCGGACCGAACTCGTCTTCACGCCGTTGATGGAAGAGCCGTTGCTTGTTGCGATGCATGCCGGGCACCGTCTGGCGAAGGCCGCGTCGATCAAGATCAAGGATTTGCGCGGCGAGCCGTTTATTGCGTATCCGCGCGCCGCGGGTGTGGCCGTGTCGCAGCAGATACTTGCGCTGTGCGCGAAACGCGGCTTCGAACCGCAGGTGGTGCAAGAAGCGCAGCAGGCTTCGACGTTGATCGGCCTGACGGCGACAGGACTTGGCATTGCGTTGGTGCCGGCTACGTTGCAAACCATCGCGGTGCCCGGCGTCGTGTTCAGAACGCTCGATGAGACCGACACCACGACCACGTTATATATCGCGCACCGTTACGGCGATGCGAATGCGCGAGCCATGCAATTTGCGGAGCTTGCGCTGGGGTTGCGGTAAGACGTCGAACCAAGAGAATCAGCGCTGCACAATTCAGCGCAACGCTTTCGCAGACTCAAGTCGGGCCACACTTCACCCCTTCCACGCTGCCCCCTCAGGAAAGTCATACTCATCAAGCGACGCCGCATGCATCTCGATGCTGTAACCCGGACGCTGCGGCGGCATATAACGGCCATTGCGGATCACAACCGGATCGACGAAATGCTCATGCAAATGATCCACGTATTCGAGCACCCGGTTTTCCAGTGACGCCGACACGCAGATATAGTCGAACAGCGAAATGTGCTGGACGTACTCGCACAATCCGACACCGCCCGCATGCGGGCACACCGGCACGCCGAATTTCGCCGCCATCAGCAGGACGACGATCACTTCGTTCAGCCCGCCCAGGCGGCAGCTATCGACCTGACAGAAGTCGATGGCCCGCGCCTGCAGCAACTGCTTGAACATCACCCGGTTATGACAGTGCTCGCCCGTCGCGACGCCGATCGGCCGAATTCGCTCGCGGATGGCCGCGTGACCGAGAATGTCGTCGGGACTCGTGGGCTCCTCGATCCACCACGGATCGAATTGCGCCATGCGCCGCATGTTCGCGACCGCTTCGTCGACATCCCACACCTGGTTTGCGTCCATCATCAGCTTCAGATCCTCGCCGATTTCTTCGCGCAGGATGCGAGCACGGCGCATATCCTCTTCGAGATTGCCGCCCACCTTCTGCTTGAAGTGCGTCCAACCCTGCGCGACGCCTTCACGCGCGAGCCGGCGGATCTTGTCGTCGTCGTAGCCGAGCCAGCCGGCCGATGTCGTGTAGGCCGGATAGCCTTGTGCAAGCATCTCCTTTTCGCGCTCGCCGCGCGTTTTCGCGTGACGATGCAGCATGGCGATGGCCTCCTCCGGCGTGATCGCATCCGTCACGTAGCGGAAATCGAGGCAACGCACGAGTTCTTCGGGGCTCATGTCGACGAGCAGCTTCCACACGGGCTTGCCTTCCGCTTTGGCCCACAGATCCCAGGCCGCGTTGACGACAGCCGCCGTCGCCAGATGAATCGCGCCCTTGTCCGGGCCGATCCAGCGCAACTGGCTGTCCGACGTCAGCGCGCGCCAGAAAGCGCCCATGTTCGCGGCAATATCCTCGAGCCGTTTGCCGACGATCAGCGGAGCAAGCGCCTGTACCGCGGTCACGCAAATCTCGTTGCCGCGTCCGATCGTGAAGGTAAGGCCGTGGCCAGTGAGCGCGTCGGGCGAATCGGTTTCGAGCGTGACATAGGCGGCGGAATAATCCGGCGCGGCGTTCATTGCATCGGAGCCGTCCAATGAGCGCGAGGTGGGAAACCGAATGTCACGGACGGACAGCTTGGTGATCGTGGGCATCTGAACACTCTCCTCTGCGGCAGCCATCGACTTCGGTCCAAAAGCCAACAGGGCCGTGGCATCGAACGACGCCGCGACCCATCCCCTCACACCGCGTTCAGGCGGCGACGATCAATCGTAGAGCACGGCTGCGATCTTCGGATCGGTCATATTGGTCTTGTCGTACCAGTAGAAGCCCGTGTCGACTTTCTTGGGCAGCTTCTCGCCCTTGAGCGCCTTCACCGCGGAGTCGACCACGCACTTGCCGATGCCGACCGGGTTCTGCGTAATGGCGCCGGCCATCAAACCCGAATTGATGTCGTCCTTCTGCTCCTTGCCCGAGTCGTAGCCAATCAGCACGAGCTTCTTGCCCGATTCCTTGACGCCGATCGCGGCGCCCTCAGCCGAGCCTTCATTCGCCCCGAAAATGCCCTTGAGATTGGGGTTAGCCTGGATCATCGTCTTGGCAATTTCCGCCGACTTCAAATGGTCGCCGCCGCCATATTGGACTGAGACGATCTTGATGTTCGGGTGCTTCGATTTCATTTCATTCAGGAAGCCATCGCGGCGATCGATGCCGGTGCGGCTCGTCTGATCGTGCACGATCACGCCGACTTCGCCGGCATTGCCGATTGCCTCGGCCATCTTGTCGGCGGCGAGGGCAGCCGCGGCGAGGTTATCCGTTGCACACGTCGTCAGCGGAATATCGCTGTCCACGCCGGAGTCGAAAGCGATCACGGGTATCTTGCCGGCCTGCGCGCGCTTTAACAGCGGAATGGCCGCCTTGCTATCGAGTGCGGCGATGCCGAGCGCCTGCGGCTTCTTGGCGAGCGCGGCCGAGAGCATGTCGATCTGCTTGTCGACCATGGCCTCCGTTTCCGGCCCCTCGAAGGTGATCCTGACGTTGTGCTCCTTGGCCGACTGTTCCGCGCCGGCTTTGACGGCCTGCCAGAACTGATGCTGGAAGCCCTTCGAAATGAGCGGGATGTAGGTGTCCGCATATGTCACGCTCGTCCCGCCAATAAGAGCGCCAACGCCGACCACGACACCGATTAGTTTTCTTTTCAACATGGTGTTTCTCCTCCTAAGATGGGCTATCAACTTCAGCCGTTGGGGAGCTTATGGCGCTCCATTCCTTATCCTGCCCCGCGTCGCATCAGCTTTTCTTGCGCCGCAAAATATCGCCGTAGACCGCAAGAATGATGATGAGACCGGTCACCACGATCTGCCATTCCTGCGCGACGGACATGATGCGCAGACCGTTGGTCAGCACGCTCATGATGAACGCTCCGATGATCGTGCCGAGAATCGTGCCCGCGCCGCCGCTAAGAGAAGTCCCGCCGATGACCACGGCCGCGATCGCTTCGAGTTCGTAGCCTTGACCTAGCGCCGGCTGGGCCGAATTCAGGCGCGAGGCGATGAGCAGACCGGCGACCCCGCAAATCGCTCCGCTCAGACCGTAAATGGCGATCTTCCACCGATCGACATTCACACCGGACAGGCGCACCGCCTCTTCGTTGCTGCCGAGCGCAAACGTGTAGCGCCCAAGCGCCGTGCGATTGAGCGTGATCGAACTCACCACCGCGAGGAAAAACAGAATCAGGACCGCGTTCGGAACCGGCAGGCTCGGCAACAGGTCACCGATCAGCGAATCCTGCGAGATCATGTAGAAGTTTTCGGTGTCGGTGAAATAGATCGGCTTGTCGGCCGAGACGACCAGCGAAAGCCCTTTCAGCAGCATCATCATGCCGAGCGTGGCAATGAACGGCGGTATTTTCATTTTCGCCGTGAGGGTGCCCGAAACGGTCCCGCAGATCGCGCCCGTGCCAATCGCGGCAAGGACGCCGGTCCACATCGGCAAATGCCAGTAGGTCAGAAACACGCCGCAAATCACCGCGGTAAAAGTCATCAACGTGCCGACCGACAAATCGATGCCTCCGGTAATGATGACGAACGTGCAGGCGATCGCCAGCACGCCGTTGACCGCCGTCGCCTGCAGAATCCCGAGCATGTTGTCCATCTGCATGAAAGCGGGAGACGCGAAGCTGAAAAACACCAACAGCAGGATCAGGCTCCCGAAGGCGAGCAGCTTTTGCAAAGCGGTCGGCGTGAAGACGCGGGCTCTAAGGCTCGAAGACCTCTTTTTATTGCCCAGCGCCGAAGTGTCCGATTGCAGTGTCATAAGAGACCTCTCGAGGCTCACGCCGCGTTTAGGGGTTCGCGCTGCGTGGCCAGTTGCATGATGCGCTCCTGGGTCGCTCCCGTCGCCGGAAGTTCGCCGGTGATGCGGCCCTCGCACATTACGACGATGCGGTCGCTCATGCGCAGGATTTCCGGCAGTTCCGACGAGATCATTACGATTGCCTTGCCCTGATCCGCGAGCGAGCGTAGAAGCTTGTAGATTTCACTTTTAGCGCCGACGTCGATGCCGCGCGTCGGCTCGTCGAAGAAGAGCACGTCGCAGTCGCGCTCGAGCCATTTCGCAATGACGATTTTCTGCTGATTGCCGCCCGAGAGCAGCCGCACCTCCTGCGTCGCGGAAGGCGTGCGAATGGCGAGCAGATTGATGAAATGCGCGGCGGTCCGGCGTATCTGCGTACGGCGCAGGAAAAAATTCAGCGACAGGAATTTGCGCAAGTTGGACATCACGATGTTCGATTCGACGCTCATTCCGGTCGCGAGGCCGAAGCGCTTGCGGTCTTCAGACAGATAGCCGATACCGCGCGCCACCGCATCGCTCGGATTCCTGATCGTCGCTTTCACGCCTTTCACGACGATCTCGCCCGATTCGATCGGATCGGCGCCGAACACGGCGCGGGCGACTTCGGTGCGACCGGCGCCCATCAAGCCCGCAAAACCCAATATCTCGCCCTTGCGCAGCGCAAAGCTCACGTCTCTGACCAGCGGGCCGGCGTTCAGATTGGTGACTTCGAGTGCGACCTCGCCCTGGTTGGCGATGTGTTGGGAAGGCGCGGCGTCGGTCAAGGTGCGCCCGACCATCATGCCGATGATCGCCTGCACGCTGGTGTCTTTCGCCTCGACCGTTGCCACATATTCACCGTCTCGCAACACGGTGACGCGATCGGCAATCTGCTTCAACTCATCCATCTTGTGCGAGATATAGACGATCCCCACGCCCCGGCTCTTCAGCTCGCGGATGATGCGGAACAGCTCGGCGATTTCGGCGTCGTTGAGCGCCGAGGTCGGTTCGTCCATGATCAGGACGCGCGAGTCGTAGGACAAAGCCTTGGCGATCTCGACCATCTGCTGCTTTGCGACAGTCAGCGTGCTGACCACCGCGCGCGGGTCGAGACTCACGTGCATGCGGGCGAGAATGTCATGCGCCTGCGCGTTGAGCTTGTCTTCGTCGAGGAACAGTCCGAGTCGCCCGCGTGGCTCGCGGCCGATGAACATGTTCTGCGCGACGGTCAGATGGTTCATCAGCTGGAGTTCCTGATGAATGATGCCGACGCCCACGGCCTGCGCCTCGCGCGGGCTCTGGAAATCGACCGGCTGGCCGTCATAGATGATTTCGCCGGTATCCCGCGTGTACACGCCGGCGAGGATTTTCATCAACGTCGATTTGCCGGCGCCGTTCTCGCCCATTAGCGCGTGGACTTCGCCCGTCATGAGCTCGAACTGGACTTCGTGAAGCGCCCTCACGCCGGGAAAGCGCTTGCTGAGCCGTTTGACGGAAATGAGCGGGGTCATGATGCGGATCGAACGACAAATCCGCGAGCGCCGCTGGCCTCACTGCGAGGAGCGGATCGAAAAAACGTGGAACCCCGCTGCGCCGGGCGCCGCCGGGTATCGCAGTGCAAAGACGGACGGTGCAAAGCGCGGTTGAAATCGCAACGAGAAGCCAGACGCATTGCTGGGCCCTCAAATCGATGTGCCACGATTTTACGACGCTGGACCTCGCCGGCTCAAGGTTAGGCATTCCCTAATAGGACGAGACTCCTGAATGCGTCGCTTGCCTGCTTCCCACTATTTGATTTGTCGCCGATTTCAGGCCGATGCGTTGGCCTTCACTATCAGAACAGTTGAGCGCCGAGCTCGCGCAGGCTGTTCCATTTCACGGTGCTGACAAAAGTGCGACCCGTGGTGTCGAGCGATTCGATCATCGCTCGCTGGCCGCGCGCTTCGGCGACAACGCGCACGATGCGCGCCTGGTAGCGCAGCAGCGCGCCAATCGGCGGGCACAGCGCTTCCCGGCGAATCCGCGATCGTTTCTTTTCCATACCCAATCTATCTAGATGTCCAGCGAGTTGCAGGGCCGCCGACTATCCACGGCGTCTCTGCGCGTGATGCTACCAGGTTGGCCGGCAATGGTCCAGGCCGTCTAGCGGCGCTCGGCTTGGGTATCGCGTTGCACCGACCGTCGGCCGCGAAGCTTACGTTAGCCTGAAGCCGTGCTAATTCATCGCTAATTCAAGCCCGATACCCTCATCGTCATGGTAACGATGGGGATGACCCATGGCCGACGTGCTTGAATGGCTCATAGATATCTCGATGGCGAGCGCGAGTGCCGCAGCCACCGGCTCGATCTTCCTGCTGCTGGTCGGCGTGGCCTGCGAGACGCGCCGGCACGTCGTCAAACATCGCGATGACGGCAGGATGGAAAAGCGCAGCGCCTTGTGAAAATCGGTGCAATTGCAACGACCGCGGCAGTTCGAACGCCTGCGCGCCGACATCAATGAACGCAAACATCCGCATCCGGGATCAGCGAGCCAGTTTTAACGACAATCCATTCCCATATATTTTTACAGTGCAAAGATGACATGACCGCATCGCCCCGCCAGGCGATAATCTTACCGATGTAAAGACTTTGCGCCCGAAGTGACCAGCGCCGTGATTCGATCAACGGATACCGGCTGCACAGGCTGAACGGCATGTAGTCCGCGACGTATGGGTCGATATTTTCAGCGCGAAGATTTTGACTTTCCCCTTTCAGTCGGCCAATATATCTTTTCACTGTAAAAATACCGCTTGCGACCAACAACCATGAAAGAAGCAACGTCACGCCGCAAAGCGTCCGCGTCTCCAAAAACTACTGCCCCAGCCGATCACTCGTCACGCGACAAGCCCTATCATCACGGCGCCCTGCCCCACGCGTTGCTGGAAGCGGCGGAGGTCGTACTACGGCGCGACGGCATTCGCGGTCTGACATTGCGCGCTATCGCGCGCGAGGCCGGCGTATCGCATACGGCGCCCCAGCATCATTTCGGCGACACGGCTGGGGTGCTGAGCGAACTTGCCGCCAGCGGACACCGGCGGCTCGCCGCTTCCATGGCGGAGCAGGCGGACGGTATCGAAGCGGGCCAGGCGCGGCGCAAAGCCATCGCCCGCGGCTATGTCAGCTTCGCGGTGGCCAATCCGGATTTGCTGCACCTCATGTCGCGCAACGAAATGCTCGACGCGGCGCGCCCTGCTCTTGCGCAGGCGCGGCAAGTGTCGGCGCGCGCCCTGGCCGGCGTATTCAGCGCGCCCGCCGAACGCACGGAGGAGGATAGATCCTCATTCGGCCGAACCACTGCGGCTCAGGCCATCGCCATGACTGCGGGCTGGGCCTACGTTCACGGACTTGCCTTGCTTCTAATCGATGGACGCCTGAATGCGCTGGCCGCATCCGCCGACGGCATACGGAGCGCCGAGGATCTGGTGGAAGCCGCGATCGAGCACGTCCAGATCGTTCCCGCCGAGCCCGCGGGCAAAGGCCGAAAATGAACTCGAAGGCTCACGACGCGATGAAGCAACGCTCATGCTAAAGCCAATAACGGGAACGCGTGCTTCCTCTCGCGGCCTCGCCACTCGTTCCTTCTGACGTTCACATCCATGCTCAAATCGCTCCGCAACCAACTCGTTATCGCAATCGGCGCCGTGGTGAGCCTGTTCGCCATTCTGCAGGGCGTGAGCTCCTACCAGTTCTGTGTGGCAGGCATGAGCGCGGTGCTCGATCTGCGCATGGAACAGGTCGCATCGCGTTTGCGAGTCGGCTTCGGCGACGGCATCCCGACGGTTCCGGCGCGCGGGTCGCAAGACGCTCGCGATATTTTCATCGTCATCTGGAAAGAGGGCGAAACGCAGCCCGTGCGATCCACCGAGCCGTCGCTGCTCCTGCCGCGCGATGCGGCCACCGGTTTCACGTCGCCGGAGGTCAATGGCGAACGGTGGCGGATCTATACGGCGCGTGACGGCGCTCAGACTGTCCAGGTCGCGCAGCGCCTGTCAGTACGCCATGAGATCGAGGAGACCGCCGCGACCAAGACCCTATGGCCGATCGTCGTGTTGATTCCGCTCGTCTGGGCCGCGGTGATCTTTGTCGTGAGTCGTTCGTTGCGGGAACTGAATCGGCTCGGCAACGAGGTCCGCGTTATCGACGTGAACCATCTGCAAGCGTTGCCGCTCACGGGTGTGCCCACCGAACTGCTGCCGTTCATCCGCTCGATCAATCTGATGATCGAGCGGCTTGCCCGCTCCGTCGAGAGTGAGCGCAAATTCATTTCCGATGCGGCGCACGAGTTGCGAACACCGCTCACCGCTCTGCAATTGCAGGCTGATAATCTGCAACGCGACATCATGCCCAGCAATCAGGAACGGTTTCGCGCGCTTCAAGGCGGGATCACGCGCAGCAGCAATCTGATTTCGCAGTTGTTGCGGCTCGCGCGTGCGGACGCGCCACCCGTCGGCCAATCTCTGACACGGGCGATGGTCAGCGTCGATGTCGCGGCCGCCGTCGTCAACGCCATTGCCGACGTGTTGCCGATCGCCATGCAGCGTGGCATCGATATCGGCGCGGACGAAATGGTCAGCGCCAACGTGCGCGCAATCGAACTCGACGTCGGCACCGTGATCAAGAATCTCGTCAGCAATGCGGTTCGCTATACGCCCGACGGCGGCACGATCGATTTGTCGACCCGCGTGCAGAACGGAATGGTGGATGTCGAAGTGACGGACACCGGTCCCGGCATTGACGAAACTCTGCTGCCCCGCGTGTTCGATCGTTTCTTTCGCGCCAATACGGACATTGAAGGCAGTGGGCTCGGGCTCTCGATTGTGAAGGCGATTGTCACGCGGTATGGCGGGACGGTGACGCTCCGCAATCGCAGCGACGGACAGTCCGGCATCGTTGCCACGGTCAGTTTTCCAATTGAACCGGCCGATGCTGCTTGATAGGCGGCGTACCCAGTTGCCGGAAACAGCGTGGCGCAATCTTGCGGCTCTACCTGCTCGGCGCATAACATCACCCGGCGTTCATCGCCATCGTTCACCGCTCATTTGCGACTCATTCTTCGCGCCTACGATGATGTTCATCGACGGGCAGCACTTCATTTCAAGGCCATTCATTCATCACGCTCGTCGTACTAACGAACGGAGCACGTCATGTTTGAAAAATTTGCCAAGAGCTTAGGGTCACTCTTCTTCGACTCACGAGACTACCAACGCGACGCGTTTCTGGCCGAACCGGTCGATTTCGCCGACCTCGAAAACCGCATGCGAATGCTCGAGATGAACCATCAACCGTTCGCGTTTTATTCGCGCGACGCGTTCCGAGTACGGGCCGATTGACCCGCCTCGACGGAGGCACCGAAGTGCAATAGCTGAGCGTGAAACGCGGGTGGACTGCGAAAGTCGGTCCGTGCCCGCGCACATTGCCGGAAACCAGGAAGCCCAGTACGGTCGGCATTCGATATCGCCATAGGCCCGGTTAGACACCGAGTCTAGTTGACGACTCGCAAGCGTTGAACCGGCGATTACTGCCCGACATGTGTCGAGCGTAATCGCCGGTTGCGTTTTAATGTCTGCGTCATTGTTTAGTGACGGAGGTAAATCGAATTCAAGCCCACGTTCGAGTTCGGACGCAGCAGTTCGGCTGGCATTGCGCCGACGTGCGTGCCGTGGTTACCGATAGCCGGAGTGGTATGCGTCGACATCGGCGGTGAATCGACACCGACAACTTCGTAGGCCACCATCTCGACCTGCATTTCATCGACCTGGTTGACAGATTGTGCGAACGCCGCAGTCGGCAAAGCGATCATGGCGGCGAGCAGTGTGGTGCGGAAAAACTTGTTCATGGTAGTGCTCCTTCAAAGTTGCAGCTTCATTCCGGGTATGGGATACGGCCTGGGCTATTGCGACGTCGCTTGCCAGGTCGATCCCGGCGCCGTCCGCAAATTAACGGCGGCAGTTCGATGCGGCGAAGTCACCGCGGCATCGATCTTTTCCACGACGATTGCCAACCACGAGAACATATTGCGCGCCCAGAATTAGCGCTGAATGAGGGAGCCCGGCTTACCCGCCCTGCCCTTCGGCCAGCCCGGCCCGCACCGCTTCGTGCTGAGCCGGACGTTCGAGACCGCGGGCTCGCATGCGCCCGCGCCGCTCCATCCATTGCGCGCATTCCCCGACGATGCCGCGTCTGAACAGCAAGACGCAGGCTACGAACATCACGCCGGTCAGCAAACTGACCGACTCGCCCAACCCCTGAAACCACGCGATCTGCGTCACGTCGGCCAGCCAACCACCGAACGCAGCCAACCTGGATTCCAGCACGACGACGATTACCGCCCCTACCACCGGACCCAGCCGCGTTCCAAGCCCGCCGATCAACGTCATCAGAATGACCGTACCGGATAGCGTCCAATGCACATCCGAGAGAGTCGCAAAACCCAGCACCAGCGTCTTCATCGCACCGGCAAGCCCCGCGATTGCCGCTGATAGTACGAACGCGAGAAGCTTGAAGCGGTCCACATCGTAACCAAGGGAAATCGTCCGTGCTTCGTTCTCTCTCAACGCCGTGAGGATTCTGCCAAACGGAGAATGAATGACGCGGCCAAGAAAGAGAAAGACGACCGTCGTAATCGACAGGATCACGAAATACAGTGTTAGATCGTTCTCGAGCGGAAGCACGCCGAACAGACGCCCGCGCGGTACACCTTGCAAGCCATCTTCACCGCCCGTAAACGGCGCCTGGACGCAGAAAAAGAACAGCATCTGGGCAAAGGCCAGCGTCACCATTGCGAAATAGATTCCCTTGCGCCGAATGGCGAAGAGCCCGAATATCAGTCCGAGCGCCGCGCCCACGCCGGTACCGAAAAGCAGTGCCATCTCCGGCGCGCAGCCGTGATCCCGCATGGCGCTACCCGCGATGAAGGCGGCCCCGCCGAAGAACGCCGCGTGCCCGAACGACAGCAAGCCGACGTAACCGAGCAGCAAATCCAGCGAGCACGCGAACAGGGCGAAACACATCAGCTTCATCAAGAACACCGGGTACGCACCCAGCCACGGAGCGACGGCCAAACAGCCCAATACGAGAGCCCCTACAATCCAGTTTCGCATGATGTGCCTCACTTCGAATTGCCAAAAAGACCGCTTGGGCGCACGAGCAGCACGAGCGCCATGATCACGAATACGACTGTCGCCGACCCTTCCGGATAAACCATCTTGGTCAGCCCTTCGATCAGGCCAAGGCACAGACTGGTCATGACCGACCCCGCGATCGATCCCATCCCGCCAATCACGACGATCGCGAACACGGTGATGATCACGCTCTGGCCCATCAGCGGCGACACCTGCATGACGGGTGCGGCGAGAACGCCGGCCAGCGCGGCAAGTGCCACCCCGCTGCTATAAGTCAACGTAACCATGGCCGGCACATTGACGCCGAATGCCGCCACCAGCTTCGGGTTCTCTGTCGCCGCGCGCAGCAGCGCGCCGAGGTTGGTACGCTCGATCGTCCACCAGACTCCGGCACACACGAGCAACGACGCCACCACCACCCATCCCCGATACGCGGGCAGCACCATGAAACCGAGCTGCATGCCTTGCATCAACGCTTCGGGTGCGGAATAAGACATGCCCGATGCGCCATAAAAAGACCGGCACAGCCCTTCTATAATCAGCGTCAGGCCCAACGTGAGCAGCAGACCGTACAGATGATCGAGCTTGTAGATCCGGCGCAGCATGGTCCGCTCGACGAGCGCCCCTAACGCGCCGGCCACGAATGGTGCGGCGATGAGCATCGGCCAATAGCCGAGACCCAGATAGTTCGTGCCCATCCATGCCAATAGCGCACCGAGCATGAAGAACGCGCCATGCGTGAAATTGATGACGTTCAGAAGCCCGAAAATGACGGACAAGCCCAGGCTCAAGACGGCATAGAAGCAGCCGTTCATGAGACCGAGGACCAGTTGGCTGGAGAACGCCGTAAGCGGAATACCAAAGAGTTCCACGATGATCTTCCTGTTCAAACGTTGAGCAGTTCCTGAAGCACGCCCGTCTTTGCGGCTAGAAGGCTTGCGTCGAATGTTTCGACGATCTGCCCGTGCTCCATCACGTAAAAGCGATCGGCGAGCGGCGCGGCAAACCGGAAGTTCTGTTCGACTAGCAACACCGTAAAGCCGCGCGACTTGAGAAGCGTGATGACCCGCGCGAGCGTCTGGACGATCACGGGCGCGAGCCCCTCCGAGATTTCGTCGAGTAGCAGCAGGTTGGCTCCTGTGCGCAGAATCCGCGCAATCGCGAGCATCTGCTGCTCGCCGCCCGACAGGCGCGTGCCCTGACTCGCTCTGCGCTCCGCGAGGTTTGGAAAAATCTCGTAGATCTCTTCGAGCGACATGCCGGTCGCATTCGACACCGGCAGTCGCGGCGGCAGCAGCAGGTTTTCTTCGCACGACAAGCCCGCGAAGATGCCGCGTTCCTCCGGGCAATAACCCACTCCTAATCGCGCGACACCTTGCGGCGGCATCCCGATCGTTTCCCGGCCGTTCACGCAGATCGAGCCTCGCCGTGCGTCGGTGAGACCCATGATGGATTTGAGCGTCGTGCTGCGCCCGGAGCCATTGCGTCCCAACAACGTGACCACCTCGCCACGTGCGGCGCGAACCTCGACGCCATGCAGAATGTGCGATTCCCCGTACCACGCATGCAGTCCCTTGATATTCAGAACATCGGCAGGCGCTTCCTGGTCGCGGGACGGTGCCGGACTCTTCAGGCGTTCAGTGTTCAAGCGATCCATTTTCGGTCCCCATGTAGGCTTCCCGTACCCGAGGGTCGGCGGCGACGGCTTCGTATGCGCCTTCCGCCAGGATCTCCCCGCGCTGCAGCACAGTGATCGTGTCCGAGATACTGGAAATGATTTTCATGTTGTGCTCGACCATCAAAATCGTTCGACCGGTCGATACCTTCTTGATCAGCGCCGTGACTCGATCGACATCCTCATGCCCCATGCCTTGCGTCGGTTCGTCGAGCAACATCAGAACCGGGTCCATCGCGAGCGTCGTGGCAATTTCGAGCGCTCGCTTGTGGCCGTACGACAGCTCAGCGGTTTTGACGTCGGCAAATGCGGTCAGGCCCACTTCATCGAGCAATTCCAGCGCGCGTTTCCTAAGCCGGCCGAGAACCGCGCTACTCATCCAGAAACGGAACGACACGCCGAGCGCGCGTTGCAGTCCGACACACACGTTCTCCACCGGGCTCAGATGCGGAAATACCGCGGAGATCTGGAACGATCGAATCACCCCGCGTCGGGCAATCGACGCAGGCGCCGCGCGCGTGATCTCCTTGCCGTCGAAGAAAATCCGCCCTGATGTCGGCGTCAGAAACTTGGTCAGCAGGTTGAAGCAGGTCGTCTTGCCGGCCCCGTTCGGCCCGATCAGCGCGTGTATCGTGCCGCGCCGGATGCGCAAATCGACTTCGTTGACAGCCGTGAAGCCGTTGAACGACTTGGTGAGGCTGCTGGTTTCAAGAATCAGGTCGGTGTGCGCCATACCCGCTCTCCTCGTCCCTTGGACGCGTGCGTTGTAAAAAGACGGCTTCAGCCGACCACGGGGAGCGTCTCGATTGCATAGCTATGGGTCAACGAGCGCCGCAGGATCGGATCTTCGAGTTCGATGTCGAAGCGCTCGGCCGGCCTGATGCCACCGAACGCGGCGAGCGTGCCGCACAACATGGCCGTGCCATCCACGAACCGGCCGTCACGACGCGCAAACTCGTCGAGCAGATCCTGCGGCGAGCGCATGGCTGTCACCTTGCCCTGCTGATACAGCACGCGCTCGCCCTCGATCGTCGCGTAGGAACGCAACACGAGTTCGTCCCAGTGGCCAGCAACCTCGCTCAGGCGCCAGAGTTTGCGTGAACACGGCTTGCCGCACATCTGCTTCGATACGGTGATGCCGTAGGTTTCCACTTCGCGATCGGTGTGGTCGGATGCGATACCGACGAACGTTTCGCCACCATCCTTCAACAAAACGAATTCCACTTCGCCGCTGCTCTGCGTGCCTGTCGCCTGGATCTTCGGAGTCGGTTCGAGCCGGTCGGCCGCGACACGGTAAAAGACGGGTGTATAGGCGGGCCGCTTGACGCCCAACTCTTCCAGCTCGCGAATGTGTTTTTCCATAGCGACGGCATCGCGGCCAGTCCAGCCGGCGATGACCAGCGTGTCGATCGAGATCGTTCGTACGAACGAACCCTGACAGTCTTCGACCTCAAACGAGATTTCTTTCATCACAGTCTCCTTGTAGGCGTGTGCCCGTTCGGCGCTCCGGTCACACGCGATTCGATTCAGTTGGATTTCGCGGTGACGAGCGGGCAACGGCTCGCGCTGAGCGGCGCGAACGCTTCCTGCGCCGGAATGACCTGCTTGATGGTGTAGTAGTCCCACGGCTTTTTTGACTGCTGCGGACTCTTGACCTCGGCCAGATACATGTCGTGGACCATCAGGCCGTCGGCGCGAATCGTGCCGTTCCTGGCGAAGAAATCGTCGACCGGGGTCTTCCTCATTTGCGCCATGACCGTGTCGGCCGCATCGGTTCCGCTTGCCTTGACGGCTTTCAGGTAGTGCAGTGTCGATGAATAGACGCCTGCCTGGACCAGCGTCGGCATGCGTCCGGTTCTCGCGAAGAAGCGTTGCGACCAGGCGCGGCTCGCGTCGTCACGGTCCCAATAGAAGGGCGTGGTCAGCATCATTCCCTGCGCAGCTTGGAGGCCAAGGCTGTTGATGTCGCTGATGAATAGCTGCAAGCCCGCGATTTTCTGCTTACCTTGCCCGATCACACCGAACTCGCGTGCCGTCTTGATCGCATTCACGGTATCGCTGCCGGCGTTGGCAAGGCCGATCACCTTTGCTTTCGATGCCTGAGCCTGCAACAGATAGGACGACAGATCCGAAGAGTTGATCGGATGCTTTGCCTTGCCCACCACCTTGCCTCCGGATGCCGTCAGCGCGGCGGCCGCGTCCTTTTCCAGCGAAGCACCGAGCGCATAGTCGACGGTCAGAAAGAACCAGGTGCTGTCGCCGCTGCGCGCCATCGACTTCACGAGGCTCGTGGTGAACGCATACGTGTCGTACGAGTACTGAATCGTGTACGGCGAGCAATCTTCATTGCTGAGCCGCGTGGTTCCGGCGCCGCTTGCAATGGCGATCCGATGCTTTTCCTTCGCCACGTTCGACACCGCCAGCGCGACGGAGGAAGGCAACAAGTCCTCCACCATGTCCACGTGCTGGTTATCGAACCAGTCCCGCGCGACCGTGGCGGCCACATCGGTCTTGTTCTGATGATCGGCGCTGATCACTTTGATGGGGACGCCATTGATCTTTCCACCGAAATCCTCAGCGGCCATCTGCGCGGCGACAACTGAGCCCTTTCCGCCGATGTCGGAGAAGATGGAAGACATATCGGTGAGCACACCGATTTTCACCACGCCGCCATTGGTCATGACCGGATCGGCGGCATGGGATAGAGCGGCGCACAGCATCGCCGCGGCTGGCACCGCAGTGAGTACGAGACGTTTGAACATGGACTCCTCCTTGATATGAATAGCGAGCGTGGTGGCCGACGGCTGACCAGCACGCGACGTCAGCCGGTTCGACGCAGAATCGCTTCGACACCCGCGCCGATTGCGAGCAGACGCCGGTCGCTCATGTACCGTCCCATCAACATCACGCCGACGGGCGCGCGGCCCGCCTCGTGACATGGAATGGACAAGGCGCATAGATCGAGCATGTTGGCAATCGACGGATTGCGCAGTAGCAGCCGATTTGTCGATGTATAGACACGCTCGTCGGCAAGCTCAGCGATGCGGGGCGCGATAATGGGCACGGTCGGACACACCACGGCATCGAATGGCTGCAATTCGACATCGGCTTGCCTGCACAGCAGCGAGCGGCGAGCTTTGGTGCGGAGATATTCGGCTGTGCTTTGCTGGCTGCCAAAACGGATGCGGGACAGAACCCGCGGGTCATACTGATTCGCCTGGTTGCAAATCATATTCACGTGCCACGCCCACGCTTCGGCCGCTACCAGTCCGCCGTGCAGCGTCAACTCGGCGAGTGCGTTCCAGCTGTCGAATTCCACTTCTCGCAGAATCGCGCCGGCTGCCGCGAGTCGGGAGAGCGTGCGCTCGAATGCGCTGGCCACGTGCGCGTCCGTGTCGTCGAGCACCGGTTTCGCCGGCACGGCGAGGCGCAAGCCACGTACCGAAGATAGCGGCGTTGGCGCGCCCGTTTCGCCTGCCATGACCGAATCGATCGAGGCACAGCACGCGACGCTCGGCGCCATCGATCCGACCGAGTCGTAACTGCACGACAAGGGCACCGCGCCGTCCAGTGGAATACGCGACGCGGTGGGCTTGAAACCGGTCACGCCGCACAAGGCCGCGGGAATCCGGCACGAGCCGCCCGTGTCCGAGCCGATCGCGGCTGCCGCCATGCCGTCCGCCACCGACACCGCCGCACCGGACGACGACCCGCCGGGAATGCGCGCTGTCTCGCGATCGAATGGATTGGCCGGCGTCCCGTAGTGCGGATTGATGCCGAGCCCCGAGTACGCGAACTCTGTCATGTTGGTGCGGCCCACGAATACGGCGCCGGCCGCACGCAACCGGCCAATCGCCACGGCGTCGCGCGTGGCTGCGTGCTCGGGCAGAACGCGTGCCCCCGCTCGGGTGATCTCACCTTGTACATCGAAGAGATCCTTGACCGAAATCGGGATGCCGGCGAGCGGGCCCGCGACGCCGTATCGACGCAACGCATCGCTCGTTATCGCCTGCGTCGCCGCCGCGGGACTGATGCCATGCGGGAAGACTCTCAGGCCCCCACCCACATCGGCTTCAATGGTCTCGACACATGAGGCGAGCAGCGCCTGTGCGTCGAGATGGCGATTGGCGAGTTGAATACGCAGGGCGTCGATGGCGGGCAACATGATCAGGCCGGATCGAAGTAGTGAATCTCGAGCAGCACACAGCCCTTTTCCGACTTGAACGGACCGTGGTAGGCGCCAGGCGGCCGCACCGCATAGGTGTAGCCCTTGAACGGCGTGCCGCCCTGGCCGACCTCGTCGTTGCCGACCGTCAGGTCACCTTCCACCAGAAACACTTCTTCCCAGTAGTCGTGCACAAAGGCCTTTTTCGTAAAGAGCCCGGCAGGCAAGCGCAGCAAACGCGTGCGGCTGCCTTTCCTCTTGTCCGTATCCAGCGAGCCGGAAAGAATCAGTTCCTGCGCGCCGGAAGCGGGATCGTAGCCTTCCGGCAATTGCCAGCCCTGCTGCATTTCCAGCGTGTGAAACTCGTCATGAAGTTTGTTGATTGCCATGCTGCTCTCCTGTGTGAGTTGGAATCGGTGCAATGCGAAATCAGGCGGCCTGCAAGGTCGCGAGTTCGGCGCCGAGCGAGTAGCTCGACAACATCTCGTCGACGAGGCCCGTCGCGCGCGGCCAGTCGTACGTGCGAAATGCGTGGCCCTTCGTGACGAACGACGCGCCCGCATAGAACAGTTCGTATTGGTTGTGGCGCGACGCGAACTCGGAGCCGACGGCGTCCCACGCGAGCTTGAAGAACTTGACGCGTTCCTCCGGGCTGCAGACAGGTGACTTCTGGGTCTTTTCTATGATGCGCAGGAGGTCCGGATTCTCGAAGTCGCGAATGCTCGACGGCAGCATGATCATTCCGCCGCCAGCCAGTTCGCGCAGCGTGTTGAGCACCTTCGAATACAGTTGCTGGGTCACCACCTGCGAGCCGTAAAGCATGTTGCGGTCCGGTACGAAGTAGCCGTTTTCCACGTGGCCTTTCGCCTCCATACCGTAGACCCACGCCTCCACCATCGACGCTTCAGAGGCGAGTTGCCCCAACGTTTCGCGGACCTGCGGGAAGCTGTTGGTCCCGTTGATTTCCGTGATCTTCAGCGCGAGACCGACGAGGAAGCGCAACTTGACCATCAGGCGTACCTGGCACTGATAGTTCTGATAGCTGTGGGCGGGCGTCGCGTGGAATTGCTTCGCGCACATCGCCACGTCGCCGGCCACGAAGATGCGCTCCCACGGCACTTTGACATCGTCGAAGTACAGCACCGCGTCGTTTTCGTCGTACCGGCTCGACAGAGGATTGTCGAAAACCGAAGGCGAGTTCTCTTCGTACGACTTGCGCGACATCACCTTCATACCCTTGGCGTTCATGGGTATGGCGAACGACAGTGCATACATCTCGTCGCCCGGGCGCAGCGGCTGGATGCAACTGCAGAAAACCTCGTTCGCCATGATGGCGCTGGTGGCGAGCATCTTCGCGCCGCGCACGGTGATGCCTTCCGCGTCCTGATCGACGATACCGACGGCCAGATATTTGTCTTCCTGCTCGTGCGCCGCTTTGGCCTGATTGGCTTGCGGATTGACGATCACATAGGTGAGAAAGAGGTCATTGTCGCGTGCGTACTTGTAGTAATCGCGCAAGGCGCCGGCGCGCGCCGGGTCGTACTGCTCGAACACCTCGATGCCCATGTACATGCCCGAGATGCACGAAGCGACGTGATCCGGCGAACGGCCCATGAAGCCGTAATGGAGTTCCGTCCATGCTTCGAGCGCGGCCCGCCGCTCGACCAGTTCGTCATATGAGGTCGGCAGTTGCCAGATCTTGCTGATGCGACGCCCGGTGTCGGGCGACGCGAAGGTCATCTTTTCGACGTTCTCCGGGCGAGCCTGGAAGTCGTACAGATTGGCGTAGCTACGAATAGAATTACGGAACGCGGGATGCGCCGTCACATCGCCGACGGCTTGACCGTTGATATAGACCTGCCGTCCATCGCGCAGGGAGGCGATATGTTGAGTGCCGTTTTTGATCATGATGTTCTCCAAAAATTGGGGCAGCTATGCGCTCAAGCGGAAGGCTGGTGAGCACCGTTGAGCGTGTGGTACCGGCCGCCGAAGAAGACGAGCGGTCGACCTTCCGACCGGGTTTGATATTTCTTGACGCGACCGACGAAGATGACGTGATCTCCCCCGTCGTACTGCGCATAGGGTTCGCATTCGAAAGTAGCTAGCGAGTTAGGCAGAAGAACCGCATCAGCGCGCTTTTCCGAAACGCCGGCCATGCCTCCCCATTTGTCGCTGTTCGCCTTGGCGAAGCGGTTCGACAAATCCTGCTGGGCTTCCTCGAGCACGTTCACCGCATAGGTGCCGACCGCGCTCAGGTCGGGCAAGCTCAGGTTTCGCCGGTCGACAGAAAACAGAATCAAAGGCGGATCGAGCGAAACGGAGTTGAACGACGCCACGGTGATACCGATAGGCGGCGCATTGTTTCTAGGCGCCGTGATCACGGCCACCCCTGTCGCGAACATCGACAACGCCGTGCGGAACTGACGTTGCGGGTCCGCGTTGTCCTTGGACGTCACAGTGCTTTCACTCATCTCGGCCTCCTTCCAGCGCACCGCCGACCGGGCGATGCTAGAATTCATCACACAAAGCGTTGTTCATTAGCTTTGTTATTTAGCTTTTATTACATGCTGTTCAATAAAGCTAATCAAGCTATCGTAAACCCCGGTGTGAAGTTGGCATGGAAACGACGACCCTACTCGCTGGATGGATGTTGACCAGGAGTCGCTTGACTCCGCGCTACACTCCGTTCGCTGCAACTGCCGGCATTCACCCGATACGAATCGACCGGGCCTTCTGGAATTGAAACAATGCAAACCAAGCAGTCATCTCGTCCGATTTATATGGACTACAGCGCAACAACGCCGGTTGATCCGAGAGTCGTTGCAGCCATGCTTCCGTTTCTGAACGAGAGCTTCGGCAACCCCGCCTCCCGCAGCCACAGTTACGGCTGGGAAGCGGACGACGCCGTGGAAACGGCTCGCACACAGGTTGCCGAGCTTCTGGGAGCGGACGCGCGTGAAATCGTCTGGACCTCCGGTGCGACCGAAGGCAACAATCTGGCGATCAAGGGCGCGGCCAATTTCTATAAGGGAAAGGGTCGCCACATCGTGACGGTGAAGACCGAACACAAAGCGGTACTGGACACGTGTCGTGAGTTGGAACGACAGGGTTTCGAAGTGACCTACCTGGACGTCCGGCAGGACGGTCTGCTGGATTTAGGCGCGCTAGAGAATGCGATGCGGCCCGACACGATTCTCGTCTCGATCATGATGGTCAACAACGAAACGGGCGTCGTGCAGCCCATTGCCGAGATCGGCGCCATGTGCCGCGCCAAAGGCATCGTGTTTCATTGCGATGCCGTGCAGGCTGCGGGCAAGATTGTTATTGATGTGAATGCGCTGAATGTGGACCTTCTGACCGTGACGGCTCATAAGGTGTATGGCCCGAAAGGCGTGGGTGCCCTGTATGTGCGCCGCAAGCCGCGCATCCGGATCGAAGCGCAGATGCACGGCGGCGGCCATGAGCGGGGAATGCGCTCGGGAACGCTGCCCACCCATCAGATCGTCGGGATGGGTGAAGCGTTTCGAATCGCAAAGGAAGAGATGGTGTCCGAGAGCCGCCGCGTCGAGGCCTTGCGTAATCGGCTGCTGGCAGGCTTGAAGGAGATGAAAGAGGTCTACGTCAACGGCGACATGACGCACCGTATTCCGCACAACCTGAATGTCAGCTTCAATTTCGTGGAAGGCGAGTCCTTGATCATGGGCATCAAGGGGGTCGCGGTCTCATCGGGATCTGCGTGCACGTCGGCTTCGCTCGAGCCTTCATATGTCTTGCGAGCGCTCGGCCGCAGCGATGAATTGGCACATAGCTCGATCCGCTTCACGCTGGGACGGTTCACCACGGAGGAAGAAGTCGATCAGGTGATCCTGCAGGTGCAGACCACCGTGGCGAAATTGCGCGCGCTGAGTCCGCTTTGGGACATGCACCTCGAAGGGATCGATCTGAGCACGATTCAATGGGCCGCGCATTGAGCGAGTGGCGCGAAGGGTCTCAGTGCCGATTCGCTCCTTTACACCGGACAGCGGCGGGCGAATCGCTACCGCTTTTCCTGCCGCGCGATCAGGTGCGAAAGATCGAGCGTGGCGCGATCGCCGTTGGCGACCAGCCGATCCACCACCGAACAAAGCACCTTGAACTCGGTTTTGGTCACGCCTTCGAACAGCACGTCGTTGATGTGCTGCTGCTTCGTGGCAAGCTCTTTCAGCAGCCTGGAACCCGCTGTGGTGACGGTCAGCCGCATCTTGCGTTTGTCTTCGGGATGGGAGCGTTTGTCGATCAAGCCCAGTTTTTTGAGCTTGCCGGTTTCGATGGTAATGAACGCTCCGCTCAAATGCAGGTGGTCCGCCAACTGGTTGACCGTGACGACATCGTCGTGCGAAAGCTGGGCGATCGCGATAAGCAACGAATACTGAATTCCCGTGAGGCCGATCAGCGTGCCGAACCCATCCCGAACCGACAGCAAGCGCGCCGCGAAAGGTAGCAACCCATTCACCAGATGCCGAAACTCCGCATCCGAGCCGTCGACCAGACAGGCTGGGTTTGTTACCGTCAGAACAACCTCATCTTGACTCTTAGCCATAACCTCTCCACTCCGAGTGCCGCGTGCGCTTTTACCTTTGGAAGGTAATTATACTTCAAAGGTGAGCACGCTCTGCCCGGAGCGGTCCTCCCGGCTCCTCTCACTTCGATCTGAGGCTGATCTATGAATACTTCCCTCTCGTCTTCGTCTGTTCGGTCACTGCTTGAATGCTACCTTCGTGCCAAGGATCTGAATCAGCCGGAGTTGATCTCCGAATGCTTCTCGTCCGGCGCTGAACTGACCTTTTCGATTGCAACCGACGACATCGATTTTCCCCGTCGCGTGCTCGGCGCGCCGGCGATCGCCAAAACGCTGGTGGCCGACTTCGGCGAACGCTTCGACCGATGCCGGACCTACTATGTGTGCGCAGAACCGCAGGTGGACGAAGGTCGAGTCTGCGCTATGCCGTGGCTCGTCGTCATGCGGCAGAGGGAAAACGAGTCGCTGCGGATCGGGAAAGGTGTGTATCGGTGGCGCTTCGCAAACGAGACCGGCCACGCGGATCGGATCGTCCAGCTACACATTCATATCGAACGCATGGATGCCGTCTCCGACCCGCACGCGGAAAAGTTGAACGCGCTGCAAGCGTCGTTGCTTTATCCTTGGCTTCCGCCGGCGGCGCTACGGGATAGGTTGGCAAGCTTCATCGCTACATCTTCGGACGCTGAGTTCGCCCTTCCATTCCAACAACCCGCCGCGGCCGACTGAGTCGCCTTGTCTATTCATCGGCGAGTTGAACATGGACGTTGGAGTTCGTACGTGAAACGCGTATGCGCACGAACCATGGGCGCTGGCTGAAGGTTGAAGATGTGTGCCGGCCAGGCGATGGCCTACCGCACAGTGCTCCTGGTCGGCCCTAATGGACGTTACAGCCACTTGGGCACGTCGACACGTGCGTAGTTGTGAAGTTTTTCTATCAAGGCGCTTGCGTCTGCATCCACGGAAATCGAATGCCGATGCGCCGCCGGCAGGAATTTCGTGTCGACCATATGGTCGATAAATCCCAGAAATGCTGCGAAGAACCCGGCAGTGTTCAATAGACCCACAGGTTTGTCGATCTCCGAGAGTTGATTCATCGTCCACACCTCCATCAGTTCTTCAATGGTGCCGATGCCTCCTGGCAGGGCGACGAATGCATCAGCAAGCTCGACCATTCGTTCTTTCCGGCTACGCAAGGTCTGCACGATTTCATGGTGAGTCAGACCCGAATGCGAGTGCCCGCGCTGATGCAGGCTTTGGGTAATCACACCATGTACGTTGCCGCCTGCAGCCAGAGCAGCATCGGCGGCAACGCCCATCAGACCTTTTGTCGTTCCGCCATAGACGACGGTTATTCCCGCTTTTCCCAAAGCCCGACCGAGTGCTCGCGCACCGTCAGCGAATTCTTCGCTAGCGCCGTAGTTTGATCCACAAAACACGGCGACGCTTTTGATTGAACGTGTCGGCATACCGCGTGTGAACTCCCTTATAGTGACGGCAAAAGATTGCATTCAGATCCGAGGCAAAGCGAAACAAAGTGCGCTTGCAGCGCTTGATCGGTCTTGCGCGTCGCCTCGGCGACGACTTTCGGTCCCGCGCCTGTTCCTTCGAAGGAGAAAAAAGTCAGATCATGCAGCCCGGTGGTGCACAGAATGAGCTTTAGATAGGGAGTCAGAAAATCCAGTTGTCGCGCATGCTCCCCGGAAAACTTTCTGCCCGAGGACACATGAACAAAAACCGGACGGTCGCGTAGTGTGCCTATTTTTCCATCCTTGGTCATGTTGAAAGTTCGACGGGCTCGGACCACGTGATCTATCCACGCTGTCAACGCAGAAGGAACGCTCAGGTTGTGCATGGGCGTTCCAATGACCACAACGTCTGAACTCCGTCGCTTCGAACTCTGGACGCCCCTAGGCCTCCCACAAGGCGGTGCAACTCTGAAGCACGATACAGGCGACCATTCTACAAACCGCATGGCCGATCAAAAAGGTCCATGAATCGACATATCAACTGGGCCATAATTCCGCAGGCTCGCTCACCGTCGTTTTAGATTGCTTCGAGCGGTCACTCCGGTTCATCATGGCGTAATCCCTTTCCCCTGCTTCCGTAAAGCTAACCAGTCCATATGCCCGTCGCCAAGAGCAGCAGCATCTCGCCGTTGGATCCGACAGCGGCCGCCCCGTTTTATAGACAGATCTACGATCGGTTTCGCGCCGCGATCGCCAGCGGGGTGTTGAAACCGGGCGATCGAATACCTTCGGCGCGTGCGCTGACCAAGGAACTGGGTTTGGCAAGAGGCACTATTGAGGCTGCTTATTCTCTACTAGCGGCAGAGGGATATATCCAGCCGCGTGGTCAGGCTGGAACCATCGTGACGCCCGGCCTCAAACCGCGAACGCCCGTTGCCAGCGCGATGCCACGGCCCGATAGCAGCATGGCCGCGCCCAGTTTTCGTCCGGATTCGATCTGGCCGTTCCAGATGGGCTTGCCCGCTCTGGATGCGTTTCCGCGAAAAATCTGGGCACGCCTGGGCGCGCGATGCGTACGTGCCATGCAACCATCGGACATGGTTCACCCGTCTGTATACGGCCTGCCGGAACTGCGTACCGAGATCGCGGCCTATCTTCAGGTTTCGCGCGGCATCAACTGCTCTCCTTCGCAGATATTCGTGACGTCGGGATATCGACATACGATCGAGTTGATTGCTCATGCGCTGCTGAAGGCAGGAGACCGCGTTTGGCTTGAAAATCCTGGCTATCCGCCTACTCGCGAACTGTTGGGGAATATGAATATCACAGCCGTCCCGGTGCCTGTAGACCGGGACGGCATGGTCGTCGCCGACGGACTCAAGCTGGCGCCACGGGCGCGCGCGGCGGTGGTCACGCCTGCACATCAGAGTCCGCTATCCGTGTCTTTATCGTTGCCCCGCCGTCAGGCATTGCTGGACTGGGCCACTCGGAATAACGCATGGATCATCGAGGATGACTACGACGGCGAGTACCGGTATGTCAGCCGTCCTCTACCCGCTTTAAAAAGCCTGGACCGCGATGGACGAGTTCTCTATGCAGGCACGTTCAGCAAGGTACTTCTTCCGAGTATCCGGCTTGCCTATCTTGTCGTGCCGGAAACGCAGGTCGAGCGGTTCGAGCAAATCATTCAGGCTTTTGCGGGCGGTAGTCCGGAACTTACGCAGGCCATCGTCACTGCCTTTATCAAGGAAGGGCACTTCGCACGCCACATCCAGCGGATGCGGAAACTCTATGCCGAGCGTCGGGAGGCAACGGTTGCGGGCCTCGAAAGCGTGCTGGGGAAACACATGCGGATCGATTCGCAACCAGGGGGAATGCACTTGATCTTGCGATTGCAAGGTCGACGCTCGGATCGCCGGTTCGTTGCACGCATGCGGGAAGACGGCCTGTACGCGGAAGCGTTGACGGACTGGACCATGGGCACTGATGGAGCTTCGGCCTTACTTCTCAGCTTCACGAATATCGACACGCAGCGCACCGCCGAAAATCTCGGTAGACGTATTTTGACGCTGATTTAACGGCCGCGGCAACCGTCAAGACAGGCGCAATCATGGCCTAGTTGATAAGACGGTTTATGGTTCTTCTACCATAGGCCAAGATGCATCACGATAGAGTCTCTCAATCATCAAACAAAGGGATTCGTCATGAGCCATCGTATCGACTACGCCAAAGCCTCGCCGGAAGGTTACAAGGCCTTCGGAGGCGTGTACGTCACGCTTCAGAAGTCCGGCCTTTCACAAGAACTCGTCGATCTCGTGTATCTACGTGTTTCGCAAATCAATGGCTGCGCATTTTGCATCGATATGCACACCCGCGATCTGCTCAAGCTCGGCGTGACGGTCGACAAGCTCGTACTCGTGCCCGTGTGGCGCGATTCGGGTGAAGTCTTCAGTACCCGCGAACGGGTCGCGCTCGCCTGGGCGGAAACGGTAACGCGTGTGGCCGAAACCCACGTTCCCGACGCCGAGTATGAAGCCGCGGCCGCAGAATTCAGCGACAAGGAACTCGCGGATCTGACCTACGCGATCGGATTGATGAACGCCTTCAATCGATTCGGGATCACGTTCCGTACGCCCCCGGCTGCTGCTTCCAAAGCTTGAGTTCCCCATTAGCGGACGCCTCACGCATGGCAGTGTCTATTCGGTGGCGTTCGCTTCTTCAAGGAGTGGCCGGGGTTGAAGCTTTCCGGCCCACATTTACATCAGTGGATCGAGCCGGATGTGGCTCCCGCTTCGGCGGCAGCCACACCTGGCGATTCAACGAACGGATCTGTCACCCATGTCATGGGCATTACTTAGTATCGCCGGTATTCTTGAGATCGCATTCGCCTTTGGCATGAAGTGGTCTGAAGGTTTCACGCGATTGACACCCGCACTGTTCACGGTCGCCACCGGCCTGTCGAGTGTCTTTCTTCTTTCAATCTCGCTCCGTACGCTGCCAGTGGGGACAGGCTACGCGGTCTGGACCGGCATCGGAGCGGCGGGTACCGCGATACTGGGCATGGTCGTGCTGGGCGACTCCGCTGCGCCGATGAGGGTGCTCTGCATTGTTCTTATTCTCGCAGGCGTTGTCGGACTCAAGTTGGTCTCGGGAAATTGAACGAGCATCCACCGGCCCCTCACACACAATGAATATTTTTAAGTTGTGACCACAGCCGGTTTTCAAGCCGTAGAATTTCAATCGGCTTCGGCTTCATCAACGTCATCTTCTTGAACACGTCGTCCGGCGGATAGACCGACAGGTCCTGCGCAATGGCAGGCGTGACGAACTTGCGCGCGGGCACATTGGCCGTCGGGTAATACACTTCATTGGTGATTGCCGCGTTCACCTTCGGGTCTTCGATGTAGTTGATCCACTTGAGCGCCGCCTCAGGGTGCGGTGCGTCCTTGGGAATCGCCATCATGTCGAACGCAACCAGGCCACCTTCCTTGACGTTCGAGAACTTGATGTCGAACGGATGTTTGGCCTCGGCGCTGCGCCGATGCGCGATACCCACGTCGCCAGCGAAGCCGATTGAGACACAGACGTCGCTATTCGCAAGATCGTTGATATAACCGGACGAGTTGAATTCCGTCACGTAGGGCCGCACTTTCTTGAGCATCTCGAATGCGGCCTGGTAATCGGCCGGGTTGGTGCTGTTCGGATCCTTGTGCATGTATTGAAGCGCCGCCGCGAACACATCGACCGATTCGTCGAGGAACGACACGCCGCATTCCTTCAGTTTCGCGAGGTTGGCCGGATCGAACACCAGCGACCAAGTGTCGACCGGCGCGTTGGCGCCGAGTGCTTTCTGCACCGCCTGCGCGTTGTAGCCGATGCCGATGACCGCAAATGCCCACGGCACGCCGTACTGGTTGCCCGGGTCGGCGCCCGCGACCATCCGCATGAGCGTGGGACTCAAATTCGCCAGGTTCGGCAGCTTCGACTTATCGAGCTTCTGATACACACCGGCCTGAATCTGCGCGCCCATGTAGTTCGATGTCGGCACGACGATGTCATAGCCGGAACTGCCTGCAAGCAGCTTGGCCTGCAATGTGTCGTTGCTGTCGTAGTTGTCGTATCGCACATGAATGCCGGTCTGCTTCTGGAAGTCCGGGACCGTGTCTTTCGCGATGTAGTCCGACCAGTTGTACACGTTCAATTCATTATCGGCCGCGTGGGCGGGCGGCGCGGTCCATACGGCGACAGCCGTCGCTATACAGGCGCTCGCAAACGCCGCATGCCGCAAACGAGATCCAAAATAGGAAACGCGCATCATGTTTTCCTCGGGGCAGGTTATCAATTTGGGAAGTAGTTGGTCACTCGGGCCGCGATTGATTGCGGCGACGATATCAAGACTCAGTGGCCGCGCGATGAGCTTCATATCGCAAGCGCATGGAAGCGCCGATGTCGAAGAATGGTTGCGGCGGTACCCAGCCTGGCTTGGCGTTGTTTAACACTGCGGTCAACAACGCTGACTGGCCTCCCGATGCCATTTCCGCAAGCAGTCGCCCCCACAACGTGCCGCGCGCGACGCCCGAGCCGTTGCAGCCGGCTGCGGTATAGACACCGTGCTCGAGTTTCGCGAAACGTGGCTCACCGGATCGCGTTGCACTCAGATGGCCCGTCCAGGTGAATTGCAGATGCTCGTCGGTAACCCAGGGGAATCGACGCTGCAATCCCTGCAGATGCCTCGCCCGGCGAACCGCCAGCGAGTGCCCCGCAAGATCGCGATGGCGATATTCCACCGTGTTACGAATCAGGAGACGTTTGTCGCGGGTCAGGCGCAGGGTGGCACCCGCGGCACGGGTCGAAAGAACGCCCCATTCGGCCGCGTTACCCAGTTGCGCCTGTTCGTCTTCATTCAACTCCCGACTGAGGGACGCGCTGAGTTCAAGGGGGAAGACTGCGCGGTCCGCCATCCCCACTCGCGGCAAAAATGCTCCCACGCAAACAATGACCTGGCTCGCCTCAATTTCTCCACTATTCGAATGCGCGCGAATGCCACCAGCACTCATCCGTTCGAGACTGGAGATCTCTGTGTTCTCGTAGAGTGAAACATTCTCGGGCAACGCATCCAGCAACCCCTTCGCGTATTTAGCGGGCTGCAGTAGGCCGTTACCGCCACCGCACCATATCGCCGCCTGGTAGAAAGGCGAACCCAATCGCTGCACCATCTCGCGGCTTCCCAGCAATTCCGCGTTTGCGCCTGCTTCACGCAGGGTTCGCACCTGGGCTTCTGCCTCCTCGAGTTTCGCCGGATCGTGGACGGCGAAGTAATAGCCGACGTCACTGAGGTCGCACTGGATGCCTAAGGCCGCGACGCGTCGTCTAACCTCTTCGCTCGCCGCTTTACCGATCGCGGTCACGTCCAGGTATTTCTCGTTCAGTGATCGCCCGGCCAACTCATCGGAATCGGGGCGCTCATAAGCGACCACGAAACCGGAGTTACGCGCCGAAGCACCTTGCGCCGCGCGCTGTCGATCGACCAAGGCAATGCGCGATTGCGGGTGCAGTTCAGCCAGCGTGTGCGCCGCCGACAAGCCCGTGAAACCACCGCCGATCACCAGCCAATCCGCTTGCTGAGTTCCTCTCAGCACTGCTCTAGCAGGCGAGACACCCGCCTGCGCAATCCAGCCGCATACATTTTCGATCAAGACATGTCTCCTACCTCGATGCGAGCAACCGAGCTTTTCGAAGGTATGAAAAATTGGCATCGTTGCCCGACAATTCCTGTGCTTTTGTGCAACTATATGGCGAGCAGAAAGCGGCAGCCATCGTTATTAATTCATCGAAGCATTAAAAAAACGCATGGATAAACTCTATCGTCCACCGTCTCTCCAAGCCCTTCAGGCGCTCGTACTCGTGGCGGAGTCGTCCAGTTTCACGGAGGTGGCCGACAAGCTGCATCTAACTCAGAGCGCGGTGAGCCGGAAGATTCAGCAGTTGGAGAGCCACTACGGCGCGCCGCTGCTCGTTCGCAACAGCCGCAACATGCAATTGACCGAGCACGGCAAGGCGGTGCTCGAAGTCGCGCGAAAAGTGCTAGGAGAACTGCGAGCGCTCGACGAGCAACTCACTCGACGCGACAGGCCGTTCCGCATCCGCATATTTGTATCGCTTGCGGTTCGCTGGCTATTGCCGCGGATGCTCGACTTTTATGCCCAGTGCCCCGATCTGTCGTTGTCGATCGAGACTGTCGCTACGGAAGTGGTCGAAGCTTCGGGCGAGTGTGACGCCTATATCCTGTACCTTTCCGAAATGCCCAACGACCCGGCATTCCTGACGCTATTCGAGGAGTTCCTAGTGCCGGTGTGTGCGTCTTCCGCCGTCAATGGGAAACCGCCGCCGACGTCTCTGGCTGAGTTGGCGGAACACACGCTCATTCACGGATCGACTGGGCACCACGAATGGACGGCCTGGCTGCAGGCCAACGGCGAGTCGGTTACGAACGGATATAAGCACATCACCTTCAATCTGGATGAACTGGCGATGGATGCGGCGAGCCGTGGATTAGGTGTCGCAATGACGGACCTGACTTTGGCGCAGGACGCGATCAATCGCGGCAATCTGATTGTTCCGTTCGGCACGCCTTTGAAGACCACGGGCGTCTATGTGCTTTGGCTGCAAACCGCCGGAGCCCTGCATCCGGCACGCGAACGCATTCTCCAATGGTTCGCTCAGCATTCCGTACGAACGTAGCTCGGCTTGGCGCTGGCGCGCACTTCAAGCTCAGCCCGGATAACCCAAAGCATCGCGCAGACGATACCAATTGATAGTCAGCCGCGCCCACTTGCCGCGGCGGATAGAACGGCATGCGGATTACCGGCGTCTCTGGGAAGTCGGGCTGTGCCGGTCTCAATCCGCGTACGGCCTCCGAAAGCACGCGCCCGAGTGCCGTGTCCATTGCCACGCCACAGGCGCAATATCCGTAGGCGGTCCACAAGCGTCGACGTCGGAGCCGGATGAATTGTTTATCTTCCACATGCTTCTTGACAACTCGGGAGACAGATCACCCGGGCTATCACTTCGGTAACAGCCCCTTCGCCTGATCGAGCATTTTGTCGACCGCCTTACTGAAACCGCCTGCCTGATCGTCGTTCTTCTTTTGCGCGGGCGCCTGCGAAGCGGCGACGCACGCAGCACGCATTTCCGGATGCTCAGTCCAGCATGTGTTGGCCAACTGCTTGGCGCGGTTGATATCCCCGTGTTCGCGATACCACGAGACAACGCTGGGCCAGGTCACTGACGTCCTGCCGAAGTAATCGAACTGTTGCAACAAGAACGCCTCACCTTGCTTCGGGTCTTTCTGCCCTATACGGTTGGCGAGATTGGTCTGTACCGCCCATGAGCGGTCGCGTGAACCCAGATTGCGCCGCAGCACTTGCGTCTGCGCATCCGGCGGCCCCGAGCGCGACAGTGTCATCAGATTCGACAACAGGAACACGGGGTACGCGTGGTCCGCTGTGGGACCGGATGCGATCGTCGTCGCGACTTGCAGCGCTTGTGAATAGTTGCCTACCGCTTGCAAGTCCTGCATGTCGGATATGGATTTGTAGTGGGCCAGAATGAGTGG
Source organism: Paraburkholderia sp. NPDC080076 (assembly GCF_050281145.1). Taxonomy (NCBI): domain Bacteria; kingdom Pseudomonadati; phylum Pseudomonadota; class Betaproteobacteria; order Burkholderiales; family Burkholderiaceae; genus Paraburkholderia; species Paraburkholderia sp. NPDC080076. Next base: position 177,983 of record NZ_JBNNWQ010000001.1, on the reverse strand, counting down.
CGTAGAACCGCGTTTGCGGGCGGCATTCCATGGCTCGATCCGCGGGTCGGGCCGTTTGTCTCCGAGCACGGGGCGCACGAGTTCGGTCAGGCTATCTTCGCGAGCCGCTGGATCACCGTGATCGTCGTGCAAGGTTTCGAGTTGAGCCGAGATCTGGTCGTCGATCACCGCGCGGGCGTCGAAGAGATTCTCCGCGACGCTCGCCTGTGCGCCCGCACGCGCGGACGTGTATTGCGCAACCGCGTCGCGCAGTTCGCCGATGCTGCTGAGCTGGTTTACCGTTTGCGCGGCGCTGCCGCCGACAGCCGGCGCGAGCGGCTGCGTGCGTGCCTGTGCCGCGGCCTGCTGCCCGGCCTTCTCTCGTCCGGCCTGAAGTTGCTTCTCATGTAGCTTCTGACGTCTCGCTTTGGAAGCCTGATCGTATGCAATAACGCGCTCGAAGAAAGCCTTGAAACCGTCCACATAGGAATAGCCGCAACGCAGGCTGATCGTCGCGCCAAATCGGTCCGCCTGTTCCTCGACACTGCGTTGCCAGGCGGGAAACAGCACGCGTGTGCCGAGTGTCTGCACCACCGCGATGTTGTCCACGCCGGTCCATGAGTTGGACGTCGGTGATTTGTTCGTCACCGTCCATGCGAGCGACACGATTGCGAGCGATGTATCGCCGGCCGTACGGGCGTCGAAAATCGCGTGATGGTTGAGGTAGATGTGACCGAACTCGTGAGAGAGGATCGCAAATATCTCGTCTTCCGATTCGGCTGACTGCAACCAACCGACCGAGACGAAGATGTTGCCGCCCGCGCTCGAATTCGCGTTGAGTCCGGTCTCGGAGATGATATGCACGGAGCCCGGGTAGTTCGGCGTGCCCGCGGTTTTTTTGATCGTCGCGAGCAGGCCGTTGAGGTACGCCTCCATCTCGGGCATCGGCACGAGACCCCAGCCGTCGGCGCGCGCGTTCATCAGGTCGAGTTTGAGGTCGGGCCAATCGCGAGCGGGTGGCGGCGGAATGGCGCCGACGGTGTCGAGCGTCGGTCCTTTCGCGGAACCGCCGCCGATGCCCAGGTTCGATAGGGCGCCCGGCATTTTGACGTCCGCGCATGCGCCGAGTAGAAGGCTTGCGCATGCACCGCAGAAGTAGCGCCGTCCGGTATGCATGATTATTGGCACCGGTTGGTGGCGGCGCCTAGTGTGCCGGCGGCTTGAACACCGGCAGACTTACTGCAGCGGGCGGCCTGCACATCTCGAACGACCTTGACAGCCATGCCGTCCACCCAATAGCGTTTGCCATCGACTTTCACGGGATAGAAACCGTGATCGGAAGCATCCTGAACAAGAAGCGGCAAAGTCGGAGCATCCATGACAACGCTATGTATGTCGGGCGCGCTGTAAAGCTTCACTGTGCCGCCTGGTTTCTGCGAATCGACATAAGTCGCCGGTTGAGCGAAGGCCATGCTGCTGGCCGTTGCAGTCAACGCTACGACCGTCGTTGCGGTCAGAAAAGCATGGGTGACCCGCGGCCAGACATCTTGAGCTTGTTTCACGATGACTTCTCCTTGCTGTCTGTGATCCAGTTGAACAGGTCTTCGCTCCAGTCAAGCCATTCGACCGCGATCGTGCAGGCGAGGACATGCGCAACCACCAGAAATGGGACGTGTATCCATGTGCCAATCACGATCATCGCCACGCCGAACATCACGAGCACCAATCCACTGATCGTAAAGAACGCAACATTGAAAACGGCTACCGTTCGTTTCGCACGCCACCAGGCAGCAGAAAGATGCGTCTTCCAACGCCTGTGTTCGTGATATGAATCCCTAAATTTCTCCCTGACCTTTTTTTTACCCGCCACGATGAGTAACATCGCCACGAAGCCGATTCCTCCCAAGAAAAGAAGCTTGCACCATCGACTGGCGGCCATGAAAAGTTCAGGCTCCCAAGCTTCGATGTTCTCCAATGTGTTGTTACCGCTCAAGAGATTGTCGAGCGCAGCAGCGTGCAGAAACACGCCCGGAATACGGTCGTTCAGGGGCGAGAGCACGAAGTCATTGGAGTATGCGAACGATGTGCCGATCATCACAAAACGGTCCCTGAAGGCGGCGTCCCATTCATCATTGCTCATCTTTTCGAGTTGACTTGCGTGGATAGTCCTGTAGTGCACACACAGCGGGCGTCCTGTCGGGCGCAGGATCGCGCGTGCCTCGGCACGCCAGAGGAGCTTTAACTCGCTGTCGCTCGAAGTGCAGTACATCTGCAAGTCGTCATCGAAGCTGTCCGTTCGCAGCAGCGACAACTTGTGACGCATCTCACTCTCTTCGTCCTCTGACTCGCGCCATCGCAAGCCGTACGCTGCCGTGTCGAGAGGCCACGTAACCGACATGAAGCTCGCTTGATTGCAAGGCACTACGAGTTTTTTGTCCTTGTCGTACACCTCTTTGAAGATCGAGAAAGCCGCGCTCCACGCACAATCGGTCGCCGCAGTGTCAGGCTTTTCTTTCCCACATTGCGCGCTTTGATTGCCGCGCGGTATTTGCTCGTCGCAGTGCTCTTTCTTCGGATAGACGAGCGGATAGGTCCACGCGAGCCGGTCCACCGCATGTGCGGAAAACTCAACGCCGACACGCTTCACGGTGCTCAATTCAGGATCGCCGTCGAGGTCTGCGTTAGTGACGAGCGTGTTGTCTTCGTTCAGGCGAGCCGCGAGAAATACCGGTTTCTTCTTCGCGATCAAGCCCTTGAGTGCCCTCTTGAAGTTGACCAGCTCCTCTGAGTCATTAACAACATGGCAAGACCTAGCCTTCTTGACACCGGCAACCTTCGCAGATTTGTCGCAGCCGTCGCCCTCGTTGTATGTGGGTTGAGAGAGAATCACGTCGATGAAAAGCCCCCTCGGCGGGAACTTGTCCAGATAGCTCAAGAGCCAACTGTAGAACGAATAGCGAGCTGGCCAACCTTCGTCACGCGCCTCTAGCCCCTCGCTATCGATTACTAGTACCGTGATGTCCCTGTCACTCCATTTCGGTGGCCCAGCCGCGATTGCGCGCTGACGCTCGATGTCAAACCAATAGCCGGAGAAGGGCGCTGCGTAGCGTGCGATCGTCTGTGCGCCCATTTCCTCCGTAAAGCGAGTGGGCACTACGAGAGCAAGCAGTAGACCTAACAGCACGGATAAAGCGGCGCGTCCAAACAAATGTACCCAGTCGATTCCCTCCCGCCTCCCACCTTCCGGCCCATGATTTTTTTTCTGCGTCGCCATCGCCCCGCCCGAAGTGTCAATGGAACGAAACAACAGAAAGGAGTCTAGAAAACCGTTGAGCTTTACGTTAGTTTATTTTTTACCGGGTAAACGCGAGGCGATGCAGCCGTTGGCGAATTTTGGTGCAAGCATCTTACGTATGAGCAAAGATCACCGCGACACACGCGACAGCTTTTTTTATCTGGATGACTAAGATTCTGCCACCTCTTCCCTTCCGCATTGGCAAGGTCTGCTCTGGGTACTTCAGCCGATAGTTAGTAATTCGCCGCCACCAGTCTTTTGAACGCCAGCCAAATCCCCAAACCGAGTTTCGAATACCGTCTATCTGGCGGATAACGACTATTCAATCCGCGGCGTGAGTCGATGCGATTAAGGATCCGCCGGTCAAGACCACTAGCATCTGAACAAGCCAGCGGTGACGAGTAAAGTGGAAAAGGGCGGCGCATACTAACTGTGCGAGGGCGCCGTGACCACCATTGAACGCCGCAAAGGAGGGCAAATTTTGACTAGTAGCGCGCGCCATACCGATGGACCTGCAGCCGCCACATTGAACACAGCTTTGCCGCAGCACCGGAAGTCGAGAGACTAGCCGAGCGCCGAGAAACACCTCGGTGGAACTCGTTCAGTCGAGCCCAACCGAGGACATGCCGCCTCAATATCGTTACTTCTCCAAGGCAGCCACCCAAGACTCACCGTCCCACGTCACGGCAACGTAATCGGCACCGGCCTTGTCAGCAAATCAACATAAAGACCAAAAAACCGATTGTTATCAAACAGAGTAACGTACGTGATCTTTTGCGGCGAAGCACCCGCCGCTGGCTGATCCGGATACACCTTCACATGTCCCTGATCTTCACCGCTCGCAGTGTCGATATCCAGATACGCACTTTTCGTCTGCGTAGCGTAAGTAGGATCAAGGAAATACGCAATCGTCAAAGTATCAAACAAATCCGTATTACTCGCGAACGCCCCCGCATTGGCAATCCCATACGCCCTCGTTACCGCGGTCTGCTTGCTCGGGTTATTGACGATCTGGTCATACACGCTTTGAGTCAGCGGCACCGTATTCGTCACGTCGAGCGGAATCACGGCCTGCGGAATCGACGTCTGCAACACGGTGCGCACAGCAAGCGGATCAAACCACCAGTTGAGTTCGCCCACGGCGTTCGCATTGCCCGGCACGGCCATCGCGCCGCCCATATAGACGATCCGCTTGATCAGCGGCACGATCTCCGGCGCCTTCATAATCGCCGTGGCAAGGTTGGTGGGCGGCCCGACCTCGAGAATGGTGACCTGGTTCGGATAACGTTTGATGGTCTGGATCATGAAATCCGCAGCGCTCTGCGACTGCAGTTTCGTCGACACGGCGAACCCATCCGGCGGCGCAACGAGCTGAGCCTGCGACGTCGGTTCGGGCCGGCTCCACGCGCCAAAATAGCCTTGCGGATTGGCGGCCTGCTGCGCGCGAATACTCGCCACGTCGTATTGCAATGGATAATCGGCGCCGCCGTACACACCCACGACGTTCTGCACACCCATGCGCTCCACTGCCTTGAGCGCATCCGATTCTTCCTGCAGCAGCCAGTCGTTGCCGGTAACCACGGTGAGGCCGAGCAGATTGACCTTGCCCTGCCCCATCAACTGCGTAGTCATGGCAAAAAGCTGGCCGTCGTCGCCCATCGTGTTGAAGTCTGAATCGATGATGACCTTCGGCGCATTGGCGAGGGGATCAGTGGTCGATATGCCGCCACCGCACGCAGCCAGTCCCAACGACATCATCAGTATGCCTATGCATTGTGATTTCATGTTTCGTCCATTCGAGAGCGTGATTAACAAGGGAACACCATCGTGAGATGGTGCCGATAAATCAACGTCGAACCACTGAAAGTGGCAATACGGATCGCCTCATGTCACAGCCGGCATCCGTGTCAGGCTGCGCTTTCGACTTCCGCGCGAGTCGGTATCGACGGCTGCGCGCCCGCACGCGTCACGGAAATCGCCGCCGCGCGTTGCGCGAGGCTGATCGCGCCTTCCAGTGGCTGCCGTGAGGCGAGTTGCGCGGCAAAGACACCGATAAAAGTGTCGCCGGCCGCAGTCGTGTCGACCGCTTGCACTTGCGGTGCGGGGAAATGCATGCCCTCGCCGCCTTCCACCAATAGATAAGCGCCCTGCGCACCGAGCGTGACGATCACATTGCGCGCGCCGCCCTGTTGCAACTCCGTGGCTGCACGCCGCGCGCCGCTTTGCGATTCGACCGGCAAGCCGGCCAGGATGGCCGCCTCGACCTCGTTCGGCACGAGGTAGTCGACCAGCGGCAGCCATTCCGCCGGCAACGGCCCCGTGGCCGGCGCCGGGTTCAACACAGTGATCTTGCCCAACCGACGAGCGAGCGCGAGCGTCGCGTGAACGGAATCCCACGGCGTTTCCAGTTGGCACACCACGACGTCGCAAGCCTTGATCGCCGCTTCATGGCGAGCCACGCTCTCCGGCGTGAGCTCGCCGTTGCTGCCGGCGACCACGACGATCGTGTTCTGCCCGTCGTCGGACACCGTCACCATGGCAACGCCGGTCGGCTGGCTCGGATGCACTTCAACTCCGCTGCAGTCGATCCCTTCCGCTTCCAGATCCTTGACCCGCTGAGCGCCGTTCGCGTCTTTCCCGACACATCCGACCATGGCCACCCGCGCGCCGATGCGCGCGGCCGCGACAGCCTGGTTCCCGCCCTTGCCGCCGGCAACCTGCGAGAACTCATGTCCACCAATCGTCTCGCCGGGGCGCGGCAAATGCGGCGCGCGAGCGACAAGATCTGTATTGATGCTGCCCACAACCAGCACTCGGCCCTGCTTCGTTTCTTTTGACACCTTCTTTCGCTCCTGTGTCGACCAGCGTTAGCGCTTTAGCGCTTACTCGGGTCCCATGCAAAGCTCTAACCATTCACCGAATGGTCCAATTATGCGGCGCGACGCCGGCTTCGATAAGTATCCAGCACGACAGCCACGACAATCACGGCTCCCGTAATGATGCGCTTGGTCGGCTCGGTCGCGCCGATCTGCGCGAGCCCAGCGGCCAGCACCGAAATGATCAACACGCCGAAGAAGGTGCTCGTCACCGAACCGCGCCCGCCCATCAAACTCGTTCCGCCGATCACCACCGCCGCGATCACCTGCAATTCGATGCCCTGCCCGGCATTCGGGTCCGCGGCCTCGAGCCGCGAGATCTGAAACAGGGAAGCCAGGCCGGCCAGCAGGCCCATCATCGCGAACACGGCGATTTTGTAGGGCCGCGGATTGACGCCCGCGAGCCGCACCGCTTCCTCATTCGTGCCGATGCCGATCAGATAGCGGCCGAAAACCGTGCGCGTCAACACGAACTGCGCGGCGACCATCACCACAATGGCGATGATGAACGCCGGCGAGATGCCGAACGCGACCGGGTTGGAGAGAAAATCGAAGGCGTCGCCGATATAAGCCGTGCGCGAGTTGGTCAGCTGATACGCGAGGCCACGCGCCGCTTCCAGCACGCCGAGCGACACGATGAACGACGGAATCCGCCACGCCACGGTAATCGCGCCGGTCACGCAGCCGGTCAGGGTCGCGCCCGCCATGCCGAGCAAGGCCGCGGGCAGCGCCGGCCAATGCCACTGCAAGGCCGCGACGCTCGTGAGCGCGGCGCCGAGCGCCAGCACCGAGCCGACCGACAGATCGATGCCGGCGATGATCAGCACAAAGGTCATGCCGATCGACATCACGACGAGGTCGGGGATCTGGTTCGCGATCGTGCTGAACGTGTCGTAGGTCAGGAAGTGCGAGCTCAGCAGCGAGAACAGCACGATCATCCCGAGGAGTGCGCCGAGCAATCCAAGATAGTTCGAGAATCCGAGTCGTGTGCCGAGCGGCTTCGCGTTTTTGGGTGGTTCGTTCTTCAGCGTAGGCAAGCTGGTTTCTACGGTCATGCTCAATACTCCACTAATTTTCTTTCGTCGGGCGCCTTCGCGTCGGGTTCGATCGGCTCGTGCAGCATGTCATCGCGTTTCGCGTAGCCCGCGAATGCCGCTGCCAGCAGCGCGTCCTGAGTCCAATCGCCGCGCTCGAACAGGCCCGTCATGCGTCCCGCCGACATCACCGCGATCCGGTCGCAAATCGCCATCAATTCGCGCAGATCGCTCGATACCACCACCAGCGCCCGGCCTTCGCGAGCCAGCGCGCCCATCAATGCATAGATGTCGAACTTCGCGCCGACGTCGATGCCGCGCGTCGGTTCGTCGAACAGCAGCACCGTGCAATCGCGCGCGAGCCACCGGCCGATCACTACCTTCTGCTGGTTGCCGCCCGACAATTCCGACACCGGCTGCGACGGCCCGGCGCTGCGGATGCGCATGGCATCGATCTGCCGATGCGCCAGCGCCGCCTCGCGACGGCCATCCACCACGCCCTTGCTCGACACCGAACGCAAGTGGCCCAGCGAGATGTTGGCGGCAATCGGCTGGGTCAGCAGCAGTCCCTCGCCCTTGCGATCTTCGGTGATCAGCGCGATGCCGTGCTCGACTGCGTCCGCCGGCGACGTGATCGTCACGGGCACGGGTGCGCCGCCTTCACGCCCAACCGACACCGTGCCGACGTCCGCGCGGTCCGCGCCGTAAATCAGCCGCATCAGTTCCGTGCGCCCGGCGCCGATCAGCCCGCTGATGCCGAAAATCTCGCCGGCCTTGACCTCGAAGGACACGTCGCGCACCACCGGCTCGCGGGTCATGCCGCTAACCTTGAAGGCCACCTCGCCGATGCGCCGCTCGCCGAGATCGATCCTGTCGCCGATATCGCGGCCCACCATCAGAGTCACGAGACGGTCGGTGGTGAGATTGGCCATCTCGTCGACATGCACGAGCCGGCCGTCGCGCAACACGGCCGCGCGCCTCGCGATACGCTTCAATTCTTCCAGCCGGTGCGAGATGTACACCAGCGCCACGCCGCGCGCTTTCAACCGCTCGACTTGCTCGAACAGCAGGTCGACTTCGCGCGCGGTCAGCATCGCAGTGGGTTCGTCAAGAATCAGCACGCGGCAGTCGCCGATCAGATTGCGCGCGATCTCTACCATCTGTTGATGCCCGATACCCAATGTGCCGACCAGCGTGTCGGGATCGATCGCGTCGAGGCCGACTTGGGCCATGGCGTGCCGCGCGTCCTCGCGCAGCTTGGCGCGGTCGATCCAGCCGAACATGCCGCGCTGCGGCAAACGGTTCAGAAACAGGTTCTCCGCCACAGAGAGCGTGGGCAGCAGATTCAGCTCCTGCATGACCATGCGCACGCCGAGCGCCTCGGCGTCCTTGCGGCTGGCCGGCGCGTAGGCCGCGCCGCCGAGGGTCATCGAGCCGGTAGTCGGCGTGACCAAGCCGCCGATGATTTTGGACAAGGTGCTCTTGCCCGCGCCGTTTTCGCCGGTCAACGCCAGCACTTCGCCCGCGCGCAATTCCAGCGAGACATCGGCGAGCACGGGCTCGGCATAGGTCTTGCCGATACCGTGCACGCGCAGCACGGGCGCGGCTTCAGCAAGAGATGAAATGGGAGTGGACATCAGAATGATCAGGCTGGACAGAAAACAGTCGGCGTGGCCCCTGGACGGAGCGGGCCACGCGTTGCACCCAACTTACTTGGTGACCAGATCGACCGGCGTTTCGACGACGCCGGACAATTCAGACTGTTTCTTGTGTTCGGAGATTGCCTTCAGAGCCGTGTCGATGCCGAACACCGCCTGCTTGGCGGCGTATTGATTAGCGGTGGCGAGCACGCGGCCGTCCTTGAGCATCGGCTTGATCGCGTTGATGTCGTCATAGCCGACCACCTGCACCTTGCCGGCCTTACCGGCCGCGCGCACGGCCGACACGGCGCCGATCGCCATGTTGTCGTTGCCGCACAGCAACGCCTTCACGTCCGGGTTCGCGTTGAGGATCTGGCTCGCCACGGCGTTGCCCTTGTCGATTTCCCACTCGCCCGATTGCAGTGCGACGACCTTCATGCCGCCCGACGCCATGGCCTGCTTGAAGCCCGCGGTGCGTTGCTGCGCGTTGGTCGTGGTCGTCACACCTTCGATAATGCCAACGTTGTCGCCCGACTTCAGGTGCTTGGCCAGGTAGTCGCCGACCTTCTGCGCGCCCTTGGCATTATCCGGCCCGACGAACGGGATGTTCAGGTCTTTCGATTTGAGGACGTCGTTGTCCAGCTTGTTGTCGATATTGACCACGATGATGCCGGCATCGACCGCCTTCTTCAGGACCGGCACCAGCGCCTTGGAGTCAGCCGGCGCGATCACCAGCGCGTCGACCTTCGAGACGATCATCTGCTCGACGATACGGATCTGGTTCGCGGTGTCCGTCTCGTCCTTGATGCCGTTGGTGACCAGGTCGAATTTCGCCGGATTCTGCTTCTGATAATCCTTGGCGCCCGTTTCCATGGTCAGGAAGAACTCGTTCGCCAGCGACTTCATGACAAGCGCGACTTTCGGTTTATGGGCGGCCTGAGCAAACGCCGCCGGCATCGGCAAAATCGACACGGCGAGGAAGGCTGCGCTGGCTGCAATGGCGCGACGCCGCGCCGGTAGGAAATGGCGAATCATTGATGTCTCCGTATCGCTCGTTCGGTCTACTGAGAGCCGTTGAGTCGTGTGATGGGTAGGAACGCCGCACTTGCCACCACTTGCTCAATCCCTCAGGTCTGGTCGCGTGATGCCGGGCAAGTATGGCCAGCTCCAATCCTATCCTCGCGAACTGCGTTATGCTATGCCAAATTTCAAAACCTATCGTTTCAAAAATGGAACACGTGGACTGGGACGACCTTCGGATTCTGGTGGCGATCGCCCGCGAGGGAACCATGCGATCGGCCGCCGCGGCGTGCGATCTGAGCGCGCCGACCCTGTCGCGCCGCCTTACCGAGCTTGAAAGACGGCTGGGCGAACCGCTCATCGACCGGGTGCCTTCGGGTTGTACCGTGACGGCGTTCGGCGCCAAGGTGCTGGCTTGGGCGGAGCAGATGGAAGACCTGGCGCACCAGATCGAACGCGCCGCGGACGTCAACGGCGGCGCACCCGCGCATGGCACGGTGCGGATCAACGCCGTCGAATGGCCGTCCTACATTCTGCTGAAGCTGCTCGGCTCGTTTCAGGACAGGCTGCCGGGGCTCGCGATCGAAGTGCTGACGTCGCGGCGCCCCTATAGCCTTGCGCGGCGCGAGGCGGACATCGCACTGTGGTCCGAGTGCCCGGAAGAGGGTGACCTGTACGTTCGGCGGATCGGCAGGATCCGCTTCGGGCTGTTCGGCTCGCGCGATTACTATCTGCGCCACAAGGCGGCGATCGTGAAGAAGGAGTGGGACAAGCTCTCGTTCGTCGGTTATGACGACCGTCAACCGGACCATCCGGCGACGCAATGGCTGAAGGCGCTACCCGGCGCCCCGGCGCCGTCGCTTCGCAGCAGCTACGGCATGGGCGTGTTCGACGGCGTGCTGGGCGGCTCGGGGCTCGGCATACTCGCCCAGCTGGCCGGTGACACGACGAGCGATCTGGTCTGCGTGGAGAAGCACATCAAGGCGCTCGATCAGGATGTGTGGATGGTGCTGCATCCAGCTCTGCGCGACAGCGAGCGGATCCGGACCGTGGCGAACCTGATTGCCGAGATTTTCCGCTAACGTCGCCTGACGAACGAACGCTAGCGTATGGGCCGGTTGCGGCTAACCTGCGCGAAGCTGAGCGCGATCGCGCCTCGCGAAGAAACGCTGCGTGGCTCGAAATCAGCCGCTTGATGGCCGGATCGGGTCAGCAAGCCGTAGAGTTCCGGGCGGCGGGCCGTGAGCCATTGCTGCCCTGCACTTGCGTCGATCAGGCCTCTGTCCAGATCGGCGGAAATGAGTTCGTCTCGCGCGCTGCTCTCGGCGAGCACGCGGCCGGATGGATCGATGATCATCCCTGCCCCGCTCGACTGTTCCGGGCCGTCGACCTCCACGCCTTCGCTGAAGACGACGAACATGCCGTTGTCTCCGGCTCGCGCCGGCAGCAAGCGGCGCAACGATTGCCCCATCGAAGCCGACCGCGTTCGGCGATCGTCGGTGCCGTTCACACCGCCGTCACTCCGATGCGGCGCAATAAGCAACGTCGCGCCCATGAGCGCCGTCATGCGCATGTTCTCAACCAGATAATTGTCGCCGCCAATGAGGATGCCGACGCGAACGCCCCACGTCGTATCGAAGACAGTGAACCTGTCGCCGCTGCTGATCCGCCGATGTCCGAACGCATGCAGTTTGCGATGGCAATGACGCACGCCGTCCGGCAGGCACACCACGTAGCTGTCGAACAATCGCCCATCGCTGGCACGCTCGATGATCCCGACACCAGCGGCCACGCCGGAGCGTTCGACCACATCGGCAACCGCGCGGATCGACGGTCCGTCAAGCTGTTCTGCAAGCGCATCGAGTTCGGCGCGATGAAGCTTCGCCATGTCTCCGCAGCCGCCAATACAACTCTCCGGAAATACCACCAGCCCGATGTCTTTCTCAGCGGCAAGCGCCAGGCAATCCGCAATGCGCGCGACGTTATGCGGGGCGTCACCGGGACGTGAAACGAGCGGCATAGCGGCAACGCGAAGCGATGGAATAGTGGAGGAGAACATCTTCACGACCGAAGGAACAGAACGACTCCATTGGACCGCTCCCCCTTCGATAAGTAAAATGAAAAATTCTATGCGTTCAATCACTTAGTGGAATGGAACTCAAACTGCTGCGGGCGTTTCTGACAGTCGCCGAACTCCGCCACTTCGGGCACGCCGCCGAAGCGCTTTATGTCAGCCAGCCCGCTCTGAGCAAGCAGATCGTAGCGTTGGAAGCGAGCCTTGGCGCGCGGCTGTTCGAGCGCGGCCGGCACGGCGCGGAACTGACGGTCTTCGGCGAAGCATTTCTTGCCGACGCGGAAGCACTGGTGCGCGACGCGGACAATATCCTCGCGCGTGCGCGCGAAGCGAGCAGCGGTACGCGCGGTTATCTACGCGTCGGCCTCGGACTCTCGACCTTGACCGAGGCGCCGCAACTGATCGCCCAATTCCGCAAGCTCCATCCGAATGTCAGCGTCACGCTGAACGATCTTTCTTCCGCGGAGCAAACCCGGCGGCTTCTCGCCGGCAAGCTCGACGTCGGTTTCCTGCGCTTGCCGGCCGACGTCGGCCTTTCCACATTGCCGATCCTCGACGAGGCCTTGGCATTGGCGATACCGCAGCACGCGCGCTGGAAACGCGTTCCGTCGAACCTGCAGGAATTGAACGAGCCCGGGTTCATCGCGCTGTCGCGCGGACGCGGTCCTGGCCTCGCGGCGCAGATCGACCACTGGTGTGGTGAACATGGCTTCGTGCCCAAGGTGATCCAGCAAGCCGACGATATTCAATCGGTTCTCGCCGGCGTGGCGGCGGGCGTCGGCGCGGCGTTCCTGCCCTCGCGCGCGCAATACCTGTTACGCGACGCAAGGGTGCTGCCGTTGCGCGATGCCGCCGCCCGCTGGCGGGTCGGACTGGCGTGGCAGACCTCGCGCGACGATCCCGTGGTGGCGAATTTCGTCGCGTTCGTTAAAGCGGCGAAGAAGTCCCTGCGCGCAGGCGCCACTGCGGCGGCCTGACAGGTAACGCGTCGCCTGGCAAAGCCGCCGTCATCGCACCGCGGCTGCTTCGAACTTCACGATTGCCTTATCCGGCGCGGCCCGTAGGGCCATTGATGGAAAACCATCATTTTTCAGCGTGAACCCGCGCGTGCCTTCCTCTATCGTTGACCCAACGAAAAGCGCGCCTGGCCTTTCGCATTGACGGGAAGCCCGCAAATAGAGAACCGTCATCTGGAGACACCCCCATGTCCACGACTCCCGGCGTCGGTAGCACAGCCGCACCTCGCGTCACCGACACAGCCTTCGAAGACGGCATCGGCCAGCAGTGGTATCAGCCCGTCATTGCGCGCGCCGCGCTCAAGGAATTGATGAAGCGCAGCGACGCCGAAGGCTGGCGCAACTTTGGACTATGGCTGGCCTTGCTGATCGCGTCGGGTGTCGTCGCGGCAATGACATGGGGAAGCTGGTGGGCGGTGCCGGCGTTCTTCGTCTACGGCACGATCTATTCGTCGAGCGACGCGCGCTGGCACGAACTCGCGCACGGCACGCCGTTCAAGAGCCGCCGTGCCAACGACTTCTTCTATCACCTGTCGTCGTTCATGACGATTCGCGAAGCCTACTGGTGGCGCTGGAGCCACGCGCGGCACCACACGCACACCTACTTCCAGGCGCGTGACCCCGAGATCCAGGTCGCACGGCCGACCAAAGTCTGGCCGATCGTCATCGACTTTCTCGGCCTGATGGGCTGCACGGTGGAAATCGGCAAGGTCGTACGGCATGCATTCGGCCGCGTCGACGCCGCGACCGACGCGTTTCTCCCTGCCACCGAGAAACCCAAGATGTTCTGGTCCTGCCGCATCTACCTCGCGGTGGTGCTGGGCACGGTCGCGCTCGCGATCGCCATGCGCAGTTTCCTGCCGCTCATGTTCGTCTGGACGCCGCGCTTCTACGGCGGCTGGCTGCATCAGTTGCTCGGCCTTACGCAACATGCGGGACTCGCCGTCAACGTGAAGGATCATCGGCTGAACACGCGCACGGTGCATATCAATCCGGTGTTCCGCTTTCTCTACCTCAACATGAATTACCACCTCGAACATCATCTGCTGCCGATGGTGCCGTTCCACGCGCTGCCGCGTCTGCACGAAGCGATCAAGGACCAGTTGCCGCCGGCCTATCCGAGTCTTTTTGCGGCGTATCGCGAGATGCTGCCCGCGCTGTGGAAACAGCGCTCCGATCCTGCGCACGTGATCGAACGGAAGATCCCGGTCGAGGACGCGCCCGCATGACCGGCGCGCCGCATTCCCCGCACAGTCGAACGCTTGAACGCCCCTGAATCCCGTTGAACAATGGAGACTTTCGTGACCGTCGAAACCAGCAACATCAAGTGGGTGGTGGCCTGCGCCACCGGCGATATCGATGAAGAAGACGTGATTCGCTTCGACCACGCCGGCGCGAGCTACGCGGTGTACCGGATCGATCAGGGCTTCTTCGCATCCGACGGCTGGTGCACGCACGAACACGCACATCTCGCCGACGGCTTCGTCGTGAATCGCGAGATCGAATGTCCGCTGCATCAGGGGCGTTTCGACATTCCCACCGGCGAGCCGAAAAGCCCGCCTGTGTGCGTGCATCTGCAAACTTATCCGGTGCGTGTGGAGAACGGCGAAGTGCTGCTGGGCGTTCCCGCGAAGGACGAGTCATGACAAGCCATGCCGCGATGGTCATCGTCGGCGCCGGCCAGTACGGCACGCGAGCCGCGCATGCACGATGCGAGGCTAGTCGCTGAGCGGCAGATTCTCGCGCAATAGCACGGTGACGGGAATCTGATGCGGCAAGGCAACGCCCGGATCGCGATGATAGTGTCGCAGAACGATTTCAATGGAACGCATGGCTTCGCCGGCCGGATTCTGATCGAGCACGGCGTCGAGCGTGCCTTCTATCAGCAGCCGTCGCGAACTTTCGTTGAGTTCGTGACCGACGAACACCGTCGAGCGCGTGCGCTCGAGCGCCACGAGCGCCGCGCCGACGCCTTCGTTGCCGACGGAAATGTTGTAGATGCCGCGCAAGTCGGGATAGCGCCGGAAGGCGTCGCGAGTGAGCCGTTCGGTGATCACCGACTGCTCGCGGCTCTCCACGGTCTCTACGATGTCGCAGTTCGGAAAGCGCCGCCGCAGCACGGAACGAAAGCCGCTTTCGCGCTCTTCATGGCCGAGAAAATCATGCATGCCGGTCAGCACGAGCACCTTACCGCCCGCCTCGCCGATGAAGCGCCCGACCAGTTCGCCCGCGACACGTCCCGCGCAGCGGTTGTCCACGCCGACGTAGGCGAGCCGCCCCGTGCCCGGCAGATCGCTGGCGAGCGTCACGACCGGAATGGCGCGGCTGATCTGCCGCAGCGCCGCGGTAATGTCCGGATGCTCATACGCGACGATGACGAGCGCGTCGGCCTTCTGCGTGGCGCGGTGAATGGTGTCGACCACGCGCGCCGGATCGAGGCTGTCGAAGTAAGTGACCGCGCAGATCACGCGCTGCCCCTCGAACGTCTTTTGCGCCACTTCGAAGCCCTGCTTCAACGACACGTAGTAAGGCGACACCGGTTGCTGCAACAGGATCGCGATACGCAACCAGCGTACCGACACCGAGTCGAGCGCGCGGTCGATCTTCAGCTTGCGCGCCCATTCGAGCACGCTCATTTCCTTCGCGCGCGACACGCCGCCTCGCCCGTTCAGCACTCGGTCGACGGTCGCCTCGCTGACACCGGCGGCCTTCGCGATGTCGGTCATGCTCGTTTTGCGGCGTGTGGAGCTGGGCATTCGCGTCGGGCTGACAGAAAGAGGAAGCGACGATGACCGGATCATCGCATCCCGGCTGTGGCGCATCAAGCCATGCCGCCGGTTGCGTAAACATCGATCGGGGACGTCAACGAGCTGCCTCGTCAGTGCGCGTCGAAAGGCGCGCTCGCGAGGCTGGCGAGCAGCGACACCTCTCCGAACATACGTATGTCGCACACAAAAGAGTAAATTTCACGGATGATGAGACCCGCCGCAAGCGGCTCCGCCAGGCCGACGAACCGCTCACCGCGGACACCGAAACCGACTTCCCGGTCGTGGACCTCGAGGTCGCATAACCAGTACGGGCAGTTCAGGCTCGCCCGCTTTCAGGAGATACGCCATGTCCCGCACCGTCGCCGAGAAGCGCGCCGCGTTCAAAGCGCTGCACACGTCCGGTTGCTTCGTCCTGCCCAATCCGTGGGATGCCGGCAGCGCGCGCTATCTGCATACGCTCGGCTTCCAGGCGCTCGCCACGACCAGTTCCGGCTTTGCCTGGTCCACCGGACACGCCGACAACACATTGCCGCGCGAGGCGATCCTCGCGCACCTGCGTAAGATCGTCGAAGCAACCGACCTGCCCGTCAACGCGGACTTCGAGAACGGCTTCGGCAGCACGCCGAACGAGGTCGCGGAAAGCGTCAGGCTCGCCGTCGAAACCGGCGTGGCCGGCCTGTCGATCGAAGACTCCACGGGCGACGCCGCCGCTCCGCTCTTTCCTGTCGAGGTCGCCGTCGAACGGATCAGCGCCGCGCGCCGCGCCATCGACGAAAACGGCGGCGATACGCTGCTGGTCGGCCGGGCGGAGAACTTCTTCGCCGGCTCGCCCGATCTCGACGACGCGATCGCGCGCCTCAAGGCCTATGCCGCGGCCGGCGCCGATTGCCTGTACGCGCCGGGCATCCAGACGCGCGAGCAGATCGAGGCCGTGGTCGCCGCCGTGGCGCCGAAACCCGTCAATCTGCTGATCGGTTCGACGTCGGCGTTCACGCTGCAGGACGTGGCCGCGCTCGGCGTGCGGCGCATCAGTGTCGGCGGGGCGTTGGCCCGCGCCGCGTGGGGTGGCTTCATGCAGGCGGCACAGTCGCTTGCGCAGGGCCGCTTCGACGGCTTTGCCGGCGCGGCGCCGGGCTCGCAACTCAATGAGCTGTTCCAGAACCGTGCTTGAAGCGTGATGACGCGGCTTGCGGCTAACGCGCCTCATAGCGTCGGATAGCCGGCATAGCCGCGCCCGCGCGTGATTGACCGGAAAGACGGAACATTTGACGTACGGTGAATTCCGTATGTCAGATAGGATACTTTGGCTTCCAGAATATCCGAGCCAGCACCCTGCCGTTACCCGCGTCAACTCACGAGGTGGAACCCATGAACGATCTCCTGGCATTCGCTGTCGACGCACATGGTGGGATGGAACGCTGGGATAGCTTCACGCGACTCTCCGCCGAACTGTCCGTCGACGGCGCCATCTGGCATGTCAAGCAACAGCCTGGACTGCTGGTCGACAAGCGTATCGACCTCACGACGCATACTGAGAAGCTGACCATTACCCCGTTCACGGCGCCCAATCTGCGCAGCGTGTTTGTGCCCGAGCGCCTGACGCTGGAAACGCTCGACGGCGCGGTCACCGAAACGCGCGAGCATCCGGAGGCCGCTTTTGCCGGTCAGACGCTCGAGACGCCGTGGGACAAATTTCACGTGGCGTACTTCGCCAGCGAAGCGCTCTGGACCTATCTGACTTCGCCTTTCCTCTACACCTATCCGGGTTTCGAAAGCGAGGAGATCGAGCCGTGGCATGAGAATGGCGAAACCTGGCGCCGTCTGAAGGTGACGTTTCCCGAACACATCGCGAGTCACACGCGTACGCAGATTACCCATCTCGGCCCCGATGGACTGATGCGCCGCCATGACTACACCGTCGATATTCTCGGCGGCGCGACCGGTGCGAATTATGTCAGCGAATATCGCGAGTTCCAGGGTATCCAGATGCCGACGCGGCGTCGCATCTACGCCTATGACAGCGCGATGCAGAAGGTGCCGGAACCCTTGCTCGTCGCGCTCGACTTCGGCCATATCGAATTCCAGTAAACCGCTTGCGGCAGGACGCAAGCGCCCGCGGGCCATAAAAGGATCGGCGAACTCGATGTATGATCGGATCGCACCGCCCGCCGGTGCGGCTCGAGCGAGCCAATTCAACAGGGGTGGCCGTTGGACAAATTTCAGGCGATGCAGGCTTTTGTGCGCGTGGTGGAAACGGGAACGTTCACGAGAGCCTCCGAGACCCTGAACATCCCCAAGCCGACCGTCACCCGGCTGATTCAAACGCTCGAAGCGGAGTTGGACACCAAGCTGCTCAACCGCACCACCCGCAAGGTCAGCCCCACCACCGACGGCACCGCTTACTACGAGCGTGCCGTGCGGCTCCTCAACGAACTCCAGGAACTCGAAGGCGTGATGGCGCGCTCGAAGAGCAATCCTCGCGGCCGTCTGCGCGTCGATTTTCCGGTGCCGATCGGGCTCGGCCTCATCATCCCCGCGCTGCCCGATTTCGTCGCGCGCTACCCGGATATCAAGCTCGACTTCGGTGTCAGCGACCGGCCGCTCGATCTCGTGGCGGAAAACATCGATTGCGTCGTGCGCACCGGCAAGGTCACCGACCAGTCGCTGGTCGCGCGACGGCTCGGCGAAGTGCGCCAGGTGCTTTGCGCGACCCCGGACTACTGGAAACGGCATGGCCGCCCCAAGCATCCCTCGGAACTGGAACATGGGCACGTGGTGATCCAGATGGTCGCGGCGCGAACCGGACGGGCGTTCCCGCTCGCGGTCACCAGAAACGGCGAGAAAGTCGACGTGACGCCCGAGCGCACGCTGACCGCGAACGATTCGACGGCCTGTCTCGCGATGGGCCTGTCCGGTCTGGGCGTCGTGCATGCGCTGACGTTTCTCGGCCGGATGCATTTCGAAAGCGGCGCACTGGAACCGGCCTTTGCCGATTGGTGGGCCGACCCCATTCCCGTGTACGTCGTCTATCCGCCGAACCGGCATTTGAGCGCCAAGGTCCGCGTATTCGTCGACTGGCTGGTCGCCCTGTTCGCGGCCAGCGACACGGCGCACAAACCGGCGCTGCGCACGTAAAGCCGGCCACCCGAGATTGTTTCACCTGTGAAATAAAGTGGGATCGTCACGCCTATTTATTGCGGAATGGCGATCACCTACTCTGTGTCCATCAACTCAACGCAGGCACTCCACAGAGAAGGTGATCGACATGTCTGAACTCTTCAATCCCATCAAGCTGGGTCCTTATCAATTGCAGCATCGCGTCGTGATGGCGCCGCTCACACGCATGCGTTCGGCGAAGGGCGACGTGCCCAATCCATTGATGCGCGAATACTACGAGCAGCGCGCTTCGGCGGGCGGCTTCATCGTGTCGGAAGCGACTGTCGTGTCGGCGAACGGCAACGGCTACCTCGGCGCACCCGGAATCTACTCGGATGCGCAGATTCCCGGCTGGAAGACAATCACTGAGACCGTGCATGCAAAAGGCGGCCGCATTTTCCTGCAGTTGTTCCATGCGGGCCGCCAGTCGCATCGCGATATGCAACCGGATCGCGTGCTGCCTGTCGGCCCGTCTGAAATCGAATCGGAAGGACTCGCCTACACTGCCAGCGGCTGGGTGCCGAGCACGCCGAATCGCGCGCTCACCGAAGCCGAAGTCGTAGCGCTGGTCGAAGACTTTCGCTCGGCAGCACAGCGCGGTTTGGAAGCGGGATTCGACGGCGTCGAAATTCACGGTGCGAACGGCTATATCATCGACCAGTTTCTGCATGACGGCAGCAACCAGCGTAACGACGGGTACGGCGGTTCGATCGAGAATCGCGCGCGTTTCCTGCTCGAAGTCACGCAGGCTGCGATCTCCGTTTGGGGCAGCGATCGCGTGGCCGTGCGCATCGGGCGCAGCGGCTCGTTCGGCGACATGTCGGATAGCGATCCCGTCGCGCTCTTCACGCATGTCGTGAAAGAACTCGACAAGCTCGATCTCGCCTACCTCCATCTGATCGAACCGCGCATAGCGGGTAACGCAGCCGACGAAAGCCGGGATCAGAATCCGATCGCCGCGCGCCGGTTCCGCCAGTCGTATCGCGGCACGATCATCGCGGCCGGTGGATTCGACGCCGACTCGGCGCAAGCGATTCTTGCCGAACGCAGCGCCGACCTGGTGGCGTTCGGTCGTTACTTCATCTCCAATCCTGACTTGCCCGAACGTTTTCGCCACAAACTGCCGCTGAATGACTACGATCGCGACACGTTCTACGGCGGCACGGCTGTCGGCTACACCGACTACCCGTTCTACCGGGCGCCTGAAGCGAGCCGTGACGCGGCGCTGGAATTGGCCGCCTGATCACGGGTAAGAGCACGCACATGGGGACACGTCCCGCGCCGCTCGAACGCGCTCGCGCGTGCGGCGCGAGACGCGCTTCCGCCCCAGATGCACGACGCCGCCAAAGTTCGCTGACGCACGTACGCTGTTCACGCAGCCATGAGAGACTGATGACTAGCGTGCGTTCAAGCCTGTCGACGCCCGCAGTTTGGGCCGCCAGTTATGGAACCTCGTCCTTTCAGAGTGCTTGCCGCACTCCTCGTCTCAAGCGTCGGCTTCTGCCCGGCGGCCTCGCATGCCTACGCGCTCGACGACCAGTTCGACTGCCAGGCGCGTCCCCACGCGTTCATCACGAAACTCATCGACGACAAGTACATCGAGTCCAATCCCATGCGGGTCGACAAGAACTCTGTCAACGCGTTTCGTCCCGTGCACGGCAGCGACATGACCGTTTTCGGCTTTCGCGTCTACGCCGTGCTCGGCTACGAGCCTGACGACGGGATGTTCAAGAAAGGCCGCGGCCAGGCTCTCGCGGGCCCGTTATACGGCGTCGTGCTGTCCGCGCCGAGCGAGTCGGTCGAAACGCGCGTGCGCGCGGCCGGAAGCACCGCCAAGGTGCACTCGGTCATTCCGTTGCTGCTGACCGCGGTGATCTGCACCGATTGACGAAGGGCGGCCGGGCGTCGCGGTGCTATGCTTTTCGCTCCTCATCGCCCACGTCGCCAAGGACTTCACGCCCGATGCCCTCATCCGTGCGCAACTCGCTCATCTGGATCTTCGACGCGTTCGAGCGCGATCCGACTTACATCAGCAAGCGGATGTTCGGCAGCGACGCCGCTTATATCGATGGACTCTTGTGCCTGATCGCCGCGGATCGCGACAAGCCGTGGAATGGCCTGCTGGTGTGCACGTCACACGAACGTCACGCCGCGCTGATCGAAGAAATACCGGCCTTGCGGCCGCATCCCGTGCTCGGCAAATGGCTCTACATACCGCAAGACGATCCGGCGTTTGAAACTGTCACCGAACGGTTGACGGCGCTGGTGCTCGCCCGCGATCCGCGCGTGGGCGTCGAGCCGAAGCCGCGAGAGCGCAGCAGAAAATCCAGGCTGCCGAAGGCGTAAAGCGTCGCGCCGCTCAAACGCTCGGCTCACCCGCGTGTTTGCGCCTGCCGCCCGGCTCCACGGTTTGACTAAATTCACCACTGCCGGTGATGGTGCGGATCCATACCGTGGCAAAATCAGCGGCACCGCAGCAGGTGTCCAGGAGGCTTGTCATGGGCAACGAAACGCACGTCGAACACGAGACCGGCGCAGCCGGCGGGCCGGACGCCCCACCGGACATTCCCGGCCAGATTGTCCTGGTCTTTCAGGGCGGCGGCGCCCTCGGCGCGTACCAGGCGGGCGTGTATCAGGCACTTCATGACGGCAAAGTCGAACCGCACTGGGTCATTGGCACGTCGATTGGCGCGATAAATGGCGCGATCATCGCCGGCAATCTGCCCGAGAACCGCATGGCGCGCTTGACCCAGTTCTGGAACGGCGTGGCGCGTCATGGCATCGAGGCGGCAAACTGGCTGCCGGGACTCGCAAACTGGCTGCGCGACCTTGCCACGGTCACTCAAGGTGTGCCGTCGTTTTTCACTCCACAGTTGCAATCCTGGGCGGGCATTCAGGCACGCGTCCGTTCCGATCAGGCAGCTTTCTATTCAACCGGACCGCTGCGCGAAACCTTGTCCTCGCTAGTCGATTTCGACTACCTGAATCAGAAGGCGACGCGGCTGACAGTCGGCACAGTCAATGTCCGCAGCGGACGCATGCGCTACTTCACCAATCGCGACGCGCTGCTCGACGTCGAACACGTGATGGCCTCCGCCGCTTTTCCGCCCGGCTTCCCAGCGGTGCAACTGGAAGGCGAATCGTACTGGGACGGTGGTATCTATTCGAATACGCCGCTCGAAGCCGTGCTCGACGACCGCCCGCGGCGCGACTCGGTGATTTTTTCGGTGCAGTTATGGCCTTCGAGCGGTCCGGAACCCGAATCGATCTTGCAGGTCATGAGCCGGCAGCGCGACATTCAGTATTCGAGCCGCGCGGAAAGTCATCTCGATCGACAGAAGCAGATTCACCGTTTGCGCCACGTGATTCGTGAACTCGGACAGCATCTGCCCGAAGAGGTACGCGACGATCCGCAGGTGCGCGACCTCCTCGGCTGGGGTTGCGGCACCACGATGCGAGTGCTGGAACTCGACGCACCGGCATTCGATAACGATGACCTGAACAGGGATATCGATTTTTCGTCGGCGGGCATCAAGCGGCGCTGGCTTGCGGGTTACGAAGACACGGTCCGCTTGCTGAAGCGCGCGCCCTGGCGGGAATCACTGGACCCGATGGAAGGCCTCTCGGTCTTTCGGATGGCCTCGGCGGAAAGCCAAAAATAATCGCGTTAGCGCCGCCGGCAGCGACTAGCGACGCCGGGCGCGGCGTAAGCCTCGCGCGCCCAACCGCCGCAAATCCCATTTGTACCTCGCACGCAAGACTGTTTGTCCATGGCGGGTGTTCGAGATCGGCGCCGATGCGCCTAGATTTCATACCCATCGGAGCCGCTGGCCCGATCAGCATTTGATCCCAAGTTACTTATCCGGAGATTTAGCCATGAACACGTCACAAAAAGTCGTCGTCGTTACGGGCGCATCGCAAGGCATCGGCGCCGAACTGGTCAACGCGTTTCGCAAGCTCGACTACCGCGTCGTCGCCACCGCACGTTCGGTCAAGCCCTCGGAAGATCCCAACGTCCTGACCGTGGCAGGCGATATCGGCGACCCGGCCACCGCGCAGCGCGTGATTGCCGAAGCCATTGCCCGCTTTGGCCGCATCGACACGCTCGTCAACAACGCCGGCATCTTCGTCGCCAAGCCCTTCACCAGCTATACGGCCGAAGACTACGCAAACGTCACCGCCGTGAACCTCAACGGCTTCTTTTTCATCACGCAACTCGCCATTGCCGAGATGGAAAAGAATGGCAGCGGCCACGTGGTCAGCATTTCGACGAGCCTCGTCGACCACGCTATCGACGGCGTACCGTCGGTGCTGGCCTCGCTGACCAAGGGCGGCCTGAACGCGGCCACGAAGTCGCTGGCCATCGAATACGCGAAGAGAGGCATCCGCGCGAACGCCGTCTCGCCGGGCATCATCAAGTCGCCCATGCATGCGCAAGAAACCCATGCGGCGCTCGGCGGGCTGCATCCTGTCGGGCACATGGGCGAAATGAGCGATATCGTGGGCGCTGTCCTGTATCTGGATTCAGCGCCGTTCGTGACGGGCGAAATCCTGCATGTCGACGGCGGCCAGAGCGCGGGCCACTGATCACGCCAGGGCGCCGCTGATCGGCGCCTTCACGTCAACCGAGGATTACGGAGAACGCCATGCCTATCGTCACAATTCAGGTGACCCGCGAAGGTTCCAAACCCGGCAACGATGCCGTCACAGCCGACGAAAAAGCCCAGCTCATCGCAGGCGTCAGTCAGGTGCTGCTGGACGTGCTGAACAAGCCGCTCGCAGCGACCTTCGTTGTCATCGAAGAAGTGGACACCGAAAACTGGGGCTGGGGCGGATTGCCGGTCGAAGCCTATCGCAAGCAGCTGGCCCAGAAGCCGGGTTGAGCGCCGGGCGGGGATCGCTCTACCCGTTGGCCTTCCAGTTTTTAGTTCGCGAACTGCCGCAGCTGCTCGATGCTCTGCTTCAGTTCGCGCTCCAGCTGGACCATCAGTTCCGCCGCGGGCATCGACCTTGCCAGCGCGGCGGCCTGGCCTGCCCAATGCGCGCCGTAGCCGAACTCGCCTTTCGCCTTCGCTGCCGCATTCAGCGCCTTACCGGCGTCGTAGGCAATCGGATAGGCGGCCGGCCTGGGTGAATGCGGGTCGGCGCCAAGCGCCGTGAAGCTGTTCGCCATGCTTCTCGCCAGCCGCCCGGAGATCGCCGCCGTGAACGTCGTGCGGCGAGCCGCCTCGCCGAGCATCGCGCGACGATAACCCTCGTCGATCGACGTTTCCGGGCACGTCACAAAGGCCGTGCCAAGCTGCGCGGCCTGAGCGCCGAGCGCGAGCGCCGCCGCAATGCCGGCGCCGTCCATGATGCCGCCGGCGGCGATCACCGGCAGCCGGCATTCCCTGGCCAGCAAACGCGTCAGGGCGAACGTGCCCAACCTGTCGTCGAATGCATCCGGGTCGAACACACCGCGATGCCCGCCGGCCTCGATCCCTTGCGCCACGATCGCATCGACGCCGGCCGCTTCGACCTGCGCCGCTTCCTCCAGATTGGTCGCACTGGCAAGCAGCTTGATGCCCGCCTTCCTCAGTTCGGCGATGACATCGGCGGAAGGCAAGCCGAAGTGGAAACTGACGATCGCCGGCTTCTCCTCCAGAAAAACCGCCAGCATGGCGGGATCCGCAAGAAAGCTCGTGTAGATCTCCGACAGCTTGGCCGGCGGCGTTGCCCCATATTTTTCGAAGTGCGGCGCAAGCCAGCTCAACCATTGCTGCTCGAGCGCCGCGTCCGCTTGCGCAGGCTGATGGCAGAACACGTTGATGTTGAACGGCTTGCCCGTCAGCGCGCGCGTCTCCCTGATCACCTTGCGCGCGCCGTCAGCGTTCATCGCTCCGACGCCCAGCGAGCCGAGCCCGCCCGCATTGGAAACTGCCGCAGCCAGGGCGGGCGTGGTGACGCCGGCCATCGGCGCCTGAATGATCGGTTTGTCGATGCCCAGCACGTGCAGCAAGGCGCGGTTGTCGGTCTGATTGCTCATGTCGCTTCCTCATCGAGTCTCACTACAATATAGTCCTGATATTCCGTTTGAACCCTTGTTCCGCATCCAACGTGGCCGCGCCGCCGTTGCGTTCGCGCTGCGGCCGTTCCGGGCGGCGTTCTGCCCGGACAAGACAGCGCGATCAGGCACTTCGCCGAGAGACCATGCAGCGTCAATTTGAAGATGTCCTTCTGGGCAGTATCGAACTGTTCTGTCTCGCGGCCGAACTGGAGAGTTTCACCGAGGCCGCCAACGCCGCGAGCGTCACGCCGGCCGCCGTCAGTCGTACGGTCGCGCGTCTGGAAGAGCGCCTCGGCGTGCGATTGTTCGTGCGGACCACCCGACAGATCCGCCTAACCGATGCGGGACGACGCTACTTCGAACAATGTCGTCTGGCGCTGGCCCAGCTCGCCGAAGCCGAGCGCGAAGCGACCGGACAGCAAACCGCGCCGACCGGCGTGCTGCGCATCAGCATGCCGACGCCGTATGGACACTACCGCGTGCTTCCCCTGCTGGCCGAGTTTCGCAAGCGCTATCCGGGCGTGACGGTGGAAACGCATCTCAGCAATCGCAACATCGATTTTGGCGAAGAAGGCTTCGACCTGGCCATTCGCGGCGCGGCGCCCGGAGACTCCGGGCTGATCGCGCGCACGATCGAGGACGCGGAACTGGTGGTCATCGCTTCGCCGGCTTATCTGCGTGGCGCCGCCAAGCTGAAAACGCCGGACGACCTGATCCATCACGACTGTGTCCAGTACGCGTTGCCGAGCACCGGCCGCAATCTTCCGTGGCTGTTCAAGTACGAAGGCGAAGTTGTCGAGACGATGACGAGCGGCGCTTGCACGTCATCGGGCGACGTGCTTGCCGGGGCGACGCTCGCGCGTCACGGTGCGGGTATTTTTCAAACCTACCGGTTCATTGTCGAGAAAGACCTTGCTGAGGGAACGCTCAAGGAATTGCTCATTCCCTATGGCGGTTGCTCGCGGCCGTTCGTGCTGCTTTATCCGCATGCGCGGCATCTGTCCTCGCGCGTGCGCAGTTTCGTCGACTTCCTGATGGAAAAGCTGGGGTCGTAGGCTTGCGGACGGTCGCGCGACGCTCTCCACCACGGCCCGTCACAAGCGCAGCGGGAAGATGAACTTCGCCGCCAGCAGTCCAAGCACGCCGCCTAGGAGCGTCTCCCAGGCGCGCGCGCCAAGAATCGAAATGGAGTGCACGCCGCCGATCGCCAGTGTCACGATCAGCGTGAAGGCGAACGCTCCGCAAGCGATGTCGTAGCGATCGGGCAACGTCATCGCGTAGACGATCATGGCGGCCGCGACGGCGGCCCAGGCGAGCAGCGGCGCGTGCTCGACGAGCGGCAGGCAGGCTAGACCCACCGGAACGCCGATCAACGTACCGATGATCCGTCGGCGCACCCGTTCCGCCGTGCCGCTCGCGGAGCCCGCAACCACGTAGGTGCTTGCCGTGATCGCCCACGCGGACTCCTTGAGTCCGATCGTCTCGTTCAGGACAACGACGACCAGCGCGCCGCTTGCCGCCTGCAGGCCCATGATGAGTTCAGCCGAAAGCATCCAGCGATCCGGCACGTTGACAGGCGAAAGCACCGTCATGGCGGGACGCTCCGCCGGGCCGCTGAGCAACCGCGGAACGATGCACGCGATGATCGCGATCAGTCCCGCCACCCCGACCGCCGGCAGATCGACCGTCGTCAGATGGACGTTGTAGGCCAGCAATTGGCCGATGTATATCTGGGAGCCCATTCCCGCGCCCAGAATGCCGAAGCGCTTGAGATAGCCGACCAGAAAGGCGCCTGTGACGAGCGTCAGTTCCGGGCCCGATTTGCCGATCGACTGCAGGAGCGGGGCGAATGCGATGAACATGGCCGCGCCGAGCACGGCGGCGGCACACAGGAGTGCCAGGTCGCGGCTGGATTCGGGCCGCGAGACGCGCGCTTCCGAGACGCTGGCCCACAGCGCGAAGTTGCCGGCCAGCGAGGCGACGAGCGTCGCGCCGGGCAAACCATGCGTGATGTCCTGCAACGTCCCGAGCGCAGCGGCGATGCCGTAGGCGGTGATAAGCCGCAGTCCCTTGATCCGGCGATGCGTGCCGGGATCGATCTGTTCCAGCCATGTCGTCGCTCTTCTTAGGACGCCACGCCCGTCCTCGCCCGTGGGTTCGCCTCGAATGCCATCGCTCGCCGCGCGGTTTTGCGCGTCGGCGCTGGTCTCTTTCTTGTCGTTCTCCGGGATCGTCGTTCGCTTCACGGCGTTGGGCGCGTCGGATTGGGCTACCCGTAGTCTAGTTGATCGGAACGGCGTGGACCGGTCGGAAATCGTGGTCAGCGGCTTGTTTCGCCAACCCGGTTAAGACAACCGCTTCCTGACGGCCATCGACCAATCGCGGCTTTGGCCATCAAAAATCGCATGCGATTTAATCTCATACGCTTGACAAGGCCAAATTTCTTCTTCATTATGCGACGCATGCGATCGCATCGCATGCGATTTAAAGCGATTAGCCACCCTCTCTCTTTCAAGGAATTCAGCATGACCAAGATCGAAGCCGTCCTGCTCACCGGCAAAACCCACACGAAGTTCAGCGGCCGCGGCGGCCGCGTCGACCTCAATCTGTCGACGGCCAAAGGCGCCGGTGACGACATCGCGTTCCCGGCCGTCCAGGCGCATCCGACCGCGGAGCAGCTGTTCGCGGGCGCCTGGTCGGCCTGTTACATCTCCGCGATCGGCCTCGTGGCTCAGGCGAAGAAGGTGACGCTTCCGGCCGATCTGTCGGTGGATATCGAGGTGGATCTGGGCATGACCGGCGACGCCTACTTCCTGCAGGCACGCTTCGACGTCAGCGTGCCGGGCGTGGCGCGCGAAGTCGCCGAGGCCCTCGCGCACGAAGCGCACGAAATCTGCCCGTATTCGAAAGCAACACGCGGAAACATCGACGTCGTGGTCAACGTGGTCTGATCCTTTTCCATCACAGAACCGGCTTTTCGGGGCGCGATCCGGCAAGGCTCGCGCCTCTTACCAAACATCTTTTAAGCGGAGTTCCATCATGAAAACCAAATTCGTTGCTGCATTGCTCGTCGCACTTTCTGCTTCCGCCGCCGCGCCCGCGTTCGCCAGCGGCTATGGTCCGGCCCCCTTCTATCGCCCTTCGGTCGGCGCCCCGGCGTCGCAACGCGGGCAGAGCGCGCAAACCGTCGCGGCGAGTGCCGACGACGCAGCCAACTCGCAGGCGGCGTATGGCGGTGTCGTCTCCGGCCACTCCGAGTCCGCGAGCCGCGCCGCCGTCGCGCTTCACGACAATCTTTACGCACGTCACTAAAGCGCGCCGCCGGCCGCCGCACGCAGCGCGGCCGGTTAGCTTGCCAATGCCCCAGGTCGGCACGATGGGCTTTGCCCGCCGGCCGACTGGCCTGGCCGATCTCTGGCATGCTTGCGGGACCGCAGCCGATAAAACGGCGAGCCAACCACTGACGAAAAGGATTGGATTGAAATGACGACGCAAACCGAAACCGCCATCCTGGCCGGCGGCTGCTTCTGGGGCATGCAAGACCTGCTGCGGCGCTATCCCGGCGTGCTGTCCACGCGTGTGGGCTACACGGGCGGCGACGTGCCCAACGCCACTTACCGCAACCACGGCACGCACGCAGAGGCGCTCGAAATCGTGTTCGACCCGCGCCAGATCAGCTATCGCAAGATCCTAGAGTTTTTCTTCCAGATCCACGATCCGACGACGAAGAACCGCCAGGGCAACGACATCGGCATGAGCTACCGCTCGGCCATCTTCTATCTCGACGATGAGCAGAAGCGAGTGGCCGAGCACACCGTCGCCGACGTCGAGGCATCGGATCTCTGGCCCGGCAAGGTCGTCACCGAGATCGTTCCCGCCGGCCCGTTCTGGGAAGCCGAGCCGGAACATCAGGACTATCTGGAGCGCATTCCCGACGGATACACGTGCCACTTCGTCCGCCCGAACTGGAAGCTGCCCGAGCGCGGCTGAAGGTTAAATCAAGCGCCAACGATCGAGCAACGCTGTGGCGCAAAGAAGAAGAAGCCTGCGGACATCGTTCGCGGGCTTCTTCGTTTTGAAAGGCGCTTGATGCGCGCATGGATCGCGTGATCCGCCGCTCATTCCCCGTTCTGAACCGCCTTGACGAGATTGTTGCGCAGCGTCACGATCGCCTTCTGCACTTTTGAGAACTCGTCCGGCGCGAGGCCGGTTGCTTCGACGAGGTCCATGTTCAGGCCTTTTTCGCGCAAACGCCGACCGCTTTTCGTCAAGCCGACCCGCACCTGACGCTCGTCTTCGGGATCCCGTTGCCGTTCCACATAGCCCGCCGCCTCCAGCTTCTTCAGGATCGGCGTGAGCGTGTTGGACTCCAGGAACAGTTTCTCGCCCAGACTGCTGACGGTCTGGTTGTCCTCCTCCCACAGCGCAATGATCGTGATGTATTGCGTATAGGTGAGCCCAAGCTCTTCGAGAATCGGCTTGTATGCCTTGCCGAACGCCAGGTTCGCGGAATAGACCGCAAAGCACAGGAAGTCGGAGAGCTTCACATCCGCGGAAGCTGGTTGGTCGGTCGATTTCATCTGCGTCCTCGTTGAGTAGAGGCTAACGCCTCGCTAACGGCATTATACATCGCATGCGATTTTATCGTAATCGCGTCAAATCTGCCGGGTTGGCGGACGAGCACTGACGATCGGCTTCACCGGCCCCGTCGGCACGAGTAAGCTACCAGCGCAGACAATCACGACCTCGAATCGGCCGCTGCGCCGAGGATTTGAAGGTCCGCACGGATTTCCCTGGGAGAGCGTCTTGAAGCGGATCGTGGTGATCGGCGCAGGCTTCGCCGGACTCTGGAGCGCGGTGGGCGCGGCGCGCAAACTCGACGAACTGCGCGTTCCCGCCGATCAGGTGGAGGTGGTCGTCATCAACGGCACGCCGTACCACAGTATTCGGGTGCGGAATTACGAACAGAATCTGGACGAGACGCGCGTGCCGCTAGCCGATGTGCTCGAGCCGATCGGCGTGCGACTCGTCGAAGGCACGGTATCCGGCATCGATGTGGCGAACGGCGGCATCACGCTTCAGACCCAAGGACAGACGCAAACACTGGCTTACGACCGGCTCGTCATCGCGGCGGGCAGCCAACTCGTCCACCCCGATATTCCCGGTTTGACCGAGCACGCGTTCGACGTCGATACGTTCTCTGGCGCAACGAAACTCGCCGCGCATCTGCGCGGCTTGCCGTCGCTCGCGAGCGCGGCGAGTGCGGCGAGTGCGTTTACGGCCGTGGTGGTCGGCGCCGGTTTGACCGGAATCGAACTGGCGGCCGAACTGCCGGCGCGGCTGCGCGGCATCGCGGGCGACGCGCATCGCGACGCCGTGCATGTCGTGCTGGCCGATCGCTCGGCGAAGATCGGCCAGGCCATGGGCGCCGCGCAGCCTGTCATCGAGCGCGCGATGGATGCCCTCGGCGTCGAGATGCTCGCCGGCGTGTCCTTGCAGTCAGTGGACGCCGACGGCGTCGAGCTCACGAATGGCCGGCGCATTGAAGCGGCCACGGTGATCTGGTGCGGCGGCATGCGCGCGAACGCGCTGACCGCGCAAATCCCCGTGACACTCGATCCGCTCGGACGCCTTCCAGTGGATGCGTTCATGCGCGTGGAAAACGTAGCGCATGTATTCGCTGCCGGCGATTGCGCGCGCGTGTTGATCGACGGCGCGCGGCCATCCGTCATGTCATGCCAGCACAGCCGGCCGATGGGACGCTATGCCGGTCACAACGTCGTCTGCGATCTGTTCGGCGGAGAGATGCTGCCGCTCCATATCGACTGGTACACGACCATTCTCGATCTCGGCCCCTGGGGCGCCGTGTACACGGAGGGTTGGGACCGGCATCTCGTGTCCGAAGGCGACGCCGCCAAGACGACGAAGCAAACCATCAACTGCGTACGCATCTACCCGCCGCGCACTGGCGTTCGGGACGACATCCTGCAAGCTGCCGCGCCCGTCGTGCAGACCCCGCCGCCGACAGCCGCGGCCCGATAAACACGCGGAGTTCACGAAACCACGCAAATCGATCCGGTTGTCAGAAATACGCGCCGCACACGCAACTGGATGTGATGCCGGGCCTCGTCGATCATGAAATCTTCGCCAACGAATGTGATCAGTACGGCCGGGACACGTGGCCGGAAATGTGTATCGATGCGCCCGGCGTGGATCGCACCGAACTGCACGAGTACATTGGAAATGCGGCGCTGAAGTTCTTCGACACCAATCTGAATGTGACGCGCAGCCCGCAAAACTAATCTGATGGCTCAACGTTCAAGCCGTGCCATTGGATTCGAGTTGCGCTTCGATGGCCGCCTTATCGATCACTGACCACACCTGCTCGATCTTTCCATTGCGGAATTGATAGAACACGTTCTCCGTGAAGGAAACGCGCTTTCCGTTGACGGCGAGGCCGAGGAACGTGCCCTTTGGCGTACAGACAAAGCCGAGCCGGCTGGCTATATAAGGCGGATCGCAAATCAACAACTGAATGTCGAAATGAAGGTCCGGAATTTCACGGAAGTCTCTCTCCAGCATCTCGCGATAGCCGGATAAGCCGATGCGCTGACCGTTGTAGTGCGCGTCGTCGTCGACGAACTGGCCGAGATTCGGCCAGTCCTGTTTGTTCAGGCAGGCAATGTAATTCCGGTAGAGGTTGGAGAGATCGGTCGTGTCCACGGCAATTGCTCCGTCCTTGTACGAGGTCCGTGCTGCGAGCCTAGCGCATCCAGCGGCACGACGTCAGGCCGCCGCACCAACTTGCGCGCGTTGCATACCAACCTCCTCCAGCACCGCCTGCGCGACCCGCTCGACGCTCGGCCAGTTGCGCGCGTGTTCGCCCGCGACATACTGCTCGGGCGACACGCTGCGATACGGTGGCGGATAACCCCAGATGGCGTCGTGCCGGTCGGGTTTGGTCACGCTCCCGCCGATCACCGCGACGGTAGGACGACGAAACGCCGCCGCGACGTGCATCAGCATCGACGAGTTCGTCAGCACGACGCCGGCCCCTTCGGTGAGGGCGAACATGATGCGCATCGGCACTTCGCCCGCCAGCGAGCGGACCGGCACGTCCGGCCCCGCCGCTGCGATCGCCTCGGCGGCGCGCAACTGATCCGCCTTGCTGCCGACGATCACGATATCGCACGCGTCGCCGGCTTTTTCCAGTGTCTGTGCGATCTGCGCGAGCGCGGCGCCGACCTGGCGTGCGTCCCACGCCTTGGTGGGAACACCGGCCCCGACGCCGACGATCAACCGCACGGTTCGGCGCCCCGGCACGCCGCCCGCATTCCAGATTTGCGCGGCTGTTGCACGCTCGACATCGGTCAGGAACAGTTGCGGGCGCGCTTCCGGCAGCGCCGTCGCGCCGAGCAGTTCACCCTGCGCGAGCGCGGCGCGTCCGCATTGCCGGGCGGCGAATTCGATAAACGCCTGACATCCGCTCCAGCCGCCGCGATAACCGCGCACGCCGACGCGATAGCGCACGCCCGTGCGCATCATCAGCAGCGCGCCCATATAGCTGCCGAGCACGTCGATACCGACATCAAAGCCGCCGCGCGCGCGCAGTGCGGCGACCTGCGGAGACTTCCACAGAAAACGCAACACGTTGCCGTGTGAGCGGTCCTCGACCAGCTTGTTGTTCCAGGGCGCGTCGATCTCCACGATCTCGTCGACGAAGGGATTGTTCTCGAGTATCGGACGTCCCCAACTGCCCACGCCGGCGATCAGGCGCGTCGTCGGAAAGCGCTTGCGCAGCGCCTCGAAGAGCGGCGTGGTGGTGAGCAGTTCGCCGAAATCGTTCGGACGCAGCACCAGAATCTCGCGCGGCGTGTCACGTTTCGGATCGAACCGTGGCGGGTAGAAACGGGCCATCAACCAGACCGGCGTTTCGATCAGCAGACTTTTCCAACCCATTGCTTCTCCAATGCGGCAGGTGGTGATCGCCGTCACCGTGCATCGGTTCGCGCGGGAGGCGGCCCGGACGCGCAGGGCGCAAGTGTGCCGCAGGCGCCGCCCGGATAGCGCTTTCGATTGTGCATGGTTGTCGCAGCGCGCTCTGTGGCCGGGCGTACAGAGCCGTGCGCTGCGCATGCGTGCGCCGCGTAGAATTCCCGCCGGTCGAATCTTGCCGCGTCGCCCGCGAATACCGCCGGGGAAGCCGTCCGGTTCTGGGCCTCGCTCTCAGCAGGTCTCGACCGCGCGGCGATTTGCTGCACGGCCGGCGAACACCAGTATCAAGCCCGCCGCGGCCAGCACCGCGCCGGCAATCGGTACGGCCGTGTAGCCCAATCCCGCCGAAATCACCGCGCCGCCGGCAGCGGCGCCCAGCGCATTGCCGAGATTGAACGCGCCCACATTGACCGACGACGCCAGCCCCGGCGCGTCGGCCGCCGCGTGCATCACGCGAATCTGGACCGGCGGCACGATCGCGAACGTGGCCGCGCCCCACACGAGCATGCCGATCAACGCCCCCACGTGGCTGGTGAGAACGAACGGCAGCGCCACCATGATGACCGCCAGCGCGCCGAGAAACAGCTTGGTGCTGCCGTCGAGCGACCAGTCGGCGAGCCGACCGCCCAGCCCGTTGCCGATCGTGAAGCCGATGCCGATCAGCACCAGCGCAATCGTGACGAAACCGGCGGAGGCACCCGTCATATTCTCGAGCACCGGCGCCACATAGGTGTAAAGCGTGAACATCGCGCCGGCTCCCATGACCGTGGTGGCCATCGCCATCAGCACGTCAGGACGCGCCAGCACGCGCAACTCGCGGCGAATGTCCGGCATCTTGCCTGCGTCGCCTCGAGGCAACGCGACGGCCAATGCGGCGATCGCCAGCACACCGAGTCCGGCGGTGCCGGCGAACGCCATGCGCCAGCCGATCTGCTGACCGATCCAGGTCGCCGCCGGCACGCCGCCGATGTTGGCGATCGTCAGGCCCATGAACATGGTGGCGACCGCGCTCGCGCGCTTCTCACGCGGCACGAGATTCGCCGCGACCACCGAGCCGATGCCGAAGAACGCGCCGTGGTTCAGGCTCGTCACGAGGCGCGCGGCGAGCAGCGTCCAGTAGCCGGGAGCCATCGCCGAGAGCAGATTGCCGATGACGAAGATCGACATGAGCGCGATCAGCGCTTTCTTCGCGCGCAGCCTGCCGAAGGCGAGCGTCATCAACGGCGCGCCCAGCATGACGCCGAGCGCATAGGCGCTGATCAGCAGGCCCGCGGCCGGAATGGAAACGCCCACGCCGTTCGCGATCACCGGCAACAAACCCATTGGCGCGAATTCCGTGGTGCCGATGCCGAATGCGCCGACAGCCAGGGCCAGCAATGCCCAGGTTGATTTCATGCCTTTTCTCCGTCCAGATATCACAAGCGGAGAATTGTCGGCTAACGGGCGGCCGACAAACAGCCCTGCCGCAGCAATTGAATCTTGATCGCGAGGCACGAATGACGATTCATGCCGGAGTCCGGGCACGTCACGTGCTTCCTCATACCAACGTACGAAGCTGACTGTTGAACAGCCATCAAGGAGCCGAAAATGAAAGCAAAAACTCTGATCTGCGTGACCGCACTCGCCGCGATCTGCGCCTCACAAGGCGCCTACGCGCAGATTGCCGGACTGCAACCGCTCGGTGGCACGGTCGAGCAAACCAATGCGCTGCTGAAGGGCTGGAGCGTGCGGCGCGCCTTGGTCGACCAGCCGGTCTACAACGATCTGAACGACAAGATCGGCAGCATCTATGACGTGATCATTTCCCCGGACCGTAAGGCGACGTATGCGGTCGTGTCGGTGGGCGGCTTCCTCGGCATGGGCAAGCACTATGTGGCGATCCCGGTCGATCACTTCGAGATCCGCGACGGCAACCTGTTCCTCGCCGGCGCGACGAAGGATGCGCTGAAGTCGGTGCCTGAGTTCGAGTACAACAAGCTCGAAAAAGCCACCAAGCCGCACAAGGTCAAAGTGGAATGACCGGAGTGGCAAGCCGTGAGCGAGAGTGAGACGACTCACGCTCGCACCGGCCATGCGACGGGCCGCGTTCAGTGATTCGCGGCCGTGACGAGTTGCAGCGGTGTTTCGATCACGCTCGACAATTCACTCTGCTTCTTCTGTTCGGTGACCGCCTTCAACGCGACATCGACGCCGAATACGGCTTGCCGCGCGGCGAACTGATTGATCGTGGCGAGCACACGGCCATCGGCGATCAACGGCTTGATCGCATCGATATCGTTGTAGCCGGTGACGTAGACGCCACCGGTTCTGCCCGCATCGCGGACCGCGTCGACCGCCCCCATCGCCATATTGTCGTTGCCGCACAGCAGTCCGCGGATCTGCGGATGTTCGCTGAGCATCTTCGAAGCGGCGTCGCGGCCCTTCCCATACTCCCAATCGCCGGCCTGAACGGCGACGATATTGATGCCCGCCGCGTTCATCGCATCCCTGCAGCCGTCCGTGCGTTGCTGTGCATTGCGATCGGCTGAACTGCCTTCGATGATGCCCACCTGATCGCCCGCCTTGAGCCGCTGCGCCAGATAATTGCCCACCTGCTGCGCGCCCTTGCGATTGTTCGGACCGACGAACGGCACGGAAATGCCGGCCGCGTCCTGAAACGCCTCGTCGAGCGGATTGTCGATCGCGACCATGATGATGCCCGCCTTGATCGCACGCGCGACGACCGCCGTTAGCGCCTTCGAATCGGTCGGCGCGATCACGACCGCGTTCATCTTCGCCTTGATCATGTCCTCGACCATGCGGATCTGCCCGGCCGTGTCGCTTTCGGTGGCCGTGCCGCGCACCGTCAAATCGAATTGCGATGCGTAATGCTGCTGGTAGTTCTGTGCGGCGTTCGCCATCGCCACCGTGAACGGATCGCTCAGGGACTTCAGCACGAGCGCGATCTTGAGCTTGCTGCCCGGCGTGACCGCCGCATCCGCCGCGCCGCTGATGCCGGCCGCGGCCAGCGCGCCGGCAAACACCACGCGGCGGCGCATCCCCCAGGAGGACGTCCTTCGGGGCGTCTTCTGCATCATCGAATCTCTCCTTCTGGACCGGGCTGACGAATCGCTGCGCTGCACTCGGATGAAAGGCTGCCGTGGCTCTGCCTGCCGCTCATCAATCGCCCTTCAGCGCCAGTAAACGCGCTGCGATTTCGTCGAACAACGGCCGGCTGTCGATAGCCTCGCTCAGGCAATTGTCCTTCAACTCCACCAAGCGCGCCTGGATGTTCGTCTGCGCATGCGGCCAGACGCATCGTTCGAGCAACTCTTCGAGCAGACAACCATAGGCTCGAACTTCGAGGCGCTGAAGCGCGAGACCTATGTCGCGATTGTCCAAAGCATAGAAAGACGCGGCGCCGAAATCTCCCAACAGCGCGCGCCCCTGTCCACCGTACAGGATATTGTGAGCGTACAGATCGCCATGCATGATGCCCTGCTCATGCAGATGACACGCCGCCGACGCGATCCCGTACGCAATGCCCAACGCCGCAGCCAAATCGAAGCGTGTGTCGGCGCCGTAGATATCGCGCGTGCAGGAGTCGAGGCTCGGCGGACCGGCAAGGTTGGTGAATTGCGGATCGATCAGTTCCATCACGAGACCGTGCGTGCCTGCGGGATGATCCTTCACTTTCCCCGCCACCGGAATCAGATTCGCATGATCGCCCGCGCGAATGCACGCTGCCATTTCGCAGTCGGGCAAACCATCGCTGGTCACTGCGCCCTTGAACAGTTTCACCGCGACGTGGCGCAATGCGCCGTGCTGATCCGCCAGCTCCGCGCGATAGATGACACCGGAGGCGCCCTCGCCCAACTGCGCTTCGAGTTTCACGTCAGGCCACGCAATCGCGGCGGTCGGCGTGTCGATCAACGCCTCCGCTTCGAGCGCTTCGCTGAACGGATTGCCGGCATACGCCAGCCAGGACAGCCGCGGCAGCCGCAATAGCCAGGCAGGCAGTCCACTGAGCTGATTCGCCGCGAGACGCAGCAATTCGAGCTGCGAGCAGGCGGCCAATTCCTCGGGAAGCGTCCGCAGACGATTGCCCGCCAGCATCAATTTTTGCAATTGCGTGCAGCCGCCGATTTCGGCAGGCAACGCTTCGATCGCGTTGTCAGTGAGAATCAACCAGCGCAATTGCGGCGGCAGCGCATTGCCGGACACATGCCGAATGCGGTTGGCCTTGAAGCCGACCATGCTCAATTGCGAGCACTGTCCCAGCACTTCCGGCAATTCGGTGAACGGGTTGTCGGAGCCGAAGAGAATACGCAGCTTGGTGAGCCGTGGCAGATCGTCGGGCAGCGACGTGAGCGCGTTGCCCGACAGGTCGAGAACTTCCAGTGTCTCGGCGAGGTCGAAAATCTCGCGCGGAAATTCAGTCAGGCCGCAGCCCAGTTTCAGCCGGCGCGTGCCCGCGAGTTGGCCGGCCCGCAATTGTTCAAGTGTCGTCGTCACAGTCGTGGAAGAGAGGTCCGGTTGCCGATGCGCTTCGTATCGAAGGTATCAATTCTACTGAGTCGCGGGCCTGGCGCGAAAAGGGTTGTACAGTGATGCATCGTCCCGTCCAGAACAACGAGCCGCCCGGCCGTCATCGGCCGCGAGGAATTGGACAGCAAGTTTCGGAGCGCAATCAGAGAGTACGAGGCTCACACTGTCGGATATCGGCGCGCTTGGCGCGTGTATTCGCAGACTCGCCTTGCAGCAGCTGCGCCTCCAACCAGTCAGGAGCAAGCAAAGTGACATACGCCTACAAGTTGATGAACTCGCCCGTCGGCCAGTTGAAACTCGTTGCAAACGGCGACCACCTCGCCGCCATTCTGTGGGAGCACGACAAGCCGAACCGGGTGCGCCTCGGGGAGTTGGTCGAAGCGAACGACCGGCCCGTGCTGATCGAGACCGAACGGCAGTTGAACGAGTATTTCGCCGGCACGCGGCATGAATTCGACCTTCCGCTCACCTTCCAGGGAACGGACTTTCAGAAGCAGGTGTGGGCCGCGCTGTTGACCATACCGTTCGGCCAGACGCGCAGCTACTCGGAAATCGCGACGCAGATCGGCAACGTCAATGCCGTGCGGGCGGTCGGCGCGGCGAACGGCAGAAATCCGATTTCCATCGTGGCGCCGTGCCACCGGGTGATCGGCGCGTCCGGTGATTTGACCGGGTTTGCGGGCGGTTTGGCGAACAAGATGCTGCTGCTGTCGCTCGAAGCCGGACAGACTTCGATCGAAGCGGAAGCGGACGGGCAAGCGGATATGTTCGCGGCCGAAGAAAAGACCGAGACCGAGGGCAAGGCCCAGGTCAAATCCGAAGCTCAGACGAAACCCCCGCGCCATGCGCCGAGCCGCGGCACGCAAGCCTCGCTGTTTGGAAATTGACCGGATGCATGGTCCGCGATGGCAGTGGACTCACTGCGTCGCGTTGAACGCTTCGTGATAGATCATTTTGCCGGCCGCATAAAGCACCTATCCTTAAGAAGCCCTTTTGGGCATCAACAGGAGGATGACATGCGCATGCTTCTCAACATACGAATCCCGCACGAACCGTTCAACACCATGGTGCGTGATGGCACCGCCGGACAAGTGATCGGGAAAATACTGGAAGAGATAAAACCGGAGGCCGTCTACTTCACCGAGCAGAGTGGAGCGCGCGGAGCAGTGGTCGTGGTGGATGTCGAAAGCGCATCGTCGATTCCCGCGCTCGCGGAGCCGTGGTTTCTAAAATTCAACGCCGACTGCGAAATGCGCATTGCGATGTTGCCGGAAGACCTGATGAAAGCCGGACTGGACAACCTCGGCGCGAAATGGAAATAGTGTTAGCCATCGGCGGTCGGCGACCGGCACCGCCGATGGCTGCGCAAACAAGCCTCATCACGCTGCGCTCTGGTCAACCCAGCTCGAACGACGTCACGCCGAACACGCGTTCCATGGAAATAGCGGGCGGTTCCTCCGTGTACATCCGCGCGGTTTCGAACACGCTCGTCATGCCGTGCCGTTCGGCCAACGCAACGGCATCCACGTTGATCTCCGGCACATCGAAGAAAAACACCTCGCCGGCAATGCTCGACGTCAACGCAGAGAACAGACGACCGGCAATCTCGTCGTTATCGGCGAAGAGCGGGCCAATCTTGTAACCCGTCAGGCAACGCCGCAATACGCCGTAGCCCACCACATGGCCGTCGCGCACCACGACTCGCGCCATCGCGCCAGGCTGCGCGAGCCATGCGGCGAGAAAGCGCTCGCGCGCTGCGGGAAAGCACTGCCGATCGTAGTCGCTCAACGATTCGAAGGGCAGCGCCGAAGCATTCAACACGTCTGCATAGTGCTCGCCCTGAGTGGTCTCTTGCGCGACGCCCTGAAAGCGAATGTTGCGATAGGCAAGCTGAAATCCGGACTTCTTATAGTTCGCCTGCTGAGCGACCACGCCGTCCAATCCGATATTGCGGTTGCGCAAATAGTTCATGCCGTGCTGCCAGACACGCATGCCGAAGCCTCGACCGCGAAACGCCTGTTTCACGATATAGAGCCCGATAAAGCCAAAGTCCTCGCCGTACGCGACAGCGGATAGACACGCCACCGGCTCGCCGCGCCATTCGCCGATGAAAAACCCGTCCGGGTCGGCCGCACGAAAACAGGCGGCATCGTGCAGACCGGGGTTCCATCCTTCCTGCGCGGCCCATTCGACCGCCAATGCGACGTCCTCGGCCGACATCGTGCGCACGACAAAATCGCCCGGCTCGCTCACGTTCGTCACGATCGTTTCGCCCATTGTTCCTCCAGAATCGCCGCGGCAGCCGTGGCCGCAACCTGACAGCCGAGAACGATATGCGCCTCGGCCGTATCCTCGATGAAATCGTGGCTCACGCCGCCGATGCTCGGCACGAACATCATGCAAGCCGGCATGCAGCGGGCGATGACCTGCGCGTCGTGCGCGGCGCCGCTCGGCATGCGGATCCATTGGCCGGGCGCCACCGCGTTGGCGGCGCGGGCGAGATGATCCGCGAGCGCGGCGTCCATGGTCACCGGTTGCATCGGTTCGTCGATGGTCGTCAGTTCCACGTGCACCGAACCGCGCGCATTGAAGTCACGCACCAGCTCGGCGAGCCGGACTTCCATCGCTTGCAAACGCGCGGCGTCCGCGTCGCGGAATTGCAGGTCCATGTCGGCCGCGCCCGGCACGACGCTCAGCGAGCCAGGGTCGAGGTCGATGCGGCCCACTGTCCAGACGGTATCGGCATCCGCGAGTTGCGCGAACGCTTCGTTCATCTGCGGGACAAAGGCGACCAGCGCCGCGCCCGCGTCGCGCCGGATCGCCATGGGCGTCGTGCCGGCATGGTTGCGCTGCCCCGTGAAGCGCAGCCGCAATTCGCGCAACCCGACGATCGTGGTGACGACACCGATGGACATGCCGGCCGCTTCCAGCCGGCCGCCCTGCTCGATATGCGGCTCGAGGTAAGCGACCTGCCGGCCCGGCTCGAAGCGCGCACGCGGCCGTCCGGCCAGACCCGCGGTTGCGAGCACGTCTTCGAGACGCTGGCCTTGCCGGTTCGTGGCGTCGCGAATCGCCTCGTCGACGCTATCGCCCACGAAGCTGCGGCTGCCGAGCAGGCCGGAGAACGTGCCTTCTTCATCGATCCACGATGCCACGTCCACCGCGAGGTGACTCGTCGCGTCGTTCTCGGCCAACGCGCGCGCAATCTCCAGCCCGTAGATCACACCCATCGCGCCGTCGAGCCAGCCGCCGGTCGGCTGCGTGTCGGTATGAGAGCCGATCACGAGCGCGGGGCCGCTTTTGCGCGAGCGTCCGAACACGGTCCCCACGCCGTCGATCACGGCCTCGAGTCCCGCCTCCGTCATGCGCCCGGCCAGCCATTCGCGCGACGCCAGATCCACCGGCGACAACGCCAGCCGGACGACGCCTGGGCCCGTGGCGCCGAAACTGCGCAACCGCTTGAGATCGGTCAGCAACCGGTCCGGATCGATCTTCACCACGTTCTCATCTCCTTCGATTATCGGTTCATGATGCCTTGTCACATCGACAGATTACACGGCCTAAGCCTTTCCTAAGGTTGGCTCGTTATCATCGCTCGACATCAGTGCGCCGGAGCGGCGCAGACGTCCATCGAGAAACACACCGTATGCAGACACTTGAAGCGTTCAACCAGGCGCTCTTTCTGATGATCAACGCCACGCCGTCGACACCCGCGTGGCACATCGACCTCGCGCGTTCAATCGCCGATTACGTCATCTATCTCGTGCCGCTCTGCCTGATCGCCATGTGGCTCTTCGGCGACGAAGGTCAGCGCGAAACCGCCCTGCGCGCATGCTGCGTGACGTTCCTCGCGCTCGGCATCAATCAGCTCATCGGTCTGGCGTGGCCGCATCCGCGGCCGTTCGTGATGGGCATCGGCCATACGTTTCTCGAACACGCGCCGGACCCGTCGTTCCCCAGCGATCACGGGACGATCTTCGCGAGCATCGCACTGAGCTTGCTGCTCGGCGGCGTGCGGCGGTACGGCCTGCTTATGGTGCTTTCGGGGCTCGCGGTCGCCTGGGCGCGCATCTTTGTCGGCGTTCACTTTCCGCTCGACATGGCAGGCGCCGTCGTCGTGGCGGGCGTGGCCTTCCTGTTGGTGGCGCCGCTGTGGCGGCTCGCCGGCGCGAGCGTGACGCGCGGACTGGTCGCGCTGTATCGCAAGTTGCTGGCGTGGCCGATCGAACGCGGCTGGTTGTCGTTCTAGGCGATGTGTCGACACGCAAACGCGAGTTCACGCCCACCGCGGCGAGCCGCCATCCCCTATCGGGTCAACGCCCGGAAATCGCTCGGCGACATGTCGTAAGCTCGACGAAACGCGCGAGTGAAATCCGACGCGCTATTGAAGCCGAGGCCATAAGCGATCTCGACGATCGCTTTGTTCCGGTATCGATGCAGATCTTCGGCGGCTTCGCGCAGCCTGCGGCTGCGGATGTAGGCGGCCAGCCCGCCTTCGGGCTCGAACAGGCGATAAAGCGTAGACCGGGACAGTCGCGACGCGGCGAGCACGCTGTCGGGCGTCAGATCCATCTGGTCGAGATTGGCATCGATATAACGGCGCGCCGCGGCAAACATGGCGGTGCGAGCAGCGGCGCGCGCATTGCCGCTTAAACCGGCCTGCTTCCCGAAGGCCGCCGCGATCAGCAATGCGCAGCTCTGGATGGCGTCGTATGCCGCCTGCCCGCTCATCTTGGGCAAGCTTCGGCTCAGGTCGGCGAGCTGTGCGGGAATCATGCGCGCAAGCGGCGAGTGATAGTCGATCACGCTGCCATGAATCGACTCCGCCTCCGGCAAAACGGATTCCACCAGCTCACGCGGCAGGAAAAACGCCTGCACGCGGCAGGCGCTGCGGTCCATGTGCATGGGCTGGTTCATATCGAGCGCGAGAATGCCCGGCGTGGACTGGGTGGCCTTGCGCTTCGGATGCGGTCCGGTGCCGGTTTCGATCGTGCCTTCCACGGCCACGTGGAATACGAACTGGCGCACCGAGTCCGTGGAAATGCGCGCGACGGATCGCGTCTGCGAGACCGGATCGGTACGGCAGTCCATGAATGCCAGATCGGCCACACGATAGCTGTCGATCAGACCACTGAAGCCATCCGCCAGTTGCCGGCGCGATATGGGTACATCGAGAAAATGGCCCAGACGGTCGCGCCACGCGGGCAACTGCGCGCGCGGCGCTTCGTGGTGCGTACTAAAGTGGCTATGAATGCAGTTCGCGGGAGCCGCATCTCTCGTCACGGACTCGGTCGTCAAGTTTTCCCCCGCCAGATTCGTTGTCTGCGCATGATAGCCGCACTTCGCGAACATCGCTCGGGGCGGAATTTCAGCTTTGCACGCGCTCAGAAGGTGTCGAAGAACGCCCGCGCCGCCACCAGGCAGAATGACGCGACCAGTTGGCCATGATAGGCCCGCAGCACCGCTGACGCCCCGCCGTCGGTCGCACCACCGGCCACGGCCTGACTCGCGACCTCCGCCTTCGCACTCGCGAACTCCCGCTTGATGGACGCATACGGATCGCCGGGCCCGACAACGGGAGAGTCTACATCCAGCACGGACGTGAGCCCCGCGGGCACTTTGGCGTTCTGCCAATACGCCTGCTCGATGCGCGCGTTGAAAAAGAACACCGTGGGATCCGACTCGCCGCCACACATCAAAACGGGCGTAACCGGCAGCCAGTTGCGCAAGTCGTTGCGCTTGAACGCCTGGCGCAAGGGATGCAGCGGATTCGCGGCCGGTTTCATCGCAAGCGTCGGGTTGGGAAACGCACCGTCGGGATTGGCGGCGGCGTCCTCCAGCAGCGTCAGGCGATAGGCGTTGCGCACGAGGTTGGGATTGCCGAATCCCGCGGCAAACAGCGGTGTCAAGGCGGGCGGCGTCAAAGGCGGCGAAGCAGGCGGCGTCATCGAGGCGAACTGCGGCGCGGGCGGCAACTTGCTGAAGAGATGCGCGGACGGCAGTTTGCCCGTGGTGAATAGCGTATTGAGCGGCTGCAGGCTCGGCAGCAGCGTTTCGATACCCGGCGCGTAGGCCGCGTCGTAGAAGTCGCCGGGGCGGCGGTAGATATTCTCGTAGGCATGCTGATAACCCGTCACGAGCAGCGTCGAGAAGAGCGTCGAGCCCAGGTTGACCTCGCCTTCGATGAGTGCGTCGGCGGTAGCGGCGAGTGCGTATGGCCCCGAACCC
Organism: Paraburkholderia sp. NPDC080076; assembly: GCF_050281145.1. Taxonomy (NCBI): domain Bacteria; kingdom Pseudomonadati; phylum Pseudomonadota; class Betaproteobacteria; order Burkholderiales; family Burkholderiaceae; genus Paraburkholderia; species Paraburkholderia sp. NPDC080076. The sequence continues at coordinate 134,329 of NZ_JBNNWQ010000001.1, read as the reverse complement.
GGTGCGGACGCTGTCACCTTGACGCCAGCCGCCTGCAGCGCGCGATGCGTTGCCATTGCAACGAAGCCGCCTTGCGAATAGCCGGTGACGAACAGCTTGCCGTTTTCGCGCGGCCTGCTGTCCGGCGCTATTCCGGCTAGCGCCGCGCGCGCAGCCCGCAACGAGTCGATCATATCGGCGGATTGCTGGTCGGCATTGAGATACGGGTGGTACGGGAGGTCGGAGCCGGCGTAGCCCGCGTAGTTGGTCGCCACCACGATATAGCCTTGCGCCGCATACATGGCCGCCACGCTGATGCCTTCCCCGGCGCCGTCGCCGTTGCCCGGGTCCGTTTGCGTGATATCGGCGAGGTTGTAGTTGCGATACGCGGTGGTGCCGTGTGCATAGAGCATCAGCGGAAGCGCTCGGCTGCATGCCGCCGAACGCCCCGAAGGGATCATCAACGCACCGCTCGCGTTGGTGGGCTCGCCCGCGCCGCCGATGGTCCCGTAGCGAAAGCTCACGATCTCGATGCCGCACGCGGGCGCGCCGGCAATCTGCACGAGCCGCCGGCCGCCCGCGCTCGACGCCAGCAATTTTGAAAACGCCGCGGCGCTCAGCGTGAGCGTGACGCGGTGATCGAGAAGCTGGCCGCGCGCATGGCACCCTTCGTCGCATCCGGAGTCGGCTTGCGCAGCGGCACTGGCGCCCAACGTGAAACATGTCAGCAGCCCGAGGGCCGCGCTTCGCATCGCTACAGACATGTGAGGCTCCGTCTTGTTGGTATGACGACGAGTGGGCGGCCTTGCAGAGTGACAGGAGTATAGGTAAACGGGTCGGCGCGCCGCCAGCCTGACCGCTCTGGAAATGCGGTGGCGCCAGGTGTGGTTGAAACCGATATGTCGAACTTCACGAAGACCGGCGCGGGAGGCGCGGTGACGCTTGAGATGCAGGCATTGAAACGCGTGGCGCAAGCGGATGACATCGGCGGCGCGGTGCCTTTCTCGCCTCGGATGCCGCTCGCCGGATTACCGGCGAAACGTTGCATGTCGACGGCGGGTCAAAACTCTGAATCCGTAAAGCGATTCTGTTTGCGATCCCGCCGGGAAGCCTTTCTGGAATGCCGCCCATGCGTGGCTGCACGCCCGCGGACTTCACCGGCGCGACCCGACGCGCTTCGCCCCGTTAGCCGGACGTAGCGCGTCTCAAGCGGCGAGCGAGCCGCTTACTTCCACAAGGTGCGGCCGAAAAACGTCAGCGTGCGATCCCAAGCCAATTGCGACCACACCGGATCGAACTGCGTCCTGGCGATACGGCCCGGACCGACCGCCGTTTCGTTCGCGAACGCGTGGTGTGCGAGATAGCGGTGAAACTCGACGTCGACATTTGCGTCTTTCAGTTTCCTCTCCAGCGCGTCGACCGTTTCAGACACGAAGAACTCGTCTTGCGTCGCCCAGTGACCGATCAGCGGCGCCTTGATTTTCGAAGCGTCGATATATTCCAGCGGCGGGAAGCCGTACCAGACCACGCCGGCCGACACTTCCGGGATATTGCACAGCGCGAGCAAGGTCAGCGCGCCGCCCATGCAAAAGCCTGTCACGCCGACATTCGTCGCGTGCTGCTTCAGATATTGGACAGCGCCGCGCACATCCTGAGTAGCGGCGTCGCCGAAATTGAGCCCGTCGAGCAGATGGTGGGCTTCTTCCTCTTCCACCGTCGTTTTGCCTCGAAAGAGATCGGGCACCAGCGCCAGATAGCCGGCCTGCGCGAGCCGGTCCGCCACACCGCGAATCTGGTCGTTGACGCCCCACCACTCCTGAATCACGACGATGGCGGGCGCGCCCTCCAGCTTCTGCGGCTTGGCCAGATAGCCCTGGATCTGCTGGCCGTCGGGCCGGTTAAAGGTGATCATCGAACCTGCTGCCTGTTTCATCAGTTGCTCCTCGAAGTAGACGAAAGCGCTAGCATAGTCCTAGCATGGCAGGTTCTGCTCGCCCGCTGCCGCGTCCGGCCGGTCGATGCGAACAGCGCGCCGTGCAGCGAAGGAATGTGCCGCTTGGCGCCAGCTTGACCTGGTCGAGTTGCAACGTCATGAAAGGCCGCTCCGCGTCGTCGATGGAATCCACGGCCATCAAGAAGGCCGAGCGGCAAGTTGCGCCTCAGGTCTGGAAATAGCGCGGCCGGTCGAGGTCGGCGATCAAGCCCGGCTGCTTCGGTTCCCAGTCAAGCAGCTTGCGCGTCTGCTCGCTCGAAGTCGCGGCATCCATTCCGGCAAACAGCGCGAACCAGCCGAAATGGTGGGCCGCCTCATCAACCGATTGCGCGACGACCGGCACGTTCAGGCGTCGGCCGATCACACCGGCGATCTCGTTGAACGGCACACCTTCTTCGGCAATGGCGTGATACCGGCTGCCGGCGGCGCCGCGTTCGAGCGCGAGCCTGTAGACGCGCGCGGCGTCGAGCCGGTGCACGGCGGGCCAGCGGTTGAGGCCCTCGCCGACGGTCGCCGAGACGCCCTTTTCGCGCGCTAGACCGATGAGATGCGGAACGAAAGCATGGTCGCCATCGCCATGCACCGACGGCGGCAGACGAACCACCGACGCACGCACGCCGCGCTCCACCAGCGACGCAGCCGTCGCCTCCGACACGCGAGGATAGGCGTCGGAGCGTGGAACCGGCGCGTCGTCCTCGGTCGCGAGGCGGCCCGACGCCAGCAGCGCGACCCCGGACGTGACGAGGAGCGGCCGCTCCGAGCCGACGAGCACGGAGCCGAGCGCTTCGATGGCGCGCCGGTCCAGCTCGCAGTTCTCCGCGAATCGGGAGAAGTCGTGGTTGAAGGCGGTATGAATGACACCGTCCGCAGCGGCCGCTCCGGCTTTGAGGCTGTCGAGATCCTCGAGCGAACCGCGCAGGACCTCCGCTCCGGTCCTGGCCAGAGACTCGGCCGCGGCGTCCGAGCGTACCAGGCCGAGCACGGAATGTCCGGCGGCAATGAGTTCGGCAACGACGGCGGAGCCGACGAATCCCGTCGCTCCGGTAACAAAGACGCGCATCGTAAGACCCTCCAGTTGAAAACGAAGGTCGACTATCGGCGGGTTTCCTTCCGAGGTGAAGTAGTGACGTTTTAGGGGTATACGGACTAACAGGCTGCGCCGTTCAGGCGCCAGGCAAGCATCTTGCTGAGCTTACCGAAGATGGGTCGTGCATCTTTACTGCCGGGAGCGCGGGATGCGTCAGTTAAACTGCTTTGTCTTATTCATGCTGCTGCCGCTCGCCGCGTGCGCGGCGGGGCCGTCGAGCCCCACCGATACCGGCTTTGGGCCGTCACCCGTATTGCCCGCGCCGGAACCGTCGCTGGTTACCACGGTCAACATCGCGCCCGTCCGGCCGAGAACCGCCGACTTTCTCCCGACCGCTCCCAACGGCTTTGTCGTGACGGAATTCGCTCGCGGGCTGACTCACCCGCGCTGGCTCTACCCGTTGCCGAACGGCGACGTGCTCGTGGCGGAAAGCAACGCGCCGCAGCGACACGACGAAGGCAGCGGCGTATTCGGCTGGATTAGAAAGCAGGTCATGAAGCGCGCGGGAGCGGGCACACCGAGCCCCGACCGTATCGTGCTATTGCGCGATACCACCGGCAGCGGCGTCGCCGATCAACAGACGGTGTTCCTACGTGGCCTGCACTCGCCGTTCGGCATGGCGCTGATCGGCAACCAGCTCTATGTCGCCGACACGGACGCCATCCTGCGCTTCGACTACACGCCCGGCGCGACCCGGATCGACGCGCCCGGCGTGAAGGTGGCTGATTTGCCGGCTGGCCCAATCAATCATCACTGGACCAAAAACATCCTGGCCGACCGTTCGGGCAAGCATCTCTACGTGACGGTGGGATCGAACAGCAACGCGGGCGAAAACGGCGCCGAGGCCGAAGCGGACCGCGCACGGATTCTCGAATTCGACGTGGCGTCCGGCCAGATGCGGCCCTTCGCGACCGGCTTGCGCAACCCCAACGGACTGTCCTGGCAGCCGGAGAGCGGCGCGCTGTGGACTGCCGTCAACGAACGGGACGACCTGGGCAACAACCTCGTGCCGGATTACATGACTGCCGTGAAAGACGGTGCGTTTTACGGGTTTCCTTACAGCTATTACGGCCAGCATGTCGACACGCGCGTCAAGCCTCAGCGCCCCGACCTGGTCGCCACGGCAATCGCACCGGACTATGCGCTCGGCAACCATACGGCATCGCTCGGGCTGGTTTTTTACGACCGGACGCTATTCCCCGCGCATTACCGCGGCGGCGCTTTTGTCGGTCAGCATGGGTCATGGAATCGCAAGCCGTACAGCGGCTACAAAGTGGTGTTCATCCCATTCGTCAAAGGCCAACCCGCGGGCGATCCGGAAGATTTCCTGAGCGGATTTCTGACCGCCGACGGTCACGCCGTGGGCCGGCCAGTCGGTGTCGCACTGGATAAGCGCGGGGCGCTGCTGGTGGCGGACGACGTCGGCAATACGGTCTGGCGCGTGGCCCCGCGCACCGATACCGGCGCGGCAGTTGGCACGTCGCCCGCTCAATGACAGCGGATCCGCCTGCCACTTGCGTGGCATAACAACGGACGATCCACTTCAGTCTGCTCACGCAGATCAGAAGCGCTCCAACACGCCAAGCTGCACACCCTTGACCGGCGCGCCGGGATACGCGACCGGCAGCCCGATCACGTTGACGCCGCGCAGCGTGAAGCTCGCATCGTCGTGATTCGCCAGATAGGCCGCGCTGAAATAGAACAGCAAAGTACGCGAAACGTTGTATTCGAACGCCATGCTGAACTGGTCGGCGCTCGCGCCCGCGCCGGTATAGTCGCGCACGTGCGCATAGCCCAGTGACGCGCGCGCATTCGCAGAAAAGCTGTATTGCGCTGAGAGCGATCCGCCCGCGCCGTGATAAAGCGGCGTGCCGCCATCGCCGTTGAAGAACGCGAGCCACACCCGCACTTTATCGATCGCGTAGGTCGCGCCGCCGAGATTCGCCCGCAGCGCGCCCGCGCCGTGCGTCTGCTGACGCGCGTACAACAGCCTGAGGTTGTCGAGCTGGTAGGTGGCGGTGACGTAGTATCCGTCGATACCGTTGCCGTCGTTCTCCGACGGATCGCGCGTGGCCATCATGACCGTCGCGCTGAATCCGCCGACGACCGGCGACAGATACTCGATCGCGTTGCTCGCGTAGGGTGTGATCTTCGACAGGTTGTTCAGCCCGGACGCGATCGTGCCGGCGCCGAACGCATCGAGGTCGCCCTTGAACGGGATATAGATGGGCGAATATTGCCGGCCGAAGCGCACCTCGCCCCAGGCGTTCCGCGCGCCGATCCACGCCTGGCGGTTGAATAGAACACCGGGAGTCTGAAGCGTGCCGTCGACCGAGCTAAAGCCGTTTTCCAGCGTGAAGAGCAGGTCGGTGCCGTTGCCGAGCGGCTCGCTGCCCCGCAAGCCGACCCGCGAACCGCGATAGGCTCCCGAGTCCAGACGTGGGGTCCAGCCGGACCCTGGGTCGGTTACTTCGAGACTCGTGTCCAGCACGCCATACAGCGTAACGGTGCCCCCGCCGCCATCCGAGGCCGCCGCGCTCTGCAAGCAAAATAGCAGCCCCGCGCCGCCCATGCCCGCGCGCCAGCCCACGCGACGGCTCCAGGCGGCGATCTGCGCGACCGGATCCCACTTTCGTCGCGGCTTGTCGAGTGAAATTTTCGCGGCGCCGACCAGATGCAGTCCTCCATAGGCACGTCGAACGTGTGTTCCGGAAACGAACTTCTGCCATGTTGAGACAGGACGCTCGCCGCCGAATCACGAGTGGGATGTGAACAGGCATTGAACGGTCCAGCAGCGAACATAACAGACCTGAGCCGGTTTGCAATTTTCAGCGCCCTTAATTCGGAGCGTTCAGGTGCGTCTATGGGTGAGCAACGCTCAAACGACGGCTGCGAATTCGCGTGCTTCTTTCGCCGACGGCCTATGGACCCGCAACGACCCGCCTTCGTCGCCGGAACCCTGCGGCTCCAAGTTGAACTGGCTGATCGACACTTGCAGCAGCCGCGCCTGTTCGGTCAGCGTCTGCGCCACCGCCGCGGCCTGCTCGACCAGCGCCGCGTTTTGCTGCGTCACGCTATCCATCTGCGCGACGGCGTCGCCGACCTGATTGATACCGGCGCTTTGCTCGGCAGCCGCCGCCGCGATCTCGCGCATGACGCCCGACACTTTTGCAATGGCCTCGCGCGCGGAGTGAATCGTCGCGCCGGTTTGCCCGACGAATTCGGCGCCGGTCCCCACCTTGTCCACCGCGCGGCTGATCAACGTGCGGATTTCCTTCGCGGCCGCCGCGCTGCGCTGCGCGAGCGTGCGCACCTCGCCGGCGACCACCGCGAAACCACGCCCCGCATCGCCGGCCCGGGCCGCTTCCACCGCCGCGTTCAGCGCGAGAATATTGGTCTGAAAGGCGATGCCTTCGATGACCGAGATGATCTCCACCATCTTGTGCGATTCCGTCGATATCTCCTGCATCGTCGATACCGCTTGCGCCGCCATTTCGCCGCCGCGATTGACGATCTGCTCCGCGCCGGAGGTCAGTTGGCTCGCTGTCTGAGCGTTCTCCGCCGTCTGTCGCACCATTGCCGTCATCTGTTCCATGCTCGCCGCGGTCTCCTCGAGCGACGCCGCCTGATTCTCCGTGCGTGCCGACAGATCCGAGTTGCCGCCGGCAATCTCGCGCGCGCCTGTCGCAACCTTGTCGGCCGCGCCCTTGATCTGTTCGATCGTGTGGGCCAGCGCGTCGCGCATGCGCTGCATGGTGTAAAGCAGGCTCGAGTCGTCGCCGTGACGGAGGTCGATGGGAATGGCCAAGTTGCCCTGCGTGATTTCACCGGCCACTTGCGCTACGTAGGCCGGATCGCCGCCGATCGTGCGCTGGATGCTGCGATTGGTCAGCGAGACCAGCGCCGACAGCAGCAGCGCGACGACGGCAAAGATTCCGCCGACGAAATACAGCGACTCCTTGAACGCGGCGTCGATGTCGTCCACGTAAGCGCCCGTTGCGATGATCCAGTCCCACGGCGCGTAACGCACGACGTAGCCGATCTTGCCGACCGCGGCGGCGGGCGGGTTCTGCGGATGCGGAAACACGTAGTCGACGAAACCGCCGTTCGGCGCCTGCGCGACCTTGGCGAATGTCACGTAGTGGTAACGGCCGTCGGCATCGGCGGTGCCGGCAAGATCCTTGCCGTTCAACGCGGGCTTCATTGCATGCATGACCATGCGCGGTGTCGAATCGATCACGAGGAAGTAGCCGTCCTCGCCGTAACGTACACCGCGCAGCCGTTCGAGCGCCTGCCGGCGGGCGTCCGCTTCGCTGAGCGCGCCGCTTTGCGCCAGCGCCGCATATTCCGTCACGATACTGAGCCCGACATGGGCCACGTTGACCAGATCGTTCTTGCGCTCCTCGATGCGGGTCTGCCGCGACAGCCACGCCGCCGACACCGACACGGCGAGAAGTGCCACGAGGCTGACGACCAGCGGCAGCCAGAGCTTCTGTGTGAAACTGAATCGGACCATGCACGCGCCCCGCATCTGTATCGAATGATCGAGCCGGGTCTCATCATGGCAACACGTGCCGATATCGGAATCGACACGTCGTTGCTTGGATGCGACCACCCGATTCATTTATCGGCAATCGCGTGCATGTTTTGTGTAGAGACAAACCCTTTACGGGGAATGAGCGAGCCTGAGCTACAGCAATGCGTTCGGCCCGCAGTTGCCTCAGTGCTTCTCATACTCGTCATGCCGACGCCACCACACCCCCGTTTCGTTACGCCCTTTGGGCGCGCGGTCGAGCCACTGATACATGCCCCACAGCGCGTCCACGCCGCGCCCATAAGTGGAATACGTGTGGTACACCACGCCGTCTTCGAGCACGAACGCGCTCATGCCGGGCCGGTCGAGCGAATACGTCGGCGCGTCGGTCCCGCAGGCGACCGCGAACTCGACCACGGGCGCCGGCGCCGGTGTCGCATCCATCGCATGGCCGCCACGCTGGAAGTTGTATTCGACGCTTCCTTCGCGTTGCTGCTGCTCGGTGAACGAGACGTTGATATCGAAGTTGAAGTCGCTGCCCGCCGACGACGCCCACGGAAACGTCCATCCCATGCGCCGCTTGTACGCCTGCAGCTTCGCGAGCGGCGCGCGCGATACCGCCGTCATCGCGACATCGTGATTCGCCAGATGGACCACGGAACCGTTGAACCCGTCCGCGACCGCCGAACACGACGGGCAGCCCGCGGTGTAGTCGGGGCCGAACATGAAGTGATAGACGAGCAACTGCGAGCGTCCTCGAAAGAGATCGGCCAGCGAGGCGCTGCCTTCATCGGTCTCGAACCGGTAGGCCTTGTCGATTCGCACCCAGGGCAGCGCCTGCCGCCGCCGGACCAGTTCGTCGCTCTGCCGCGTGAGCGCCTTTTCCGCTTCGAGCAGGTCGAGCCGCGCGGCCAGCCATTCTTCCCGTGTGCCGATGCTGTGTTTCGTCGTCATGCTTGCCTCCTTGCTTCGCTATGCGAAGTGCTGTGGGTTGGTCGTGCTAGATTAGCCCCGGGCTTCGAACGACGGGAGTGACAAGTGTGGCGTGATTCACCTGGACCATGGACTCGCTAGTCACGGCGGCGGCGCGCGCGCTCGCCGCGGGCGATCCGCTCGGCGCGCTGAATCGCGTCGCCTTGCGCGACGACGCGCCCGCGCTCGCGTTGCGCGGCATCGCCATGGCGCAGCTCGGCGATCTGGTGCGGGCGAAGGCGCTCGTGCGAAGCGCCGCGCGTGCCTTCGGTGCGCGAGAGCCTGTGGCCCGCGCGCGATGTATCGTCGCCGAGGCCGAGATCGCGCTCGTCTCACGCGATCTGAACTGGCCCACGAAGGCTCTGGAAGCCGCTCGCGCCACGCTCGAAACGCACGGCGACCGGCTCAACGCCGCTCATGCGCGCTATCTCGCGGTGCGGCGCCTGCTGCTGATCGGACGTCTCGACGAAGCCGAACGCGCGCTCGCCGGGCTCGATCCCACACCGTTCCCACCGCCTTTGAGGACCGCGCACGAACTGGTCGTGGCGGGCGTCGCGCTGCGCCGTCTTCAGACCAAAGCAGCGCGCTCCGCGCTCGAACGAGCCCGGCGCGCAGCGGGTCTCGCGGGTATTCCTGCCCTGACGGCGGAGGTCGACAACGCCGCGCTCGTTCTGAACGCACCCGCGGCACGGCTGCTCGCGCGTGGCGAGGAACGCCCGTTGCTGCTCGACGAAGTGGAAGCGCTGCTGGCATCGAAGGCATTGATCGTGGACGCGTGCCGTCACGTCGTGCGCGACGCCGGCGCGGTGATCTCGCTCGCCAGCCGTCCGGTGTTGTTCGTGCTCGCGCGCGCGCTGGCCGAAGCATGGCCGGAGGACGTATCGCGCGACGTGCTCGTCGCGCGAGCCTTCAGGGCCAAGGCCGCCGATGAATCGCATCGCGCGCGCCTGCGGGTCGAACTCGGGCGGCTGCGTTCGGTGCTTCGCGCAGTGGCCAGCGTGAGCGCGACGCGGCGCGGGTTCGCGCTGGTGCCGCGGCATGCGCAGGAGGTAGTCGTGCTGGCGCGGCCTGTCGAGGACAAACATGCGCCCGTGCTTGCCTTGCTCGCCGACGGCGAGTCGTGGGCGAGCTCGGCCCTCGCGCTCGCGCTTGGCGCGAGCCAGCGCACCGTGCAGCGAACCCTCGACACGCTCGCGGCGCAAGGCAAGGTGCAGTCTCTGGGCCAAGGGCGGGCGCGTCGCTGGATGACGCCGCCCATGCCCGGATTCACGACGACCTTGTTACTCCCCGCTCCGTTGCCGGTTGATTAGGATGGCAACACGATAACCACGAGGGACAAACCATGAAACGATCAGCCGCGGAAATCATCAACGAGTACGGCCCCTTTGCGGGCATAGAACGCGTGCATGGCGTAACGTACGACGGCCAGCACGTCTGGTTCGCGACGGGCGACGCGTTGAACGCGCTCGACCCGCAGAGCGGCAAGACGGTCCGCTCGATCAACGTCGCCGCGCACGCGGGTACGGCCTTCGACGGCCAGCATCTGTACCAGATCGCCGAGGACCGTATCCAGAAGATCGATCCCGCCACTGGCAGCGTGCTCGCCACGATCCCCGCGCCCGGCGGCGGTGCCGACTCGGGACTCGCGTGGGCCGAAGGGACACTGTGGGTCGGACAGTATCGGGAGCGCAAAATCCATCAAGTCGATCCGCAGACGGGCGCGATTTTGCGCACCATCGAGTCCAATCGCTTCGTGACCGGCGTCACGTGGGTAGACGGTGAACTTTGGCACGGCACGTGGGAAGGCGACGAAAGCGAATTGCGGCGAATCGATCCGCGCACCGGCGAAGTTCAGGAGCGGCTGGAGATGCCGTCCGGCGTCAGCGTGTCGGGGCTTGAATCGGACGGCGGCGATCGGTTCTTTTGTGGCGGCGGAAGCAGCGGCAAGGTACGGGCGGTGCGGCGGCCTAAGTGAGGTTGTGGGGTGGGGGCCGATTGCAAAAGCAAGCCGCAATCGGCGCCTACATCAGCCTATTTGCGCTCGCGTCCCGGCAAATCCTGCAACAGATCCATGAACGCCCGCACCTTGGCGCTCAGTAGACGCCGCGAGTTGTACAGCGCCCAGATCTCGACCGGCGGCCCATCCGCCACACCCCAACAAACGAGCCGCCCCGCCGCCACATCCTGCTCGACCAACAACTTGGGCAACAGTGAAGCGCCCAGCCCATCGAGCACCGCTTCGCGCACCATCAGCAGCGATGAGAGCCGCAGCACCGGTATCGGCGCAAACGTCCTCACTCCACTTTCCGTGCGCACGCTCCAACTCGCACCCGCCGATGCCGCCACCAGCACGACCGCGGGCACCGCCAACGCGGCAGCGTCGCCGGCGGGCTGAGAAGGTACCGACATCGTGGGCGCCGCGACCATGAGCCGTTCGTCGCCGAGAATGCGCCGCCCCACGAGTTGCTGGTCAGGCGATGGATTGATGCGGATAACCAGGTCGTAGCCGTCCTCCACTGGATCGACGACGCGGTCTTCCGCAATCACTTCGAGCTCGACCTGCGGATAGGCCAACGCAAAACGCGTCGCGATCCGCACCAGCACGACGTGCGCGAACACGACCGGCGCGCTGATCCGCAATCGTCCGCGTGGCACCGGCGCGCGCGACGCCACCGCCTCACCCGCCTCCTGAATTTCCGCCATCAAACCCCGCGTGCGCTCGTGCAGCACGAGACCTTCTTCGGTCAGCCGCAGCGTGCGCGAGCCTCGCTCGATCAGCCGCACGCCAAGCGTTTCCTCCAGTTCCGCCACGCGCCGCGACAACGTGGCCTTGGGGCGGTCGAGCGCCCGGCTAGCCGGGCCGAAGCCGCCGTGCAGCGCCACCGCATTGAAATCGGCCAGTGATGTCAAATCCATGATCGTTCCGAATATGAGACGAGGTGTCTGGATTTTTGCACTTTCGCGGTTCAAATGGAACATCTATTGTGTGGCTACGGGCTGACTTCCAGTCCATCCAACCCTCAAGGAGAAAGTCATGGCAATCCTCGTAACCGGCAGTACGGGCGTAGTAGGTAAGCAGGTCCTCGAACATCTGAGCGGCAGCGGCGCGCAAGTTCGCGCGCTGACTCGCACGCCGGAAAAAGCGCAATTCCCGGACGGCGTCACCGCAGTCCAGGGCGACCTGTCCGACGTGGACGGATTGCGCCGCGCGATGAACGGCGTCAGCACGCTGTTCCTGCTCGCACCCAACGCCCCGGACGAACTGACGCAAGCGCTGCAGACCCTGAGCGTGGCGCGCGAAGCCGACGTGAAAGGCGTCGTGTACCTGTCGGTGTTCAAGGGCGCCGAGTATGTCGACGTGCCGCACTTCACCGGCAAGCACACGGTTGAGCGCATGATCGAGCACTGCGATCTGCCCGCCACCGTGTTGCGCCCCGCGTATTTCATCCAGAACGACGTGCGCCAGAAAGAGCCGCTGCTGACGCACGGCGTGTACGGCATGCCGATCGGCGCCAAAGGTATTTCGATGGTCGACGTGCGCGATATCGGCGAGGCCGCCGCGCGCGAACTGCTGCGCCGCGAGCGGGCCGCGGGCCGCTTGCCTCGTGAGACTTATGAGCTGGTCGGGCCTGACGCGATCACGTCGGAAACCGTGGTGTCGATCTGGGCTGAAGCGCTGGGCCGCACCGTGCGCTACGGTGGCGACGATCTCGACGTGCTGGAACAGCGTTTGAAAGCGGCCGCTCCGGGCTGGCTCGCTTACGACATGCGCCTGATGATGAGCCGCTATCAGCAGGACGGCGCGGTCGCATCGCAAGCGCAAATCGATCATCTCGCGACGCTGCTCGGCCGGCAGCCGCGATCTTATCGGGACTTCGCGGTGGATATGGCGGCGGCCTGGGCGAAGGGTTAATGCCCGAACATATATGCGCCGGCGCGCTGCACGACTTCAACCGCGCGCGCAAGGCGCTGGACTTGATACGCGAGATTGCCGAAGGCGTAGCGTGCGTGAACGCGGGGCGTCGCTTCATGGGATAAAAGGCCCTGCCGAAGCGGAACATTTTGACAACTTAATCTGCATCTTCGACGTACAGCCCTTTGTACTTGACTTGTCCGAACATTAAAACAAATCCAACCGTATCCTGAAGACCTTCATTTACCCCTGCGATTACCACTGCGGCCGGCGCGCTGCGAATCGCCATGCCGATCAGGTCCGGCTTTACGACTCCCATGAGAAGAAGCTCACGGTTTACACCAAGAAGCATGAATGAGCCTGTGCCGCCGAATAGATATCCGGCTGCGCCTTCCACATAGATCGTCCCACCTTCGAGGTTTTCCGGATTACCCGAATTTTCTAAAGCCACCAATAAAAGCATCCCTCAAGTTCTGGATTCACCCGGCCGTTTACATGGCATGCGCCGTGTACCACATCATTCACGCTGCATAAACAACGCTAATTATTGGCCAAAATACCAACCACACTCCTTTCAATTCGTAATGAAAAAGTACATCGCACTCTTTGCCATTGCCGGCGCGCTATTGACGTCAGGCTGCGCGACTGTTTCCACCATGTCGCCGACCACATCGACGAGTTCAGTCGACACCACGAAAAACTCGTACGCGCTAATGACGGTGACGCTCAAGAACGCTTATCACACCAGCTACCAGCCGAGCCCTATCGTCGTGCATATGGAGCGCGGTGCGGCAGACTCGCGGGATGATCGTTTGAATTTCAAATTCGACGATCAAGCCACCACGACGAGCGACACGGGTAATCACTATTTCATTCGCCTCCCGCTCGCGCCGGGCAAATATGTGATGCGCGGCATTACCGGTCAAAGCGGCGTATTCCCGTTCCACGGCATGTTCTTTACGCCGCTTCACGAGGTCGTCGAAATCAAACCGAATTCGATCGTGTATCTCGGCCATATCGACGCCACGATCGTCGAACGTAAAGACGGCGAATTGCGCGCGGGACCGGTCATTCCGCTGGTCGATCAGGCGGTCGCCGGTTTCAGCGGCGGGACGTGGGACATCAGCGTGACCGACCAGTTCGACGACGACGTGACGGCATTCAAAAAGGACTTTCCGGCGCTGACCAACGCATCCATCGATCGTGAAGTGCTGCCCGCCTGGGATAAACAGAAAGCCACCGAATGGTGGAATAACCACTAAATTCAAGCTGCAAATCTGAACGGCGCGCGCAGCGCGAATGGCTTGCCTGCGCCCGATTCCAAACAAGCCGATAATCGCATGACCGACAGGATGGAGACGTCACGGTCATGCGCAATCTCGACGAAAACACGATCACGGAAGCGGTTCTGGCGCGCCACGCGCACGCAGGCGACGAGCGGCTGAAAACCGTCGTCACGAGCCTCGTGCGGCATCTGCATGCGTTCGCGCGCGAGGTGAACCTGAGCGAGAACGAATGGGAACAGGGCATTCGTTTCCTCACCGACGTCGGCCATATCACCGACGACAAACGCCAGGAATTCATCCTGCTCTCGGACACGCTCGGCTTGTCGATGCTCGTCACCGCGATGGCGAACCGCAAGCCGCCGGGCTGCACGGAAGCGACGGTCTTCGGGCCGTTTTTCGTCGAAGGCGCGCCCGCCTATCGAAACGGCGACGACGTGTCCAACGGCGCACGCGGCGAACCCTGCTTCGTGTCGGGAACCGTCAAGGGCGCGGACGGCGAAGCGGTGGCCAACGCACGCATCGAAGTCTGGCAAGCCGACGCGGACGGCTTCTACGACGTGCAACACGCCGGCAACGACACGCATCGCGCCAGAGGCGTGCTCCATAGTCTCGCTGACGGGCGTTATCACTTCCGTTCCATCGTCGCCGAGCCTTACCCGATTCCGCACGACGGTCCGGTCGGGCGCATGCTCGCAGCGCTCGACAGGCATCCGTGGCGTCCGGCCCATCTGCATTTCATGATCACTGCGCCGGGCTACGAGCGCCTCGTCACCCACGTTTTCCGCGAAGGCGACCAGTACCTCGATTCGGACGCGGTGTTCGGCGTTCGCTCATCGCTCGTCGCACAGTGGAAGCACCATGAGGCAGGCACGGCGCCGGACGGTACGTCCATGACTACGCCGTTCAGCACGCTCGAATTCGACTTCGTGCTGAACCGATCCACATAACACGAGTCACTTTTCTATCGCAGAAGACGCATTGAGCCCGCGGATCAAAGCCGGTCGTAGAACCGCTCCGCGTCGACAGGCATTCACCTACTCACTTTGATTCCCATGGAAAAACGAGCACTCATCATCGGCGCGAGCGGCATTGTCGGCGGCAATCTGGCAGACCAGTTGCTTTCGAACGGCTGGCAGGTCGCCGGACTCTCGCGCGGCCGCACGCCGGTGTCGCCGGCAATCGAATCGATCACGGCCGATCTGCAGTCGGCCGACTCAGTCAGCGAGGCGCTCGCGGGTCAGGCATTCAGCCATGTGTTCCTCACCGCGTGGTCGCGCCAGGCCACGGAGAAAGACAACATTCGCGTGAACGGCGCGATGGTGCGTCACGTCATGGACGCCGTGGGCCCGTCAGGCACGCTCGAGCATGCCGCGCTCGTGACAGGCCTCAAGCATTACCTCGGCCCGTTCGAAGCGTATGCGACCGGCTCGGTGCCCATCACACCGTTTCGCGAGGAACAGGGCCGCCAGCCAGTCGACAACTTTTACTATGAGCAGGAAGATCGTTTGTTTGAAGCCGCGCAACGCTACGATTTCAGTTGGAGCGTGCATCGTCCGCATACGATCATCGGCTTCGCGCTCGGCAATGCGATGAACATGGGCGTGACGCTCGCCGTCTACGCGACGCTGTGCAAGCAGACCGGCCAGCCGTTCGTCTTCCCCGGATCGGCGGCGCAATGGAACAGCCTCACCGACATGACCGACGCGCGGCTGCTCGCGCGCCACCTCGAGTGGGCCGCCACGTCCGAGAAGGCGCGCAACGAAGACTTCAACGTGGTCAACGGCGACGTGTTCCGCTGGAAATGGATGTGGTCGCAAATCGCCGGCTACTTCGGGATCGAAGCTGTACCGTTCGATGGCGAAACACGTCCGCTGGAAGGCCGTATGCAGGACGCGGGCAAGGCATGGGCCGATATCGCCGCGCGCTTCGATCTGAAGGAGGCCGACATCGGCAAGCTCGCCTCGTGGTGGCACACCGACGCGGACCTTGGCCGCCCGATGGAAGTGCTCACGGATATGAGCAAGAGCCGGCAGGCAGGCTTCCTCGATTATCAGAGCACGCCCGACGCCTTCTTCGCGCTGTTCGACCGGTTGAAGGCGGAGCGCATTCTGCCCAGCGATACGCGCACGCGGCTAGCGGCCTCGATTGAACAGAGGTGACGCGTGGCTCGCGGCGGCGAGTTCCGAAGCGGCCGCGAGCAGTGTCGAGCCGAGGCTGGCCATGCGTTTTTCGTCGAGCCGCACGAGCGGCCCGGCAATGCTGATCACGCCCATGGCGGGATAGCCGCGCCGCTGCACGGGCGCGGCCATGGCCGTCATGCCGGGAGCAAAGACTTCGTTGATCGTCGCATAGCCTCGTTCGCGCGCGGCGTGGACGAACTTCAGCAGTCCGCTGATCGTGGTCGGCGCGTTGGGACCGTATTGCTTGGGCTGCCCGAAGCCCTGGCGTGATACGAGTTCGAGCGCGCGTTCGTCGGTCATGGTCATCATCCATGCGTGGCCCGTGGCGCTGCACGAGAGGATCGTGTCCATGCCCATGTCCGGGTCGTAGCGCAAACCCTTCAGCGCGCCCTGCGCCTTGGCGACCCACGTCAGCCGGTCGCCGTCCACGATCGCGAGCCGCACCAGTTCGCCGGATGTCTCGGCGAGCCGATCGAGCATCGTCTGCGCAATGTCCACGATGCCGGAGGTCGCGAGAAAACCGAGCCCCAGTCCGACGAGCTTGGTGGTGAGCACGTAATCGCCGTGCTCGCGCAACTGCCGCACATAACCGCATTGCTTCAGATCGACGAGCAGCCGATGGCATGCGCTACGCGGAATATCCAGCTCGTCCGCGATCATTGCGAGCGGCGTTCCCTCCATTTGCGTGGCGAGAAATTCGAGTACCGCGAGGGTGCGCTCCGTGACGCCGGGCATATCGGTCTCCGTCTTTTACAGGGGTTCGCGCAGGCAGTTTTGCACATTATGGGATCAAATTCCACCCTGGAACGGCATCCCACCCAAGGATGCTAACCTTGGTTTCAAGGCGGCGCGACGCGCACAGCGAGTCGAGAGCGCCCCGAGTTCATCGGTTAGACAAGAGAGCGGGAAACGGTCGGCGGCGCTCATCGCTTGCGACCTGCATCCCGCGCGGCGACGGTTAAGGAGACAACATGATTCAGGAAACGCAACAAGGCACGCATGCCGCGATGCGCACGCGAGCGGTCACGGCGGCGGCCGTCGGCACCGCGCTCGAGTGGTTCGATTTCACGCTTTACGGCGCATTGGCCGCCACGGTTTTGCCCAAACTGTTTTTCCCTTCGATGGACTCGACGTCCGCCCTGCTCGCCTCGCTCGCGACTTTCGGCGTGGGGCTCGCCGCGCGGCCGCTCGGTGCGATCATCTGCGGCCATTTGGGCGACAAGCTCGGGCGACGCAACCTCATGCTCGGCACCGTCACGGTGATGGGTCTCGCGTCGATGCTGATGGGCCTGTTGCCGACCTACGCGAGCATCGGCGTATGGGCGCCGGTCCTGCTGGTGCTGCTGCGCATTCTGCAAGGCTTCGCGCTCGGCGGCGAATCGACCGGCGCGCAATTGATGGCGATCGAACACGCCAGCGCCGACCGGCGCGGCAAGTACTCCGGGCTGCTGGGCCTGTGCTCGCCGCTCAGTCAGATCATGGCCAATGGCGTGCTGCTTCTGCTGTCGTCCACGATGTCGGCCCAGGCGTTCGATTCGTACGGCTGGCGCATCCCGTTCGTGCTGAGCTTCATTCTCGTGATCGTCGGCGTGTATATCCGCTTGCGAGTCAGCGAGACGCCTGCCTTCGTGGCGCTGCGCAAAACGGAAGTCGTACACGTGGGCAGCCCGCTGCGCGATGCATTGCGTCTGCATTGGAGAACCGTTCTGCGCTGGATGCTGTTCTTCTGCGGGCCGGCGGCGATCTTCTACCTGATCGTGGTGTTCTCGCTCAGCTACATCACGAAGACGCTCGCCATCCCGAAGCAAACCGGCTTTCTTCTGCTGATGGGCGCCAATGTCTGCGCGATCGTCGGCGCGCTTGCCGGGGGCATGCTGAGCGACCGGATCGGCCGCAAGAAAGCGCTCGCGATCGGTTCGACCGCGACCTTGCTGATGCTCTTCGTGTACTTCCAGATTCTCGACACCAAAAGCTTTGTACCGATGCTCGCGGCGATGGGCTTCTTCCTCGGCTTCACGCAGTTTCAAAGCGGCATTCAACCGGTCGCGTTCGCCGAAGCGTTCCCGACCAATGTGCGTTACTCCGGCTCCGCGCTCGCCTACACCGGTGCGAACCTGGTGGCGGGCGGTCCGATGCCGGTGCTGGCCGTGTGGCTCTTTGCCGTGTGCAACGGTTCGCCGTGGGGCGTGGTCGCCGTGTGCGTGGTCTTCAACGTGATTTCGCTGGTGATGATCCTGACTGCGCGCGAAACCCTCGGCATCGACATGAACCGCACCGACTCGACGGCGGCCGTCACGGGCGAAGCGGACTTTGCGACGGCGGGCGTGAGCAACAGCCATCGCACGTAATAAACGTGCTCTACAGCGTGACACTGAATCATCGAATATTTGCAGACAGGCGACCGAACAATGACTGAACTCGTATATGTACTGAATGGCTCGAACCTCAACATGCTCGGCAAGCGTGAGCCGCATCTGTATGGGACGACCACGCTGGCGCAAATCCAGCAGCAGGTGGAGGCGCTCGCGGTCCGGCTGGAGCTCGAATGCGAGTTCCGCCAGACCAACAGCGAGGCCACCATGGTCGACTGGCTGCAGGAAGCGTTCGAACGCGACGCCGCGGTGATCATCAATCCGGCGGGCTTTTCGTTCGCGTCGGTGCCGGTCTTCGACGCAGTGAAGCTGATCGAGCGGCCGTTGATCGAACTGCACATCACCAACATTCATAAACGCGACGAAACCTATCGCCATTCGCTCATCTCGCGCGCGGCGACCGGCGTGATTTGCGGACTCGGCGCAAACGGCTATCTCATCGCGCTGCAGGCGATGGCGATGGCGCTCGGCAAAAGTCCGAGTTTCGGCTGAAGCTGCGCGCGCGGAGCGGCCAGTACATCGCCCGCGCGCAACCCGACGCCTCTTGCCCGCTCGCTCCACCCATCAAGCCGTGCCGGCTGCGCACGGCATTTTTTTGTCCCGAAATTCCAGAGAATAATTTCGAATAAGGGAAAACCCGTATAATTCCTTCCAAGAGGTCAGACAACTAGAGGACATCAGTCGTCAAGACCCTGACCTGCGCCGGCCGCGCAGCGTCCACCTTGAAAAGCTTTCCCTTCAGATCCGTGAATCCGACTGCCACTGCCCTGCCTTTCCGAAACGCGCTGTTCGCCATGCTCGGCATCGGCCTCGTCAATATGCTGGTCGCACTCGATCAGACGGTCGTCAGCACCGCGCTGCCTTCTATCGTCGCCGAGCTGCACGGCTTCGAGTACTACGCGTGGATCGCCAGCGCTTACCTGCTGGCTTCGGTGGTCACGGTCCCGGTGTTCGGGCGGCTCGGCGACTACTTCGGCCGCAAGCGTTTCGTGCTCGCCGCGGTCATCACGTTCACGGTGGCGTCGGTGCTCTGCGGCGTCGCGAACGACATGCTGTTTCTCGTGATCGCGCGCGGCTTGCAAGGTGTCGGCGGCGGGATGATGGTCGGCACGGCGTTCGCGTCGATTCCCGATCTGTTTCCCGATCCGCGCGCGCGAGTGCGCTGGCAAGTGGTGATGGCCGCGGCGTACGGCATCGGCACCGCGGCGGGACCGTCGCTCGGCGGCTGGATGAGCGAACACTGGGGCTGGCGCTCGACCTTTCTGATCAATTTGCCGGTCGGCGCGGCGGCGCTCTATTTCATCTGGGCGCATCTGCCGAGCTTCCGGCGTCCGCATGAAGGCGAAGTCAAAATCGACTGGCTCGGCGCGGCGCTGGTTGCCGCTGTGCTCGGCGGTCTGCAGGCTTTCATCGAAGCAGTGCCGAAAAGCGGCCTGACCGCCGGCAATCTCACCTTGGCCGTTTGCGTGATCGTGGGCACGGTCGCACTGCTGATCTGCGAGAAGCGCGCCACGCATCCGATCATTCCGCTCGATCTGTTCAAGGACCCGCAACTCGTCACGCTGTTCACGCTCGGCATGCTGTCGGGTTTCGTGATGTTTTCGCTGATCTTCTTCGCGCCGCTGCTGCTGCAAGGCGGCTTCGGACTGTCGCCGCAACAGGCCGGCCTGCTCGCCACGCCGATCGCCGCCTGTATCGCGCTCGGCAGTCTGCTGAATACGCGCATCGTGATTCACATGAAGAAGCCCACGCAGATCCTGTCGATCGGCTTCGCGCTGCTGCTGTTCGCGTCGATCGCGCTGGCGTTTGCGAATCCGGACACACCGCACGTGCGGATCGAATTGCCGATGGCCGCGGTCGGTATCGGTCTCGGTTTCATCCTCAACAATCTGAATGTGTTCGGCCAGGAGATTGCCGGACGCGAACGCTTCGGCATCACCACGGCACTGCTGCAATCCACGCGCATGGTGGGCGGCATGCTGGGCACGAGCATTGTCGCGACTGTGGTGCAGCATCACTATCGCGACGTGGTCACGCGCACGATGAGCGTGCTCGGCGAGCCGGCCGCGTCGCAATGGCGGCCTCGCTTCGTCGACCTGCGCATTCTTATCGACGAAGCGTCGCGTCTGAAGCTGATCGCGGATATGAAGCCGTCAGGGCTCGATACGTTCGCGTTGATCGACACGGCGCGCGATGCGCTGGTGCAGTCGATTCATATCGGCGTGTGGCTGACGGCAGTGGCGGCGCTAGCGGCCGCGCTGCTGGTGCAGCGGATCTCGCACGTGGTGTTTCGCAAGAGTTGAAAACGGCGGTCGGCCCCGACCGCCGCTATAGCTGGCACGTTGCTTACTGCGCGCCGAGCTTCCTGATCAGCGCATCGAGTTGCGCGATCTCTTCGTCCGTCAGATCGGTCAGCGGCGCGCGGACCGGACCGGCGTCGTGGCCTGCCAGCTTCGCACCCGCCTTCACGATGCTCACCGCGTAACCCGCGCGACGATTCCGGATCGCCAGATACGGCAGGAAGAACTCGTCGAGCAGCCTGCCTTGCGTTGCATGATCGTCCGCAGCGACCGCGCGGTAAAACTCCATCGCCGTCTTCGGAATGAAGTTGAATACCGCCGACGAATACACCGGCACACCCAGCGCCTTATAAGCCGCTGCGTAGACTTCCGCGGTCGGCAGCCCGCCGAGATATGAGAAACGGTCGCCGAGACGGCGGCGAATCGTCACCATCGCTTCGATTTCACCCACGCCGTCCTTGAAGCCGATCAGGTTCGGGCAGCGGTCCGCGAGACGCTCGAGCATGTCCGCGTTCAGCTTCGAGTTCGCGCGGTTGTACACGATCACGCCGATGTTCGGCACGGACTTGCACACCTGCTCCACGTGCGCCGCGATGCCTTCCTGCGACGCCTCGGTCAGATAGTGCGGCATCAGCAAGACGCCGCTTGCGCCGAGACGTTCGGCTTCCTGCGCGTAGTCGATCGCCACGCGGGTCGGGCCGCCCGCACCCGCGAGAATCGGCACCTTGCCTCTGCAGGTATCGGTCGCCGTGCGGATCACGTCCGTGTAGTCGCTTTTCGTCAGCGAAAAGAATTCACCCGTGCCGCCCGCGGCGAACAGCGCGGTCGCGCCGTAGGGCGCCAGCCATTCGAGACGCGCAGCATAGGTGTCGGCACGGAAATCGCCGTGCGCGTCGAAGTCGGTCACGGGAAAGGACAGCAGCCCTTCGGAAACGATGGCTTTGAGTTCTTGAGGTGAAGTCATGGCGTGAATAGCGTTTAAGGCTTCAAGTGTGGTGAGCGCGCGGTCATGCGCGCCAGATCCGGATCATCGTCGGTTTAGCGCACCAGGCACGGGCGCTTGTTATCGAACTTCCAGTTCGGAATCAGATATTGCATCGCCACGCCGTCGTCGCGCGCGCCCAGGCCGTGCTGCTGATAAAGCGCGTGCGCCTTCTCGATCTCATCCATGTCGAGTTCGATACCGAGCCCCGCGGCCTGCGGCACCTTGACCTTGCCGCCGACGATCCGCAGCGGCTCACGCGTCAGACGCTGGCCGTCCTGCCAGATCCAGTGCGTGTCGATTGCGGTGATCTTGCCGGGCGCGGCGGCCGCCACGTGCGTGAACATGGCGAGGGAAATGTCGAAGTGATTGTTCGAGTGCGAACCCCACGTGAGGCCCCAGTCATTGCACATCTGCGCGACGCGCACCGAGCCTTGCATGGTCCAGAAGTGCGGATCGGCAAGCGGAATATCCACGGACTGCAACTGGATCGCGTGGCCCATCTGGCGCCAGTCGGTGGCGATCATGTTGGTCGCCGTCGGCAAGCCGGTCGCGCGGCGGAATTCGGCCATCACCTCGCGGCCCGAATAGCCGTTTTCCGCGCCGCACGGATCTTCCGCATAGGCGAGCACGTCGTGCTGGTCGCGGCACAGGCGCACCGCTTCCGCCAGCGACCAGGCGCCGTTCGGATCCAGCGTCACGCGGGCCTTCGGGAAACGTTCGGCGAGCGCGGTGACGGCTTCGATCTCGGCGTCGCCGGACAGCACCCCGCCTTTGAGCTTGAAGTCGTTGAAGCCGTAGCGCGCCTGCGCGGCTTCGGCGAGACGCACGACGGCCTCGGGCGTCATGGCTTCTTCGGTGCGCACGCGCTCCCAGTCGTCGCGGCCATCGGCGCCGCTCGCGTATTCCAGGTCGGTCTTCTTGCGATCGCCGATGTAGAACAGATAGCCGAGCATTTCCACTTCGTCGCGTTGCTGGCCTTCGCCGAGCAGCGCGGCGACGGGCACGCCCAGATGCTGGCCGAGCAGATCGAGCAGCGCGGCTTCGAGGGCGGTCACCGCATGAATGGTGGTGCGCAGATCGAAGGTCTGCAAACCGCGGCCGCCTGCGTCGCGGTCGGCGAATTGCGTGCGCGCCTTGTTCAGGACCGCTTGCAGATTGCCGATCGACTGACCGACGACGAGCGGACGCGCGTCGTCGATGGTCTTGCGGATGCTCTCGCCGCCCGGCACTTCACCGACGCCGGTATGCCCCGCGCTGTCGCGCAGAATGACGATATTGCGCGTGAAGAACGGGCCATGCGCGCCGCTCAGATTGAGCAACATGCTGTCGCGGCCGGCGACAGGCACGACACGCAGTTCAGTAACGACCGGAGTGGCGTTCGATTCGGAAGGTTTCGTGGACATGATGTTGGACCGGATGAGTTAGTGAGCCGGGCGGCGGAAATCAAGGCGCTGTGCAGTCGCGCTCGACACGGGCACCGGACGGAAACTGGAAAGTGCGCGACGCATGATTGGCGGTTCTGTCAGTCAGTGTAGTCAGTGGACTTCATGCTGGAGCGATTCCGGCAGCGCGTCGTGGTTCACGCGCCGGTTGCGGGTCAGGAAACCGGCCGCCGCCGCAATCAACGAAGCCACGGCAAGGCCATACAGGCCGCCGGTAATCGACCCGGTGTGCTGCTGCAAATAGCCGAACGTGGCCGGCGCGAAGAATCCGCCGAGGTTGCCTACCGAGTTGATCAACGCGATCACCGCTGCGGCCACGCGTGCGTCCAGGTAACCTTGCGGGATCGGCCAGAAGAGCGAAGCCGCCGCCTTGAAGCCAATCGCCGAGAAACAGATGGCCACGAACGACAGCACCGGATTGCCCGAAGTCGAAGCGAACAGCCCGCACGCCGCAATGACGAGCGCCACGGCCAGCCACGCCTGCTGGAAGCGCCATTTCGCCGACAACAACGCGAAGCAGTACATCGCGACCATGGCGATGAGCCAGGGAATCGCGTTGAGCATGCCGACCTCGAAGTCGGACAGGCCACCCATTTTGCGGATGATCGTGGGCAGCCAGAAGGTGGCCGCGTAGATGGTCAGTTGAATGGCGAAGTACAGAAAGCAGAACAGCAGAATCTGCGGATCCTTCAGCAGCTTCATGGCCGGCAGATGCGCGCCGCCGTGCGCCTCGCGTTCGGCCTGCTCGGCCGCGATCGACGTCTGCAGCACGTTCTGCTCTTCAGCCGTAAGCCACGAGGCATCGCGAATACGCGACTTCAGCAGCATCCAGCTCACCGCGCACAGCACGATCGAAAAACCGCCTTCGATGAGAAACATCCATTGCCAGCCGTGCAATCCGAAGCCGCGAATGGACAGCAGACTGCCGGTGACCGGACCGGACAGAACCGATGCGAGCGCTGAGCCGCCGAGAAAAACCGCCACCGCCTTGCCGCGCTCCTTCTGCGGCAGCCACTGCGTGAAGTAAAAAACCACGCCGGGAAAGAAGCCTGCCTCGGCGACGCCAAGCAGGAACCGCAGCACGTAGAACGAGGTGTCGTTCCAGACGAACGCCATCGCCGCCGCGACCAGCCCCCACGTGCCCATGATGCGGGTGAGCCACGCGCGCGCGCCGTACTTCTGCATCAACACGTTCGAGGGCACCTCGAACAGCGCGTAGCCGATAAAGAACAGACCGCTCCCGAGGCCGTACGCCGCAGCGCCAATGCCCAGGTCCGTCTGCATGTGGGAATTGACGAAGCCGATGTTCACGCGGTCGATGTAGTTCGCGATGAACATGATCAGAAACAGCGGCAGCACGTGCCGCTTGACCTTGGAGACCGCGGATTCGAGCGGATCGGCGGCGGTGGTGAGAGCAGAGGTCAAGATGGTCTCCAGTTTCGGCCGCTCTGGCGACCTGATCGAGCGCAACGCTCCGCATTCAAAAGGCCGGTGTCCCGTCCCGAAACGCGTGATACGTTGTCTGACGACAGTCTACCGTGCTTTTATTTGCAATTCCAATGCAGTGTTTACCCTAAAAATGTGCCCATACCACCGTACTGGTAACGCATTCAGCCCGAATGAAGTCGAATATTTAGAATTTGAACTAGGATGTCTGATGACATCGAAATCACTCTCGTTTTTCATCTGTCATGCCGGGGCCAAACCTCATCTCCGCCAACCATAGCGAACGCGAGGATCAAATCGTTCTGATCCGGACAGGCGCTATGATGGCTATGTCGAGGCGTCGCACGACGCCACTCGCACGCAACGTGTGTATTTCCAGCCGAACAATCAACCAGCCACAGAAATGAGCAGCCTAACTGAGAAGGTGGTGGCCACCCTTTCCGATGAAATCCGCCGCGGCACCTTGAGGCCGGGCGACCGCATTCCCACCGAAGTCGCGATGATGAAGCAGCTCTCGGTGAGCCGCTCCGTGGTGCGCGAGGCGATTTCGCGGCTGCAGGCGGCCAAGGTGGTCGAGACACGTCACGGCATCGGCACCTTCGTGCTGGCGCCGGCCACGGAAAAATCCATGCAGTTGCCCGCCGCCGATCTCTCCAGCATGCTGGACGTGATGGCGATCATCGAATTCCGTATCGACGTCGAAGCCGCCTCCGCCGCGCTCGCCGCGGCGCGGCGCACCGACCAGAACCTCAAGCAGATCCGCGGCGCGCTGGAGCGTTTCGAGTCCGAACTCGAGCGCGGCAGCACCGATACGCTCGCGCACGACATCGAGTTTCATTTGCAGATTGCACGCGCGAGCGGGAATCGCTATTTCTTCGACGTGCTCAGCCAGCTTGGCCGCGCGGTGAGTCCTCGCACGCGGCTCGGCTCCGCGGAGATCGCGGAACTCGACCATATCGAGCATCTGCGCAACGTGCTCAGCGAGCATCAGATGATCTGTCGGGCGATCGAACGGCAAGACCCGGACGACGCGCGCGCCGCCATGCGCATGCACCTGAGCAACAGCCGTGAACGGCTGCGCCGCGCTCACGAGTTGAGTAAAGCGGGCGGCTGATTCGCCGGTGAGCGGGCGGCCGCCCACCGCCCTCCTTTCTTCTGAAAAATACAATCGTACTGGTTGACGTATGGACCGGGTGGAACGGCGCGACTGCAAGCGTCGCCGCCCGTGCAGCATTGTTAGTCTCAGCGGAATAGTGCATTCATGTCGAGCCGCTTGATGGGTTTAATACGTTCGTCCATATTTCTCCCATCGCGCGCTTGCTGTCCAACCCCGACAACAACGCGGACCTTGAATCCACTTTGAGATATCCATCATGAAACTCACGGGCAACACTATTTTCATCACCGGCGGCGGTTCGGGCATCGGCCGCGGACTCGCTGAAGCGTTCCACAAACTCGGCAATCAGGTCATCATCGCCGGCCGCCGCAAGGCGAATCTCGAAGAAACGATTGCCGCCAACCCCGGCATGCAGTCGGTCGAGCTGGATATCACGGACCCGCGGAGCATTGCCTCGGTCTCGCAACAACTGATCGCGCAGTACCCGTCGCTAAACGTGCTGATCAACAACGCCGGCATCATGCAGATCGACGACCTCAGCAAACCGGTCGACGACGCGCTGATCGTCTCCACGCTCACCACCAACCTGATGGGCCCGATCCGCCTGACGGGCGAACTCGTCGAGCATCTCAAGCAGCAAGACGACGCGACCATCATCAACGTGTCGTCGGTACTCGGCTTCGTGCCGATGGCCATCTCCGGCGTCTATTCGTCGACCAAGGCCGCGATCCACTCGTACACGCAATCGCTGCGCTACAAGCTGAAGGACACCTCGGTGCGCGTCGTCGAAATTGCGCCGCCGTGGGTGCAGACGGACTTGCTCGACAGCAAGAACGAACCGCGTGCCATGCCGCTTGCACCGTTCATCGAACAGACCATGCATGAACTCGGCACGGACGCCGACGAAGCCGTCGTCGAGATCGCCCGCCCCATGCGCAACAACCCCGGTCCGAACGAAGCCGCATTCGTCACGCAGTTCAACGACCAGTTCGCCGGCGTCTAATCCATTGTTGTTTGGTCCGGCCGGAAACAGGCTAGTGCGTTTCCGGCCGGACCCGTCGCGCGCTCTCGCGCAGGTGTTTCCATGACTCAAAATTCCGCAGTAAATTCCGCAGTATCCAGCGCCGCGCCGATCCGCGTCGGTATCGTCGGCGTGGGCAACTGGGCGCAACACGGACACGTACGCGTGCTGAGCCTGCTGCCCCAATACGAACTCACCGCCGTGTTCAGCCAGCGTCGCGAGGCGGCCGAGGCCGTGGCCGAACGCTACGGCTTCAAATATGTGGTCGATTCACTTGATGAGTTGGTCAAGCATCCCGAAGTCGATCTGGTCATCGTTCTGACGACGGCACCGCAGCACGCAGAAGGCGTGCGCGCCGCGATCGCGGCCGGCAAGGACGTCTACTGCGAGTGGCCGCTGACGCCACGCGTCGCCACCTCGCAGGAACTGATCGATCTGGCGCGCGAGGCCAACGTGCGTCACGTGGTCGGGCTGCAAAGGCGGCTCGCGCCGCACAACCGTTACGTACGCGATCTGCTCGCGCAAGGCTATGTCGGCAAGCTGCGCTCGGTACGCATTCACGTGAGCATGAACTACTTCCAGGCGCTGCGTTCGCAGTCGCTGCGCTGGACCGTGCCGCCGGAAAACTTCTCGAGCGTGATCGCGATCTACGCGGGCCACTTCCTCGACATGCTGTTCGAAGCGACCGGGTGGCCGCACAGCATTGCCGCGCTCAGCATCAATCAGTTCGAGCAGGTGACGATCGCGCAGACCGGCGAAGTCATGCCGACCACCACGCCCGATCAACTGGTGCTCGCCGGCCGCCTTGCAGACGGCGCGGTGCTGTCGGTGCATATCGAAGGCGGCAAGCGCAATGGCTCGGGCGTGCAGATCGACATCACGGGTACGGAAGGCGATCTGCGCATCACGAATCGTTCGGCGTTCGGCAATGTCGGCGACGACTACGTGATCGAGGGCGCGCACGGCGACAACCTGCCGCTCGCGACGCTGCCCGTGCCCGCGTCGTATGACCGGCTGCCGCCGTCCGATCTGCCATCGGCGGTACTGGAGCTCGCCCAGTTGTACGCAGCCTTCGCCGACGACGTCCGCACCGGCACCCATACCGCGCCGACCTTCGAACATGCGGTGCGTCTGCACAAGCTGCTCGACGCCGCCGTAGAATCATCGGACAGCGGCCGCCATATCGAACTCGATTGACGCGGTCCATTCATCAGCCGCCCCGCACTTGTGCATGACACAATGCGGGGCGCCTGTATTGCCAGAGAACTTCCGCCCATGCCGAAACCTTCACACAAAGACACGCTGATCGCCGAAGGCATGCGCGTCATCCACGAATTCGGCTTCAACGGCGCGAGCGTGCGGGACATCGTCAAGGCGGCGGGCGTGCCGCATGGCTCGTTCACGAACCACTTCACGTCGAAGGAAGCATTCGGCCTCGAAGTGATCGAACTGTATTTCGACCGGGCACAGGCCGAGATGCGCGAGACGCTGCTCAACGACGAACTGAAACCGCTATTTCGTCTCAGCAAATACATCGACGTGCATATCCGGCTCATCAGCCAGAACGATTCGCGCAATGGCTGCCTGCTGGGCAATTTCGCCGCCGACTCGAGCGACAGCGAAGCGATCCGCTCGCGGCTCAATGCGATCTTCGCCGAAATCGAAAAGTCCGTTCTGTATTGCCTGCGAGCCGCTGTCACGGCGCGCGAGGTGCGAGCCGATACGAACTGCGAGCAACTCGCCACCTTCATCGTATCGTCGATGCAAGGCGCGTTTCTGCTCGCCAAAGCGCAGCGCGATCCGGCGCCGGTCGTCAATCTGAAGGAAGTGCTGTTTTCCAGCGTTTTGCAGCGGGCCTGACAAGGAGCTCCCGATGACGCCGCCCAATCACGCAGGCCGTCCTGCCGCAGTCACGGCGCGTTCAACGACGCCGGCTGCTACCGGCGAGAGCGGCGCTTCGCAGGGTGCGATGGACCGGTTCGGTTCGCTCAACGTGTTCGTGCGCGCCGCCGAAACCCGCAGCTTCACTGAAGCGGGCCGCCAGTTGGGCATTTCGTCGTCGGCGGTCGGCAAGGCGATCTCGCGGCTCGAAGGACGGCTCGGCGTGCGCCTCTTTCACCGCAGCACGCGCAGCATCGCGTTGACGCCCGAGGGCGCGACCTTTCTGACGCGCTGCCAGCGCATCATCGGAGAAATCGAAGCGGCCGAGACCGAACTGGCGCTCGCCAATTCCGCGCCACGCGGACTGCTGCGCGTCAGTATGC
Organism: Paraburkholderia sp. NPDC080076; assembly: GCF_050281145.1. Taxonomy (NCBI): domain Bacteria; kingdom Pseudomonadati; phylum Pseudomonadota; class Betaproteobacteria; order Burkholderiales; family Burkholderiaceae; genus Paraburkholderia; species Paraburkholderia sp. NPDC080076. Next base: position 105,438 of record NZ_JBNNWQ010000001.1, on the reverse strand, counting down.
CCATGGTGAGCACGCTGATGATGCCGGTGATCGGCGCGTTTATGAAGGAGTATCCGGATATCACGCTCGATATCGATTTCTCTGATCGTATGGTCGATGTGATCGAGGAAGGGTTTGACGTCGTGACCCGCACCGGCGATGTGAGCGACTCCACGCTGGTTACGCGCGCGATGGGCACGTACCGGCATGTGATCGTCGGCTCGCCCGCTTACTTCGAGCAGCGTGGTGTGCCTGGCGAACCCGAGCAACTGCGCGAGCACGCCTGCCTGCAACATCGTTTTCCGACCACCAACAAACTGCGCCGCTGGCCGCTGAGCCGCGATGGTGAAACGCTGGACATCGACCTTCCAACGGTGGCCATCGCCACCGCCGTCGAGCCGTTGACCATGCTTGCCGAACAGGACCTGGGCCTTGCCTGCGTGCCCGACTTCACGATACGCGCGCAGCTCGCGCGAGGCTCGCTGGTTGCCGTGCTGCAACCGTACACGGATACGCCGACCGTGTTTCGCGCGCTGTGGCCGTCCGGGCGTCAGATCTCGCCTAAGGCGCGAGTCTTCGTCGATTTTCTGAGCGAGCATCTGTTTCCTGACTCCGCTGCGGCGGCACGTGGCGCTGGCCGCGCTTGAGTGGACGATCCGCGCTCGGGACTTTTCACCGCGTACTGCCTCGCACGAAAAAGCCGGCGTATTCATCAACTCACTGAACACACCGGCTTTCACAACATCCGCTTCGACAAGCAACGAGCTTATGCGCTCACCGCCTCTTCTTCATAAAACGGATAGTCCGTGTAGCCCACTTCCGTGCCGCCGAAAAACGTCGGCCGATCGTACGTATTGAGGGGCAACTTGCGGCGCAACCGCTCCGGCAAATCCGGATTGGCGATGAAATCGCGGCCGAACGCGACGAGATCGGCATCTCCATCAACAAGAATCGCTTCCGCCGAATCGCCCTTAAAACCACCCGCAGCGATGATCGTCCCCGCGTAGTGCCGGCGGATCGTCTGCGCGGCGACCGGGTTCGGATCGCGGCTTTCATCTTCGACATTGCCGGCAATGCGCGGCTCGATCAGGTGCAGATACGCGAGATCGAGCTTGGCCAACTCGGCCGCAACGTAGGTGAAGAGACCGACCGGATCGCTGTCCGACATATCGCCCCACGACCCGCTCGGTCCGAGACGCACGGCGACCTTGTTGCTGCCCCACACGGAAATCACCGCACGGGTGGCCTCCATCAAAAAGCGCGCGCGATTCTCGAACGACCCGCCATAGGCGTCCGTGCGCTTGTTGCTGCCATCTTGCAAGAACTGGTCGAACAGATAGCCGTTCGCAGCGTGCAGTTCGACGCCGTCGAAACCCGCCTTCACGCCACGTTCAGCCGCCGTGCGAAAACTCTCGACGATCGCCGCAATCTCGTCGATCTCCAGCGCGCGGTTCGGCGTGTTCGGAATCCAGCCGGCCTTGGTATAAGCGACGCCGCCGTGCAGCACTTCCGACGGGCCCACCGGCCGGCGTCCTTCAGGCTGCAATTCGGCATTCGACTGACGTCCTGCGTGATAGAGCTGCAGGAAGATCTTGCCGCCTTTCGCGTGCACCGCATCGGTGACTTCGCGCCAGCCGGCGATCTGGCTGTCGTCGTAAAGGCCGGGGGCGCCGAGGTAGCCGTTGCCATCGGGCGCGGCAATCGTCGCCTCGCCGATCAGCAATGCGCCCGCGGAAGTGCGCTGCGCGTAATACCCGGCCATCAGGCGACCGGGGCGCGCGCCGTCTTCGGCACGCATGCGGGTCAGCGGTGCGAGCACGACGCGGTGTGCGAATTCATAAGGTCCTACTTTGACGGGGGTAAACAGCTTGCTCATGATGTTCTTTTCTCTTGAAGTCGATCCGGTGAATGATTGCCGCCGAGCGCTTCACGGCGCTGTCCGGCGTTGATTGACAATCTATAGGCGCGGCCCGCGCAGAAAAACGGGCCGCCGCTCCGAAGACTTCGGAGCGTGCAGTCCGCAATGCGCCGAAACCCTTGCGCCTGCTGGACTGCACTCCCATCACCGATTGTTTGGATTGCGCGGCAACTGTGTTTCAACAGCGTGCCGGCTACTTGTCGAGCACGTCCTTCAGGCTCGCGTGACGCGTGCTGAACGTCATGATTACGAGCATGCTCAGCACAGCTAGCAAGCCGCCGAAGTGCATCGTCGAGGCGATGCTGAGGTGATCGACCACCGCGCCGCCGGCCAGCGAGCCGAGCGCGATCGAAGTCTGCACGGTGCTGACGAACATCGACGAACCGGCTTCAGGGCGGTCCGGCGAAGTCCATTGCATCCAGATGCTCAGGCTCAGCGGAATCGCGCCGTACGCGATGCCCCACGCCATCACCGCGGCGATCACACCCACACGCGAGATTTGCAGCATCGGCAACGCGAACAAGGTGAGCGCCATCAGCGCGCCCAACATCAGCAGCGAGACCTTCAGATGGCGCGTCACTACAACGGAAACCGCGAAATTCGCAGCGAAGCCGACCACGCCGAAACCGAGCAACAGCGCCGTGACCCACGACGGACCGAACGCCGCATTGCGCTCGAGGAACGGCGCGATGTACGTATAGGCCGCGAAGTGCGCGCCGAACAGCAACCCGACCAGCCACAGACTGCGGCGCACGTTCGAGCGTTGCAGCATGGCGCGGAAGTCGTTCATGCGGATTGCGGCCTTGGGCGGCAGCGACGGCAGAAATACGGCCTGCGCGGCCAACGCGACGGCGGCGAGCACCGAAGTCGCGATGAACGACATGCGCCACGAACTCAAATCGGCGATCAAGGTGCCGAGCGGCACGCCGATCACCGTCGCCAGCGTGATGCCCATGAATATTGTCGCGCCGGCGCGGGCCGCCTGGTCCTCGCGCACGAGTTGCCCCGACGCGCCGAGCGCGACGGTCCAGAACCCGCCGAGGCTTGCGCCCAGCAACGCGCGGCCCACCAGCATCACGGCGAAGCTCGGTGCGATTGCGGAGATCACGTTCGACGCGAGCAGCAGCACGGCCAGCAGCAACAGGATCAAACGGCGGTTGATGCGCCCCGCGGCAAGCAGCAGCGCCGGCGCCGAGATCGCGGCGATGATGCCCGGCGTCGTCACCATCAGTCCTGCTGTGCCGGGCGTGACGCCGAGATCGTGCGCGATCTGCGACAACAAGCCGACGGGCATGTACTCCGTGGCGACGAAAGCGAATGAGCCGACCGCGACGGATAAAACCGCGGCCCATGACGGTCCGCGCGTGGCCGCCGCCACGGTCGGCATGAGCGGCGTACCGTCGCTCGCGAGTGCCGGTCTCGCGGACGAGCTGGCAAATTGATTGGCATCCATGGATGTTTCTCCGATTCAGACATTGAAATTGAGGGCATTGCGTCCTGAACGGAGAGTAGGAGGATCGATGGGGAATGTGGCTCCCCTTCACCGCGACAGACGGGCGACGCGCTATCATCGGAGCGCGACGGATCGCGCGAAGCCGCTCATCCACGTTGCACACACCCGTTGGGGAGGACCTCGACTTGGCGCTCGGCAACATCAACGACATCGCGACCTTCGTCACCGTGGTCAAGGCCGGCAGTTTTACGTCGGCGGGGCAGCAACTCGGGATCACGCGCTCGGCGGTCGGCAAGATCATTGCCCGTCTCGAAGCACGCTTGCAGGTGCGGCTGCTGCATCGAACGCCGCATAGTCTGGGACTCACGGACGACGGCTCCGTGTTTTACGCGCGCTGCACGCAGATACTCGAAGACCTCGAAGAGACCGAGACGGCCATGGCGGTGCGCAGCGGGACGCCGGCAGGCACGTTACGCATCAGCCTGCCGATTGCGCTCGGTCACCGCCAAGTGTTGCCGATCATCACGTCGTTTCTTGAACGCTGGCCGGCGGTCAGCGCCGAGGTGAGCTTCACGGACCGCTTCGTCGATCTCGTCGACGAGGGGATCGACGTCGCCATCCGCGTCGGCGAACCGAAACCGGACTCGCGGCTCATCGCCCGCACGGTGGCCACGCAAAAGCTGATCACGTGTGCGTCGCCGGCCTATCTGGCGAAGCGCGGCGCGCCGCTCTCGCCGCTCGATCTCGCGCACCACGAGTGCCTGCAATTCGTCAGCCTGGGACGACCGCAACCGTGGCTCTTTGCCGGCGTCGAGCAACAGGTCGTGGAAACCGGCGGCAGATTGAAGATGGACAGCGCCGAGGCTCTAATCGGCGCGGCGGTGAAAGGCGTGGGCATCATCAATCTGCCCACCTATCTGGTTGCGAGCGAAATCCGCCAAGGTCGCTTGCAACCGTTGCTGCAATCGTTCGCAGCGCAGGCGCTGCCGATTCGCGCAATCTATCCGACGCGCCGGCACCTGACTCCGAAAGTGCGGCTTTTCATCGATGAGTTGATCGAAGCCTGGCAGCCGGTGCCGCCTTGGGAAGAAGCGGACGCCTGAAGGCGGCCGCATTCGCGTACTACGCGGCCGGCGCCTCGACATCGAGATCCATCAACGACGAACTCAGCGACTTGCCGTGTGCGTCGAGTGCGAGCGAACGCGTCACGCCGCCGCCGAGCGCATTGCCCAGCACGAAGTTGAACGCGGCAATCGCGGGCAGGTCGTAGCGCGCCACCTCGCCCTGCACTACATCACGCAGATGCGCTTTGACCCGCTCCGGCGTCAGCACCGTGCGTAGATGTTCGTAGTTCTTCGCGTCATAGCAGACCACCGAGATGTTCAGCGTATTGCCTTTGTCGCCGGTACGCGAATGAGCCAGCTCACGTAATTTCATCTCACGCCTCCACCATCGAGAATGCCGGCGTCACATGCTCGCGCGGCAGTAAAACCGATTGCACCGCGACGACTTCGCGCGCCAACTTCGTGACGCCGCCTCCGCCTGCCGGACCATTGGTGTAAAGCGTCTCCACCTCGTTGCCGATCCGCACCGCTTCCGCGAGCGAAGCCGTGCGCCCCGCCACTCGCACACGCACCTCGTACGGCTCGGCATAACCGGCAACCGCCGTTTCGCCATGCAATGCGTTCACGCCGATCAAATCGAAACGCAATTCACGCGTCTGCACGCCGGTCAGCGTGAGCCGTTCCCGCACTATATCGAGCGCGAGCCGCGCGCGCGCCAACGCGCCGGGACCGCCGTACGAAATTTGCCCTTCGCCGATATAACCATCGAAGTAAGCAACCGACACCTTCAGCGTATCCGTGTGCGGCGTGCCTCGTCCGCCGCTCACGCGAACGCGATCCGGCGCTTCCTGCGCGACACGCACCTGTGAGAAATCCGCGACCACATCCGGTTGCAGATAGCGCTGCGGGTCATGAATCTCATACAGCAGTTGCTCCTTGCAGGTCGCCTCAGTGACTCGTCCGCCGGCTTGCGCAAGCTTGGTGACGACCACCGCGCCGTCCGGCCCGACTTCGGCAACCGGAAAGCCGAGTCTCGCCAGGTCAGGAACATCCTTGAAGCCCGGATCCGCAAAATAGCCGCCGGTGATTTGCCCCGCGCATTCGAGCAGATGGCCGATCACCGTCGCCTGCCCGAGCGTCTGCCAGTCGTCCATGCGCCAGCCGAATTCGTGAATCAGCGGCGCGACGAACAGCGACGGATCGGCCACGCGTCCGGTCAACACGATCTGCGCGCCGGCCACGAGCGCATCGACGATCGCGCTCGCGCCGAGATACGCATTCGCGGACACGAGCCGATCCTTGTAGTCCGACACACGCTCTCCGGATTCCACGAAGCAGAAATCGCCCTGCCGAACGACGTCGAGTACATCGTCGCCGGTGACCGCTGCGATCTTCACCTCGCCAAGCCCTAGCGAGCGCGCGATCTCCGCGGTCTTGCGCGCCGCCGCGAGCGGATTCGCCGCGCCCATGTTCGAAATGATCCGCACGCCGTTGCGCAACGCGGCGGGCAGCACCGCCTTCATGCGCGTTTCGAGCAACGGGTCGTAGCCGAGTTGCGGGTCCTTGCTGCGCGCCTGCTGCGCGATCGCAATCGTGCGCTCCGCGAGGCACTCGAAGACGAGGTAATCGAGCGCGCCGTGCTTCGCCAGTTCGACAGCGGGTTCGATGCGGTCGCCGGAATAACCCGCGCCCGCGCCGATGCGCACGGTCCGTTGAGTTTGAGTGGCTGTCATGCTGGTCACATCCATTCGGTGAAGCTCACAGTGAGAATATCCCCAGCGCGACGCAGGCGATCGTCATCACGATCGACGCGCCGAACAGCAAGGGGAACGTGAATTTCTGATGGTCGGCGAGATCGATCCCGCACAGGCCGACCACGAGGAAAGTGGCGGGTGTCAGCGGGCTGACTGGAAAGCCGGTGGTCATCTGGCCGAGCAACGCGGCCTGGCCGACGTGCACCGCGGGCACGCCGAGCTGGCCGGCCACTTCGGCGATCACCGGCAGCACGCCGAAATAGAACGAGTCGGGGTCGAACAACATGCTGAGCGGCATCGACAGCAAGCCGAGCGCGACGGGAATATGACTGGCCATCGCGGGCGGCACGAAACCGACCGCCGACTGCGCCATCGCCTTCAGCATGCCGCTGCCTTGCATCACGCCGGTGAACACGCCGGCCGCGAGCAGAATGCCGGCCATCATCAAGGCCGCGCGGGCATGCGCGTCGATCCGTTTGCGCTGCATGTCGACGTTCGGATAGTTCACCATCAGCGCGATGCACAGGCCGACCATGAACATGATCGCCGGCGGAATCTTCTCGCCCATCACGACCATCGTGCCGAGCACAACCAGCGTCAGCACGATGTTGAACCAGAAGTTCTTTGGCCGGCGCAGCGCCTGCTCTTCGGGCGTCAGTTCGCGTTTAGGCATGGGCACCGAACCGCTCGCGGCCGTGAGACCGAGGCGTTTTTCCTCGCGCCGCCCGAGCCAGAACGCCATGCCGAACACGAATACGAGGCCGATCGCCTGCACCGGAATCAACGGATTGAACAGAGCCGAGATGGGCAGATGAAGCGAGGCGGAGGCGCGAATCATCGGCCCCGTCCACGGCAGAAAGTTGATGCCGGCCGCCATCGAAACCGCTGCGGCCAGCACGCGCCGGTCCATCTTCAGCCGATCGTAGAGCGGCAGCATGGCGGGAATCGTGACCAGAAAGCACACGGCGCCGGAGCCGTCCAGATGGATCAGCAGCGCGAGCAGCGTGGTGCCCATCACGATTCGCGTGGGCCGCGTGCCGACCGCGCGCAGAATGCGGTCGATGATCGGATCGAGCGTGCCCGCGTCGGTGATGGTGCCGAAGTAAAGAATCGCGAACACGAACATGCCGACGACCGGCGCAAGACTCTTGAGCCCGTCGATCACGAACTTGCTGGTCTGAAAGCCGAAGCCGCCGATGAGCGACGCCGCAATCGGCACGATGATGAGCGCCACCAGCGGCGACATGCGTTTCGACAGAATCGCGCCGAGCAGCACGACGATGGTAGCGAGCCCCAGTAATGGCAGCATGTGCTTGTCTCCGAGATTGTTTTTTACTGCGATCCAGCGTAAGTTCGAAGCGGCTATAAATCAATTGAAATGATTTGATCGCAGCAATTACAAACTATCATGGATCTGAATCTTCGGGACATCCGCGCGTTTATCGCCGTCGCGCAAACCGGCAGCTTCACGCGCGCGGCGACGCGGCTGCATCTGTCGCAACCGGCGTTGACGGTGCAGATTCGCCGCCTCGAAGAAACGGTCGGCATGCGCCTGTTCGACCGCAACAGCCGCAATGTCGCGCTCACGCCGACCGGCCGTGAACTGCTGCCGCTCTTGCAAAAGTCGCTGCATGACATGGAGCACGTGCTGATCGACGCCCGCGCGCTCGGCGAAGGCGCGAGCGGCACCGTGCGGATCGCCTGCCTGCCCACGTTCGCGGCCAGCGTGTTGCCCGAACTCGTGCAGGGCATCAAGAAGGCCGTGCCGCGCGTGAGCTTCCATGTACGCGACGTGGTCGCCAGCATGGTCAATACATTGGTGCGCAATGAAGAGGTCGATATCGGGCTGACCGGCGGCCCGCTCGACGACGCCGCTTTCGAGGTGCTGCATGCGGGCATCGACCGGCTGGTTGCCGTGTTCCCAAAGCGGCATGCGCTTGCCCGGCGGCGGCACATCACGCTCGCTGATCTTGCCGCCACGCCGCTCGTGCTGACCGCCCAAGGCACGAGCGTGCGGACAGTGGTCGACAGCGCTTTCGCTAACGCTCACTGCACGCCGGAGATCGCGTGCGAGCCGACCTACATGATGAGCGCGGTCGCGATGGTGCGCGCGGGACTCGGCGTGACGATCCTGCCGGCGTCGGCCCGCGAAGTCAGGGCGGAGCCCGAACTGATCGTGCGCGCGGTCGACGACCCCGCGTTCACTCGCCCCATCGCTCTCATCAAAAAACGCGGCCGGACACTGCCGCCCGTGACGGAAACCTTCGTTGCGATGCTGATCGAGAAACTCGCCGAAGATTGAACGGCGGATGCGCGTTACCTTTCATTTTCAAACAGAGCCCGATTTCCACCATTTATCGTCTGATTTAATCAAACACGCTCACGCTAATATCGGCTTCGCGCGAGTTCGAGGATAAATAACCGCTCGCGCGTATTCTCCAAAACTTCGAAAACGAAAAAATGATAATGAGTCAATTTCGAATACTCGCGGTGACCGCGGCGTCGTTTGCTCTGGCCGCTCCGGCGTATGCGGCATTGGGTGGCGCGCCGACCTATCCGGTTACGGCCAGTAGCACGAGTGCAGGGGCGGCTAACCAGAATAGCGCGGCGGTGGCGCGCTTCGCCGCTAGCGGCAGTGCGGCCTCGGCGAGTTACACCGTGAGCCAGACGACGCTGCCATCGGGCACCGTGGTGAGCGAATACATCGGCGCGGGCAATACGGTCTTCGCGTTGAGCTGGGAAGGCCCGACCATGCCGCCGCTCAAAACGCTGCTCGCCACTTACTTCCCGACCTATGTCCAGGCACTCACCGATGCCCACGCCACGCAAGGCGGCGGCTACGGGCCCGCCGTCGTGCATCAGTCGGCGCTGGTCGTGGAGACCGGCGGCCATATGGGCGCCTTCGTGGGCCGCGCCTATTTACCGCAAGCGCTGCCGCAAGGTGTGAGCGCTGACGACATCAAGTAACTCATTAAAATCATTAGAGAGAGAACAACAGTGCGCAAAATCGCAAGGATTATTGCCGCGGCGCTCGGGCTCGGATTGGCACTCAATCTCGCCGGCTGCGGCGGCGGTGGCGGTGGCTCCAGCAGCAACTCCACGGCAAATGCACCGGCTGCCGCCAGCGCGCCGACGGGACCGGGCGGCACGACGTCCAATCCCCTTACCAACGACTCGACACCCAATGTACTCGCCGTCGACGCGTCTGCCGTGCCGACGCCGGCCGGCCCCGGCAACACGATGTCGGTGACGGTGAGCGGAACGGGCATTCACAACCAGCCGATGGTCAGCGTCAAAATCTGCGCGCCCGGCTCCAACGCGACCGCGAGTTGCACGACGATTCCGAACGTGATTGTCGATACGGCATCGTTCGGGCTACGTCTGGTTCGCTCAGCGATTCCGAATGCCACCTTCAGTGCGCTCACCGCCGAAACGGATCAGTCGAGCGGCCTGCCGCTCGCTGAATGCGCGTTGTTCGGCAGCGGCTATGCATGGGGTTCGGTGCATCTCGCGGACATCGCGCTGTCGAGCGAGATTGCACCGTCGGTGCCGATTCATGTGATCGGCGATTCAGCGCTGACCCTTGCCGCGCCGAGCGAATGCCAGGTAGGCCGGCCACTGGCCACCGCGGCCGATCTCGGCGCCAACGGCATTCTCGGCATCGGCGTGAGCCCGACGGACTGCGGCTCGCAGTGTGCCCTGACGACGCTCTCGCAGTTCTATTACACCAATGCCGGCAATGCCACCTCGGTGCCCGTCGCAAAACAGATCAGCAACCCGGTCGCGCGATTCCCGCAGGATAACAACGGTGTGATTCTGGAAATGGCGCAGGTGTCCGATAGCGGCAGCACAACGGCTCAAGGCACGCTCGTGTTCGGCATCGACACGCAGGCCAACAACGTGCTGAACGGCACGGGCGCGCCGATTATCCGAACGGACCTGAACGGCGACTTCACGTCGTCCTATGGCGGCACCACGTTCACGCAGACGTTCTTCGATTCGGGCTCGACGGTGCTGTTCTTCCCGGACACGACCATCGCGCGCGACGTGTCGTCGGGATACTACATTCCGGCTGCGACCGTGGGCCGTACCTCGACGCTGGCGGGGACCAATCCGGCGAGCGTGACACTCGGCTTCAATATCGCAAACGGCGCGACGCTGACTTCATCGGGGAATAACGCATTCAATAATCTCGGCATCTATATGACCCGGCAGTTCGACTTCGGTTTGCCGTTCTTTTATGGCCGTCATGTGTATTACGGGATTTCGGGCCGCGCTTCTTCGGGCGGTGGCACGGGGCCATATGTGGCGTACGTTTCTAGCTAAGTGTCGATAATCCCGCGCGGTGGTTATCGTCAATCCCGTCGATATCCACCGTTCGCGGGACATGCAAAAGCTCGCTTGACGGAGCAGCAATCAAAACAGTGCAGACCGCACGCCTTTTTTCCGTTGTCCCGGGGGGTTCTCCAAGCGTGATCTGATCGTGACCATCGACCCGAATGGGGTGGTATCGGATGTGAGTTACGAGTCGTCCGGTATGCAGTGACAGCGGACTTGTCGGCACGCAAAAACTCGTAGGTCGGTTGATCTTCTGGTGACAACGCTGGCAACCTAGCGAATCCCATACAGCGGAGACAACAGCGATGGAATCCTCCACCAACCCGCACGACGACGACCTCGAACACTTCGAAGCGCACGGCGCGGCGCCGCTGCCGGTCCCGAGCGACGAAGGCTATGCCGAGCACGAAGGCGCGCGAATCTGGTACGCGTCGTATGGCGCCGGCGCGCCGGTGATTCTGCTGCACGGCGGTCTCGGGCACAGCGGCAATTGGGGCTACCAGGTGCCCGCGCTGCTCGGCGCGGGGCATCGCGTGGTGGTCGTCGACAGCCGCGGCCACGGCCGCAGCACTCGCGACGCGCGACCCTACCGCTACGAGCTGATGGCGTCCGACGTGCTGGCCGTCATGGATACGCTGCAACTCGAACGCGCTGCGCTGGTAGGCTGGAGCGACGGCGCCTGCGTCGCGATGGTATTGGGCAGCACCGCGCCGCAGCGCGTGGCGGGCGTGTTCTTCTTCGGCTGCAACATGCACCCGAGCGGCACGAAGCCGTTCGTGCCGACGCCGGTGATCGAGCGCTGCTTCAGCCGTCATGCGAAAGACTATGCGCAGCTATCGTCGACACCGGACGACTTCGAGGCGTTTGTCGGCGCGGTCAGCACGATGATGAAAACCGAGCCCAACTATTCCGCCGACGATCTGGCTCAGATCGATGTGCCGGTCGCGATCGTGCAAAGCGAGCACGACGAATTCATCAAGCCGGAACACGCCGACTATCTCGCCCGCAGCATTCCCGGCGCGGAGTTGATCCTGCTGCCCGGCGTGAGCCATTTCGCCCCGCTGCAACGGCCGGCGCAATTCAATCGCGCAATGCTCGATTTCCTGCGCCGGATCGCGGGTTGATTGGGACGGCGGCGCTCGTCACGCTGCTTTGCCATCCGGCCCGCCCGCGCGAGGGCCGTATCAGAAACCCTAAAATTTCACGATGCGGAACGATCGCGCGCTTCGTAAAAAATCGTGGTGCGTGGCACAAAACCGGCATTTCGCAATGTCGCCCCACGTTGCACATCGCGAAACACAGACGATAAGCCTTTATTTTTGCAGGATATTTTTTGATAAAACGAGGCGTCTAACAACCACTTGCGACACTACCTGCTGACGTAGACTCTTTTACAAGAGCCGGTGCTTCAGTAGTCGAGCGGAGTGGGATAGGCGGAAACATAGTCTGAAGAATCCCAACCTGTGAAACGAAGCCGCCACGGCATCGCGGTTTTTAAATGGCAATTGGGAGACTAAAAATGAAAGGCTTTCGCTTCGGTTCGAATCAGGGTGCTTTCTACATTTTGCCGGGCCACGACGGCTGGGAGGCAACCTACGGCAACGAAACGCTCGGTGAATTCGCCAGCCCGCAACAGGCGGCCGACGACCTCGCACGCGGCTTGATCTGCCCGCATCTCTCGGAAGGCGACGACACGTCGACGCTGGAAATTCCAGAGAAGCTCAGCGATTGGGAAATCGTTCACGTGTGACGGCCGGTATGGCCGCTGCTCACGTTGGAGTAAAAACGACGATGGCGCTCGAAAGCGCCATCGTCATGTTTACCGCTTACTTCGTTGCTTTAAGCAACCGCGTCCACGATCTTGTTCAGCGTGGCGCTCGGGCGCATGGCCTTGCTCGTCAGTTCGACATTCGGACGATAGTAGCCGCCAATGTCCACCGGCTTGCCTTGTGCCGCACCGAGTTCTTCGACGATCTTCGCTTCGTTCTCAGCCAGTGCCTTCGCCACGCCGGCGAACTGCGCTTGCAGCGCAGCGTCTTCGGTTTGCGCGGCCAGCGCTTCCGCCCAGTACATCGCGAGGTAGAAGTGGCTGCCACGGTTGTCGATACCGCCAACCTTGCGCGCCGGCGACTTGTCGTTGTCGAGGAACTTGCCGGTTGCCTGATCCAGCGTCTTGGCCAGAACCTGCGCCTTCGGGTTGTGATAGGCGCTGCTCAGATGTTCGAGCGACGCGGCCAGCGCCAGGAATTCACCCAGCGAATCCCAACGCAGGAAACCTTCTTCGACCAGTTGCTGAACGTGCTTCGGCGCCGAACCGCCCGCGCCGGTTTCGAACATGCCGCCACCGGCCATCAGCGGAACGATCGACAGCATCTTCGCGCTGGTGCCCAGTTCCATGATCGGGAACAGGTCGGTCAGGTAGTCGCGCAGCACGTTGCCGGTGACCGAGATCGTGTCCTTGCCGGCGCGGATACGCTCGATCGAGAACCTGGTCGCTTCGACCGGCGTCATGACGCGGATGTCCAGACCGTTGGTGTCGTGGTTCTTCAGGTATTGCTCGACCTTCTTGATGATCTGGGCGTCGTGCGCGCGCGCCGCGTCCAGCCAGAACACGGCAGGCGTGTTGGTGGCGCGGGCGCGGTTGACCGCCAGCTTGACCCAGTCCTGAACCGGTGCGTCCTTGGTCTGGCACATGCGCCAGATGTCGCCCGCTTCCACCGATTGCTCGATCAGCACCGTGCCGGCCGCGTCCGTCACGCGAACCACACCGTTTGCCGGGATCTGGAACGTCTTGTCGTGTGAACCGTATTCTTCAGCCGCTTGCGCCATCAGGCCGACGTTCGGCACCGTGCCCATCGTGACCGGGTCGAACGCGCCGTGCTTCTTGCAGTCTTCGATCACTGCCTGATAAACGTCCGCGTAGCAACGGTCCGGAATCACGGCCTTGGCGTCGTGCAGCGCGCCGTCCGCGCCCCACATCTTGCCCGACTCGCGGATCATGGCCGGCATGGACGCGTCGACGATCACATCGCTCGGCACGTGCAGGCTGGTAATGCCCTTGTCCGAATTGACCATGGCCAGTTGCGGACGCTGTGCGTATTGCGCTTTGACGTCGGCTTCGATCGCTTCGCGCGTTTCAGCCGGCAGGTCTTTCAGGCGCGCGTACAGATCGCCGATGCCGTTGTTCGGGTTGAAGCCGGCTTGCGCCAGCACGTCGGCGTGCTTGGTCAGCACGTCTTTGTAGAACACCGACACCACATGACCGAAGATGATCGGATCCGACACCTTCATCATGGTGGCCTTCAGGTGCACCGAGAACAGCACGCCCTTCGCCTTCGCGTCGGCGATTTCCGCTTCGATGAAGCTGCGCAGCGCGTTCTTCGACAGCACGGAAGCGTCGATGATCTCGCCTGCTTGCACGGCGGTCTTTTCCTTCAGGACCGTCTTCGAGCCGTCGGCGGCCGTGAGTTCGATCTTCACCGCGCCGGCTGCCGCGATCAGCGCCGATTTTTCGCTGCCGTAGAAATCACCGCCGCTCATGTGCGCGACGTGCGACTTCGAGTCCGCGCTCCAGGCGCCCATCTTGTGCGGATGCTTGCGTGCGTAGTTCTTGACCGACAGCGGCGCGCGGCGGTCCGAATTGCCTTCGCGCAGCACCGGGTTGACCGCGCTGCCCTTGATCTTGTCGTAGCGAGCCTTGACGTCTTTTTCAGCGTCGGTATTCGCGACGTCCGGGTACGCCGGCAGCTTGTAGCCCTGATCGCGCAGTTCCGTGATCGCGGCCTTCAGTTGCGGCACCGACGCGCTGATGTTCGGCAGCTTGATGATGTTCGCTTCCGGACGCGTCGTGAGTCCACCCAGTTCCGCCAGATCGTCGGAGCCCTTCTGTTCCGCGCTCAGGTAGTCGGGAAATGCAGCGATGATCCGGCCGGCAAGCGAAATATCGCGCGTCTCGACGATCACGTCGGACGAGCGCGTGAACGCCTTCACGATCGGCAGCAGCGAGTAGGTCGCCAGAGCAGGCGCTTCGTCGGTAAGGGTGTAGATGATCTTCGGCGGTGTGGACATGTTCGGTGCTTTGCTAGGTGAAGTGTTAGACAGAGCGTTGGGTGGTGCCGACCGGCGCGTTGCGGCAAAACAACAAGGCGGCGCGACGCACGGCACTACTTTCTACGGCCAGAGCGTGAGTATATGCGTGTTTTCCTCTACTCGCTGCTAAACAAACATATCCCGGAAACACCCTCCAAGGGGCCGAGCCCCGCCGGATAAGGCTTTGGGCCGATTTCGCCTTGTCTTATGACAGATGTCTTATAGATGACTAAGGACACGAAACAAACAGATTGTTAATGCGAATCAGATGCATTACCATTTGAGCGCAGTCGCGTTCTTACACTTCGATTACTTAACCACTCGCTTCCGATGACGTCGTTTCGCACATTTCTGGTGCGCGATGAGCGTCACTCTGTCCAATTCGAACAACATGCAGAAATTCTTTGTCGCCGGCCGACCGGCGTTTGTGCGCGGCCAACGCCGTACTCCCTCGCTGCTGAGCGCGGGGCTTCTGGCCAGCGTCGGTTTGACGCTTTCCACGCTGTCGACTCCGGGCTGGGCGCAGGTCGCGGCCAGCGACGCCGCCGCGACGCTGCCGGCCGTGAGCGTCTCGGCGGCAAAAGACACCACCGTGGCGCAGGCCGACACGGTCAGCGCAGGCGCGCTGGGTTCGCGCAAGCAGGTGGACACGCCGTTTTCGACTCACGTCGTGACTAGCGACGAAGCGCAGGATCTGTTCGCGACGACCGCCAACGATCTGTACAAGTACGATCCGGCCGTGTCGGTGATCAGCGAAAACGCGATCAGCGAAAATTCGATGTTCACCGTGCGCGGCATGCCGATCGACACGCTGAACAGCATCAAGGTGGACGGCCAGACCTTCCCGTCGTGGGATACGGACCTCTCGCTCGAACCGTTCGAGCAGGTCGAATTGCTCAAGGGCCTGTCCGGCTTCATGTATGGCTTCGGCTCGCCGGGCGGCATCGTCAACTACGTGTTGAAGCGTCCCACCAACACGCCGTACCGCAGCATCACGGTCGGCTACAGGTCGGCCGGCGTATTCAGCGAGGCCGTCGATCTGGGCGGCCGCTTCGGCAATGACGACCGTTTCGGCTACCGCCTGAACCTCGTCAACGAAAACGGCAACACTGCCGAGGACCACGGCCACGTGCGCCGCCAGGTCGCCTCGCTCGCGTTCGACTTCCGCATTACGCCGGACCTGACGTGGAGCGCCGACGCGTTCTACCAGAAGCGCAGAACCAACGGCACGCTGTTCGGCCTGATGTTCGGCGGCGACGCCGGCGGCATTCCCGACGCAAGCAAAGTCACCCACGCGCTCACGCAACCGCAGAACTACTACGAGACCGAGATGGCCTCGTTCGGCACGGGCCTGGACTACCGCATCTCCGACAACTGGCACGCAAGCATCAAGTACCGCTTCGCCAAGGAGAACCGCACCAATTCGGATAGCTTCCTGTTCGTTTCCGACGCCGCAGGCAACTACTCGAACACGCTCTATGCGGCCATGACGCGTTACTTCTACCAGAACGTCGACGGCATGGTGCAAGGCCATTTCAACACGGGCAGCATCAAGCACGACGTGGTGGTGGGCGCCGGTTTCGAAACGCAAACCAGCGAATACAGCAACAGCACGGGTTGGAACGAAGGCTACTTCCTCGGATACGGCAATCTGTACGCCAGCACCTTGCTGACCAACGACGAAGTCAGCATCGGCTCAAACCTGTACCGTCAGCAGCGCATCACGCAGGCTGCCGTGTACGCGAGCGACACCGTGCAGCTCACGTCGCGTCTGTCGGCGCTGGTCGGCGTGCGCTACACGCAATATCAGCAGCACGTGTACGACCCGAGCGGCGCGGTCACGTCGCAATACCAGGCGGACCCGGTCACGCCGACCTTCGCGCTGATGTTCAAGACCGATCCGTACTCGACGCTGTACGCGAGCTACGTCGAGTCGCTGGAACAGGGCGGTGCCGCGTCGAACACCAACCTCAACTACCCGGACACGTTCGGCCCACTGCGCAGCAAGCAGTACGAAGTCGGCTTTAAAACCGACCACGCCAAGTGGGGCGCCAACCTCGCGCTGTTCCGCGTCGATCAGGGCTACAACTACACGAACGTCGACAACATCTTCGTGCAGGACGGCACCAAGCGCTATCAGGGCCTCGACGCGAGCGGCTGGCTTGCGCTCACGAGCGAATGGCGCGTCATGGGCGGCGTAATGTGGCTCGACACGAAGGCCATGGACGTCAACGATCCGACCGTGGAAGGCAAGCGCATCTACGGCGCGCCGCGCTTCACCGTGACGGGCCGGATCGAATACAACCCGTCGTATCTGCGTCCGCTGACGCTGGCGTTCGGCGGCAAGTACGTCGGCAACCAGGCCGTCGACGCGCAGAACACGCAGTTCGTGCCGGCTTACACCACGTTCGACCTGAGCGGCCGCTACGAGACGAAAATCGCCGGAAAGGACGTGACATTCCGCGCGGGGATCAACAACCTGTTCAACCGCCGTTACTGGACGACGGCGTGGGGCTACTACGTGGCGCCGTCGCCGACGCGCACCGCCGTAGCCAGCGCAACGCTGCAGTTCTAAGCATCGCGTGAACTCGGGGCGCCCGCGGCGGGCGCCCCGATCATGGCGGGAATCTCCGCGACCAGCGCATCGATCGCGCAGCGCGTTTTCAGCGCCAGATAGCGACTCTTCGGCCACACCAGGTGGATCTCCTGAGCAGGCCGGAAACAATTCTCTATGACCGTCACCAGCTCGCCTGTTTGCGCATAACGGGCCAATAGCCAACTCGGCAGCCACGCGAGGCCGAAGCCGGCGAGAGCGGCATCGACAATACCCTTCATGTCGTCGAAACCAAGCTGCGGCTGAACTTGCGCGCGGCGGATTTGCCCGTCGACGTCGACCACATCCCACGGCTGCGCCGACCCTGCCCGCAAGTAGGCAATCACGGCGTGTCCGCGCAATTCGTCGACGCTCGCCGGCGTGCCATGCCGCGCCAGATAGGCTGGCGCGGCGCCGATGCTCGCGTGCTGCATGCCGAGCTTGCGCGCGGCAAGACTCACGCTGTCCGCGAGCGGACCCACGCGCACCACGAGATCGAAACCCTCTTCGATCACGTCGACGAAGCGGTCGGTAATCGAAATGTCGATCTTCAGTTGCGGATGTTTGCGGGCGAGGCCGAGCAGCACGGGCGCCACGCAGTAATGACCGAAAGCCTGCGGCACGCTCACGCGCAATCGGCCTTTGGGCTCGCGTCGTCCAGAGTCCAGATCGGCTTCCGCGGCTTCGAGTTCGGCCAGCGCGCGCACGCAGCGGTCGTAGTAAGCCTGGCCGTCTTCGGTGAGGCTCTGGCTGCGCGTCGTGCGATTGAGCAGGCGCACGCCGAGACGCTTCTCCAACCGCACGATCACTTTGCCGACCGCCGAGCGCGTCAGGTTCATCCGTTCCGCCGCGAGCGCGAAACTGCCCGTTTCGACCACGCGCACGAACGTCGTCACACCATCGAGGATGTCGCTCATACCCTTTGCCTTATTGGTTCCCATTGAGACACATTTCTGGGATTTTCGTGCGTCAATGGGGACATGAATTCCCCTTATATTACACAGTCCGTGGTGGGCAAGCCCATCGACTAACCAGGTGAAATTTCATGTCCAATGATCCGATCGCGCCGCCACGGCGCGAAGAACGGCCCCGCGCGGCTGCAACTGCAGACCATCGAGCGATCTCGCGCGAGCCGCGCCCTGCACGAACCATCGCGAGCGAAACTTCGCAACCGGCCACCTTCCTCTCGCTGCGCAAAAACACGCTGGCGCTGGGCGCGGTGTGTCTTGCGTCGCTGATGTTCGGCCTCGAAATCTCCAGCGTGCCGGTGATCCTGCCGACGCTCGAGCGCGTGTTGCACGGCGACTTCAAAGGCATGCAGTGGATCATGAACGCGTACACGCTCGCGGTGACCACCGTCCTGATGGCGACCGGCACGCTGGCAGACCGATTCGGCCGCCGACGCATCTTCGTGATCGGCATCGCCCTGTTCGGCATCACCTCGTTGATCTGCGGACTCGCGCAAAGCGTGCCGACGCTGATCGTCGCGCGCCTGTTGCAAGGCGCAAGCGGCGGCGCCATGCTGATCTGCCAGGTGGCTGTGCTATCGCATCAGTTCAACGAAGGACCCGAACGCGCTCGCGCATTCAGCGCGTGGGGCATCATCTTCGGCATCGGGCTCGGCTTTGGGCCGATCATCGGCGGGGCGATCGTGGCGCTATCGAGTTGGCAATGGGTCTTCTGGGTGCACGCGCTACTCGCTGTCGTGACCTTGACGCTCGTTTTCAGCGGCGTGCAGGAATCGCGCGACCCGCACGCGCATACGCTCGACGTTGCCGGCATCGTCACGTTGTCGCTGGCGGTGTTCGGGCTCGTGTATTTCATCACGCAGGTTCCGGCGCTCGGCTTCGGCAATCCGCGAGCGCTTTTCATCATCGCGGTAACACTGGTCGCCTTCGTGGCTTTTCTGTTTGCCGAGAAGCTCAGTGCGCGTCCCATGTTCGACTTTTCTGTGTTCAGGATTCCGCAGTTTTCCGGCGCACTGATGGGCTCGACGGGCATGAACTTCAGCTTCTGGCCGTTCATGATCTACCTGCCGATCTATTTCCAGATCGGTCTCGGTTATGACAGCGTGAGCGCCGGACTCGCCTTGCTCGCCTACACGTTGCCGACGCTGCTGTTTCCGCCGCTCGGCGAACGGCTGGCATTGCGTTACGGCTCGGGAATCGCCATACCTGCCGGTCTTTTCACGATCGGCCTCGGCTTCATGCTGATGCGATACGGCAGCAGCGCCGCGCATGCTGACGTGTGGACCATGTTGCCCGGTTGCATGGTGGCGGGCGCGGGCCTCGGCCTCACCAATACGCCCGTCACCAATACGACGACCGCCGCGGTTCCCGCCGAACGCGCGGGCATGGCCTCGGGCATCGATATGAGCGCGCGGATGATTACGCTCGCGATCAACATCGCGTTGATGGGCGCAATCCTGGTCGGCGGCATTCTGTTCAATCTGAAGACGCGACTGCCGAAGTCCCTCGACACCGCGCCGCTCGGCAAGCTCGCGGAGAAAATTGCGGCAGGCGATGTCGAAGCGATCAGAACCGGGATGCCGGCGCTGACACAAATCGACCGTTCAGGAAGCGTCGTGCATGCCGCGTTGATGCAAGGCTTCGGCTGGGTAATGGTCTACGGCGGAGTCGGCGTGTGGGTGCTTGCTGCGCTCAGTTTCGTGATTTCCGGCAGCGCGTCGCAAAGACTTGGCGTCAAGAAGCACACGCCCGCGCAACAGCAACCAGCCCGATGCGACGCGTGCTGACCAGTGTTCCGTCGAAGGCGGCGTGCGCCCACAAGTAAACTCCAAAGCGGCGCACGCTTCGCTAATCACGCCTCGACTTGCACCGACTGCCCGGCCATCATCGCGAGCCCTTCGTTCAAAGCTGGAAAAAGGCTGCGGTTGAAATTGTTCCAGCGCAGTTCGAGGATCGTATCGTCCTTATCGATTTCGGTATTCAGCACGTCGTGAATCACCTCGCCGGAATCGATCCCGTTGTCGACGTAGTGAAACGATGCGCCGGTCAGATAGAGCGGTTCGACCGCCACTGTTTCCATCGTCTTCCAGTTGACCACTTTCTTGCCGCGCGCGCCGTAGAGTGCGTCGAGCGTCGCATACGCGCCGCGCCGCTCGTACGGCGATTCGGCGCGCGTCACGCCCGGATGAATATTCACGATCTTGCGATAGAACGGCGCACCCGGCCGCACCAGTTCGTCGAGAATGATCAGCAAACCATCCAGCACGACGATATCGGCCTTCAACTCCACCAGCGTATCGAGCAGATGCTTTTCAAAGGCGCTCTTGCCTGCCGGGCGGCCTGGCGCATCGAGCGGCTCACGCCTATACGTCGACGGAATCGCGAGCAACAGATCGTTGACCGGCTTGCCCTGCACACGCAAGTTCGGCGGATAGAACCAGCGCTTGCCCGGCTCATAGGCGAAGCCATATTCCTTCAGTTTCTCGCGATCCACGCTGGAGCCCGCATCGTCGTCGTAAATGACTTTTTCGAGCGAGTACTGATCGCCTAGCTCGGTGCCGTTGAGAGCCTCGACGAGCGACTCCAGCACCGACTTCATGTAGCGCGTGCCGCTCTTGTACGCGATCTCCTGGCCGGCCTTGTCGGCGGCGGCGTTTCTGAGCGACCAGATGTAAACGAGTTTCTTCTTCGGCATAGTCGGTTCCTATGTGTGAGTCATTGCCACATGCTTACCAGTCGTATTTCGCGGTTGCGATCACCGTGCGTGGATTCCCATAGAAACAGGTATTCACGGACTGGCAACCGCTCACGAACCGGCGATTGAAAATGTTCTGGCCGTTCACCGCGAAGCGCCAGTTGCGCGTTTCGTAGTGAACCGCCGCGTCGTACACGGTGTAGCTCGGCACATACAGCGAGTTGTCGGCGGCGCCCGCCGCGCCGCTCTGGTAGCGAATGCCCGCACCAAAGCCGAGACCTGCCAGCGGCCCGGCATGCCACGTCCAGTCGCCCCACAACGACGCCATCTGGCGCGGCCGCGGAATATCCACCGGCCACTTGCCGAGCGTGTCGTCGCCGGCCTTGATGTTCTTCACGTCCTGATACACGTACGCGGCAATCACCGAGAAGTTGCGCGTGACATTGCCCACGCCGCTCAACTCGATCCCGCGCGAACGCACCTCGCCGGTCTGCACGCTGGTGCTGCCGGTCGGGTCGATAGCGAGGTCCGGCGTGACGACGTTGGTCTGGTTGATCTGATAAACCGCCGCGCTGAGCATCAGGTTCTTGCCGGCCGGTTGCCAGCGCAAACCGGCTTCGATCTGCTTGCCTTTGGTCGGCTCGGCAATACCGCCGCCGGCGATCTTCACGCCGACCAGCGGATTGAACGACGTCGAGTAGCTGATGTACGGCGACAATCCGTAATCGCCGAGGTACACGAGCCCAACCCGCCCGGAGAACGCATGATCGTTCTGTTCGAGGCGGCTGCCTCCGGCGATGTCGTTCTGCGTGGTGTTGCTCCAGTCCTGACGCCCGCCGAGCGTCAGCACCCAGCGTTGCCACTTGATCTGGTCCTGCGCATACACGCCGAACGCATTCATGGTCGACTTCGTGTCGGTGCGTGGGAACGCGTCCGGTCCGCTGAAGATCGCGTTGGTGATCGGCGTATACACCGGGTTGTACATGTTCAGGCTCGGACCGGTCGCCATCGATTCGCTATCGGTGGTCGACTGCCGGTTGTATTCGAAGCCGAGCAGCACCGTATGATCGAGCGGACCCGTGCCGAAGCGGGCCAGCGCCTGATTGTCGACATCGAAGCGGCTGTAGTTCATCTGGTACAGGCCGACATAGCGCAGCAGCGACGCCTCGGTCGGATCGGCCGGATCGAGACCGCCGCCGAACACCTGCCCCTGATCGAGCGAGAGATGCATCAAGCGCGTGTTCTGCCGGAACGTCCACACCGGATCGAACTTGTATTCGAACTGATAACCCACCGACCATTGCTTCTTGCGGTAGTGCGAAAACTCCGGATCGCCCGTGTACAGGTCCGGTGAAATCTTGCCATTCGGATTCGGCAAAATCGTGCCTTGCGCCGGCAAGAAGTTATTCGATGCG
Organism: Paraburkholderia sp. NPDC080076; assembly: GCF_050281145.1. Taxonomy (NCBI): domain Bacteria; kingdom Pseudomonadati; phylum Pseudomonadota; class Betaproteobacteria; order Burkholderiales; family Burkholderiaceae; genus Paraburkholderia; species Paraburkholderia sp. NPDC080076. Next base: position 83,172 of record NZ_JBNNWQ010000001.1, on the reverse strand, counting down.
TCGCCCCAATCCTGCAGATAAGTCGCCTCGACCGTCAGCGAAGTCTTCGCGTTCGGCTGCCACTTCACCGAGGGCGCCAACGCCACGCGCTGCTCCGGATTCGGCCCGGTCTGCGAATTGCCGTCACGTCCCACGCCGAGGAAACGATAGGACAGCGTGCCGTCCTTATCGACCTTGTCGCCCACGTCGAATGCGATCTGCTTGCGCGCGTAGTCGCCCAATTGCATTTCCACTTCGCGAATGCGCTCGCCGTTGGCGAGCTTGCTCTGCACGTCGATGATCGCGCCCGGGTCGCCCTGGCCGTACAGCACCGAGGTCGGACCGCGCAGCACGGTGATGCTGTCGATCATGTACGGATCGACACGCCAGCTCGCGAGATTGAGTGTATTGGGCACTTGCAGGCCGTCGACGAACACGGTCGGCGTGAAGCCGCGCAACACCGAATACCAGTCGGAGCGTACATCCGCACCATAGGTCGAGAAGCCCGGAATGTAGCGCAGCGCCTCGTTGATGCTGGTCGCGCCGGTCTCCTCGATCTGCAGTGCGGTAACGACGTTGATCGTCTGCGGAATTTCCTTCAGCGGCGTGTCGGTCTTGGTGCCGGTGCTGCTACGGCGTGCAACGAGGCCCACCGTGTCGTCATTGTCGGCCGAGCCTTCGACGCTGATCGAAGGCAGCGTACTGGCCGACGTCACGCCCGCTTGGCTCGTACTGGTGTTCTGCTGCGCATTGCCCTCGGTTTGCGCCGACTGCTGCGCCTGTGCGGTAGCGGCTGCCGCCGCATAAAACGCCACGCTCGCCGCAGCGGCGGTTGCACTCCGGCGCGTGCCTATTGCCCACTCCATCTCTCGATGCTCCAGGTTCTTCCGCGGCCAAAAGACCGCTTTTTATTAAAGAGCGAAGGCCATGCGGCCCGCGCTCGTCGCGTTTTCCTGTGCTTGTTGTGTCCGGCCGGCCGACCGGTCTTGCGATGTGTGATGTACGAGCGAAGCGGCGATTTCGTCTGAGCGCAGCGCGAGCACCGACAGCAGCGTGTCGGACAACCCGTGACTGTCTTCGCAGCAGCCCTGCAGGTAAATGCGCGGTTTGAAGCTCGCCGGCGTGGCGAGTCGGTAATCGCGTTCGACGTTGCCTTGCGCGAGCGCATCGCCAAGATGCGGCGCAAGCCCTTCCAGCAAGTCGAAATGGGTGTCGCGGCGATATCCCGTTGCAAGCACGAGCGCGTCGAATTGCTCGGCGCGTGCGTGACCGCTCAGACGGTCACGCAATGTGAGTTCGATCTGGCCGCCGGCCGTGCGCACTGCCGTTTCGATGCCGGTGTTCGCCAGCAGCCGGTGGCGCGCATCGGCGGACACGTTCTGCAGATAAAGCATTTCATAGATCTGCTCGATCAGCGGACGGTCGACCACCGCGTAGTTGGTGTCGCGAAACCGCTCGATCAGCGAACGGCGGCCGTCGCGCGGCTGCGCGTAGACGATATCGGTAAAAGCGGGGCTGAAAATTTCATTGACGAACGGGCTGTCGTCGGCGGGTTTCAGCGCGCTCGAACGAATGATGAGGCTCGCGTCCACGTGCGGATAGCGGCGCGTCAGATCGACGAACACCTCGGCCGCGCTCTGTCCTGCGCCGATCACCGCCACGCGTTTTTGCGCGCCGCTCGCGGGTCCGACCACGCGGTCGATGGAAGTCAGGTACTGCGACGAATGCACGATGTTGTGCGTGCCGAGCGCGGCGAACGCCTCCGGCACCTGTGGCCCGCCGCCGATGCCGACCGAGAGCGCCCGCGTCACGCGTTGCCATTCACGGCCTTCGCTGTCGCGCGAGAAAACCCGCAGCGCTTCGACGTCGTTCGTATTCCCAGCGCTCTTGATTGCTTCGATGCCGGTCACGGTCTGCCCATAGTTCACGCGATCGTCGAACGACGCCGCGACCCAGCTCAGGTAATCATGGAACTCCACGCGCGTCGGATAGAAGTTCTTCAGATTGACGAAATCCGCCAGACGTCCGCGTTCGTAGAGGTAGTTGATGAACGTGAAGCGGCTTTTCGGATCGCGCATCGTCACGAGATCCTTGAGGAAGGAAATCTGCATCCGGCAATCGTCGAGCAGCATGCCGCGGTGCCAGCCGAATTCCGGCTGCCGCTCGATGAAGCAATGCGCGAGGTCCGACACGCCGGCCTCTTCGGCGAGGCGCACGGCAAGCGCGAGATTCGACGGTCCGAAGCCGATTCCGATCAGATCAAATACAGTGTCTCTGTGCATGTCGCAGGTCCTTATCGGTGGAAGCCGGCGCGCCGGGTGCGCGGGCCGGTGAAAATCTTGCGTGATTGATGCGGTTTTTTATTGACTGCGTTTTTTGCCGGGTTTTGTGCTCGGCCTACGCGCCGTCGCGCAACGCAGCGACGTTCGATGCCTGCGCGACGAGCCTCACCGCCAGTTGCGCGAAGGTCGGCGCGGCGAATACGTCGGCGATCTCCAGCGCATGGCCGGCGACTCGCGCGGCATCGACGAAGCGCACCACGTCGAATGAACTCGCGCCCGCCTCGAACAGGTCGTCGTGATGCGCGGGCGTGTTGCCCTCGAAGAGATCGCTCCAGACGCGTTCGAGCGCCTGGGCGCGCTGCGATGCTTCGTCGTGAGAGGTCATGCTTGCCTGCGGGCCGGTCGCGAGGCTTGCGGACTCCAATGCAAAGCGCGCGGCCGAAGCACCCAGTTGCTCATGCGGCGCATCGACGAACTGCTGCACCACGTCCAGATAGTCGGCGGTCAGGACCTCGACAAAGCGGCCGTCCACCAACGCGTTCGCATACGAAAAAGCGCCGGTCACGCGTCCGTCGGCGTGCTCGACCACATCCAGTTCCAGTTCGAACACCACTCGATGCCGCACGTCGTTGAAGTCGTCGAGCGTGAGGCCGGCCCAGTCGCGTTCCGCTGTTCCCGCCGGGCGCAGGTAGTTGAACATCACCGAGAACAAAGGATTGCCGGCTTCGGTGCGAGGCGCGCGCAAAGCCGCCACCACGTCGGCGAATGGCGTGTCCGCGTGCGCATAGGCGGCGAGCGCGGCGTCTCGGACTTCGGCGAGCAGCGTTGCCGGCGTGTCGGTTTTCGCGAGCCGCGTGCGCACGACAACGGCGTTGATGAAGAGTCCCAACGCGCGGCGCGCGGCTTCGCCTGTCAATTCGCGCGTCGAGGCGAGAACGCCGACCGGTTGATCGGTGACGCCCGTCGCACGATAGAAGGCTACGTTCAGCGCGGCGTGTAACAACATCGGCAACGTCGCGTGAACTTCGAGCGCCATCGAGCGGGCGCGGCGCACGAGCGCCGGGCTGAATTCGAACGCGAGACGGCCGGCGCTCCAACTCGGCGACGCGGCACGGCCAGACGAGGGCGACGGCAGCACGTGCGACGGGACATCCGCCAACGCATCGCGCCAGAACGATAGACGCGCTCGCGGCGCGGCGACCGGCAGGATCAGTTCCTGATGCAAGGGCGATCCCGATACCGAAACCGCCGGCGACGCGCCTCGCACAATCGCGACATAAGTGGTCCGTACATCATCGAGCCATAGATCGATCGACTGACCGTCCGACACGATGTGATGCACGACCAGCGACAACACGTGATCCTGCTCGGCAAGGCGCACCAAGCGCACGCGCCAGAGCGGGGCATCGTCGAGCAGATGGAATGGCGTGAGCGCGTCTTCGTCGGTCAGCGCGACAGCGGCATGCTCACGGGCAGCTTCTGTCGGATCGCCGGACAGATCGATCATGCCCAGCTCAAATGACATCGACTCGCCAACTCGTTGGCCCGGCAATTGCCCTTCACGTTCAACGAGCCGCACACGCAACGCCGGATGCCGCGCAGCCGCCTGAGCAAACGCTTCGCGCAACGCATCGACATCGAGCGCGCCGCGCAGACGCAGCGCAACAGGAATGTTGTAGGCCGCGCTATCCGGCTGCGAGCGCCACAGGAACCACAAGCCCAATTGCGCGGAAGAAAGCGGCAGCACGCCGTTCGCATCGGGTGCGAGGCGTGAATTCGAGGCGCCGCTCGAAGCTTCGTTGCCGACATCGGCCATCGCCTCGCTGCGTGCCGCCGCCATCACCCTCTGCGCGTATTGCGCGAGCGTCGGCGCTTCGAAGAGTGTGCGCACCGGCACATCGCGCGCGAGCCGTTCGGCCACGCGCGTCGCGACACGAACCGCCGCGAGCGAATGCCCGCCGAGCTCGAAGAAATGATCGCCGCGGCCGACACGCTCCACACCCAGCACTTCGCGGAAAATCTGCGCGAGCGCGGTTTCGAGTCCCGCTGCGGGCGCCTGATAGGCACGCGCAACACGCTGCGGCTCCGGCAACGCCGCGCGGTCCACCTTGCTGTTGGCATTGCGCGGCAACGCGTCGAGCACGACGATATGCGCGGGCACCATATAGTCGGGCAACGTATGACGCAGATGCGCGTCGAGTTCGGCCGCATCCGTGCGCGTGCTGCGTTCACGCGCTTCGGCGCTCAATTCGACATACGCGACCAGCGCCGCTTGTGCACCCTTGCCATGCACGATCGCCACGGCTTCGCGCACATCGTCGTGCGCGGCGAGTTGCGCTTCGATCTCACCCAGTTCGATCCGCAAGCCGCGCAGCTTCACCTGATGATCGACCCGGCCGATAAAGTCGAACACGCCGTCCGCGCGCCGCTTGACGAGGTCGCCTGTACGATAGAGCCGCGCGCCCGGCACGCCGAACGGATCCGGCACGAAGCGCTCGGCCGTGAGCGCCGGCCGGTCGAGATAACCTCGCGCGACACCCACGCCCTCGCCGCCCAGATACAACTCGCCGATCACGCCGACCGGCAGCGGATTCAAGCGGGCATCGAGCACATGCGCCGAACGCGCGCCGACCAGCGTGCCGATCGGCAGATAGGCGCTGTCCGCGAGCTTCGTACTGTCGTCGGTCGGATAGAACATCCACAGCATCGGCGTGATGACGGTTTCAGTCGGCCCATAACCGTTGACGATGCGCGCATTCGGAAACGCCCGGCGCATCAGCGCGAACGCTTCACGCGACGTGGCTTCACCGCCCACCGTCAGCGAACGCAAGCTCGGCGGCGCACCGTGAGCGAGTGCCCACTCGGCGAGTTGGGTCGCGCAACCGGGCGGCACGTAGGTCATGGTCACGCCTTCGCGCACCATCATCCGGCAGGTCTGCGCGGGCGGCCACAGCGTGTCCGCCGTGATCGCCACGGCCGCGCCCGACATGTACTGCGAGAACCAGCCTTCATGCGCGCCGTCAAAATTGACCGACTGGAACAGCAGGAACACGTCACGCTCGCCTGCACCGTAGCGCTCCGCGATCGCGGCGCAATGCAATGCAAACGAACCGTGATCGACCACCACACCCTTCGGCTTGCCCGTCGAGCCCGACGTATAAATCACATACGCTGCCTGGTGCGGCGACACACGCGGCAACTCGACATCCGTCGCCGACTGTTCGTTAACCGGCGGTTCCTCGTCGATCAACCACAACCGCAGACGGTCCGACTCCGGCAACGCGGCGAGACTCGCGCGTTCCGTGATGACGTGCGTGATCTGCGCATCGTCGAGAATCTGTGCAAGACGCTCACGCGGATGGCTCGGGTCCAGCGGCACGAACGCACCGCCCGATTTCAGCGCGGCGATCAGACCGACCAGCAGGTCCACCGACCGGCTCAGCGCCACGCCGACCCGCATCTCCGCACTCACACCCGCCGCGACGAGACGTCGCGCCAAATGCGCGGCTTGCGCATCCACTTCGCCGCGCGTGAGCGAGCGATGCATATCCGCGACGCCCCGCGCGTCCGGCCGCGCGCTGGCGTGGTCGGCCACGCGCTGATGCACCGGCCTGAACACCGTCTCATGCGGGAGCGCCGTGCTATTCCATGCGTCGAGTTGTGCGCGCTCCTCTCCCGGCAGCCATTGCAAATCTCCCACTGCGGTGGCCGGTGCTGCCGTCGCATTCGACAGCAATTCGATGAATCGCGCAGCGACGCGCTCTATCGCATCGGCGTCGAACAGGTCAAGCGCGTAGACGAAGTAGGCATCGATCGAACCGTCGTCCCGTTCCTCGAAGCTCAACGTCAAATCGAATTTGGCAAACGGCGCACCCGACGGCAACTCCGCCATGCGCACTTCCGCGAGCGACGGCAGACGGCGCCGCGCGCCATAAGCGGCCATCACCTGAAACAGCGGATGATGACTCGCGCTGCGCACCACGCCGAGCGCTTCGACCACCTGTTCGAACGGCACGTCCTGATGCGATTGGGCGTCGATCAGCGTTTGCTGCGTCGCGCCGACCAACCAAGCAAACGACTGCGCTGCGGGAACCGGCGCGGCCAACGTGAGCGTGTTCACGAAGAAGCCGACGAGCCCGGCCACTTCGCCGCGCTCGCGATTCGCCGCGGGTACACCGATCTGAATCTGCGTTTCGCCCGACGAGCGCGCGAGCAAAGCACTCAATGCCGCCAGCAAGACGGCAAACGGCGTCGCGCGCTGCGCATTGGCCAGTGTCTTTACTTGCTGCGCGAGCGCGGCATCGATAACGAACCGATGCCTTGCACCACGCGCGCTGCGCTGCGCCGGACGCGGTGCGGCGCCTGGCAACATCAGCACGTCGCGATTCGCATCCAGCCGTTCGCGCCAGAACGCCAACTGGCGCTCACGTTCTCCCGCGTCGAGCCAGCGGCGCTGCCACAACGCGAAGTCGGCGTACTGGATCGGCAACGGCGCGAGCGACACCGCTTCGCTCTTCGCATACGCGCGATAAAACGACGCCAGTTCGGCCAGTATCACGTCCGCGGACCAGCCGTCGGAGACAATGTGATGCGTCGTCAGCGCGAGCCAGTGCGTGGTCGCGTCGAGACGAATCAGGTGCGCGCGCATCAACGGCCCGAGCGACAGATCGAAGGACTTCGCTTCGTCGGCGCGTGCGGTGTCGGCGGCGCGCGTCTCGCGCTGATCCGCGGGCAATGCGCTCACGTCACTCGCGTGCCACGGGCAGCGAGATGGCGCATGCACCGTTTGCAACACGCCGTCGCCGCTTTCGGTGAAGGTCGTACGCAGCGCTTCGTGACGCGCGATCAGCGCATCGCACGAAAGACGCAACGCGTTGGCATCGAGCGCGCCGTCGAGCCGTAAGCGTTCGGTGATGTGATACGCCGCCGGTTCATCGATCATCCGCGCGTGCAGCCACAAACGCGTTTGCGCAAACGAAGCCGGCACGCTCGCCGTGCGCTCGGCGCGCGGTGGAATCGGCAGCACGCGAAAGTCGATGCCGGCGGCGTCGAGCTTCGTGAGAAAGGCCTTGCGCTGCGCATCCGGCAACAGCGCGAAGCGTGACGCGAGGGAAAGCAGATCCGGTTTGGCAGTGGTCATGCTGGGTTGTCTCAGTACGGGTCGGCTGGTCGATGGATCGACGTGTTGGGCGGCGTATTGGGCTTATTGCAGCTCGAATTCGTCGAGAAGTGCATCGATCGCGCTCGCGGTATCACCCGCGCCGTGTGCACCGCGCTCGGCAAGCGCGCGATCGATCGCGGCGGCACAGCGCTGCAACGTGCGTTCGTCGAACAAGGTGCGCAGCGGCAGAATCAGCGTCCAGTGCAGATTCGCCTGCGCGTTGGCTTGTGTCGCAAGCAGCGAGTGACCGCCCAGCGCGAAGAAGTCGTCGTCGCGGCCAATCGTGTCGACACGCAGCACCCGTCTCCAGATCCCGGCGAGTTCACGCTCGGTCTCGGTGGCGGCCACGCTCACGGCATTTTCTGAGGCCGTGCCGCGCACGGGAGCCGGCAGCGCGTGACGGTCGCATTTGCCGTTCGGCGTGACCGGCAGTGCATCCATCGCGATCAGATACGAAGGCACCATGTATGACGGCAGTTGCGCGCGCAAATCATCGAGCAGCGCCTGCGTGTCGAGCGCGTTGTCCGCGCCGCGCGCCACGTAGCCAATCAATTGCTCGTCACGCACGATCACCACGGCGTCATGCACGCCCGGCGCCGCACGCAACAGCGCTTCGATTTCGCCGGGCTCGATGCGCTGGCCACGTAACTTCACCTGCGTATCCATGCGGCCGAGATAGTCGAGCGCGCCGTCCGCGCGGCGGCGTGCAAGGTCACCGGTTCGATAAAGCCGTGCTCCATGCGAGAACGGATCGGGAACGAAGCGTTCCGCCGTCAACGCAGCACGGCCGAGGTAGCCGCGCGCCAATCCCACGCCGCCCAGGTACAGTTCGCCGATCGCGCCTTGCGGCAGCGGCTGCAACGCCGCGTCGAGCACGTGCAGTTGCACGTTCGCAATCGGATGACCGATCGGCACGGACGCCGCGTCTGCATCGCGCGCGCCGCACGTCCAGTGCGAAACGTCGATGGCGGCTTCGGTCGGGCCGTAGAGGTTGTAGAGCCGCGCATGGGGCAATTGTTTTGCGACGCGAGCCACTAGTTCCGGCGCGAGCGCTTCGCCGCTGGCGACGATCCGCTCGACGCTCGCGCAGCGCACCGCGGCGTGAAAGTCTTCCAGATGAGCGACGAAGGCCGCGAGCATCGACGGCACGAAATGCAGCGTCGTGACACAGTGTGTTTCGATTGCCGCGACGAGGCGCGCCGGATCGCGATGGTCGCCGGGCGCCGCAATCGCGAGCTTCGCGCCGACGGCGAGCGGCCACACGAATTCCCACACCGACACGTCGAAACCGAACGGGGTCTTGTGCAACACGACATCGTTGGCATCGAGTCGATACGCGTCCTGCATCCACGCAATGCGGTTTGCCAGCGCGCGATGCGTATTGCCCGCGCCCTTCGGCTTGCCGGTCGAACCGGACGTGTAGATCAGGTAAGCAAGCTGATCGGGAGCGACTGCCACGGGAGCGCTGAGCGTAAAATCGGCGCCGCGTAGTGCGTCGACGGTCAGGACTTTTGCGCGTGTGCTGTCGACCGCTGCCGCGATGCGTTCCAGCAGATGCGGCTGGGTCAGCACGACTGCGGGCTTCGCGTCCTCGAGCAGATACGCGATGCGGTCCGCCGGATAGTCGGGATCGATGGGCAGATAAGCCGCGCCCGCTTTGAGCACGCCGATCAGCGCCACGACCATGTCGAACGATCGCTCGACGCACAGCGCCACCGCCGTGTCCGCGCGCACGCCGGCTTCGATGAGCGAGGCGGCGACGCGATCGGCGTTCGTATCGAGCTCGCCGTAGGTCATCTGCTGCGTGTGCCCTTGCGAGTCGACGAATTCGAGCGCGATAGCATCCGGCGACGCCAGCGCCTTTTGTTCGAACTGGCGATGCAGCGCCTGCTGTTGCGCGTGCGGCCACACGTGGGTGGTCGAGTTGAAGCGGGCCAGCGTGGTCAGATCGTCGGCGGTGGAAATTGAAATCGTGCCGAGCGGTGCGTCCGGATCGGCAATCAAGCCCGCAAGGCAAGTGGCAAACGCGCGATGCAATGCGGCAACGCGCGTCTCATCGAGTTGCGCGGCATCGTAGCCGTAGTCGATCGTGAGCGTGGCACCCGCTTCGATCACCAGCGTGAGCGCGAAATCCGTCGCTTCGATATTGCGCAACTCACGCAGCTTGAGCGCGCGCTCGTCGCGCCCTTGCCATGCTTCATCCACGGGATAGTTTTCGAACACGAGCAGCGTGTCGAACAATGCGCCACCGCCTTGGCCGGCCCATTGCTGGATTTCGTACAACGGCGTATGTGCGTGCTCCGCAGCCGCGGCGTTGTCGCGCTGCAAATCGTGCAGCCATGCCGATGCGCGGCGTTGCGGCAACGGCGCGGTAATCACCGGCAGCGTGTTGATGAAAAGACCGAGCACGGTGTCGACGTCCGGCAAGGCATCAGGACGGCCGGCGACGGTCGCGCCGAAAGCGACGGCAGTGTGATGCGTCATCCGCTGCAAGGCGAGCGCCCATGCACCCTGCACCATCGTGTTGACCGTGACCTTCAGACGGCGCGCGGTGTCGGTGAGACGTGCCATCGTCGCCGCGTCAAGCGACTCACGCCGCGTGAGATGCTGCGGCTCGCGATGGCTCGCGGATTCACGTTCGGCAACCAGCGTCGGTTCGTCGAGCAATGCAAGACGTTGCAACCAGAAGGCGCGCTCGCTTTCTGAGTCGCGTGCGGCCAGCCACGCGATGAAGTCGCGATAGCGCGTTTTCGCTGGCGCCGCGAAGGGTTGCGGGCGCGGCGGCTCGATATAGTCGCGCAGCACGTCGGCAAAGAAACGCGCCGTGCTCCAGCCGTCGAGCAGCAAATGGTGACGCGTCCAGACGAGACGCCATGCGTCGTCCGTGATGCGGATCAGCGTGACGCGCATCAACGGCGGCGAGGTCAGATCGAAACCGCGCGCACGGTCGGCGCTGAGCCAGCTTTCGAATGCATCATGCGCATCCCCACCGCGCTCGCGCCAATCGAGAATCTCCACCGGCATGCGCGCCTGGCGATGCACGAGCTGCATCGGCGTCGCTTCGACCGGCGTGAAGCTCGTGCGCAGAATGTCGTGGCGCGGCACGGCGGCTTCGAATGCCGCGCGCAGGCGTTCCACGTCCGGCTCGATCAACGTCGCGACCAGTTGATTCACATAGGTCGATTGCTCCGGCGCGAACAGCGAATGGAACAGAATGCCGTGCTGCATCGGCGAAAGCGGATAGATGTCGTCGATGGTGCGCAAGTCGAGCGGCACGCGCTCCAGCGCGGCCTGCGTCAAACCGCCCGCGCGCGCGAGCGGATAGTCGCCTGGCGTTGCGCCACCGCCGCGTTGCGCAAGACGCGCCGCACATGCGGCGGTCAAGTCCGCGAGCGCACTTTCGAAGCGCTGCGCGATGGCTTCCACCGTGGCGCGCTCGAATTGCGTCGCGCCGTAGACCCAATGGACTTTGAGCGTGCGCGTGGCGTCGCCGTCGATATAGGCGTGGATCGCCAACGCGTTGCCGATCGGCCCCGCTGGATCACGCTCGCAGCCCGCGCCGCCGAAACGCGGCACGAGCACCGCATCGCGCGGCGCGTCGAACTGGCCGAGATAGTTGAAGGTCACATGCGGGCGCGGCACGGCGGCGAGCGCGGCGAGCGTCGCCGTGTCGCCGTAGTGGCGCAGCACGCCAAAGCCGAGGCCTTTGTTCGGCACCGCGCGCAGTGTGTCCTTGACCGCGCCGAGCGTGGCCGCCGGCGTGCTTTCAAGCGTGAACTGCACCGGATAGTGACTCGTGAGCCAGCCAGGCGTGCGGCTGACGTCGACGTCGTCGAACAAAGCCTCACGGCCGTGGCCTTCGAGTTCGATACGGCACACGGGCATATCGAGCGACTGCGCCAGCGCCGCGATCAGCAGTTCGATCATCTGCGTACGGTAAGCGGCATTCGCTTCCGTCAACGCGGCCCGCGTCAGATCGGCGCCGATGGTCTGGATCACGGATTGCGCGTCGGCGTTGCTCGCCTTGGCTTGCGGACGGTCGAGCGGCAGATCGTCGCACGGCGCGGCGAGCGCGGTCCAGTACGGCAGTTCGGCGGCAAACGGAGAGTTCGTGATGTCGAGCGCGGCGCGTGCCAGCCGTGCCGCCCATTCCTGTGCGCTCGTTCCCGTCGATGCGAGTCGCACGCTGCGGCGCTCGCAAGCGGCGCGATAGGCGGCGTCGAGATCATCCAGCAGCACACGCCACGACACGCCGTCGACGATGATGTGATGGATCGCCAGATAGAGCTTCGTCGTGCCGTCGGGCAACAGCGCAGCCAATGCGCAGACGAGCGGGCCATGCGTCAGATCGAGCGTGCTTTGCAATGCATCGAATTGGGCTAGCGCGTCGGCTTCGTCGCGTGCGGAAACCGCGGCGAGCGGCAGTGTGTCGAATGCGCGCTCGGCCAAAGTCAGTCGCCATTCGCCTTGCGCACCATCCGGTGTGAAACGCTGGCGGAAAATTTCGTGGTGTGTCAGCAGCGTTTCGAATGCGCGCGCGAAAGCGTCGAAGTCGAAAGGCGCTTGCGTGTCGAGTTCGATGGATTGATTCCAGTGGCCACGCCGCGGAATCTCCAGTGCAAAGAAACGCAGTTGCGCAGGTGTGAGCGCGGCGGACTGCTCAAGTTTGGATGGTGCGGCTTGCGCCTTCGATGCGCCCGGTGCAGCCTGTTGTACAGTAACATCCACCATCGTCGCGACACGTGCGAGTTGCGCGAGCGTGGGCGCATCGAACAGTTGCTTCGGCGTAAAGCGCACGCCGCGCTTGCGCGAACGGGCGATCACCTGCAACACCAGAATCGAATCGCCGCCCAGCTCGAAGAAGTTGTCGTCGCGGCCTACGCGTTCGGCTTTGAGCACGTCCATCCAGACGGCGGCGAGGGCTTCTTCCGTTGCGCCTTGCGGCGCATCGCCCGTGGCCACCAGCGGCGCCGGTGCAGCCGCCAGCGCCCGCAATGCCGCGCGGTCCACCTTGCCGTTGGCGGTCACAGGCAAGGTGGCGACACGCTGCAACACGGCCGGCACCATGTAGTCCGGCAAACGGGCGCTCAATGCCGCGCGTAATGCGGCTTCGTCGAAGCGCGCACCGCTCGTCAACGTGACGAACGATGCCAAACGCAAACGCCCTTCATGCTCGACAGCAAGTGTTTCGGCTTGAGCGATGCCGTCGAGTGCGCGCAGTGCCGCACTGACCTCGCCAGGTTCGACGCGGTAGCCGCGAATCTTTACCTGATCGTCCAGCCGGCCCAGAAAATCCAGACGATGATCTGCGCGCAGTCTCACGCGGTCGCCCGTTCGGTAAAGACGCTCGCCCGGCGCGAATGGATTCGGTACGAAACGCTCGGCGGTCGCGGCGGCGCGATTCAGATAGCCGCGCGCCAACCCCGGTCCGCCGAGATACAACTCGCCGATTGCGCCCGGCGGCACGCTCGCGCCGTGGCTGTCGAGCACACAGGCATAGGCGTTCGGCAATGGCAGCCCGAGCGGCACGGCGTGCGCGCTCAGCGCATGCACTGCGGCTTGCGCTGACGAAGACGTGTCGCACGTCAACGCGCCCACCGTTGCTTCGGTCGGGCCATAGTGATTGATGACGCGGCAGGCCGGCTTGATTACCGCGATTCGCTCGACCAGCGACCAAGGCAGCGTTTCGCCGCCTGTCACCAGCGCATGCGCGGGCAGCACATCGGCCGGATGTTGCGCGTCGAGCAACGCGTGCAGGTGACTCGGCACGATCTTGAGAATGCCGACGTTGCGCGTGCGCATTTCGTGCGCGAAGCGATCGGGATCGAACGCGCATTGCGCAGGCAGCAGATGCAGCGTGCGGCCCGAGCACAGCGCGCCGAATAGCGTCGTATGGCCGAGGTCGGCAGCGACGGTGGAGACCATTGCCATGGATGCGTTGGCGGCGAATGCGAGTTCGTCCAGCATGCCCTCGACGTAGTCGACCAGTGCGCCATGCGAGATGACCACGCCTTTCGGCGTGCCGGTCGAGCCCGAGGTGAAGATCAGGTAGGCGGCTTGATTCGCCAAGGGGGGCGTGTGCGATGCGGTTGCGGTCGTGTCACCCGCGCTCGCCGACGATGACGCTTGCGTGAGCATATCGAAATCGAGCGCGGTCGCTGCGCCTACAGTCGTGACGTCTTTACTTGTTGTCAGGATCCACCGCGCGCCACACGCCTGAACCGAAGCCGTCAGACGCTCATGCGGCGCGGCAGGATCGAGCGGTACGACGTACGCACCGGACTTCATCACGCCAATCAGCGCGGCGGCAAAGCGCACCGACCGCTCGATACACACGGCCACCGGTTGCTCTGCACTTACCCCACGCTCCCGCAAAGCGAACGCGATACGATCCGATGCTGCGTCGACTTCGGCATACGTCAGCTGCGTATCGGCATCCGCGAGCGCCACGCGATGCGGTGTTTCACACGCATGCCGCGCGAACAGCGCGAGCACGTTGTCAGCCGCCGGCTTCAACTCGCGGCCACGTCGCGCGGCGCGATAGTCGGCGCTATCCGCGCAGTCCAGTTCGGCAATCGCACGCTGCGGATCGCGCACGGCATCGGCGACGAGCGCGGCGTAACTGTGCAGCCATGCTTGCGCAGTCCGTTCGTCGATACCGTCGAGCGCATAAGCGACGACAAGCTCGATGCCACGCGGGTCGTCGGTGAAATCGAGCGCGTAGTCGAAGCGGGCGGCGAGGTCCAGCCCCGGCGACATGCGCACCGAAGCGCCCGGCAATTCAGCCGACAGTTCCAGATCGAACTGCTGCGCGAACTTGACCTTCAGCCAGGCATCGCCGCGCCGCACCGGCGGCTTGACCGCGTCGAGCACCTGATCGAACGGTACATCCTGATGCGCGAACGCATCGAACGCGGAACGGCGTACACCGTCGAGCAACGCAGCGAACGATTGGTCCGGCGCGACGCGCGCGCGCAGCGCAAGCGTGTTGAGGAAAAGACCTACCAGCAGCGCAGTCTCCGCCCGCTGCCGATGCGCGATCGGCGCGGCCACGACGACATCGGTCGCGCCGGTCAATCGGTAAAGCCAGGCGTCGAAGGCGGCAAGCAGTACCGTGAACGGCGATGCCTGCGCGCGTCGCGCCGTTTCGCGCACGGCTTCGGATAGCGCCACGGGCAAACGCAGCGCGAGGCGGCCGCCGCGATAGTCGTGCTCCGGCGAGCGCGGCCGGTCTAGCGGCAGTGCTAGCGCTTCGGGCGCGTCGCGCAATGCGTCGCGCCAGTAAGCCAGTTGCCTTTTGCCTTCGCCGGCCGCGAGCCAGTCGCGTTGCCATTGCGCGTAGTCGGCGTACTGCACCGTCAACGCAGGCAATTGCGGCTCGTTTCCCGTCGCGAAAGCGGCGTAGGCGGCACGCAGTTCTTCGAACGCACAGCGCGAACTCCAGCCGTCGCTGATCGAATGATGCGCGGTCAACAGGAAGCGCTGCGTGTCGTCAGTGAGCGTAACGAGCGCGGCCCGCACCAGCGGACCTTTCGACAGATCGAAAGGTCCGCTGACATGCTGTTCCGTGAACGCCACCAGGCGCGATGCACGCTCGGCGTCGCCGGCGCCGCGCAAGTCGATTTGCGCAATCGCAACCGGTAAGCGGGCATGAATGCGTTGCACGACGATGCCGTCGTCGGACTCGACCAGCGTCGTTCGCCACGCCTGATGACGCGCGATCAAACAATCGAGCGCGCGTTGCAGCGTGCCGATATCGAGTGCGCCTTGCACATCCCATTGCACGGCAACGTGATAAGCCGCGCCGGCGTCCTGTGTTTGCGCGAGCACCCAGAACCGCTGTTGAGCGAACGACGTGGCACGATCCATGAACGGCGCATCGGCGGTCCGCACCACAGGGATGCCATGCGAACCCACCGACGTTTCAGTCTCGCTGGCATCGATCAGACGCGCCAGCGCTTCGAGCGGTTGATCGTCGAACAACGCGTCGAGCCGTAGATTCACGCGCCATTCTATGCGGATCGCCGCCTGCAATTGCATCGCTGCGAGGGAATCGCCGCCACGTGCGAAGAAGCGGTCGCCGCAGCCGATCGGCGCAGGATCGTTCAACAGGGTTTGCCAAAGCGTGGCGAGGCGCGTTTCGGTGGCGGTTCGAGGCGCGACATGATTCGCATCGACGACAGCCGGCATCGTGGCAATGAAGTCGCGCAATGCGGCGCGATCGAGCTTGCCGTTCAACGTATACGGCAGGCGCTCGAAGCGCACCAAACGATGCGGAATCCACGCCTGCGGCAAATGCGCGGCGAGATGCGCTAGCAGCGCGGCATCGTCGAGTGTGTCTTGCAGCACGACGCATGCGATCAGTTGCGTTCGGCCATGAGCAGATTCGGCCAGCACACCCGCGTCGGCCACTGCCGGATGCGTCAGCAGACAAGCCGCGATCTCGCCGGGTTCGACGCGCACGCCGCGCACCTGAACCTGATCGTCGATGCGGCCGAGATAATCGAACGAGCCGTCCGCGCGTTCACGCGCGAGGTCGCCGGTGCGGTAAATCCGTTCGCCCGGTTCGCCAGTCGGATCCGGCAGAAAACGTTCAGCCGTCAGTGCGGCGCGGCCGTGATAGCCGCGCGCGAGACACACGCCGCCGAGCAGCAGTTCGCCGCTTTCGCCTTGCTGCGCCGCGCCGTCGATGCGCGCCACGCGTCGCCCGATCGGCCAACCGATCGGCAGCGAGGCAAAACCATTGCCGTCCTCGAGTGCTGGTGTCATGCCCGGATCGACGGGCCACAACATCGGCGAGATCACCGCCTCGGTCGGTCCATAGCCGTTGACGAGGCGCACCGACGGGAACACGCGGCGAATCTCGTCGAAACTGTCTTGCGACATCGCTTCGCCGCCGAACAGCAGCGTGCGCAGCGAAGGCGGCACGCCGAGGCGCTCGCAAACGTTCGCGAACTCGCGCACATAAGCGGGCGGCAGCGTCGTATTGGTGACGCCTTCACGCAGCATGAACGCATGCGTGGTTTCCGGCGCGAACGGCGGTGGATCACTGATCACCACGCTGCCGCCGACGGCAAGCGGTACTAACCACGCTTCGATCGAGACGTCGAAATTGACCGATGCGAAATGCAGCACGCGGTCATTGGCACCGATCGGCAACGAGTCAGCGAGCGCTTCACCGTGCGCGGCAAGCGGCCCGTGTTCGACGGCCACGGCTTTCGGCGTGCCGGTCGACCCCGACGTGTAGATCATGTAGGCCGCCGCGCGCGGATGCACCGGCGTGTCTTCTGCATCGCCGTCGAAACGAGGCGCCGCCACATCTGTCGCAGCAGCGCTTGCAACGTCGAAGCATTGCGTGAAACGCGCACGCATCGCCGCATCCGCGGAACCGTCGACGATGCCGTGCACGAGCCCCGCATCCCGCGCGACCCAATCAAGGCGCGCCGCCGGATGACGCGGATCGAGCGCGACGAACACGCCGCCCGCCTTCAATACAGCGAGCAATGCGACGAACAGATCGCAGGAACGCGCGACGCAAACACCCACACGCACTTCAGTCGTCACACCCGCCGCGCGCAGCTGTGCGGCAAGCCGCGCCGCGCGACTGTCCAGTTCGCCGCGCGTCAGCCGCACGGTATGCGGCGTGAAGGATGCCAGCGCGGGCGCATCGGGATCGATGCGCGCCATGGCGCGGATCTGGTGGTGCAACGCAATCGGGAAGTTCGTCATGGGCATGAAATCCGTTAGAACTGGCCGCATAGGCCAAGTCGCAGGCCGCAATGGGCCGCTTCATTGGTGTGACGATCCGCGATCGCAAATCTTTACCGCGTGCGTTGTTTTTATTTGGACTGCATCTTTTTGACGTGGCAGAGGAACGCGCACGGTAAATGTTTGCTTCGCCCATTCGTCTATCAGGCGAGGGGCGTGTCTTTGCGCCCCGCTGAATGGCCACATGCCCGCATGCGCCGCCATTCGCCGATCCATTTGCGACCCACTGCGACACATTGCCGATGACCGCTGCCAACGAGCGCTACGACGCGCCACCCTCGTCTGCTTCACCTCCCTCCAACCCTGCGGGCAAACCCGCCATGCGCCTGATCGTGGCGCTGCTCAAGCGCTCTCGCGGTTCCTTCGCGATCGCCTTGACGGCCTGCGTGCTGAACGGCATCGCCAGCGTGCTGCTCGTGGCGACACTTAGCCGCGCGCTCTCACAACCGGGCGCCGCCGATATGTCGCTGGCGATGCGTTTCGCGTTGTGCGCGGTCGTCGCGCTCGTCACGCGCGTGATCACCGGCGTGCTGTTCGCGCGCCTCTCGCAGGACACGATGGCGCAGTTGCGCGAACACGTCGCACGGCGCGTCGCCGAAGCCGAGTTGCGCGATGTCGAACGTATCGGCGCGGCGCCCGTGCAGTCCGTACTGACCGACGACGCCACCAACGTGTCGATGCTGTTCTTCGCGCTGCCCAATCTGGTGATGCATGGCTCGATCGTGTTCGGCTGCCTCGGTTATCTGGCGTGGCTGTCGTGGCCGGTCTGCCTGCTCGCGGTGGCCGCGATCCTGGTCGGCTCGCTCGGCTATCACGCCGGCGACAAACGCGCGATCGCCTCGCTCGAAGCCGCGGGCCGCTCGCAGGACAAACTGTTCGGCTATCTCGGCGCGCTCTTCACCGGCGCGAAGGAACTGAAGCTGCATCAGGCGCGTTCGCGTCAGTTCGTGGACGGCCAACTCGGCTCGGCCATCGACGAAGTGCGCGACCATCGGCGTAAGGCGTTCAGCGCCTATGCGGTCGGGGTCGGCTGGATCGTGTTCCTGTTTTATGTGTTTCTGGGCGTCGCCGCGTTCTGGCCGGCACTCGGCGTGCACGCCGATGCGCCGTCGGCATCGGGCTACGTGGTGGTGTTCCTGTTCATGCTGCTGCCGCTGGACGGTCTGCTCAACAACGTGCCGACGCTGAATGCGGCGCGCGTCTCGCTCGATCGCATCGAGAAGGTGATGGGCGAATTCGGCGCGCTGCGCACCTCGCCGCCGCCCGATGAAAACGCTTCGCACGCGCCGTATCGCACGCTCACGCTCAGCAACGTCACGCATTCGTACTTTCATGAGCGCGACGAGCGGATGTTCCGCGTCGGGCCGGTCAATCTGACCTTCAGGCCTGGCGAGCTGGTGTTCATCGTGGGCGGCAACGGCAGCGGCAAGACGACGCTCGCGAAAGTGCTGACCGGTCTCTATGAACCCGAAGACGGTACGATCGAACTGGACGGCAAGCCGGTCGGCTTAGCTGAACGCGCCGCCTATCGTCAGCGCTTCACGGCCGTGTTCAACGATTTCCATCTGTTCGACGCGCTGCTCGGCATCGTCGATCCGAACGACGCCTCGCGCGCGCAGGCGGATGCCCGTGCCAACGCGCTGGTCGCGAAGCTCGCGCTCGATCACAAGGTGCAGGTGGTGAACGGTGCGTTCTCTACGCGAGCGCTTTCCACTGGCCAGCGCAAACGCCTGGCGTTGGTCGTCGCGTATCTGGAAGACCGCCCGTTCTATCTGTTCGACGAATGGGCCGCGGATCAGGACCCACAGTTCAAAGCGGTGTTCTATGAACAACTGCTGCCGGAACTGCGCTCGCGCGGTAAGACCGTGCTGGTGATCAGCCATGATGACCGGTACTTCCATCTCGCGGATCGGGTGTTGAAGCTGGAAAATGGCAGTATCGTCAGTGAGACGCATGGTTCGGCACAAGCGGTGCTGAAGCCGGCAGTGGCCAACGGTACGATAGGATGATGAGGTGAACAGACTTGCTGGACGCCGTTGTTCAGGCGCTCAGCAAGACTCAATAGAAGCCGCTTATTTCTTCACTGCGGGTGCCGGCAACGACAACAACGTATTAGTCATCGTATCCGCAAGCCGCAGCGCCGACATCGGCCCACCAAAGCCCCAGATATTCCTCTCGACGAGCCCAACGCGCCCCGCGCTGCGAGCCGGCACGAATCGCCAGATCGGCGAATCGAGTTTGATGGCAAGCGGGACATCCGTTTCAGTCGCGCTGACGAACAGCACGGTCAGTTTCGGTTTCTTCAACAGATCTTCCGAACTCACGTACGCCGTGCCTTCGCGAGTCGCCTCGGCGGGCCACAAGTTGAGCCCGAGCGCATGCGCGACGCCCGCCGCCGTGCTGTTGCCGGTGAATGCCCAGTAACGGTCCGGCAAGCCCAATTCCTGCAACCACGCGACCTGTTCGCCACGACGACCCGCTTCGGCGAGACGCTGCGCGTCGCGGGCAAAGCCTGCGTCGACCTTGGCTTCGACGGCGCGCGCCGCCTCCTCGCGTCCCGTGAGACAGCCGATGGTGCGCAAAATCTTGCGGCCCCAATCGAGCTGCGTGACGCGGGCGCCGTCTTCGCTAAAGTTCGGGCCGTACTTGAACAGTACGGTCGGCGCGATGCGTTCGAGCGCCGCAAAAATGGGTGCATGTCGCAAACCCACGCCGAGAATCAGATCCGGTTTGGCCGCTGCAATCGCCTCGAGACTCGGCTCCTGCCGCGTGCCGATATCGGGCACCGTCGCCAGACGTGCGTTGTCGTAGCCGATCCATACCGGGTAATACGCGGGATCGGCCATGCCCACCGGCGTGATGCCGATCGCCGCGAGGTCTTCGGCGAACATGAATTCGAGGACGACGATGCGCTTCGGCTGTGCGGGCAGCGACGGACTCGCTTGCGAGACGATCGGGTTGTCGGCGAGCGGCGTGCAGGTTTGCTGCTGCGCTTGTGCGGTGTTCGTGTGAACTGGATGACTCGTGCCCGCTGAAGGCGCGACGCTGCCACTGCCTTGCGCATGCGCATACGAGTTGGAGAACAGCGTGGCCGCCACCGCAACACTTATGCAAAGTCGCCTGAAACAGGGGGTTTTCTTCGTGCGGCGCGACCACGGCACCGACGGCGTCATTGGTGTCAATGCGAAGCGGCCTGCAATGCGATTTCCGCATCGCTCATCGTCAATAGCAGGGGGCAGCGTCCACACAGTTGCGTCTCTCCAGGAATTTCATAACGTACGCAGCACACGCGCCGTGCGCTGAACGGATTCGGCAAACTCGCAGCGCGCGGTTTTGCAAGGCGCACCGGCAGACGCAGCGGATTGGCCTCGCCATCGGCAGCGATTGGACCGAACAGCCACGCGATGTCGTCGGTCAGATCGAATTGCGGCGCGCATTGTTCGAACAGGTAGTCCAGCAGATTGCCCGCGTTGCTCCACAAGACGCGCGGCGCGATTCTGGTCATTGCGCACAGCGTCTCGATCACCGCATTGAGATGCTCGACGAGCGGCGCGTAACGGCGTGACGGGTCGCACTCAACCGGCTGCAATGCGCCGTGCTCGAAATACGCGGCGATAGGCAAGCCGTCGCGCAGCACGATATGGGTTTTATCCGGCGACATCGCAAGCGGCCGGCGCAGCAGTGCTGCCGCAACGAACCCAGCCGTCGCCGCAAAACCGAAGTAGTACTTGGTCCATTGCGACAACAACGCGCGTGCATGCGTTTCGCGCTCGCCGCCGTAGAGCGTGACCATCGCATCGAGCAATTCGGCGCGATGCTCCGCCAGTTCGCTGACGCGGGCCACCTTCAGCGAGCCGGCGTGATCGTTAGCCAACGCGGGCTCCTCACTCGCGTTTGGCGTGCCGAGCCATACATGCTCGAGATAATGCGCGATCGACTCCGGCGCGAAGCCTGCGAAACACTGCGCGCGCTTGTCGTGATCAGGTTGCCGCATCACCGTTGGCCCCGCTTCTCGCGCCGAGCCTCCACGATCAGCAGCGCAAGCAGATAAGGCGCGCCGATCAGCGCAGTCAATACGCCGGCGGGAATTTCGCGCGGCGCCAGCAGCGTGCGCGCCGCGATATCGGCCACGACCAGCACCAGCGCGCCACACGCCGCCGCCAGCCACAAGCGCGTGCGATGAGCACGCGCGCCGAGCATCGACGCCAGATGCGGCGCCATCAAACCGATAAAGCCCACCGGCCCCACCGCGGCCACCGCCGCGCACGCCGCCAGCGTCGCGACGGTCAGCACCAGTGGACGCAGCACGCCGATCGGCAAGCCCAGCGACGCGGCCTGGTCGTCGCCCAATGCAAGCAGATCGAGCGGCCGCGCGAGCAGCGCGAACACCGGCAGGGCCAGCACGCACCACGGCAGCAGCGTCGTCACTTCGCCCCAACTGCGTCCATACGTGCCGCCGACCAGCCACACGACGAAGCGCGCCGGCTGCACACTTTGCTGCGTGATGAGCCATTGCGACAGCGTCGTCCACAGTGTTCCGATAACGATGCCCGTGAGCGCGACCGCGAGCGGCGCATAGCGATGCCGGCGATTCAGCAAGAGCGTCAAGGCCAGCGTGACACCGCCACCCGCGAGCGAAGCGGCGGCCAGCGTCGAATGTGCGGCAAGCGGCCACATCACGAGCGCCGCGAGCGTCGCGAGGCCTGCGCCTTGCGTCACGCCCAGCACTTCAGGTCCGGCCAGCGGATTGCGCACGATGCTTTGCATCAGCACCCCGCTCGCGGCAAGCAACGCGCCCGCCAGCAATGCGCAGATGAGGCGCGGCAAACGCAGATCGAGCAACATCCTCGCGAGTTCGTCGCGGTGATCGAACGCGGCGAGCCAGCGCGGCACGCCGATCGTCGTGAGGCCGAACGATGCGCCCGCGCACACGAGCACGATGCCGAGCAGCACCAGCACGCTTGCGGTCAGCGGCCACGGCCACGCATCGACCATGCGTACGAAGCGCGTGGCGCGCACGACGGCACGCTCCTGACCGGCATGCAGCGCGCCCGACCACGCGGCGCCGCTGCGGATCATCGCGAGCATCAACGGCGTGCCGACGAAGGCAATCGCCACGCCGGTCGAGAGGGTCGCATCGAGATCGAGCGCCTGCACGGCGCTGTCGGTGACGAGCACCAGCGCGCCGCCCACCAATGCGGACAAGGGCACGAGCGCGGCGAGCCGTGACGATTTCGCACCGCGCACCTGACGCAGCAGATTGGGTGCGATCAGGCCGACATACGAGAGCGGTCCCGCGACACTCACCGCGACGCTAGCGAAGCCCACCGCCACCAGCATCGCCGCTAGCCGCGTCGCGTCCACGCGAACGCCGGCCGCCGCTGCCGCGTCATCGCCGAGGGCGAGCGGATCGAGTGGACGAATCACGAAGGGCAAGGCGATCAGCGGCAGCACGAGCCACGACGCGGCGATCTTCAAACCCGTCGCGCCAGGTTGATAAAGACTGCCGCTCGCCCACAACGACACGCCGACGATGCTCTGCTCGAAGAACGCGAGAATCAGCGTGGTCAGCGCGGAGAACAACAGCATGCACACGCTGCCGGCGAGCACGAGCCGCAACGGCGTCGCGCGCCAGCCGCCCGCCGCCGCGGCCACGCACACGGCGGCGCCGAGACCGCACACGAACAGCAGCGGCACGGACGCCACGCCGGCCAGCGACGGCACCAGCATCGCCGCGAGCAAGCCCAGTTGCGCGCCACCGGTGATGCCGAGCAGATCAGGCGAAGCCAAAGGGTTGCGCGTGAGCGATTGAAACAGTGTGCCGGCCACCGCGAGGCAGCCGCCCGCCACCAACGCCGCCAGAATGCGCGGCACGTTCAGGTCGAACAACAGGATGCCGGCGAGTTGCGCGGCGTCGCTGCCCGTGGGCGCGGCAAGCCAGGTGCGAAAACCGGGCGCAAGCCGCATCGCGGCCACGACGACGATCAACGCAATGAGCGCGGCGCCGATGGTCGTGACGCGGCTTTTCACAGGCGCACGATAGCTGTCCATCACCGGCGTGCTACGTCGCAGGCGTTTGCGTGCTGCAAGCGTCGTCATGCGGCGAGGTCCTTGCTCGTGGCTTCTTCGCGAAGCGAAGCCGCATCGCCTTCATACGCCGGCACGCACATCGGCGCGCCCGTTTGCGGGTGCGCGATCTTGAGCATCGGCACGCTGAAGGTCTCATTCAGATGACGCGGGTCGAGCATCGCATCGGGCGAGCCTTGCGCGACGATGCGGCCGGCGCGCATCAACACGATTTCGTCGCTGTAGGCCGCCGCCTGGTTCAGGTCGTGCAGCACCCACACGATCGTGAGGCCGCGCTCGCGATTCAGGCGCCGCAACTCGCGCAGAATGTCCAGTTGATGATGGATGTCGAGATACGTAGTCGGCTCGTCGAGCAACACGATCGGCGCCTGTTGCGCGAGCGCCATCGCGATCCACGCGCGTTGCCGTTCGCCACCCGAGAGCGCGGCGACGTCGCGCGCGGCGTCGTCGGCGAGACCGCTGGTGGCGAGCGCTTCGTCGATCGCCGCGTGGTCGGCGCGCGAGAGTCCGCGCAGCCAGCCGCCGTGCGCGTAACGTCCGTACGCGACCAGTTCGCGCACGGTGAGGCCGGACGGGATCTGGTTGAACTGCGCGAGCATGGTGAGCGTGCGCGCCAATACGCGTCGCCTGTGCGAAGCGAGCGGTACGCCGTTGACGTCGACGCTGCCGGACAGTGCCGGTTGCAAACCGGCTAGCGTGCGCAGCAGCGTGCTTTTGCCGCAGCCGTTCGGTCCGCACAATGCCGTGACGCGGCCGGCCGCAATGTTCAGGTTCAGACCGTGGAGCACGACGTGATCGCGGTAGCCGACCGTCAGCGAATGCGCCGCAAGCGCCGCGCCCTGCGATTTCGTCATGGCGCGGCCGTCCGTTTTTCGCCCTCGGCCTCGCTGTAGCTTCGTGCCATCGCGACCACGACCTTGCGCGGCCCTTCGAACGGATCGCGCGCATGCGCGGTCAACATGTTGTCGAGCATCAGCACGTCGCCGGTCAGCCACGGGAACACAATCCGCTGCTGATCGAGCACGCCGCGGATTTCGGCGAGCGCCTCGGCTTCGAGCGGTTCACCGTCGCCGTAATAGACATTGCGCGGCACGTTTTCGAGGCCGACCGAATCGATCAGCGCTTCCTGCATGTCTTCATCGAGCGACGAAAGGTGGAATAGATTCGCCTGATTGAACCAGACATGTTCGCCGGTGACAGGATGGCGCGCTACCGCCTGGCAGCGCTCGCGCGTGCGCAGCAGCAGTTCGCCGTCTTCGCTGTCGCGCCATTCGCATTCGATGCCGCGCGCACGGCAAATCCGCTCGACCGTGCGCGGGTCGTCCGAACCGAACGCTTGTTCCCACGGCAGATCCAGCCCTTGCCCGAAGTTGCGCACGTAGAGCAGTTCACGCTTCGTAAAGCGCTGGACCAGCGCCGGATCGAGCGCGCGGTGGATCGCGCGGCTATCGGCGATCGGCGTCGCGCCGCCGGTGCGCGCGGCAAGCGCGCAGTGAAACCAGATACGCAACGGCCATTCACGCGTATACGACTGCTCGTTATGTAAAGGAATCGAGCGATGCGGCGGATATTCCGTCGACGTGTACACCGCGCCTTCCACCTGGCTGCGCGGCGTCGACGCGAACTCAT
The DNA here is from genome assembly GCF_050281145.1 of Paraburkholderia sp. NPDC080076. NCBI lineage: Bacteria > Pseudomonadati > Pseudomonadota > Betaproteobacteria > Burkholderiales > Burkholderiaceae > Paraburkholderia > Paraburkholderia sp. NPDC080076. The sequence goes on along the minus strand of NZ_JBNNWQ010000001.1, from coordinate 58,266 downwards.
AACCGATCAGCGGATGCCCGAACGAGCCCGCGAAACGTTGGAACGCGTCGATCGAAGCCACGCGAAAACCGGTGAACAGCACGCCGCCCGCGCGTTCAAGCGTGTCGTCGACGATCGCATGCAAGAGCGGCGCCGCTTCCTCCAATGAAATCTCCGCGCCCGCGCGCGGCGAGACGACAGTCGGCAAGCCCGGCTCGATCGACAAATCGGCGAGCGTGGGCAGCGGCATCGAAAGCATGGTCATACTCTGAATCCTTTTGCTGAAGCGGCGTGGCTGGGCGCATGCCCGAGCCCGCCGGATTGCACTGCGCGCGCGTTAGGTCGACGCGTTAGGCCGCCGCGTCCATGTGCCGGCGCAGGCTGGCTGGACGCATGTCGGTCCACACGGTCTCGATGTGCGCGAGGCACTCGGCCTTCTGGCCGCGCACGCCCACTTCGCGCCAGCCGGGCGGCACGTCGCGGAATGTCGGCCAGATCGAGTACTGCTCTTCGTCGTTGATGACGACGGTGTAGACGAGGTCGTCCGCCTCGCCGGCTGCCGCGTTGGAGGTCTGCTGTGCTTGCGTCATGATGAAAGGCTCAGTCGATGAAAAGGTCAGGAAGCGCCTGGACAGACAGCGCACTGGCATGTCCCGGCACGGCGGCGCCGGCATTCGCTCGCGCACCGCTTCTATTCAGTTGACGTTTGACACGCGCGCTTTTTTACCGCCGGCGCGCGCGGCCGCTGCAGAATGCGGGGCCGGCCACGCCGCGATTGCAGGCGTCGAGGCAATCGGCGCAATGCTTCTCGGCGTCGCGCACCATGAAATGCACCAGCGTCTGCGAGACGTCGAGGGCGCGCGCCGTGCTTTGCAGCGTTTCCTCGCGCAGGCGCACCATTTCGAAGGCGGCGCGGCTGCGCGGCGGCAGCTGCTCGAGCGCGTTGTACACGTGCCGCAGCGTGTCGCGCACGAGCAGCGCCGCTTCCGGCGAAGGTTCCGGCGACGGCACGTGCAGGCCGTCGTCCTCGTCGGCGTGATAGGTGTTTTCGAGGCTCTGGCGGCGAAAGGCATCGATCGACGCATTGCGCACCATGCGCGTCACGTACGCGACCGGTTGACGCACCGCGTCCTGATCCGGAAAGTCGACCAGCTTGATGAAAACGTCGTGCACCACGTCTTCCGCCAGACTCGCGCAACCCACGAAGCCGCGCGCCAGATTGACGAGCATCGGGCGGTTGTCGATCAGCACGTCGAGCAGCGTGCCCTTCTCCCAATCAACCGGACGCGCATGGCTGCGCGCACGCCGCGAAACGGGTGGACAGGCGCCTCCAGCGTTGAGAACCGATATCGGCATCGCTGTTGAAGCCTCTCGCCGGACGAGCACCTCAGCCATAGATTCGCTCCGTTTTCTCAAAAGGACAGGGCGTCAATCTAACGTAAACGCGAATCATTCTCAATCAAGAATTGGAATAACCTTACAATTTCCAATAGCTTTGTCTGATGATTCCAAATGCATAAGGGTGGCCGACCGATGTTTTCCGCTACGGGCAAGCAGGCGTGAAACTGTATAGGCATCCGTACTATTGACGGTGAAGCGTGTCGTTCGAAACAGCCGCGTAATCGCAGCGCGTCGACACATTGGAGCAAAGCGACCCGAATCTGGTACAACTGATGCCTGCGGCCATGCTCTCGCATCTGTCGAAGCAGGACCCCAAGGCCCTGCCGCCGATCGTCACGTCGGGTTTCGTCTGCAATAAGGGCGACGTGTTCGATGCGTTGAAGAACGGCGCCGCCGCGGTCTCGACCCGCGACAGCGGGTCATGGAATCTGGACCCTGAAGTTGACGCTGAAACGTTGAAGTACCCATCCTGTTGGAGTGACTGATGGCCAATGCTTACCTGCAGGTGATCGCGCATTATTTCGCCAAGCCCGGCAACGGCGACGCGATCGTGAAGCTCCTTACCGAACTTGCCGCGGCAACCCGGAAAGAGCCGAAAAACCTTTACTACGAATTCTTCCGCTCGCCACTGGAGCCTGACCACTTCCTGATTCTCGAAAAGTACAGCGACGCCGACGGTCTCGCCGATCATCGCGAAACCGAGCATTTCCAGCGACTCGGCTTCGGCACCATCATTCCGCTGCTCGACCGGCGCGAAGTCGAAAGCCATATGGTGGCCGGAGACGCGCCATGATGAACGCATTCCGGTTTCAAACGGTGCCGACGCTCGTCGTCGAGTTCGGTGCGGCGCGCCGTCTCGGCGCTTTGTTGCGTGCGCAATTTCCGACGCTGGCGCGTCTGTGCGTCGTCACGGATGGTTTTCTGCACACGAGCGGGTTGCTGAATCCGGCGCTCGCCGACCTCGCGGCGCACGGTTGGGACACCACCGTGATCGACGACGTGATCGCCGATCCGCCCGAACACATCGTGCTCGAAGCGACGTCGCGTGCACGGACTGCCGGCGCGGAAATCGTGCTGGGGCTCGGCGGCGGCTCGTCGATGGATGTGGCGAAGCTGATCGCCGTGCTCGCGCCGCAGCAACAGCAGGCGCTCAGCGAGATGTACGGCGTCAACAAGATCACGATAGCGCGTCTGCCGCTCGTGCAGATGCCGACCACCGCGGGCACCGGCTCCGAAGTCACGGCCGTGTCGATCGTGACGGTGGGCGAAGCGAAGAAGATGGGGGTGGTTGCGCCGCAACTGATCGCGGACCTGGCAGTGCTCGACGCTGAACTCACGCTTGGCCTGCCCGTTGCGGCGACCGCGGCGACCGGCGTCGATGCCATGGTGCATGCCATCGAGGCGTACACGTCCGCGCATCTGAAGAATCCGGTCTCCGACATGCTTGCGGTGAAGGCGCTCGACCTGTTGTCGCGCAATCTGCTACCCGCCTGCGAAAACGGCCGGAACCGCGACGCGCGAGAAGCGATGCTGCTCGGTGCAACCTTCGCGGGCCAGGCGTTTGCGAATTCACCGGTTGCCGCGGTGCATGCGCTCGCGTATCCGATCGGCGGCATTTATCACGTGCCGCATGGTCTTTCGAACGCGCTCGTGTTGCCGCATGTATTGCGCTTCAACGCGGAAGCGGCGGCGCCGTTGTACGCGGAACTCGCCGAGGTGGTCGTGCCGGGTTTGACCGGCAGTGATGAAAGCAAGACGCAAGCGTTGATCGAACGGCTCGAACAGATGATTGCCGCGACGGCGATTCCGGCGCGTCTGCGTGATGTCGGCATCGAACAAAGCGGGCTCGAGCGGATGGCGAGCGACGCGATGTTGCAGACGCGGTTGCTGGTGAATAACCCGCGGCCGGTTAGCGAGGCGGATGCGCTGGCGATTTATACGTCTGCGTTTTGAGGCTGGTTTGCGTTGTGCTGCGCTGTTGGTGGTGAGGTGACAAACCAGCAGATCATGCAGCGCAACAAGCGCACCTCAGACTGAACAAACCGCGCGACGACCCGGCTTGTGTCGGGTTTTCCTTGCGTCGATCAGCGTCGGAAACCTTGACCGACGAATTGTGAGTTTGTAGGATGATGACCGCCGCTTTCGGACAAACACCACCTAACAGACTCTGTCCGCGCGCGACATAAGAACCAAAGCGACTACTCAATGGCGAGGTCATCGGGGTTATGGCATGACAATGGATGAAGACATCGCGCACGTGGCGCGTGTGATGGTGCCGTCACTGAGCGCGTTTCGCGGTGAGCCCGTGCTGCAGCCGGCATATTGGCGAAGACGCCTGCATCGCATACAGAACGAATTCCGGTTGACCGAAACGCAAGCCTCGCAGATCCAGCATTTGCTTAGGGATCTGGATAGCTTTGAGGCGAAAAATGGCGCGAAGAAAAAGCCGATCGGCACTCAGATTCGGGCGCCTTGGATACCGCGGTAATGAAGTGCGTGTGCTAACGGGCACACTTAGCGCTTTTCCCACCTAACGATGCAGAATTGATCCGCTGTCCAACTGATCAATTGCGCAAGCGTGCGCCGTTCTCGCATCAGACTTTACCGCTCATGCGGTCCATCACCGCCAGCAGATCGGCGAGCGACTGTTTGCATTCCGTTGCATTTGGCGTGCTGGCGCGCAAGGCGCTCAACGCGCGATCAATTGATTTGTCGACCGTATGCCAATCCGTAGCTGCGCGTGGCTTCAGCGACGGCTCGGCGTCGTCCCATGCGAGTTCGAGATCCTTAATGCGCGCCTTACCACCCGCCAGATCGCCTTTCTCGACCAGCGCTGCGGTGTCCGCTGCGATCTTGCGAAACGGTGCGAGATCGCCGAGCTTCGACACTTTGACCGGCTCCGCGGCTTCGGCTGACAATAGACTCACACGGCCCGCATCGATATGACCAAAGCTGATCGCGGAGAGCGCGATAAACGAAGCGATAGCGGCTTTGCCAAGAGCACGTTGATTCATGATGGTGATCTTCCGTTTGATTCGGTACGGGATTGAAAGGGACTACGTGGCAACTCGACGAGCGGCACCCGTTCAAGGTTCATGTGCGGCGCTCGGGCGCACCGTACGCTGTTCGGCCACACTGGCGACAATCACCAGCACGACAATTGCGCTCAGGAATAGCGCGCTCGTGTTGATGGTGCCAAGGCCGAAGCCGCCGTACGCGCGCGACTGCGACAGCATGTCGCCGAGGGAGGCGCCCAGCGGCCGCGTCAGAATGTAGGCCAGCCAGAATGTCAGTACCGGATTACCGCCGGCGTAATAGATCGAACTCACCAGAACAATCAGCGCGCCGAACGCCATCACACCGATCACGAAGCCGAGCCCTAGCGCTTCGGTCGCGAGATCGCCAGCCGCCGTGCCCAACGCGAACGTGACCAACACCGCGGCCCAATAGAAAAACTCTCTGCGCGTCGTATAAATGGTGTGAATCGAGAGCGTGCGTTCGCTGCGAAACCAGAGCGCGAAAACCAGAGCGAGCGCCAGGCCGAATACGATCGTGCTGACATACAGACTGACACCGAGCTTGTCGGTCAGTGCGTCGGTGATCTGCGTGCCGACCACACTGACCAGAACCACGGTCAGCCAATAGATCCACGGCACATATTTGTTCATACGGAGTTGCATGGCCAGCGCGGCGAGCAGTAGCACAGCCATAATCGCGTCCGTCAACGCGGTGCCAAGACCCATGTGAACGGCCAGATAATCAGCCCCGGTCTCGCCGACGGTGGTCGCGAGAATCTTGATCGCCCAGAAAATGAGCGTAGCCTCCGGCACTTTGTTGTTCGCCAGAACAACCCGATAGTTCGACGTTTCCATCACGCTGGTTCTCCGTTTTTATTAGCACGGGGTTCGAAGTTTCGAACACGAGCGCGCCTATTCAGCCAGTACGCCGAATATGCAACGGAGAACCTTATGGAAACCTTACGTGAGAGGCCAATGCTGCCGATATATGCAGCCGGTGAAGACTCGTTTTCACCGACACCTTTCCTAACCTGCCGGCGGGCTTTAACCCGTCTGGGATTGCTCTGCCGCGGCCCGCGGAAACGACACGCTGATGTGCACGCCCTTGCCGCCCTCGCCCGGCTTCAGCGTGATTTCGCCGTGATGGGCGTCCGCGATTTCACGCACGATGGCGAGGCCCAAACCGGTGCCCTCCGTATCCGCCGACGCCCGGAAGAACGGCTCGAACACCCGGCTGCGCGACTCGGCCGGAATGCCGGGACCGTCGTCCAACACGCTCACGTTGACGGTATCTGCGTTGGCGCGCACGCCCACCGTAACGTGACCGCCACTGCCGGTATAGCGGATCGCATTCTCCGCGAGGTTCGCAATCAACGCCTGAAGCAGCCCGCGATGCCCCGCCACCGGCGCAACGCCGTGCAGTTCGGCGCCTAAATCGATGCCTCTGGCCTGGGCGAGCAACGCGAGGTCTTCCACGACCTCCAACGCGAGCGGCACCAGATCCACCGTTTCCACGGCCAGTTGCGTGTTGTCCGCGGCCTCCGCTTGCGCGAGCAGAAGCAGCTTGTTCGTGAGGCCCACCATCGAACGGTTACTGCGATGCATGGCGGCCAGTGCCTCGTCGAGCGCGGGCTTCAAGCCGTCCTGTTGACGCGCGAATTGTAATTGCGTGCCGAGCAATGTAAGCGGCGTGCGCAACTGGTGTGCGGCGTCGGCGATAAAGCGGCGTTGCGCAGCCACCTGCACGCCGAGCCGCGCGATGCACTGATTGATCGCTTCCACGATCGGCCGCAACTCGGTATGCAGACGTTCGACACGAATCGGCTCGAGTTGCATCGGATCGCGGTCCGTCACATCCTCTTTCACTTTCATCAGCGGACGCAACTCGAAAGTCAGGCCGATGCATACCAGCGCGACCGCCAACACGATCATTTCGATCTGCCTCACGAGTTGCGGTTGCCACAACTGCTGGGCCATGGCGTCGCGCGAACGCACGGTTTTACCGACCGTCACACGCACGCGGCGTGTCGTGCCGTTGTCGTACATGAGGCGCACGAGGCCGACCGCCCGTACATTGTGGCCTTGCAAATGGGAGTCGTAATGATCCGGCGTATCCGGCGCTTGCTGCGGACGCGTCGGGAAATCGGGTGTACCGGCGAGCAGGCGTCCATCGTCAACGCTCACGCTGTAGAACACCTGATCGCGATAGGGCGACACGAATACTTCGAGCGCGGCGGGCGGCACATCCACACGCAGGAAGCCATCCACCCATTCCACTTCGCCCGCGATCATGCGCGCCGATGAGATCAGCTGATTGTCCTGCACCAGATCCGCCGTGCGCCGCGCGTTGTCGTATTCGGCCTTGCCGGTCACGAACACGTACAACGCGAGTGGCACCAGTAGCCACCACAGCAGGCGCATGCGCAGACTATTGGTCATCTTCTTTCTTGCGCAGCAGATAGCCGAGCCCGCGCAGCGTGACGATCGCCGCCGAACTGCCATCGAGTTTCTTGCGCAGACGCGAGATATAGATTTCGACGGCGTCTTCACTCGGCTCGTCGGCGAGCGTGAAGATCGCGTCGACCAGCGCCGGCTTCGTCACGGTTTTGCCCAAACGCAGGATCAGCGTTTCGAGCACCGAGCGCTCGCGCGGCGTGACGTTCAGCGGCGCGCCCTTCAGCGTGAACTGGCGCGTGTCGATGTCGAACGCGAGATCGCCGCACACCACTTCGCTTGCCTTCGAGGGCGACTGCCGGCGGATCGCCACCTTGATGCGCGCGATCAACTCGCGCACTTCGAACGGCTTGACCAGATAATCGTCCGCGCCGGCGCCGAGCAGTTCCACCTTTTCGTCGATCGAGCCGCTCGCCGTCAGAATCAGCACCGGCGTCGCGTCGCCGCGCTGGCGCAGACGCCGCAGCACGTTCTTGCCCGACAGCTTGGGCAGATTCAGGTCGAGCAGGATCACGTCGTAGTGATTGGTGCGCAGCAGCTGGTCGGCCGCGTCGCCGTCCTGCACGGCGTCGAGTGCGAACGCCTCCTGCTCCAGCATCTTCGCGAGCCAGTGAGCCAGCGTGGGGTTGTCTTCGATGAGCAGCAGCTTCATGGCGGGAACGGCAAAAGTCAGGCCGTCGATTGTGCCGTAAAACAAAGGGCTTGCGCGCGTCCTATGTGGTTTGCAGCATACGTTGTCGCGTTTAGGGCGGGGTTGCGGCAAGCTTGCGGGTTAACACCCATGATTTGCCCTCAGTTCAGAAAGCTGGCAGAAGGTTTCCAATTCCTATAATCGCCGTCATTCACCCAGAAAGCGCCGCACGCAACACCCAGCGGCGACCAAACCAAAGGAGACTGCCTCATGCGTACCTTGCGCCAGATTGCCGCCGTGTCAGGTGTTGCGTTCACCCTTGCCGCCGCTTCGGCCGCCGCTCATGCGGAAAAACTCACGATCATGGTCGGCGGTGCCACCAAGATCATCTATCTGCCCGCCAAGCTCACGGAGCAACTCGGCTACTTCAAGGATGAAGGCCTCGACGTCGAAATCCTCTCGCAACCGGCCGGCGTCGACGCGGAAAACGAACTGCTGGCGGGCGCGGTGCAAGGCGTGGTGGGCTTCTACGATCACACCATCGACCTGCAGAGCAAGGGCAAGGAAATCCAGGCGCTGGTGATCTTCGGCCAGGTGCCGGGTGAAGTGGAAATGGTCTCCACCAAGGCCGCGGACAGCTTCAAGAGCATGGCCGATTCGAAGGGCAGGACGCTCGGCGTGACCGGGCTCGGCTCGTCGACCAGCTTCCTCACGCAATACCTCGCGCAACGTGCGGGTGTGCCGTCCACGCAGTACACGCTGCTGCCGGTGGGCGCGGACAACAGCTTTATCGCGGCCATCAAGCAGAGCCGTATCGACGCGGGCATGACGACTGAGCCGACCGTCTCGCAGTTGCTGAAGACCGGCGACGCCAAGGTGCTGGTCGACATGCGCACGCTCGAAGGCACGCGCGCCGCGCTCGGCGGGACGTATCCGGCCTCGAGCTTCTACGTCCAGCGCGCGTGGGCGGAGTCGCACAAGGACGACGCCGCGAAGCTCTCGCACGCTTTCGCGAAGACGCTGAACTTCATCGCCACGCATAGCGCGGAAGAGATCGCCGCGAAGATGCCGAAGGACTACTACGGCAACAACAAAGACCTGTACGTCGGCGCGCTGAAGGCGTCGCTGCCGATGTTCACGAAGGACGGCAAGATGCCCGCCGACGGCCCGGAAACCGTGCTGAAAGTGCTGTCGGCGTTCAATCCTTCGGTGAAGGGCAAGCATATCGACCTCGCCAAGACCTACACCAACGACTACGTATCGGCGCCGGTCAAAACCGCGGCGAAGTAACGCCCTTTCAACATCACGAGAACAGCGAGGCACCAGCCGATGAATCAACCCCTGTCACGCGATACGCCAGCGATCGAGATGCGCAACGTATCGTGCCGTTTCATTTCTCCTGATGGCAAGGCGACGATTGCGTTGCGCGACTTCAGCATGTCCGTGGCGCGCGGCGAATTCGTCGCGGTGGTCGGCCCCACGGGTTGCGGCAAGTCCACCACGCTCAGCATGATTACCGGCTTGCTGAAGCCCACCACCGGCGAAGTGCGTGTGATGGGCGCGCCGGTGGACGGCATCGATCCGCGTATCGGTTTCGTGTTTCAGGCCGACGCCGTGTTCCCGTGGCGCTCGGTGCTCGACAACGTGGCGGCGGGTCCGCTGTATCGCGGCCGTTCGAAATCCGCCGCGTACGACGAAGCCAACGAATGGCTGCGCCGCGTGGGCCTCGACAAGTTCGGCAAGCATTATCCGCATCAACTGTCCGGCGGTATGAGAAAACGCGTGGCGCTCGCGCAGACCTTCATCAATAAACCGGAAATTCTGCTGATGGACGAGCCGTTCTCGGCGCTCGACATGCAAACCCGCACGCTGATGCAGGACGAACTGCTGCAACTGTGGGCCGGTGTCGGCTCGGTGGTGTTCGTCACGCACGATCTGGAAGAAGCGATTGCGCTCGCCGACCGCGTATTCGTACTCACCGCGCGCCCGGCGACGCTGAAGAAAGTGTACGAGATCGATCTGCCGCGTCCGCGCGTCACGTCGGAAGTGCGCTACGACCCGCGTTTCATCGAAATCTCGCGCGACATCTGGCACGACCTGCGCGAAGAAGTGCAGATCGGTTAATCAAGGAACGGCAAACATGTCTACTACCCCTCAACAGATGATGCCCCGCTCGGGCATCGACGCCGCATCGCTCGCGCAAGTCGAGCGTGTGGCGCAAAAACGCATCCGGCAGCGTCACGCGCTGGTGATCACGCTGCGTATCGTGGTGCTGGTGGTCGTGCTCGGCGGATGGGAATTGTCCGCGCGTCTGAAGTGGATCGACCCGTTCTTCTTCTCGATGCCAAGCGCGATTTTCGAACAGATCATCGACTGGTTCGTGAACGGCACTTCGCAAGGTCCGCTGCTCACCCAGGTGTGGGTCACGCTCGAAGAAACCGGACTCGGCTTCATTATCGGTTCGGTCGCCGGCGTGTTTTGCGGCATCCTGCTCGGTCGCAACAAACTGCTCTCGGATGTCTTCAGTCTCTACATCAAGATCGCCAACTCGATTCCGCGCGTGGTGCTTGGTTCGGTGTTCGTGATCGCGCTGGGTTTGGGCATGGCGTCGAAAGTGGCGCTGGCGGTGGTGATGGTGTTCTTCGTCGTGTTCGCCAATGCGTTCCAGGGCGTGCGTGAAGCGGATCGCTACATGATCGCGAATGCGCAGATTCTTGGCGCGTCGCGCCGTCAGGTGACGACCTCGGTGGTGATTCCGTCGGCGTTGAGCTGGATCCTTGCGAGCCTGCACGTGAGCTTCGGTTTTGCTTTGGTCGGCGCGGTGGTCGGCGAGTTCCTCGGCTCGAAGCAAGGTATTGGTCTGCTGATCTCCACTGCGCAAGGCGCGTTCAACGCAAGTGGTGTGTTCGCGGCGATGATTGTGTTGGCCGTGGTCGCACTGGCAGCGGATTATCTGTTGACTGCGGTCGAACAGCGGTTGTTGAAGTGGCGGCCGGCTGCGGTTTAGGCGAGCTACATTAGCCGTGTAGAAGGCCGCGTTAAAAAGAATGCCGTTCAGTCTCGGGCTGAACGGCATTGTTCTTTTTGTGCTAAATGAAAGATGAAAGTAAGGCTAAATTAACCTGATCGGATTTTTTGAAGCAAAGAGCCATATACGCATTCAGGATGGCTGATTAACGCTTGAATTTTCATGCGACCTACCCGTCTCCTTCACATGGTGGAGGCAACACCGGCTCTCCGAGCCGCCGCCGAACAACAAAGCCTCCGCGCGCACCTTTCCTTGCTACACGAAGGACTTCGATAACGCACCTCTCTGGTGCGCTGCGCGGAGTTCGACAAGGAAGCCGGTGACCGTCTCCGCCCTGTGTCCCGTCAGATTGTCCAGCATGTGTCGCGGACAATTCCGGCGGAACTTTCGCAATGAGGTGTCGCAAGGGCGACGCCGAGGGTTTGAAGGAGAGGGACATGAAGAAGGCTCTGATCATCGCAGGCGGACTGCTTTGCGCGTTCGCATGGCAAGCGCACGCTCAGGACGCCAGTACGGAAAATACAGCGCAAGCTCAACCGACAGCAGCCGACGCAGTGGGTGGGCAACCCTCCACCACTTCGATGTCCGGTGGCCCTGCAAAAGCACAGGGACTGACGCGTGCGGATGTCTACCAGCAACTCATTCAATCGCAGAAAAATGGCGAGGCGGCGCGCCTGCAAGATCTGTTCAAAGGAGGCAACTGAACGACGCCGTGGTATTGGAGCCGACCGCATAGCCGAATAGCTTGCCTCCCGGCTTCGCTGCACGAATGACGCCGTATTTTCCCCGTCGCGCAACAGGACGAAGCGAATACGGCGCCTAATCGAAGCATCCCTTTCTCCCCTCTCCGCAAACTCCCCACCTGTCTCCCGCCAGCAAACTTGCGATCGGCATTCGTTGGCCCGCGCGCAACACATTTCCGCTCTCCCGGTCGCCGCAATAGCGTACAGGCCCGCTGCATAAGGCACTGTGCGCAATGGCACGGTCGATGCGTAATACCCGTCACCTAGTCGTGCAGTTACCAACATCGGCTGAATCGAGGTGCGTCATGTCGAGTGTGCAGAGTCAACGTCGACCAATGAATTGGCGAAACCGGTCTTTTTCCGCGGCAAGCGGTTCGACGCATCGCGCGGGAAATCACCACTTTTCAGCCGGACTCGTGCCGTTCGGGTTGCGGACCGCAGGTTTCATCGGTCGCGGCCCGAAACAATTGTGGCCGTATGTCTTGCCGTGGGTTTTCGCGGTGCTCACCATCGGTTTTTTCTGCCTCGTTGTGCGCGGCGTGCTCACGCGGCAACTGCTGGTGCCGCCTGTCGAGACGCCGCAGTCGCTGGTGGAACGCGGCTACACGTCGAACTTTCTCGCGGAACGCATCATGTCTTCGATGCGGGCGATCGGCCAGGACGCCGAGTCGATTCCGCACGACACCATGACGGACAACGACGCACAACCGGACATTCAGATCCCCGGTCAGGAGATGTCGTATGCGACCACCGTGCGCTTCATCAAAGGCGTCATCAAACGCACGGATGTCATGGTTCATGTCGGCATCACGAAGGTCAACGACAGCGCGGATTCCTATGTAGCGCACGTGCAGATTGAAGGCGGCCCCTTCAATTCCCGCGAAAGCACGGTGTCTTTTGAAGGACGCGATCTGGAGAAGTTCGTGCACGACATCGCCGTCAAAGCCATGCGTCTTGCCGAGCCGAATATTCTCGCCAGTCATCTCTATTCGCAAGTCCAGAGAACCAAGTGTTCGCTCGCGCAATGCGACTACGGCGAGGTCGTTTCGATCTACGACGAAGTGCTGGCACTGCCCGCCTCCGAGCAAGGCGAATGGGCGCTCGCCGGCAAAGCGTGGCTGCTTGCCAATCAGGGGCTATCCAAAGAGGCCGAACAGCAGACTCGCGAAGCGCTGACCGTGTACAAGCATTCGGCGGTGCTGCATGCAAGCCTTGGCATCGCACTCGAACAGCAGCATCGCATCGATGACGCGCTCGAAGCGTTGCGAGCTGGCGCCAGCGAGAAATCGAAGACGGCGGAAAATCTGCGTCTTCTCGGCGACGTGCTGTTGCATGCGAATCGCTATGCCGAAGCACTCGATGCATTCAAGCAGGCGGACAGAATGAAGCCGGACTCCGTCGACAACCTGCACGACTGGGGCGAAGCGCTCGTCACCGTCGGCCGCTATGACGAAGCGATCGAAAAATTCTCGCGCGCCGTCGCGCTCCGCCCCGATCTGGCGCCCTCTTACGCGGAATGGGGCCGGGCACTGGATCGCAAAGGCGATCTGCCCGGCGCCTCGCGCAAATATGCGCAAGCGTTGCAACTCGATGCAGGGACTTTGTCAGCGCGGGAAAGTCATCTCGCACGGCTTGCCCGAGCGGCGCAGGGGGGCAATCGCCCGGACGCATCGAAACCCAATGGCGGAGTCAGACCTGTTGCGAACCCGCCCGCCTCGCTTTCGTTGCAAACCGCATAAGGAACACCCAGCCGCACCGAGTGGTACGCAATGCAGATGGATCGATCCCGTAGCACCTAACCGTTGCACTAAAGCACCTAGTTGAAGAGGAGATGTTCGATGGACAATTTCGAAGAGGCGTTCAAGGCTCTGATCGGCAATGAAGGCGGTTACTCCTTCAATCCGCATGATCCTGGCGGTGAAACGATGTGGGGCGTCACGGCGCGCGTGGCACGCAGCGCCGGTTATACCGGCGCCATGAAAGACCTGCCGCTGGATACCGCCAGACAGATCGCCAAACAGAAGTACTGGGATCCTCTGCATCTCGACGAACTCGATCCGCGCGTGGCCTTCCAGATATTCGACGCCAATTACAACGGCGGCCTGGTGGTGTTGTGGATGCAAAAAGCTTCCGGCGCGAAAGAAGACGGCAAGTTCGGCCCGGACACACTCGATGCGGTCAAAAGCGCGGACCCACTGAAGTTCGTCATGCGCTTTGCCGCTTATCGCTTGCGTTACCTGCGCAATCTGCACGCGTGGCCCAATTTCAGCCGTGGATGGACCGAAAGAATGGCCGCTAATCTTCTCCTGGGAGCAGCATGATGGACTGGTCTAAAGTAGCGTCGAACATCGGCAGCAGCGCACCGCTTCTCGCCGGCCTCGTGGGTGGTCCGATCGGCGTGGGCGTGACGGCCGCCGCCGCGATCATTTCGCATGCGCTCGGCACGCCGAGCGATCCCGGCGTCGTGGAACTCGCGTTGAACGATCCCACCGCACTGGAGAAAGTGCGGCAAGCCGAAAGTGCGAACTCGTTGCAATTGCAACAACTGATGGTCAGCGCCGCCCAGGCGAGCCTCGCGCACGAAAGCGATATGGCCCGCATCCAGGCCGCCGATCGGGCCGACGCGCGCGCCATGGGAATCAGCAATAAGGACTGGGTGCCCAAAGTCCTTGCAATGGCGGTCACTGCCGGCTTCTTCGGCATTCTGCTGCTCATGGCCTTCCAGCCGCTGCCGGGCACGAACAAGGATCTCGTCAACGTGATCGTCGGCGCATTGGGTACGGCGTGGATCAGCATCATCGGCTACTACTTCGGCACGTCGGTGGGATCGATGCGAAAGACCGAATTGCTCGCCAAGCCCAGCGTTCCCATCACGCCGGACAGCGCCGTCACGCTTCGCGAGCCCGCAACGGCCTCGGCGGCGCGTCCACAAGCAGCGCAGGGTCCGTCGCACAGCGAGGTATTCCAGCAATTCTCGCCGGGTGGACAGGGTCCGATTTTCTCGGGCAGTTGATTGGCGTTTCGTTCAAGAACCAGACGATGCACGCGACGGGTGAACGGCTCGCCGCGTGCGTCGTCGCGCGTTTCTCGCCCGCGGAATTCCGGCCGGTTGTCTCAAATTTAGCAACAAACATTACCTCAAACGGGGATTACTCTATCCAGGTCGCAAAACTACAATCCAATCACTGAATACGAACAAGAACGTTCGTAGCAAGATAAAACCGAATTGGAGGTAGTTCATCATGAAATCGCTCATTCAAGCTGTTGTTATCGCCGCTGTATTGGCCGCTCCTGTTGCTTCGTTTGCGCAGTCCAACCAGCCGGTGACCCGCGCTCAAGTGCGTGCCGAACTGATTCAACTCGAAAAGGCAGGCTATCAGCCCGGCCTCGCCGACCCGTACTACCCCGCCGACATCCAGGCCGCGGAAGCTCGCGTCGCTCGTGAGAACGGCACCGCACAGGCAGCGGAAAGTGGTTACGGTGGTGTGGTGAGTGGCGCCTCGCAAGCGGGCAGCCCGGTTCAAGCGAACGGTCCGAAGTCGATTTACTTCGGCAACTAAGCGGCGTCTCGCGGTAATCAAGCAGTAACCCGACCGTAACCAGCCATTCGGCGAGTCGAACTGCACTAGCGCCAAGTTCTGTGCGGCGATTGACCGCCTGGCGCACCAGTAACCGGTGCGCAATGATTCAAAACGAACTGGCCCGCGACCGAGTATCCCCGATCGCGGGCCAGTGGTGTATTGGTTACCTCCGTCATCGGGCTCCCGATGGCTTCGCCTGGACCCTTCACGGTCCGGGCGCTTTTTATTGGCGCCTTGTTCGGCAGCGCCTTTGTCAGTATCGAAACGGCGCCCGCAATGGCGGACTACGTGCCGGTTTCACATAGTGAGCCGGCGACCCGCGTCAGTCGCGTGCGACCAGATCGCCCACTTGACCGCGCCCGGTGACGAGACAGCTCGAGAGGAAATTCTCGCCCTGACTGCTGGCTCCGATGTCTCCAAAGCCTTTTTTCAGCGCATTCGATTTGACCAGCTCAGCCCCCTGGTGACACGTTATTGTCCCCATCTCTCCCGCTTGCGCACGCATCAGCGCCCTATCTGCCATCAGATAACCTAGCAACAGCACTACGGCAATATTGAACGCTTGTCTCATGGTTCGCCTCCTCTTTTGAAGAGACTAACGCGAACCATGGATACACGGTCCTAGGGGTTTCCCGATCGATGGCTATTCCATGATGCAGATTAAATCAGGTCACGCTTTCACGCAGTCCGTTATGCGGCGTGGCTCGATCCGGTCTTGCCCGTAGAAAATGGAACTCCTGAATGCTTGGGTGACACAGCGCGTGTTCCATCATCCTCACAGCCGGGCTTCGATCTGCCTGATTCGCTGTTCGATGGCATTGCGCACCAGCGCATTCGAAGGCACCAGCAACAGCGACGACGCGATGATCTGATACACCTTATTGCGTCGCACCTTGGACACTTTCTGCGGATCGAGCCAGGCACTGTTGTCCGCGAGCAGGATCAGGGTCTCGAGACCGATCAGAATCGGCCACAAACATGCGAGCCGCAAACGCACGGAAAACGCGGGAATCGCTAGCGTGTAATCGAGGGCTTCGCGGAAATGATCGAGTGTCTTGCGCAGAAGTTCGACCATCAGCGGCCGGGCACGCACCGAATTGGCCGGCAGCAGCAGATCCTGCGCGCTTAGGCCATATTGGTCGAGCAGGGTCTGCGGCAAATAACAACGGCCGATTCGCAAATCCTTGCCGCAATCGCGCAACACGTTGGTCATTTGCAGCGCCTTGCCGAACCGCACGCCGCGCCGTGCCATCGTCTCGGGCCGCTCCTTCAGCGTGCCTGGCATGTGCGCGTAGGTCATGGTGGTCCAGAATTCGCCGACGCAGCCCGCCACCAGATACGTATAGCGGTCGAGTTCGTCGTATTCGCGCAGCGACGCGATCTGACCGGAACGTTCGTCGGGGAAGGTGCGAAGATCGAACTCCATGCCTTCGGTCAGCGTCGAGACGATCTCGCGCACGGCCTTGCGATCCGATTCGCTCAGCTGCGACAACACATCGAGCGCAGGGCCGAGCGATTCGAGCAGCACTTTCTCGTCCGACTGGATCTGCTGCCCCGCCACTTCGGCGGCCATGCGCTGGAACAGCGCGCCGTCGTCGGTTGCGCCATTCACCTGAGCACGCAGCGACAACAGCAAGGCGAGGCGTTGTTCCGGCGAGATCAGCGAGGTGTCCGCAATCGTATCGGCCGCGCGTGCCAGCAGGTAGGCGAGTCCGATCGGATCGCGCATCCCGACGGGCAGCACGCGCAGGGTGAGATAGAAGGAGCGTGAAACGCCTTTCAGGAGCGGGCCAAGAAGGAAGGCCCGGGTCGGATTCGGCATGGATGGGATCAGGTCGGTATTGGGCAGAAAAACAGGCAAAAATCAGGCGCTGCCGAATTGTATACGGCGAAGCGCCTCTGCCGTGCGCAGTGGACCTGCACTGCTACCCACCAACGCTTTTAGGTGTCGCTCTGAAGCCCCAGCAGGCCGATCGCGTTCTGCTTGATAATCAAAGGCTGCACCTCTTCTCTGAAACCGACCTGCCTGAAATCCTCCAGCCAGCGGTCCGGCTGGATCAGCGGAAAATCCGAACCGAACAGCATCTTGCGCTTGAGCACCGTATTGGCGTGGCGGATCAACTCGGGCGAGAAATATTTCGGCGACCAGCCGGACAGGTCGATATAGACGTTGGGCTTATGCAATGCGATCGACAACGCCTGCTCCTGCCACGGCCACGACGGATGCGCGATCACGATGTTCATATCGGGGAAATCCGCCGCGACGTCGTCGAGATGAATCGGCTCCGAATATTTCAGGCGCAGTCCGCCGCCGCCTCGCATGCCCGACCCCATGCCGGAATGGCCGCTGTGAAAAACCGCGGTGAGCCGGTGTTCGGCGATCAGTTCGTAGAGCGGATAAGCAAGCCGGTCGTTGGCGAAAAACGCCTGCATCGTGGGATGAAACTTGAAACCGCGCACACCGTATTCCTCGATCAGCTTGCGCGCCTCACGCACTCCCATCTTGCCCTTGTGCGGATCGATACTCGCGAAGGCAATCATGATGTCGCTGTTCTTCTGCGCGAATTCGGCGATCTCCTCGTTCGGGATGCGCCGCCGTCCGAGGTTCGCTTCGCAGTCCACGGTGAACATCACGAAGCCGATCTTGCGCTCGCGATAGTGTTCGATGGTCTCGGGAATCGTCGGCCGCCGGCCGAGTTTCAGCACGGTGCCGAAATACTTGTCGGCGGCATCGTCGAATTCCTTGCCGAACAGATCCGGCGGCTGGCAGCACGAAACTTCCGCGTGCACGTGAGTGTCGATTGCGACGAGTTGGTCGAGATTCATCTAGCCTTTCCTGTCTGATCCTGCGGCGCACGCGTCACGTCGCGCCGCATGCACTCGCGACGATCACCGCGGGATCGCGCTGAGCCGCGTCATACATCGCTTCGACGAGCGCGGCGCGATGCGTCAACACCGCGCGTTGATTGATCGAGCCTTTGTCCGTGATCTCACCGAGATCGAGCGACGGCACGACGTCCATGAGCCGCAGCCGCGCAATGGTGGTCGCGCCGCCCGTGGCACCGCGATTGAGCGTGTCGAGCAGAGCCGCGAAGTGCGCGCGCACGGTGGGTGCTTCGACCACCTCTTGCGCGCTCGCCGAAACGGGCAAACGAGCCAGCCGCTTGCAATCGTCGAGACGTGGGAAGACCAGCAGCCCCACATCGTCGCGATTCATGCCGGCGACCACCACGTCCTGCACATACGGTGCGCCTTCAGAAATCACGCGCGCCCGCATCGGGCCGACGCTCACGAAAGTGCCCGAGCTCAGCTTGAAGTCCTCGGCAATGCGCCCATCGAACGACAACCCAAGTTCCGGCTGCGCCATGTCGACAAAGCGCAGTGCGTCGCCGCTGCGGAAGTAGCCTTCTTCGTCGAAGGCGTTCTCCAACTCGGCCGCGTCGGCGCGCCAGTACCCGGCCATGACGTGCGGCCCGCGATAACGCGCCTCGAGCTTGTCGCTGACCGGCGCTAGTTTGACTTCGCAACCGTGCGCGGGCAGGCCCACATAGCCCGCGCGCATGATCGGCCCCGTGGTGAACAGACACGACGGCGAGGTCTCCGTCATACCAAGTCCGGCCATGATGCGTATCCGCTCGCCGCAATACGTTTCAGTGACGCGTTCGAGCCTGTCCCACGCCGCTTGCGACAAGCCGGCACCGGAGAAGAAATACACCTTCACGCGCGAGAAAAAAGTCTCGCGCAATTGCTCGTCGCGCTCCAGCGCGATCGCCAGTTCCTCCCAACCCTTCGGCACATTGAAGTAGATAGTCGGGGCGATCTCGCGCAGATTGCGCAGCGTTTCCTCGAACTTGCCGTTGACCGGTTTGCCGTCGTCGATATAGAGCGTGCCGCCGTTGTAGAGCGCGATGCCCACGTTATGGCTGCCGCCGAACGTGTGATTCCACGGCAGCCAGTCGACCAGCACCGGTGGCTCCTTCGCGAACTCGGGGAACGTTTCGAGCAGCATCTGCTGGTTGCTGCATAGCATGCGGTGGGTGGTCGGCACCGCCTTCGGCAGTTTGGTCGAACCCGAGGTGAAAAGGAATTTGGCGATCGCGTCGGGGCTTACCGTGGCGTGAACTGAATCGACCGTAGTGGGCGTTGTGTTCAGCAGGTCGCCGAACGAAGTCACGTTGCGGGTCGTCGGCTGCTCACGTGGCAAGTTGACGGCAATTACTTCGACATCGGCCGGCACGACCGCCTCGATTGCCTTGGCGAACGTATCGTAGCTGCTTGCAAACACGAGACCTGGCGTCAGCAGGTCGATCGTATGGCGCAACTTGCCGAAGTCGCCGGAAGCAAGCGCATAGGCCGGCGAAATCGCGGCATAGGGAACGCCGGCCCACATTGCGCCGAGCGCAAGTTGAAGATGTTCGAGATCGTTGCCCGACAGAATCACGATGGGCCGTTCAGCGGAAAGATCGCGCGCGAGCAGCGCCTGGCCGATTGCGCGAGCGCTTTGCAACGCCTTTGCGTAGCTCAGGCCGATCCATTGACCGTCGCTGCCGCGACGTGCGGCGAGCCATCGGTCGGGATGCGCTTGCGCACCGCTCGCGAGCCGTTCCGTCATACGTTGCGGATGCTCGCCGAGTGGTTCTGCCGCGCGCAGATACCACGTGTCGCCCTGGCGCTGCGTGTGCAATGATGAAGCGCCGATCGTCGTCGCCCGGTAGCGCTTCGGCGCACCGGGGGTATTCGGTTGTATCGGCTCGGAATGCAAAGCCTGTCTCCTATCGATCAGAATGAAAATCGCGATCGCAACGATCAAATCGGATAGTGCCGCGGTCCGGTTTGAATCGTGATCCAACGCAGATCCGTGAACTCGGCAATCGACGCCTTGCTGCCGAATCGCCCGTAGCCGCTTTTCTTCACGCCGCCGAACGGCATCTGCGCTTCATCGTGCACGGTCGGACCGTTGATATGGCAGATACCCGATTCAATGCGCTTCGCGACGTTCAACGCGCGCGACACATCGCGACTGAATACCGCGGCTGAGAGTCCATATTCGCTGTCGTTGGCGATTCGAATGGCTTCTTCGTCGCCGTCTACGCGTTGCACCGTCACCACCGGCCCGAACGATTCTTCCGCATACAGCTTCATTGCAGGCGTAATGCCGTCGACAATCACCGGTTGCATCACAGCGCCTTCGACCGTGCAGCCGACCGGCAACCGCGCGCCCTTCTCATGCGCGTCTTCGATCAACGCCTCGATGCGCCGCGCGGCAGCCGCGCTTTCGAGCACACCGAGTACGGAATCCGCTGCGGCCGGGTCGCCGGCTTTCAGGCTTCGCGCTTTCGCCGCGAGTTTCTCCACCAGCGCATCCGCAATCTTCCGGTCGACGATCACGCGCTCCGTCGACATGCAAATCTGCCCCTGGTTGAAAAACGCGCCGAACGCGATGCCTGCGACGGCCGCATCCAGATCGGCATCATCGAGCACCACGACCGGCGCCTTGCCGCCGAGTTCGAGCAACGCCGGCTTCAGATGCAGCGCCGCATGCTGCGCGACGATGCGCCCCACTCGCGTCGAACCGGTGAAATTCACCCGACGTACCGCCGGATGCGCAATCAGCCGCTCCACGATCGCCCGCGCGTCTTCGGCGGAATGTGTGATCACGTTGACGACGCCATCGCCGAGCCCGGCTTCCTGCAGCACGCTGCCGATCAACCGATGCACGCCCGGACAACCTTCGGACGCCTTGAGCACGACCGTGTTGCCGCACGCGAGCGGCATCGCAATGGCCCGCGTGCCGAGAATCACCGGCGCGTTCCACGGCGCCATGCCGAGCACCACGCCGCATGGCTGGCGCACCGCCATCGCGAGACTGCCTGGCACATCGGACGGAATCACGTCGCCGTCGATCTGCGTGGTCATGGCCGCGGCTTCGCGCAGCATGTTGGCGGCCAGCATAACGTTGAAGCCGTACCAGTTCGGCATCGCGCCCGTTTCGGCGACGCCGGTTTCGATGAACTGCGCGGTGAGGGCGTCCATCAGATCCGCTGCCGCCAGCAAACGCTTGCGACGCTCGGTCGGTGCCAGCGCCGACCAGGCCGGAAAGGCCTGCGCGGCCGCTTCAACCGCGGCGTCGGCATCGGCCAGCGTGGCCGCCGCCGCACGCGAAGCGGCCTGGCCGCTCGCGGGATTGATCCGCTCGAACGTCTTGCCGTCCGATGCGCCGCGGCTTTCGCCGCCAATCAACAAAGTCACTTCATGCATGTCCGTCGTCTCCTCGCTGTCTCTCTCGCTGCATCACTCACCGTAGTCTGCGTGAACCGAAGTCCACGCCGATGCGACCGATTAGCGCTTGTACGTTTGCAGACCGGGCTTGATCGCCTTGTCGTCGAGGAACTGCTTGAGGCCCTGTTCGCGGCCGCCTTCGGGATCGCGCAATTGCGCCTGATCGAGCTTGGCGTACAGATAGTCTTCGTTCTGATCCCACGTCAGTTCGCGGCAACGCTTGAAACCCTGCTTGGCGGCTCGCAACACCACCGGATTCTTCTCGAGCAGTTTGCCGGCGAGCGCACGCGTAGCTTCGCGCAGCTCGGCGCGCGGCACGCTCTTGTTGACGAGGCCCATCTGCGCCGCTTCCTGCCCGGTGAACGTCTCGCCCGTCATGATGTAATACAGCGCCTGACGATGCCCGACGGTATCGGCCATTGCTTTGCTCACCAGGTTGCCCGGCGGAATACCCCAGTTGATTTCGGAGAGGCCGAACACGGCTTCGTCGGCGGCAATCGCGAGGTCGCACGCCACCAGCGGCGAGAATCCGCCACCGAAGCACCAGCCATTGACCATCGCGATGGTCGGCTTCGCGTACATGCGCAGCAGTTGCCATTGCCACCGGCACGCGTCGCGGCGAATCTTTTCCTGCAGGATTTCAGGGCCCGCGTCGACTTCGCGGAAATATTCCTTCAGGTCCATGCCGGCAGTCCACGCGTCGCCTTCGCCGGTGAGTACCAGAACCTGGGCTTCCGCGTCCAGCTCAACGGCTTCGAGCACCTCGATCATTTCCTTGTTCAGCGTGGGGCTCATCGCATTGCGCTTCTCAGGTCGATTGAACGAGACCCATGCGATTCCTTCCACGACATCGACCTTGACGGTATTCCAACGGCCTTCATAACTCATCTGCTTTCTCCGTGAACGTTGGCCGCGACCGCGGCCTGATGAACACATTTAATATCAGGCTGCCTGATATGTAAAGTGGAAAATCGCCCGCTCGGTGCAAACCCCTAGCGGCGGAATTTCCGTCGAGGCGCGCTAAGATGCGGGATAGACCGAACCTTCTGCCCACGATGAGCAAAAATCAAAACTCGCCTGCCGAGCCGACCGTCACACGCACTCGCCGTTCCAGCCTGCGCCTGACCTATGTGATCGGCAGTCTCGACCGCATCCTGCGGCGCCGTATGACCGAAGCGCTCGCGCCGCTCGGCCTGACGCTCGCGCAATTCACCGCGCTTTCCGTGCTCGAAGCCAAAGGGCAAGCATCCAACGCACAGGTCGCCGAGCGTTCCTTCATCACGCCGCAGTCGGCCAATGAGGTGATGAATGCGATGGCAAGCCGCAACTGGGTAAGCCGCGAACCGGACCCGACGCACGGCCGCATCGTGCTGCTGCGACTGACGGACGAAGGGCGCGCCGTGTTGCGCGAATGCGAGCAGGCCGTCAAGGCCATCGAGAAGCAGATGATGGAAGGCATCGAACTCGACGCCGCCGGCGCGGTGCAGACCCACCTCGAAACTTTCGTTCGTAATCTGCGCGGCTAGATCCGCTGGCCGCCTCGCCGAATTGCTAGGTGTTTTCACCGAACAATTTGCGCTTGTGTTATCAGCCTACCTGATATTAAATCCAGTCCACGATGCGGCGTGTGGAGACGCGCCGCATCGCCTCGAAGCAAATGCACCGTCGTCTGGCCATCGAAACGATGCGTCGCGCGCGGCGGTGATCGCTGCGCTGCTGCAGAACATTCCATCGTGGCCTCGACGATGATCTGACGCCCGCTTGCCGAACCCGTCTGGCATGCAAGACGGCGACTCGGCATCTGCTGACTTCCAGCGAAACCGGAAAACCACGCCATTTAATAAGGATCACTAACGTGAAAAGAGCCGGAACATTGAATTCGACCGAAGGCACTGCGCTACCGGCGACGTCCAGCCGGACAGGCGCCTTCGTCACCCTCGGATTGTGTTTTGCGATTGCCCTGCTCGAAGGGCTCGACCTGCAGTCGGTCGGCGTCGCCGCGCCGCGCATGGCGCGCGAGTTCGGCCTCTCGGTCGCGCAGATGGGCCTGGCGTTCAGCGCCGGCACCTTCGGCTTGCTGCCCGGCGCGATGTTCGGCGGACGGCTCGCCGACCGCATCGGCCGCAAGCGCGTGCTCGTGATCTCCGCCTGCCTGTTCGGCCTGCTGTCGATCATGACCGCGTTGGTGAGCGACTTTCACACGCTCGTGATCGTGCGGGTGCTGACAGGTATCGGACTCGGCGGCGCATTGCCGAACCTGATCGCGTTGTCGTCGGAAGCGGTCGAGCCGCGTTCGCGCAGCACCGCCGTGAGTGTGATGTATTGCGGCATTCCGTTCGGTGGTGTGATCGCGTCGGTGATCGGCGTGCTGAGTGCGGGCGACACCGAGTGGCGCCACATCTTCTACGTCGGCGGCGCGGGACCGCTGGTGCTGGTGCCACTGCTGCTCGTGTTTCTCGCGGATTCGAAGGCGTTCACGCAAGCATCGCGCGATGGCCACGCCAAACCCGCGCCGGTCGGTGAAATCCTGTTTGGTGGCACGCGTGGGCTCTCCACCGTGCAGATCTGGGTCAGCTATTTCTGCACGCTGATCGTCCTCTACTTCCTGCTCAACTGGCTGCCCTCGTTGATGGCGGCAAGCGGTCTGACGCGCGCGCAGGTCGGCTACGTGCAGATCTTTTTCAACATCGGCGGCGGCATCGGCGCGTTGTGCATCGGCATGTTGATGGATCGCATGCGCTCGGGCGTGGTGGTGGCGGGCATGTATGTCGGGATCATCGCGTCGCTCGCGGCGCTTTCGATGGCGCCCGGCTTCGGCGCGCTGGCGGCCTCGGCCTTCTTCGCGGGGATGTTCGTGATCGGCGGCCAATCGGTGCTGTATGCGCTGTCCGCGGCATTTTATCCGACGGCCATGCGCGGCACCGGCGTCGGCGCGGCGGTGGCGGTGGGCCGCGTCGGCTCGGTGGTCGGGCCGCTGGCCGCGGGTCAATTGCTGGCGATGGGCCGCAGTTCATCGACCGTAATCGGCGCAAGCATTCCCGTCACGCTGGTCGCCGCAGCAGCCGCGCTGCTCCTGCTGCGCCGCCCGCGCGCCGACGACTGACCGTCCGCACAAAAAATTCAACAACAACACACACATTCATTCAACGGTTCGGAGACACCCTTCATGCAAGCATCCGCACGTCTTTTACTCTGCGGCGCACTGTGCACCCTCAGCGGCGCCGCAGCGGCCCAATCGAGCGTGACGCTCTACGGCATTGTCGATACCGGCATCGAATACGTTTCGCACGCGAACGCCGCGGGCAAGAGCGTGTTCCGCATGCCGTCGGTCACGGGCGAACTGCCTTCGCGCTGGGGGCTGCGCGGCAATGAAGACCTGGGTGGCGGCTATAGCGCGGTCTTCACGCTGGAAAGCGGCTTCAATGTGCGAGCCGGTGACCTCGGCCAGGGCGGGCGGCTGTTCGGCCGTCAGGCATTCGTCGGCATCAAGAGCCCATACGGCACGGTCTCGTTCGGCCGCCAGTACACGATGACGTACCTCGCGCTGATGGGCGCGGACCTGATCGGCCCGGACATCTATGGTCTGGGCTCGCTCGACGCCTATGTGCCCAACGCCCGCGCCGACAACTCGGTGGTCTACCTCGGCAGCTATGCGGGCGTGACGCTCGGCGCGAATTACTCGTTCGGCCGCGATTCCGCCGGCACCGGCAACTCGCCGGGCCAGGGCACGTGCACCGGTTCGGTCGCCGGACAGGCAACCCAATGCAGCGAATGGTCGGTCATGCTGAAGTACGACGCGCCGCTCTTCGGCGTCGCGGCGTCGTATGAAGAGCAGCGTGGCGGCAGCACCGCGGCGGCGAACTTCTTCGACGGCATCGCGCCGACTCCGCTCACCAGCGCCGGCGACAAGGACATCCGCGCGCATGTGAGCGCCTACGCGAATCTCGGCAAGGCCAAACTCGGCGTGGGATGGCTCAACCGCCGCGTCGAGCCGGCGGCGGACACGATTGCGAGCGTGCGCTCGAATCTGTTCTTCGTCGCCGCGTCGTACTACGTGACGCCTGCCTTCATCGTCGACGGCGAGGTCTATCACATCACCAATAGCGAGCACGACACCCGCGCCACGATGGGCACGCTGCGCACCACCTATCTGCTTTCGAAGCGCACCGCTGTCTACGCCCAAGGTTCGTACCTCGGCAACAGCGCGAAGGCGCGCTACTCGGTCAGCGCCGGCGGCGGCGGCACGACGCCCGCGGCAGGCACCGGCCAGACCGGCGTGATGGTCGGCGTTCGTCATTCGTTCTAGGAGACACAGCATGAAGTGCACCTCTATCGCGCTCGCAGCGGCTGCGGCGCTCACACTAGCCGCGTGCGGCGGCAACGATCTCGGCAGCAGCGCGGGCACCAGCGCCACCATCGCCGCGTTGCCGCAACTGAGCGCCGCCACGCCGGGCACGCTCGCCGGCAATTGCGCGGCGCTCGCCGCGAAGCTCACATTCGCCAATACGGTCTTCACCACGGTGACGGACGTCGCGGCAGGCACGCTGAAAGTAGCGGGCAAACCGATCGCCGAACACTGTCTGATTCAAGGCAGCATGAATCAGCGCGTCAGCAGTGTCGACGGCAAGACCTATGCGATCGGCTTCGAAATGCGCCTGCCGATCGCATGGAACGGGCGTTTCTTCTATCAGGCGAACGGCGGCCTCGACGGCAACGTGGTCACGGCCACCGGCGAGATCGGCGGCGGCGGTCCCACGAGCGACGCGCTCAATATGGGCTTCGCGGTCATCAGCTCGGATGCGGGGCACAGCTCGGCGCAAAATCCGCTGTTCGGTCTCGACCCGCAAGCGCGCATCGACTACGGCTACAACGCGGTCGCCACGCTTACGCCGATGGCCAAGCAGGTCATCAAGCTCGCTTACGGCAAGGCACCGGACCGCAGCTACTTCGACGGCTGCTCCAACGGTGGACGTCATGCAATGGTCGCGGCGGCACGCTCGTCGGCGGAATATGACGGCATCATTGCGGGCGATCCGGGCTTTCATCTGCCGAAGGCGGCCGTCGGCGAAATGTGGAGCGCGCAGCAACTCGCGAAAGTGGCGAGCGCGACAACGTCGAACGGCCTGCCCGATATCACAACCGGCTTTACCGCGGCAGAACGTCAAATGGCGGCGTCGAAAATACTGGCCAAGTGCGACGCGCTCGACGGCGCCGGCGACGGCCTCATTCAGGATATCAAGGCTTGCCAGGCAAATTTCAGCCTCGCCACCGATGTCCCGACCTGCACGAACAACGTGCGCGACGGCACGTGTTTGACGGGCGCGCAAAAGGACGCCATCGGCAATGTGTTCTCCGGCGCGCGCAACAGCGCAGGCACAGCCCTGTATGCGAGCTTCCCATACGACGCCGGACTCGGCCCGGGCTGGTCGGCATGGAAGCAGGCCAACTCGATCACACTCGATCCGGCCGCAGCCGCCTTCACGTTCACCACGCCACCGCAAAGCGCTTCCGTGTTGAGCCAGTTGTCGGCGTACGCGCTGAACTTCAGCATGGACACCGACGCGCCGAAGATCTTCGCCTCCAGCGGCGCGTATAGCGAGTCGGCGTGGTCCTTCATGACGCCGCCCGACGAAACCAACCTGAGCGCATTGAAGCAGCGCGGCGCGAAGCTGATGGTCTATCACGGCACGAGCGACCCGGTGTTTTCATCGAACGACACGACCGACTGGTATCAGCGGCTCACGACGGCGAACGGCGGTGACGCGTCGAACTTCGCGCGTCTTTACACGATTGCCGGCATGAACCACTGCAGCGGTGGACCGAGCACCGACCAGTTCGACATGCTCACGCCGCTCGTCGCGTGGGTCGAACAGGGCAAAGCGCCGGACAGCGTGGTCGCCACCGCGCGCGACGCGAGCAATGTCGTGCCGAACACGGACGTGCCTGCCGGTTGGGGCGCGGGACGCACGCGGCCACTTTGCGCGTATCCGAAAGTGGCGCGCTATCAGGGCGGCGACGTCAACGCCGCGAGTAGTTTCGTTTGTAGTTGAATCGAAAGCGGGTTGTCGGCCCGCCTCGCTGTAAGCGCCTCGCGCATGCGGTGCACCTTTGCACGAATTGCATGCGCGAGGCGTTGTCTGAATTTCCCTCTGCTTACATCGCGTTGAAAAGTTCGCCGCCACTCCGGCGGTCGACAACGCGCCACTCCACTGCCTCGTACTACCGCGAACCGCACGCCTGCGTGCCGTTCGCCAAGCGCGTCGCCGCCAGGTAGAATCCCCTGCATCTCATGCCGACGCGCAGCAATGCCGCCCCGGAGCGGGAACGCGGCTTGCTAGTTAGAGGAGTTGAGCAATAGACGATTCCTTACGAGCCGTCGCTTCTCCGCACTTTGAAATGACACTTCGACAATGACTAACCACGAATCTCAGACATCTTCCCGATCCAACGTGGAAACGGGCGTCCCCGGTCTCGACGAGATCCTGGGCGGAGGTCTGGTCCGCGGCGGCGTGTACCTGCTGGAAGGCATGGCCGGCGCCGGCAAGACGATTCTGTCGAGCCAGATTGGTTTTCATCGTGTAAGCCAGGGCGAGAAGGTGCTGTACATGACCTTGATCGCCGAATCGCACGACAAGCTGTTGGGTCATCTCAAGGGCCTGAGCTTTTTCGACGAGAAAGCGGTCGCCCAGCAGATGCTGTTCGTGTCCGGCTATCACGAACTGATGCAGGACGGTCTCGACGGCTTCCTCAAGCTGATTGCCTCGAGCATTTACGATTACCGCCCGAGCCTGATGATCATCGACGGCTTTCGTAGCGCGCGTGAATTCAGCGAGACCGAGCTGTCGCTGTCCAAGTTCATCCATGAGTTGAATGCGCTGGTCGCAGCGATGGATTGCACGACCTTGCTGCTTGCCCCGCTCTCCGGCAACGAACCGCATCCGGAACATACGCTGGTCGATGGCCTGATCGAGCTGAACCGATTCAACGACGGCATGCGCCGCGCGCGCGAAATCGAAGTCCACAAGATGCGCGCGCGCAATCATCTGATGGGCAAGCATTTCTTCCGCATTGCCGAAAGCGGGCTCCTGATGTTCCCGCGCCTGGAAGCGCAATCTGCTCTGCCGCCCGGTCCGGTCGATCTGAAAGCGCGTCTCGGCTTCGGCCTTCCGCATCTCGACGGCCTGCTCGGCGGCGGCTTTGCGCAAGGCTCCACGACCACGCTGATCGGGCCGTCGGGCGTCGGCAAGACGTTGCTCTGTCTGCAATTTCTCGCGGCCGGCGTCGCGCGCGGCGAACGCTGCGTGTACCTTGGCTTTTACGAAGGGCCGCAGCGGCTGATCGGCAAAGCGGAGGCCGTGTCGATCGGACTGACGGACGCGTACGAGGACGGCCGGCTCGTGATCCAGTGGCAACCGGCCATTGAACTGGCCGTCGACGAACTCGCGGCCACCGCGCTCGCCACGGTCAAGAAGATCGGCGCGTCGCGCATCGTCATCGACGGGGTGGAAGGTTTCCGCGATTCCGCCTTGCGCACCGAGCGCTTTGGCCTGTTCCTGAATGCGCTGCTGCATCAGCTTCGCGAGGCCTGCGTCACCACGCTCCTTACAGAAGAGTTGCCGCTTTACGCCGACCCCGGCCACGCGAGGAGCGTGCGGGTTTCGGCCCTGACCGAGAACCTCGTGCTGCTGCGTTACGCCGAAACGGAAACGGGTCTGCGGCGCATGATTTCCGTGGTCAAGCAGCGTGAAAGCGCCCACGACACTTCGTTGCGCGAGCTTGTGATTTCGTCTCAGGGTCTCGACGCGATCGAAAACTCGGGGAGCCCCGCCAGCCTGTATTCGGCGGCCGGCCTGTCGGCCACGCTGCCGCCGCGACGAAATACCTAGCCGCCCATGAAAACCATTCTGGTCGTGGACGACGAGTTCGACATCCTGACAGTCTGGCGGCTGTTGCTGGAGCGGCACGGCTACACCGTGCTGACGGCGTCGAACGGGGCCGCCGCGCTCGAGCAGATACGCAAGACCCGGCCCGACATCATCGTGTCGGACTGCATGATGCCGGTCATGTCAGGGCTGCAACTGTGCGCGGCGTTGAACGCCGATCCTGATCTGCGTGCCATTCCGATCATTCTGTGCAGCGCGGCCGCGGATATCCCCGTGCAACCGAATCCCGTCATCGAATACGCGCGCAAGCCGCTTTCGTTCGACACGCTGCTGGCCATGCTTCAACGCATGGCCACGTAAAGCAGCGGACCGCCCTCGCGGCGGACGGGCGGGCGCGCTTGCTGCGCGAACGCCCGTCCGCAAGTGCATTTCCCCTCTCTCCAGGTAAAAACCCGGATTCCTGCCGTCGGCCGCACAGACTACTCTCGGCACACTCATTAAACAG
The DNA here is from genome assembly GCF_050281145.1 of Paraburkholderia sp. NPDC080076. Lineage (NCBI taxonomy): Bacteria > Pseudomonadati > Pseudomonadota > Betaproteobacteria > Burkholderiales > Burkholderiaceae > Paraburkholderia > Paraburkholderia sp. NPDC080076. Next base: position 28,765 of record NZ_JBNNWQ010000001.1, on the reverse strand, counting down.
AACGTCGTTCTTTCCAACAGAACGACGCGACGAAAGACACCCGAAGGAGGATTTCATGGCAAGCCTGCCGATCGACACGTCCGGCGCGTCGCCCCATTCAAGCGCCGGCGCGCCGGAGCTCACGCCCGGCGTCAACGCGCGCATCGACCGCCTGCCCGCGACGCGTGCCGTGTGGATGCTGGTTTTCCTGCTGTCCATCGGCGGCTGGTTCGAGTTCTACGATCTGTTTTTCACCGCGTACGTCGGCCCCGGCCTCGTCAAAAGCGGTGTCTACTCGACAACGACCGCGTCGTTCTTCGGCGTGTCCGGACTCGGCGCGTTCGTGGCGGCGTCGTTTGCCGGGCTTTTCATCGGCACGTTCTTTCTGGCGGGCATGGCCGACCGCTACGGCCGCAAGACGGTGTTCACTATTTCGCTGCTGTGGTACTCCGCCGCGACGCTGATCATGGCGCTGCAAAGCACGGCGCCCGCCATCAATCTGTGGCGCCTGATTGCCGGCATCGGCGTGGGGGTCGAGCTGGTGACGATCGATACGTACGTCAGCGAACTCGTGCCAAAACATTTGCGTGGCCGTGCCTTTGCGTTCGTTCATCTGGTGCAGTACACCGCGGTGCCGTCGGTCGCGTTTCTCGCGTGGTGGCTGGTGCCGCTCACGCCGTTCGGACACGACGGCTGGCGCTGGGTCGTGATCATCGGCGCGTTGGGCGCGGTGGTGGTGTGGGCAATTCGCCGACGCGTGCCGGAAAGCCCGCGCTGGCTCGCGCAGCAAGGCCGCGTCGCCGAAGCCGAGCAGGTGCTGCAGGCGCTGGAAGCGAAAGTCGCCGCGCAATACGGCAAACCTCTGCCGCCCGCCGTGCCGACTGTCGAACCGGCGACCACCAAGGCCGCCTTCCGCGAAATCTGGCAGCCGCCGTATCGCAAACGCGCGATCACCATGCTCGTCTTCAATCTGTTCCAGGCGATCGGTTTCTACGGCTTCGCCTCGTGGGTGCCGACGCTGCTCGTCTCCAAAGGCGTGACGATCACGCACAGTCTGCTGTACTCGTTCGTGATTGCGGTTTCGAATCCGTTCGGGCCGCTGATCGGCATGGCGATCGCGGATCGCATCGAACGGAAGACGTTGATCGTGCTGTCGGCGCTCGGTATTGCCGTGTTCGGCAGCCTGTTCGCGACGCAAACCTCGCCCGCCATGCTGATGACGCTCGGCGTGCTGATCACACTGAGCGGCACGCTGCTCTCGGTCGGCTATCACGCGTATCAGACCGAACTCTTCCCGACGCGTTTGCGGGCGCGCGCCGTCGGCTTCGTCTACTCGATGTCGCGTCTGTCGGCGATGTTCTCCGGCTTCATGATCGCGTTCGCGCTGCGTCACTTCGGTGTAAGCGGTGTGTTCGCGCTGATCAGCGCGTCGATGGTGATGGTGATGGGCGCGATCGGCATCTTCGGACCGCGGACCAACCATCGCAATCTCGACGAAATTTCGCATTGAACTGCGTCGCATCGTATTTTGAACAAGAGGCTTTAAAGATGACGCTGCCGTTGGCTGGAGTCCGGGTACTGGACTTATCGAATGTATTGGCCGGGCCGTTTTGCGCGTATCAACTCGCGTTGCTCGGCGCTGAAGTGATCAAGGTCGAACACCCGGAAGGCGGCGATCTGGCGCGGCGCCTCGGCGCCGACAAGGATGCGTCGGCGCGCAACATGGGCGCCTCGTTCGTCGCTGTGAACGCGGGCAAGCAGTCGCTTACGCTCAATCTGAAAGACCCGCGCGGCAAGGCGATTTTGCGCGAGCTCGTCGAAACCGCGGACGTGCTGGTCGAAAATTTCCGGCCCGGCGTGATGACGCGTCTCGGCCTCGATTTCGAGGCGCTGCGCGAGGTCAATCCGAAGCTCGTGTATTGCGCGATCTCCGGCTTCGGCATGGACGGCGAGTTTTCAAAGCGCCCTGCTTACGACCAGATCATTCAGGGCATCTCCGGCGTGATGAGCGTGACCGGCGATGCCGACAGCGCACCGTTGCGCGTCGGCTATCCGGTGTCGGACACAGTGGGCGGTCTCACCGCGGCGTTCGGCATTTGCGCCGCGTTGCTCGACGCGCGCGCCACGGGACACGGCCGCATGCTCGACGTGTCGATGCTCGAAGCCACGCTCGCAACCATGGGCTGGGTCGTCTCGAATTTCCTGAACGCCGGCGTCACGCCGACGCCAATGGGCAACGAGAACTTCACCGCCGCGCCGTCGGGCACTTTCAAAACCGGCGACGGCCCGCTCAATATCGCCGCCAACGAAAACAAACAGTTCGCGAGCTTGTGTCAGTTAATCGGCCGCGCCGATCTGCTCGACGATCCGCGTTTTTCCGAGCGCAACGCCCGCAAGCTGAATCGCGCGGCATTGAAAGCGGAGATCGAAGCAGCACTCGCGCACGATAGCGCCGCGAACTGGGAAGCGCGTTTCTTCGAAGCCGGCGTGCCGGCCGGCCGCGTGATGTCGGTGCCGGAGATTCTCGCGCATCCGCATCTGGAGTCGCGCGGCTTCATCCGCGAGTTTGCCGCCGACGCCAACACGGACCGCCAGCGCGTGACCCGCGCGGGTTTTCGTCTGCACGACGCGGACACCGCGCCGAGCACGCCCGCGCCGGTTCTCTCGGCTCACACGCATGAACAACTCGCCGCGCTCGGTTACGACGACGCACACATCGACCAACTACGCGCCGAAGGAGTGATCTGAACATGACGCAAGCATTCGACGCAGCGAAGCTTGCTGCCGATTATTGGAGCACGTCGATCATCGACATTCATCCGGGCTCGATCAATGTGCGCGGGTTCCCGATTCAGGAGCTGATCGGCAACATCAGCTTTCCGCAGATGATCTGGCTGATGCTGCGCGGCGAACTGCCCGACGCCGCGCAAGCGCGTTTGTTCGAAGCGGCGCTGGTGTCGTCGGTGGATCATGGCCCGCATGCGCCATCGATTGCGATCTCGCGGATTGCGACCAGTTGCGGCTTGCCGCTGAACGGCGCGATGGCCTCGGCGATCAACGCGCTCGACGACGTGCATGGCGGCGCCGGCCAGCAGGCGGTCGAACTGTACGATTCGATCGATGCGCGCATGCAAGCCGGCACCACGTTGGAAAACGCCGTCGAACAAGGTGTGGATGCCTTCATCGCGGCGCACGGCAAATATCTGCCGGGCTTCGGGCATCGTTTTCATCCGGTCGATCCGCGTGCGCCGCGGCTTCTCGCGTTAGTGGACGAGAATGTCCGCGCGCAGCGTATCAGCGGACGCTATGCCGCGATCGCACGCGGCATTGAAGCGCTGCTCATGAACCTCAAAAGCAAGCCCGTGCCGATGAATATCGACGGCGCCACCGCGGTGATCTACGCCGAACTCGGCTTTGCGCCCGAGTTGGCGCGTGGGGTGTTCTGCCTGTCACGCGCGGTCGGCATTCTGTCGCACGCATGGGAACAGCGCGGACGCAAAGAGCGCAACAAAGGTCCGATGCCGCGCCAGATGGCCTACACGTACACCGGCAAGCCCGAGCGGCATTTGCCTTGAGCTATTTGCCCTGAGCTATTTGCCCTGAACTACTTGTCCTGAACTTCGGCCGCGCGCCGCTGCGCGTTGCGCATGGCACGCGAATCGCCGCCCAAGGCGTCGGTGGCGCGCGCGGCGCAATCGAACAGCGCGCCGAGATTGCGTTCGAGAAACGCGTGATCGATACGCGAGCTCGGACCGGCCAGCGTCACCACGCCACGCAGGCTCTGGCGCACGCCGAATACCGGCATGGAAATACCCGCCGTCTCCCGGTCGCGTTCGCCGATCGACACACAGTAGAAGTCCTCGCGAATCTTCTCGTACGGTGCGCCCGGCATGCCGTCGAAGGCGAGCAATGCGTGGCCGCCCGAGCCGCTTTCCAGCGGCAGCACGTCCCCTTCACGCACGTGAAAGCGCACCGCGTGCTTCGAATCCACGCGATGCAAACACACCCGCACCGCTTCGTCGCGCACATAGAACGACACGCTTTCGCCGCTGATTTCGGCGAGTTCGCGCATGAGCGGCACCAGAATATCGCCGAGGTTCAGGCTGCGCTGATACAGCGCGCCCAGCATGAAAGTGGCGGAACCGAGCTGATAGCGGCCGTCGTCGAGACGCAGCAGCAAGCGATGCTGGATCAGCGAGCCCGCGAGCCGCAACAACGTGCTCTTGTAAAGCCCCGTGCGCGCCGCCAGTTCGGCGAGCGTGAGCGCGTCATCGTCCGGCCGGAAGGCGAACAGAATGGCGCAAGCACGATCGATGACGGCAACACCCTCGCTTTCCTTCGTGTTCGATTTGTCCGCAGGCGTTGGCATGGGTGGCATGACTTCATAGGGAAGCGGAAATTTTACGCCATGACGCCGGGCTGTCATACCCGCCACAGGCGCTTCGGCGCCGATTCCGCGCGGATTCCGGAGCATGAGCGCAAACCACGGCGCAAACGCCCACCGAATACGGCACGTCTCATCTTGAGACGAGCGCGCGATTTGTTGAGCGCGCCCAGCATTCAGCGTTTGGCCGCCGGCTTTTAAAGTACGTCATCGATCGCGCGAAGCCGGAACAGCGGAGCGCGACGCAACTTTCGGAGGATCGGTGATGAACAGCAAGCGTGGGACGATTCCAGTTGCCTTCTTCGGGATCGCGGTGGGCGCACTAGCGTTCGCCAATCTGTGGCGCGTGGCAATCAGGCTCTGGCACCTGCCCGCCGCCGTGGGCGACTTGATGACAGTGGCCGCGCTCGTCGTGTGGCTATTGATTCTGGTGGCATACGGGCAAAAATGGCTGACGCATGCCGCCGAAGCGCGCGCGGAAATGCAGCATCCGGTGCAATCGTCGTTTGCGGCGCTCGGCCCCGTCTCCAGCCTGCTGGCCGCGCAGCTTCTGCAACCGTACGCGCGTACGTTGGCGCTTTCGTTGTTCGGCGTGGCCGTGCTCGCGCAACTGGCGCTCGGCATGTATTTGCATGGACGGCTCTGGCAGGGCGGCCGCAAGCCTGAACTGGTGACGCCCGCCATTTATCTGCCGACCGTGGCGCCGAGCTTCGTAGCCGGCACGGCTTCGGCCGCCTTCGGTTTCCATCAGCTGGGCGCGTTGTTTTTGGGCGCGGGTTTGCTGTCGTGGCTCGCGATCGAATCGCTGATCCTGCACCGCGCCGCCGTGCATGAACCGCTGCCCGACGCATTGCGCCCGGTGCTCGGCATCCAGCTTGCGCCGCCGGTGGTGGGTGGCGTGACCTATCTGAGCCTGAGCAGCGGCGCGCCTGACCTGCTCGCCCTTGTGCTGCTCGGTTATGGCTTGTACCAGGCTCTGCTGCTCCTGCGTTTGCTGCCGTGGATTCGCCAACAGGCTTTCGTGCCGGCTTATTGGGCCTTCAGCTTCGGCGTCGCCGCCCTGCCGACGATGGCGCTTCGGATGGTCGAACGAGGCGCGACGGGTCCGGTTGAATGGGCCGCGCCGGTTCTGTTCATCGCGGCGAATGTGATCATCGCGATTCTGGCGGTGAAGACGTTGGGCTTGCTGGTGCGCGGCAAGCTGATTCCCGCCACCGCGGCTATCGGTGCCCTGCCCGCACCGCGGACATCCGCCGATTCACGTATCGCACGGGCCAGCTAGACTGCCCAAACCGCTTCAGCGAGGCGCCCCGCGTCTCGCTGAAGCGCATCAACGCAACGCCATCACGATCAACGCCGCGCCGACGATCGCCAACGCATCTTCGATCAACGCCGCCGGCTGGTCCCGTCCAAACGCACGCGCCATCGCGCCGCGGACTCTCGCGCCGCCCACGGTGCCGATCACAACGCCGATCAATCCCGCGATCAACCCGTTCCCTACTCCGCCATGCGCCGCACCGATCGCCGCACCGCTCAATCCGCCGAGCACGAGACGCGCGCCGAATTGCATCGGCACGGTACGGCTAGGGGTTTTCGGCAGTTGATCGGTGATCAGTTCGACGATGGCCAGCACCGTGAAGATATACGGCGTGGCGGTGAAGCCGAGAAATGCCAACGGGGTGTCTTGCAGCGGCAACCAGCCCAGATGCGCCGCCCAACTGACCGCGGCGGGCGCGGTCATCGCGCGAAGACCCGCCACAACGCCGATCAGCAATGCCAGGACATAGACAGACATAGGGGACTCCGAATCGAGGACAACGATGCGTGGTTGAACAAGCCGACGGCTTACCTGGACGAACGTCGGCAGAAGGTGTCGAGCATTTCCATGGACAGTCAACTTCTCACCGCATCCATCGAGGCCGATTCGCAGTTGCCTCCTTTCGGTGTGGCCCTAGTGTCGCATACTTCGATCGGCGCATCGGCGGCGATGACCGCCGGATTTATTGGCCATCGCATCCTTATCGCGTCGCGTGTGCTCCTGTCCGCGCCGAGATCAGATAGATGCCACCACCAGCGCGCCCACGTTCGCGATAGCCGCATTGCTGCGTGCCGCGTCGCCATCCGTTTCGGTCAGGTACACGGTTACCAGCACCGGACCGCGTCCGGGCGGCCACAGAATCGCCACGTCGTTGGCGGTGCCGTGATCGCCCGTTCCGGTCTTGTCGCCCACGCCCCACTCCTTCGGCAGCTTCGCGCGAATCCGTGCGCCGCCGGTCTCGTTGGCCGCGAGCCAGGCCAGCAGTTGCGCTCGCGACGACGAGGACAAATGCTCGCCGAGCAACAGCTCGCGCAGATTGCCGAGCATGGCATTGGGCGTGGTGGTGTCGCGCGGATCGCCGGGAATGGCCTCGTTCAGTGTCGGCTCGTTACGGTCCAGACGCGTGATGCCGTCACCGAGGCCGCGGGCGAACGCGGTCAACCCAGCCGGCCCGCCGAAGGTCGCCAGCAACAGATTCGCCGCTGTGTTGTCGCTGAGCGTGATCGCCGCCTTGCATAGCTCGGCGATGCTCATGCCCGCGTTACCGGTGAGTTCGCTTGTGTGCTTGCTCGTAGCCGGCGAGTTCGACACCACGTCGCTTTGTGAGAACACCACGCGCCGCTGCAAGTCTTCCTCGCCGCGATCCGTGCGCGCCAGTACGGCGCCCGCCGCCAGCACCTTGAAGGTGCTGCACATCGGAAAACGCTCGTCGGTCCGCAAGCCGGCGTGCAAGCCGGACATCGTATCGACGAGCGACACACCCAGCCGCCCGCCGCTCGCCGCTTCGATTTCAGCGAGCCGTCTACGGATCGCATCCGCCTTGGCCAGCTCGCGTCCTTGCGCCGCCGTGCCCGTTTTCACCGCCTTGCCGGATGCCTTGCCGAACGCGCCGGCACTGCCAACCGCAACCCCAGCTATCGAAACACCCAGCATCGCGCCCGCGAACTTCCGTCTTGTGATCATCGCCGCTCCTTTGTGTGAAGCCGCAACTATCGGTTTTCCGCCGGCTGCTGACAAACGATGATAAGTTAGCCAACTCACAAGAAAATCTTATGCCTTCGCCATGAGACCGTACCTTCCGTTAAACGCGCTGCGCGCCTTCGAATCGTCCGCCCGACACCTGAGCTTCACGCGCGCGGCGCTCGAATTGAACGTCACCCAGGCCGCCGTCAGCCAGCAGGTCAGGACCTTGGAGGAGCGGCTGGGCACCGCGCTCTTCAAGCGTCTGCCGCGCGGCCTCGCCATGACCGACGAGGGCCTCGCGTTGCGTCCGGTGCTGACCGACGCATTCGATCGCATCGAAGCCGTGCTCAAGCAATTCGAAGGCGGCCACTTTCACGAGGTGCTGACGGTCGGCGTGGTGGGCACCTTCGCGGTGGGCTGGCTGATGCCGCGCCTCAAGTCATTTCGCGACGCGCATCCGTTCGTCGAACTGCGGCTGCTGACGAACAACAACCTGGTCGATCTCGCCACCGAAGGTCTCGACTTCGCGATTCGTTTCGGCGACGGCACATGGCCCGGTTCGCTCGCGACCCGCCTGCTCGACGCGCCGCTCGCGCTGCTATGCACGCCGGAAATCGCGGCGCGTCTGTCGAAGCCGGAGGATCTCGCCGACGAGACCTTGCTGCGCTCCTATCGCGCCGACGATTGGATGAGCTGGTTCACCGCCGCCGGTATTCCGCCACGGCCAATTCGCGGGCCGGTGTTCGATTCGTCGCGGCTGATGGTGGAAGCGGCGATGCAGGGCGCGGGTATCGCGCTCGCGCCCGCGCTGATGTTCGATCACGAGATCAACACAGGCCGGCTGGTGCGCCCGTTCGAAGTGGAGGTTCACGCCGGCAGTTATTGGCTGACATGGTTGAAGGGCAAACCCATGACGCCGGCGATGCTGCTGTTCAATCAGTGGATCATCAAGAAAGCGTCTGCGCAGGCGCGGAGCTAGGCAGCTAGCAAAGCGCGGCGATGGCCATTCATTGCGGGCCGCTCCGCTTGCGGCGGAAACACATTCCACGAACCGTCGTCATGACGGAAGAAGAAGATCGACAGCAGACCGCTCGGCCGCAAGGCTTCCACGCACACATAGCGCTGATGTTGCGACGCACGGTGGCAGAACTGCACGACACGTGCGGGCATCGACGGGGTCGGGGCGAGCCATTTGTCTACGGCCCAATGCAAGGACTTTTCTGCGGCGGCCATGATGTTCTCCTTGAATCCTTGAATGATTGAGTCACTAAAATGAGTCACTGAAATTCGGTGTCGCCGGTTCAGGCCATTTGCGCGGAACCGTGAGCGCCCTTCGCGGTGCTTTCCACAAAAGCCTTCACGAGGCACACCAGTGCATGCATGCCGGTGCGCGGATGGCGCAGGCAGCAATGCACTTGTTCGCTACGGCTTTCGCCGAGCAGGCACCATGCGCAGAAGTGCTCGCAGTTGTTGGTCAGCAGGCGATAATGGTTTTCGCCGAGGCGGGAGCGTGCGCGGCGCACGGCTTCGTCGCCGACGTAGCGGGCGGACGGGGTTGAACGGATCGTCAGCGGATGGCCGGCGGCGAAACGTTCCAGTTCCACTTCCTCAACCGGGCCGCGATGCGCTGAACTCGCAAAGCCTGAGTAATGAACCACGCGGCCATTGCCCACATAAATGCCGTGGTGTTCGTACCCGGGGCGTTGCGTGACGAGATGCGCGCCGATCGGCAGGTCGATGGTGGACGCGGCGTCGCAGCGGTCTTCGCTGTTTTCGCTGCTGGTTTGGTTCGTGTTCATGGCTGGCCTCGCTTCGATTTCCAACACTGTTGCGAGATCTTTTGCATCATTCGGGCCATGTGCGCGAAAGCCTTTATTTAAAGGGCTTCGCGGGAAAACGAGACGTTCCGGATGCGACGAGTGTACGTTGCGGGCCGACAGAAATTTGGCCGAAGTGTTGGCGAGCGGCGCTCTTTTGCCGCTGCGGTGGAAGGGGATGTGCGCCGATTGAAACGGCGCGGCGAGCACGAGGAATGTGTTGGGTCGCGCACCGTTTCGAGTGCGGGCATGTTGGCTGCCAGCCGACCGATGAATTGATGCGCGCCGAAGCGCTCTATACGCATGCTCGCGGAATCGCCCGGCAATCAAGGCGTTACGACAAACCGCCTGAATCACTCACGAATTGGCATGGCACTTGCACTATAACGGCCAGATACTTCTTAACCGCGCGTCACCGCGCGCGTTACACACGCGGCCAACCGGAGAAACGACATGGCTTCTATTACAGTAAGCGACCTCTCGCTGAACCTCGCGCTAGACCGTAAAGCGATGGCGGCGATCCGCGGCGGCGGCGGCGCCCCGTGGGTGTACGGCTGGATTCAGCCTTATGTACGCGATACGCCGAGCTTTGGACCCGTCGTGAACCTGTACGATGTGACCAACAACTTCTATGCTAACCAGATGATCAACACGTTCCAGTCGGTCGACGTACGCAACACCGGCGCGAACTCGAACATCAGTGTCTCTCCCGACGCACGCAGCAGAAACGATACGGTGTAAGCGTTGTGACCTGTGCGAGCCAATTTCGCTGGACGTCGTCCGCGCGTTCCGACGCTGGGCGCGTCCGCGAGATCAACGAAGATGCCTGCCTCGACCAGTCCGCACTCGGACGCTGGGCCGTCGCCGACGGCATGGGTGGACACGCGGTCGGCGATCTGGCGAGCCGTCTGGTGATCGATGCGCTTGGCCGGCTCGCGTCACCGGTCAGCATGAAGTCCTTCGTCGCCGACGCGCGCGCGCGCCTGCAAACCGCCAATCGTCAACTGCGGGAAGAAGCCGCGCGCCGTCAGGTGCAGCGTATCGGCAGTACGGTCGTCGTGCTGCTCGCCTGCGATCGTTTCTGCGGCTACATCTGGGCTGGCGACAGCCGCCTGTACCTGCTGCGTCAAGGCAGCCTGCGGCAACTCACGCGCGATCACAGTCAGGTGGAAGCGCTCAAGTCGCTCGGCGTCCTCACCGAAGAAGAGGCGCGCCATCATCCGGCGCAGCATATGATCACGCGCGCGGTTGGCGCCACCGACGTGCTCGAACTCGACGACGATGCCATCGAGGTCGCGGACGGCGACGTCTTCCTTCTCTGCAGCGACGGCCTGAGCAACGAAGTCGGCGAAGAAGACATGCTCGCTGTGCTGAGCAAAACGGCCGGCGCGAACGCGTCTGAAGAACTCGTCGACCTGGCGCTCGCGCGCGGCGGCCGCGACAACATCACCGCCGTGGTCGTGCGTGCCGAAGACCCTAATGCGTCAGACAAAACTCTGCTTAACCCGGCGCCATGAAGCTATTGGCGTGACGCCGCGGTCTCAGGTCTCGTTGTCTTCATCGTCGTGGTCTTCAGCGCCGTTCTTGTTCCCGGCCGGCTGATTGCGGTTGCGGAAATCCTTCGAATGCAGGCCGTGTTTCTTCAGAAGCATCTGCAGATGCGAGCGGTTCATGTCGATACGACGCGCGAGTTCCGCGACCGTGCCGCTCACTTCTCGAAGGCCGCGCTCGAGAAAGGCTTTTTCGGCGTCGTCGCTGGCGGCACGCTTTGCGTCGCTCAGCGACATCAGGTTCGCCACGCTGATCGGCTCCTGCCCCGTCGCGGTCGCAGCGCTGGACGCCATCGCCGAGCCGGGCGCCGCCGGCCGCATGTCCACCGGCAAATGATCGACATCGGCCATATCGCCGGCCAGACACGACACCCGATACATCACGTTGCGCAACTCGCGGATATTGCCCGGATACGCATAGTTCAGCAGAAAGTCCCGCAGACGCGGCGTCATTCGCACGGGCCTGCGCTTTAAGGTGCCGGCGGCTTCATCGCCGAACCACGCGATCAGCAGGGGAATTTCATCGCGACGCTCCCGCAGCGGCGGCAACGTCACATGAATCACGCTGAGCCGGTAAAAGAGATCCTCGCGGAACTTGCCCTCTTCGCTGAGCTGCCGCAGATTGCGATTGGTCGCCGCGACGATGCGCGTATCCACCGCAATCGTCTCATCGGATCCGACGCGTTGGATCTCATGCGCTTCCAGCACGCGCAGCAGCTTCACCTGGCCGGCGAGCGGCAACTCGCCGATTTCGTCGAGAAAGATGGTACCTGTATGCGCGCTTTCGAATTTCCCCTTGCGATCGTTCGAAGCGCCCGTGAACGCCCCCTTGCGATGCCCGAACAATTCCGACTCCAGCAGATTGTCGGGAATCGCGCCGCAGTTCACTGAAATGAAGGGTTTGTCGGAACGCGAGCCGTTGGCGTGAATCACCTTCGCCATCAACTCCTTGCCCGTACCGCTTTCGCCGTCGATCAACACGGGTAAATCGGTCGGCGCCGCTTTCTCGGCGATTTCGAGCGATTCGAGCAGGCGTGGATTGTCGCCGAACGTCCCTTCGAAAATGAAACTGCGTTCGAGCAACGCTTTGCGGCGCGCGCCACGCGATAGATCGCCGCGCTCCTGCGGCTCCGCGGCCACCGCCGCTTGCACGAAGCGCTCCTTGTGCGAGAGCTGCATCACTTCGTCGCGCAACGAGGTGGCTTGCCGGAGCAGTTTGTCGATGTCCGCGCGCTCCAGCCGCGACGACCAGCGCAATGTCGAGCGCAAAATCTCGATCCGCTCGATCAGCCCCGCGTACGAAATCGCGGGGCTGGCCTCTTCAACCTGGTCGAGTATCTTCATCATCACGCACTCAACTGTTTCTGGACCAGCTGGTAATACATGCCGCCGCGCTGGATCAGTTCATCGTGACGGCCCTGTTCGACAATCGCCCCTTCGTACAGCACGAGAATCTTGTCCGCACGCATGATCGTGCTGAGCCGGTGCGCGATGATCACCGCCGTGCGGCCCTTCAGAATGTCGTGCATATTGCCGAGGATGTTGCTCTCCGATTGCGAGTCCAGTGCGGAGGTCGCTTCGTCGAATACGAGCAGACGCGGGTCGTGATACAGCGCCCGTGCAATGCACAGCCTTTGGATCTGCCCGCCGGACAACCCAATTCCGCGTTCGCCCACAATCTGCTCATATCCGAGCGGCATCTTGCTGATGAATCCATGCGCGTCGGCCATCTTCGCGACTTCCTCGATGCGGCGCCGGTCGGGCGCGTCGTCGCCGCTCGCGATGTTCTCCGAGATCGTGCCGGAGAACAGCAAATTGCTTTGCATCACATAGCCGATCTGCGCACGGTAATAGGCTTTGTCGACCACGCCGAGATCGTAGCCGTCGATCGTCATCTTGCCTTCGGTCGGCGCGTAGAAGCCGACCAGCAATTTGGCGAGCGTCGTCTTGCCCGACCCGCTGCGCCCGACAATCGCCACCAGTTCGCCGGGTTTGATATCGAAGCTGATGTTTTCGAGCACGTACGCCGAGTCGTTTTCGCCGTAACGGAAATAGACGCCGCTGAGGCTAATTTCGCCTTGCAGTTCGGGCAGCATCACACGTGAAGGCAAATCCTGCGGCTTCTGCTCGGGCTCGATATCGAGCACATCGCCGAGGCGCTCCATCGCCACACCCGCGTCGTTCAACATGCTCCACAAGCCGACCAGGCCCATGAGCGGCCCCAGTACGCTACCCATGAACGCGTTGAACGCGATCAACTGACCAATCGTCATTTCACGCGCGAGCACGAGATTCGCACCGACCCAGAGAATCGCAATCGTCGTCGCGGAGTTTAGCAACTGACTGCCGAGTCCTACGAGAATGTTGAACGCGTGCGCGCGATATTGCACTTCGAGCGCCTTCGCGTACTTCTTCTCCCAGCGCAGACGCACCGGCCGTTCGATACCCATGCCCTTGATGGTCTCCACACCGGCGAGCGCTTCCATCAGGAACGACTTCGATTCGGTCGACGCGGTGAACACTTCGCGCGCATAGCCTTTGATCTTCGGCGTGGCAATTGCGGTCAGCGCCATGATCGGAATGACGAACGCGATCAGCACCAGCGTCATCTTCACGTTGTAGACGAACATGATCGTGAAGTAGATGAACACCATCAGCAGATTCAGCGCCGTGGTGACGGTGGATTCGGTGAGGAACGCGCGGATCGTCTGGTTCTCCTGGAAGCGCGCGAAAATGTCGCCGGTCTTGCGCTTGGCGAAAAACGAAAACGGCAGCGACATGGTGTGCTTGAAGAACTGCGACATCATCGCGAAGTCCATGTTGCGCACCATGAAATTCGCGAGGTACGCGCGAATCGACGACATCAATTGCGAAAAGACATTGGCGATGATCAAGCCGCCAATCAGCAGATGCAGCAGGCTGACATTCTGATGCACGATCACGCCATCGAGAATGTTCTGGATAATCAGCGGGGGAATCACGCCCAATACCTGAATCACGAAAGTGGCTAGAAACAGGTGGCCGAGAATCTTCTTGTACGGCTTGAGGTACCCGACAAAGCGTATCCACGGCGAACGCGCGGCGGACATTTGCAGCAGATGCGGTCCACCTGTAAACAGCAAACAGGTGCCGCTCCAGCCGCGTTCGAAATCCTCCACGGTCATTTTTTTGAAGCCGACCGCGGGGTCCGCCACCCACACGTAATCCTTGGAGAGCCCGTACACCACGACGTAGTGATAGCCCTCCCAGTGCACGATGAACGGCAGATCGAAACCGCGCAACGAATCGAAGGTACATTGCACGCCGCGCGCCGTGAAGCCGAGCGATTCACCGGCGCGGGCGAGACTGTCGAGCGTCGCGCCCTGGGTCGTGACGTTGGCCAGTTCGCGCAATTTGCCGAGCGTCATCGGAATGCTGTAGTGGCGGCATACCATTGCAAGGCACGCTGCACCGCAATCCATTTCTTCGGCCTGTTCGACCAGCGCGAAGCGTTTGATGACTTTCTCGCCGAACTCGGGCTTGCTCTGCAAATCGAGCATCAGCGGCAGCTTGCGCCGCTGTTCGACCCGCTTTTGCCGCTGCAATTCGCGGTCGCCGTAGCGAATCCGCTCGTCGAGCACTTCGCGCAGCTTCGGATTGCGTTCGAGAATGAAATGGACCGTGCGCTCCGGAATGACCAGCAGCCGCGTATCGGTCGTCGCGACCACCGACGCCATCTGCTCCTGGCGCATCAAGCAAGCTTTCTCGCCGAATATTTCGCCTTCTCCGAGCGTGGCGAGCGTGTAGTCGTGCCCTTCCTCGTGCCGCACGATACGCACTGCGCCTTGACGCACCACGTACAGGCGCCGGTCCTCGCGTCCGTCCTGCTTGAGGATTTCCTTGCCTGCGGCCACTCGTTTCACGCCGACGCTGCGCACGTACTCTTCGAGTTCCGCCTTGTTCAGCTTGCCCCGCAGATCGAATAACTGCGCGACGAAACCGCCCGCCGAATTGATCGCCACGTAGCTGGCAACGAAAGCCAAGGCAGCCTGATTGCCGGCCATGACCGGTTCGATCGCGGCACGCGGAATGAACAGCAATTCGGTTTTCGCCGATGCCCGCACTGACGCTTCGTGGACATAGGTACGCAACATCGCAATATCGGCGAAGATCTCGCCCGACTTGCGCACCCCCATGCTGGTTTCCTTGCCGTGCTCTTCCGTGAAGATCCGCACGGAACCCGAGCGAATCACGTACAGCCCGTCAGCCGTCTCGCCCGCGGAACAAACCGTTTCGCCGAACGAATAGAAGCGCGCTTGCGCATATTCGGCAAGACGCTCGATCTCATCGCGCGAAAACGGCGAGAGAATTTCCACCGAGGTGAGAAACTCGGCTGCGGAAGGCGCGGTCTGGGGTGCATCCATGTGCTTGCGGACCTCGAATCGGCGTGTCGTTGCGTTGTTTCAATACGGCGTGCTAGCCCCGATCGGGCTAGCGCGCTTCGATCACGTGCTCCTGAGCGCGTGCGATCAGCCAGCCCTCGCGCAGCAGCCGCCGGACTTCGGAGGCCACGTCAGCGTCGAGGGTCGCCGGATATTTGGCCGTCACGGCGAAAATCTCGAAGCACGAGCGATCCGCCGACGGAAACGGACCAAGCAGATCGCCCACCGCCGCGTTGAAAATCTTCGCTTCGATTTCCGGCTTCAACGAGCCGCGCAGCACCTTGCCGATTACGCCGCCCGCTTCGCGCGTATCCGCAATCGAATGCTCGCGCGCCATGTCGGCGAAACTGTCGGGATCGTCGTGCAGGTACGAAATCATTTCCTTCGCCTTGCCCTCGCTGTCGAGCACGATGTGGCTCACTTCGATTGCATCGAACTTCGGCGAATTCAGCGCGAAGTAATCCTTGATTGCGACCTCGTTGCCGATCTCGTCGAGCATCTTTTCCTGATACAGGCCGTCGGTAATGAAGGCCTCGAATTCGTCGAGGCTGACATTGAGGGCGTCGAGGTACTGATTCATATCCGTCGCGCGATGCAAACCGCGCACACGGCGGAACTGATCGGCGCGTTGCTGGATTTCATCGGCGGTGACAGTCATGCCTTGCTTCTTCGCCGCGTGAACCGTGAGCTTGTCGCGCACGATCTGCTCGATCAGGCTCTCGAACTGGCCGGTCAGTTTCAGAAGACGAATAAATTCGGCCACGTCCACGACTTCGTCATCGATTCGCACTATCGCGGTCATTTCTTCCGCTCCTTTAATTGACGTGTGATCCGCGCGGTCATCCCGCAACCTGCCTGAACGGATCGAGACCCAGATCGATCAGGCGCCGCTCGCGCACCACGATCTCAGCGCTTGCCGTCATGCCGTAACGCAACGGATAGCGCGTGTCGGCAATCTGGTAGTAATTTTTGTCGAGCGTGACGCGGCCTTCGTAGACCGGCTGCTTGTCCGTCGCCGACGGCTTGGTGGCCGGCGAAATATAGGCCAGCGTGCCGCTGATCAGCCCATAGCGTTGATACGGAAAGGCGTTGAATTTGAGCTTGACGGGCAGGCCCTCATGCAGAAACGCGCGATCGTGTTCGGCGATTTCGATCTTCAGCACGGGCCGTGCGTCTTTGGGCGCAATGCCGCCGAGCGGCGCGTTCGCCTGAATCTTGTCGCCGCGCTGCGTCGACGTCACGTCGGTGATGACGCCCGAGACCGGCGCGAGAATCAGCAGGAAATTGTCTTTGTCGATGTTCTCGAAGCGAATCCGCGCGGCCGCTTCGGACACCAGCCGCGCACTTTGTAGTTGCAGGCGCAACTTGTCTTCCGCGTCGGTAATGTCGCGCACCGCCGAATCGTATTGAAGCTGCAAGTCGGTGGTCTGCTGGCCGCTGGTTTCCAGTTGCGCATTTGCCTGCGTATATTCGTGGCTCAAGCGGAAATCCAGCTCTGCGAGCTTCGATTGCGCCACACGGTACGCGTTATCCGCTTCCATCGCCGCAGTGCGTTTCTGCTCCACCTGCAATTCGGCAATGCCGCCGCCGCCCGGCTGCGCGAAGAGACGCGAGTAGCGGTCCAGTTCCTGACGCGCCGCTTCACGCGTGCGCCGGGCATTGTCGAGGATGCTGCGTGCTTCGTCGAGTTCGGCCTTCTGCCCTTCCGCGAGTTTGGTCGTGCCTTCGGAGACGCGATTTTCGTGCTGGCGCGCTTCCACTTCCATCTGCGTCTTGAGCGCGGCGGCTTTGCGCTCCAACAGCGCCTTCTTCTCGGGGAATTGCTTCCAGTCGCGCTCGGCGTCTTCCAGTTTGAGTTGGGCTTGCAAGGCGTTGCTGGCGGCCTCGATCGCGCCGCGCGCATTCAGGCGCGCGAGCACGTCGCCTTTCGACACCGGTTGCCCCTCGGCGATATACAGATCGGCGAGTTCGCCGTCGATCGGCGCATAGATCCGGCGCACCTCCGATTCCGGCGACAAAGTGCCTTGCGCGCTGACGATCACGTCCGCACGTCCCACGAACGACCACAACAGCCCGACCACGACCAGCGCGACCATCGCCCAGATCAGCGCGCGCGCGAGCCGCACTGGCTCCGCCATCAGAATCGCGATGCCCTCGACGCTGTGATCCTCCAGCGCCTCCGACAACGGCCTAGGGTGATTGTCGCGTTTCACTCTGCTCGCCCCCGATCAATGCCAGCTTCGCTTTCAGAAGTCCCGGATCCAGCACCATGCGCAACTCCGTCAGCGAACGGCGCTGCAAATTGGTTTCGGCCTCGATATCCGCAAGCAGCCGGTCGAAGTCGGCGGGATGATCGGCCTTCAGTTGCGTGTAGATGCGCATGCCCTGTTGCGCCGATGTTTGCGCATCGGAAAGCAGACGCGCCTCGCTGCGAAATCCCGGCGAAATACCGGCTTCGAGACGCTGCGTACCGCCGATCGAGCCACCCGCGCGATACTGTTTCCACAGACTCTGGGCACGCAACATCAAGTCTTGCGCACGCGCCAGCGCTTTGTCGTGCAAGGCGGCGACGTCTTTCTGGATCGACTGCAGGAACCACACGTCCGTTGCCGGGTCGAGGCTCGCGTAGAACGACAGAAGGCGCTGGTCGTAATCCTTGTCGCCGTGCGTCTTCTGCAATTGCGCGTACTGATCGACCAGTGCCTTCTTGTGCGCCAGTTCCGCCGCGAGCACGTCGGACCAGGGCCCTGCGGGCATGGCCTGCAAACCGGCCAGCGCCTGTTGCGCGTCGCCACGCCGCCATGCCGCTGTCACCGCGTCATGGCGCGCAATCACGTCTGACGAAGGCAAACGGCTGGCCGCCAGCTGCTGAAATTGAGCCTGAAAAGGCGGCGTGCTGAAGCGCGCCGATTTCAACATGGCGAGCAACGGCACCAGTTGCCGGCTCAACGCGGCGTTCAACAAATCCGTGTATTGGCGCAAATCCTGACGCACCCGATCAATGCCGGCGAGACGCGGATAGCGCTGCGCATAATCGTCGAGCACGGGAGGCAGCGCGTCGGGTTTGTCGCGCGCCAGTTCGGTGCGGATCGTCCCATTCAGACGGTCGATGGCGGCGAGGTACACCGAATCGTCGCTTTCCAGCTTACGCAGATGGCTCAGCGCCTGCGCATAGGGATCGGCGAACACGGGCACGTAGGAAGCGATGCGGTCAAGCGCGCGCTGATGGCTCTTCGCGTCGTCTTCCCAGCGTTGCAGCAGGTTGTCGATCGTGCCCTCGTCCACGTACATGCGAATCGGAGCGTCCATGCCGCCGCGCGCCGCGACGAAACGCTCCAGATCGCCCACCCATTGCAACTCGCCGATCAGCGACGCGGCGTCCGCATTGTTCGCGCTCAGCGAGCGCATCTCCTTGAGCAACGCGTCGGCTTGATCGAACTGAGCCTTTTGTAACGCGTTCAGCCAACTGGGGAGCTTCGCCTTCAACAACGCTTCGCTCGCTAGCGCGCTGACTTTGGTGTCCGTGGGATGGTTCGCCAGATAGCCCGATGCCGCCGTGACCGCGCTCGTGTAATCGCCGTTCGCCAGCAGGTTCTTCAACTCGCGCTCCGACGAACCGCGCATGTAAAGCGCCGACGCAATCGCCACTATCACCACGACGCCTACGCCGCCCCATGTCGCCATGCGCCGCACGCTCGCGCGATCGTCGATTGCAAACGCCTTGCCGAGTTCGCCCGCGAGCAAGCGCCAACGGCGCGGCCGGCCCTTCGCGGCGGCCGTGCTGGCAGCGCCACTCGCACCGTTGGTTCCGTTCGTGCCAGTCGCCCCTCTTGCCGTGCCGGTCGGCGCGTCGCGCTTCGCATGCGCGGACGCGGCCTGTGCCGCCTCGTTGACTTCGTCTTCGCGTTGGAGGCCGGGGTCGACGCAAAAGATATCGAGGAATGAATGCGCGGCGCCGACGAAGGTGGTCTTGTCGGGATCGGCTGCTTCGTCGGCGGCCGGATTGAGGAATAGTTGTGTCACGGTGGGCTCGACTTCAGGGGGTTTCTGCAGCGTCACCCTGTAGACGAAGTGGTCTCCGCCAAATGCAACGAGATCGCCCTCTACCAGTGGCAGCGCGGACTCGTCCAGCCGCTTTCCGCCGACGAATGTGCCGTTGGTGCTGCCGAGATCTTCGACATAGAGCTCGCCACCCTTCAGAAAGATATGCGCGTGACGGCGCGAGATGTAATTGACCTGATGCGGATAGCGGTCCTTGTAGCGCGAGAAGACTTCGTCCGCTTTGCTGACCAGAAACGGAAATGCCTGCACCTCGATGGGTTGCAGGCCGAGATCGTCGCGCTGCGGCACGAGCAGCAATCCCAGTGCGGTGGGCGAACTCGCGGCCGCCACGATACGCGCGCGCGGCTCAATGCTCACCCGGTAGCAGAGCTCGCCGCCGAAGCACAGTTCGTCGCCGGCGCGCACGCGGGCCGGTGTTTGCCGCACCGCCACGCCGTTCACCGTCGTGCCGTTCTTGCTGCCGAGGTCGGCGACGTAGACCGCGCCGTGTTCCGTGAAAACCCGCGCATGACGGCGCGACAGGCGCGCAATCCGCTCGGCGGGATAGTCGGTAAAAGGTGCCTCGCTGCGCCCGATTGCAAACAGGTTGTCGACGATCCGGATCGCGTCGAGCGCGGGACGTTGCGCGGACGCAGCCGGCGACAACACCACGTCGAACGCGGCGTCTTCTGTCGCGCGCATCTCAGCAATCGGAGCTTCGCCGGCGGCCATTTTATCTGGATCACTAAGCGTTTACCCGTTGCGGCGAGAGCGCAACGGAAACGGGACGAAGGACTACGGCGGAAAGATATTGTTCGAGTGAGCCGTGCAAAAACCAGCCCATTAAAGATTGTAAGTCACACATGGCGAGTGTCAATTTTCCGATCGTCGAATTATGAAGGCAACGAGTGCGTCAGATACAGCCGAAATACCCACGCTGCGCGCCACATTGCGGATTAGCTCAGTGTTCCTTTACTTCAGCCTGCACGTCGACGCTCGGCCAGCCGCCGCCCAGCGCTTTATAAAGCAGCACCGTGTCGGACAGTATCTGTTGATGGTTGGCGAGCAATTCCTGCTGCGCCTCCAGCAAGGTCCGTTCGGTTTCGAAAACCTCCAGTTGCGACACCACGCCGAGGCGCAATTGCGACTGGATCTGGTCCGCGACGATTTGCAGCCGCGACACCTCCTGCTGCAACTCCACCCGCTGTTCCTTGTGCGAATTCACATTGACGAGCGAGTTTTCCACTTCCTCGAACGCGGTCATCACCGCCGCGCGATACTGCTGTTCGGCCACCGTCGATTGCGCTTGTGTGACTTTCACATGCGCCCGCACGCCGGGATCGAGCAGCGGAATGTTGATGCTGGGCATGAAGCCGTACGTGAACGATTTCAGCAGATCGGTCAGCGCGAAACTCGCGGTGCCGGCGTGTCCGGTCAGGCTGATGGTCGGCAGCTGCGCGAGCTTGGCCTGTCCGACGAGGTCGTACGCTTCCAGCACTCTGAACTCGGCGGCCACCACGTCGGGACGGCGCGCCAGCAGTTGGGCGGGCAAGCCGTCCGGCACGGGCGGCAATTGCACGCGCTGCTGCAAATGCCCCTTGGGCATCCGGAACTCGCCCGCCGGCACGCCGATCAGCGTGCAAAGCGCGTTATTGGCCAGCGCGCGTGAACGGCGCAGGTCGAGCAGCTGATTGGTCAGGCGGTTGATCTCCGCTTGCTGGCGCAACACCTGGGTTTGCGGTATGAGGCCGTTGCGGCGCTGGCCGTCGTAAATCGCGAGAATCTGCCGGTTTGTTTCGAGCGTTTTCTGTTGCTGCTCGATCTGGTCGTCGAATTGCAGAATCTGGAAGTACGTGCTGGCCACGTTCGACACCAGTTCCAGATAGCCGGCGCGCCAGTCCGCCTCGCTGGCATGGAATTCGGCCTTTTGCGCCTGCACGCCCTTTTCGACTTTGCCCCAGATATCAATGTCCCAGTTCACCTGCGTCGCGAGGTTGTACTGCTTGGAGAAGGTCTGGTGCGTGGTCTTTTCGAAATCGGCGCCGAAGCCGAGATCCATGGTCGGCAAGGCGCCCGCTTTGGCTTCGCCGATCTGCGTGCCGGCCACGTCGATACGCGCGGCCAGTACCTTGATATCGAAGTTGCCGGCAATCGCTTTCGCGATCAGCGTGTCGAGATAGGGATCGTGGAAGCCTTTCCACCAGTCCGGTTCGATCGTCGCGGCGGCCGATACGGGCGCGCCTTTCTGATCCGACCACGAGGCTTTGGCGGGCGTGTCCGGACGCTTGTAGTCGGGCATGCTGACATCGACACAGGCCGACAGCGAAAGCACGCATATCGTCGCCGCGCAAACGCAGCGCAGCGCAGATGTCCTGCGGAAGAAGCGCTGACGAGCTGATGAAAGCAACGCTGACACGATGGTCTCCGATGGCGCCCAATTCGTTGCACGAGTGGAGCGCGCCCTTTAAGTAAAGCATCTCCTGCGCGGCTTCACCATCGAAGCGATGCAAGAAGATCGGCGCGGGAATCGGGCGGTGAAACGGGGGGTCGCGTGAAAAGAACGATTGGCTGCGAAATCTTTTTGAGGAGCGGCCGATAAGAGTCCGCGGAGGCTGTCGTGCCTCCGCGGCGGCCTGCGCCGTTTAGTGCACGTTGATGTTGTTGCTGGCGTACACGTGCGGATTGATCGTGGACGAGATGCCCGAGACGAACGCTGCGTTGTTGCCGTTGGCGTTCTGAATGTTCATCGTCGTGTTGATCAGCTGGGTGGCGTCGACGGTCTTGCTGTTGTTCGGCGCATACACGGGCATGAAGTTGAAGTACGACGAGGACGGATAGTAGCCGGTGCCGCCGCGCACGGCGCTCATGGCCTTGCTGTCGAGTTGTTCGGTGATGGACAGGTCTTTGATCATCAGCGTGTTCATGGTAAATCTCCTGGGAAGGGAATACAGCACAGTTTGCGGTTGGGTTCGAGCAACTTGTCTGCTCGAGTGTCACTAACGCATGGGCTGTGCCAGGATTGCTTTCCTATCCTAAGAAATGTGCCGGAATGCTGTAGATAAAGGGTTGCGGGGCTGGCAGTGAGGCGGACGTGAGACAAAGCGGTGAAGCGGCGTCCGGAGGATGGTGGATTGCGGCCAACAACCCGTGCGAAATTGTTGGCTGCGGCGTGACACTGAGGCGCTAACCGATGCGCCGCGTCACGCCGCGCAATACGCAACCGCGCGTCACCGCGCAATGACGGTGATCTTCTTCGAATACACCGGCGGATTGTGCGGCACATGCATGTCGTCGCCCATCAGCAGCTGCAACGTGTGCTTACCCGGCGGGAGTTGAATCATGGTCTCCGTTTCACCCGCGCCGAAGTGCAGGTGATTGCGATCCGATGGAATCTCCTGATCCATCGGCGGCAAGTCAGTGTCGATCAGCAGATGATGGTGACCGGTATTCGGATACTTGACGCCTTTCGGCGCTACGCCCATGTAGCGCAGGCCGAACCACACCTTGAACGGCTTGTTGGCAGGGACGACCTGGCCATCGTTGGGATAGCCGATATACGCATAGGCGCCGGCCGGCGCCGGCGTGCTGCCTGCAAGGGCGACATTCGGCGAAGCCAATGCCGCCGACATGACGAGCGCCGCGACCGCGATGATCTTGTACATGAAGGTCTCTCCGTCCTGACGGACCCGCTTTGAACGAACGGATCGCGCTAGTCTTTTAGCACGGTGATGGTGATCTTTTTCGAATACACAGGCGGCACATGCGGCACGTGGTTGTGGTCGCCGAGAATGAGTTGCAGCGTGTGCTTGCCCGGCGGCAACTCGATTCGCGCGTCCGTCTCACCCGCGCCGAAGTGCAGGTGATTGCGATCCGATGGGATTTCCTGATCGAGCGGCGGCAGATCGGTGTCGATCAGCAAATGGTGATGGCCGGTGTTGGGGAATACGACGCCCTTCGGGCACACGCCCATGTTCCGCAGTCCCATGCGCACCCACAACTTGCCGCCGTGAATCACCGTGCCATCCGATGGCCAGATGATGTATTCCTCGGCGCCCGGCGGCGACGCCGTTTGCTCGGCTGCCGCAAAGACGCTCGGCACCATGTTGCCGAACATGAGGACGAGCGTCGCGCGCAAAGCCCGGCGCAGCGCCTCGCGACGCGCATTCGATCCATGACGCACGTCGAGAACAACGGGGGTAACGGTTCTTCGCATAGCGCACTCTCCCGAAGAGTGGTCATGGCCAGGTCGGCTGCACAAGGCAGGCCGGGCGTTCCGGCTGGATGTCGCGGGCGCACGCGCGATTGGACGGCCACTTGGTTAAAACGAGCTTGCCGCCCTACTTTGTGAATTAGCTTAGGTCGTAACTTGCCAAAAAGATACGCCACACTCGTTAACCGTATAACGCATTCGGGGCACGCGGACAGTTGTGGCGCGCAAAGCGCGTGCTATCGTTATTAAGAGGTTGCAGATGGATGGTCGATAGCGGCGTCGATGTTTCTCGCAATTCACTCCAGCAGTTGATGCGAGTAGCGTGGTCCTCGATTGCCTATGTTCTGTCCGGAACAAACAGGATGTAAAGATGTGGCGAATATTCATGCTGGTGTGCGTGGCCGGGGCGATGCAGGTGCATTGGGGCGACGCTTTTGCGGCGCCGCAACGTGACGGCGCCGAGCGCGATACGAGTGCGGCGAGTTTGCCGCTCACGCTGGTCACTCCGTTCACGCCGCCACAGGGCAATCTGCTTTCTCCACGTATCGCGCTTGTGATTGGTAACGGCGCGTATGGTGCGGACGGTGTGGATCGTACGGATCGCACTGACACGCAAGTGGACGCGCTGCGAGAGAACGCGCCGCGCGACGCCGAAGCCATGCGCGGCAGGCTCCAAACGCTCGGCTTCGACGTCATCTTGCGCACGAATGCGACGCCGCAGCAAATGCGCGAGGCCATCGGCGAATTCCATCAGCGCTTGCGGCCAGGCGGTGTTGGCCTCTTTTATTTCGCGGGACACGGCATGCGAATCGGCCCGCAAACATTGCTCATCCCAGCGGGAGTGGATGCCCGCTCGCCGGCTGAGGTCGTGAGCAACGGTGTCGATTTGCACGCCGTATTGCAGGCCATGCGCGGAGCGCGTGACGGCCGGCTCAATCTGGTGATCCTCGACACGTGCCTGAATAATCCGTTCTCAGCGGACGTGACGGACGATACGGCTGCGCTTCCCGGCAAAACCGTGGTTGCCTACGCCACCGCGCCCGGCGGATTCGCAGCGGACGGCACACGCCACGGTGTCTATACGAATGCATGGCTTCACGCGCTCGACAGCGCTCCGTCGCTGGCGCTGCCAGATCTGTTGCAACGCGTCGCAGCGCAGGTTCGCGACGCGACCGGCGGCGAGCAATCGCCGTGGCTTGCCTCGTCGCTTCCTCAGCCCTTGCTGACGGCCGATGCTGCGTCCACAGCTCGGGATAATCCCTTGGTCGCGCTGCATAGCAGAGGCATCCTGCCGAAAGACAGCAGCGAACAATACGAAATCACGTTCTGGAATTCGATCAAGGACAGCAACTACCCGGGCGACTACGAGGCATATTTGAAGGCTTATCCGAACGGCCGCTTCGCCACGCTCGCTCATGCGCGCATCGACCGCTTGCGTGCCGCGGCGACGTCGAACACGCCGTCCACCGCCACGCCTGCTGCGCCTTCAGTTGCACCCGCGCCGCAAGCCGCGCGGCCAACGCCGCCGGCTAGCACCCCGGCACCCAAGCCCACTGCAAGCGCTGCTCCGCCGGCCGCACCACCTGCAGCAGCGGTCGCGCAAAAGCCCGTCACGCATGCGCCGGTTGCCGGCGAAAGCCGCGATTGCGCCACCTGTCCGATCATGATCACCGTGCCCGCGGGTTCGTTCTCGATGGGCAGCAGTACCGACGACCCGTCCGAAAAGCCCGTTCATCACGTGACCATTGGCGCGCCGTTCGCGATCGGCAAGTACGAGGTGACGGTCGACCAGTGGAACGCGTGCGTCGCCGCCAATGGCTGCCAGAAGCTCACGCCGGAAAGCAACACCAACAAGGCCGCACCGGCGCGCGACCTCAGTTGGGACGACGCGCAGCAATACGTGAAATGGTTGAGCAAGACCACCGGCAAACCGTACCGCCTGCCCACCGAAGCGGAATGGGAATACGCGGATCGCGGCGGCACCACGACCGCCTACTGGTGGGGCGATCAGATGCGCAAGGGCAACGCCAATTGCAAGGACTGCGGCGAACCGTGGCACAAGGAAGGGCCCGAGGCCGCCGGCTCGTTCGCGCCGAATCCGCTCGGCCTGTACGACATGAACGGCAGCGTCTGGGAATGGACCGCCGACTGCTGGCACAACTCCTACCAGGGCGCACCCGCCGATGGCCACGCATGGGACAGCCCCGGCTGCGACATGCGCGTGATTCGCGGCGGTTCGTGGCGCGAAGGCGGCAGCTACATGCTCAGCGCGACACGCTTCAAGTACAGCTCGGGCGTGCGTCAATCGCAGGATGGCTTCCGGGTCGTCAAAGATCTCAAGTGACTTGTCGGCTTCGCGGACGGTTCATAGCCGGCTCGCGAGCCGCGCTCGCACGCCGCTCATGGCGAGCGTGGTTTCGTCGTGATCGGCGCGAAATCGGCGACGATGTGATCGTGGCCGTATTTGCCGCCGATCTGCGCAAGCCGCGTGTCGAGTGCGCGCAGATAGTCGGCGCGCGATTCGCTCTCCGGGCGCGGCTTATCGAAGAGCGGCGCCGGCGTGATCAGCAGCACGACCATCTCCGATCCGAACGGCTTTGAAATGATCCAGTCACCCGCGCTGCCGATCGTGGCGGCGTAGTGCGGCGGCGCCTGATTGTCCTTCGCGCGCGGGCTCGGCACCATGTGCACGACGCTGCCGTCGAGCTGGTAGTAGTCGAGGTTCACATACGAGTCGTAACCCGGCGTGGTGACGTCGACGACCAGCGGGTTGCCTTCGCTCAACTGGCCACCTGGCGGCCGCACATGCAGGGCCGCGACGTGGCCGGCCTGCATGTTGTGAATC
The DNA here is from genome assembly GCF_050281145.1 of Paraburkholderia sp. NPDC080076. Taxonomy (NCBI): domain Bacteria; kingdom Pseudomonadati; phylum Pseudomonadota; class Betaproteobacteria; order Burkholderiales; family Burkholderiaceae; genus Paraburkholderia; species Paraburkholderia sp. NPDC080076. The sequence goes on along the minus strand of NZ_JBNNWQ010000001.1, from coordinate 2,517 downwards.
CAGTAGGGCGCGAATGCTTTGATGGTGTCGCATTTGTCGTCGGCGAGCGGCTCGACCTGGAGCGTCAGCGTATCGACGCCCGGCAACGCCGCCAGCGTGTCCTTCAGATGCGCCGCGCCATAGCGTTGCGAGACGTAGCCACGCACCGTCAGTGAGTGGTCCTGGACTGACGCGGACAGCGCCGAACAGGGCACTTGCGCCAGCGCCGGCGTGATGGCGGCAAGGGTCAGCGCCGGCTTCGGCGCGGGCGCCGCCGGTCGCGTGGCGGGCGCGGCCGCAACCGGACTTGCCGGCGGTGCCGCAGGCGGCGCGCTCACCGGCCCCGACACCGTTCCTTCCGATGACGACGAACCCGTCTGCTCCGCCAAAGCCTGCGAAGCGCCCGCCTGCGTCTGTGATCCGCTGTGCCGGGTCGGCGCCGAGCGGAACGCGAACACGCCGACCGCCGCCGCGCACACCACCGCGAAACTCGCGAGCCCCACCTTCGCCAGGGTGCCCGACTTTTCCGCACGCGCTTCGTTATCGAACTCCGCGATGAAGCGCACCACGCTCGGCATGCGCGAATTGCGGTCGAACGACAGCGCGGCACGCAGCGCACGCCATTGCCTGGAATCGAGATTGGCCGGCCGCTGCGGCTTGAAATCGGCATTGCGGGCTTGCGTCGCCGACAAGCGGTCGAACGGATGGTGACCGGTCAGCAGCTCGTACGTGATGCAGCCGAGCGCGTAGATGTCGTCGCGCGGATCGGGCTCGCGGTGCTCGATCATTTCCGGGCTCGCATACGCGGGCGTCAATGCGCCGAGGCTGCCCGGATCGAACACGGTTGCATCGCTCTCCTCTTCCGGACGCTGGAACACGCGGGCAATGCCGAAGTCGATCACCTTGACTTCGGCATTCGTCGTGAGAAACACGTTGGCGGGCTTGAAGTCGCAATGCACGAAGCCGCGTTCGTGCGCATAGGCGAGCGCGCTGCACATGCCGCGCACGATCGGCAGCGCCGCACGCACCGGCATGCCCTGGTAGCCCGGCGTGCGCAGCAACTGGCTGAGCGGCTTGCCGGACAGGTACTCCATTGTCAGATAGACGATCGGCCCGTCGCGGTCGAAGTCGTACACCGTAATGATGTTGCGATGCGCAAGCACTTGCGCCTTGCGCGCCTCGCGCTGCAACGCCACCAGCGAATTCGGGTTGCCGCGGAACTGAACGTTGAGCACCTTGATGGCGAGATACGGCTTGCGATCCGAGGCCTCGAGCTTGCGCAGATCGAGTGCCTTGTACACCGTGCCCATGCCGCCGACCCCGAGGCATTCTTCGAGCACGAAGCGGTTGTTGAGCGTGTCGCCGGTGCCTTTGATCTGGTCGTGTCCCGCCGCACTGCCGGTGCCCGCTGCATTGGCCGAGCTTCCCGCGCTGCCCGCGCTGGCTGACCGTACCGACGGAATCTCGACAGTGGTCTGGATGCCGGTTTCGTCGCCGCCCGCCGCTACGTTCGACACGCGCAACTGCTCGATGCGTCGCCGCACTTCCACGTAGAGATCGTCGGGGAGGGGCGCCTTGCGATGTGCCGCGCCAAGCATGTCCAGCAGCTGCGTGGGGCCGAGTCCTTCGGTCGTCAACGTGCTGTCGAGTTGAGCCACGAACTCGTCACGGGACAGCTCGCCGTTCTGAAAGTCGTGAATCACACGCGCAAGGCTAGCCATTTGTGCGAAGCGCCGCCGCTGCCGTTGGGCCGGATCGCGCGCGATCCAAACCTCTCGGGCTGATAGAGAACCTTTCGTAACCAGTTACATGTGCCGCTTCGATACTAGCTCCCGCTCCGTGCTTTCGCAAACCAGGATTGGCCCGCTGCCTGCGCGGCGAGCCCGAGTCGTGCGACATCCAACAGCATGCAGTGGTCTGTCGGGCATATGCCGTCAGTCGTTCATCGCTTCCACGCGGCTGTTCGCTGGTGCGAACCCGGCACTGCAACGCGAAACCCTTGTGCAGCAGGCCTCCACCAGCTTTCTTAGGAACCTTGAATATAACTGGCACAGCCCGTGCATTAGTGATACCCGAGCAGACAAGTTGCTCGCACCCAACCGCAAGACCCTGACCTTTACCTTCTGGAGACTCACCATGAACACGCTGATGATCAAAGACCTGTCCATCACCGAACAACTCGACAGCAAGGCCATGAGCGCCGTGCGCGGCGGCACCGGCTACTACCCGTCCTCGTCGTACTTCAACTTCAGCCCCGTCTTTGCTCCGAACAACAGCAAGAAGGTCGATGCCACCCAGCTGATCAACACCGAACTGAACCTGCAGAACGCCAACGGCAACAACGTCGCGTTCGCCACCGGCATCAGCTCGACGGTCAACCCGTACATCTCCACGAGCAACAACATCCACGTGTAATACGCGGCCAGGCGAGGCGACCGGTTCGCCGGTCCGCTTCGCCTGCCCACGATTACCCCCGTCTTCCGCGCACCTTTGGAGAAGCACCATGTCATCCCTCATGATTCGCGATCTGTCCGGCAC